>JBGSUB010000068.1:0-16996 GCA_041753535.1 Lentimicrobiaceae bacterium
GCCCAATTCGGGATTTAAACGAATCAGGGCCTGTTCTTGAATGTTTAAGAAGTTCAAATATTCCATCAGCCATCGCATAATTGAAGAAGGTTGGTACTCCAAAGAATCGTTTTGAGAGCAAGAATATTTTTTGTACCATAAGCTTCATTTTAAGTGATATTCCTATGTAAATACTTGTAAAATAAGCGATTGCATGGACAAATACTGTAATGTTCCGGATAGAATTGTAACTCATCACCCTGAAGTCTTCAAAATTGTATGACTGCTTAATGTAGCGAAAGCATTCATCACATTTCCAGCGTGTTAAATAGATTTCAACCACATTCCAAAGTTCCTTGCCCTTGTTGATATTTACCTCTTTATTGGTCAACAATAGCATGGGCTGCTGGCCAAAGCCTTCGACAATTACAAGGGTGTACCATTGATCCGGATATTCGGGCAAGGCTACGGTTATCGCCCCGAAACTCAGATGCAAAAACTCATCCTTGCCCTCTTTGATAAGGTGTATATAGGCTTTGTGGTTTAGTTTTACATGGTGATGGATGCGCTCTGCTTTTACCTGCCGTGCAGTATTGCATCCAAAATGAAGATAACGTTTTGTGGTTAACCTTGTTACAAAATTCAACTCTTCATGGGTGAAGAACCGTATCAGGTCAATGTCATCTCCTTGCCGGTCGATAGCCCATGTCCCTTTGTGCCCAATATGTGCTTTTACCTTACCAATGATTTCCATCAGTTTCTCGCTGCTCCCCTGATAATCCTCCGCTCTGGATGAATATGCCTCGCAATAAAGAGGGACGATCTTGTTGTGCTCAAGGTTGGCTGCCGTTACCTGGCATAAATGATATCCGTTGCCAGCTTCATGTTTGCTGCCATCGTATATGCCGCATAGATATTCCATAGCCTTGGCATATGGCTTCACCAGATCACCGGGATCAATCGCTATGACCATACCCTCATCTACCTTGTCATGCCCCAAACGCAGCAGTTGATCATTAATCTCCTTAGTGAGATCTTCGTCGGAAAGATTGCGACTTAAACGATCCTCGGTTTTTATCAAGGGGATGTCCTCTTGGAGAGAACGGCTGATATTCGAAAGCTTTACATCTTTAGATGCTTGTATGCCGTAAACCATCTCTTTCACCAACCGCTTTTTTGTTTTGCACAAATTTTTAGAGATGGTTCCTGAAAATTTATTAACTTGCATCTTGAAACGATGAATTGTCATAGAGTTTGCGTCCATATGCGTGCTGAAGTCTTTGTCCAATGCTAAGTTCGCATTTTGGGCGCAATTTTTTTAAGGAAACACTTTTTTTTACAAAAAATCACATTGCACATCCCAAAACCTGTAAAGGCTTGAAATAAAAGGGAAAGACAAATTTACCTATTGATTTTTGAGGAAACTCCAGAGTCGTGAAGTTGGAGACATTGTTTCAGTTAAAAATTTAAAATTAGTGACAAATACTGTTCAAAGCTTGTTAAGGCTAATCTTTCAGTAAATCAGATTCTTGTATATTGAAAAGTTTTCGGTATCGAAACAGCAGAAAATTACTTTTTTTATTTCGTTATTTATAAGCAGGAACGACTTCACTTCATGTATTGCAATGCCAGCCGCTGATTCCTTCGGGAATCCATACACACCGGTACTGATATTTGGAAAGGCAATGGAAATGCAATTGTGTTTAATGGCCAACAGCATAGTATTCCGGTAACATGCCGCGAGTAATGAATTTTCATTGTTGTTGCCTCCATACCAAACAGGCCCAACAGTGTGAATTATGAAACTGGCTTTCAGGTTATATCCTTTTGTAATTTTGGCCTCACCGGTCGGGCATCCGCCAAGAGTTTTGCATTCGGACAGTAACTTGGGTCCAGCCGCCCTGTGAATAGCGCCATCAACGCCTCCGCCACCCAGCAAACTGCTGTTAGCAGCATTTACAATGGCATCCACATTTAACTGAGTTATATCAGCCTGTATGATCTCAATTTTCGACATATTTTTTCTGAAGTCTGGAGCAAGGAGTCAGGATTCCGGAGACTGGATTGTTAAACTTTCTCCTGTTAAATTCCAATTTCTAACTATTGACATCTAACATCTAACTCCCTTCGAACGACCATTCCAACCTATCAAAACAACTGCTTCCTATCCTCCGTTTTTTACTTTCCTTACAAAAAGCTGTGCCGTTTCATATTTCACAACTTCAATGGCTTCGCCTTTATCGATATACCCGGTGAGAGCAGTGGCATCAAAAAGTTCTCCGCCGATCATCACCTTGCCTGCCGGACGGAGCATAGTTTGAGCAATTCCGGTTTTACCGGTAATAGCCTGGTAAGCCGAATCTGCCGAAGTAAAACCCTCTTCATTTTTTTGGGTTGTCACTAATGCCAGGTCGCCGAAGAAAGTTCTGCCGGTAAAGAGTTTTCGGGTAAAATAGATGGAAAGGGTTATAGAAGCGAAGAATGCAATTACAACGATAAAGAATGCCTCAGCCAGTTTCGCTGATGAGCCGGGGCTGAACTCAAAATAAATATTATCAATCATTGCTAAAGTGAGCCCCATCACCATCAGGATTATTCCGCTTATACCAGCTACGCCGAATCCAGGAATGGCAAATATCTCAACTGCCAGCAGAATTACCCCGAGTACGAAAATAATAATTTCCCAGTTGGCGGCAAGGCCTTCGAGGTAATGTGGTGCGAAATAAAGAGATGCTGCTATTATTGCCACGGCGATCGGGAATCCGATTCCAGGAGTTTGAAACTCAAAGTAGATACCACCGATAATGAGCATGATCAGGATACCTGCAACAGCCGGTTTGGTAAGAAAGCCTATCATTTTATCAGTTCTTGTAAGCCGCTGCTCGTGTACGGTATATTCAACCAATCCGGCTTTACGGAGTACCTCGGGGATGTTTTCGGCCATGGCGTTGCAATACCCGTGTTTCATGGCTTCATGCGCTGTAAACGTAAGAACCTGTCCTGAATCGTTAACACCTTCAACCTTTATACGGGGATCGACCATTGCCTGGGCAATATCAGGATTACGCCCGGTGGCCTGGGCAGTGCTCCGCATAAGGGATCGCATGTACGACTGGTATTTATCAGGCAATTGTTCGCCGGTTTGGTTTACAACAGTTGCGGCACCAATATTGGCACCTTCACGCATATAAATGCTGTCGCATGCAATGGAAATCAAAGCACCTGCCGAGGCAGCGTTGTTATCAATAAAAACCCAGACCGGTGTTTTGCAGTTTAAAATGGCAGTGCGGATCGAATCGGCCATATCGAGTAATCCGCCATAGGTATTCATCTGTATCAGAATGATATCCGATTTCATTTCAGTAGCTTCTGCCAGTGCTTTTTTAGTCTTATACCACTCTGGCTTTGCAATTTCATCGTTTATTCTGAATACATAAACCAGTTTTTTCTTCGAAGCTGGTACTTGTGATCTGATCTCGTTAACGGAGACCAGTAGTGTAATGGCAAATAAAAGAAGTATGCGGAAATTTTTCATGATCTGACAGATGAAGTATTGGGTTTACCCGCAAAAATAAGAAGTATTGGTGATACACCTGAATTATTGATAAAATGATTTTAAATTCTGATTTTATGGTAAGGAAAAGTCTTTTGACGTAAGGCCAATAAATAGGTACTGATGTTAATGCAAGTATGATATATGAGTCGGGAAATTGGTGTTGTGCAGGGACAGGTTTATCCAAACGGAAATGAAAAAGGGTTCTGATATCCGGTTTTAAAATGTTGATTATCTGTGTGCCTTCCTGTAAGCTCGTTTCCATGCGCGACGGGCCCAATAGTGTCTGCGCCAGTATTTTCCCCATTTTATTCCCGACCAGATCCGTTCGTGTATATAGTAAATAAATAGTTTAATGCCAAATTCAATCACGGCAATAAAGCCTGCATTTCCAAAACTTTCGAGAAGTGAGAGACTTTGGTATTCGTGCGAATAAATAAAGACAGCCACAAACATTGCCCCCGAGGCAAAAAGCCTGTATGTAATTGTTTTCATCAGGCTTCGCTGCGGGCTGTCGCGAAACAGGGTTTCTACTTCGGGTAAATCCTGGGGACTTTTTTTGTTTGAACTCATCTAAAAATGTTTATTAGGCAAAAATATAGATATTTCCTGAATTGAATTTACAAAATTACATCATTGTTTAAAATGTTCCAAAACTGCATCAAGCAAAGTCGTGTGAAGCAAAGTATTTGAAGCTAATAGTTCCCCACCAAAAATATAATCGTTTCCACCTTTAAAATCGGTAACTGTTCCTCCTGCCTGCTGAACTATAAATACTCCGGCGGCAACATCCCAGGGATGCAATCCGTATTCGTAAAATCCTTCGAAACGACCACAGGCAGTGTAAGCCAGGTCGACAGCAGCTGATCCCAGGCGACGTAATCCTGATGTATTCCTGGCAAACCATTTAAAAAGGTCAATATATCCATCCAGCTTACCGTAATCGTAATATGGGAATCCGGTTGCAAGCAGAGTGTTTTTAAGTTCCGACTGATCCGAAACGCTTATTTCTTTTCCATTTAGCTGCGATTTTCCACCTTTCCATGCATAGAAACATTCATCGAGATTGGGTTCATAAACTACCCCTGCAACTATTTCATTGTTTTCCATCAGGGCTATACTTACTGAATATAAAGGTATGTGGTGCAGGAAGTTAGTTGTTCCGTCGAGCGGATCAACAATCCAGTTGAAGCGTTCGCCGCGATGGGTTGCCGTTTGTTCTTCGGTTATAAATCCTGCCTCAGGCAAGATTTCCGAAAGTCTTTTTACAATGCGCTCTTCTGCGGTTTTGTCAACATAACTTACAAAATCGTGAAGGCCCTTAACTTCGATATCAGCGGTTTTAACTTTATTGATTTCTTCCAGGAAAAATTGACCGGTTTCTTTTGAGAGAGCAATTACTTCGAGAGTAAGATTTTTGTAATCCATTTTTTAAGGGGTTTGAGAAGGTTTTGTGTTTTGAGAAGCAACGAGTGGTATTATGGTGGATGAAGATTCAGATGGTTACTTGTTTTGAGAGATTGTGTGATGCCTTTTTGTATAATAAATCATTACAACGATTCCAATCAATACAAGGAAAGCCGAAATTATTTCTGCCTGCGAAAGTTGCATTCCCAGAATATCGTATTTGTTGTTTATCCTGATCTTTTCGATCGAGAAGCGTTCAATCCCGTTTAATACCATAAATAATCCGAAAAGTACGACCGGAGCTTTTATTTGTTTTCGCGAAAGCCACAAAATACCGAACGAAAAGAAAGAAATAATGGATTCATAAAGCGAAGTCGGGAAAACAGGCTTATCGAGAACCATGCAATGTGAGCCTTCGCAGCCTGGAATCGGTATTCCATGATTGATTACATTATGCGGGTAATTGAATGCCCAGAGCCAGTCCGGAATCCAAGTAAGCCATTGAGGTTGAGCAAGTGTATTTACAATTCCCCAGCAGCCGTCGCCCGAAAAATGACATCCCAGCCTGCCAATGGCATACCCGATCATAATTACCGGCGCTGTACTGTCGATCACATGCTTCCAGTCGAGTTTTATTATTTTCATGTAGAACAGGAGTGCAATAACAGTTACAATAAATCCACCGTAAAATGTTAATCCGCTGAATGATAGCAAGCTATGGATCGGATTTTTCTGGAAACTGCCGAAATTGTCGAAGATATCAAATGTTTTAGAACCGATTATGGCAAAAATAAGCCCTACCACCATGATGCTCCATGTATTCTGGTAAGGATGGATAATTTCTTCCCGGATTTCATCAGGAGTATTTTTGAATGTACTTCGTTTATAAAGATGCCAGGCCATTCCAACTATCGCGGTTACTGCCATGGCAATAAAACTTCCCTGCCCTGAAAGCAGGAATTTTTGCGGATTTTCTGCAAAATATGAATAGTGAAAAATAATTCCGAATAGTTTCCAGGCAAAAACCGAAGATAGTATAATAGCAGGGACGATTTCGATCAAACGATCAGGTTTGTCAGGGTGGATTGACCTAGTCCTGGCGTATAAAAGGCCTTCTTTTTCTTTTCTTTTCAGCTCCGAGCGCAGAACAAAACCCGCCACCACAGCAGCCATCGCCAGGAAAAAGCCATACGTCTGAATGGGCAGATCGATATGGGTACTCAGAAGGTAATTGATGAGGTCGGAGATTTTTGGAAACAACTTTTTTTAGGATTTGGGGGTTAGGGTTTTGGGGTTAGGATTTTGGGGTTAGGATTTGGGGGTTAGGATTTAGGGTTTTGGGACTTGGGACTTGGTCCCGCCTCTGGCGGGAGGAACTTGGGCCTTGGGCCTTGCAAATCTTGACTTTGAGTGAAATGAATTTGAAAACGCAAGAAATATTTACAAATTCTGAAAATGCACGGTGCAGGTGTCATCATCGTTTACGGAAAGGATTTTCACGGTGGTGATCTGGTTGATAAGTTCCTTGTTGTATGGTGTGGCAACTTTCACATAATTGCCTGTAAATCCGTGCATAAAGCCTTTTATATTATCCGATTCCCAGAGGACTTGTTCAGTTTTACCTACCTGGCTGGTGTAGAATTTCTTCTTTTTCGCTTCGGAAAGTTCATGCAGCAACTGGCTTCGGCGGCGTTTTTCGCGTTCATCAACCTTACCTTCCATCTGAATTGCTTTGGTTCCGCTTCGCTCTGAGTAAGTAAAAACGTGCAGATACGTTACATCCAGATTTTTTATAAAATCATAAGCGACTGTAAAATCTTCGTTTGTTTCGCCGGGGAAACCGACTATCACATCAGCCGCAATACATGCATCCGGCATCAGCTCCTTAATCCGAAGTACCCGGCCGGCAAAGACTTCGCGCATGTATTTGCGTTTCATCAATTCTAAAATCTTGTTACTTCCGCTCTGAAGGGGGATATGGAAATGCGGAAGTAGTTTTTCGGAAACGGAAACCAGTTTGATGATTTTATCGTTTAATAGCTCGGGCTCTATGGATGAGATTCTTATACGTTCAATTCCTTCAAGATTAGCAAGTTGCTTCAGTAAATCAGTAAAAGATTCGTTATTCTGCCGGCCAAAATCTCCTATATTTACTCCTGTCAGTATTATTTCTTTAATCTCGGTGGAAGCAATTTCGCGGGCTACTTTCATAGTGTTTTCAACGCTTTCGCTTCGACTCCGGCCACGCATAAATGGAATGCTGCAATAGGTACAAAAGTAATCGCATCCATCCTGAACCTTAAAAAATGAACGGGTGCGATCGCCCATGGAATAAGAGGGAATGAAATCCCAGGTTTTATTTATTTCCGAAACATACGATTCATGGTGCCCATAAGCATGGGTTTCGCTGCCCTGGCTTTTAATAACTTCGCCCAGCTTGAATTTATCCTGGTTGCCGAACACCCAGCTCACGCCTTCCATAGCGCTGAACATTTCAGGATTCGCCTGCACAGCACAACCGATTACTGCCACTCGTGCTTCGGGATTGCGCCTGTGAGCCTGCTTGATAGCTGTTTTGCATTTCTTTTCAGCAACCGCTGTAACGGAGCAAGTATGAACTACATAGAAATCAGCTTGTTCGTCGAAATCAACCACTTCAAAATCATCAATTCCAAATTGTCGCGAAATGGTGCTTGTTTCAGAAAAATTGAGTTTACAGCCTAAGGTATGAAATGCGATGCGTTTTCTTTGATTCATTCGACAAAATTAAGGTTTTGTTTTTTTTAATTTGAAAATTTGAAAATTTGAGAATGTGGAGAAGTGAAAATTTGAAAATTTGAAAATTTAAAAATTTGAAAATGCGAGAAAGCCATAAAGTTATTAGAACCATTGCCGAATTGCCTCATTGTCACATTGTCAAATTACCCGTCCCTCCACTGGCTATACTGCTGAATCCCTATACCGGATACAATGATCCCAAGACCGATAATGGTTGAAGGCAGGATTTTTTCCCCCACAACAAGTGAAATCAGCATAAGTGAAATAAACGGCGAAATAAATACAAGATTCGAAACGCGTGCCGTGTTTGTCGAAAGTTTCAGCGCTGTAAGCCATAGCACGAAAGTGAGCCCCATTTCGAAAATACCGATATAAACTGCACCGGCCAATCCAGAAACTGACGGAAATGCGATGTTCCCGGTGAAAATATTCCATGCAAGTATATAAACCGCTCCAAACGCAAAATTGACAAACATTTTAACAATAGCTTCGCGCGGGTCTTTCATATTAATAATCCAGAAAGATGCCCAGAATAATGCACTGCCTATCGCCAGGCCTACTCCCATCGGATCGGAGAATTTTAATTCGCTGAAATTCCCGTGCATGGCGATAACAACCGTTCCGCAGAAACTTATTATGATGGCCAGTAAACTGAGGAAATTAATACGCTGTTTCAGGAAAATAATAGAGAAAATCACCAGCATCACCGGCCAGATGTAATTCAGTGCCACGCCTTCCTGCGCCGGAATCCGGTTGTAGGCTTCGAATAAAACAAGATAATAAAGAAATGGGTTGAAAAGCCCCATCAGGGCCGAGTTGATGGTTTGCTTCAGCGTGATTTGCTTCAAAATACTTAGCTTGTCTTTTATCAAAACCACTGTTCCCAGGAAGACAAAAGCGGTGAAGGTAGCAATCAGAAGCAACATTCCCGGGTTCAGGTAGTTCAGGGTAAGTTTAAAAGCGGTGCCCATAGTCGACCAGAATCCGATTGAGATCAGGGCAAGACTGAAAGCTTTTGATTGGTTATGCATGAGCCGGAAATTATGTCGGATTCAGGGGTTGTTTAGCTTGCAAAAGTACTAGCTATATTCCAACAATCATAACCCTGATTTTGTTAACTTCAGTCCGATGCTGGCGTATTTCCGGCGATTTAAATAGCTGTTATTCAAAAGGTTTATTCATTATATATAGTTTATTAAAGTACTTGCACAGGAAGTTTAAATCACTAATTTTGCCGCTTCTTTTAAAAAAAGAAAGCAAAAATGATTAAGTGTTTTTAATGTTTGCGGGTAAAGTAAATACAGCATATCAAACGTTATTCAAATAGTCCGTATGGAAAGTACAAAAAATATAACAAACAAATATTTTATGAAAAAACTGGCAGTAGTTGCTTTTGGCGGAAACGCATTGCTTCGCGGCGATCAGGTAGGAACCATTGAGGAGCAGGAGAAAAATGCATTGGATACATGCGAACGTCTCATTACCCTGATCGATCGTGGTTATAACCTGGCACTAACCCATGGAAACGGCCCGCAGGTTGGCAATATTTTACTGGCGAATGCGGCAGGAAACCAGGTTTATAATCTGCCTGAGATGCCTTTGGACATATGTGTGGCTTATTCGCAGGGTTTTATCGGTTATATGCTGGAGCAGCAGATGCGTAATGTTCTCCGTTCGCATGACCTCGACAGGGATGTGATAACCATTATTACCCAGGTGCTTGTTGATCGCGATGATCCTGCTTTCGAAAATCCTACCAAACCGATAGGGCCTTATTACACTAAGGAAAATGCAGATAAGATGAATGCCGAAAACGGCAGCATTTTTAAGGAAGATCCGCGCGGACGGGGATGGCGTAAAGTTGTGGCTTCGCCCAAACCATTGGTTATCAGTAATCAACGCTCGATTGAGCGCATAGCTCGCGACGGACAAATTGTAATTGCCGTTGGCGGCGGCGGTATTCCTGCATTTTATGTAGCCGAAAACAAATTACAGGGTATTGATGCCGTAATTGATAAAGATCTTGCTTCTGCTTTGCTGGCAGGAAATATAAATGCAGATAAACTCTTTATTCTTACCGATGTTCCCAAAGTGTGTGTAAATTTCAACACTCCCCAGGAAAAATCCATCGACCGCATGAGTGTAAAACAGGCCAAGCAATACCTTGCCGAAGGCCATTTTGCCGAAGGCAGCATGGCACCGAAAATCCGCGCCGCCATTCACTTTGTGAAACACACCAGCCGCGACGCCATCATCACTTCAGCTAACCTGCTCGGTGTTGATAACGGAGGAACAAGGATTTCGATAGTGTAAGACCCAAATTTCTCCCGCCAGAGGCGGGACCAAGAGCCAAATCCCATTATCCTTCAAGCCCTTCAACCGAGCGAAGCGAGCTCAGCGAAGCTAAACTCTTCAAACTCAAACTGGCGCCTTGCGCCACTTCCGCTTCCCTTCAGCTTTCAAACCCTTCAAACCCTTCAAACCCTTCAAACCCTTCAAACTCTTCAAACCCTTCAATTCCCAACCCCTAAAACCTAATCCCTCTAAAAATATGGCCTTCAATCTTAAAAACCGTCATTTCCTGAAAGAGCTTGATTTCACCCCGCAGGAAATAAAATTCTTACTCGACCTGGCATTCGAGCTTAAAAAAGCAAAATATGCAGGTACCGAGCAACCGCGCCTGAAAGGCAAAAATATAGCTTTGATTTTCGAAAAGGACTCAACACGTACACGTTGTGCTTTTGAGGTGGCAGCCCTCGATCAGGGTGCGCATGTTACCTATCTTGGACCTTCGGGATCGCAAATTGGCAAAAAAGAATCGATGAAAGACACAGCCCGCGTGTTGGGTCGTATGTACGATGGCATCGAATACCGCGGATATGCACAAACAACGGTTGAGGATCTTGCTAAATACTCCGGTGTGCCGGTTTGGAACGGTTTGACCAACGAATTCCATCCCACACAGATGCTGGCCGACTTTATGACTATGCTGGAGCATACCGACAAACCGCTGAACCAGGTAACATTCGCTTTCCTGGGCGATGCCAAAAACAATGTCGGCAATTCACTGATGGCAGGTGCTGCAAAAATGGGTATGGATTTCCGTGCTGTGGCTCCTAAAAGCTGCCAGCCAGATGCTTCTCTTGTTGCACAATGTAAGGAAATTGCCAAAGAAACCGGTGCTAAAATCACCGTTACCGATAATGTTGCCGAAGGCGTGAAGGGCTGCGATTTCCTTTACACCGACGTTTGGGTAAGCATGGGCGAACCCGCCGAAGTATGGGCCGAGCGCATTAAACTGTTGAAACCGTACCAGGTAAATATGGATATGGTAAACAAAACCGGCAACCCGAATGTGAAATTCCTGCATTGCCTGCCTGCTTTCCATAACCGCGAAACCGTGGTAGGGGAGGACATCTTCCAGAAATTCGGTCTCGATGGACTTGAAGTTACCGACGATGTATTCGAATCGAAAATGTCGATAGTTTTTGACGAAGCAGAAAACCGTCTGCATACTATAAAAGCGGTAATGGTGGCTACCCTCGGAAGCTAATACCTGAAACGTACGTACCTTCACTTTTCCATTTTTCATTCTGCGTTCAGTGTTTTTAATTGTTAAAAGGTTTATTTCGCTTAACGGAAAATAGAAAAGTAATAAGTTGTAAACTAATAAAGGCTGCTTTAGGGTGGCCTTTTTTGTGCTGTTTAATTGCGGGCTAAACTTATTGAAGTTACTGGTCATGCGGTTAATATTGGAAAGGTATGTTGATAATCTGTATGTTTTAAAAAGTTATATTTTAGCATGGCGTTAAAGCGGGAATTGAAGCAGAATAAAGGATACACGCAGAGTCAAGGTATGAGCCTTGTTATGCACATACACTCGTAATGCGTCAGCTTTAAAAACAACTTTAACACACGAACAACAATGGGATATAAAAGTGTTTGCATAGAATGTAGAAAGTCATTGAACATATCGTTGGACACTGGTTCTGACCTTCTTTATCCGTG
Organism: Lentimicrobiaceae bacterium; assembly: GCA_041753535.1. Lineage (GTDB taxonomy): Bacteria > Bacteroidota > Bacteroidia > Bacteroidales > UBA4417 > UBA4417. Next base: position 11,726 of record JBGSUB010000068.1, read on the forward strand.
TTCGGAATGTGGCAAACCAATGATACTTTTATTTTACAAGTTCAGACCACCCAAAAAGACCGGTGACAAGAAGTGGGAGACAGTGAAGTATTTAATTGAAAACGGTTTTTATTATGAACATGTTTATCAAAAGGTTGGAACTACCAGCAACGGGATAACAAGCTACATGACATATCTTGTCGGATGTGATTTGCAATCCTACCCTCACATACTATAAGGATTTAAAATCCGAAATAACTAAAAGCCTATGGATTCAATATTGTACAACAAAATAATACAGACTGCAAATCCTAATATTAAACTGAGACGGGACTACAAATCCCGCCTGACGGAAGTGTTTTATTTTCGAGCTTATGCATTCACAATATTTATCATACTGATAAAATTAAATTGTTATTCTGAGGGATTTATTACAAGAGATTTCTCAAAAAGAAATATTGTTGATTCCATACCGAAAGAATATCGAAAAATAGTAAGTGGATTAAATCTTAGTTATGTTCGATACTATACTGAGTTAAAAAGAACGGGGGGTAATCTGGCACAAAGGGGATGGCCTGAAATTGATTCAGTATTCAAACATGACAGTACCCTGTATTGGGAAAGCTACCAGAACTTTTTTAATCAAGACCGGAGATTTCTTGATTGGTTATTCACTTTTCGCAACGACTACAATAACTCTGATTTATGGTATCTGGGTCATAATCCTAAAAATTCTTATCTCGGCGAGTGGTATTGGAATTGGAATAATTCCCGAGCTGCCATCACTCTTTTATTAAACTTTTTGGAAGGAAATGGATTTAGATTTTACGAATGTGGCTGCAATAATTGGCAAAAATGCACAAGAGAACAATATCGAAAAGTTAAAAAATTTCTTAATACTAATAATTCGGATGATATTGAAACCCTCCGGAAAGCATGGAGGACTAACAACATGGATGACGAATACAAAATTCGCTGGCCATAGCATTCCATAATTAAAAAAATCTCGTCGAGTGGAGTTGCAACTTAACAAGATATGAGTTTGGAACAAGATTAAAACTGACTGAACGTCCCGCACAAAAAAAACAACATTGATTTATGGAATTTACTTAAAAAAGTTATCTATAGAGAAACAAAAAGCACTTGACATGAAAAAACTGATTTTAATTTCACTATTCGCAACATTATCGATTATCACGTTTTCTCAAACAATGACAATTAATTTTGAGTTTGACAAATCGCAACTTGATGACAAATCAATTACCTCTTTAACTGAATTAATTAAAACTAATAAGCCTAAAGAAGTCAATCTCACAGGATTCGCAGATACGGTTGGAACTGTTGATTACAATAAATTATTAGTTAAACTACGATTAGACGCAGTTGCGAATGCTTTACTAAAGATAGATGAAACTATAAAAATTGAAAGAATAAATTTCGGGGAAGAGAAAAGTACTACCAATGATTCTAAGTTCAGAAAAGTTGATATTTCATTTCCTCAAACTACTTATCGGGAAAAAGAGTCAAATTATAAAAAGCCCCAGAGTTTCATGATTGATAATATGAGGGATACGATTATTGAATGTTCCGGCGGAACTAAGATTAAAATTCCGCACCACACTTTAATTATAAAAAACACCAAATCTACCCCAATTGGACCGGTAAAATTAGAAATTACAGAATATTATGCCGTTTATGAAATGATTGATGCAAACTTAAGTACTCAATCAGGAAATGAAATTCTTGAAACAGGTGGGATGTTGTATATGCAAGCAACGTTCAACGAAAAAGAATGTGTTATTAAAGATAATTCCAGTATTAAAATACATTTTAAGGAAATAACCCAAAGTGATTCAATGCAAGTATTTACTGGCAATGAAACGGAGAATGGAATTGACTGGGAATTAATTAACGATTCAGACAAAGATGATTTGGATGAAGTATTAACAGAAAAATCAGAGCAGAGTTATTTTATCCTCGTTGAAAATATGCCCACCTTTAAGGGTGGAGATAAAAATGCTTTTGGTAATTATATGAGTTCACAATTAAATTATCCAATTATTGCACAGGAAAAGGGAATTGAAGGTACAGTGTATGTTTCATTTGTAATCGACGAATTTGGTTTAATTCAGAATCCTAAAATATTAAGGGGTGTCCACCCTTCTTTAGATTATGAAGCATTACGAGCAATTAGTTCAACTCCGCGTTGGACTCCTGGCACTCAAAATGGACGACCTGTTCCAGTTCTAATGACTTTTCCAGTTATCTTCATTCTTGATGGACTTCCAGTTGATGAAAACAATAGAATAACGACAATATCAGAATATGATACATTAGTGCAAAACGATTCTGTAATGCAAAAATTTGCGCGAATAAACGAATTTATGAGTGAGTTTTATCTTCGGACAAATAAGTTAGGTTGGATAAACTGTGATAAGTATTATCGTTATCCAAACAAAAGTAATATCAAAATTCTTGTTGACACTGAATATGAGAGCTACTTTGCAGTATTTAATAGGAATCGTTCAATAATGCGACCAGACTCATATAATGATAAACCTAAGATTATAGGGTTTAACAATATCCCCTCACATCAAAAAGTTCTCATTCTCGGTATTAAATTTACAAACGAGGAAACGTACTTTACAAGTTTTGAGGCAAAACCGACGAAAGATATATATACACCGACATTTGAAAAAATTGATAAAAAGGAACTGATTGATAAGATGAAGAAACTAGGATTGTAAAAATACTACAGCAATTAATAGGACTTCATGTGGCATGTAGCGCTTAGTATGTAGTCGTTGCACAACCTTTCCGAAAGCTTGAAAAAATAGAAAACCAATCCAAAACAACCCAAAATGAATAAATGGAGTATCTCGCAATATCCTTCTTACAAAGGTAAAGTTGCTATAATTACCGGAGCAAACAGTGGAATTGGCTTTGAAGCAGCTATGCAGCTTGCCGGAAAAGAAATGACAGTGATATTGGCTTGTAAAAGAATAGAGGCTGCCGAAAGAGCTAAAATTGATATTTTAAAAAGCCACCCGGCTGCTGAGCTTAAACCAATGAAAATAGATTTGAGTAGCCTGAATGAAGTTAAAAGGTTTGCAAAAGATTTTCAAAATCAATTCGGCAGATTAGACCTTTTAATTAACAATGCAGGCATTATGATGTCGCCATATCAGGAAACTGAGGATGGTTTTGAACACCAGCTTGCCACTAACTTTATCGGCCATTTTGCTCTTACAGGCCTTTTATTGCAAGTATTACTGATGACTCCTGATTCGAGGGTAATTTCTTTAAGCAGCCTGTCGTATAAATGGGCTCCGATTAACTTTAGCGACATGCATTTTAAAAATGGCTACAATAAAAAGAAAGCATACGGACAAAGTAAAAGAGCCTGTTTGGTGTTTGCCTATGAGCTGAACCGACGATTGGCTTCAAGCGGTAACAGTACCATTGCGCTAGCTGCACATCCGGGATTAACCAAAACTAATCTGGACAGATACTTTCCGTCTTTTATACGACCGATGGGAAATTTGTTTTTACAAAGTGCGATAAAAGGCGTTCTTCCTGTTATATATGCTGCATTAGCAAAAGAATTAAAAGGAGGTGAATATATAGGTCCTGATGGTTTTCAGGAAATGAGGGGATATCCGGCTATTGTCGATTCCGATGAAGCTACCAAAGACAAAGAAATTGCAAATAGATTTTGGCTCGCAGCTGAAGAAATGACTGGTGTTAGATACACATTTACGAAGCTATAAATGTAAATGTAAAAAACGAACTATCGTTGTGTCTTGTCGGGTGGGAGTTGCAACTTAATACCGAATTATTATTGAAGCCCAATCCAGCTTATAAATATAATATTTGAAAAGAGGCTGCTTTCTGGTGGCCTTTTGCTTTTGCGATCAATAGGTTTTATTTTGAAATTTATTTGTGTATTCAATTATTTTATAACTTTCGTGAGTTTTAGAAATATTGTTTTATCGTACATATACTAAAGGATTTGGGGAAATTGTATGATATTGTGATATTTAGCTGATAGTTGGCGGTAATTTAAAAACCGAAAAAAATCATGAATAGAATAACTTGTCTTTTGTTTGCAACATCTTTACTATTCCTCATAGAAAGTTGCTGCAATTGTACTAATGAAGAACAAAAATTCACCAGCGAGGAATTAGAATGGATTCCTGTTGGAGAAATCGGTGATAGCCTGCTTTTTAGCAATGACAATGGCGAAACAAAAACATTATATGTCAATTATAGACAGGAATCTTTTTCTGAAAAAGAATGCGCAGGTCCATGTTGTGTTTGCCCTGAAGATAATTCTGCATTTTATGATTTTCAATTTACAGGAGAACAAATACCTAATACCATTGGTATTCAAGAAGGGCTAACAATCAATTTGATTAAATCCAAGAATATCTTTCAGAAAACATTCTCCTGGAGTTGTCCATATGGTTCCTTTCAGGATTTTGATTATTCTATAGATACACTTACCATAAACAAAAAAATGTATAGAGAAATCTTTGTCAAAGAACTTGATGTGTGCCACATAAGAAAAATATTCTATTGCAAAGGAATTGGCCTGATTCGTTTTGACTATGATGATGACAAATGGGAAAGATTAGAATAAAACTACCACCAACAAACGCTATAGCAAATGCGGGTTTTTGAGCTGCGCTCAAGAGACCGCTTCGCTAAGTTTCGTGTTCGTTGAAACTTTTGGAATCTTTATATCCATTTGTGCTGGCAGACAGTTGAGCAACAATCTATTCCCGCACTTGCCATAGCGTCGGAACGTTGTGTGTCAGCTTGAAAATCGAATAGTTTAACTAAATAAAACTTGCAATGACAAATACGAAAGAAAACGTTGTTTGGATAACAGGTGCTTCATCTGGTATTGGCAAAGCTATGGCATTTGAGTGGGTAAGATTAGGATATAAAGTGGTGCTATCTGCCAGACGCAAAGAATTATTAGAAGAGACTGCACTTGAGATTAAGAATTCGGGTGGCGAAGCATTGGTAGTTCCGGTTGATATTATGGAAGAAAAATCAATAGAAAATGCTGTTCAAAGCATAATAGACAATTGGGGGCGTTTAGATGTTGCTGTGGCCAATGCCGGATTTGGTGTTTTTGGAAGTATAGATAAGTTGACTGCAAAAGATTGGAATAGGCAATTACAAGGTAATGTCACCGGGTTAGCCTTGACGATAAAATACGCTCTGCCACATTTGAAGCAAAACCAGGGCCGCATTGGTTTAGTGGGCAGTGTAGGGGCTTAT
>JBGSUB010000069.1:0-208448 GCA_041753535.1 Lentimicrobiaceae bacterium
TTATAGTAAACTCCAAGTTCACTGGCTATTGATGAACGGCCTGCGATTGTAGAAATTTCAGTTTCAGGGCCAAAACAGGATCCCTGTTGTGCTAAATGCCACCTTTGATCAAGATCATTAACGCCACCAACAGCAATTACATGATCATCTGTAGCTGGCCAGGCTACACTATTATTGCTGTTCCCAACAGATGCAAACATAACTACTCCTTCTTCATAGGCAAAGTCAATTGCAGCCTCAATGGATGAGTTATACCATCCTATTCCGCCCCAGCTCATGTTTATTACCCTTGCCCCATTAGTAACAGCTTTATAAATTGCATCATCAATGGCCCATTCCTCAAAACTCTGCCCTATTGATACCATAAAAGTATTACATCCGCCTGCACCACTCCATCCACCGGCAATGCCAAACATATCAAGACTATTGTTTGTTTTGGATGCAATGATTGATGACATTGATGTCCCATGGCTTTGTCCTACCGGAGTCACATTGTTAGTCAAGGTCACTGCATTCCAGTTTAAGCTTTGATCATTAATAATATCAAGGTCGTTAGTATAAAACCCATCATCAATCAAAGCAATTTTAACCGAAGGATCACCAGTAGATATTTCCCATGCATCGAGTAATTTTAACGAATAAAGATACCATGCATGATCTTCTGACATAGGGTCACCAATGCTCCCGGGATCATTAGGTAAAGGCTTTGTATGTGGTATTAAAAAGTGGCTTATAGCGAAATTGTCGATATAATCTTCTTTTTGTATATCCGTAATTAAACCAATATAATCAGTATTTAATGGCAGAAGAAAATCAATAAAATCTTTTTCAGCACTACCTATTACCGGGACTGAATAAGTTGTTTGCAGGTCATTGATTCCGGCGTTTTTTTGATCCGATTTGAATTTAATTGTAACATGCCTTGTGTCAACCTCCATCGAATCGGGGGTACTAACGTCAATGTATTTACCATTATTCAGCATAAGTGTTCTCCCATTAACATCGTAAAAGGTTTGAGCATTGAGGTTAATTGAAAAACAGAAAGCAAATGCAGCAAATAGTATTGCTATTTGCAAGGGGGGGGGTACTCTTTTAGTTTTCATGGGATTTTTTTAAGATTAATAATTTATTGAATAGGTGACTAATTATAATACGATTTAAGTTTAATAAACGGATTAGCAACTGCTTGCTAATTAATAAAATCTTCTTATCAATTCAATATTGTCCTACAACATCTTTGCCTTGGTAAAAATACAAAAGCTGAGCGCATAAAGCAACCAAACTTGCTAATTTGTATTTAGTCTGAATAATCAGTCATAATATTTTTTAATTTAGGTATCCAAAATGAGTTTTTTGCGCCAGGCAAACCAAGATGACAATTAGATCATTCCTTGTAAGCCCGTTAATCACTAAATTAAGTTTGATATTAAAATATCCCAACTTGTGCCTGAATACGTTGTAATATCCGAAAAGCTTCGCTGGCAGCACTCAATATGCTGAGAGGAAAATTAATTGAAGAAAAGAACTGAAAAGGCAGCAGGATTGCGATATTATTTTCCACCCTCATAAAACAAATGTTTTACAATATGCTATTTATCAGATTTATAGCTTCAACAAAAGATGCTTTTCAGCAATACGAGGGACATTCAAAAACTTTTTTCGGAGAATGTTTTGAATTTTAGAAAATTATACAGACCTTTGCACTCCATTTTGAAAAGCCTAAAACTATGTCGAGAGTTTGCGAATTAACCGGAAAGAAAATGATTGTCGGAAACACTGTTTCCCATTCAAATATTAAAACCAAACGCAGGTTTTACCCTAATCTTCAAACCAAACGCTTCTTTATTCCTGAAGAAGACAAATGGATTACACTGAAAGTTTCGACTTCGGCACTTCGCACCATCGATAAAAAAGGCATCACCGCATGCCTGAAAGAAGCCCGCGAAAAAGGATTTCTTATCAACAAGTAGACATTTGTAATGCATATTACCAGAGCTGTTTCCCGCAAGGGTGACAGCTTTTTTTGTTGCCCGCCCGAAACGCTTTAACATTATTTTTGAAAACATCCCCTGCGTAACTTCCTTCGGGAAAGTAAAAGAAATATCTTTGCAACTGATGAGAATATCTTTAGCAACTGTTTTATTCATCCTTATCGCTCTTTCGGCATATAAAGCAGAAGCGCAGCGGTACAACGACCTTGTGCAGTTCTCAGGAGTTGTTGTTACTGCAGATAGTCTCCGGCCTGTGCCTTTCACCAATATTTCCGTTGGAAAAACCGGGCGCGGCACCACATCAGACTATTGGGGCTTTTTTTCCATTGTGGTGCATAAGAACGACCTTGTTTTCTTTTCAGCACTGGGTTTTAAATCAGGAATGTTCCGTATTCCGGATACACTTTCCGAAAACCGTTATTCGCTTATCCAGGTAATGTCGTCGGATACGATTATGCTCACCGAAACTGTTATTTACCCATGGCCCAGTAAAGAACAATTCAGACACGCATTTTTAACACTACAGATTCCTGACGATGACATCGAGATAGCCAAACGCAATTTAGCGTACATGGAGATGCGCGAAATATATGGCCGCAATTACGATCCCGAACGCTATGGATACACACCCGGACAAAGCTACCGCAATTATGCCAGCAACCAGGCGGATAAACTGTATTACAACGGCCAGACCATGCCCAACAATCTTCTAAATCCCATTGCCTGGGCTAAATTTATAAAAGCCTGGAAACGAGGTGATTTTAAGAAGAAATACTGAAACTCAGAGTAAGAATTGAAAAATTGACTATCCAAAACTATTTATCCGGATCGTCGAATCCCCAAATTGCCGAATTATCGAATTGTCACATTGTCACATTGACTCATTTTCAAATTCCTACATTTTCAACTTAGCGAAGCGCTCTCATGAGCGAAGCGAATAAATCTTCAAATCAACTCTCCCATTTATTTCTCCTATTTATACTACTTTCGTAAAAAATCCGTTATCCTCAACGGTAGCCATCGTATTTTATAAGCTTTATCAAAACCACTGCCCTATTTTGAAGCAATTCCCTGATCTTAAACTTTTCTTTGCAAAAGCTTTACTCATTTTGGGCATAGCGATAATGGGCAATATCGCTTTTGCACAGGTGGCTATGATTAACGGGAAAGTGACGGATCAGAATAACCAGCCGGTCGAACTGGTAAATGTGAGTATTTTCGGGTATCCCGGCGGCACCACAACTGCCCCGGATGGCAGCTACAGCCTGCAGGTTCCGGCAGCAAAACCCCTCAAGATTGTTTATTCATTTATCGGGTACAAAACGGATACCGCTTTCGTAAAAGTAAATACAGGCGAAAAACTCAGGGTAAACCGCACGATCATTTCATCGTCAACCGAATTGGAAAGCGTAGTGATTGAAGACAGGCAAATCAGGAATACAAACCTGATACGAATTGATGCCCGGACTGTCAATGCATTGCCTACCGCTTCGGGCGGAATTGAGGCTTTGCTGAAAACCATGCCCGGTGTTGTTTCGAATAACGAACTGAGTTCACAATATATGGTTCGGGGTGGCAATTACGACGAAAACCTTGTGTATGTAAACGATATTGAAATATACCGGCCATTCCTGGTACGGTCGGGGCAGCAGGAAGGGCTCAGTTTCCTGAACAGCGACCTGGTTTCATCACTTTTATTTTCGGCAGGAGGTTTCGAAGCCCGATATGGCGATAAACTATCGAGTGTGCTTGATATCAGGTATAAACAACCTACCAAATTTGCTGCTTCAGCCGTTGCCAGTCTGCTGGGCGCTTCGGCTCATATTGAGGGAGCCACAAAGAATCAGAAGTTTACCTACCTGGCTGGTGTGAGATACAAAACCAACCAGTACCTGCTCAATTCGCTCGAAACACAGGGCAGTTATATGCCGGTTTTCCTCGATATTCAATCACTTCTCACGTATGATCTCAGCAGTAAACTGGAACTCTCTGTTTTAGGATATTTCTCATCCAATAATTACACGCTTATTCCCGAATCGCGCAATACCAAATTCGGAACCTATTTTACACCCCTGCAGCTTACCATGTATTTCGACGGGCGCGAAGTTGACAAATACGACAGCCGCATGGGAGCCGTTACACTCACTCATAAACCCAATAAATACCTGCAGATCAAGTGGATTGGCTCGGCTTATGATTCGAGGGAAACTGAATCATTCGATATACTTGCCGCGTACCGGATTGCCGAGCTTGAAAACGAACGCGACGAAAACGACAGCATACAGGTGGTTGCCACTAAAGGCGAAGGCGGATATTTCAATCATGCCCGCAATAAACTGGATATGACTGTAATGAATCTCGAAAACCGCTACAGTTATTCAAAAGGAAGAAATTTCGCCCTCTGGGGAATTAAATACCAGCGGGAATTGATAAATGACCAGATCAGCGAGTGGCAGCGGATCGATTCGGCCTTTTACTCGGTACCTACTAATTTTGGTACACCCGGCCAGGCCGGTAATCTGTCGGACTTTGTTTTAAATTATAGTCTTAAAACCAAAGCAAATATAAGTTCGAACCGGTACACCGCTTTTTTGCAAAATACCTGGACGTTGGATGACGATACAACCGACCTGGCATTCACCGCCGGTGTGAGGTTCCAGTACTGGGACTATAACGACCAATTTATTGTTAGTCCGCGTGCAAGTATATCGTACAAACCGCTCTGGGAGAAAGATGTTATGCTCAGATTTTCGGCCGGGTATTATTACCAGCCGCCCTTTTACCGCGAACTGCGGAACCTCGAAGGCGAAATTAACCCAAACCTGCAGGCTCAGAAATCAATTCAATTTGTAGCAGGGAGTGACTGGAATTTCTTTGCATGGGAGCGACCTTTTAAATTTGTTACCGAGATTTATTACAAACATCTTACCGATCTTGTCCCCTACCAGGTTGATAATGTGCGCATACAATATTTAGGCATTAACGGATCGAAAGGTTACGCGTATGGTATAGATTTTAAAGTGAACGGCGATTTTGTTAAAGGTGCTGAATCCTGGGCCAGTCTTTCGTATATGAAAACGGCCGAAGACCTGTACGACGATTTTTATGTTGAATATTACAATGCCGCCGGCGAAACCATCCACAAAGGCGTGACTGATGATATAGTACCGGTTGATTCGGCAACTTTCTATCCCGGTTATATCCCCCGCCCCACAGATCAAAGGGTAACTTTCGGCCTCTTCTTCCAGGATTACCTGCCGATGGATCCTACTTTTAAAATGAATATCGGGCTGTATTTTGGCAGTGGTTTGCCAACAGGTGCGCCAAATACACCTTTATACACGCATACTCACCGGCTGCCACCCTACCGCAGGATTGATATTGGTATGTCGAAGCAATTTATCGGCACCGAAGCCGCTCAGCCTAAAACCGGTTTCTTCAAAGGCTTTAAATCATTATGGGTTACTTTAGAAATACTAAACCTGCTGCAGGTTGATAATACCATTTCATATACCTGGGTCGAAGATTTCAATGGCAATATGTACGGTGTGCCGAATTATCTCACGCCAAGGCAGATAAATATTAAGATAGGGGCTGAGTTCTGATAGTCAATGATTTAAGCAGAATTCTCTCCTTTTAATCAGATGAAGGGGAGAAGGGAGAGCGGGAGAGTGGGAGAAGGGGGAAAGGGAGAAGGGAGAAAGGGAGAAGGGCGAAAGTGAGACACTTTGGGACAACTGCCACCCGCTTACATTAATATTTGTACAACTTTCAATTCCATCACCCATTTACTACTTTCCATTTCCTATTTTTCCATTTTCTATTTTCTATTTTCATTTTCCTAAATCCAACATCCGACTTTTTCCAAAGCCATCCCCACCATCACTTCTCAAGGATTCACATCAAAATACTCTGTTAAACAATCATAAATTGTGAACCTTTTATATTTCATATTGTTATTTGTAGAGTTTCTAAATTATTAAAAATCCAACATAAAAATCAACAAAACGATGGACTACAAATTCCCTGAATTACCTTACGCATTTAATGCCCTGGAGCCCCATATTGATGCAATGACTATGGAAATCCATTATACGAAACACCACAAAACTTACTTCGATAAGTTTGTTGCTGCTATTAAAGAAACCGAAATGAACGGAGCATCGCTCGAAGAAATATTTGCCAACGTAAGCAAACTTCCAATGCCTGTGCGCAACCATGGCGGCGGGTTATACAATCACACCCTTTTCTGGGAAAGCATGGCACCAAATGCCGGTGGTGCTCCTACGGGCAAACTGGCTGATGCCATCAATGCAAAATACGGTTCGTTTGCTGAATTCCAGGCTAAATTCAACGATGCAGCGGCAAACCGCTTCGGTAGCGGCTGGGCATGGCTTTCGGTGAAAGCTGATAAAAGCCTATGCGTTTGTTCGAGTGCCAACCAGGATAATCCGCTGATGGATACTTCCGATTGCCCTGCAACTCCAATCCTCGGTCTCGATGTTTGGGAACATGCCTACTACCTTAAATTCCAGAACCGCCGCCCGGAATACATTTCAGCCTTCTGGAATGTGGTTAACTGGAAAGTAATTGAATCACGTTATGATGCTTTAGTTAAATAGCTATGAAAAGTTTAGTTGTTTATTTCCTCATGCTGATCGCATTTCCTTTTGCCCTTAAGGCACAACAGGAACCGTATCACAAATTTGCGCCTCTCCCCTATGCTTACGACGCCCTGGAACCTTACATCGATAAGATGACAATGGAAATTCATTACGACAGGCATCACCGGGCATATTACAAAAATTTCATGACAGCGATACAAAGCTCCGAACTGGAAAAAACACCTATGGAAGCCATTTTTGCAAATATTTCATCTCAGCCTCCGGTTATCCGGAATAATGCAGGTGGATATTGGAACCATGAAATGTTCTGGAATTGCATGAAACCAAATGGCGGTGGAACACCAACAGGAAAATTAAGTGATGCAATCAAATCCACTTTCGGATCATTTGACGATTTCAAGAAGCAGTTTGCCGAAGCAGGTGCAAAACGCTTTGGTTCAGGATGGGCATGGCTTGTTGTGGGAGATGACGGAAAATTATTCATAACCTCCACTGCTAACCAGGATAACCCACTAATGAATACAGAAGAAAAACGAGGAACGCCTATTCTCTGTCTTGATGTTTGGGAACACGCCTACTATCTCAAATACCAGAACAAGCGAGGCGACTATATTTCAGCTTTCTGGAATGTAGTGAACTGGGAATTTGTTCAGAATGAATATTCAAAAGCGCTGGCTAAAAAGAAATAAGTTGTTTTTTTTAGATCAGTTGCTAAAAAGCCCGGCAGTTTTAAGACTGCCGGGCTTTTGTTCTTAAACGTTTACTTTTATTCTGATTACTCAAACGAAAGAATTGCAGTTTTAATAATCTCAATCGCTTCATGCAGCTGAGCTTCGGATATCACCAAAGGAGGAGCAAACCTGATAATGTTGCCGTGAGTAGGTTTGGCAAGCAGGCCCATATCTTTCATTTTTACACATACATCCCATGCTTCGAAACCGTTTTTCGGCCTGATAACCACAGCATTCAATAAGCCTTTACCACGAACAAGTTCAATCATCTCACTTTTCACGTTCGACAATTCTTCGCGGAATATCTTACCAAGGTATTCTGCTTTTTCGGCTAATTTTTCGTCTTTAACAACTTCGAGCGCAGCAATGGCAACGCGTGCTGCCAGGGGATTACCACCAAAAGTGGAACCATGCTCGCCCGGCTTTATGGTAAGCATAATTTCGTCGCTGGCAAGAACGGCTGATACCGGCATTGCGCCACCCGAAAGAGCTTTTCCCAAAATCAGGATATCGGGGTGTACATTTTCGTGATCACAGGCAAGTAGTTTTCCGGTACGGGCAATTCCTGTCTGAACTTCGTCGGCAATAAAAAGCACATTGTTTTTCTTACACATTTCGAAAGCCTTTGCAAGGTACCCTGCATCGGGTACAAAGACTCCTGCTTCACCCTGGATCGGTTCTACCAGAAAACCTGCAACATTCATATCTTCCAGCGCTTTTGCGAGTGCGGGCAGATCATTATAGGGAATAGTGATAAAGCCAGGTGTAAACGGGCCAAATCCACTGTATGAATCCGGATCGGTTGACATGGAAATGATAGTAATAGTGCGTCCATGGAAGTTATTTTCACAAACGATGATCTTTGCCATTCCATCCTGTATTCCTTTAACTTTATAGGCCCATTTGCGGCAGAGTTTCAAAGCGGTTTCATCAGCTTCGGCACCTGAATTCATTGGCAGTACCTTGTCGTATCCAAAATATTCGGTTATATATTTCTCATAAATTCCGAGCATATTGTTGTAAAAAGCCCTCGATGTAAGGGTAAGGGTCTGAGCCTGATCAATCATAGCCCCAACAATTTTCGGGTGGCAGTGTCCCTGGTTTACAGCGGAGTAAGCCGACAGAAAATCGAAGTATTGTTTGCCTTCCACATCCCAGACTAAAGCACCTTCGCCTTTGGCCAGCACCACAGGCAACGGGTGGTAATTATGCGCACCATACTTGTCTTCCAGCTCGATAGCTTTGGCTGAGGTTAAATCTTTAAGGATCTCGTTAAGCATAAAAATTATTGATTTAATGTTGGTTAAAGTTAAATATGGAGCAAAGGTAATTGTAATTAAGTTAATGGGGAAATAGTTAATGGGAAAATTGTTAATGGGAAATGAGGGACGGGAAATAGTTATTGGGAAAATTGTTAATGGAAAATGGGGGATGGGGGATGGGGAGAAAGGTGGGTGGTGAAACCTTTTAAGACAGATTACATTAGCGGGGTGGGATTGCTTCGGCTATGGTAGCCTAAGCAATTAAAGTTTTGTTTTCAGCCTCGCAATGACGTGCATACTAAGGATTATGTGGGGCATGATTATTTCAAATAAGTAATTTCGGGCTGCGTTGTATGACTGCTCACCCGCCTTCAGCAACCAGGGCTCTCCCTCCTTATGCAACTACTGCTCACATGGCTTCTGCTACTGCAGTTCACCTGCTTTCAAGAACCAATACTCAAAACTCTTCAAACTCTTCAAACCCTTCAATCCCATCAAACTCTTCAATCCCTTCAATCCCATCAATCCCATCAATCCCATCAACATCTACCCTCTCGCCACAGCTCCCACATTCTTAACCAGCACTTTATAATTGAGCGAAGGTGAAGGAATGAATTCCCCAAGCCCGAGTTTTTCCCACATATCATCTACCTGCCGGATTGTTGTATCATCCATAGCAAGCACATTGGGCCACTGCCGTTTAAAACCATCTGCTTCGAGTGATTTGCCGGTTCCGTCAATAGCCATAGGTGCTGAATGTAGCCCGTTTGCTGCTTTAGCATAAAAGCAGTCCCGCAATGGGTCAATATTATTGGCAACAAGCCAGACAATATCCTGCATCCGGATAGGGACAGCTTCAGGATCAACATATACAACCCAGTTTATTCCCTGTAAAGCTCCATTTTCGAAGAGTTTCTGGTGTAATTCGCGTATATCAGAATTCAGTTTATCAATCCCTACTATAAGAACAGGAAGGTTTTGGCTCGTAAGAATGAAATTGCAAGGCAGGTTCTGAAATTCTGCATGATTTCTGCTGTAAGCATTTACCGGAGTTTTTGTAAACTCAGATTCACCCGGCAATTTCGTTGTTGCATCAATGCCAATTTTGCTGCCAAGTGCAAACCTGCTGCTCGAGTGATCGAGAACATCCACCGGACCACGGTTGAAAATAATATCATCCACCGGATGTACAAGATCACAGATAAGTGTTGCGACGGCCTTGCTGTCGTTCAGATCAACTCCGGCATCTGTGATAACAAGAATTTTATTAAACATCATCTGCCCCGCTCCCCACAAAGAATTCATGACTTTTTGAGCCTGGCCCGGATACGTTTTTCTGATTTTCACCAAAACAATATTGTGAAAAACGCCTTCATCAGGCATAACCATATCAACCAATTCAGGAAGCATACTAAGTTTGATCAGTGGCAGAAAAATCCGCTCGGTTGCTTTTCCTAACCATTTATCCTCCTGCGGCGGAATTCCAACAATTGTAGTTGGATATACGGCTTCATTCCTATGTGTGATGCAGGTAACATGAAAAACGGGGTAATAATCAGCCAAGGAATAAAATCCGGTATGATCACCGAAAGGACCTTCCAGAATAAGGTCTTCAGCCGGGTCAACATACCCTTCGATTATAAAATCAGCATCGGCGGGAACTTCGATATCGGAAGTCAGGCATTTTACAAGCTCTACCTTTTTCTTGCGCAGAAATCCGGCAAGCATATACTCATCAATATTCTCAGGTAAAGGTGCGGTGGCACAATACGTGTAAACCGGGTCGCCTCCGAGAGCAACAGCGACAGGCATTTTCTGCCCTAGCCGCTTGTATTCGCGGTAATGTGCAGCAGAGTTTTTATGCAGATGCCAGTGCATTCCTGTTTTGTCAGGACCAAAAACCTGCATCCGGTACATTCCTACATTGCGGATCCCGGTTTCGGGATGCCTTGTGTGGACTACCGGTAAAGTGATAAAAGGTCCCCCGTCGTGCGGCCAGCAAGTAAGTACCGGCAATTGGTTCAGATCTGGCTTCTCCATGATTACTTCCTGGCAGGCACCTTTGCCTTTTTTCCGGCGTGGCATAAAAGCTGCCACTTCGGCCAAAGTAGGGAGAAAAGCCAGTTTGCTGAACAGCGATTCGCGCGGGGTCATGAAACCGGAGAGGAGTTCCTGTATCTGTAAAGCAGTATCGTCGAGGGTATTCACACCAAGGGCAAGACATATGCGCTTCTCGCTTCCCATAGCGTTGATAAGTAAAGGGAATTTTGTACCATTATTTTCGAAAAGAAGTGCTTTACCGTTGTGCTTACTTATTCGGTCGGTTATTTCGCTTACTTGCAGGTGAGGAGAAACATAGTCTTTAATCCTGATCAACTCTCCTACCTGTTCAAGTGTTTTTATAAATGCCTGGATGTTAGGGTATGACATTCCAAAATTTATTAAATGATGAGAAAATAAATATATGCTACCAAGCTACGAAAAAAATTTGTGCCTGAGTAGAATGCGGTTTTCAGGATTGGTCAGTAAAATCAAAAGTTTTAATAGCATTTATGCTGAACATGAAATCAAATAATTCTTTTTCAAAGGCGCAGGTTCCGGATCACGAATTAAAGAAACCTAACCTGGACAAGCCAGAACCAAATAGATGTAAGAGATTAAAGTTCAAAGAGCAAAGAGCAAAGGGCAAAGGTCAAAGTGAAGGTACAAAAGTGAAAGAAAACAAATTAAGGTAGAAACAATTATGGGTAAAAATCATTGAGCAGATTCCTTTTTCTGTAAACTATAGGTTGGTAAAAAAACCTTTGGTTATTCTCCATTCATCCCCTTTGACTTTTACACTTTGACTTTTGACATATTTTTTTTCATCAATGTAAATTGTGCCAGAAAAAACGTAATTTGAGATTTTAGTAACTAATCCTTGGAACTACTTTATGAAGCGGTCAGCATTTTTGACTTCATACAAACTGCACACAGTTTGCCTGCCAAAC
The DNA here is from genome assembly GCA_041753535.1 of Lentimicrobiaceae bacterium. GTDB lineage: Bacteria > Bacteroidota > Bacteroidia > Bacteroidales > UBA4417 > UBA4417. The sequence goes on from JBGSUB010000069.1 coordinate 11,600, forward strand.
CAACGGAAGCGATTCTTTGCAATAAAGTTGTATATGGCATCTCTCACAACCGGAGGTACAAGTATGAATATTCCGGACAGATTCCATGGGAAGCGGAGATGGTTCGTAATTTTTAGCGCGGCAGTCGAATAGCTGTAGATTTTGTTGTCCTGCAAAAAAAGCAGAGTGTCCGCCTGTCTGAAAGATTTTCCGGCCAGCTCCAGTATTTTTGTTCCTGAAACCGATTGAAGGGAAGTAAAACTAAGATTTCCTTTCTGGTTGTGCCTGATCAGGAACCGCACCGAACCATTGCATAAATTACATTCTCCATCGAACAGAACAATGGGCTGACGAACAGAAATCTCTTCAGGAAGTTGCAGGGTTTCAGCGTTTTTCACAGGCGAAATATCTCTTGATATTAGTTAAACGTTTCGTTAAATTTGTTTGTTCAATACTACATGCCGTGAGGGTGAAAAGGTTCTTCAATTTCAACTAAAACATTTTTCTTATATATGTAGGAAATTCAATGTTTTTTTTATCTTTACAAACTAATCAAATCATTAAAAAGTACATTTTAAAATGAGCTCTGGTAAAATTATTTTTGAGAACGGCAGATTGCAAGTGCCTGATTATCCGGTAATACCATTTATTGAAGGCGATGGTACTGGTCCGGATATCTGGCGTGCATCAGTAAGAGTATTGGACGCAGCGGTAGAAAAAGCGTATGGCGGGAAACGGAAAATTATGTGGAAAGAAGTACTCGCAGGCGAAAAGGCTTTTTCGACGACAGGAAACTGGCTGCCCGACGAAACACTTGATGCTTTTAAGGAATACCTGGTTGGCATAAAAGGCCCGCTCACCACACCCGTCGGAGGGGGAATGCGTTCGTTGAATGTGGCTCTGCGCCAGATACTTGATCTGTATGTCTGCCTTCGTCCTGTGCGCTGGTTCCAGGGAGTTCCGAGCCCGGTTAAAAGACCTGATAAAGTGGATATGCATATTTTCCGCGAAAATACCGAAGATATTTATGCCGGCATCGAATTTATGCAAGGCACCCCAGAAGCTGCAAAAATGATCAGTTTCCTGCAGAATGAAATGGGTGTGAACAAAATCAGGTTCCCCGAAACTTCTTCCATTGGCATAAAGCCCGTTTCAAAAGAAGGTACTGAACGACTTGTGCGTGCTGCAATTGAATATACGATCAGTCATAAATTGCCATCGCTTACCATTGTTCACAAAGGAAATATTATGAAATTTACCGAAGGCGCTTTTAAACAATGGGGCTATGCCCTGGTTGAGCGTGAATTCGGAGATAAAACATTTACCTGGGCGCAATACGACCACATTTCGGATGAGCAGGGGCGCGAAGCAGCTGATGCCGCGCAGGCAAAGGCTGTATCGGAAGGTAAGATCATTGTTAAAGATGTTATAGCCGATGCATTCCTGCAGCAGATTCTGTTGCGTCCTGACGAATATTCGGTGATTGCTACGCTAAACCTTAACGGTGACTATATTTCGGATGCACTGGCTGCCATGGTTGGAGGAATCGGAATTGCACCGGGAGCCAATATCAATTACCAGAATGGTTTCGCAATTTTTGAAGCCACACACGGAACCGCGCCGAAATACGCAGGCCTCGACCAGGTAAATCCGGGTTCGGTGATACTTTCGGGTGCACTCATGTTCGAGTACTTAGGGTGGAATGAAGTCGCACAACTGATATATGCCTCGATGGAAAAAACCATTGCCAATAAAACCGTTACTTACGATTTTCATCGGCTTATGGAAGGTGCAACCAAACTGAAAACTTCGGAATTTGCCACCGAGATGATTAAAAACATGTAAATGTGAATAGGCGGATTTCTTTCTGACTTATTCATTATCAAAATAAGACGTTTAATAAACTTAAAAATTAAATTTTATGCCTTTCAGACTAAAAGACAGACTTCACGAGAAAATATTGGAATGGCGGCCACGAACCGAGAAACTATTAAAAGAATATGGTAATGTGGTGATTGACCAGGTTACCATAGGGCAGGTGATAGGCGGAATGCGCGGTGTTAAAGTATTGCTTACCGATATTTCCTATCTCGATCCGAATGAGGGCATCAGGTACCGTGGACTTACTCTGCCCGAAGTATTTGAAAAACTTCCTAAACCAAAAGGAGCCGAAATGCCTTATGTTGAAGGACTTTTTTATCTATTGCTCACGGGCGATATACCAAACGAAGATGAATTGCAGGATGTAATTGACGAGTTTAACAAACGCCGCATACTTCCGCGCTATGTGTACGAAGTTATTGATGGCATGCCATGCTGCAGCCACCCGATGGCCATATTTTCGGCGGTAATTACCACTTTGCAGCGGGAATCGTTGTTTGCAAAGAAATACGCTTCCGGAAAACTGCATAAACTTGATTACTGGGATCCGACGTACGAAGATGCCCTTAATCTGCTGGCCAAGATGCCTGAGATTGCAACTTATATTTATGCGAAACTCTATCGTGACGGAAAACGTATCCAATCGAATCCTTACCTCGATTTCGGTGCTAATTTTGCGCATATGATGGGTATTCCGAAGCCTTATGATGATGTGAGCAGGATGCATTTTATTATCCATGCCGACCACGAAGGCGGTAATGTAAGCGCACATACGGGTCATTTGGTAGGTAGCTCATTATCGGATATATACCTAAGCATTGCAGCTATGGTTAACGGACTTGCCGGACCGCTTCACGGGCTTGCTAACCAGGAAGTTTTAAGATGGCTGCAAGGCGTGATGGAAAAAATGGAAGACCGTATTCCTACTGAAGAAGAAATGAAGCTATTTGTTTGGGAGACGCTTAAATCCGGACAGGTTATTCCTGGATACGGACATGCTGTACTTCGTAAAACTGATCCAAGGTACACTTTACAGCATAACTTTTCTCTCACCCACCTGAAAGATGACCTGCTGTTTAAATATACGGATATGCTCTACAAAGTTGTGCCTGATATACTGCGTGAGCAGGGAAAGGCTAAAAATCCCTGGCCCAACGTGGATGCTCAGTCCGGTGTTATCCAATGGCATTATGGCGTTAAGGAATATGATTTTTACACCGTATTATTTGGAATTGGCCGTGCTTTAGGAGTTGCTGCCAATCTGATATGGGATCGTGCATTAACTTATCCGCTGGAACGCCCCAAATCAATAACAACTGCAATTCTTGAAGATCTTGCTGCAGGGAAGGAAGTAATTATTGAGGATTAACCTTCATTTCATTAGTGATATCGCAAACGGGATAAATTTCCGTATCCCTTAAGTCCCAAATTCCAAGCTCCAAATTCCAAGTTCCAAATTCCAAGAAGTATCGCTGAGCAAGCCTTGGTTCTTGGTATTTGGGTTTTGAGACTTGGGTCTTTGTTTAATGAGGAATTTATCCCTTGCAAAGTATAAAATCAAAAGCCATTCTAAATCAGGGTGGTTTTTTAGTTTTTTAAAAAGAAAAAATAAAAATATCATAAAATCTCAGTTTCCGGTTTTTGCTGTATCAGCTAAGGTTACAAGTGTTTAGGCGGCTGTTTTTAAGCAAATATGCATATATTTTCACTTTTTTTGACTTTCACGTATTACTTTTTCACTTTTTGGACATAAATCTTTGTAAAGCTATGTATTCCGCGGACCTGTTGCGGAAACTCAGGCATCACTCTCCAGGCATATAACAAGTAAATGTTATCTTGTTCACATGTCTAACCGCACACAATGGATATCTGCATCCGTACCTGGAGACTGTAACCTCAACACATTGTAATGGTTTTATACCTCATCAGGAGTGAGGGCGGGTGAAAAGCGTTTAAGCGTTTCGCATATCTTATCATGTAAACATTGATTTTGTACATGTACCTGATACTTATTCTCATGTGTACGCGCGCATCCACCTGCAAGATTAACCTGCAATGACATAAGGAGGAAAACCTTTAACCAAAAAGGCAGAATCACCAGTAATCACAAGGCTAAGGCAAGAAATCCGCAGAGCTAACCTACGCGAAAGCGGATTGATTCATTATGAAAACAGATTTGATTTTTTTAAGCTAACAGTTAACTTACAATACACATACCATATTTATGAAACTCTACAACTTATTACTAATTTCTCTTGTCCTCAGTTTTGGAGCGGTTCAGGGGCAAACAACCAAAACTATTGGTGCCTCCGGCGATTATTTAACTGTTAAAGCAGCATTTGATGCAGTTAATGCAGGAACTATTACCGGGTCTCTTACCCTGCAGATTATCTCGGGCACTACCGAAACTGCTTCTGCAGTATTAAAAGCAAGTGGAACCGGAAGTGCGAACTACTCTTCGCTTTCCTTGTATCCAACAGCAACCGGGTTAACAATAGCCGGAAATATAAGCGCACCACTTATTGATTTAAATGGTGCAGACAACGTGTTACTTGATGGCAGGGTAAACCAGGCTGGTGCATCCTCACTGACTTTAACCAATACCAACGCAGGAACCTTTGGAACAGCAATCCGTTTTATCACCTCAGCCGAAAACAATACAATAAAATATTGCAACATAAATGCTTCATGTTTTAATGCCGGAGTGGGTATGATTAATTTTACATCCTCCATTACCGGAAACGGGAACGACAACAATATAATTGAGTTCTGTAATATTACGAATGCTTCAGGAAACAGGCCTGTTAATGCCATATTTTCATCAGGAAGCGCAGGTCGCGAAAACAGCGGTAATATAATAAGGAGCAATAATATTTTTAATTTTTTTAATGCAAATGCCACATCCTTCGGGATAAATGTTTCGAATGGTTCAAGCAACTGGACTGTGACTGGCAATAGTTTTTATGAGACTACCGTATTTGCTCCGGCCGGTGCATACAAATATTATCCCATTTTTGTAAACGTTGGCGACAACAATGTTATCAGCAATAATTATATAGGAGGAAGTGAACCCTTATGCGGCGGTTCAGCATTAACTATAAATGCAAATACTGCCCATTATTTTTGTGGTATTTATTTTAACGGAGGAGTAGCCAGCACAGTTCAAAATAATACTATCCGGAATATAAATTTCACCGGCATACAATCGAATCCATGGGATGGTATTTTAATTAATTCAGGAAATGCAAATATAACGGGCAATACCATCGGAGCCTCAACCGGTAACGGTTCAGTTATTATTTCAACCCCTTCGGCAGTAGCAAGCGCTACGATGAGCGGAGGAGTGGTTACCTCAATTGAGCTGTTAAATGGAGGTAGTGGATATACAACAGCTCCTGTAATTACTTTTTCAGCTTCAGGCAACACTTCACAGGCAACAGCAACTTCTACAATAAGCGGAGGGGTGGTTACGACTGTCAATCTTGTAAGCGGGGGAACAGGGTATACCGTGAAGCCCTCCGTAATTTTCGACGGACAAAGCAATGGATATTCCACTTCGCACGGAATGATTCAAAGCAGTACCGGAACTGTGAACATAACAAACAATACTATTGGTTCAATAACAACTGTTGGCACTTCATGGTATTCGCATGGTTTCGAATCGATGTATTTAAGAGGAGCGTCCGGAATCTGCACTGTAAGTAACAACCTTATTGGTAGTCTTACCACGCCGAACAGCATATTTACCAGCTCAGGTGCAGCTAATTCGCTGTTAAAACAGGATATTTTCGGAATTTATAATGGTGGAACCGCCACTTTAACTACCATTTCAGGTAATACGATTGCTAATCTTACCAATGGATATACCGGAATAAATGGTGGTTCACGAACCAGGGGAATACAAACTATATATGGCTCCAATTCCATTCAAAACAATACGGTACGGAATATAACCACCGCTAATGGCGTAAGTGGAACCAGATCATCAGCTTCGGTAATCGGTATTTCACAAACGGCTTCCACCGTGGGGACTACCCAGACAGTAACAGGAAATATTGTGTATGCATTATCGAACACTAATGCTACATCCAAAGTGGATGTTTATGGCATACTTTACGCCGGCCCTACAGCAGGCATCCATTTAATTTCCGAAAACTTTGTTCATAGTATTTCAGTTTCATCGTCAAATCTGGCTTCCGAAATTGAAGGTATTCAACTTTATGGTGGTTTAACTACCTGTGCCAACAATATTATTAACCTGGGTACTGGCATAGTAAATGGGTATTCGATAAATGGAATCTGGGACGAGTGCAGTGCTACCAACAGCAACAGCATCTATTTTAATTCGGTTTATATCGGAGGCAATGTTGTTTCGGGGACAACTTCATCAACCGCTGCATTAAAAAATTTCGCAAACAATTCAGTGAGAAATTACCGGAATAATATCCTGGTAAATGCACGTACCGGGGGCACTACCGGATTTCATTTTGCGATAATTGTTGCAGGTATGGCTAATGTTACAATTGATTATAACGACTATTTTGTGGCAGGTGCAAAACTTGGGAGAATCGGCTCACTCGATAAAGCGGACCTGTCTGCCTGGAAACTTGGTACAGGTCAGGATGTGAATAGCCTGAGTCTTGACCCGGGTTTTACCGTTGCCGGCGGAACAACAGCATTAAATTATTATGCTTCTGCTGTACTACCGGGAGTTACAGGAACAGGCACTGAAACGGATTATGCCGGCCTTACAAGAGGCTCTACTCCCAAAATGGGTGCTTTGGAAACGAATAATTTTGTGTGGCAGGGTGCAATAAATACTGATTTTGGCTTAGCTGCCAACTGGGCAGGCAGTATTGTACCGCCCGATGGAGCCGATATAGCTTTTGCCACGAATCCAAACAACAGTTGCATTTTGGATCAGAACAGAATAATCGGAAAAATTACCAATTCCCAAAGTGCTAAAAAACTGATAACCAATGGGAAACAACTTACGATAAACAAAGATCTGAACTTTACGAATGGAGCACAGATTGATGCCACCTCAAACGCATCGGAAATTGTATTTGCAGGATCTATAGCACAAAATATTCCTTCGGGTGCTTTTGTCAGTAATACTGTTGATGCTTTAAGTAACAACAATATAGCCGGAATTACACTAAACGGAGATTTAATAATTTCCCAGACATTATCTCTGACACACGGTGCTTTTTCAATAGGTTCAAATACATTATTCCTGAATGGTTCAGTTTCGTCAGCAGGCGGTACTTTAACCGGTGGAAGTACATCGAATATCACTATTGGCGGTACCGGCGCCGGTACAAACCTTCCAACTGTAACACTTAACAACTTCACAATAAACCGGGTAAATGGACTTGCTTTAGGTGGTAATGTAATTGTGGGCGGCACACTCGCATTAACCAACGGAACGTTAAGCCTTGAAGCAAATTTACTTACTATCGCGGGAAGCGCGTTAACCCGGACAAATGGCTTTATTGATGCCTCAAATGCCGGTGCAACAATTGAATTTACAAATACCACTGCCATCATACTTCCGTCCCCGGTCTTCGCCGGAACTGTCAACAATCTGACGCTAAATGGCGCAGGTGGCATTACTGCAGGCAGCGATTTTACTGTAAATGGTTTACTCAACCTGGTAAGTGCCAATCCTTCTGCCATAAAAGGAGGTATTGATATGTGGGATGGTTCGATGATGAAAACCCTTACAATGGGTGCAAATGCCACTGCTATTGGAAACGGTGATGTAACAGGCATCGTGAAAAGGACAGCTTTTTCAGCCAATGTACCTTATACTTTTGGCAATCAGTTTACAAGGGTTACTTTCACACCAGGAGGGACCTATCCTACCCAGTTGCAGGTTAAGATCAGAATTGGTTCATCGCCCTCATGGAAGCCTACGGCCATTGAAAGAATCTACGATTTTGTTCAAACCGGTGGCAGTGAATGTATTGCTGCCATAGTGTCGCACTATCTTGATACTGAACTTAATAATAATATCGAAAACGAACTTGTTCAATGGACTAACGGTACACCCGGGCCTCCTTCGGGATTATTTGAATGGGGACGCTCTAACTTAAACTCAACCGATAACTGGGTTGGAATAGCAAATGTAAATATCGGTTACTTCCCATCAGTTTTTGGACAATTGGAAAATACTTTGTCCAAATCGGAGCTGCCCTCCTATACCTGGAACGGATCACAAAGTACTTTATGGACAACCATCGAGAACTGGACTCCCGTCGGAAATCCTTCTTCTGCTTCAAATATAATTATCCCCGATGCATCAACTACTTCCAATGACCCTATACTGCCTGTAACTACTTCAATAAGAACAATTACGATAAATTCAGGAGGCATACTCAACGGGGCAACAGGAGCTGTAATCACCATCACCGGAGGCGCAGGAGCATGGCTGAACACGGGCACCTTTAATCCTGTGACAAGTACTGTGATTTTCACAAGCACAGATGCTACAATTTCGGGTTCAACAGATTTTTATAATATAACTGTTGCTGATGGTGCCGGATTAATGCCCGGTTCGGGTAACACTATGCGTATTGCCGGAGCACTTAACATGACAGGCACAAGCATAATACAGGCTGCCCAGTTACCCAATACTATTGAATTTAATGGTATTGACCAAACAATTATTATCCCCAATGGAACGCCCGCAGGATACCACAATCTTATTTTAAGCGGCAGCGGAATTAAATCTTTCCCTGCCAATACACTTTCCATTGCAGGTGATTTCTCCACGGCCGGAACAGCCACTGCAACTCCCGGTGCATCTATATCAATCGGGGGAAATATGACAATTGGAAATGGCTCTGCATTTACTACCGGGAACTTTAATCACTCCGTTGGCGGAAATTTTTCAAACGATGGAACATTCACGGCTTCGGCAGGAAATACAATTACTATGAGCGGAATTTCGGGCCAGTTAATAGAAGGATCCACTTCAACAAATTTTGATAACCTGACAATTAATAACATCAATGGTGTTAATATACTGGTTAGTAGCAATATAAATAATGTCCTATCTCTCGAAAACGGAACTTTACATACTGGAGCAATCACTCTGGGAATTAATGGTTCAATCAGCAAAACAGCGGGTAATATTGGTGTCAGCCCGGTTTCTTCCTTAAGTTTTGGCGGAACTGCTGCACTCACACTTGCAAGCAACATGTTTTCAACTCCTCCATCAATCAGTAACCTGATCATAAACAGAACAGGCGGAGTTACTCTCGGAAACCAGGATATAACTGTAAACGGGCTGTTGAACCTGCAGTCAGGTACAATTAGTCTGGGCGAAAATACATTAACAATTGCAGGAGTCTCTCCTACCCGAACCAATGGTTTTATAAATGCCGGTAATGCCGGTGCCACCCTTATTTTCAGCAATACTGAACCTATACTTCTTCCTGCATCAATTTTTACAGGAAATGTAAATAATTTAACCGTTAATGCTACCGGTGGCATTACGGCAAGCAGCGATTTCATAATTGATGGAATTCTCCATTTACAAAGCGAAAACCCATCAGAATTTAAAGGCAGTCTCGATCTTTGGGATGGTACTGCAATTAAAACCCTTACTATGGGTGCTCTGGCAACTACAACCGGAATCGGCGATGTAACCGGTATTATAAAACGAACAAGCTTTGTTGCCAACACACCTTATACTTTTGGAAACCAGTTTTCAAATGTGACCCTTTCATCTGGAGGAACAATTCCAGCAGAAATAAAGTTAAAAATAAGCATAGGCACATTCCCTTCGTGGAAACCTGATGCAATAAAAAGAATATACGAATACATACATACCGGCGGAAGTAATTGCCTCGTAACTCTGGCTGTTCATTATCTGGATGCCGAGCTTAACGGGAATGACGAAAACGGCCTGGTTATGTGGGGAAACGGAACCCCGGGACCCATGCCGGGAGTAAATGAATTCGGGCGCTCAAATTCAAATCCAATCGAAAATTGGGTTGCCGTTGCAAATGTAAATATCGGGTATTTCCCCACCGGTTTCGGACAGTTCGAAAACACCTTTGCTGAATCAGATCTGGCTTCATACATCTGGAATGGATCGCAGAGTACCTCCTGGATTAACCAGGATAACTGGACACCGCCGGGATCGCCCTCCTCTATTTCGAGTGTTGTAATACCCGATGCTTCCACAACCATGCATTCTCCTACTTTAGCAGCTTCAACCGAGGTAAAAAACCTGACCATCGAGGCTTCCGGCATTTTGAACGCGGTTTCGAATGAGCAACTGGCTATTAACGGGGATAACGGAGCATGGAGCAATGCCGACGGAACGTTTAACCCGGCATTGAGTAATGTAACATTTGTTAACAACGCTGCTACCCTATCAGGAATTACGGATTTTAAAAATGTAACCATCAATGCCGGGGCAACATTATCGCTTACCGCCGGCAGCATTATGCGTATAGCCGGGGCTATAACCAACAACGGGATATTCCATGCCGTTACAGGAGGTACAACAACGGTTGAATACAATGGCGGGAATCAGACTGTAATTATACCTAATTCTGCAACACACAGGTATAGTGAACTTATCCTAAGTGGAAGCGGGATCAAGACGATGCCTTCCTCCCCTCTCGATATTCTGGGCGATCTGAATTTGTATGGTTCGGTTTCTGCCGTAACGAACTCAGATATTATTGTCGCAGGCAATCTGAATATTGGCAATGGAACTAACTTAACAGTGGGATCCGGTAAAAACGTTACCGTTGCCGGAAGCCTCACCAATAATTCAGGTATCGCCGGATTGGTAATTAAATCAGGTGCATCGGGTACAGGTTCATTGCTTAATAATTCTACCGGAGTTCAGGCAAGCGTTGAGCGATACATTAACGGTGTTTCCTGGGCCTGGCACTTTCTCAGTTCGCCGGTTGCTTCCCAGTCGATTTCCGGAAGTTTTACTCCTGGCGGTGCCGGCAATGATTTTGATTTTTATACCTGGTACGAGCCACAGTTGTTGTGGGTGAATTTTAAAAACACAACAAGCTCCCCAACCTGGAATACGGCTAACGGCAGTACTAACTTTTTACCTGGCCGGGGATACCTTGTTGCCTACGAGGCTAACTATGCTACGAAGACTTTCGGTGGATTGCTCAACAGCGGCCAGGTAAGTTATGCGCTTACAACCGGTGGTGGTTCCACATATCAGTATTACAATCTGGTAGGGAATCCATATCCCTGTGCAATTGATTGGAAAGCGCCAATTGGATGGAATATGGCAAACCTGAGCGGTGCTGATAAAAGTTACTGGGTATGGAATGATGCTACCGGCAATTATGGGGCATATACAACTGCGATATCAGGAGATATAGGTACGAATGGTGTTACCCGATATATTTCAAGCGGTCAGGGCTTTTTTGTGCTGGCATCTTCTGCAGGAAGTTTCACTATGGACGATGGCATTAAAGTGAAGAATGCACAAGCCTACCTTAAAAATGGTGAAAGTTTGAATGAAGAACTTCAACTCAGGCTATCGTGTTCGGCCAATACATACAGCGATGAAGCCATTGTTGCGTTTAACAACAGCGATCCACTGGCCGGTTCAGAGAAATTCAGCAGCATGTATACCCAGGCTCCCGAATTGTGGACCGAAAAGAATGGAAATAATTACTCCATCAATTTTATGGGTGACCTTACAACTGAAAAAGTTATTCCCCTAACTATTAAGGCCGGCCTGGCAGGAAATTACACGCTTACGGCCAGCCAGATGGAAAGTTTTGGAACCAACCAGGTAATCCTCCTCGAAGATCGTGAAACAGGGAACTTTACCAATATGGCCGTTATCCCTTCCTATACGTTCCCGGTGAACCAGTCTTCTATTATTACAGGCAGGTTTTTCTTACATTTTAAAAATTCAGAAGTTGGCATTAGTAATCAAGAAGTTAATACTGATTTCAGGGTATATACGCAGGAAGGAAAGCTTTTTATTCAATCTGCCGGGCAGCAAAGTGGCAAAGTGACCGTAACCGATATGGCCGGGCGCAATATTGCCAATTCACAGGTTGAAGCCGGTGCAACAATACAGATAAACTTATCAGGACACAGCGGGGTATATATTGTTAGTGTGCTGACTGCAAAAGGAAAAAGTAATACGAAAATAATTGTAAGATAATCAGCATGAGTTGAAAATATCAATCTCACAATGAACAAAATGAACCAATTAGTTATAAACGGCACAAAATCCTCTCTCACCGGGATCGCAGTTTCCTCTTACACAGGAAGTGATGAAACTGATATTTTCTTGGTAAAGAATCAATTAAAAGTAAATTTTAAATGTAATACCCATTTCCACTTTTTAGCTATTTTGCTTTTTTGCTTATTCTGTCTGACTTTTACAAGCCATGCCCAGAATATCACTAATTATACATTTGCTTCTTCCAGCGGAACTTTTACTGCTTTAACATCACCCATCAATCCACCTGGCACCTCCGGCACGGTTGACGATGGATATTTCAATAATATACCGATCGGTTTCGATTTCTGGTACATGGGAACACTCTATACTTCAATATCGGCAAGTACAAATGGCTGGCTAACTCTTGGAGCTGATATTACTAATTCGTCACTTAACAATAATCTTTCCACCGGAGGCACACCAAGGCCTGTAATTGCTCCATTATGGGATGATATTGATATTCAGGCTGCAAATAATGTTTCATATAAAATCACGGGAAGTGCTCCGAATCGTGTGTTTACCATTCAATATCTGAATACACAGTGGCTTTACAATGCATCTGGAAATACAATCTCATTTCAGACGAAGCTTTATGAAAGCTCTGGTAAAATTGAATTTATTTACAAACCGGAATCCGGTGCGCTTGTAAATCCTTCTGCTTCCATCGGCATTAGCGCTACTGCTACCGGATCAGGAAACTTCCTTTCGGTAAATAATGCGGGAACAAGTGTAAGTTCGACAATTGAAGCCAATGTAACCTCCAAACCAGCATCAGGTAAAACGTATACTTTTACATCACCGGTGCCAACGGCTCCCGGTAACCTGACATTTACAGCTGTCACATTAACCGATATGACCCTGAACTGGGTAGATAATTCTAATAATGAGTCAGGTTTTGTTATTTATAAGTCAACAGATGGGATAACATATAATTACATTGGCCAATATGCAGCCAATACTACATCCTCGGTACAATCCGGATTAACGGCTGGTACTTTATACTACTGGAAAATACTTGCCGTTTCTGAAGGAGCATTGAGCACAGCCCTTAGCGGGAACAGGACAACATTATCCGCTATTGTTACTAAAACATTTACCGGAACCGGTAACTTCAGTACGGCAGCCAGATGGACAGGCGGAACTTTGCCTCTGGCATCGGATAATATTATTATTGATGGAGCCTGTACAGTCGACAATAATGCCGGTACCGATAACCTTGCTTACGGGACAATGAAAATTGGAACCGCAACTGGCCGGACTCTGAACTGGATTGTCGGCGGGACAAACCGGCTGAATGTTTCGGATGTTAGTGCTGGTGCAGGGTCGAGTGCCCTAAATATGACCAATGGAGGAACACTTATCATCAGGAGTACATGGACTTCCACAAACCTGGCATTCACCCCGGGTTCCGGAACCATAGAAATACAATCCACTATAACCCTGCCATCTGCTTATTCAACCTTTAATAACCTTATACTAAACGGTTCGGATATAACCGTTAGTTTAGCTGCAGCCACAACAGTGAACGGCACGTTGACCTTATCAAACGGGATATTGGTAAACGCGGCCTATTTAACAATGGCTAACGGAGCAACAATTTCCAGGTCACAGGGCTCTCTTTTTTCGGCTCCGGTTTTTTCCGGAACAATTAACCTTATTTATACCGGAAGTTCTCCTGTGACTACTGGTCATGAAGCTCCGGTTTCAACAAGTGTGCTCAATAATCTCACCACAAATTCAGGAGGCGTTGTACAAGGTGGTACAATAAGTGCAGCTGTAAATATTCTTACAGAACCATTCGACAATTTATCTGCCTGGACCGGAAACATTGGTTCTTCAAATAACCAGTTTACCTCAGTTTCAACCGCAAACGCCGGTGGTACAGCCAATGAATGCAGGTATAATTATGGTTCAGTATCCGGTACCAATTATTCGGCTTCCATATACCGGGCATCGGTAAATACAGTTGGTTATACGTCAGTAAATATCAGCTGGAAACAATTCCTTAATAACTATGACCCCGTTGTCAATCCTTTCACCATTAAAGTTCAATGTGCCGGTTCTGAAAGCGGTCCCTGGACAGACATTTATTCTTTAACTCCCTCCACTAATGAGGATATAGGGCCTGAAACTAAAACATGCACTAACTGGACGACCAATGTTGGTGGTACCTTCTTTATAAGGTATTTTATTACTGGGTTTACCTATGGGGTGGATTACTGGCATATTGATGATCTTGTAATTGATGCACAATCATCTGATTCACCATCTACTCTAGCTGTAAACGGTGCTCTGAATTTATCAGCAGGAACGTATTCAATCGCATCAAATACACTTGTATTGAATGGCGGATTAACAGGTAGCAATGCAATAGCATGTAGTCCGGCAAGCAATTTATCAGTTGGCGGAGCAGTTTCAAATCTGACAATTCCGGTCATCACCGGCGGTTTGAATAATTTCAGTGTTAACCGTTCAGCCGGTGTAACTTTAAACGGGAATACAACGGTAAACGGGATTTTAAATTTGCAGAGTGGAAATCCGTCTGCAACCCAGGGAACACTTCATTTGGGGGAAAATACCCTAAGTATGGGGGCATTAGCTACCACTACAGGATCAGGTGATGTTACCGGCATAGTTAAACGAACTTCATTTATTGCAAACATTGCCTATACTTTTGGGAACCAGTTTACAACAATAACCTTTGGAGCAGTTGGAACATTGCCTTCGCAAATACAGGCAAAAATCAGTATCGGTTCAGCACCAGCATGGAAAACCACTGCAATAAAAAGAATGTACGACTTTATACAAACAGGTGGAAGCGGTTGCACCGCTGGCATTGCCACTCACTATCTTGATACTGAGCTTAACGGGAATGTTGAAAATGGCCTATTTCAATGGACAAATGGAACACCTGGTCCTCCTTTGGGCTTGTACGAATGGGGCCACTCAAATTTTAATTCAACAGATAATTGGGTAAGTATTTCAAATATAAGTATAGGATCCTTTCCAACAAGCTTCGGGGTGCTGGAAAACACCCTGGCAGGTTCGGATGTGGCAGCATATACATGGAACGGGTCGATAAGTAATGCCTGGGAAACCAACGGAAACTGGACTCCCTCCGGAATACCGTCCTCCTATTCAAATGTCATCATTCCAGACGCAACCATAACGTCTAATGACCCGGTTTTACCCGCTTCGGCCTCGGTGAAAAATTTATCTGTTGAGGCCGGAGGTGTTCTGCATTCTGCAGCAGGTGCACAATTAACTGTAGCCGGGAACACTGGTGCCTGGAATAACAGCGGCACTTTTAATCCCAATACAAGTACGGTGATCTTTCTGGATGCAAATGCCACAATGGCGGGATCAACGAATTTTCATAATGTTACAGTAGCATCCGGGGCAGCATTGATACCTGAATCAGGAAATACTATGCGCATTGCCGGAGCACTTATAAATAACGGGATATTGCGTGCAGGCTATCTTCATAATACCATCGAATATAACGGTGCAAACCAGACTGTAATTAATCCCAACGGAGCTACCCCCGGGTATTATAATCTTATTCTGAGCGGAAGTGGAACAAAAACAATGCCCGGAACCGCATTGTCAATTTCAGGGGATTTCTCCATGTCGGGAAGTGCTTCTGCTACAGCAGCTAATGCAGCGTCAGTCGTTGGCAATGTAACTCTTGGAGCAGGGAATTCATTGGAACTGGGTCCTTATAGTTACACTGTAGGGGGAAATGTTACCAATAATGGCGGCACATTCTCTTCGTCTACCAGTTCAATAACATTTAATGGCAGCGTACCGCAAACTATCACTTCATCAGCGGGAGTTTCTCTAAATAATTTAACTATTACAAACTCCAGTTTTCATGTAACATTGGGTTTATCAACAAATTGCAGCATTGCGGGGAACTTATCCGTAAATGCCGGAGCTGTCTTCGATCTTGCGGCCAACAACCTTACTGCAGTTTCTGGAACCGTTACTAATTCAGGGACCATCAGAACACAAAGCACATCAAATATGCCTGTTCCGGCTGGCAAATCCTGGGGCGGCAATTTTGAATTTACGGGTAACGAAGCTCAAACTATTGTTGAAGGTATCTATACTAATTTAACGATGAGCGGATCAGGCGGAGCAACCTCTGCAGCAGGTATTACCGTCAACGGAATTCTCAGCCTAACATCTGTAAATCCATCGGCGATCAAAGGCATCCTCGACATGGAAAGCTATACTTTGTTAATGGGACCTTTATCAACTACCATCGGACAGGGTGATGTCACAGGTATCATCAGGCGAACGACAATTCTTTCACTTACCACATATTCATTTGGAAATCAATACTCGAATATCTATTTCCCTGACGAAGGAACAATGCCAACAGAAATGAGTGTAAAGGTCAGCATTGGAGCAGCCCCGGCCTGGAAACCGGATGCAGTGAAACGGTTTTACGATGTAATACAATCAGGAGGCAGCGGAACCAAGGGATTAATATATTGCCATTATCTTGATTCTGAATTAAATGGAAACACTGAGAATTTGCTCATAGACTGGTCGCACATCTTTTCATATAATTACAGTTTTGAATATGGACGATCCGCTTTTAATACGGTTGATAACTGGGTCGCAATTTCGGACATCGACATGTTTTTATTTAACTCGAGTTTTGGGGAAATGGAAATTGCTTTGGGCATTCCCCTGATTACTGCTCTTACCTGGGATGGTTCGCAAAATACGGATTGGTTCGATGCCTATAACTGGACTCCGCCCTCCGCTCCTTCCGACAATACCGCAGTTACAATTCCGGATGCCGCAACCACTCCTAACGATCCATCTTTACCGACACTTGCAACATGCGGAACAATTTCCATCGAAAGCGGGGGGATCGTAAATGCAGTTACCGATGCAGTATTAATAATTAATGGTGCTGCGGGTGCCTGGAGTAACCTTGGAACATTTAACCCCTGTAACAGTACAATAGTATTTAAAAATATAAACGGTACAATGACCGGGTTATCGGATTTCTATAATCTGACAACCGATGCCGGATCAGTTTTAACACTTGAAAATAATACTTACATCGGGATATCAGGAACCTTAACTAACGCGGGAACAATAAGAACCGTTGTGAATGGAACCACAACAGTTGAATATAAAGGCGGTGATCAAACCGTTGTTGTTCCGAATCGTGAAACCAACAGGTACAGCACGCTTATACTCAGCGGCAGCGGAACCAAAACGATGCCGGCAACTGCATTAAATATCGCGGGAGATTTTTACATATCGGGAACAGCCACAACTACATCAGCCGCTGACATGACCTTTGCCGGCGATTTAACCATTGGAAATGGTACTTCTTTCAATGCCGGCAACTTTTATCATTCTGTCGCCGGGGATATTACTAACAATGGTGTATTTAATGCCGCAGCAGGGAATACTTTTATTATAAACGGGGCTTCAGCACAATCAATAACTGGCACAGCCACAACAACTTTCGACAATCTGACTATTAACAACAGCAATGGAGTTACACTTTCTGTTATAACAAATGTGAATAACTTACTTGCGCTTACCAGCGGAAATCTAACCATGGCTGCTATTGCTTTTGGTATGAATGGCACTATCAGTAAAACAGCCGGTTTTCTTGAAGTTAGTCCTTTAACATCACTCAGTTTTGGAGGAACAGGTGCGCTCACCTTCCCGAATGGTTTATTTACCTCACCTCCCTCAATCGATAATCTTACTATAAACAAAGCCGGCGGTGTTACACTCGGAAATCAAAGCATGACAGTAAACGGATTGCTGAATCTATCAGCAGGAATATTTAACCTCGGCACCAATACATTAACCATTGCGGGAAGTTCGCCTGGCAGAACAAGCGGTTCAATTGATGCTGGCAATACCGGTGCAACCCTTGCTTTTACCAATACTACTGCCATAATACTTCCAACCTCAGTTTTCACCGGGAGTGTAAATAATCTAACAATTACTGGTGTAGGTGGCATCACTGTAAGCAGTGATTTTACAGTAAATGGTACTCTCAGTTTACAAAGTGCAAATCCTTCGGCAACCAAAGGCAGTATTGATATGTGGGACGGTTCTGCGGCCACAACCCTTACCATGGGTGAAGATGCAACAACTATCGGGATTGGCGATGTTACTGGTATTATTAAACGCACGTCCTTTATAGCCAATACGCCTTATACTTTTGGAAATCAATTTACATCACTCACCTTTGCAGAAGAGGGGACATATCCGTCACAAATACTGGCAAAAATATGCATTGGCACACCGCCTTCGTGGTTGACAACAGCAATAGACCGAATCTACGAATTTGTGCAAACAGGAGGAATTAACTGCAGGGCAACCCTCAGCGCTCATTACCTCGATGAAGAGTTTAACGGAAATACCGAGGATAAACTGGTCTTTTGGAGTTATGGTGAATCACCACCCCTTATTGGTTTAATAGAATTTGGGCGTTCCAACAATAATTATGAAGAAAATTGGCTATCAATAGCAAATGTACCTTTTTCTGTGTTTCCATCAAATTTCGATGTTTATCAGCTTACCCTTGCAAACTCAGCATTAACTTCTTACACCTGGAACGGGTCGCAAAGCACTTCCTGGGTTACTACCGGTAATTGGACCCCTTCTGGTATTCCATCTTCAATTCATGAAGTTATAATTCCGGATGCTTCAACAACCTTATATTCGCCTACTTTACCAACTTCAACAGAAATAAAAAGTTTAACTATTCAAACTGGCGCTGTTCTGAATTCGGCTTCAGATACGGAATTCTTGATTAATGGCGACAACGGCGCATGGAATGATGTTGGAACATTCAATGGTAGTACGGGCACAGTAATTTTTACAAATGCTTCAGCTACAATATCAGGGATAACTAACTTCTATAATGTAGTTATTAATTCCGGGGCAGGTTTGTATGTAACCAGCGGAAACACCATGCGAATCGCCGGAAGCATGACAAACACAGGTACATGGCATGCAGAAATCGGAGATCCCACCACTGTAGAATACAATGGAACAGATCAGATAATAGTTGTCCCGAATCCGGCAACAAGCAGTTATAGCAATCTTATCCTGAGTGGAAGCGGCGCTAAATCATTGCCTACTATGGGCTTAACTATTTATGGAGATTTACAAATGGCAGGTACTGCATCCGCTGCAATCTCAAATGCAATAACTGTTAACGGTGGGCTCTCCATTGGCAATGGGACCTATTTATCGGTTTCGTCTTCAGCTACCTTGTCTGTTTCGGGAACGCTTGTTAATAACGCGGGTTCGGCAGGATTTGTGCTGCATTCTGACGCATCAGGAACTGCATCCCTTATTCATAATTCTGATAATGTACCAGCCACAGTAAAAAGGTATATAGGTGGCGCTGCCGAAGCATGGCATTTTCTTTCATCACCCGCGGTAAGCCAGGAAATCAGTGGTAACTGGTTGCCAGCAGGTACTTATGGCAATGGTACAGGCTATGATCTTTATTTATGGAACGAACCCAACAATTGCTGGATTTACAAATTAAATACCACTTCAGTTATTAATTGGAATACGGTACATCCTGAAAGCAATTTTATTCCGGGTCGCGGTTATTTGTATTCGGTGCAGGAAGCCAATACATTGAAATCATTTGTTGGAAATCTGAATAATGGTTCTCTTGACATTCTGCTCACTGCCAGCAGCGCCGATCCAATTCTTCAGGGGTTTAACCTGGTTGGCAACCCATATCCCTCATCAATGGACTGGCAATCCTTTTCGGGCTGGACCCGATCCGATTTAGTCAGCAGTGGCGGAGGTTACGATATGTGGATATGGAACCCGGCAGCAAATAATTACGGGGTTTTTAATTCAGCAACAGGTATAGGTACCAATTCCATAACCGGATATATCGCTCCTATGCAGGGGTATTTTGTAAGGGCATCAGGTACCGGAACCCTGGGGGTAAACAATAATGTACGTGTTCATAATGATGCCGGCTGGTTTAAAAACACTGAAGGTGATCCTGTCGGAATAAGCCTGGTTGTGAAATCGGAAACAGGTAACAGCTCCGATGAGGCTCTGTTGCTGTTCGGATACTTAGTGAATGAACCGTCTGCGGTAAAATTATTCAGTCATGTGCAAACCGCTCCAAGCCTTTACCTGTCGTCGGGGAATGAAAAGTACTCGGTGCAATACCTTACTGATACGGTTGATTATCCAAGCATTCCGGTGCTATTCGAACCCGGGAACGATGGGAATTATACCCTTAGCTGCAATTTCGATAATGATAAATTTGATATTGTAACGCTTGAAGATAAGCAAATGCAATATAACCAGAATATGAAAGCAAAGAAGACGTATAGTTTTATTTCGGCAAGAACTGATAACGAAAACCGTTTTGTACTCCATTTCGGGGTTGATAACCAGTATTCCAATAATGAACTTCCCGCCAGGATTTACACTTTCGGAACCCGCCTTATGGTTGACCTTTCCGTAGTCGGTGGCGAAACAGAGGCGTTTGTTTACGATGCAATCGGGCGCATCCTATTGCAAAAAACGCTACAGGGATCAACTCTGCATGAGCTGAATATCAATTCATCAACGCAAATACTTTTAGTACAGTTAAGGAACAAGCAAGGCAATTTATGCCGTAAGCTTTTTTATAAGAATTAATATGAATCCACAAAAGTCAAATCTAAAACCTTTAAGAAGCAAAATAGAAAAAAGACAAACGATCACCAGGTAAATAGCATAGCGACCCGCTCTGTTTATCATTACAATGTAATGGAAAACACTGTTTTATATGCAAAAAACTACTAATAACTAATAAATCTTGTATTACTAAAACAAAAAAAATCATGAAAAAAAGTTTAATTTTTATTGCAGCTATCATTTTGATGATAGGAGTTTCATTCTCAGCAATGGCTCAGACCTCTGCTACAGTAGCAGCAACAGCAGCAGGAGCAAAACTTATTGTTCCTATGACGCTTACAGAAACCGCTCCTTTGCACTTCGGTACAATCAATATTTTGACTGGTGCAGGTGGCACATGTTTACTTCCTTCAGACAATACTACCCGCGTTTTCAGTGCCGGCCTCTTAGCATCAACAGTAGCTCCTGTAGCTACTAATGCAGCTTATGACGTAACAGGTACTATGAATGTAACGTATGCCCTTCAACTTCCGGGTACTATTGTCGTAACTGAAACAATAGGAAATACAGCAACAATGACCATTAGCCTGTTAAAAGCCCGTTTTAACGGTGCTGGTGCTGATGCTATTGTTAGTACTCTTAGCGCAACAGGAACAGATGACTTTACCGTTGGCGGTACCCTTACAGTAGCTGCAGCCCAGGTTGCAGGTATTTATGCAGGTACATTCGAAGTAACAGTCGATTATAACTAAATCTGGCTTACCAATAGGAGAGAGCCCGGCATTCGGGCTTTCCCCTTATTTTTATATGGGCGATTTATTTCTATTTCCTACGGAACTTTTCGGCTGAACTGACGCCGAAGCCTAAAAGCAATGAAAAACACATAACAGTAAATGAAGAATGAAAAAGTAAGGATGTTTGAGATACTTTAACATTTGGTGTTCTGCGTTTAATGTTTTTAATTCAATTTTAAGCAAGTGTAAAGCCTAAGTACAATGTAGTACAATTAATTGTTTCTTAATATATTGCAGAATCATTTAACAGAAAATACACAAAGTAAATTGAATAATTACTAAATGAATTAATAATAAAATATTATGAAGAGGATTCTATTTGCCATGTTAATTTCCATGTTGGGATTAAGTTTTCAATCCATGGCCCAGGGCGATTTGCTGGTAACACCATCGCGTGTTGTTTTTGAAGGCAACAAACAGAAAGAAGAACTTAACCTGGTGAATATCGGCAACGATACAACCATTTATTCCATCACTTTTGTCCAGCGTAAAATGAACGAAGACGGGAGTTTTGTAACTATTGAGACACCGGATTCCGGCCAGATGTTTGCCGACCCTTTTCTGCGTGTTTTCCCACGTAAGGTTACACTGGCCCCGGGCGAGCCCCAGACCGTTATGGTGCAATACAGGCGTAAAGCGGATATGCTGCCGGGCGAATATCGTTCGCACCTTTATTTCCGGTCCGAAAAAAATTACAACCCGCTCGGAATGGGTAAGTTGAACAACGATTCAACATTACTGAGTGTGCAACTGATACCCATATTCGGAATTACCATTCCGGTCATCATCCGAACAGGTGATGTTAAAATGGGTGCCTCAATGAGTGATCTAAAACTCGATTTACAACAAGATACTATTCACAGCCTTAAGCTCACTATTCACAGAACCGGTAATATTTCGGTGTATGGAGACTTGATAGTACAATACACCCCCGTTCAGGGCAAGCCTTACGAAATAGGTTCAGTAAGAGGCATGGGCGTTTATACCGGCATTAACAAACGGAATATCACAGTGCGACTGAATAATACACCGGGCAATACATTTAAAACCGGGAAACTGAAAGTACAATATGTAAGCAATGGCGAGAGCAAGAAGGTGGTTTACGCGGAAGGGGAGTTGGTGTTGTGAGGGGGGGGGATGGAAGGTGGAAAATAGAAAATGGGAGGGGGCTTTTGAAATGGGAAATGGAAGCCGCACTTCGGCTTCGCTCAGTGCTCGGATAACCTGAAACTTGGTCCTGCCTCTGGCGGGAGGAATTTGAAACTTGGAATTTTACATAAAATGAACAGCCCGATAGCTCAAAGGCACTTATTAAAACTTTTGTTTTTCACATTAGGCTTCTTCGTATACGCTGGTATTTCCTTTGCTCAGCCTGTGCTGCCACAACGGACTATGACCATCACGCCTACGCAATCCATTCATTTCGGTACAATCTGCCTAACCGGAGCAGCCGGTGGAACGGTAACCGAAGGATGGGACGGGAGCCGTACTTCAACCGGTGATATTCTGCTCTTTTCGATGGCTCCTACAGCACAACCGGCAATTTTCGAGGTTAAACTCTGCGACGGACGTAATGTGGCAATCACATTCTCTCCAACCACTGTCTTAACCGGCAGCAACGGGGGAACTCTGACTCTCGATATCGGTCCAACCGAAAAAGGTGCCAATGGTGCTTTCTTCCCGACAAACAGCGATTGCAACTTTGTTACTCCCCTGCGGGTGGGTGGCACTCTTCATATTCCGGGCACGGCTATTCCGGGTACTTACACCGGCAGTTTCGAAATCACTTTTAACCAGGAATAAGTAATGGTAAAAACTATACATGCTTTTTTATCCAAAACATACTTTTTGTTGAGGAAGCTTGTATGGCGCAAACCTGCAATTAAAGGTTTGTTTTTGATTTTATTATTCAGTTTTATATTTGTTTTTGAAGGCAGGGCGCAACTTAAATTTGTTCCTGAAAAAGAAATTCCTTCGTTTGTTTACGACGAAATACCTGTTAATGTGATGGTTGAAGGGTATCAAAACTTCGACCTGGATGTTATTTATACCAATACCGATCTATTATATGTGAATATAGAAGAATTATTCAGAACGCTTCAGATCCCTTGTAAAGTGGGGCAAAATGGCGATAGCCTGGGCGGATTTATCGGGAATGAAAGCAACTCCTACTCTATCGATTTTTCCGATGAAAAAGTCAAAGTCGGCTCCCGGAACTATAATGCCCCTAATGCTCTGGTAAAGGAAATGGGTTCCATTTATATGGAATCGTCATTGTTTGCCGAAGCATTCAGTATAAAAATGACTTTTAATTACAGGACATTATCCATCGTACTGAAAACGGATTTTGAGTTACCTGTTATCAAGCAACAGCGTACCGAAAAACTGCGGAACAATATTTCGAAGATCAGGGGTGTAGAAATTGTGGATACCATCGTGCAACGTAACTATCATTTATTCAGGTTCGGTATGGTGGACTGGTCACTGACCTCTTCACAGGTGTGGAAAGGATTGACTGATAACCGTTTTAGTATCGGTGTCGGAACCGAATTCCTGAATGGCGAAGCGAATGTTTCCTATAATTATTACGCGCACCAAAAATTTGACGGCAATCAGCTGCTTTACCTCTGGCGATGGGTTGATAACGATAAAAAGATCATCAGGCAGGCACAACTGGGTAAAATTTCTACTCAGTCCATTTCCTTTCTGAATTCCCAGGTTCTTGGCGCTGTTGTTCGCAACACTCCTACTACCGTGCGGAAGGCAACCGGGTATTATACCATCAATGAATTTACTGAACCTAACTGGACGGTGGAACTTTATATTAACAATGTATTGGTCGATTTCACAAAAGCTGATGCATCAGGAATGTACATATTTAAAGTTCCTATAGTATATGGTTACACAACCCTGAAATTAAAATTTTACGGTCCCCTGGGCGAAGAACGTACCGACGAACGAACCATTAATGTACCTTATTCGGTGATGCCAGCCGGGGAATTCGAATACGGATTAACAGCGGCTGTTGTGCAGGATAGCACCCATGGCCAGTTTGGCCGGGGTGAATTCAATTATGGTGTAACAAGGAAACTGACTATTGGAGGAGGTATGGAATATTTATCTTCTATTCCCAATGGCCCTTTTATTCCGTATGCAACAGCAACATTGCAGCCATTCAGCAAAATGACAATAAACGCGGAATATGCGTATGGTGTGCGAACCAGGGGCTTAATGAATTATTACGTTACAAGGGATATTTTATTTGTGCTTGATTATACCAAATACGTTGAAGGGCAGCTTGCAACCCGCTTCAATGCGCTCGAGGAACGAAAGGCTAAGCTCTCGGTCCCTTTCAGGGTTAAAAAAATTATTGGTACTGTTAAACTGGATTATACCCAGCTGTTGTATAAAGAATTCAGTTATAACTACGCAAATGTAATGCTGTCGACCTATTATAAGCAATTCAGTGCCAATACATCAGCGCAACTCAACTGGGTTGACCGGCTTACTCCTTATATACTCGCTGACCTGGCATTGTCGTACAGGACAAAGAACGGAATTACCCTGCGGCCTTCGGCCCAGTTCAATGTGAATGCCGGTACATTTGTAAACTATAAGGCTGAGATCGAAAAAAGAATAGCAAAAGGATATATATCAGTGGCTTACGAAAGAAATGTTGCTTACAACGACAATTACATCAATGTATGCCTTAAATATGATTTACCCTTCGCCAGGACAAGTATTTCAGCTTCGCAAAGCAAAGGAGTTATCACTACATCTGAGAGTGCACAGGGAAGCCTGGCTTTTGGAGGCGACAATAATTTTACGCATGTAAGCATAAATCCATCCACAAGTAAAGGCGGAATTCTGTTATATCCGTTCCTTGACCTTAACCGGAATGGTGTATTCGATCAGAACGAACGAATGGTGAAATTAACATCAGTAAAAGTATCCGGAGGCAGGCCAATTTATAATGATAAAGATTCTATTATCAGAATACCTGATCTGAATGCGTTTACTACCTATACACTGGGGTTCAGCGATTATAACCTGGAGAACATTGCCTGGCAGTTTACAAAAAAATCGTACCAGGTTCTGATTGATCCTAACCAGTTTAAACGAATTGATATTGCGGTAGTTGCAGTTGGTGAAGCCAACGGTATGGCGTATCTGGACCGCAACAATTCGCTGAAAGGAATCGGTAGGATCTGGATTAAAATCTATGATAAGAAAAACAGGAAACTGGCAGCCGAAACGCTTTCCGAATCAGATGGATACATCTATTACCTTGGACTTGCTCCCGGTGATTATTTTGCCTGTGTGGATTCCGTGCAACTGAATAACCTCGGTTTTACTGCCGATCCGCCATGCAGGGATTTTACCATAAAACCGGTCGAAGATGGCGATATAGTTGATGGTCTTGATTTTATACTGAAGTCGGAACAAATTGAAGCAAAAGACAAGCAGCAATTGATATCAGTATCAAAAACCGGTGATCCTGCAGGTGACAGTATTATTGTTGCACAGCAACCGGAAATCGCTCCGCCAAATGATCCTTCAAAAATAAATGCAAATGAATTGCCGGAGAATAATGAGCCATCCGCTTTGCCATTATTTCCAAACCAGGCATATATTGCTTACGATACAGTCGACTATCCGGCAGGAACCTATTTTAAAGTGCAGCTATTGGCCTTGCTTACACCCATTAAAATCGCAGGATATTTCGGATTATTACAGAACAGAATTCCCGGATTAAAAATTGTTGAAACCATTGAACCGGATGGATTTTACCATTACAGCACCGGAGTCTTCGGAAGCTATGCAGAGGCAAAAAAATACGAGCGGCTGATAAGGCATAGTGGCTGGATAGATTGCTTTATAACTGTTTATACTTCTGGAAAACGCGAATAACAGATCTACTCTTTAAAAAAGTATTTTTTAGGTTATTATTGTAAACACTTAGAGTCTGTTTAAAATTACTATTTTTAACTTTCAGAGGGGAGAAGGGGAGAAACGGAGAGGGGCGATAACCAAAATATCAACTAAAACTTGACCTCAATTCAGGATATTTCCGTCTTCGGACTTCTGTCTTCTGACTTTTAGTCAACTTGTTGTACTTATTTAGCAAATTCAAACAGTTTCTTAACCTTATCACAAAACACTATATTTGTAATTAGCCATCCCCTTTCAGGATGGCAAATTATTTGATTTAATATTGATTTATCCAAGGGAAGTTCAAATATCGGAAGTCAAACTGTTCTTCGACAGGATACAACTTAGATTTGTTTTCAGTTTTTAATAGGGATCTGTAAAAAAGGATCTGATTTGCGGAACGGACAGAAGATCTGATAACTATTTTTCCCGAAGTTTTTATTTCAAATGATCCTATTCATCATCTATTTTATTAACCCTGTTTTGTTGAGCAAATCAGATTCTGCATAGATTACTTCAATTAATTTTCGTTGAAAAAGATTTTTTTTTCTTTAAATGGTGATTTTTTTTATAACCCTTCCCACTAGCTGATGTTTATCTCAAATCCTGAACATTTTATTTTGTCTAAAATAGCAATAATTTGGTAATAAAATAATGATAATGAGATAATTGTAATGAATTTTCTGGTGTCTTCAAATAACCCGGAAACTACGCGAACAGTGCCTCGTTACCTCCTTCGCTGAATGTAAATCCAGGCAAAGCAGTCGCTAAATTGTTATGTTTTGAATCGAAATATATTATTTTTTACTGTAGAATTTTAAAAACGAATATTACTATTTGTAAGAAATGATATAAATAATAAATGTTTTTACTACTCCCCCCACTTGTATACTCAATTATAACTTATTAAAACTATTTTATTCAATTTGAATAAAAAACATTTTCTGAGCACTTAACCACTTAAACCAGGAAAATGAAAATTACAATGATCCCGCAAAGAGTATTACCTGCTTTGAACAATTTATATACATGTTCAATCCTCAATGCATCTCAATACATCTTTCAATAAACTTCACTGATTAACTCAGCCAGGTTCGACTCCAATACTACTCCGAAACTCCATCTTACTTCTTTATGCACTGGTTATGAAATGATTACCATCAATCCTAATGATCTCACTATGCAAAGAAATTACACTCTTGAATTGCAATAATCAAAAGAGATTTAACAAAATGACGATCAACAGTTCAACAAAGTAATCAGCAAAACTAAAATGAAAATAAATCAGCTCGTTTTTATGAATATAAGGATCATAAGCCAGAGCTTTTTCGCAGCGGTTAAACACGCTGTCGAGATTTCTTTTTTGAATAAAACCACAAGATTTTCAGGATTACAGGCAATTGTATTTACAGTCATCAGTCTGGTATTGATAAATACCTCGTTTGGGGCTACAAAAACCTGGACCGGCGCAACCAATACAAATTGGACAGACGGAACAAACTGGCTTGGCGGAGTCGCTCCTGCTTCAGTCGATGATGTCTTAATACCAGGAGGCCTTGTTAATTATCCAGTCATTAACACCACTGTAACAATAAGGACAATAAATGTCAATTCCTCGTTGAGTGGAGCAACCCTTAGCCTGATTTCAGGAGGTAAATTAACTTCTACCAGTCTTATTACCATCGGTGCAAACGGAAAATTCTATATGATTGAAGGCACCGTGTCTGCTAATGGAATTACCTGTAACGGAGAACTTAATATACAAGGCGGAACAATAACATCAAAAGCAGCTGTCACAGTATATTCAACAGGGATACTTACTCAATCAAACGGGCTTTTATGGCTGGCAGTAAATACCTCAACCATTCCCACAGCAAATCTTGTCCTGAACAGCGGTTCTGTATCACAATCCGGTGGGACCATTGGTATTAAAACCTATGCTCCGGCTACCGGGTCATTTAACCAAACGGGCACAAATTCAGTATTCAGAATATACCGTAACTGGAAACCTGGTTCCGGTCATATCTTTAATTCAACTGCCGGCACAGTGCAGTTTTCAGGGATTCGAGGAACCTTTACAAGCCAAAATACACAATTTAATAATATACTTGTTGACGCCGGAAGTAACCCTGGGTTCTCGAGAATTGCAAATAGTATTATTAAAATTTCAGGAAATTTTAATAATAATAATAATACAGGACTTAACATTACAAAAAACGCCACATTTACTTTCAATGGTAACAGTAGCCAGAATATCTCAAGCGCATCAACCGGAACTAACTCTACTTTCTTTAACCTGGTAATTAATAATCCATCAGGAATTGTTTCACTTGCCTCGGTTGTAAATATGAGTGGAATTCTTACAGTTAAAGCAGGAAGTAAATTTAACTTGTCGACATTCAACTTTGGACCTGGCAGAGCGCCAACCAGCCTGGTGCTTGAGTGCGCTGCATTTACGGGGTCTTCAATAATTGGATCAGGGACTTTATCACTTGGAGGAGACGTTACAGTGAATACTATTGGAAACGGCAACAGTGGTGCATCCATTACATCTCGCCTGGCTTTAACCGGTACCAGAGCATTTACAGTTTCCAACGACGGAACAACCGCAGCGGATTTAACAATAAGCGGAATCATATCAGGAGCATTTGGGATAACAAAGTATGGGACAGGAACTATGGTGCTTTCAGGTGTAAACACATACACAGGAGTGACAACTATAAATACTGGGATATTGAGTGTTGCATTTATTGGAAACGGAGGAGTTGCTTGCAACCTGGGTGCCGCCAGCACCACAGCCGGCAACTTAGTTCTTAGTGGAGGAACATTATAATATACAGGAGCTACAGCCTCTACAAACAGGAATTTCACTTTGACAGCAGCAACAACATCAATTATTGATATTGTAAGTAATACACTGACAATTTCAGGAGCTAGTGCTAATACCACAGGTGCACTTACAAAATACGGCGCCGGTATACTGGAACTATCAGGAATTAATTTATATACAGGTGTAACTAATATAAATGCAGGCACGCTCAGATATGGCATAAACAATGCTCTGTCAAATGGTGCTGTTACTGTTTCCGGTGGGACATATGATATTGTAAATTTTTCGGATGCAGTAGGTGTGGTAACTTTAATAAGCGGAACGATATCAGGCACCACAGGCTTGCTTACAGCTACATCATACAACATGGAAAGCGGATTAGTGACTGCAATGCTGGCCGGAACCGGCACTTTTACTAAAATATCTTCAGGTATTGTAATATTGTCTGGTTTAAACACATATACCGGTAAAACGACGATAAATTCCGGTTTACTCAGCATCAATACACTTCAGAATTTAAATGGATCCAGTTCTTTAGGAGCTCCCACCACAGCAGCAAATGGAACTATTGATATTTCAGGAAACGGAACTTTAAGATATACTGGGACTGGTAATTCAACAAACAGGATTATTAACTTAACGTCAGGGGGCGGTACAATAAATTCCTCAGGCAGCGGAACACTCACATTAACAGGTGGAACAACCGGAAATACATACGGGTTAATATTATCAGGCTCCGGCATGGGTATTCAAACCGGCGCGATTGCAATTACAACAGGTTCATTGACTAAAAGCGGGACCGGTACCTGGTTGCTCTCAGGTGCGAATACGTATACGGGTACTACCATCATCGGGGAAGGTACTCTCACTTTAGGTGCTGCTGGTGTTATTGCAGATGGAAGTCCCATCCTACTGAATGGAGGTACTTTGCGCTCTGGAACGAACACGGGATTTACCGAAAGAGTCGGAACCTTGAATACAGGTGCTTTTTCTTCTATTTCTTTAGGCACTGGTCCTCATACGCTTACATTTGCTGCAAGCGGCGGAGTAAGCTGGGCAAGTGATGCAATAATAACCATTAATGGATGGGTAGGCAGTTATAACAGTACAGGCGGAACAGCAGGCAGGATATTTGTGGGATCATCCATAAGCGGATTAACCACCGGACAACTGGCACAAATCCGTTTCTTTAATGGCAGTGATTATTACAAAGCAACCATACTGGCAACAGGCGAAATAGTTGCTACTTCAATTCCTTTTATTATTACTTCTCCACCCAGTGCTTTAAGTTATCCATCTCCAAATGAATTTGATCTGGGAGTTACCATCATCCCGTTAGTTCCAACAGTTACAGGATTTGTTGAGAGTTACTCAATAAGCCCAGCATTACCTGCCGGCTTAATATTCAATGGGTTAACCGGAGCAATCAGTGGAACAACTGCAGTGCCTGCTTCCCCGGCAATCTATACAGTTATTGCTTCCAATATTATCGGAAGCACAACATTCGGCGTATCTATTTCAGTCACTACCACATTAACTACCGGAGGTTCCGGATATTGGAGTTCAACAATTCCAAATGCACCATGGCCAAATGGAAATGTGCCAACAATTATAAATAACGTAATTATCGCGGCAGGGAATACAGTAACAGTTGATATCCCTAATGCAGTTTGTAACAGCATCACTCTGGGTAAAGGTTCAGGTACAGCCTCTCTGGACTTTACACCATCTGGGAGTCCTTATCTTTCAGTGACAACAAATGTGATTATTGGCGGGAGCGGCAATGCAGGTGCGCTTGGCAGGATTACATTTAATAACGGATCAACACTCTCAACATCAATTATTAACCTTGGAGGAATTGCCGCAATTCCTGCTCCGGGGACTATTATCATGACGGCAGGAGGAACACTTATTGCCAACGAACTCAGAGTTAATAATACAACAGGTACCTGGACTCCCGGAACAGGCACTGTTCAACTTACTGGTATCAACACATTGCCTTCCAGTGTATTTTCATCATTCCGGAACCTGCAAATCACAGCAGGAAACACATCAACAGCAATACCAATCCCAACAATATCCGGATTATTGACTGTTAAAGCCAATGCAGCTTTTTCGATAAATCATTCTGTTGGCAATGCCACTGCTCCAATGAATCTTATTCTGGAGTGCGGCGCATCAGCAGGATCTTTAATTTTTGGTACAGGAGTTTTAACACTTGGAGGAAGTGTAACTGTAAATAATGCCGGAAGCGGAGCCAACGGTGCCTTAATCTCAGCCCCGCTTGCTTTGAGCAGTAATAGCATCCTTTTGGTGTCTGATGATGGAACTTCAGATACGGATCTAACTATTAGCGGAATAGTTAGCGGTGCATCAGGTCTTACTAAGGATGGTTCAGGTACGATGGCTCTGACAGGTTTAAACACATATTCAGGCAAATCAACAATCACTGATGGAATACTAAGTATTAATACATTACGGAATGTAAGTGGCGGTTCCAGTTCTTTAGGATCACCTACTACAACAGCAAATGGCACTGTTGATATTTCAGGAACAGGTACACTTCAGTATACTGGTTCCGGGCACACTTCGAACCGTATAATAAACCTTACAGCAAGCGGGGGAAGTATTGATGCATCTGGCAGTGGTATATTGACATTAAGTGGTGGTGTTACCGGAAATAAAAATGATTTAGTGCTGGCCGGATCAGGTATAGGTATTGAAAGCGGAGTGATCGGAACCGGGAGCGGGTCTCTTACCAAACAAGATGAAGGGGAATGGACGATTTCGGGCAATAATTCTTATACAGGTGTTACGACAATAAATAGTGGTTCACTGAAACTAGGTGCATCCGAACGAATTGCCAATTCAAGTGTATTGATTGTTGACGGAACTTTTGACCTGGCAGGATTTAGCGAAACAGTCGGATCGTTGGAAGGAGATGGGACAGTAACTAGCAGCGCAACCGGAACAAGCGTCCTGACTGTAGGTGGTGAGAATACGAGTACTGAATTCTCCGGTACAATAGAGGATGGATCAGCAACTTCGGTAAGTTTGATCAAGGCTGGAACAGGCATACTGACAATTTCAGATATAAATACATACACAGGTACCACAAATATCAGCAGCGGTACATTAAAAGTTGGACTGGCAGAAGGATCTATACCGGATTTAAGCGCTGTTACAGTTACCGGAACTCTGGATCTGGCTGGCAACAACGAAACCGTTGGTTCTCTTGCTGGATCAGGATCAGTAACAAGTACTGAACCAGGTTCAATAGTACTTTTTGCAGGTGAAAATAATACAAATACACTCTTTTCAGGAGTAATTCAAAATGGCTCAGATACGGTTGGATTTACAAAATCAGGAACCGGTATACTTACACTTTCGGGTAATAATACTTATACCGGGGTAACGGCCATCAGTGGAGGGACTTTAAAACTTGGCGCATCCGAAAGAATAGCTAATACAAGTGCCTTACTTATTGATGGAACTTTTGATTTGGCAGGGTTTAACGAAACAGCGGGATCGCTCGAAGGAACCGGATTAGTAACAAGCAGTGCCGCCGGCTCAATAGTATTGACAACAGGCGGAAACAATTGGAATACAATATATTCCGGTATTATAAGGAATGGTACAGCATTTTCATTAGGACTAACCAAAGCAGGAACCGGCTCACTTACCCTTTCAGGTATAAACTCGTATACAGGTTTAACTGCTATCAATTCGGGTACACTAAGAGTTAACAGTTCATCAGCATTGGGATCTACAGCAAGTGGAACAACAATTATTAGCGGTGCTGTACTTGATATGAACGGAACAAATTATACTTCTGCCGAACCACTTATAGTTAACGGTACCGGAATTTCCGGTGGTGGAGCCTTGATAAATAACGCTGTTACAGGAGCGACTTTTGCCGGATTAATAACCATTGGAAGCGCATGCAGTATTGTTGGAGGAAACGGAACGATTAACTTAAGCAATCCCGGAACAATTACTGGTTCTGGTTTCTTACTAACCTTGGGTGGTGCCCAAGGAGGTGTTCTTGCAGGTATTCTTGGTACCGGATCCGGAAAACTTATAAAAGCTGACGCCGGCACCTGGACCCTTTCAGGCACGAATACATTTACTGGCGGTACAACCTTAAATTCAGGAACATTAAATATAAACAATGCTCAGGCTCTCGGAACAGTGGCTGGAACATTCACCATCAACGGAGGTGCAATAAACAATACAACCGGAAGTGGTATTACAACCTTAAATTATTTACAGGCTTGGAATGGTGATTTCTCCTTTGTTGGAACAAATTCCCTGAATATGGGTACCGGCACCGTAACGTTGAATGCCAGCCGACAGGTGACTGTAAATGCCAATACCCTCACTATAGGTGGAATCATCTCAGCTTCAACCTATAATTTAACAAAAGCCGGTACAGGCACCCTGAGTTTTGGCAGCAATGCAGTTACTCTTAACGGCCTCAATATCAATGCAGGATCGCTGGTTTCTACCACTGGCATATTGAGTCTGGCAGGGAATTTTTCTAATACCGGTGCATTTATCCACAACAATGGTACGGTTATTTTTAATGGTAGTGCTTCACAGGCTATTCCAGCGGTTAATTTCTATAATCTTACCAGCAGCAACACAGGCAGCAGGACACTGGCATCATCCGGGACAACCGGAATTGCCGGCCTGTTTACTACAGGTTCCAACAATTACATTGTAACAGGAAGTACTGTTAACTTTAATGGTAACGCGAACCAGGCAATTCCTTCCTTTATTTTTAATAATTTGTATCTTTCTACAGGTGGAATCAAATCTATTCAGCCAAATGCAACAGTTACTATAAACGGTATCCTTGTAAATAACCTGACCGCAGATAAGTTTGTAATTAAAAGTACTACGGCCGGAACCGGCTCTCTCATTCAAAACACACCTGATGTTGCTGCAACAGTTGAACGCTATATCAGTGGTGGATCCGAAGACTGGCATTTTTTGTCATCACCGGTTGTAAATCAGAGTATAGATGGAGCATGGTTACCTTCAGGTACATATGGCAATGGTACCGGTTATGATTTATATGTCTGGAATGAAGCAACCAATTGCTGGATTTACCAACTCAACACAACTTCAGCTATCAACTGGAATATGGTTCACCCGGGAAGCAACTTCACTCCCGGACGCGGATATCTTTATTCCGTGCTGGCTGCAAACCCTACGAACGAATTTATTGGGAATTTAAATTCTGGTTCACTCAATATCGGGCTTATTGCCGGCAGTAACGATTTAATTCTAAAAGGATTTAACCTGGTTGGCAATCCTTATCCATCTTCTGTTGATTGGCAGGCTACTACAGGCTGGACGCGCACATCACTGGTAAGCAGTGCCGGAGGGTATGATATGTGGATTTGGAACCCAACAGCAAATAATTTTGGAGTATGCAATTCATCAACAGGGATTTGTACCAATTCAATAACAAGATATATCGCTCCTATGCAAGGCTACTTTGTGAAAGCATCTGTTGCAGGAAATCTGGGTATGAATAATAATGTTCGTGTTCATAATGCGGCCGGCAACTGGTTTAAAAATTCAGAAATTAATACCAATCTGTTAAGACTGGTCGTGCAATCAGAAGCTGATAATAGTTTTGATGAAGCCCAATTGCTGTTTGGTTATTCCGAAAATCAGCCGGGAGCTGCAAAATTATTCAGCCCCAAAGATGCAGCCCCAGGTCTCTTTTTGAAGTCGGGAAACGAAAACTGCTCAGTGCTGTATTTTACTGATGTTATGGAAAATCCAACAGTACCGGTTGGGTTTAAACCTGGACAGGACGGGACATATTTACTGAAATGCAACTTTGATGTTGATGAATTTGAAATTGTCCTGCTTGAGGATCTTTTTACGAACTCTATACAGGACGTGAAAGATGGAAATGCATATCGTTTTGAAGCATCAAAGAATGATAATGAAAACCGATTTGTACTGCATTTCAATCCTGATGATAAACAAATTTATAATGAATTACCCGCAAGGATTTTTACTAATGATTCACGGCTGATAATTGACCTCACTATTGTCAGCAGCGAAACTGAAGCGTTTGTTTACGACGCCTTAGGCCGATTGCTACTACAAAAAACATTGCAAGGGTCAACGGAACATATGCTCAATATTAATTCAACATCACAAATACTGATAGTACAGCTTAAAAACAGGCAGGGCAAGATATGCCGCAAACTATTTTATAATAATAAATACTAATAAACTAGAAGTTAAACCTTAAAATAGCAAAAAAGCACATGAAAAGAAGACGCTGAAGAATAACCCCAGGCAAGCAGCATAGCGACCCGCTTTGTTAATCATTACGAGGTAATGGGAAACACTGTTAATATGCAAATAACACTAAATAAAAAAAACAAACTCGTACAACTAAAACAAAAAAAATCATGAAAAAAACATCAATTATTTTCGCAGCTATCGTTATGATGGCAATCTTCACAACTAATTTAATGGCACAATCAACCGCCACAAACGGAGCATTTGCTCAGATCAAAACTGCTATAACACTTACCTCCTCTGCAACTCTGGAATTTGGCCAGATGACTTCTCCTACAGGCGCCGGAACGGTAGTCCTTTCACCTGCTGGCGTACCAACAGTTACCAACATGGTACTTCTGGGAACCCGTCATGCTGCAGCTTATGCTGTTACTGGTGTTGCTGATGCAACTTACACAATTACATTACCTGCATCCACCACTTTGATTGACCCAGTTGGAGGCGGTACAATGACTGTTGACGCATTTACTTCTTCAAAAGCTATCGGCACGCTGACAGGTGGAGTTGATGCCTTTAATGTTGGCGCTACTTTGCATATTGCAGATGGACAGGGATTAGGCGACTATGCCGGTACATTTGATGTATCCGTTGCTTATAACTAATCCTTAGAAATAAAACGAATAAAGGGGAAATCCTTGGTTTTAGGACTTCCCCTTTATTTTATAACACAGTAGTTCCCTTTTTTTAAAACAATAAATAATAAAACAAATGAATAGAATATTTTTTCTGATACTTGTTTCAATCTTCGGTTTAAATCTTCTCGCTTTGGCCCAGGGTGATCTTCTCGTTACACCAACCAGAATAGTTTTTGAGGGCAATTTGCAAAAAGAAGAAATTAATCTTGTGAACATTGGAAAAGATACAGCTACTTATACCATATCATTTGTACAGTATAATATGATGGAAGACGGGCGTTTTATCGCTATTGACAAACCGGATTCAGGTCAGATGTTTGCCGATCCTTATCTGCGGATATTTCCACGTAAGGTGACACTGGCTCCCAGGGAACCTCAGGTAATTGTGATGCAATGCAGGCGTAAATCAGATATGCTGGCCGGGGAATACCGCTCGCATTTATATTTCAGGGCCGAAAAGGACCTAAACCCTATCGGAATGAAAACAGTTCCAAAAGATTCCACCCGGTTAAATGTTTCTTTAATCCCTGTATATGGATTAAGTATCCCTATAATTATTCGCTCAGGAGAAGTTAGTGTAAGTACTGAACTGAGTGATTTACAATTAGCAAAAAGCGTGGAAGGAGGATATAATCTTACACTCTCGATAAACCGCTCTGGCAATATATCCGTATATGGTGATCTTATAGTACAATATGTTCCTAACCAGGGTAACCCTGTTGAAATTGGCTCAGTAAAAGGTGTTGGAGTGTATACGAATCTTAACAAACGGAACATAACTATGAAATTAAATACTATTCCCGGTATAGAATTAAATAGTGGTAAACTAAAGGTTCAATATACAAGCAATGGCTCAAATGCCCGGGTAGTTTATTCAGAAAAAGAAATAGATATTAATGAAAGTAAAGAATGACAGCGAGTTATTGCTAATTAATGAAGGATAAAATCAAATCTTATTTAGTAAGGTTAACGGGCTGAAAAAACTATTGCCCTTCAACTGCGCTCTTGTTGATAATTAAGGGTGAAAAGCTGAAAACCATGACGAAACTGTGCACATACAAGCGGAATCTAAAATTATTGTTTTGTACAATAGTTTTATTCGTTTTTGTGGGCACTTCTATTGCTCAGCCAGTCCTGCCACAGCGAACACTAACTGTAACGCCTGCACAATCCATCAATTTTGGTAGTATTTGTATGTCAGGTAGTGCCGGTGGGGCGATAACCGTCGGATACAATGGCAGTATCACTTCAACCGGCGATATAATTCTGTTAGCCGAAGCTCCAACCGCCCAACCTGCCATTTTTGAAGTAAAACTTTGCCAGGGGCGTAATGTCAGTATCACGTTTTCGGCTACAACCATTTTAACAGGAAGTAGCGGGGGCACGCTTACACTCGACATCGGCCCTACCGAACGAGGTAGTAACGGGGCCTTCTTCACCACAAATAGTGATTGCGACTTTATAACACCCTTGCGCGTTGGCGGCACACTTCATATACCTGGAACAGCTACTCAGGGTATTTATACAGGTAGTTTCGAAATTACTTTTAACCAGGAATAGGCTATGGAAAGAACCTCTTACATGAGCAAATTTATTTTACGTTGCTATGTATTGGCTGGATATAGTTTCTCCGTTTTACTAAAGGTATTCTTAGTGATGACTATGGTATGTGTATTGTCTTGTTTCAAGGCAAAGGCACAGGATAATTTTATTGATGACTCAGGAGTTCATCCTTTTACATATGATGAAATTCCTGTACTCGTAATTATTGAAGGAGCCGGGAATTTTAATCTTGATGTTATATATACCAATAATGATCAGCTATATTTAAATATTGAGGATTTATTCAAAACGCTCAATATTCATTGCGTTGTTGGCAAAAGAGGAGATAGTCTTGCCGGATTTATCGAAACCGAAAGCCGGACTTATATGGTTGATTATACTAAAAAACAAATTATAGTTGGGACTAAACTATATATGTTCCCCGATGAACTGATCAAAGAAAATGGTTCACTTTATTTAGAATCATCCATATTTGCTGAAGTATTCGGAATAGTATTGACTTTTAATTACAGATCACTATCAATCCTTTTAAAATCAAATTTTGAATTGCCAATTATTAAACAAATGCGCATCGATAAAATGCGAAATAATTTGTCAAAAGTAAAAATGGAAGAAATTGCTGATACTGTTGTTTCCCGTAACTATCATCTTTTTAAGTTTGGCATGTTTGACTGGTCTATAACTTCGACCCAAAATTGGAATGAATCGTTAGATAACCGTTTTGTTATTGGTCTTGGAACCGAATTTTTGTTTGGCGAAACTGATGTATCCTGCACGTATTATAACCAACAGGAATTTAATGATAACCAGTTTCAGTACCAATGGCGCTGGGTAGATAATCAGAAAGCCCTGATAAAGCAGGCCCAGGTCGGGAAAATAACTATGCCAACGATTTCATTTATAATTTCGCCCGTAATTGGTGCTGTGGTTCGCAACTCACCTACCACAGTTCGCAAGGCAACAGGGTATTATACTATAAATGAATATACCGAACCTAATTGGACTATTGAACTTTACATAAATAACATATTGGTCGATTATACAAAAGCCGATGCTTCAGGTATGTATATTTTTAAAATCCCCATTGTTTATGGATATAACACTCTAAAATTAAAGTATTATGGTCCGATAGGAGAAGAGCGCACGGAGGAACGAACAATGAACATTCCTTATACTGTAATGCCAGCTAAAGAGTTCGAATATGGAATTTCGGCGGGTGTTGTGCAGGACAGCAGTTTAAGCCGTTTTGGGAGAGGTGAATTTAATTATGGTGTAAATAGTAAATTTACCATAGGCGGAGGCATGGAGTATTTATCTTCTATCCCCAATGGTCCATTCATACCATTTGTTAAAGCGACTTTTCAGCCATTCAGTAAATTGACTATTAACGGCGAATATGCCTATGGCGTGAAAACTAATGGATTGCTAAACTATTATTTCAGTAAAGATATACTGTTCGAAATTGATTATACAAAATATGTTGAAGGACAACTTGCTACCCGTTTCAATTCCCTCGAAGACCGAAAAACCAGACTCTCAGTTCCATTCAGGTATAAAAAG
Source organism: Lentimicrobiaceae bacterium (assembly GCA_041753535.1). Taxonomy (GTDB): domain Bacteria; phylum Bacteroidota; class Bacteroidia; order Bacteroidales; family UBA4417; genus UBA4417. The sequence goes on from JBGSUB010000069.1 coordinate 51,002, forward strand.
TTAAGTGGGTATGCAAAATTGGAATATTCCCAATTGGTTTACAGCGAATTCAATTATAACCAGGCCAGTGCCATGTTCTCTGCCTGTTATAAGCAATTCAGCGCTAATTCATCGGTACAACTTAATTAGATTGATGAACAGAGTACCTATCTGACAACTGATTTAGCGTTATCCTATAGGCTGGGTAATGGAATAATTTTAAGACCTTCAGCCAGGTACAATGTAAGTGAAAAAACTGTAGTGACTTACAAGGCAGAAATAGCTAAGAGAATTCCCCTGGGTTATCTATCAGGCTCTTACGAAAGAAACGTTTTGTTTGATGATCATTTTCTCAATATAAGTTTCAAATATGATCTGCCGTTTGCCAGGACCAATGTTTCTGCTTATAAGAGCAAAAATAAAATCTCAACTGCAGTGAGTGCCCAGGGAAGCCTGGCTTTTGGCAGTGGCAATGGATCAGTCCATACAAGTAATAATTCATCATTGAGCAAGGGGGGCATACTTTTGTACCCATTTCTGGATGTGAATCAAAACGGAATTTTCGATAGCGATGAGCATATGGCAAGGCTGTCCAAAGTCGGAATAAACGGCGGAAGGGCAATCTTTAATGAGAATGACTCGATAGTCCGGATTCCTGAACTGAATGCATTTGCCACTTATAGTTTGTCATTTAATGATAACGATTTGCCGAATATTGCCTGGAGGTTTAAAAATAAAATATACCAGGTCATAATTGATCCCAATCAGTTCAAACGAGTTGATATTCCTGTCATTCCAGTAGGTGAGGTAAGTGGAATGGTTTATAGGGAAAAGGATAATACGTTGAAAGGAACCGGGCGGATTTTAATAAAATTTTATAAAAGAAATAGCTCAAAGGTAGTTGCTGAGACGCTTTCCGAATCTGATGGTTATATTTATTTTCTTGGACTCGAACCGGGTGAATACATTGCCAGTATTGATTCTGTCCAGTTGGCTAACCTGAACCTCGAAGCCCTGCCTTCGGGTATAGATTTCTCAATAAAACCATCAGACAATGGAGATGTTTTTGACAGAATAGATTTTGTGCTGCATTCAAAACAAAATAAATTTGTCAATGACAGAACTCCGGCATCTACTACGAATATTGGAAATTCAGCCGTTGGTAAAAACAAATTACCAGTTCAGGTGAAACCAGATGAACCTGCAGAGCAAAACAGAATAAATCTGGAATAATCATATAACACAATTATATTTTAATCAACATTAAATATGACCAGGTTAGTTCATATGTACAAGCAAATCAGGGTATCATTTGCTGGAATTAAACCAAAGTGATCACAAAAATAAAGGTCAAACGGTACTATAACATTTCGCCAAAATTACTCCTTACATAGGATTGCAACTCCGGGAAAAACTCTCTGAACTCACCCTCAAATTCAGCATAATCAGCTTTCAGATTGGCTACTGCATTTTCCATTTTCGATTCAAAAGTGGTTCGCCGCGACATACCATTAAAAGCCTGTTGCATACCTTCGAAACTGCTGTACGACAATAGCCAGTTATGCTTTTCCATATAAAAAAGAAGTCTGGCTGAACGCATGGGTAGTATAGGTTGAAATGTATTTAATATATCGTATCTTGTTTTTGTAAATGATGGCAGATCAACAGGCGAGTATTCATCCCAATGAGCCGAAAGGAAATGGTCATAATACATATCAACTATCACACCGGCATATTTCCTGAAATCGGCTCTTAACCGGGCGATACTCTGCTTCACAACAGCATGCTGATCGGTATAGGTATCAATGGCCCGGTGCATGGAAATTCCTTTTCTAACTGTCTCAGAATATTTTAACACATCACTGCCTTTTACGTGATCAGCTATAAAGTTTCCAAGTATAAATTCAGGATTGGTTCCGGCGAGAAAAAGATGGGCTAAATAGTTCAAAATGAGGGGTTAGGTTTTAGGGGTTAGGTTTTAGGGGTCCACATCCGCAATCAACAATCCGCAATCCGCAATCCCCCGCAAATGTACTAAAAACCTGAAAAACCATGCTGTTCAAAATCGCTGAAACTCCTTTCAGGTGAAACCTGTTTCCGGCCCGAAATTTAGAATGATTATTTCAAAAAGTGCTTGCTAATCATGTTCATTTCATGTAGGTTTGTGGCATCAATTCTATTGTTTAAAAATTCACAATATGGATCAGAAAATGATGTTGCTCGGCGATGAAGCCATTGCCCAGGCCGGATTAGATGCCGGTATGTCAGGTATTTATGCTTATCCCGGCACTCCCTCGACCGAAATTACTGAATACGTGATGCAATCGAAGGAAGCCAAAACCGGGCAGGTTCGTGCAGGTTGGTCAACCAACGAAAAAACAGCTATGGAGGCGGCTCTTGGCATGTCGTATGCCGGCAAGCGCACTATGGTTTGCATGAAACATGTCGGGCTCAATGTTGCCGCCGATGCCTTTATCAATTCCGCAATTACCGGAGCCAATGGAGGCCTTATCGTAGTATCAGCCGATGATCCTTCGATGCATTCGTCACAGAATGAACAGGACTCGCGTGTATATGGCAATTTTGCGCTCATTCCAATACTTGAACCCACAAACCAGCAGGATGCTTACGATATGGTGCATTACGGTTTCGATATGTCGGAAAAACTCGGTGTTCCGGTTTTGATGCGCATTACAACGCGTTTGGCTCACTCCCGTGCCGGGGTTCAGCGAAAGCCGGTTCGCCAGCAAAACGAAATACATTTACCCCAAAATCACCGTCAGTTTATATTATTACCGGCCAATGCCCGCAGGCAATACAAACAGTTGCTCGCTAAACAGGTTGATTTTGAGAGTTATGCCACTGAATCGGGGTTCAATGTTTTTACTGATGGTGCTGATAAAAGTATGGGTATAATTACAACAGGAATCGCATACAATTACCTTCTCGAAAATTACCCCGACCGACATATCCCGTTCCCGGTTCTTAAAATTGCCCAGTATCCTATGCCCCATTCAATGGTGGAGAAAATATATAACAGCTGCGAAAAGCTTTTAATCCTTGAAGAAGGGTATCCGGTGGTTGAAGAAGCTATAAGAGGTTTCCTGAATACAGGCAAAACCATTCATGGCCGGCTCGATGGAACCGTTCCCCGCGATGGAGAACTTAATCCAAATATTGTAGCAGTTGCCCTTGGAAAAGAGGATACTCGTGGAAGGGATATTCCTTCGGTTGTCGTTGGTCGTCCGCCTTCGCTTTGCAAAGGTTGCCCGCATATTTATTCGTACAATGCGCTAAACGAATCCCTCGCGAAATGGAGCAAAGGACGTGTATTTTCGGATATTGGCTGCTACACCCTGGGAGCCCTCGATCCGTTCGATGCCATTAATACCTGCGTTGATATGGGTGCTTCCATTACCATGGCAAAAGGGGCCGCCGATGCCGGTTTGTTACCCGCTGTGGCAGTTATAGGCGACAGCACTTTTACTCATAGTGGTATTACCGGATTAATAGATTGTGTTAAAGATAAAAGCCAGATCACAATAATGATACTGGATAATGAAACCACGGCCATGACCGGCGGACAGGATTCATCCGCTTTTGGCCGTATAGAAAATATCTGTGAAGGAGTTGGGGTAAGTAAAGATCATATTTTCGTTCTTAATCCATCACCAAAATACCATGAAGAAAACCTGGCGATTCTGAAAAAAGAGCTTGATTACGAAGGCGTTTCCGTTATTATTCCAAGGCGCGAATGTATTCAAACGGCAATCCGTCATCACAAAGAACAGAAAAAGGCGGAAGCAGCGAAAGCCGAAGCCTGAAATTTTGGACACTCATCACTGAGCACTAAGCACCATGCACCAAGTACTAAATACAATTCCAAACACATTACTTTACTTCGAAAAATCAGTTTATCATGAAAAGAGATATAATTCTTGCCGGAGTAGGAGGACAAGGTATTCTTTCGATAGCAACCACCATTGGCACAGCAGCCCTTAGAGCAGGCTTGCACCTGAAACAGGCTGAAGTTCATGGTATGAGTCAGCGCGGAGGGGATGTATCCTCAAACCTGCGCATTGCTGATCACGAAATTGCTTCCGACCTTATCCCTTACGGGCAGGCTGATCTTATAATTTCTGTCGAACCCATGGAATCACTCCGTTACCTGCCGCTTCTTTCGCCAAACGGCTGGCTGATTACCAATACCAAACCTTTTATTAATATCACGAACTACCCGACTATGCCCGACCTGATGGCCGAAATTGAGAAGTTCGAAAATCATATCGCGCTTGATGCGGATGAGATTGCCAAAAATCTGGGTTCTACCAGGTCGGCCAATATGGTAATTCTAGGTGCCGCTTCCCCATTTCTCGAAATCGCTTATGCTGAATTACAGGAAGCTGTCCGGCGTATTTTTTCCCGCAAAGGTGAGGAAACAGTTAAACTAAATCTGGATGCATTGCAGGCAGGGCGGGATTTTGCCGAAGCACATATGAGTTGACAAACTTTAATTCATGCTCATCTTTTAAGGAATTTGAAGATTTGAAGATTTGAGAATTTGAAGATTTTAAGTTTAATGTACTTGGACCCAAATGAGAATTGGGTATGTTAGTATAAATAAAGCATTTAATTTCCGATTGATTAGTATAAGCGATTGCTTTTTTTTACGAGATCAGTAACATTGTGGATTGCTGAAACTTGTAAATTATCCAGCCCAAAGCATTTAAAATCCATAAGGATTTAACTCATGAAAATCAGAACACATAGTTCTGTTTGTAAAACATTCTTTATTTATGGAATTAAATAAGAAGAAAATACGACTGCTTATTGTGGTCATACTGTTTATAATAGCCTCAGCCGTAGCTTTGGTTGTATTCAAGGATTTTATTTTCGATCCTATTGTTCACCCGGTTGACAAAGTTGCACAAACTGTTGAATATGGTATTGTTACCGACTCTTTTAAAATAAACCGGGAGGAAGTCAGATCGGGTGAGAATCTTGGCGGAATTCTTACCCGCTTAGGAGTGGAACAAAGCATTATTGGTACCCTAAACTCCTATACAAAAGGTGTTTTTGATATTCGTAAACTTCGCAGCGGCAATACATATACAGCAATGATGAGCAGCAAGGACAGTAAGCTTATGTATTTTGTGTACGCCGTTAACGATACAAGCTATGTAGTTTTCGATTTTCGTGATTCTCTGCATGTACATGCAGGTTCTAAAGAAGTCAACAGAAAGCTTAAATCGGCCTCCGGAGTTATAAATTCGTCGCTTTGGGTGACAATGCAAAATTCAGGTGTCGATCCTAATATGGCAGTTGCTCTTGCCAATATTTATCAATGGTCCATCGACTTTTATGCTATACAGAAAGGGGATGCTTTTAAGGTTATATACGAGGAACTTTCGGTTGACGGTAAACCGATAAGCATTGGAGAAATCCATTCCGCTGTTTTTCTTCATAATGGAAAAGAGTATTATGCGCATAGGTTTGAGCAAAACAATGTCACCGATTACTTCGATGACAAGGGGCAGAATCTCCGGAAGGAATTCCTGAAAGCCCCTCTGAAATTTTCCCGCGTCTCCTCCAAATTCTCTAACAGCCGAATGCATCCTGTTCTTCGCATCCGCAGGCCTCATCATGGGGTTGATTATGCCGCTCCCAAAGGAACACCGGTACATACCATCGGTAACGGCAAAGTAGTGAAAGCTGCCTATGCAGGAGGTGCCGGCCGAATGGTGACGGTAAAGCATAACAATGGCTATACCACTTCATATCTGCACCTTTCCGGATTTGGCCCTGGTATTCGACCGGGTGCCAGTGTTAGCCAGGGACAGGTATTGGGATATGTTGGGAGTACAGGGCTCTCAACAGGTCCACACCTCGATTTCAGGGTATATAAGAATAATGTAGCAATTGATCCGCTTAAAATGGAATCGCCGCCGGCATTGCCTGTCAGCGCTAAATACAGAGCAACATTTGATTCAGTGAGTATATTATATCAAAAAAATCTTGCGCTGATTAAGTGAGTTATGAATCTGAATTACGAGATCTCTGAATTATGATATCTGAATTATGAATTGAGAATTACCTTTTAAGAATTGTGAGTTGTTCATAGCTATTATCAGGTATTCCCTTCCTATTATAAATAATTACACCTGTGCTTTCAGTGCAAAATAGCTGGGCAATATACAAGGTGCCACAATAGCTTAAATATTCTTCACCATAGATGTAAGTCAGTTTATACGGTGTAAATTCTCCCTAAATCAGAATTCCTGAATCAAGATGGAAATCATCCTTTCAGGTATTTGAATTCCTGCATTTTCTTTCGGCTTTTATCCTCAAAGGATGGAAAAGCGATTATGGGATAGTATGGAAATTATTTGCAACAAAAAAGGCTGCCCCGAAGGACAGCCTTTTATTTTTCCGGTCTGTTAACCGGTTGACTTTTCAGGAATTAGTTTTTATCCCAGAAAATCTTAGTCGTTAAATCATTGCCACCCATAGCTGAAACAGCAGCTTCGAAGTTGGCTTTATTTAGTGTTTGTTCCTGAACCGGATAAGTAAAACGAGCAGGGACACTACCGTCGCTTGTCTCGGCATTAGGCGGAGCATTCATTGCAGGGTAATCCAGTCTTCTATAGGTAGTCCAGGCAACCTGGCCCCTTACATAATAAGCTATCCATGCCTGTGTTCCTATTTTCTGTTTCCAGTTGCCTGTAGCTGTTGCATAGGCTACTTCAGGTTTTGCAAGGTATGCGGCTGCATCGGCTGAAACTCCCCAAGTATTGAATGAAGAAGTAATACCGGCATTGTAATGACTTTCAGCATTTCCGCCAACGGAATAGCCTCTTTCAGCTGCTTCAGCCAGGTAGAAGGCAACTTCGGTACCATCGAGCAGTACACTTGGGAAGGTAGGTGATGAAACTTCGCTGTCAATATGTGAATACTGTGCAAAAGGATTACTTTCTCCATAAGGGCCACCAACATACGCGCCGTCAACCTCATCAAAATAAGATGCAATACGAGGATCAGCCAGAGCATTCATTGCATCAATAATGGTATTGGCTGCAATAAAGTCGGAACGCCCGCTTTGTATAACATCCTGGTAAATTGGGTTTGAGTTTGTTTCATCAAGGTAAACTAACTGGCATTTTTCATCCGGGGCAAATGCACCCGCATAACCCGACTCAACTGCTGCTTTAGCAGTTGCATTATCGCCATCGGCAATGGTAATACCAATACGAACTTTCATGGAGTTTGCGAACTTCTTCCACATGGCAACATCACCGCCCATATAGAGATCAGCATCGCCAAAACTGCCGTATGCATCATTCATTGAAGCTAAGTCTGCATCTATTCTGCTTAACAGATCCTTGTAAATAGCCAAGGCATCATCGTACTTAGGATAGATATTAGTTATATCCAGAGCTTCGGTATATGGAATGTTACCGAAAATTTCAACCAGTTGAGCATAGGTATATACCTGCACCAGGTCAATGATGGCCAGTTGATTCTTCTTTTCAGCTTCCGCAATTTCACCGATTACTTCAGTAGCCTCTGTTACAGCTTTGGCATCTTTGAGGTCCTCGAGGATGTTGCGGTAGTATGTACGAAATGCATTATCAGGCACCGGACGTGTAACGATGTCGTAGTTGGCTTCATCGGTATAGGTGGTTTCGGTCCAGTACTGGGCCCAAAGTTTGAAGTTATTCAGGTTTACGTTGGTACTCGCTTCCTGGTCGGCAAGCGCTTTCTGAGCATTTGCGAATAAGTTTTCAGCCGGTACTACTACAGGTCGCTTCTTATCCGTATTGAAATCCTCAAAGTTTTTTGTGCAGGATGTCATCACCCCGAACAAAACTATTATGACAAAAAATATTTTTTTCATAGTTTCTTGCTTTAAAATTAGAACTGAAGATTAACAGTGAAACCTACATTGCGCGTTGTTGGCATAACACCGCTCTGCCATCCCTGAATGTTACCTGAACTTTGTGAAGCTTCAGGATCAGCATGTGGAAGATCTTTGGAGATGATCCAGAGGTTTGAGCCTACTAAGCTGAATGAAACTCCGTTAAAGAAGGATTTTGAAAGTACACTTTTCGGGATGCTGTATGTGAGAACTGCTTCGCGAAGTTTTATGTAGGTAGCATCATACACGAATGTTTTATTCGGGTTACGCGAATATCCCTGCAATCTGTAGTCATTACCAGGAGCACGGGTGAAATTCTGCTGGCCTGATACGTCGGTATCAACACCGTTGATCTTAAGAATAGTACCAGGAGCATAAACACCATCGAGTACTACACCACCGCTGGTGTTTTCGTATGTATAAGTTGAATTTCCGTTTGCATCTTTGATCATGGTCACATCATCCCTTACAGAATTGCCAAGATCGTTGGTAAATACGGTTTCTTCATACAAACCGGTTGCAAGACCATAATACTGGTCGAGTGAGAATAAACTACCACCCTGCTGCCAATCGATCAGGAAGCTGAATGCCCAGTTTTTGTATGAGAACCTGTTGTTCAAACCACCGGTCCAGTCAGGGTTAACATTACCAAGAACAATATCTGATGTGCTTGTAACTTTGTAAAATCCATTACCGAGAATCTGCCTTTTGCCTGTAGCTTCGTCATAAACGTAGTCTTTCCCTTGAATGGTTCCGTATGGTTCACCAACGCGGGCGTTGATTGTAACACCACCCTGAAGGGAAGCAATCTGAAGATTTTGAAGATCACCTTCGAGCGATATAACTTCATTTACGTTCTTAGCCCAGTTCACGGTTACATCCCACTGGAAATCTCCTGATTTTGCAGGTGTTCCGAAAAGCATAAGTTCAACCCCTTTATTCTCCATTTCTCCGGCATTAACATATTTGGAGCTATACCCGGTAGCGGTCGAAACAGCAACAGGAATGATCTGGTCAACAGTGTTTTTCTGATACCATGCCAGGTCGAAACCTAAGCGGCTCTGGAAGAATTTCATTTCCAAACCGAACTCGATGCTGGATGTTAACTCAGGTTTCAGTTCTGTATTGTTCTTTGTATTTGGTACTGAGAATAAGGCGGTTCCACCGAAACTGGTATTCTGTGAATAAGTGTCCTTAATTGAACCCCATGGAGCCGAGTTACCTACCTGTGCATAACCAAGTCTGAATTTACCTAAGTCGAGCCAGCTGTTTTTCGGAATAACATTCGAGAAAATGAAACTTCCTGATACGGATGGGTAGTAATAATCGTTGTTCTCTTCTGGCAGAGTTGATGACTGGTCGCGCCTGATAGTACCATCAAGGAATATAAAATTTCTGTATCCAAGCGAGAATCCTGCAAAAACACCATTTACACCTATTTCGGTGAGAAGTTCTTCCGGTGCAAGTATCGAGCTCAAGCTGTTACCGATGGAGTATTGTCCGGGGACAATAAGTCCGCCATTGGTTGAAACAAAAATCTGGTCAACCCTTGACCTTCTCATATTTGTACCTAAGAGAGCACTGAGATTCAGATCTTCGGTGAGGTTTTTGTTGAATTTAAGTAAAAAGTCGAGGTTGGTTTCAATAAATGATTTATTGAAACGTGAATAACCTGAAGTTACATCCGGGCGCTGAACGCCGAATTCACCTGAACCTGAACCGATTGCTTTTCTTTCTTCCTGCAGTTCGCTATAGGTATCAACAGCGTAGCGACCCATAAGGCTGAAGTAGTTGTTAATTTTCCAGTCGGCCTGGGTGTATCCGATAATACGGCTGCGGGTGTCGGTTTCATAGTTCTGGTAGCGCTGGAAAAATGGGTTGTCCCAGTATGCAGGCCTGAGGTCTTCAGGATTGTTGGGGTTCCAGGTAATGTTTTCACCAGTCAGGTCATACAATTCGCTTTGTGATTTATAATTTACGTTGGTTTGCATCCACTGGCGGAAGCCTGACATCATATTATCGCTGTAACCGGTTGAGTTACGGCCTTTACCATTGGTTTTAATATAATTCGCGTAGGCCGAAACGCTCAGGTTCTTGAGAATATCATACGATCCGTTGAAAGTAACGGCATTTTTAATAATCTCGGCGTTTGGCAGAATTCCCTTATCAAATGTATTGGTGTAGCCAAGGCGGAAGGTTGCACCTTCGCTGCCACCGGCAATTTCAACATTGTTTGATAAACTGAGCGAATTGTCGAGGACGTAAAGTGGTCCTTCCTCAACACTTGGAGCTACCCATGGAGTTGCTTTCTTATAATTGGTTGATGCAGCGTAATACGAATCCCATTGGTAAACCATGATGTTTGGATCGAATTTTTGACCGTAAGAAGCATCTTCGTAGGTGGGAACTGTCATATCAAGTTCTCCGTCTCCGTTGATATCGTATAGGAGTTCAAATCCGCCATAAGGAGGATCACCATAAAAATAGGTACCATAGCCAGCACCATACTGGTTCTGGTATTTCGGGAAAGTGCTTTTGTCAATAAAACCGGTAGTAACACTCGAATTGATTGATACACCCAGGGTTTTCCTGCCTGCTTCAGTTTTCTTGCCTTTTTTGGTTGTGATCATAATTACACCGTTTGCAGCACGCGAACCGTAAAGAGCGGTAGCGGCAGCACCTTTCAGAACGTTCATCGACTCAATATCGTTAGGGTCGATATCGGCGGCAGCGTTACCATAGTCGTAACCGCTACGTCCTGTAAGCTGGCCTGTGTTGTTTGTGTTGTCATTATTTACGGGAACACCGTCAACAACAAACATAGCCTGGTTGTTACCGGTAAAGGATGAAGAACCACGGATAATAACATTGGTTGAACCACCCATGTTTCCGTTGGCTTTCACCTGCACACCGGCAAGTTTCCCTGAAAGGTTATCAACAAAGTTGGTGCGTTTGGCAGCGTTTATTTCGTCGCCTTTTAGTTCCTGGGTTGAATAGCCCAGTGACTTTTTATCACGCGTAATACCGAGAGCTGTAACAACAACTCCTTCGATATTCTGCGCTTCGCTTTCCATCACTACATCCAGTGTGTTTGCAGCGGTGAGTGCAATTTCCTGTGTTTTCATTCCGACGAATGAAAATTGCAGTGCTGTCGCATCTTTAGGAACGCTGATGCTGTACTTTCCGTCGAGGTCAGTTAAAACACCGTTGCTGGTTCCTTTTACAAGAACAGTAACGCCGGGAATTCCTCCTCCGTCGTCAGCGCTGGTAACTTTACCTGTGATGGTTCGTTGTGCCAGTACCTGCATGGCTGAGAGCAGCAGGATTACCAGCAAAAAACTTAGTTTTCTCATAGGTTGATTGATTTGGTTAGTTAGTGTTTAATTGGTTTGGTGTTGAATTGATTTAAAATTTGGCAAATTATTTTTGTATCATAGGCTGTTCGGATTTTGCGTTAGTTTATCTGGTTTGGTTGATTCATTCTGATATTTTCTTCAAATTTAACTAATAAATTAGGCAATCCGTAAGGGTATTAATGTTTTTTATCCCTTTTTTATTAACTCTTTGTAAACTTTGCATGTTGATAGGTAAATGTGTTGAACTCGCATACTTAACGCATATTGTTGAAATTGCGCATTTTAAAGTAACATCTACTTGTGTGTGGGCTGAAACCCCAATTATGCGGTAAAAGTAATAATTTCTTAATACACAAAACATTTTCTGTTTTTTTTTCTTTTTTTCCCACTAATCCTCCTTTTATTAAATAGTTTTTGAAAAATTTGTGAATAGTATCCCATAACTAACTATCATAACCGAAGTTGTTAGCAGGCCGGGGAAATGCAGGTGATTGTTTCCGATAAACAGAACAGGAAGAAAATAGAGAATGGTTTTAATAACAGCATAAAGGTAAAATCCTGCCTTTTTCATTTTCCACATCAACAGAACCCCGGTAAGGCCGATTGCTGTCAGCATAATTTCAGTTACAACAAAAGTATACCCGGTATGCAGATATTCCATTACAATTCCCGGAAAAAGTGATGAAGGCACATTCCCTGTAAGAGAGTAGCTTAAAAGCACAATAAACATTATAATGTATGATATTCCAACAGTTGCCGAGACTATGCAAAGCCATGTCAGAAGAGGAGGACGGGGTTTAAGGTTTGTATTATGCATTGAGCTGGGCGTATTAATTTTGAGTTCAATCCTTCTATAATTTCTGTTCTGGAAATCCAAAACATAGAAACACAGTGCAGGCAGGTTTCTTATTTCATAAATTTCAGAAACCCGCTATAACCCCAGATAAAAAGCAACGAAAGGAATATTGTGCCTGCTGCCATCGGAAATCCTTTGATGTATGCCATTGGAAGGATTAATAACAGAATTTGTGAAACAGTATAGAGATGGAATCCGATTTTTTTCATTTGCCATAATAACAATGCTCCCGCAAACGATAAACCGTAAAGTAACGCGCTGAACAGAAAAAACCACCTTCCGGCTGAAAGCAAAAGTTCAATTAATTCGCGATTTTGTTCAACGGGTATAAGTGAAAGGTTGTTAGTGAAGTATGTGTGCACAAGTGCAATAATACCAAATGACAAAAAGCCCAACCCGCTTCCTACGAATGTGAATACGCACAGGATCTTCAGCAAAATTAAACTGGGACCTGCTTCATTTTGTATGGGTTGCTGCTCTTCGTCCATTTTTATTGAGGGTTTGGGTTTCAGGGATTAGGGAGTCAATCAAGGCAAGAAAACTATTTTCCACTAACTATTTTCCATTAACCATTTTCCAATAACTCATTCCATTTATCCCAACATCCCGGTAACTTTCTCAACTTCATCGAGTATCTCACACGATTTAACGAGTGCTTTCATGGTATTGTGATCATTATAAAGCGGTCTGTCAATTTCGAGAAAATCAACATGTCGGCGGATAACTTCTTTTGCTTTGGTAACCCCGGCTCCGAAAGAATACTCCCTGAAATCGAGTGCCTGGGCGGCTGCCATCAATTCAATTCCCAATATGCCATAAGCATTATCGAGGATCTGAAAGTTTTTAATCGCTGTATTCATCCCCATACTTACAAAATCCTCCTGGTCGGCAGCAGCAGGAATGGATTGGATGCTGGCGGGTGCCGAAAGTATCCGTTGTTCCACTATTTGCATATCAGCGGTATATTGGCTGAGCATAAGCCCTGAGAACATCCCGGCACCTTTTGTAAGGAAAGCGGGTAATCCTACGCTCAGAGCCGGGTTATTGAGCCGGTTCATGCGGCGTTCGCTAAGCACACAAACCATAGTAATTACCATTCCGGCCATATCCATGGGTACCGAAACCGGCGATCCCTGGAAATTTGCACCTGAAAGTGCCAGGTTTTCTTCAGGGAAGAAAATCGGGTTGTCACCAACTCCATTCAGTTCAATTTCAACCTGCGAACGGGCATAGTTGAGTGCATCATGCGCTGCACCTATTACCTGTGGAGTGGAACGCATACTATATGCATCCTGTACCTTGCATTTGATAAGGTTTTCCTGAAGGTCGCCACCTGCGACCATTTTCCTGATGGCTTCGGCACTGCGGATCGCTCCGGCAAATCCCCTTACTTCATGAATACGTGGTTCGTAGGGTTTCATGTTGGCTTTGAGTGCTTCGAGCGACATGGCAGCGGCTATTTCAGCCTGCTTCAGGAAGTTATTTGCATCAACAAGAAAAATGGCACTCATAGCAGTAAGCACGTTTGAACCATTTATTGTTGCGAGCCCGTCGCGGGCCATCAGTCCGGGAACCGGAATTTCGGCCCTGTCCATTGCCTCTTTGCCTTCGAGCAACTCACCTTTATAATACGCTTTTCCTTCGCCCATCATCAGGAGAGCAATCTGCGACATAGGAGCCAGGTCGCCACTCGCACCCACCGAACCTTTCTGGCAAACAAAAGGCGTCACGCCTTTATTCAGCATTTCGACCAATGTTAAGGTGATCTCAGGCCTGCAACCTGAATTGCCATGAGCATGCACATTAATACGGCCCAGCATGGCACCGCGCACATATTCGAGAGGCATAGCGTCGCCGATGCCGGCAGCATGGTTATATATAAGGTATTTCTGGAAATCTTTAACCTGGTCATCATTTAAAACTACTTCCGAAAACTCACCTATTCCGGTATTAACGCCATACATAATCTCATGAGCATCGATCTTTTTTTCGAGCATGGCGCGGCAGGCTATGATCCTTTTCAGTGCATCCGGATGCAGTTCTACAATCTGGTTATTTCGTGCAACGTTTACAACGTCCTGAATGGTAAGGCCCTGGCCTGAAATGATGTATTTCATTGATCTGAAAGATTAGATGATTTGCACAGCAAACCTATTAAAAAAATAGTACTGTTAAAGAAATTGTTGAAAAGAAATTAATCAGGATATTCATTATGGTTAAAGTTCCGGGTTCCGGGTTTCGGGTTTCGGGTTTCCAGTTTCTGGATTCCGATTTCCATTTTCCAGATTCCGGTTTCCAGTTTCCACATAAATGATCGCAATCAAAGCAAAATTATTTGACTATCATATATTTACCCGAGAAGATGAAAATTGTGGTTGTGGATAAACTGCAATGAATTGTCAATCAATTTATACATCAACACATCATCTTCGACGTAAGGCACAGTTAACCGGTACTCGTTTATTACAGATTGCAGAAATGGGGAAGTGTTATCAATACCCCTGAATTCCAGGGCCTGGCAACCGGCCATAAGCTCGATGGCGAGAATATTTTCAACATTTTTTACAACACGCAAGGCTTTGGTAGCCGCGTTCGCACCCATACTTACATGATCCTCCTGCTCGTTCGACGAGGTTATGCTATCGACAGATGAAGGTGTACATAGTTGTTTATTCTGACTTACCACCGAAGCCGCTGCATATTGAGGGATCATGAAACCTGAATTAAGTCCCGGGTGGGCCACAAGGAACTCTGGCAGTCCGCGTTGACCGGCAATTAGCCTGTATAAGCGACGTTCAGCAATGTTTCCAAGTTCAGCCAACGCAATTGAAATATAGTCGAGAACAAAAGCGAGCGGTTCTCCATGAAAGTTGCCACCCGACAGAATCAGGTCATCGTCAGGAAAAATGGTTGGATTATCAGTAACCGAGTTTATTTCGCGAAGAATTACTTCGGCTGCAAACCGGACAGTATCCTTCACTGCCCCATGAACCTGCGGAATGCAGCGGAACGAATACGGATCCTGAACGGCTTTACCTGGATTATCGATTAATTTACTGCCCTGGAGTATAGTCCTGATATTTTTTGCAGTTTCAATCTGGCCGGGATGAGGCCTGATTTCGTGAATTTTACCGTGGAAAGGATCGAGTCGCCCGTTAAAAGCTTCGAGTGAGATGGCACCGGTAATATCCGCCAATCTGAGTAGTTTAAATGCTTTGAGTAAAACAAGTACGCCATGTGCACTCATAAACTGAGTCCCGTTAAGTAAAGCAAGGCCTTCTTTTGATTTCAGGTTTACTGTTGCTAAGCCGTTTTGCGACATAACTTCGGAAGCAGGTAGCCATTTATCCTGATATAACACCTTGCCTTTACCGAGCAACGGTAAAACCAGGTGTGCCAGTGGTGCCAAGTCACCCGATGCGCCTAATGACCCTAACTGGCGGACTTCTGGTAAAATATTATGGTTATATAAATCAAGCAGCCTCTGTACGGTTTCTGTTTGAACACCTGAATTTCCCAGCGAAAGAGCATATGCTTTGAGCAACAGCATCAGCCTGACAATATCGGGTTCAACCGGTTGGCCAATGCCACAGGCATGAGAAATTACGAGGTTAACCTGGAGTTGCGAGAGGTCTTCTTTTGAGATTGTGCGGTTACATAGTGATCCGAAACCAGTGGTGATGCCATAAATCGGGTCGGCCTGGGTTTCTATTTTCTGATCCAGGTAAGTCCTGCATTTTTCAATCAGTGCTACCGATTCGGGAGATAATACGATGTGATTATAAGAGGCTATCATGCTCTCTATCAGCTCAAATGTGATAGGTGCGGGGGTAATAAAAAAAGTTTGTTCTGCCATTTTTACTTGTACAGTTTTATGCACCTTATGCAGGTGGAATTAAAATATGAAGGAATTTGTCAAAAAGCCTGAAGGAGGCTGGCATCAGGAAACAGAACCTAGAGGCAGGTCCTGTTGATTTGAATAATGAAATATAAATTCCAGTGCATGGAAATATGTTTTATGGCAGAAGCGACAAAATTACGGAAATATCAGTCGTGGGGAGAAAATTGTTTTTATTCCAGTTTCTTAATAATCTCTTCTGCAGTAATCTTCTCCTGTTCACCGGTGAGCATGTTTTTCAACTGGTAAATGCCTGTTGAAGCTTCATCAGTACCAATTATAATAATATACGGTATCTTTTTATTGTCAGCATAACCAAACTGCTTTTTCATCTTGGCAGCTTCAGGATAAATTTCGGCTGAGATACCGGCTTTGTGAAGCTTTTCGAGAAGTTTTAAACTGACCATTTCTTCGTTGCCTCCAAAGTTCACAAGCAATACTTTGGTTGCCTGTTCGGTGTCAGGGGGAAATAATTTCAATTCATTCATCACATCGTAAATGCGGTCGGCACCAAATGAGATTCCGATTCCTGACATCCCTTTCAGACCAAAAATGCCAGTTAAATCATCATATCTGCCACCTCCGCTGATGCTTCCCATCTGCACATCGTTGGCTTTGATTTCGATTATAGCACCTGTGTAATAATTAAGTCCGCGGGCCAGGGTAAGATCAATTTCGACAAGGGTACCGGGTTGCAGTGCTTCAATAAAATTAAAGATAGTGCGCATTTCCTCAATGCCTTTAAGCCCGGATTCCGAAGCTGCAAGGATTGCAGTCAGTTGATCGAGTTTTTCGATGCTGTTTCCTTTTAATTCCAGAATAGGCTGAAGTTTTCCGATAGTTTCAGCACTAAGTCCTTTTTCGGCCAGTTCTTTATTTACGCCATCCTGTCCTATTTTATCAAGTTTATCGATTGCAACTGTTATATCAGTAATCCGGGCAGATTCCCCGATAACTTCCGCGATGCCGGAAAGAATTTTGCGGTTATTCATCAAAATGGTTATCCTGATGCCCAGTTTCCTGAAGATTTCCGAGGCAATGGTTACCATTTCCACTTCGTAAAGCAATGAATTGCTGCCGATTACATCCACATCGCACTGGTAAAATTCGCGGTAGCGGCCTTTCTGTGGCCGGTCGGCTCGCCACACGGGTTGTATCTGGTAACGTTTAAACGGGAAAGTAATTTCATGATTGTGCTGAACAACAAAGCGGGCAAACGGAACTGTAAGGTCGTAACGCAACCCCTTTTCCGAGATATGTTTAAGCATTTTTCCTGCTTCTTTCCCTGAATACGTTTCATCAGGAACACCCGAAAGGTAATTTCCCGAATTCAGGATTTTAAACAGGAGCTTATCCCCTTCTTCTCCATATTTCCCCATTAATGTGCTCAGGTTTTCCATGGCAGGAGTTTCGATAGGCAGGTATCCATGCAATTTGAAAATACTCCGGATAGAATCGAAAATATAATTACGCCTTGCCATTTCGGCAGGAGTGAAGTCGCGGGTACCTTTGGGGATGGAGGGAGAGGACATTGGGATTTTTGATTTACGATTTACGATTTACGAGTTGCGAGTTGCGAGTTGCGAATCGAGTCATCCCATAACAATTCCCAGTTTATCGAATACCTTCGCCAGGAAAACTTTTGCTTCCGGTGTGCCTTCCTGCGGTGACCAAGGAGCTGAACTTCCTTCGGTATGAGGAACGAACGGGCCTTCTTTTATTTCGTACACTGCCGATCCTGTTTCGAGGGATGTGAGCATATGGTAGCAGTTTTCTTCAAATTCAATGCCCTGAATACCTGTTTGAAGACTCAGAATGGCATGATCGCAGATAGTGCCATCATCGTTGAAAGCTACTGCAAGTAAAGTTCCACGAAGCAGGACAAAGGATTCTTCTTTGGTAGTGTGTTTATGCGGGCGAATGTAGGTCCAGGGTTCGAGTGCATTGAGCAGGCGCTGAACGGGATCGCTAAGTTCAGGATGGAAGTTGTAATTCATGCGCCTGCGCGGTGAAGTGCGGGCTTGTGCGATGACGGTCTCAATAAGTTCGGCAGTAATTTTAATCATTTTGGAAAGGTATATTTTATTAATGAAAATTACACTTTTTTCGAGGGCGTTCAGAGTGTGCAGACACCCTGCGGGTGTTCAGACACTCTAAACACCCTGCAGATGTGCATACATTAATTTACTATTTAAACCATCAGTTTCCTGAACTTAATCCGCTTAGGGCCTTCGTCGCCCAACCGTTTCTTCTTGTTTTCTTCGTAATCAGTATATCCGCCTTCAAAAAAATACACCTGCGAATCGCCTTCAAAAGCAAGGATATGTGTTGCAACACGGTCGAGGAACCAGCGGTCGTGCGAAATTACCACGGCACAACCTGCAAAATTTTCGAGGCCTTCTTCCAGTGCACGAAGTGTATTAACGTCAATATCGTTTGTAGGTTCATCAAGCAGCAAAACATTTGCTTCCGAACGCAAAGTAAGCGCAAGATGCAAACGGTTTCGTTCGCCACCGGAAAGAACGCCGGCTTTTTTTCCCTGGTCGGAACCTCCGAAATTGAACCGCGAGACATATGCACGCGAATTGATAAGTTTTCCACCCAATTGAATGGTTTCGTTCCCTTCGGAAATCACTTCCCACACCGATTTTTCAGGATTTATATTGGTATGTGCCTGGTCGATGTAACCAACTTTCACGGTTTCACCAACGATAAATTCTCCTTTATCGGGTTTATCAAGGCCCATAATCAGGCGAAACAAAGTAGTTTTCCCGGCTCCGTTCGGACCAATAATTCCGACAATACCCCCGGGAGGCAGCATAAAATTGAGATCATCGAACAGAACCTTGTCGCCGAATGCTTTGCTAACTCCTTTCACTTCAATAACCTGGTTACCCAAACGCGGACCGTTTGGAATATATATTTCGAGTCGTTCTTCCTTTTGTTTAACATCCTCATTGAGCATTTTCTCATACGAGTTCAAACGGGCTTTCCCTTTCGACTGACGCGCCTTTGGAGCCATCCGTACCCATTCCAGCTCATTTTCGAGAGTTTTCCGGCGGCGGCTTTCGGTTTTTTCCTCCATTTCCATCCGCTTGGTTTTTTGCTCGAGCCATTCGGTGTAATTGCCTTTCCAGGGAATGCCTTCACCGCGGTCGAGTTCGAGTATCCAGCCCGCAACGTTATCGAGGAAATAGCGGTCGTGGGTAACTGCGATTACGGTTCCTTTGTACTGTTGAAGGAAATGCTCAAGCCATTCGATGGATTCGGCATCCAGGTGGTTAGTAGGCTCATCAAGCAAAAGTATATCGGGTTGCTGAAGCAGTAACCGGCACAAAGCAACCCTGCGGCGCTCACCTCCCGAAAGCACTTTCACCGAAGTATCGCCTTCCGGACAGCGCAACGCGTCCATGGCCCTTTCGAGTTTCGTATCGAGTTCCCATGCGTCGTGTTGTTCGATCAGGTCAGTAAGTTGTCCCTGCCTCTCGATGAGTTTATTCATCTTATCGTCGCTCATAGGCTCCATGAATCGGTTATTCACCTCTTCATATTCCTTTAGCAGGTTAACGATTTCCTGAACACCTTCCTCTACAATTTCCTTAACGGTCTTATTCTCATCAAGATGAGGTTCCTGCTCGAGCATTCCCACACTGAAGCCTGGTGAAAAAACGACTTCGCCGATAAATGATTTTTCTAACCCTGCAATAATGCGAAGCAAAGTCGATTTTCCTGATCCGTTCAAACCGATTATACCGATTTTGGCACCATAGTAAAAGGAAAGATATATGTCCTTTAAAACTTGTTTACTTGGCGGATGAATTTTACCAACACCCACCATCGAGAATATTATTTTTTTGTCGTCAGCCATAGTATGTTTTGTCTTTATTCTGAATGTATATTACTGATTTAATGTTTATTAAAGAGTTTTTCCAGCATTCCGACTGAATTCTCCCAACTGAAAGCCTTTTTTACAAATGCATGCCCGTTCTTAGCTATTGAATCTGCATATTTTTTGTCTTTCAAAAGCCTGATGATGTGATTGGCATATTCCTGTGCCGTATTTCCGATGAGTATTTCCTCGTTTTCTTTTGCGCCTAGAGCCTGGTTTGCCAAAAGAGAAGTAATACAAGGCATTTCCATAGCCATAGCTTCCAGGAGTTTATTCTGCAAGCCTGTTCCAATGCGCATGGGTGCAATAAAAATACTTGATGAAGCATAGCTTTCGCGGATATCGGCCATCCAGCCCGAGACTGTGATATTCTCCGACTTCAATGCCTGCACCTTTGCATGCGGCGTGGCACCTGCAAGCAACAGTTTTGCCTTTGGAAACTGTTTCAGCACCAATGGAAAGATTTCTTCCGCAATAAACCTTGCCGCATCAATATTTGGCGGGTAGCCCATATTGCCGGTGAAAACTACATCATAGATTTTATCCCCTTTTACGGGTTTGAAATAATCATGATCCACGCCATTAGGAAGGATAACAACCTCATTACGTTGAGGATGCGGGAGAAGATCGCGATCGGGTTGTGAAATTATGGTTTTGGTATCAAATTTCGCAAATATAGCGTGTTCATAACGGATCAATCGTTTGTATTCCATCATGAAGAGCCATTTCATAAATGCAGAAGATTTTTCGGCCCGTCTTTTTGCGCCCATCGAGAAAATATCCTGGTAATCCAGTGTTTTAGGTATGTTCGAATCTTTTACATACTCCGAAACCCTGATGAGCTGGCAGAAGATATGATCGGGTTTGCTGTTTGAAATAATAGCATCAATCTTTTTCCTGGCACTGCAACGGTAAAAATAACCAACCTGCAGCGGATTGCCGTTAAAGAACGCCTTGATCACATTCCAAACCATTCCGGTTTTGTAAATAGGAATAATATGTACTTCGCTACAGAAACTATTCAAAACTTTTTCTGCTTCCGGGTGAACAGGAGAATCACTTAACGCGCACAATATCAATTCATTATTTCGAGCCAGGCAGCGGATCTGGTGAAATGCCCTCAGCTTATCGCCTTTTTCGATGGGATAAGGAACTCGCGAAAGCAGAACAAATATTTTCATAACCGCACAGGGCTTCTTTGATTGAAGTAAACAGTGGAAACCGCAAAAATAAAAACTATAATGCGAAGACTTGAGGCTGAATTTTAATTTTTCTTCAGCAATTCAGTATAAAACGCAGTTAATTTCAGCATCAGTTTATTGTTATCATGCTCTTTGGTAATAAGTTTTCGGGCATTATCACTTAACGAATCACGCAATGCCTTGTCGTTGCATAGCCGCACTATAGCTTCGGTGAACGAATTGGCATCTTTTGCAATCAGCAGGTGTTGCCCGTTTTCGTAATTAATTCCTTCGGCGCCGACAGCAGTGGTTATAATTGCTTTTCCGGCAGCCATGGCTTCGACTATTTTAATACGGATTCCGCTTCCTGAAAATAAAGGTACCACCATAATTGAAAACCTTTGCATATATTCCCACACATCAGGAACTTCGCCATCAACTGTTACATGAGGCAAGGAGAGCTTTGTAAGCCAGGTGGGCATATAACGTCCGGCCAGATGCAGTTCTATTTCAGGAAGTCTTCTGCTCACTTTCGGCCACACCTCGGTTATCAGCCATTTAATACTCTCTTCATTGGGGTACCAATTCATGGTTCCTATGTGGAAAAGCGAAGCTTCAGCGGGTTGAACCGGCTTTTCGGGCAAGGTTTCGAGGTTGATTCCAAAGGGAATCGAAATAATATTTGTGCTGTGTGAAAGCCTGTCGAGGTTCCGCGCATCAACAGGTGTTATGGCAACTATTCCATCCATTTTATTCAATATCCCTATTTCGAAACGCTTTAATGCATTATATAAATGGTTAAGGTATATTTTTTTGAACGGATTCGGGCAGTTTTCAGCAATCCGCTGCCAGATTTTATGCTCGATGTTGTGCGCCCTCAGCACAACCGGAGCCTTGGAGTATTTACGTATAACATCAAGGTAAGTAGCCATGTAAAGCATTTCGAGCTGAATGATATCGTAGGTATCCTTGAGGAGAATTTCAATCAGTTTATGCTCAAAAGCTTTGGTGTGAAAACGCGATACATGGTATGATTTGCGTGAAAGGAAATTATACAAAGCTCCCGCTGCGTTCAGCGAAAGATCCATATCCACAAATTCGATCTGTGTTTTTATTCTGAAATCAGCCGGGATAGTTTCCGGATCTACTGTATACTTATTTGTATTGGCAGCAAGTACTTTCACTGTATGGCCGGCCTGGATCAGTCCGCTTATCATGGCATGCATGGCGATGGGTCCGCCTTCACGCTTTGGCCATGGTGACTTATTGCACAGCATTAATATCTTCATCGCGCTTGTTTTGTTTTTTCTTGAATTTGCTCATGATATTTTTCACCACATGCTTATAACTATCTGCATCCATAATGGTTGAATCGTGTGCTGCCTGGTATGCCAGGAAAATACCGACCGGAAGAAAAATCATGGTCGACATCCACATGCCTTTCCATGGATCAGTTATAGCAGAACGTACTGATTTTTCCCCTGTAAAGGAAATTACATGATATGCCACAAAAAGGAGTACGGAAATTACCAATGGCATGCCTAATCCTCCTTTTCGGATGATTGCCCCTAGCGGTGCCCCGATCAGGAACAAGGCAAAACAGGCAAACGAAAGCGTGAATTTACGGTGCCATTCAATATCGTAACGGGCTTTTAATTCCACTTTTTCCTTTATCAGCTGCCGGTTGTATTCAAAGGACCCTTTTGCATTACGCGCCATACCTAAAGCATATGAAACAACACTTTTCTGGTCTTTTGCAGCCATATTTTCAAACAACGCTTCCTTCCTCAGGGCAGGCAGAGTTTTATAAAGGCTATCAGAAAGCTTGATACGCGTAAAATTCGAATAAAAGTTCAGAAGTGTACGGTTAAGTTCGCCAACCCGCTGACCTACTTCCATTCCAAGTGAATCCGAAGCATAGGCAAGCTGTTTGACATTAAGCATATAGTAAGCATTTTTGAAGAATTCCTCATCGGATCGGGTCATTTTAAACTGCGAGAGATCAAATTTTACTATTTCAGTCGTGTATCCGGTGCGCCGAAAGGTATTTTTACGGGAATCCATACGGTCGATGGTTTCCTCGTAGTTGGTGCCGTTATACAATGTGAGCAGCAGGTAATTCCCATCTGCTGTTTGCTCCATTCGCCCCGAATCGGCAATAGTAAGTTTATTGTTGCCCTGAACCTGTGTATGATCGTAAATCATCACTTTCCTGATCCTTGTTCCATCAGGATCTTTCTTTCCGATTTTGATAATATATCCTTCGAGGCCTGAGTAAAAAATGCCGTCGCGGATATTAAGTGAGAGTTTTTTCTGCCTCACATCGTACAATGTTGACCGGAATTTCAGGTTGGCATAAGGGAAAATGATATTTGAATAATAAAAGGCTCCAACACTGATAAGAAGCGAAAACAATCCAAGCGGCATCAGGATTTTACGCAGTGATATCCCGGCTGCTTTCATCGCAACCAGTTCATAGCGTTCGCCAAGGTTGCCGAAGGTCATAAGCGAAGCCAGAAGGATTGATATAGGCAACGCCATGGGGACAAAAGTGAACGAAGCATAGAACATAAGCTGGAAAATCACATTCCATTCTAGTCCTTTGCCAACCAGTTCATCCACATACCGCCACAGGAACTGCATGAGTAATACGAACACTACAATAAAGAAAGTAGCCAGGGCCGGCCCTGCGTAGGATCGTAAAATCAGCAGATAGAGTCTTTTCACTAAAGGTGCATTTTGTAACCTGCAAAGGTACTATTTTAAGTGAATAAAGAATAGTGGAAAGTGAAAAGTGAAAAGTGGTAAAGACACAATGCTTGCGTCTCCTCTACTGGCAAAAACCACGGAGACACGGAGGTCACAAAGAAACACGGAGAAATGGAGGAATGCTTAAAATGAATTGATTTTTTTTGGAATTCATTATTTACGTGTAAAATGGCTTCTGTAAAAAAGCTGTTAACAGGCGAATATTGTCTTTCTCCGTGATACTCCATGCCCTCCGTGCCTCCGTGGTAAAAAATGTTCTTATCCCTCTGACTCTCTCGTAAAGCAAGAAAATCGGACCCATTTCCCCCAAAAACTTTTTTATACCTTTGTCCCGGGATAGCCAGCACTAAAAGATATAATGGAATACCGTTTAATAAATGTTAACGACAAGCGCAGCAGCAAACTTTTCCATGAAGTAATGCGCAAAATATACCGTGGCGACAAAAATTTTATTTGTCCGCCCGATGATGTCATCGAAGGAATTTTTACCCCTTCAAAAAATGTCTTTTTCAATCATGGCGAAGCAACCCGCTGGATACTTCTCGACGAAAGGGGAGCACTTGCAGGCCGGGTTGCCGCATTTATCAATACTAAAAAAGCATATACTTTCCAGGTGCCGACAGGAGGCATGGGCTTTTTCGAATGTGTTAACGATTACAGGGCGGCTGAAATATTGTTCGATACCAGTCGTACCTGGCTTACCGAACGAGGGATGCAGGCTATGGACGGCCCGATTAATTTTGGCGAAAACGATAATTTCTGGGGTTTGCTTGTGGAGGGTTTTATGCCTCAAAGTTTTGGCATGAACTACAACCCGCCCTATTATAAGGACTTTTTCGAAAAATACGGATTCACGCTTTATTTTGAGCAGGTCACCAATCTGCTTGACCTGAAAAAACCCTTTCCGGAACGTTTCTGGAAAATTGCTGACTGGGTCAGGCAGAAGCCCGAATTTAATTTTAAACATTTCTCCTACGATCAGACTGAAAAATTCATTTCCGATTTTATCGAAGTGTACAACAATGCCTGGCAGTTTCACGAAAATTTTACACCTACCGAACCAGAAGCCATCCGCCGGATGCTTGATGATATGAAATCGTTGCTGGTACCGGAATTCATATGGTTCGCATACCATGGTGACGAACCTATAGCTTTTGAGGTAATGCTGCCTGATATTAACCAGTTGCTGAGCAACTTTAACGGCAAAATTAACCTTTGGGGAAAACTTAAAGTCGGGCTTTTGGGGAAAAAACGCATTTTCACCCGGGCACGCATCACCATTATGGGTGTAAAACCGCGTTTTCAGAAATCCGGAATCGAATCGGCTATATTCTGGCATATGGATTCAGTAATGAAGAAAAACACCCAATACAAAGAAATTGAGCTTTCGTGGGTTGGCGATTTTAACCCGAAAATGAGAATGCTTCACGAAGCCGTTGGCGGAGTTTTTTCGAAAAGGCACATTACCTACCGCAAATATTTTACGGAAAAGCCGGAAACTGGACGTTCGACCATTATCCCTGTTGATACCAGGGAAAAGGTTATTCATTAAATTCTTCTCTTATACATAAATATTTTTCCAGGAATATTTATTTCCATTATATTGATTTTCATAGCCTTGTGATATATTTCACTAAGGTTTTCAGTTTTTTGATTGAATAATAAAGGTTAAACACAAAACGCAAAATGTAAAAGTGCTGCCAACCTGTTAAAAAATATTTCGTTTTCGTTAATCTGATTAAATTACTATTATATTTGCATTACATATCCGTTGACAAGAATCATAATCTGTGTCATTTAAAAATCAACCATAATCAATCAATGTTAAACTAATACACTAAAAAATGAAAACAACATTACTCACTGTTTTTGCTCTTGTGATTGGTATTTCTTTATCAGCACAAAAAATCGCAAAGATTTCTCCCGAGAAGGCTAGCATTAAGGTACAGGCTACTCGCTTGCCATTTATTACAGAGCCTACAAATCCGAATCCTATGTTCAGGCAAAATAGTGGGCCCAGGGATGCCGGTGTTGAAGAGGCTATGGTTGGTACTACTGTATATGACTTACAGTCCAATTCTAATGTTCAGAACCGCATTTATGTTTATCCTGATGGTGCTGTTGGTGCAACATGGACAATGGGATTTGACAGCCCTGGTTTTACTACGGATCGTGGTACAGGTTACAATTATTTTGACGGAACTTCCTGGGGAGATGAACCTACCGCAAAAATCGAAGCAAATTATCGTTGCGGATGGCCATCTTACGCACCGCTTGGTGATGGTGAAATGGTTGTTTCACATGGTGGTGGCGCATTGGTTTTTTCGAAAAGAGATACCCGTGGTACTGGTGCCTGGACATCCGCAATTATCCCTAATACGACTGGGTATACCTGGCCACGTGCCATTACCAGCAACGGTAAAATCCATGTAATTGTCAATACCAATGCAATTTTCGAAGGATTAAATTTTGCCATCGTTTATTTGAGTTCTTCTGATAACGGAGCTACCTGGACGACGCCGGTAATATTACCTGGTATGGATGCAACTACAGGTTTAACAGGATTTATTGGTTTTGATGGTTTTGGCGGTGATACCTATTCATGGGCAACACCAAAGGGCGACACCATTGCATTTGTTTATGGTGCCCTTGTAGGCGGAACCTGGTTCATGAAATCGTTTGATAACGGTGTTACCTGGACAAAAGGGACTATTTATGAGTTTCCGAATCTGACCGGAACTGACAATCCTGACGTTGCCATCTTTGACGATACATTTGATATTGCCCTCGATAATCAGGGAAAAGTTCATTTCGTTGGATGTCGTTATCTGATGACCGGAATGGATGCTTCCACATCGGCAGTTACCTGGTTCTACTATCCTTATTTGTCTGATGGTGTTGTTTATTGGAATGAGGATATGCCTCAGCTTGATACAGTTTACCTTAACAATCCGGATACCCTGCTAAATCATGGGATGTGGGTTGGCAGTATGATTGATATTGATGGCAGCGGCGAAATTGAATTCCCGGATGCCGGAGCCGATCTTTATCCATGGGGCGAATACAGGTATTCCGGCTTGTCATCCATGCCACAAATCAAAGTTGACAAAGACAATAATATTTTCGTATCCTATTCCTGTCTGCGCGAAGACCTTATCAATACTGGTGCCAATCCAACCGTTCAACTTTATCGTCACCTTTACCTGACTTCGAAATTAACCTACGAACCGGAATGGTGCGAGCCTCGCGATCTGACCGGAAGTCTTGAACACTCTTACGACGAATGCGTATGGGCTTCGATGGCTATTGGCGGAGATAAACTTCATTTTATTGTTCAGGTTGACCCTGAACCAGGAGTTGCCTTAGCCGGTGACCTGGATGAGTGGGGAGATAATTATATGTATTATATCACCTTCCCAACTTTCGTGAGCACAAAACCAGTTGATATTTCGAAAGAGGTTTCAGTTTCACCAAACCCGGCAACAGATTTTGCTAATGTTCAGATTCAGCTCAGTACTACAAGTAAAGTTGAAGTGAATGTTTATGATGTAATGGGAAAAAGGGTTCTGAATAACAATTTCGGACAGCAATCCGCTGGCAGCCATACCTATAAAATCAATACTTCTTCACTTCCTGCCGGAATCTACATTTTTAACATTCAGGCTGATGGAAGCCAGACCACCAAAAAAGTTCTGGTAAACTAAATAAGTTTGTATCTCAATAATTTTAGTCGGGGTTGGTATTCTCAGAATATCAATCCCGATTTTTTGTTTTTTATTTTTTATTTTTTTCAAACTTTCCTGATTAACCAGTATATTTGCAATGCAATTTTATTTTAAAAGCCTGTTTAATCAACAATCTAAAATAAATCATAATCAATTAATGTTTAACAAAATCACTTAAAAAATGAAGACAACTTTACTCTTTGTTCTTGCTTTAGCGATTGGCATATCAGCCTCAGCGCAGAAGATGAGCAACAATTTCTCGAAAAATGTAGATCGCGATGCGAAACTGCAAAAAGCACGCCCGGTTGATAACATAACTAACGAAAAAGAGTACACACCCGGTTACGCGCCTTTGAGCAAATCGGCGCAAACGGCTCCTGGTGTTACAGAAACTCTTATTGGCGGTACTATTTATGATACACAGACCAATGGCTCGGTTGCCAATCGTTGCTATGTGTATCCTGATGGAACTGTTGCAGGTGTATGGACAATGGGCCTCACCCCGACAGGATATCCTGAACGCGGTACAGGCTACAATTATTTCGATGGCACTTCCTGGGGTGACCAACCTACAGCTCGTATAGAAAATGCTCGTTGCGGCTGGCCATCTTATCGTCCTTTGGGTGACGGAGAAGTAGTTGTTTCTCACAATGCAAGTACCGGCCTTTTAATGTCAAAACGCCCGGTTCGCGGAACCGGAGCATGGACAACAACCCTTATCCCAGGCCCTGCCGGAGCTGCCGATATTACCTGGCCACGCCTGCTTTCAAATGGCAATACCCTGCATATCATAGTTCCATCGGCAAATGCTCAGGAAGGCTTGTTATATGCATTGCTGTATTACAGGTCGTTAGACGGCGGTGCAACCTGGGAAGCACCAAGAACCCTTCCCGGTCTTGATGCAACTTCACTTGGTGCAGGAACCACTAAAAGCTTTAATGGTTTTGGTGCCGATGCTTACAACTGGGCAGAACCAAAAGGAGATAACATTGCTTTCGCTATTGCCGATGCAATGGGTGGTATATGGGTTATGAAATCACCTGATAACGGAACAACCTGGGAGAAAATTACCGTTCAGACTGTTCCTGTCTACAGTGTAGAGCCAACTCCAATACTATGGTCAAATGACGGTGGAGTAGCCATCGCATTGGATAGCGAGTTAAAGGCCCATGTCGTTTTTGGCCGTATGCGTAATTCAGATGATGCTTTTGGTACTGAAGGTAATTCATATTATCCTGTTACGGATGGACTTTGCTACTGGACTGAAGGTATGCCTGTTCTGGACACAACAGCCATGGCTGACTGGGACGGACTTTTAGCTAACGGTAACCTTATCGGAGGTATGATCGATTATAATGGAAACGACGAAATTGATTTCCCGGAAGTACCGAGCGGTGCATTCCCGATGGGATTGTATGGAGCTTCTCTCTCTGGCTTTGGCCAGATAACCATTGATGATCTGGATAATATTTTTATTACCTTCTCATCGTGCCGCGAAGACCTTGTAAATTCGGCAGCCAATCCGAATGCACAGTTATACAGGCATCTTTATACAACATCAAAAATGGCAGGCGATACCGCATGGACTGACCAGATTGATTTAACTGACGATATCGAACATTCCTACGATGAGTGCGTAACAGCTTCGCTTGCTCCCAGTACATTCGACGGAAATCTTCACATGATTTACCACCTCGATCCGGAACCAGGAACAGCAATAGGTTCAGATTTAGATGAGCCCTCAGATACCTTTATCAATTACCTTACGTTCCTTACCTTTGTTAGTGCAAAGCCTGTTGATATTGCAAAATATGTAGAAGTTTCACCAAACCCGGCCCAGGATTTTGCTAATGTTGTGGTTTCACTTACCAAAGCTGATAAAGTCGAAATTAATGTTTACGATGTGATGGGCAAGCTGGTTACGAGCAATAACTATGGCTACCAGTTATCCGGATACCATACATACCAAATTAATACATCGAACCTGACTAGTGGAATGTACCTTTTCACAATTAAAATCGGTGGCAGCCAGACTTCGAAAAAAGTTGTTGTAAAATAATACTGATTTTCTTTAAAATAACCTGAGGGGCTGCCGTAAATGGCGGCCCTTCGTGTTTTAATGCATTTCGAAGTCCAATTGGGAAAAGAGTGGAAAAATCCTTTCCTTTAGCTGCACAAATGATCAAATATATTTGTATATTTGATCTTAATTTGTATAAGCCTGGTTTGTAAATTTATTAGTTTATTCATTTAAATAAAATAGTTATGAAATTTTTTTTACTGTTATTTTTTCTTGCGTCGGAATGTTTTTCGGTTTCAGCACAAAAATTCTGCTTGAAACAATCCGGTAACATCGATCCTACAGCTAAGTTGCTGATTAAGAATGTATCAGGCTTACATACCGACTATTCTACTGCTTCTGAAAAAGCGTATTTACCTTTTATTAAATCCGGCAAATCTGTTCCGGGAGTTTTCGAGACACAGCTTGGCATGACCTTATATGACAACCAGACAAATGCATCAGTTGGCAACCGCATTTATGCATACCCTGATGGCACAATCGGTGCTGTCTGGACGATGCGAAACCAATCTAACAGGGGTACCGGTTACAATTATTTCGATGGTGTTCAGTGGGGCCAGGAACCTTTGATTGCTATTGAACCAGTGTACACAGGATGGCCTTCATACAGCCCGCTAGGCATTGGTGAAATGGTTGTAGCCCACGATACTTACGGAAAATTAATTATATCAAAAAGAGCTTTGAAGGGAACCGGAGGATGGATAACTGAAGCAATGAACACAAGCGGGCCTGACGTTGGATGGCCACGTGTTATTACCACAGGAAACACAATTCATATATTAGCCTGCACCCAGGCTGACTATCAGGGACTAAACCAGGCAATTCTTTATTACAGGTCAACCGATGCAGGAACGACATGGGAAACACCAGCAATACTACCAGGACTCGATTCATCCTCCTTGGGTGTGGGGGAA
Organism: Lentimicrobiaceae bacterium; assembly: GCA_041753535.1. Classification (GTDB taxonomy): domain Bacteria; phylum Bacteroidota; class Bacteroidia; order Bacteroidales; family UBA4417; genus UBA4417. The sequence goes on from JBGSUB010000069.1 coordinate 81,564, forward strand.
AGCAAGAGTTTTAAGGGTTTCAAACCTGATTCCTATTCTTGGGCAGCACCAAAAGGCGATACCATTGTATTTGCAGTTGCGGATTGTATGGGCGGGGTCTGGATAATGAAATCATTGGATAATGGCTCGAACTGGTCGAAAACTACAGTATTATCAGTTCCAGTTTTTGAAACTGCACCAACCCCTGTTTTTGCTTCGACCGATGGGTCAATTTCGGTTGCATTGGATAGCCAGTGTAAAGCACATATTGTTTTCGGACGAATGTATGTTTCAAAAGAAGATATTTCATCATACAGCAACCTGTATAATCATTATTCTGATGGGCTCATCTACTGGAATGAAACTATGCCTCCGCTCGACACTACGCAACTGGGGAATCCGGATATACTTGAGTCGCAGGGAAATCTTATAGCCTCTATGATAGATTATGATGGAAATGGAGAAATTGATTTTCCCCATATACTGGGTGATTTGATTCCGTTCGGACTCTATGCTGTTTCCCTCAGCAGCATGGGGCAGATTATTATTGATAGCGAAGATAATATTTATGTGACTTATTCTTCCTGTCGCGAAGATCTCAAGAACACGTCGGCAAATCCTTGTGTTCAGCTTTACAGGCATTTGTATCTGCTCGAAAAAGAATCGTCGTCACCCGATTGGAAAGATCCAATCGACTTAACCGGTGATATTGAGCATTCATACGATGAATGCGTGTTTGCATCTCTTGCATTTTCTGTTAAGGCCGGTCTTTTTTCATATCTGAATATCATATACCACCTCGATTATGAGCCGGGAACAAGCAATGGTCCCGATCAGGATTATACAGGTGATAACTATGTTAATTATCTGACTCTTTATCCGCCTATATCGGTTCAATCATCCGATAGCCCTCAGGAAGTGATCGTTTCACCAAACCCTGCCCAGGATTATGCCAATGTAGTGGTTTCACTTACCAAAGCTGATAAAGTTGAAATTATTGTTTATGACGTAACGGGCAAACTCGTTAAGAGTAATAATTATGGTTACCAGCTAACAGGTTACCATACACACAAAGTTAATACTTCGAACCTTCCGGCCGGAATGTACTTATTCAATATAAAAGTTGGTGAAAACCAGACTTCGAAAAAAGTTGTGATTGAATAATACTGATGCCCTCTTTATTGGCGAAGGACTGCCACTGATAATGTGGTCCTTCTTGTTAATGGGATAGCTATCCTATTCTGGCATTTTTCGTTTGCAAACCTGTAGCTCCATTCCGGATTTTGGGCAGTGCAGACTCGGTAAACCGCATCTGTACCCAATACCTATCAAATTCAATACAACCAATTTATAATTCATCTCCCTTGCGCTACACATACAGCTTTTTATATCTTTGTACCCTGAAAACAGAAGAATGCTCCTTACTGAAATCAAAAATCTGGTACTAAAAGATATTAAGCTCGAATTCAAGCAGCGGTATGCCATTAACGGAATATTGCTGTATGTGGTTTCGACCATATTTGTTTGTTATCTTTCTTTCGCAAGGATCATTGATTCAGCTACATGGAACAGCCTTTTCTGGATCATTATGCTGTTTGCAGCCGTAAACGCGGTTTCAAAAAGTTTTGTGCAGGAAAGCACTTCGCGGCAACTGTACTATTACACAATAGCAAGTCCGCAGGCAATCATCCTTTCGAAAATACTCTACAACTTTATGCTTATGGGCGTACTTTCGCTCCTTTGCCTTGTAGTGTTTATTTCGCTCATGGGAGGTTTCGTGGTAAATTACCCATTATTTATAAGTGCATTGTTGCTCGGAAGTTTCGGTTTTGCATCGGCACTTACCATGATTTCGGCAATTGCCTCCCGTACCAATAATAATTTTGCGCTTATGGCTATTTTGAGTTTCCCGGTTGTAATGCCTATATTGCTTACGCTGATGAAAGTTTCTTCGTCAGCCTTGAGTGTAGGAACCGTTTCGGGCAATATGAAATACCTGGCGGCGTTATTTATGCTTAATGCAATAGTAATCGCCATGTCGTATGTGCTGTTCCCATATCTTTGGCGCGATTGAATTTTATCATCAATAAATATTACCTGCTACTAGCTGACATTTAAATTTTTAGAAAACAACTTAAGAAATGACCGATTTTTTGAAAAGTAACTGGTGGAAACTGCTGGGTGTTTTATTAATACTTTACAGTATAATAGCCGGTTTCCTGATTGATGTACCTGATCTGCCTATTATCAGGCAATCCATACGCAATTTATTCTTCCACGTAGTGATGTGGTTTTCCATGATGGTTATGTTCGGAACATCACTGGTCAGGAGCCTGCGATACCTTTCAACCTTCGATCTGAAACACGATACTATTGCCATACAGTCAGTTAATATCGGATTATTATTCGGTATACTGGGAATAGTAACGGGAATGATCTGGGCTAATTTTACCTGGGGTTCGCCCTGGACCAACGACCCTCAGCTGAACGGCGCCGCTTTAACCATACTTGCTTATTTTGCGTACCTTGTTCTCCGTCGTTCAATTGACGAGGAAAATAAAAGGGCACGTATTTCAGCTGTATACAATATATTTGCGTTTGTAATGCTGATAGTTTTTATTGGTATCCTGCCGCGGCTTGCCGAAGGATCATTGCATCCCGGCAAAGGTGGCAGCCCGATGACCGTTACCAACCTGGACGTAACAATGCGTATGGTTTTCTACCCGGCCATTGCAGGCTGGATTATAGTTGGTTACTGGCTTACAGGTATCAGGGTAAAAATGGCGAATATCAGGCAATATCTCGATAATCCTGAATAAAGGCCAGGCTGCAATACTGTTGCGTTGCCAAACAATACGAAATATGAATTGTTTAATTAACATAAAACTGAAATGGAAGAAACGAAAATATTTGTTGTAATCGCGGTTTTTTCGATTATACTGATCGGATTGGCCGGATATCTCTTCTGGCTCGACAGGAGAGTATCGAAAATGGAAAAAGAACTTAAGAACGATAAAAACTAATCATGAAAAAGACCCATATATTTATACTCGTATTTGTTGTTGCCGCGATAGGAGTAATTATCAGCCTTTTCGCCAACACGAGTACTTACACCGATTTTACTGCAGCACTTGATAATCCCGGGAAGGAATTTCACATTATCGGTAAGCTGGTGAAAGAGAAACCGATTGTTTACGACACTAAAGTGGATGCAAACAAATTTACATTTTACATGACCGACCAAAAGGGCAAAGAAAAGCTGGTTACGTACAAAGGTGCCAAGCCACAGGATTTTGAAAAATCGGAACAGGTAGTTGTAATCGGTAAAATGGAAAATGACGAATTCATAGCCAGCAGCCTTTTGCTGAAATGCCCTTCAAAATATAACGAAGATAAGAAACCCGACGAATACGGGGATAAAACATTCGGTTCAGCGGAAACAACCGAAGTAAACTAAAAAAAGAGAAGGCTTCAAAAACCTTCTCTTTTTTTTATTATTTTGACAATTCAGGCTCAGCTTGGTTCAATGAAAGCTCAGCATCCAATCGCACAGCACAACTCTTTTCACGCTTCGGTTTAAGTGTACCTCTACCCACTTTTCAGTCTTCACTGTCATTGCGAGCAAAGCGAAGCAACACTGTCATTGGTAGCAAAGCAAAGCAACACTTTTCTCCCTTCTTCCCCCCTCGCCTACCCATCTTTATCAATACTGAAAACTGATTTTCAGGTCATCGAAATAAACCGGTTTTTTCGATTGGTTCCATGCGAAAATTCTAACTTCCTGTTCCCCGTTCAGTGGCTTATCAAAATAAAAACTGCTGGTAAACTCAACCCATTTCCCGGTTTCAGTAAGAACGTCAACCAGAGGGAAAACTTTCCAGTCGTATTGAACAGTGTTTTCGCTGATATTTAATATCATACCCAGTTGTGGTTTGGCAACAGTAGTGTATACCCAACCTGACACAACAACACTCTTTGGCAAACCGGTATTGATATTTTTTAAAAGTTCCTGAAATGCATAGCTATATTCGATAGAATCGTTGGTAACAGAAGCAAAATCACCTGAATGTGCTGCAGGCTCTTTCATAGCAATTACTGTTTTCTCGTTAATCCACGAAGGGATAACTGCGGAAGCATTTTCCAGGTCGTTCGTAATTTCAATCAGGTTCTGCTGCAACTGATCAGTAGTTTCAGTTTTAGGTTTTGAATTTGAACAGCCAAATAAAAGCACACCCGTAAAGGCAAATACAATCAGTTTTTTCATTTCTATTTAAAATTTAGGTTGATATTAAGAAATCGGATTTCTTTTTGACAAAATTATAAATTTTTTCCGGTTATTATTAGCTCCTTAAAAATCATACGTCTCTGTAAGTTTGATATAACTATATTTGCAGTCCAAAAGTATTTTTTTGAAAATAACAAGCTATGTCTTCACGCCTCAGATATTTTATTCTATTTGCCATTCTGTTTCTAACCACCTCATCTGCAGTTTTTTCACAGCAAGGGACTATTCGCGGATTTGTTTATGAAAAAGAAAGTGGCGAGCCTGTATTATTTACCAATGTATATCTTTTAAAAACCAATTACGGTGCTGCCACGGATATTAACGGATATTTTACTATTTCGAAAGTGCCCGATGGAAACTATACCATCGTAATCACATACCTCGGATTCGATACCCTGAGGGAGGATATTTCTCTGAAAGGCGGAGATGTGATTTCGAAAAAATACTTTCTTACCAAGGCCACTTATGCGCTCGAAGGCGTGAATATTACCGCCGAATATACCGAGCAACGGACTGAGACCCGCACCTCGGTTGTAAAAGTTACTCCCAAGCAAATCAAACAGATTCCATCCATTGGCGGACAAGCTGATCTTGCTCAATACCTTCAGGTATTACCCGGTGTAGTATTCACCGGCGACCAGGGAGGACAGCTTTACATACGCGGAGGTTCTCCTATTCAAAATAAAGTTCAGATGGATGGCATGGTGATTTATAATCCATTCCATTCCATTGGGTTATTCTCCGTTTTCGAAACGGATATCCTGCGTTCGGCAGATATTTACTCGGGTGGATTCGGGGCCGAAATGGGTGGTAGGATTTCGTCAGTAATGGACCTTACAACTCGCGACGGAAATAAAAAATATATTGCAGGCAAGGTCGGAGCCAGCACTTTCGGTGCAAAAATTTTACTCGAAGGTCCTATTGTAAAACAAAAAACTGATAACGGCAACAGTTCATCATTCCTTCTTTCGTACAAGAACTCCTATCTCGAACAAAGTTCCAAGATTTTTTACAGTTACATCGATGAAAATGGCCTGCCTTTTAATTATAATGATTTTTATGGCAAAGTGTCGGTAAACAGTGCGAACGGAAGTAAAATTAATTTCTTCGGATTTAGTTACAACGATAATGCAACCTATAAAGCGGTGTCGAATTATGCATGGGAATCGGTCGGAGGAGGTACAAATTTTGTTGTGATACCGGGTGCAAGCCCGGTGTTAATTGAGGGTAATCTTGCTTATTCGAGTTATAATATCGCTCTTGACGAAACCAACAGACCTTCGAGAACCAGCAGCATAAGCGGTTTCAACGGCGGGTTTAACCTGACTTATTTCCTTGGCAAGGACCAGTTTAAGTTCGGGTTCGAAATGCTGGGTTTTGCAACTGATTTTAATTACGTGAACAGTGTGAACAGGACAATTTCGCAGGAGCAGTTTACTTCGGAGATTGCGCCCTATATGACCTATAAATTAGCCCGCAACAGATGGCTGGTTGAGCCCGGTATCAGGCTGCAATACTATGCTTCATTGTCAAACACATCGCTCGAGCCACGATTGGCGGTTAAATTCCTGGCTACCGATAAATTACGATTTAAGTTTGCCGGAGGTTTCTATTCACAGAACCTTATTGCTGCCAGCAGCGACCGCGATGTTGTGAACCTGTTTTATGGCTTTCTTTCGGGATCCGATGAAATTCCTGATGAATTCGACGGGAAAGAACTGACGCATAAGTTGCAGAAATCGCAGCATATTGTTGCAGGAGTTGAAATTGAGCCGGTTCGGCATGTTTTACTTAACCTGGAAGCATATTACAAAAACTTCTCCCAGTTAACCAATATCAACCGAAACAAGTTATTCGACGACAAACCACCTTACAACGACGAAACATCTCCTGACTACAAGCCGGAATACCTGCGTAAAGATTTCATTGTGGAAGTGGGTAGTGCTTCGGGGGTAGATTTTTCATTCAAATACGACCACAACAAAATTTACCTGTGGGCAGTATATTCCCTGGCCTATGTAAACAGGTACGATGGTATTGATCATTATGTACCTCATTACGACAGGCGACATAATGTGAACCTGCTGGCTACTTATAAATTCGGGAAACTTGATGTCTGGGAGGTTAATGCAAGGTGGAATTTTGGCTCAGGATTCCCGTTTACCCAAACCCAGGGCTATTACGAATCGCTTAACTTTCCTGAGGGTATTTCATCGGACTATACAACCGAGAACGGCGATCTTTCGGTAATTTATGCGGATTACAACAAAGGACGTCTTTCGGCCTATCACCGCTTCGATCTGGGTATTACCCGTAAGTTCAACCTGAGCGAAAGGTCCAATCTTGAAGCCAACTTTACTATTACTAACCTGTATAACCGCGAAAATATTTTTTATGTTGACCGCATTTCGAACGAGCGTGTCTATCAGCTTCCGATTATGCCAAGTATAGGTGTAACCTGGTCATTTTAAAAAACGATCCTATTCCTTATTTTTCGTATCTATCAGTATAGTTACCGGTCCATCATTCACCAGGGCTATTTCCATATGCGCACCAAACTCGCCGGTAGCTACTTTTTTGTCCAGTTTCAGTTCAATAAACCTGATAAAATCTTCGTAAGCGGGCTTGGCAATCTCGGGTCGGGCAGCTTTTATATACGACGGGCGGTTTCCTTTTCGCGTGCTTGCATGAAGTGTAAACTGGCTGACAACCATCACTTCGCCACCAATTTCCTTAACATCAAGGTTCATCACACCCTGGTGGTCATCAAAAATCCGTAATCCTGAAATCTTGCTACACAGCCATTCTGTATCAGCAGATGTATCAGTTTCCTCAATACCCAGAAAGATCAGCAGTCCGTTGCCAATTTTGCTGTAAGTCAGCCCATTGATACTAAGGGAAGAAGATGTAACTCTTTGTATTACAACTCTCATGTCAAAAGGGGGTTAGGGGTGAGGGTTTTGGGATTAGGGTTTTGGGATTAGGGTAGGATACTATCGGGTTCAGAGTGGAGAAGATTCTAAAACGGATTACTTGCCACATAAGGATATCACGAATTTCAACAAGGAACACGGAAATTGAAACCCGTAACTCCCCTTCTTACACATATTCCGCCGCATCCAGGTTATCGTCGTTGAGCAATCCGAGGTAATTATGATATCGTTCAGGATTAATTTTCCCCTGGTCCAATGCCTGTTTAACGGCGCAACCCGGCTCATGAACATGTGTACAATTGTTGTATTTGCAATCAGGAAGCAATGCACGGAATTCAGGGAAACGCTCACTAATCTCCTGGCTTTCGAAATGTACAAGCCCAAACTCTTTAATACCCGGTGTATCAATCAGATAGCCGCCGAAGGAAAGCGGATGCATCTCAGCAAAAGTGGTGGTATGCATTCCTTTGTTATGATAGGAGGATATTTCACCGGTCTTAATAGTCAGCAATGGATCCAGGACGTTTATCAGGGCCGATTTCCCAACTCCCGAATGACCTGAAAACAGGTTCACCTTATGGCGAAGCACCAGCCTGAGAGCATCAATGCCGGTTCCTTCGTGGGCGGATACTGCGTAAGAAGGGTATCCCAAAGAACTGTATAACTCCATTAGTTCATAACAGCGTCGAAGTGCTTCTTCAGTATAAATATCGAGCTTATTAAATATTAATGCAGCCGGGATATGATACGCTTCGGCGGTAACCAGCAACCTGTCGATAAAACCTGTCGAAGTGCGTGGCAGCATGATGCTGGCTACAATGTACAGCCTGTCGATGTTCGACGCAATAATATGGGAAGTTTTTGAAAGATTGATCGACCGTCGGATAATGTAATTTTTACGCGGTTCAATGGCAGTAATAACGCCATTGCCTTCAGTACCTTCCATATCAAACTCAACATGGTCGCCGACAGCTACCGGATTGGTTGTGCGCAGACCGTGAATCCGAAACTGCCCTTTTAGCCTGCAATTACAGATCTTTTGGTCATCAGTCATTACAGTGTACCAGCTTCCGGTTGATTTTATTACGATACCTCTCACAGACAGTTTTTGATTGATATTTTTACTGGCACAAATCCATCTGATTGAATTTGAACCAGATTTAAACTATTTCGTGTAAAAATAGTGCTTTTCAGCATAATGAAAATGCAGAATAATAAATTTACCTGATTATACCTGCCTGAATAGAGAAGCTAAATTTATACAGGATAGATAGTTGCATCTTGTAAGACCCAAAATCCTCCTGCCAGAGCCTGGACCAAAATTCAAATTCCAAAAGAGTCAGTAATAAGGTCCTTGGATTTAGGACTTGTAAGTTTTGTTTTGCAAGCGAAAATCTCTCCCCTTTTGATGTATAATAATGATTCCGACTAAAGCAGGCAGGTTTAGATACTAAAATCAAATCGCGTTATAACAAACGGTAAACCTTACCTGGCAGGCAACGCAATATGCCTTCGAATTCCATATTCAGGAGTATTGTAGCAGCTTTGGCAGGGAGAAGTTTGGTTTCGAGAAGAAGTGTGTCGATATAAAGATCTCCTTTTTCTTTTAATGTATTAACGATAAGCTCCTCATTTGGAGTTAGTGTGAGGAAAAGCTGCCTTTGCGCAGGTTTCTTGTGATCCTTTTTTTCGTTCCAGTTTAAAAGGTAGCTGATATCTCTCGCTGACTGTATCAGTGCAGCTTTATTTATTTTAATGAGTTTATTGCAGCCTTCAGAATGCGGATCGCCAATACGACCCGGCACTGCAAACACATCGCGGTTATACGAATTGGCAATTTCGGCGGTAATGAGTGCACCTCCGGTTTCACCGGCTTCAATAACTATTACAGCATCACTCATACCGGCAATAATGCGGTTACGCATAGGAAAGTTCTCCCGATCAGGCAGGGTGCCACTCATATATTCGCAAAGCAAACCTCCGTTTTCCATCATTTTTTCAGCAAGTGAACGGTTGGCATACGGATAAATGCGATCAAGACCATGACCAAGCACGCCAACAGTTTCAAGTTTGCTATCAATGGCCGCTTTGTGCGACCAGGTATCAATTCCATAGGCAAGTCCGCTAACAATCAACACATTATGCTCAACCAATCCTTCAATAATTTTACGGCACATATCCCGGCCATACTCTGTTGCTTTTCGTGTACCAACTAAAGCCACTACCTTAGGAACATTAAGGTCAGTTGTTCCTTTGTAATAAAGCATCAAAGGGCTGTCGTGGCATTGCTTGAGGCGAACCGGGTATTCCTTATCAAGGTAAAAAAGCGGGGAAATTTTGCTCTTTTCAATAAATACAAGTTCCTCTTCTGCCCTGTCGAAAACATTATGATTTGTAATTGCATTTATAGTTTGCTCACCTATACCAGGAATCCTGAGTAAGGCTCGCTTTTTTTCAGTAAAGACGGCTTGCACACCACCGCAATATGCAATAAGGCTCTTGCCGTTTACACTTCCAACACCTGGAATCAGCGTTAATGCCAGCTTATAAATCAAATCTTCCATAACAAAGACCAAACTTACAAATTTTTGCTTTTCACTTTTTTCATCATTCAATTAATGTTATTAACAGCCTAAATCATACATTTGCAATATTAATAGACCCTCAATATCGGCCATTTAACCCCCTTCTTGGGAGTCCAAATGATTAAAGGTAATGTTAAATCACTTTAACATCCGCCTCCATCTGAAGTTATTTTAGCGTTCAAATGCACCCGCAACCATTACAAATACTAATAAGTCCACTCGATTGGGGACTGGGACATGCAGCACGGTGTATTCCGGTTATCAGGGAACTTATAATCGCCGGGCACCATGTTACCATTGCCGGAGAAGGCCGTTCGCTGGTATTGCTGCAAAAGGAATTTCCTTCGTTGGAAAGTATTGAAATGAAAAGTTTTTCGCCTTCATATGGCCGTTCCGGCAATTTGGCTGTTCATCTTTTTTTTCTTTTACCGAAGTTTATTCTTTCCATCTTTTCCGAATATTTCCAACTCAGGAGGCTGATTGCTAAAAATAAATTTGATATCATAATTTCGGATAACAAATACGGATTGTGGAATAAAAATATTAAAAGCATTTTAATTACACATCAGGTGATGATAAAAACACCTGCATGGCTCAGATTTGCGGAATACCCATTGTACCTGGTTTCCAAAATGCTGATAAACCACTTTGATGAATGTTGGATACCCGATAGTGCTGTGGCACCCGGGCTGAGCGGAGATCTTTCGCATAAGTACCCATTGCCTGCCGATGCAAAATTTATAGGTCCGTTATCGCGATTTGAACCATCTGATAATAAAAATGAAATTCAAACCACCGTCAGCAGGGAAGTTGCTGTTATCATTTCGGGCCCGGAACCTCAACGGAGCATTTTTGAAGATCTAATAACTACCCAGCTTTTGGAACTTAATCTGCCTGCAACCATTATCAGTGGGAAACCTGAAAAGGAACAAGTTATTGAAGTAAAAGGGAATTTAAAGATAATTTCACATGCATCTGCTGAAGAGATAAGATCAATTATTGAATCTTCGGCACTGGTAATTTGCCGTTCGGGTTATTCATCGGCAATGGACCTGGCAGCTATGGCATCCAATGCGTTGTTTGTGCCAACTCCGGGGCAAACTGAACAAATTTACCTGGCTAATTTATACTACAACACAGGCAAAACTTTTTTTACCACACAGGATACGTTAAACCTGAAATATGATATTGAAAAAGCCCTTGTATATCCGGGATTCAGAAGTAGCCGCTTCGTATCGGACCTTTCATCCTTTATAGCCGACATAAAAAAGAAATAATTGCCGCTGAAATTTTTCTAAGTATTTTTGCACCAACTTAAACTCTTAATAATGATACTTGATTTTATAAATTGGAATATCAGCCCGACAATTTTCAGCCTTGGCCCGGTGAGTGTCCGTTGGTACGGATTGCTCTTTGCTATGTCATTCGTAGTGGGATATTTTATCATGCTCCGGATTTTTCAAAAAGAAAACATACCTGAGGCACTTCTCGATCAGTTGAGTATGTATATGCTCATTTCAACGGTTGTGGGAGCACGACTGGGGCATGTATTATTTTATGAACCGGCCTCTTACCTGGCTCATCCGCTTGATATACTTAAAATTTGGGAAGGTGGACTTGCAAGTCATGGTGCAGCTATCGGAATTATTCTTGCGTTGTATCTTTTTTCGCGGAAAACACGGCAACCTTTCCTATGGGTTATTGACCGCATAGTAATCGTAGTGGCACTTTCGGGATTCTTTATCCGTTTGGGAAACCTGTTTAACAGCGAAATTTATGGTCATGTAACCGATTTGCCATGGGGTTTCGTATTTGAGCGCGCTGGTGAAACACTTCCCAAACATCCGACACAGCTTTATGAAGGGATTAGCTATCTTGCATTGTTCCTTTATCTGCTTTGGTATTATTTTCACAAAGAAGGAAAACCAAGACCAGGTTACCTGTTTGGGTTTTTCCTTGTTGTTCTTTTTTCTGCCCGATTACTCATTGAGTTTGTTAAAGAGCCCCAGGTAAATTTCGAAAATTCAATGGCACTCAATATGGGGCAATTGCTTTCGATACCATTTATTATTGCAGGAATAGTGATACTGGCGAGGAAGCAAAAGATTACAAAGTAAATATTTTGACATAAAAGCAGGGAGATTCAATGACCAACCCACAAAAAAAGGAGCCAAGGCTCCTTTTTTTGTTTCAATTATAACAATCCTGATTATTTCATTTCCCCCATTCGCTGGTTCAGGAATTTATCAACCTTCTGCGATACGTCTTTCTGATCGTACTGGTCGGCAATCTGCTTCATAGTATTAAAAAAGCTGAATGACTCATTCAAATCCTCATCAAAATTTCCACGGAACTCGGGATTGAGTGAGAGTATGTAATCCGTATTCTGCTCATAAATCTGTATCAGGCGGTCGGCAAGTTTATTCCCTTTATCAAAGGCACCGGCCTTATAATATGCATCCACGAACTGAATCATGTAGTAATCGAAATGGATTTTATTGTCAGGGAATACCTTTTGTACATAATCGCATACCTTAACAGCGGAATCATTTTTACCTTCAACAGTAAGTGCGCGGGCAAGCCGTGCCATATTCTGCTTAGGCGACATAGTGTTACGGTAACTTTCGCGATCAACATATACGCCTGGTGCATCCAGGTTACCCCACTTGCACTTATTCAGAAAGATATCGTACGAAATGTCCGAATTTACGCTTCCCAATCCTTTTATATATGAACTTTCATCAGGTTTTACAGGCATAAATCTGAAAATAAACCCTTCCTGGTAACAGTATTTATCCACATCCACGGCATCGCTTACACTCGATGGCTGTACGAAATAGATCGGTCTCTTAAACTTGTTCTTAGCAAGAAAATCGAGAAGCATCAGGTCGTTCTTGTACAGATAATTCGATTTAATATCCCACTCAACGCTGCCTACTACCTTGTCAGCAAGGTTTGCAGGAACAATACCATCCTTTACCATCGATGCCGAATCAAGGGTTATTTTTACCTTTTTGGTTGGGTAAATAGCAATGGACCTGGATCCGGACTGGAACCTTGAAGCTGGATCGTCGCTGGCTATCAGGTCGATAAGATCCTGTAGCTCAACTCTTTCCTGCATTTGCCCTGAATAAGCTGACACTTCGTTTACGCCTTTATTATACTGATCATACGAAAGGGTGAATGGCAATGCTTCCGAGTCATAGATTTTCCGCATCAGCTGATGAACGTACCAGTCACCGGACGAGAGCATGAAATTAACAACCCTCACATCCGTCCTGATCCCTTCTACTTCCTGGGCATACCATAAAGGGAAGGTATCGTTATCGCCGTTGGTAATCAGGATGGCATTGGGGGCGCAGGAATTAAGGTAATTAGCCGCAAAATCACGGGCGGCAAATTTATTGGCGCGGGTATGGTCGTCCCAGCCTTCTTTTGCCATTATTCCCGGAACCAGCACCAGGCAAACCAATGTAATAGGAATTGCTATATATTTCTCATTTACCTTTTTAAGCATTTCCCATAAGGCAAGCACACCAAGGCCTATCCATATGGCAAAGGCATAGAAGGAACCTGCAAATGCATAATCCCGTTCGCGTGGCTGATAGGGTGTGATATTTAGGTATAGGACAATGGCCATACCAGTCATAAAAAACAAGAGTAGTACAACGAGGAATCCGTCAACATGTTTTCGTAAATGATAAAACAGGCCGACAAGACCGAGAATCAGCGGCAGGAAATAAAATTTGTTATTTGCCGGATTTTTCATGCTGTCGGGCAGGTTCGACTGATCGCCCAGTTTGGCGTTATCAATTGCAGGAATACCACTTATCCAGTTTCCATAACGTATGCCTCCGTGGCCTTCGATGTCATTCTGCCTTCCGACAAAATTCCAGAAGAAATACCGCATGTACATATGTCCAACCTGGTAACTCATGAAAAACCTGACATTTTCGACAAATGTCGGTTTATACAAGGTTTCTGATTTCCCATCGTCGTTCACAACATCTATAGGAGTTCCTTTAATCTTTCCCCATGATTTATAAGCTGAAATATGACTTGGTTTCTGATTGCTCCACATGCGCGGAAAAATAGTGCTGAAAGCCGGATCATAATTAGGAATAGTATTCTTCCTGTCGTCGGTCATTATATACTTGCCCTTTTTTGTATCCTTAACGTAGAAAGGAGTTCCATCAGAGTAAGGCTTGGCTTTATCGAGAGGTGCATTATAATACTGCCCGTAACCCACTGGCCAGGTACCATATTGCTCGCGATTGAGGTACGACAGCAGACTTACTGCATCGCTCGGATCGTTTTCGTTGATAGGAGTATTCGTGTTGGCACGTATCACCAGCAGGAAAAAAGAGGAATATCCGACCAAAAGGAATGCGATCGACAGGAAAACAGTATTGGCTGCAGAGCGCACCTGGCCACGGTTAAACCGGCCCGGTTCGCTTTTATACCAATAATAAACACCGGCCACGACCAGTAATCCCAGGAAAGTAGTCCACGAAAATACAGCCAGCAATAGTAAGAGTGCCGCTCCAACAATATAATTCACGGTGCTGTGTTTCGACTGGTAAGTGAACCTTATACTCCAGACAATTGCTCCGATTAGAACCAGGAAATAGAAAAAAGTACCCGAGTTGAAAGGAAGTCCGAAACTATTCACAAAAAGTATTTCGTATTTTCCGGCAAGGTTAACAGTATAAGGTATCACCAGGAACATGATAAAGGCAAGTATGAAAAAAGCTATACCAAGAGTAAAGACAACGCCTTTCCATGTTGTTTTATATTTTCTGAAATAGAAAACCAGTGCAATGGCAGGTATTGCAAGCAGGTTAAGCAAATGCACACCAATGGAAAGCCCCATCAGGTAAGCAATAAATATGATCCAACGCTGTGAATGGGGTTGGTCGGCAACCTGATCCCATTTGAGAATAGCCCAGAAAACAATCGCTGTAAAGAAAGACGACATAGCATAAACCTCACCCTCGACAGCCGAAAACCAGAAAGAATCGCTGAAAGTATAGGCCAGTGCTCCTACTAAGCCGCTACCCAATATTGCGAACATACGGCCAGTTGAGATTTCTTCATCCTTGGTAAATTTAAGCCCCAGCATGGTAATACTCCAGAAAAGGAATAAAATTGTAGCTGAACTGCTCAGCGCCGACATAATGTTAACCATCAGCGCTACCTTACTCAAATCACCGAACGCGAATAAACTGAAGAAACGTCCCAGAAGTTGGAAAAAAGGTGCTCCCGGAGGATGTCCCACCTGCAGCTTAAAGGCGGTTGAAATATACTCGCCGCAATCCCACCAGCTGGCGGTAGGTTCAACGGTCGACAGGTAAACCCACGATGAAAGAGCAAAAACTATCAGCCCCAGCAGGTTATTCAGTTTCCTGAATGTTTTCATGAAAAGTATAGTTTAATGAATAATCGAAATTTTTGAAGGGACGAAATTAACCAAATATTACGAAGTATGATTACTTTTTAGTAATTGTTAAGAAAATGAGGACTTGCATCTGTGAAATCAAAGCTAAATTGTCAGGTACTTCAGAGATAACGATACCTTATTTCCCTGTTTGTAGAATAACTTTTTTTAAAACAGGCTATATGTTTTAAAAAAAAATACTACTTTTGCAGTCCTTTTAGGAAGAAAATAAGTTTGTCCGATGGTGTAAAGGCAGCACGAATGGTTTTGGTCCATTCGGTCTAGGTTCGAATCCTGGTCGGACAACTTCAATTCAAACAACTGGTTATCAGTGATTTTTGTTAAGGAAACAGATATTTGTAATCCTAGCTAAACATAAATCACAAACCAGACAACAGAATTCAACAGTTTGATTACAGAATATCGTTTTCAGGCTCGTGACGACAAGTGGAGGGGACTTTTGTCCCCTCTTTTATTAAAATGCATTTTTAAACAGAAACGCAGCAACATCAATGATCAGCGAACAACTCATAAAAGATCTTACCGCTCAGCATCTTGAGGGAACCGATCGTTTTGCAGTAAGCATCGCAGTGAAGTCGGACAACCGCATACGGATATTTATCGACAGCGATACGCACGTATTGATCGAGCACTGCATTGAACTAAGCAAATTTATCGAATCACAATTGGATCGCGATAGTGAGGATTTCGAATTAAATGTTTCATCCTCAGGTCTTGATCAGCCTTACAAACTTCCAAGGCAATATATTAAAAACATTGGCCGCGAAGTATCCGTCCTTTTAAAAGACAATAATAAAACAGAAGGCACACTGATAGCTGCTGATGCAGAAGGATTCAGTGTTAAAGAAATAACGAAAGTTAAAAAAGTAATTACCGAAACTACGCATACCTTTCTTTATAACGATATAAAGGAAACCAAAGAAATCATTAAAATCTGAAACTCAAATAATTGATTTGCCATGGGCGAAATGGAACACATCAACCTGGTTGAAACATTTTCTGAATTCAAGGAATTCAAAAACATTGATCGTGAAACCCTGATGAGGATTCTTGAAGACGTATTCAGGCATATGTTGATTAAAAAGAATGGTACCGACGAAAACATCGATATCATCGTGAATGTCGATAAAGGTGACCTCGAAATCTGGCGCAAGCGGACAATCGTTGAAGATGACCAGCTGGAGGATGAAAACCTGCAGATATCGTATTCAGAAGCCATCAAAATTGAACCTGACTTTGAAGTTGGCGAGGAAGTGGTTGAGCCCATTAAACTTGCCGATATCGGGCGTCGTGAGATTCTTACCGTAAGGCAAAACCTGATCTCGAAGGTTCAGGAATATGAAAAAGACAATATTTTCCGGAAATACAAAGATCGTATCGGCGATATTGTTACCGGCGAAGTCTACCAGGTTTGGAAAAATGAAATCCTGATCCTCGATGATGAGGACCTGGAACTCACCATGCCGCGCACCGAACAGATACCAGGCGATTTTTACCGTAAGGGAGATACCATTCGTGCCGTTGTTGCACGTGTTGATATGAAGAAAAACTCGCCGGTTATTATCCTGTCGCGCACTTCACCCCTCTTCCTTGAACGCCTGCTCGAAGCTGAGGTTCCTGAAATTTTCGACGGTCTGATAACCATCAAAAACATTGTGCGCGTCCCGGGCGAAAGAGCTAAAATTGCCGTTGAATCATACGACGACCGCATTGATCCGGTAGGAGCCTGTGTGGGAATGAAAGGCTCGCGTATTCATGGAATCGTTCGTGAATTGCGGAACGAGAATATCGATGTGATCAACTTCACCACTAACTCCAACCTGTATATTCAACGTTCACTAAGCCCGGCAAAAATAACTTC
Source organism: Lentimicrobiaceae bacterium (assembly GCA_041753535.1). Lineage (GTDB taxonomy): Bacteria > Bacteroidota > Bacteroidia > Bacteroidales > UBA4417 > UBA4417. The sequence goes on from JBGSUB010000069.1 coordinate 98,665, forward strand.
CATTACGTTGGATGAGGAAACCAAACGGGCCGAAGTATATATGAAACCAGACCAGGTTTCGCTGGCAATAGGCAAAGGCGGACATAACATTAAGCTTGCAGGCAAACTGACAGGTTACGAAATTGATGTTTACCGCGACACAGATTCCGATTACGAAGATGTTGACTTACAGGAATTCAACGATGAAATTGATCAGTGGATTATTGATGAGTTGAAAAGCATTGGCTGTGATACAGCCAAGAGTGTGCTTGAACTTAGTGCCGATGAACTGGTACGCCGATCGCAACTGGAAGAAGAAACCATTCGCGAAGTGCACCGGATACTGAAAGCTGAGTTTGAATAACAACAACAGCAGATAGTGAAGGGTCGGGGAAAGAGTTCCCGAAGCTCATCTAGGCATTTCTCAACTATGTGTGAAATCTTCAATCTGCACCAATTAACTAAAGTTTGAAAATTAAATCGTACTTTTACTCACTTATTCCGAGCTTCAGGCGAAATTTCGAAAAAAGCATGTCAGACGGACCCATATCAATCAGGCTTGGTAAAGCCGCAACCGAATTTAATGTCGGTGTATCCACTATCGTTGACTACCTTCACAAGAAGGGGTTTAAAATTGATAGTAATCCGAACACTAAGTTAAGTCCGGAGATGCATACTCTTTTGGTAAAAGAATATCAGCCCGATAAGGCTGCAAAAGATATTGCCAAACATATTGAGTTGGAATACCAGGCTCAGAAAGCTGCAAAAGCTGAAGAAAAGAAACCTTTGGATCCGCCTGCTGCTACTGCAGTGGTTACTCAAACAACTACTCCTAAAATCACTGAGAGGCCAGTTGCAGAAACACCTCTGACACCCAAACCAGTTTCTGTTCAACCTCCGCATGTTGAAAAAACTCCTGTTAAGGAGGCTTCCATACCGGCTAAACCTGAAACTGTTCCTGTTCAACAAGTTGCACCACCTGCAACTGAAAAAGTTGAAGAAAAAACTCCTGTCGCTCCCGAAATAATTTCAAAACCTGTATCAGCCGAAGAAACAGCGGTTGCAGCTAAATCTGTTGCAGAAGTAACGTCTAAAGCACCTGCCACTTCCTCATCCGATATACTTATAACGGATAAAGATACAGAAGTAAAACCAAAAGTTGAAATTGAAGAAACAGGTATTACGGGTCCAAAAGTTCTGGGTAAAATCGATTTAAAACAATTCGACAAGAAACCTAAGAAAAAGGAAAAGTCAGAGAAACCTGAAAAAGGTGCTGGTAAAGGTCATAAAAAAGACACAAGCGGGCCGCAGCCTGAAGTTGTGACTGAACCATCAAAGGTTGTTGAACCTGCAGCTGCAGTTGTTGAAGTGCCTGAGGTACAGACAATCACTCCACCTGCAGCACCTGCTGCCACAGAAGAAACTTCAGTTCGTGTAATCGATCAGCCCTCCGCTGATGGTTTATATAATAAAACTGACCTTAATTATCTGAAAACCAAGTTCACCAAACTCGAAGGCCCTAAAATTCTTAGTAAAATTGAATTACCGTCGCCTTCGCGTCCCGAACCTCGCAAACCGGTTGCTTCATCGAGTGATGAAGACAGCAAGTCGAAAAAACGTAAACGCAAACGCCTGAACAAAGGCAAAACCGGAACAGCCGATACCACGGCAGGAACAACTCCCGCCACTCCGCATAAACCTGGTACACCGGTCAAACCACACGACAGGCCCAGAACCAAACCTGTTGTAAAAGGGCATTCCCGTCATGCTGAGCCAAAACCTGAGCTTACAGAAGAAGATATAGCAAAGCAAATAAAAGAAACACTTCAGCGCCTCAGCGGCACAGGTAAGTCGAAAGCTTCGAAATACCGTCGCGAAAAGAGGAATGTTGCCAGCCAGCATATGCAGGAAGAAGTTGCCAGGCTCGAAGAAGACAAAAAAGTACTGAAAGTAACCGAATTTGTTACTGCCAATGACCTTTCGGTGATGATGGATGTACCAGTTACTAAAATTATTGCAACCTGTATGGCCTTAGGTATGTTTGTTTCAATCAACCAACGCCTGGATGCCGAAACAATTTCAGTACTCGCCGACGAATTTGGCTATAAGGTTGAATTTGTCAGCGTTGAAGTGCAGGAAGCCATAGATCATTCTGATGAAATTGAAGACCCTTCACTTCTTAAACCACGTAATCCTATTGTCACCGTAATGGGTCACGTTGATCACGGTAAAACTTCGCTCCTCGACCATATCCGCAGTGCCAATGTAATTGCAGGTGAAGCCGGGGGAATTACACAGCATATAGGTGCCTACGAAGTACAACTTGAAGACGGACGTAAGATTACGTTCCTCGATACTCCCGGTCACGAGGCATTTACTGCTATGCGTGCCCGCGGTGCTCAGGTTACCGATATCGTTATTATTGTGGTTGCGGCTGACGATACTGTTATGCCTCAAACCAAGGAAGCCATTAACCATGCACAGGCTGCCGGCGTCCCTATGGTATTTGCAATAAATAAAATAGATAAAAACGGGGCAAATCCCGAAAAAATAAAAGAAGAACTTTCGAAACTTAATATACTTGTCGAAGATTGGGGCGGGAAATACCAGAGCCAGGAAATATCGGCAAAAAAGGGTATTAATGTTAGCGAACTGCTCGATAAAGTATTGCTGGAAGCTGAATTGCTCGACCTGCATGCCAACCCGGATGCAAGGGCTTCAGGAACCGTAATTGAATCATCCTTAGATAAAGGGCGCGGATATGTTGCCAAACTGCTGGTGCAGAATGGAACACTCCGTTTAGGAGACTTTATTCTTGCCGGTTCGGTATACGGAAAAGTAAAAGCAATGTATAATGAACGGAATCTGCCTGTTAAAGAAGCAGGCCCTTCGGCTCCTGTTCTGTTACTCGGACTCACTGGCGCACCGCAGGCCGGCGATAAGTTCAAAGTAATGATTGATGAAAAAGAAGCCAAACAGATAGCTACCAAACGCCAGCAATTACAGCGCGAACAAGGCATTCGCACACAGAAACATATCACCCTCGACGAAATAGGCCGTCGTATTGCAATCGGTGATTTCAAAGAACTCAATATTATTGTGAAAGCCGACGTGGACGGTTCAGTGGAAGCATTGTCCGATTCGCTGCTCAAACTTTCGACACCACAGGTACAGGTTAATGTAATTCACAAGAGCGTAGGAGCTATTACCGAAAGCGATGTATTGCTTGCTTCCGCATCAAATGCTATTATTGCCGGTTTCCAGGTTCGTCCGAGTATGAGTGCCCGCAAACTTGCCGAGCGCGAAGAAATCGATATCCGTTTCTATTCGATCATTTATACTGCAATCAACGAAATCAAGCTGGCAATCGAAGGAATGCTTGCGCCGGAAATTGAAGAAAAGATAGTTTGTAACGTTGAAATCCGCGAAGTATTCCGTAATTCAAAGGTTGGAGCTATTGCCGGATGTATGGTACTCGATGGTAAAATTACCCGTAATACTCGAATCCGCGTAATACGCGATGGCATTGTTGTTCACACAGGATCACTTGGTTCGCTGAAACGATTTAAAGATGATGTAAAGGAAGTACTTACCGGATACGAATGCGGTTTGAATATCGATAACTTTAATGATATCAAAATAGGTGATATTGTTGAAGGATACGAAGAAGTAGAAGTAAAACGGAAACTATAGTTTTATTAACAGAAAGTTGTAGGTATCCCTATGAACATAAGATAAAACGGCTGCCTTCGGGTGGCCGTTTTAGTTTTGGTACAGTATGATGTAAATTCGTGGCACTACTAAAAAAAACACCGGCAAAACACCGGTGTAAGATTCTATTCCAGCCATATACTGCTTAACGCTGTATGGTTTCTTCCCTTCCGGGGCCGGAAGAAAGTATTTTCACAGGAAGCCCAACCGTTTTTTCAATAAAACCCGTATATTCTTTAAGTTTTGCAGGCAATTGATTGAAATCGTTTATACCATGAAGGTTTTGCTTCCAGCCGAAAAATGATTCGTACAAAGGATTAACAGGATTGCTCAGCGTTTCATAGGTAAGATCCTGAACCGTTTGCCCGTTCACTTCGTAGCCTGTACAAATATTAATGGTTTCGAATTCGTTCATCACATCCGACTTCATCATCACAAGGTCGGTTACGCCATTAAGCATGATAGCGTAACGCAGGGCAGGAAGATCGAGCCATCCGCAACGGCGCGGCCGGCCGGTAGTGGAACCGAACTCTTTTCCCTGATCGCGCAGGTTTTCGCCTGTAGCATCAAATAATTCGGTAGGGAATGGGCCACTACCAACACGTGTGCAATATGCTTTAAAAACTCCAAAAACCTTTCCAATTGCTGATGGTGGTACACCAAGCCCTGAACAAACGCCGGCTGTGATAGTATTGCTTGAAGTAACGTAAGGATATGATCCGAAATCGACATCCAGCAGGCTTCCCTGGGCACCTTCGGCAAGAACCGATTTTCCTTCGGCAAGGGCTTTATTTATAAATAATTCGCTGTCGATTAACGGAAAACTGCGTAGTTCTTCTACTGCAGTAAACCAGTTCTTTTCATATTCGATAAACGTAACTTTATCAATATGCTGAACCTGGTGGTCAAAATCATAGGATGCCAGTATCTTAAGGTGGCGCTGTTTCAGGTTGTTATATTTTTCGCTAAAATCAGGTGCAAGGATATCACCGAACCTTAATCCGTACCGTGCAGTTTTATCAGTATAACATGGCCCGATACCTTTAAGCGTGGATCCGATTTTACCGGCACCCATAGCCTGCTCGTAAGCTGCATCCAGCATCCGGTGCGTAGGCAATATCAGATGCGCACGTTTCGAAATGAGAAGGTTAAGCCGGGGATTAACTCCTTTAGCCACGAGTTTTGCTAATTCCTGTGATAAAATATATGGATCGGCTATAACACCGTTACCTATAATATTGATCTTTTCGGGATGGAAAATCCCCGAAGGGATAGTGTGCAGAACATGCTTGTCGCCTTCAATCTGCAGAGTGTGGCCTGCATTTGGACCTCCCTGAAAACGCGCAATAATATCATATTGAGGAGTGAGAACATCCACAATTTTTCCTTTTCCTTCGTCGCCCCATTGCAGGCCTAACAGTACATCTACTTTCATTTAAACACAAATTAAGCAACCGTTACGGGTTGCTGTTTACTTCGTGCAAAGATAAAATTATTTATTGACAGTGCTCAATAAAAAGAGGAATCACAAACGCATAAGCTGCTTAATTTACTATCTCAGATTTAATACGCTTACCGTATAAAGTAAGTGAATGATGCGTAACTTTTATTCCCAGGGCTTTTTCAGCCGAAACAATTATTTCCTGCAAACGTGGATCGCAGAATTCTAATACATCTCCATTGTCAATATCAATAAAGTGATCGTGCTGCTTGAATTTGAACGACTTTTCGAATTGGGCACAATTATGACCGAACTGATGTTTCGTTACCAGGTTACAATTCAATAACAGCTCTATAGTGTTATAAAGTGTGGCACGGCTTACCCTGTATTTATTGTTTTTCATCTGAATATAGAGCGTCTCTATATCAAAATGCCCGTCGGTTGAATAAATCTCCTTGAGAATAGTGAACCTTTCAGGAGTTTTCCGATGACCCTGTTTCTCAAGATATTCAGTAAATAATTTCTTTACTGTTTCGTAATTAAGTTTCTTTGAATCAGATATCATGCTGTAGAATTTGTGGTAAAATTATAAAAATTTAGTATCACTATTTAGAATAAATAAAAATAGATATAAATTTTTCTATAAACAGGAAAATTAATGGAGAAATCTGGATTTAACAAGCCACAAACCGTTGAACAGAATTGAAAAAGCAGAATATAATTACGTTTTTATAAACCTGAGCATACGCGAAGCAGCCGATACACCATCAATTTGCTTTATCCTTTCAACAGTCTTGTTTAAATCGACTGTATCATGAACAAAGAAACTGATATAAGCCTCGTATAGCTCCCCTGAAGTATCAATATGGAACGACCTTATGTTAAAATTCATATCGTTGCTAATTACTCTGATTATGTCCGAAATCATACTTTTACGGTCGAAACCACTAATTTTTACTCCACCAAGAAACAAATTCATTTGCCTGTTGCTCCAGCTTGCATGAATAATGCGGTTAGCCGAACGTGCCATAAGCTCGATGGCTTCATTACAATTGGTACGGTGCACAACCCAATGTTCAGCATCGGGTGTAAAAGCGATAATTTCATCTCCCGGTAAAGGATGGCAGCAGGTAGCGATAGCAAATTTCAAATCATCAATATCGTATGCATTTGCCGGTTTCCCTTTAACCCGGGGAGATATTTTAGCAGTAATATCAGATTTTTGTTGTGGGGAAGGGCGGTCATCATATTCCATCTTGCTGAATTCCAGCACCTTTTCATCCGGAATCTCATTCAGATACACTCTGTAAAACAGGTCAGCCGGACTTGTAAAACCTAAGAAATCGCTTAAACGGCTGATGTTGCTTTTGCTGAATTTAATATCATACTTCCTGAATATTTCTTCCAGTTTTATGCGACCGTCAGTTGCCTGAACTTTTCGTTGTTCCTTTAAAGTCTCTTTAATACTAAACCTGGCACGCGGAGTGATTACATAATCGAGCCATTCTTCTTTGGGAAAGCTCTTTTTCGACGCAATTACTTCCACCTGGTCGCCGCTCCTCAGTTTTTGGTTTAAAGGAACAAGGTTCCGGTTTACTTTTACACCAATACAATGGTTACCAAGTTCGGTGTGCACCAGGTAAGCGAAATCGAGCACGGTGCTTCCTGAAGGAAGGGATTTAAGATGTCCTTTTGGTGTCCACACGAAAACTTCATCACTAAAAAGGGTGAGTTTTATATCATCAAGGAAATTGAGGGTATTTGCATCAGGCGATTTCAGTATTTTTCGTATTTCCTCAAGCCAGTCATCGAGGCCCGATTCCTGCGCTTTATCCCGGTCAATCTGCTGCTTGTATTTCCAATGTGCGGCATATCCCCGTTCGGCAATCTCATGCATACGACGGGTACGTATCTGAACTTCGACCCATTGCCCTGTCGGGCTCATAACAGTGGTATGCAACGATTCGTAACCATTGGCTTTAGGTGTCGAAATCCAGTCGCGCAAACGATTTTGTTTTGGATTATAATTATCTGTGATAAGCGAATATACCCGCCAGCAATCGATTTTTTCCTTTTCAGGAGGAGAATCAATGATTATCCGCACAGCGAACAGGTCGTAAACTTCCTCGAAAGGGATTTCTTTAACCTGCATCTTTTTATAAATAGAAAACACTGATTTTGCCCTGGTATCAATTTCGAAACTGATTCCCTGTGAGGCTAATGCTTTTTTTATAGGGAAAATAAATTTCTGAACAAAGCGTGTGCGTTCAACTTCCGTTTCGAGCAGTTTTATTGAAATGGTGCGGTATATTTCCGGTTCATTATATTTGAGGGCAAGGTCTTCGAGTTCGCTCTTGATTACGTACAAACCAAGTCGGTGTGCTAAAGGGGAATACAGGTAAAGTGTTTCAGCGGCAATATTCTGTTGTTTCGAAGGCGGCATCGAATCGAGTGTGCGCATGTTATGTAACCTGTCGGCCAGTTTAATCAGGATTACCCTTACATCATCACTCAGGGTGAGCAGCATTTTTTTAATACTTTCCACCTGTGCTGTAGATTCGAGTCTTTCGTAACCATCCTTAATCTTGGTAAGGCCATCGACAATGTAAGCGACTTTATCTCCAAAAGTCTGTCTGATCATGTCAATGGTGTAATCAGGATTATCTTCGACCACATCATGCAGTAATGCGCTAATAATAGCAGTTTCGCCAAGGCCGATTTCGCCTGCCACTATACGGGCAACCTCAAGAGGATGGTAAATATACGGCTCACCTGTACGCCGCCGCATGGTATTATGTGCCTGCGATGCCATTACGAATGCTTTCCGTACCATGTTATTCTCCTGAATTCCCTTGTTAGAGTTCCAGGCCCTCATCAGTGCACGGTATCGTTTTACTATTTCTTTTTTTTCCTTCTGCAGATCAATAGCGTACATAAACAGTCCTTCTTCTATTAACATGTAAAATTAAAAAAAAAGTATCATCTTTGAATATAAAGAAAACTGCATTTCTGATATAGATTGAAATGCATTGGGTCCATCATTATTTGCAATTTCAGGGTTTTATAACCATAACAGGGCTGGTTACCTATACATCGAGCTTTAATAAGAATCACATGAATGAACAAATACTTAAAAATAGTTTTTATAGCATAGATAATTTGTACTTTTGAAACCTGAATACCAAACCAGGCGAAAAACCAAGCGCAGCAACTACTGATTATTGATTATCATGAAGAAATATCTCATCCTGATTATATTATTGACCTGGTTTTTAAGTCCTCTTAAGGCAACTCACCAGCGTGCAGGGGAGATTTCATTCAAATATATTTCGGGGCTGACTTACGAAGTTACAATCGTCACGTACTCATATGCGCCAAGCCCGGCTGACAGGTACGAGCTTGAGATAAACTGGGGCGATAATACCAGTACTGTTTTGCCCAGAGCGAATGGGCCTGTGGGTAATTTTGGTCATATGGGCGAAATTGTTGGCACTGACCTCAAAAAGAACCTTTATACCGGTGTTCACACTTTTCCAGGTGCAGCTGCTTACAAGATCACTCTCGAGGATCCTAACCGCAATTATGGAATTCAGAATATTCCTAATTCGGTTGAAGTGCCTTTATTTATCGAAACCCAACTGATCATAAACCCGTTTATCGGAGCCAATTCTTCACCGCAACTATTACTCCCTCCCATCGACCAGGGATGTGTCGATCAGCCGTTTCTGCACAATCCCGGAGCATACGATCCTGATGGGGATAGTCTTTCCTTCAGATTAACTACCTGTCGTGGTGCAGGAGGTGATAACATACCGGGGTTCCAGCTTCCGAACCAGGTTGGCTCCAATGTCGGAAGTATTTTTACCATGAATCCTTTGACCGGGGAAATCCAATGGCAGAGCCCCAAAATGCAGGGAGAGTATAATATAGCTTTTTTAATAGAAGAATGGCGTAACGGTCTCAAAATAGGATACATGACCCGGGATATGCAGATCACCATAGTAACCTGCGACAACGAAGCACCAATTATTGAAACATTATACGATACCTGTGTTGAAGCCGGTGATACGCTCACATTTGAGGTTGTTGCCACCGATGCTGATTCCAATTTCATCACACTCACCGCTGCCGGAGCGCCTTTTGAAATAGCCAACCCGGCAGATTTCGAAATTACCAATGATACAGTCCGCGGACTGGTTGCAGGCATGTTCTATTGGAAAACTGCCTGTATTCACGTCAGAAAAAATCCATATCAGGTTTATTTTAAAGCTGTTGACGATGACAAACCTGTCAATCTCTTCGACCTAAAAAGCATGAACATCAGGGTGGTTGGTCCGGCTCCGGAAAACCTTACTGCAACTGCTCTGGGTAATACAATTCAACTAAAGTGGAACAAGAACCGTTGCTCCAATGTAAGCGGGTATACCATTTACCGACGAAACGGATTCTACGGCTACATACATGATTATTGCGAAACAGGAGTTCCGGCTTATACCAATTACAAACTTATCTCGACGCTGAATACAACAGATACTGTTTTTACCGATAGTGAGCTTTCGAGAGGGATTGATTATTGTTATATGGTTGTTGCAATTTATCCTGACGGTGCCGAAAGCTATGCATCGAACGAAGCATGCGCACAGCTAAAAAAAGATGTTCCGGTAATTACAAATGTGAGCATCGAAAAAACCGGGGTTACTGATGGCAGAGTTTATCTTGCATGGTCAGAACCTACTGAAATAGACCCGGTTCAGGCACCGGGGCCTTATAAATACCTTATTTTCAGGTCTGATGACCTGAATGGTTCAGCTTTTAACCTGATAGATTCACTATCTTCGCTCACTGACACCACCTATATAGACGATCTTATTAACACGAAAGATCATGGTCTTTCGTATAGAGTCGATCTGTATAATGACACACCCGGTCTTCGTTTCCTTATCGGGCCTTCGCAAAAAGCATCCTCCCCTTTTATAACATTTGCCCCGGGAGATAAAAAACTGCGGATTAATATCAATACAGTTGTGCCGTGGACCAACGAGTTGTTTGTAATTTACAGGCAGAATCCTTTCACAACACAATTCGATTCTATCGGCACATCGAGTTTACCCTACTTTATTGACAAAGGTCTTGTGAATGGAAATACATATTGCTACAAAGTTAAAGCTGTTGGAACATATGGCACCTCAGGAATAACCGATCCGCTTATCAATTTCTCACAGGAAAGTTGTGGAATTCCAAATGACAACGAACCACCTTGCCCACCGGTGCTCAGTGTAGAGGCTGATTGTGAAAGTTTTCAGAATATTCTCACATGGGAAAACACTGATCCTGACTGCTCCTACGATGTTGTAAAATACCTGGTGTATTATCAGCCTCCACAGGCTGAAAACCTGGTGATACTCGACTCAACACAATCGCTGACTTATACACATTCGAACCTGGTAACTATTGCCGGATGTTATTCGATAGTTGCGGTTGATTCTGTCGGAAACCGGAGTGCAATGAGCGATACGGTTTGTGTTGATAGCGATGTGTGCGGAACGTATCACCTGCCAAATATTTTCACACCAAATGGCGACGAAAGGAATGACTATTTCGTTCCGTTCCCTTATACCTCAGTTGAAAAAATTGATTTACAAATAGTTAATCGCTGGGGCAACCTGATATTTACTACCCAGGATCCTGCCATTAAGTGGGATGGAAAGATGCAGGGCACCAACCAGGATGTCAGTGATGGGGTATATTATTACATCTGTGATGTATATGAACTCACTTTAGGCGGAACTGTGAAGCGAACACTACGGGGCAGCATAACCGTGATCAGGTAAGTCCAAGTCCCAAATTCCAAATTCCAAGCTCCAAGCTCCAAGCTCCAAATTCCTGAATTCAGGTTATGGGTTCCATGTTTCAGAATTCACGGGTTCTTGTAACATGTTTAATTCCGAAGCCATGCTCTTATAACTTTTTGAGACCTGGAATTTGGGACTTGGAATTTGGGACTTAAAAATTATTTGTTTTATCCCACGGTTTGTAAAACAGAAAGAGCCGCCCGAAAGCAGCTCTTTTTTTTATTATCAGGTATGAACTATTATTTAACAGTTGCCATATGGGCAATCATATCAAGCACTTTGCAAGAATAACCCCATTCGTTATCGTACCACGAAACGAGTTTTACAAAGTTAGGATTGAGCATGATACCGGCTTCGGCATCAAAAATCGAAGTACGTGAATCGCCGACGAAATCGCTCGAAACTACTGCTTCTTCGGTATAACCCAGAACCCCTTTCATCGGGCCGTCAGCAGCAGCTTTAACAGCGGCTTTAATTTCGTCGTAGGTTGTTGCTTTTTCGAGGCGGCATGTAAGGTCAACAACTGAAACATCAAGCGTTGGAACGCGGAACGACATACCGGTAAGTTTGCCTTTCATGGCAGGGATAACCTTTGCAGCAGCTTTGGCAGCTCCGGTTGATGAAGGAATGATATTTCCGGCAGCAGCACGTCCGCCACGCCAGTCTTTGGCCGAAGGTCCGTCAACAGTTTTCTGTGTAGCTGTCGTTGCATGAACAGTAGTCATCAAGCCTTCAACAATCCCGAAATTATCATTTATAACTTTTACCAGTGGAGCCAGGCAGTTGGTAGTACATGAAGCATTGCTTACAAATTGCTGACCTGCATATTCATTGTGGTTAACGCCGTAAACGAACATCGGAGTATCGTCTTTCGAAGGAGCCGACATGATAACGCGTTTTGCACCACCATCGATGTGAGCTTTGCAGGTTTCCATAGTAAGGAATAAACCGGTACATTCGGCAACATAATCAGCTCCTACGTCCGACCATTTTATTTCGGCAGGATTTTTACAGGCTGTAACGCGGATAGTTTGTCCGTTTACTACAAGATGGCCGTCTTTAACTTCAACAGTACCTTTGAACTGCCCGTGAACAGTATCGTACTTCAGCATATATGCCATGTAATTTGCGTCGATCAGATCGTTAATAGCTACAACATCAATATCGTCGCGAAGAATTGATGCGCGGAATACCAGGCGGCCGATACGGCCAAAACCATTGATACCTACTTTAATTTTTGTCATAATATATTGATTTTTAAAAGTGTTGTAAATTCTCAGATTGCGGTGCAAAAGTACTAAGAAATAACTAAATAATAGTACTCAAAAAGTTAAAAACCTATAATGTTTAAGGTTCGATGCCTGCGGCGTTCAATGCCTGCGGCGTTCAAAGGCTTGCGGGGTTATGATGCGTGCGGCGTTATGATGCCTGCGGCGTTCAATTGCCTGCGGCGTTCAATCGCCTGCGGCGTTAAGAGGGCTGAGGCGTTCAATTGCCTGCGGCGTTCAATGCCTGCGGCGTTCAATGCTTGCGGCGTTCAAAGGCTTGCAGCGTTATGATGCGTGCGGCGTTATGATGCGTGCGGCGTTCAATGTGTGCGGCGTTCAATTGCCTGCGGCGTTCAATACCATTGTTAAGCTTTGTCTGTGGAAGCAAGGCTATTGGTATTTCATTTTGGCATAATATGTTACATGCACATTTAGTTCTTTAACACTTTGAAACCTTTAACCCTAGACCCTTTGAACCTTTAAACTCTTTGAACTTTTGAACCCTTGAACCCTTGAACCTTTTGAACCCTTTGAACCCTTTGTACCCATTGAACCCATTGAACCAATTGAACCAATTGAACCAATTGAACCCCTTGAACCCTTGAACCCTTGAACCCTTTAACCCTTTAACGCCGAAGGCTATTGAACACTCTAAACTTTTTAAACAGACACTGAACATATGTTAAAAAATTGTTCTGATTTTTATACCTTTGCAGCAATGGAACACATCAGAAATTTTTGCATTATTGCACATATCGACCACGGCAAAAGCACCCTGGCCGACCGCTTGCTTGAAACCACAGGAACCCTCACTGAGCGACAGCTTCAGAACCAGGTACTCGATGATATGGATCTCGAACGCGAACGTGGAATCACTATAAAAAGCCACGCTATCCGGATGGATTATCTTCACAACGGCATCAAATATGAGTTAAACCTGATTGATACGCCCGGGCATGTCGACTTTTCGTACGAAGTGTCGCGTGCCATTGCAGCATGCGAAGGAGCTTTACTCATAGTGGATGCAACCCAGGGAATTCAGGCTCAGACCATTTCGAATCTTTACCTAGCGCTGGAACATGACCTGGAAATCATCCCGGTGATGAATAAAATGGATATGGATTCGGCTATGCCCGAAGAAGTTGAGGACCAGATAGTAGAACTTATCGGCTGCAAACCCGAAAGCATTATCCGTGCCAGTGCCCGCACCGGGATGGGTATCCAGGAAATACTTGATGCCATCATCAGCCGCATACCTGCTCCAAAAGGTGACCCTAATGCTCCGTTGCAGGCTCTTATCTTCGACTCTTTATTTAATTCGTTCAGGGGTATTATTGCCTATTTCCGCATTTTCAACGGGCAGATTCGCAAAGGCGACTCAGTGAAATTTGTGAATACCGGGAAAGAATATAAAGCTGAGGAAATCGGTTTACTGAAATTGCAGCAGAAACCCATGGATATGCTTACTACCGGTGATGTTGGATATATTATTTCAGGGATTAAAACTGCCAAAGAAATTAAAGTCGGCGACACCATAACCCATGTTGACAGGCCGTGCCTGGCTGCTGTTGAAGGTTTTGCGAATGTAAAACCTATGGTTTTTGCCGGTATTTACCCGATCGACGCTGACGATTACGAAGAACTGCGAATAGCTATTGAAAAACTGCAGTTAAATGATGCTTCCCTCAGTTTTGAGCCGGAATCATCGGCAGCGCTGGGCTTTGGTTTCCGTTGCGGATTTCTCGGATTGCTTCATATGGAAATTGTACAGGAACGCCTGGATCGCGAATTCGATATGGATGTAATTTCCACAGTCCCCAACGTAATGTATAAAATCATTACCACAAAGGGCGAAGAACTAGAAGTACATAATCCTTCGGGAATGCCTGATATTACGTGGATCGACGATATTTACGAACCATTTATTTCGGCCCAGGTTATTTCAAAATCCGATTACCAGGGAGCTATCATGAAACTGTGCCTCGATAAACGCGGAACCCTGAAAAACCAGGTATACCTTACACAGAACCGTGTTGAACTCAGTTTCGATCTGCCTTTGGGTGAAATAGTGATCGATTTTTATGATAAACTGAAAAGCATTTCGAAAGGATACGCCTCTTTCGATTACCATATTTCTGATTATCGTAAAGCAGATCTTGTAAAACTTGATATATTACTGAACGGCGATCCTGTGGATGCGCTCAGTACACTTATACATCGCGATAACGCATACAGTTTCGGTAAACGAATCTGTGAAAAGCTTAAAGAACTTATTCCAAGGCAACAGTATGAAGTTGCTATACAGGCTGCGATAGGTGCAAAAATTATCTCGCGCGAAACTATCAAACCTCTTCGAAAAGATGTTATCGCCAAATGTTATGGCGGAGATATTTCGCGTAAGCGTAAACTGCTCGAAAAGCAGAAAAAAGGAAAGAAACGTATGCGCCAGATCGGGAATATTGAAGTGCCGCAGAGTGCCTTCCTGGCAGTATTGAAACTGGACTAATTCCCGGTTGTACCTTATTCTTCCTTTAAAAAAAGCCTTCCGCCTTAATAGTCGGAAGGCTTTTTTTGCAGGGAATAAAAAAAATAAAAAATATTTTCATTTCTGTTGTAACTTTATAGTCCTCTTAAACGTTCTACCTTCGAAAACAACAACCGAAAACCTGATAAATGACCACAGCCGAGTACAATTCATGTGCCGACTTATACTCCGACGGAGTGTATCGCTTTATCCTTAAGAATATTAAGGACAGGGATACCGCCCAGGATATAGTGCAGGAATCGTATGTGAGGATGTGGGAAAGGGTGAAGGAAGTTACTTACGAAAAAGCGCGTGCTTACCTTTTTACAACGGCTTATCACACCATGATAGACCACATTCGTAAAAACCAGCGTCTAAGTTCGATGGATGATAGTTATACCGAAGCTCATGATGAATCACCGGGCACGTACAACGACCTGAAAGAAGTTATTAAAGAAGCAGTTGCAAAACTTCCGGAAATACAACGATCGGTCATCATGCTCCGCGACTACGAAGGATATTCATACGAAGAAATAGGCGAAATCCTTCAACTTAATGAATCACAGGTAAAAGTGTATATTTTCAGGGCCCGCACTTTTTTAAAACAATACATCGGAAGTCTCGATTTAGTGCTCTAATACGACAGATTGCAAATAAATAATGAAATGAAAATCAACAGGGATAATTACGAAGCATATTTCCTCGACTTCCACGAAGGGCAGCTAAGCCCCGAAATGGCGGAAGAAGTGATGTTATTCGTTGAAATGAATCCCGACCTGAAAAGTGCTCTTAATGAATTTGAACCGATTACACTTGCTGATGATCAGGACATTGTTTTTGAGAATAAAGCCTTCTTAAAAAAAAACCAGGTGTTCGCCACTTCGCAGATTGACGATTCGAACTATGAAGAATTCCTGATTGCTGAAACTGAAGGATTGCTAAATCCCTTACAACTCGCATCACTCGAAGAATTTATCAGCATTAATCCCCAGTTCGAAAAGGATCGCAGGTTATACGCAATGGCTCACCTGCATGCTGATAACGAAGTGGTGTTTGAAGCGAAAGAATCGTTAAAGCAAAAGGCTATAGCTGTCGGACCAATAGATGCCGGAACTTTTGAAACTTACATGGCCCGCGAACTCGAAGGTGACCTCAATGACGAAGAAAAACTTCAGTTTGCTGAATTCATGCAGTACAATCCTCACCTTGAGAAAGACCATAAACTGTATAAACATACAATTCTGAGTGCTGAAACGAAAATTGTTTTTGAAAATAAAGATCAATTAAAACAATCAGTAACTCCAGTCCGCCGGATTGGTTATTACGCACTTTCAGCAGCAGCCTCTCTTGCATTAATAATGAGTGTTTACTTCCTACTCGACCGAAACGATATTCCAAAAAATATTGCAGAACAAGGAAATGTCAGGAATAGAATCGAGCAGCAAATTAAAGAACCTATCAAGCCGGTCACGGATAAGCAGGTTGCTGCAAATACAAAACACGATACTAAGGCTCCGACGGACAAGGAAAATACAATCAGTAAAATCAATATTACACCCCAGCCTGCTGATGCTGATGTAAAAACCAATATTACAAAAACAGATTTAGCAATAGCTGATCGTCAAACGATTGAACCTATGCAGTCCAGGGTAGTACGCAAAGTAACTACAAGGCAATTCGTTGATCCTCAGTTTACATTTATTCGTACCAGCCAGATGTATATGAACGAGCAGATTGAGTTTTACTACAACCTGAAACTGGCGGAACAAATTGAATATGCACAGATAAATACCAAGGATAAGAATCCCGGGAAGACTATACTGAATGCTGCCACCGGAAAAGCGGAAGAATTATTTGCGACAAATCTGGACAAGCCGACAAGGGAAGAAAAGAAGAATATTTCGCTCTGGACATTTGCCCAACTTGGGGTTCAGACTTTCAATACAGTTACTTCGAGCGAACTTGAATTAAATCTCCGTAAAGATGAAGAAGGAAACGTAGTTGCCTATGGATTACAAGGCGGCTTGATAGATTTCGAAAAAGAAGTAAAAGAATAATCTCTCAATAAGTTTTAATTTGAATCCGGACAAAATCCGGATTTTTTTTGTCCGGTGCTGAACATATTCTCCGTCTCAGGAAAAAATTCCAGACCTAAAGCATGCAGCTTTTATATACATCACAATGAATCCGGAATATAAATTATGAAATTTTCACAATTTTTTCATACTGTTGTAACATTCTGCCCTACCATTCCGTCTAGCTTCCGGAAATCAACAAAAACAAACAACATAATACCACGATTATGAAAACTATTAAACTGGTTCTCGCAGGAATGATGCTCCTTACACTCACTTACTCAGGTGTTAAAGCTCAAACAAAAGGAAATGGAAATGTTACCACCGAGGAACGCCAGGTTTCGTCGTTCGATGCGATAAAAGTTGGATGTGCTATCAATGTAATACTTTCGCAGGGCGATCAGCAGTCCGTTAAAGTAACTACCGATGAAAACCTCCAAAAGCGTCTTACTACTAAAGTAACAAACGGTACCCTTAATCTGAACTGCGATAACATTCAGAATCCCACCAGGATGGATGTGTATGTAACAGCAGTGAATCTCAATAACCTGGATGTGAGCGGAGCAGCCAAAGTAACCGGTGAAACCCCGATTAAAAGCGATGTTTTCGGACTTTATACTTCAGGAGCCGCAAAAACAAACCTTACTATAGAAACTGGTACATTAAACAACGAAACCAGCGGTGCCGCAAACAATATCCTTTCGCTTGTTGCAAAAACGGTGAACGCCGAAATAAGCGGTGCCGGAAATATGACCTTGAAAGGAACTGCCGAACAATTCAACGCCGAAATATCAGGTGCCGGAAACCTGAAAGCACTCGAATTTGTTACCGATTATACAACAGCCGAAGTTTCCGGGGCCGGGAATGCAAAAATAATGGCCCGCAGACAACTGAAAGCCGACATCTCAGGTGCAGGCACTATATCCTACTTCGACAAGGACAACATCAGAAAAATTTCGAAACAGGGAGAATACCAGATCACATTCGACGGAATGGATAATGTAAAAAGTGTGATTATTGAAGAAGATTTTGATGTGGATACCGATGCTGATGACGATGCTTCCGTAGAAATTGATAATGGCGCATGGAATGTATACGAGAATGACGACTCTGTTACAGTAATCCTGAACGATAAAAGAATAGTGATCGTTACCGACGATTCAGTCAGGGTTAATATCGGACAACGTGATTATGTGATCAGTGATGACGGCGTAAAAATCAAGAAGCACGATAAAAAGCCTAAATTCAACGGACACTGGGCAGGTTTTGGTTTGAGTGTAAACGGACTACTTAACCAGGATCATATGATCGATTATCCCGAAGGTGCGCCTTACCTTGATATCAACTACAACAAATCATCGGGAGTGAGTTTGAATTTCTTTGAGCAGAATGTAAACCTCTACGATCAGCACCTGGGATTGGTTACCGGGCTGGGAGTTACTTGGAATAATTACCGTTTTGCCGAAGATGTTATTCTTACTGATGATGGTAAACTGGATGGTTATTTCGGAGAAATAGAAAATCCGGATCTCAGCTACCAGAAAAGCAAGCTGATGGTGGCTTCACTCAGGATACCTCTCTTACTTGAATACCAGACTAACGGAAAAATGAAAGCCAACAGTTTTCATATAGGTGCCGGTGCAGTAGGATCAGTAAGAATGTGGTCGCATACCAAAAATGAGATTAATGACTCGAAAACAAAAAACAAAGGCGACTTTTACATCAATCCGTTTATAGTTCAGGGCATGGCCACCATCGGATGGGGATTTATTAACCTTTATGGAACTTATTCATTCAGCGAAATGTTCCGTAATGAAAAAGGACCTGAAGCATATCCGTTCGAAGTTGGAATAACCCTGGTAGGATTCTGAAACCAGCATACCCGACTTTGACTCACACTCTAATTGCATTTTATATATCATTTTTAGCTTAACATTGATTCTGGTTAGTTGACAGGCTGCCTCCCCCAGGGGGCAGTTTTTTTTTTTCAACCAAAGCATTAACTTTGCCCCGCTTGACGGATAAAAATTGTTTAATAAAGGGATTGGGGGTTAGGATTCAGGGTTTAGGGATGCTCCCGATCCGCATATGGATGGACTACAAAAAAAATTTTATTCGAATAGAGAAAATTTGTAAATTCATTGAAGGACACATGGTCGAAATAGAAAAGAACTTGAAGTTACTATAATCTCTCTAAATCCTAACCCCTGAATTCTAAAACCTGAAGATAAAATTAATACAAGCAAAAAAAATAACCATATAATAAGCTCATTATCATACAGTTAAATAATTTGAAATACCAAAACATATGTCGGGACATAATAAATGGTCAACTATAAAGCGTAAAAAAGGCGCACTGGATGCCAAAAGGTCGAAAATCTTCTCAAAAATTATTAAAGAAATTACAGTAGCCGTTAAGGAAAGCGGTGCCGATCCGGATGCCAACCCGAGGCTCAGGCTTGCTATATCCAATGCCAAAGGTGCCAGTATGCCGAAAGAAAATATTCAGCGGGCTATCAGCAAAGGAGCGGATAAAGACGGTGCTTCGTTTATTGAATGTACATTCGAAGGATATGCCAACGGCGGAGTCGCTATATTTCTCGAAGCTACAACGGATAACCAGCAACGCACCATTTCGAATGTGCGTATGTATTTTAATAAATTCAGCGGTAACCTGGGCACTAACGGTTCGCTGGGATTTATTTTCGACCGTAAGGGAATTTTTACCATCCCACAGGGCACACTCGATGCCGATGAATTTGAAATGGAAATGATTGAAGCCGGTGCCGAAGATATGCAACTGGAAGAAGGCTATTTTACTATTACCACTGCTATGGAAAACTTCGGTTCTATGATGAAGAAACTGGAAGCAATGAAGATTGAGCCGGAAAGTGCTCAACTCCAGCGCATTCCGAAAGATACATCTAAAGTAGATATGGAAACTGCGAAAAAGGTTATGCGGCTCGTCGAAATGTTTGAAGAAGACGATGATATACAGGCTGTATACCATAATCTTGAAATGACGGATGAACTGATGGATGCTTTATAAAACTAATTTCAGATCAATTTACAGGCCCGAAAGGTGATAATCTTTCGGGTTTTTTATTGGGATACATTGATAAAGCAAAAAATATTTATTGTTTTATGTGTCTCATTTCCATATAGATAAAAAATAATATTACATTTAAATTAATTTTTTAGTTGTATAACTATATTTTTAGTTGTATATTTGTACCTTAATTCAAAAACAATGAAAAAACTTACTAAAGCCGAGGAACAGATCATGCAGGTTCTGTGGGAACTGGAGAAAGGATTTGTAAACGATATTGTAAGCCGGTTACCAGAACCAAAACCTGCTTATAACACTGTTTCGACCATAGTACGTATCCTGGAACAGAAAGGATTTATCGCTCATAAGGCTTACGGTCGCACCCATGAGTATTACCCGCTTGTTCAAAAAGAAGATTACTCCCGCGAATACCTGAACAATTTCACCCGGAATTATTTCAGCAATTCGTACAAAGCTTTGGCTTCGTTTTTCGCGCAAAGCGAGAGCCTGAGCATCAAAGAACTGGAAGAAATAAAATTGCTCGTTGAGGAACAGATTAAGAACCATAAAAAGCAGAAGCCATGAATTCTTTCATAACTTATATAATTGCAACTGTTGTTTCGCTGGGTATTTTTTATGGCGTATACATTTTGTTGCTGCGTAAAGAAGCGTTATTCCGGTTCAATCGCATTTATCTGCTCTCGGGATTGCTCCTCTCCTACCTAGTTCCACTTATTACAATGCTTCCTGTCTCCTTTTTCAGGCTGTTTCAGAGTTCAGAAAATGACGGGATTTTAAGAACCATTACGCTTGCGCCGGTTGAAATAAGCGCAACAGCAGTTAACAATCCATCCATAGTAAACTACATGGTATATGTTTATATCACTGGTTTGGTATTTTTTGCCATCCGTTTGATAACAAGGGGATTAAGCATTTATCAATTGTATAAGAAGAGTGAAAAAACACACAGAAACAATTCACTTGTTTTGTGGAGCAAAAAGGATATTCCTCCATTTTCATTTTTTCGAACTATTTATCTACCTGATTCACTTAAAGATACATATCATGTAAATGAGATAATCAGGCACGAGCAGTTACATATCAGCTCATTGCACAGCTTTGATATATTGCTTACACAACTTCTGCAAATCGTATTCTGGTTCAATCCTTTTATTCCTCTGGTCGAAGATGCTTTGCGCGAAATTCATGAATTTGAAGCAGATAAAGCTGTAATACAATCCGGCACCGATCCGGTTGTGTATACCCGGATTCTTTTCGGACAAGATAAAGCCGCCCAGGCTGTAATACTGGGAAATAATTTCAATTACTCACTTATAAAAAGGAGGTTAAAAATGTTCTACAAACAAAACACCCGGTTTGCCAGGCTGAAGGCAGCAATCGTATTACCCCTTGCAGTTTGTACTGTATTGCTATACACTATAGGATGCAACCAATCAGCAAAAAATAACCAGACTGAAAACTCAGACTCCTTGACAGAAACAACGCAAAAAGTTGTAATGCTAAAAGATTCGGCAGGTAATGAAATTGGAACAGCAACAACCATTGGTGATGAGGGAGTTCCCCCGCCGCCACCTCCGCCACCGCCACCACCACCAACCGGGCAGAAAACAGTGGGCGAGGATGAAGTGTTTATGGTAGTGGAAACGATGCCGCAATTCCCCGGCGGAGACGATGCCCGCGTTAAGTATATGGTTGAAAATATTAAGTATCCGGAACAAGCAAAGAAAAAGGGTGTCCAGGGAACGGTTTATGTGTCTTTTGTGGTTGAGAAAAATGGCAGTATTACCAATCCGAAAATTATTAGAAATGTTGAAAATTCCTTAGATGCAGAAGCATTCAGGGTAGTAAGTTCCATGCCTAAATGGATACCGGGAAGCCAGAGAGGGAAACCGGTGCGTGTTCAGTTCAACATGCCTATAAAATTCAAACTTGATAACTAGTACAATAAGAAATTTACCAAAAGAGGCTGCCGCAACATTGTTCCGACAGCCTCTTTTAATTTTTTAAGTTGAACTTTACTATGCCATCACAATCTCAAACGTATCCTGTGCAATTACCAGTTCTTCGTTGGTAGGGACAACCATTACAGTAACTTTTGAATCATCTTTACTTATCACAGCTTCCTTTCCACGTAACTTGGTGTTTTTCTCAATATCAAAATCAAGTCCGATAAACTCAAGATCTTCACATACAAACTGGCGGGTTTCCCATCCGTTTTCTCCAACGCCCCCTGTAAATATGACAAGATCAACTCCGCCCATTGCTGCGGCATATGCCCCCAGGTATTTTTTAATCCGATAATGGTATATATCAAGTGCAATCTGCGCCCTGTGATTGCCCGCGGCAGCAGCTGTTTCAATATCGCGCATATCGCTCGAAACTCCTGACAATCCGAGCATACCGCTATGTTTATTCAGCAATGTGCTGGTATAAGGAATACTGGTTTCTTCCTTGTCAGCGATGTATAAAAGTGCTCCTGCATCAATGTCGCCGCAACGGGTACCCATTACAAGTCCTTCAACAGGTGTCATCCCCATGGAAGTATCCATCGATTTCCCATTCTTTATTGCACACATCGAAGCACCGTTACCAAGGTGGCAACTGATTATTTTTAAGTCTTCAATATTTTTACCAAGTATTTCGACAGCACGCTGCGATACAAAACGGTGGCTCGATCCGTGGAATCCATAGCGGCGTACTTTGTATTTCTCATATAGTGAATAAGGAATCCCGTATAGGTAAGCCTGCTCCGTCATGGTTTGATGGTAAGCGGTATCGAAAACACCTACCTGGGGAACTTCGGGCATCAGTTTATTTATGGCATAAATACCTTCGAGGTTCGGCGGGTTATGCAAAGGAGCCAGGTCAATACACTCTTCGAGTGCATCGATAACTTCTTTGGAAATTGCTACACTGCTGTTAAATTTTTCACCTGCATGTACAACGCGGTGTCCAACTGCACCTATTTCATTCACATCCGTAACGCATCCATATTCCTTATGAGTAAGAATTCCCAGTACAAACTCAATACCAGCCTGGTGATCAAGGATTTCGCCTTCGAGTTTCAGCACATTTCCATCAGCCATATAATGTTTAACTGATGCGCCTTTCAGACCGATTTTATCAACAAGGCCTTTTGCAACTACTTCGGCTGAAGGCATTTCGAAGAGCTGATATTTAATGGATGAACTTCCGCAGTTCAGAACTATAATCTTCATTTTTATACTTTTTAACTGAATTGAACAATTACCTGTATTCGGGGCATGTAATGGTGCTTCCTACAATTTTGCCGCTTACATCATATTTATAAAAACCTTGTCCGCTGGCTTTACCAAGAAAATTGGCACGAACAAGCCGTTTTAATACCGGAGAAGTTTTATACCCATGTTCGCCAAATTCGTTATACAGGTTATCCATCCATTTCTGAAGCTTGTCCAACCCGATGCGGTCAGCAAGTTCGAACGGTCCATACTGGTTCCCAAGGCTGGTTTTCATCAATTCATCAATATCCTGGACCGAAGCAATACCTTCCATAAGCATTTCACAGGCCTGGTTTATCACAACGCATATCATACGTGTTGTAATGTTGCCGGGCGATTCCATTAGGGTGATAGGCTTTTTTTCGAGCATCCTTACGAAACGGCTCACCAGTTCGAAAGCTTCATCCGAAGTACGTGCACTGCGAACAACTTCAAGTACTTTCACCTTGTCGGAAGGAGACATAAAATGAAGTCCGACTGCCCGATCAGGATATTGCAGACCGGACGCAAGGTCCGAAATCATTAATGTTGCCGTATTTGAAGCAAGAATGGCATCGCGGCGAACAAACTTTTCGGCAAGTTGCAGGATTTCCTTCCGGATATCCAGGCTTGTACCGGGTTTACGTGAATTAATGGCTTCAAAAACAATATCACAATCCGAAAGATCCCTGTATTCGATGGTTCCTTTAATTCGTGAAAGAATTAAGCGTTTCTCGCTGTTGGTCATACCCCAACGGCGGATTTCGTGATCAAGCATGGCCGCAATACCTTCCATGGCACCGGCTACACGTTCCTCTGTAATATCAAGGCAAACAACATCAAAGCCATGCTGGCTTATAGTCTTAGCAATTTCCTGTCCCATCGACCCGCAGCCAATAATTCCGATTTTGTGAATAGAACCTTGCTGCTTAGGACTTTTAGTGAGACTGAAATCTTCAAGTTTTCCAATAATTTCTGACATTTTCGAAAATATGTTTGTATATTAATTGTACCTTTAAAAAACTCTTACTAATCTATTAATCAACACTTTAAACTATTCGTTACTAAATTCCGGTGCAAAGGTAAAATTTATTTAGCGGTTACAGCCTGAATATTGTTACTAATTTCACAAAGCACCTGCATTTTTTACCGAATATAAATAATGATCGTCAATCAGGATAAAATGGCGGATTAGCCAAATCTATTTTTGTAATTTTGCCGACAGAACTATGGACAGCCTTACCATCCGATATAAGTTTAATCCAACGCTTACCGATACGGTAGGCTTTTTTGAATACAGCATACCGCTTACTAACGAAAGCTTTGTTCCAACAGCAGACTCACTTAAAAAATATTACAATAACAGTATTTTCGATTATATTACCCCTCCGCCAGCAAGCAAGGAACTTACTCAAACCAATTCGGTTTTCGGCCATCACCAGCTTGAGCCGGTTCATTCTGATAGCTTGCCTGTAAACAGGCAGTCAACCGACTGGATAACGCTTGTTTTGCTGATTTGTCTGTTTATTTTTGCATGGATACAGACCTATTACCCGAAAAGATTCGGGCAGATATTCCGCGCTGTTGCGCAACCACATGCCGTGAACCAGTTGGAAAGGGAAGGAAATCTGTTCAGCGAGCGTATCACACTCGGCCTCGGATTTATTTATTATGCTGTAAGTTCCATTTTCATTTACCAACTCTTCAAAACATTTTTCACAATACCGGACGGTTTAAATAATATTGCATTGGCCGGGATCATTTTCGGAAGTCTTTTTGCTTACCAGATGGTCAAATCTGCTTTGGTTTATATGTTGGGAATTATTTTTCAAACAAGCGAATCAACACGATCTTTTCAGCTCAATACACTTATTTTCAATCATATAATAGGTGCTGTCCTGTTTCCTGTAACCATTATAGCAATTTACTGGGGAAGCTCGATTTTTTTAATAGCAGGTATTGTAATTGCTTCATTATTATTACTTTACAGACTATTCAGAAGTATTTTAACCGGAATGGCGAATATGAACTACAATTTGTTTTATTTATTTTTGTACCTTTGCACCCTCGAAATTTTACCCTTATTGCTTCTTTATAAAGTAATAAGCAAAACTTCAGAGTGGACCTTATCTTTTTTTTAAACTTTTAAAATACACATCGGTAACGTGTCTAAAATCAAGAACATACTGGTTTCGCAGCCTGTGCCGGCAGATTTGGAGAAATCGCCATATGGCGATATTATCAGGAAGTACGGAGTACACATTGAATTTATAAAATTCTTTAAAATTGAAGGTGTTTCCGTGCGTGAGTTCCGTGATGAAAAGGTTTACATTAACGAACACACTGCAATTATATTCAACAGCAAACACGCCGTTGATCACTTCTTCAGTATCGCCAAAGATGTCAGGGTTGAAATCCCGGAAACAATGAAATATTTCTGTATGTCGGAGTCGGTGGCATTTTACCTTCAGAAATATGTGCAGTTTCGTAAGCGTAAAATCTTTTTTTCAGAAAATGATGTATCGCAATTAATGGATCTTATTAAAAAGCACAAAACCGAACGTTTTTTACTCCCTTGTTCTGACAACCATAGCAAGGAATTGCCCGATCTGCTTGATGCAGCAAAAATAAGTTACAGCGAAGCCGTATTGTACCGGACTGTACCTGCCGAGATGAAAGATATTGTTGATATTACCAAATTCGACATGCTGGTTTTTTTCAGTCCTCAGGGCATACGTTCTTTATACTACAACTGGCCCGAATTTAAACAGAATGAAATTGTAATCGGCACTTTTGGTTCAACCACCGCACAAACAGCAGCAGAATCCGGAATAAAAGTTAACTTTTCGGCTCCAAGTCCTGCCACTCCCTCTATGACTATGGCAATTGACGCTTACTTGTCGAAAAACTGCAGGAAAGCATAATACCTTATGTTTAAAGTTGCTCTATAAATACTATTAGTTGAGCAAAAGCCGGAAGACAGGAGTCCGAAGGCGCCTGCCTGCCTGAATGCATTCGCAGGCAGGCATCACGCAGGCAGGGAAGTATCCTGAATTGAAACGCAAGTTTTAGTTGAAATTTTGCTTATCACCCTTCGCCGTTTCTCCCCTTCGCCCTTCTTAAGTTAAAAACAACAATTTTAAACAGGGTCTAAAAATTTATTTTTTTTAAGTCCCCGTTTCTTGAAAATTAACGGGGCTTTTTTTATAGCAATTATTCAAAAAACAGTTCCATTTCAGGAACCATCAGCCGGAAAAGCTTATTTTTGTAACTACAGAATAATCCATGCCCGATTCAGTAATAAGAAATACATTCCGGAAGGCAGAAAAGCTTTGCAGCCAGGTTCAGATCGACAGGCTTTTTTCAGAAGGGAAAGTGTTGGTTTCGTCTCAATTCCGATTGATTTATCTTAAAACTGAAGCATCCGGCAAACCAGCGATAAGAGTGCTGATTGCTGTTCCTAAAAAAAAACTAAAACTGGCTGTAAGCCGTAACCGAATGAAAAGGCTGATACGTGAGGCCTACCGCCTGAATAAACACAAGTTACTGGAATCATTTGCCAACTCAGGAAAACAATGCGAAATCGCATTTATATTTACCGGTAAAAAATGCATTACACAACAGGAAACTAATGTAGCAATAAATGACTTGTTGGATCGTTTAATACGTACAAATGAAAAAAATTCTGAGTAAAATAATGATTGGTATCATACGGTTTTACCAGTATGTAATTTCACCCTATTTGCCGCCTTCGTGCCGATACACGCCATCTTGTTCGGCATATGGCATTGAAGCACTAAAAAAACACGGGCCGTTTAAAGGTGGCTGGCTGACAATTAAAAGGATAGCATCCTGTAATCCCTGGGGCGGAAGTGGTTACGATCCTGTTCCTTAAAAATTCTTAAAAAGGAAATGTAATCCACTGAATGAGAAACAAATCCTTACCAATAATTGTTTTCAAAAAACCAGACTTTTCGAACTGGGAAATCACAAAAAGACTAATCTACTTAAAAAAATCCAATTCATGAAACATATAAGCATCCTCTCTGCAAGAGTTTTTGTAATGATGGCAGTTTTCCTGTCATTTACCGTTGTGACTCCGCTCAGGGCGCAGACTTCATCCGATTTCGAAATTTCGAAAAATCTTGAAATCCTAACTTCTTTGTACAAAGAACTGAATATTAATTACGTAGATGGAGCCAACCCGTCGGAACTGATGAAAACAGGTATTGATGCCATGTTGGACAAGCTTGATCCATATACGGTGTTTATTCCGGAATCGGAGATCGAGGACTTCCGTTTTATGACGACAGGAGAATACGGAGGAATAGGTTCATTAATTCACAAACAAGGAGATTATATTTATATTTCAGAACCTTATGAAAATTCTCCTGCTCAGAAATCAGGTCTTAAAGCCGGAGATAAAATTATTAAGGTAAACGATAAGAGTGCCGTTGGAAAATCAGTTGAAGATGTAAGCGCTATCCTGAAAGGACAGCCCGGCACCGCTTTTAAACTGGTAGTTGAACGCGAAGGCGAGCCCAATCCTCTTGCTTTTGAAATAATGCGCGAAAAAATCAGCATCGACCCGGTGCCTTATTACGGAATGATCGGAAACGGAGTAGCATATATAAAACTTAACAGTTTTACACAAACGGCTTCGGGTGATGTAAAAAAAGCCTTACTCGACCTGAAAGCAAAAAACACTGTTGCCGGATTAGTCCTTGATTTGCGCGATAATGGCGGCGGACTGTTAACTGAGGCTGTTAATATTGTGAATCTCTTCGTGAAGAAAAACGAATTGGTTGTATCCACAAAAGGCAAACAGAAAGACAAAAACCGCAGCTACCAAACCAATATGGAGCCTGTTGACTTGAATCTGCCATTAGTTGTTTTGGTAAACGGAAATTCAGCTTCGGCTTCTGAAATTGTTGCAGGGGCTTTACAAGATCTCGACCGTGCTGTAGTTGTTGGTCGCCGGACTTACGGAAAGGGACTGGTTCAGAACGTTTTTCCGCTGAGTTACAACACACAGGTAAAAATAACCGTTGCCAAATATTATATTCCCAGCGGGCGTTGCATACAGGAAATTGATTATGCCCATAAAAATTCTTCAGGCAATCCTGATCATATTCCGGATTCGCTTGTAACTGCATACAAAACCATGCATGGGCGGACAGTGTATGATGGCAAAGGTATTGCACCCGATGTTCCGACTGATACCTCAAAACTTAGTACAATTTCGTATAACCTCATCACGAAGTACATTATTTTTGACTATGCGACAAAGTATGCAGCTGCTCATCCAACGATAGATGCAGCCGGCACTTTCAGGATCAGCGATGCTGATTACGACGATTTTATTGCTTTTACACAGAAAAAAGGATTTGAGTTTAAAACAGTAGCCGAGAAAGAACTCGAAACAGTGAAAAAAGCTGCCATTTACGAGAACTGCTGGGATGACATCAAGGGGCAATATGAGTCAATGATTCAATCTATTGAACAGCATAAGAAAAAAGACCTGATCGAAAACAAGGAAGAAATCACAGATATTCTTCAACAGGAAATAGCCAGCAGGTACTATTATCAGAAAGGTCGTATCGAATCGACGCTGAGCGATGATAAAGAGCTCAAAAGTGCTGTTGATGTGCTGAATAATGCTTCGATTTATACGTCGATTCTTGACGGAACCTTTACCAAGGCTGACAGTAAGACAAAAGCCTCTAAAATGCAGAACTAACCTATAGTATCTGATGCAATTGAACACCGGAGAACGGCAACCCCTGTATATCACCTTTTATTACCTTTCGCTTGCACTGCTGGTAGCGTCCCTTCCATTATCAAAATTCACGATGAGCCTTTTCCAGTTCAGCACGCTGTTCTTCTGGCTTTGGCATGGTGTTGACACATCTTTCCTGAAAAAACATCCTCCAGCCGGTTTAGTCAATCCGGTTAATCTTTTCCGGTTTCTTGGCGAGGTTTTAAAGTTTGTTTTTATTGCCCTGATTAATAAGTTTATTCTGTTTTTCAGGAACAAACCAGCCGTGGCCATTGCTTCTCTCCTGTTATTACATGTGATCGGTTTGCTGTACACCACTGATTTCAACTATGCGTTGAAAGACCTCCGCACTAAATTGCCTATCTTTATATTGCCGCTGTTTATTGCAACCGGACCACGGATAAGTACAAAAACGTTTTTTTGGATATTGGCATGCTTTGTTGCCGCTGTATTTGGAGGAAGTATTTACAGACTAAT
The DNA here is from genome assembly GCA_041753535.1 of Lentimicrobiaceae bacterium. Lineage (GTDB taxonomy): Bacteria > Bacteroidota > Bacteroidia > Bacteroidales > UBA4417 > UBA4417. The sequence continues at coordinate 128,080 of JBGSUB010000069.1, forward strand.
TCTTTATTTAAACCTGCCGGTCGCCGACAGCCGGGCTTTAGCAGCCCACACTTCGCATATCAGGTACAGCCTGAATGCTGTTTTTGCCGTATTCATTATATTTTTCTTTGTTCGTGCGAATGGGATGCTTAATTTCAGAATCAGATTGGCGATACTTGCTGTTGCGGCCTGGCTGATTGGTTTTATGGCATATATGAACTATTCGACCGGAATAATGATTTTTGCTTTTATAAGCGTATTGCTTCTTTTATTCTTAATATTTAAAATCAGTAATTTTTACCTGAAAATATCAGCTCTCCTTTTTACAGGCGCCCTGATCATCTTGCCGGTATTGTATATTTCATCAGTAACTTATGAATATCTGAATACACGCTCGGTTGATATTTCGAAACTGGATAAATACACACCGCGCGGAAATTCGTATTACCACGACATCGTAAATTTTAAGATAAAAAACGGTAAATGGACGGGACTATATATTTGTGACAAGGAATTAAGGCAATCCTGGGCCGGCAGGAGCAAACTCTCCCTCGACAGTCTTGATCAAAACAAACAGTTAAGGCGTTTTACCCTGATCAGCTACCTGGCATCAAAAGATTTAAGAAAGGATGCTGACGGTATTGGTCAGCTTAGTGATAACGATATCAGGAATATCGAAAATGGGATTAACAGGTACGACTATAATAAACTGCCAGGTCCACGATCGCAGATTGAAGACTTTATTGCCGGCTATCAAAGATATATTGAACTTAAAGATCCAAATTCGGGATCGATTGTACAGCGGTTCGAATATTGGCGGACTTCGTTGCTGATTATATTGCAGAATCCTCTGATTGGAGTCGGAACCGGCGACCTTCCGGATGCTTTTGAAAAGCAATACAGCAGCATGAATTCAAACCTCGCAAGCCAATACAGGCTTCGATCGCATAATCAATATCTTTCAATTACTGTTGCTTTAGGTATCGTTGGATTAATATGGTTTCTCATGGTCATGTTTTATCCCGGAATCATAACCCGAAACTTTAATAACTATTTTTATGTGGTTTACTGGATTATCTTCATGATCTCGATGTTAACCGAGGATACCATTGAAAGCCAGGAGGGAGTTACATTCTATGTACTGTTTACCGCACTGATGCTTCTGGGAAGAGAAAAGACAGAAAAATCTGAATTATTGTTTAAATAATTTTAAGCTAATAAGTCATTTTTCACGTTGTATTAATGATTTTGGCGTTTTCGGAAATCAAATTCATGACATTTTTGTAGTATCTCAACTGAAGCTGACAATTTTCAAGTACATTTATACCCTATTTTGTAACCTTATGATTACACATACATTATCCATAGCTTATACTGAAGTAACCGGTATTTCGGGCCTGACCGATGAAGATGCAGATCTGTTGAAGGAAGCATGGCTTGCCTGCGATCTGGCCTATGCACCTTATTCCGACTTTCACGTGGGAGCAGCCTTGAGGTTAACCAATGGCCTTATTTTCAGAGGCAACAACCAGGAAAACTCCGCTTATCCTTCTGGTTTGTGCGCCGAACGGGTCGCAGTTTTTGCGGCATCAGCCATGCATCCGGGAGTTGCAATACAAACAATTGCAGTAGTGGCAAAAACAAAAGTGTTTAATCTTTCGAGTCCGGTTACACCCTGTGGTGCATGCAGGCAGGTGATTGCCGAATACGAAATGCTTTCGGGCAAACCAATCAGGATAATCTTACAGGGAAATTCAGATAAAATCTGGATTCTTGAAGGAATCAACAACCTGCTCCCGCTCATGTTTCATGGTGCAGAATTGAAAAAGCAGGAATAAGATTACACCTTCATAAACACTAAAAATTTAACATTAGTAAATCTTAATTCAAGCCAAACCATTTAACTGTATGAAAAAAACATTCCTTCTATGTATAGCCCTGATAGTTTTCCTCTCGATGAAAAAAGACAACCCTGCCTATAAAATGTTTGATGAGAAAGGGAAAAATGCAACGTACAGAGAACTGGTAGAAGCTGCTTCGGAAGCCGATATCGTTTTTTTTGGCGAATTACACGATAATCCGATCTGTCATTGGCTTGAATACGAGCTTACAGCCGACTTGTATGCTGCAAGGGGCAAAAACCTGGTTTTAGGTGCCGAAATGTTCGAGTCTGACAACCAGCTTATTGTAAATGAATACCTTGCCAAGCTGGTAAAAGAAAAAAGCTTTGAAACCGAAGCCCGGCTCTGGCCGAATTATAAAACTGATTACAAACGGCTTCTGAACTTTGCCCGCGACAGCAGCCTGTCGTTTATTGCTACTAACATTCCACGGCGTTATGCCTCTATGGTAAATAAAAGCGGTTTTGAAATACTAAATACACTGGACAAAGCTGCGCTGCAATATATCGCTCCATTGCCGGTAAAATACGATTCAACTCTGGCATGTTATGCCGATATGGCTAAAATGATGGGCGATGCCCCGGCACATGTTACCATGAATATTGCCCGTGCCCAGGCAGTGAAGGATGCAACTATGGCCCATTTCATCCTGAAAAATTTTACGAAAGGGAAGACATTTCTTCATTTCAACGGTAGCTATCACAGCGACAGATTCCAAAGTATAATATGGTATTTGCAGCAAGCTGACCCTAAATTAAAAATTGTCACTATTTCATCTGTAGAACAGGCCGATGTTGATGATCTCAAAAAGGAATCGGAAGGCCTGGCTAACTTTATAATTGTTGTGCCCGAAACTATGTCGAAAACACAATAATATCAAAAAAATATCTTCCTGAAAACGTATTTACACCAAAGAACAGGATTTGTTCAAACAAACGTAAAAGCCAGGTTTACAAAGAAATTCCAGAATGTGACCAGGCCCATTGCAAAGAGTTTCGAAATATAGAAATTCCGATTCCGTTTGCTTACCCAATACCAGATTAAAAGAGTATTCAATCCCAGGCCTATAAGCGAAACCACTAAAAAGCGGGTATATTCCATTGCCAGTTCAGGGTTGTTGCTGTGGAAGGTCCACCAGCGGTTAAGAAAATAATTGGTGGTTGCCGCAATGGTAAAGCCAATTGCATTGGCAATATATTTCTGAATTCTGACTTTTTCTTTCCCTACCCAGGTAAAACCGAAATCGACAACAACGCCTGTAGCACCAACGGCTCCAAACTTCATAAACTTGATCAGAATGTCCTGTGTAAAATACTGCAGCATAGTCCGCGAAGATACATAAAAAGCTTCTCCTGCAAAAACTGCAGTAATGACGTGTAAAAGAAGCTCTTATTAAACGCAAGTTGAGGTTGAGCTATAATTCTGAGTATACCGCACTTAACCTTAACCTTAACCTCAACCTCATCCTCATCCTCAACCTCAACCTTATTGAATTCCCTCAAATTACTCTTCACGAGCTAAATAAGTCCATGTTCATAATGAGCAGCTAATAAACAGGTTAAAACTGAACAATCAGTATTTGTTTTTTGCCATCCCTGACAATTTCAACACTGGCAACCTGTCCGGCCTTAAGTTTTCCAAGCCTGGCCATGTAATCATAAATATTTGTAACCGGTTGCCCTTCGATGGAAACGATGCGATCGCCCTTAACCATTCCTGACACTTCAGCCGGGCCGCCTTTTCGAACGCCATCAACCCTCAGCCCATTGTTATCATTAGAAACCATATCAGGTACAATTCCAAGCGTAACTTTCATATTGCGTCCGTAGCGAGCGGCCTGTTTGGAACCTGATTCGCGGAAGCTCAGCTTCTCTCCAGCCGAAATTACATTGGCCAGGTCGTAAACCATATCCAGAAGGGCTACCTCTCCGGTATAATTAATTTTGTCAGCATCATCAGCCGGGGTATGGTATTCGTCGTGAGCACCTGTCGAGAAATAGAAAACAGGAATGTTCTCACTGTAAAACGAAGCATGATCCGAAGGCCCGAATCCATCCGTAGAACGAGAGATTTTAAACGGACGGTTCGCTTCAATAATTTTTAATATGGAATCGGATTCTGCTGAAGTTCCGGTTCCTCCGATGCTGATCGTATTTGATTCAGGATTAAGCCTTCCGACCATATCCATATTGATCATGGCATTAACCTTTTTAAGATCAAACGGAGGTTTGTTTGCAAATTCCTTTGAGCCAAGCAGCCCCATTTCTTCACCAGCAAATGCAATAAAAACAAAGCTGCGTTTGAGATTAGTGCGGTTAGCAGCCAGTTTCTGAGCAAGTTCTATTACACCTGCTGTTCCCGAAGCGTTGTCATCGGCTCCGTTGTGTACTGAATTTTCTTCCGGCGTACGCGAACCGCTACCCTCTCCACCCATTCCGAGGTGATCGAAATGTGCACCGATTATAACAAATTCACTTTTAAGTACCGGATCTGATCCTTCAATCATTCCAACCACATTTTGTGCAATAACTCTTGTTTTAACCAGGTCAGCAGTTGCAGTGATTATTGGCTCAAGGTACAATGTGACGGGGTAATGGCTTTCTTTCATTTCTACCTCAAGCGAGACAATGGTATAATCCATGGATGCCATCATCTTGTCGGCAAGGGCGCGTGTTATGCTGAAGACCGGAATTCCCGCATCCGACGGAGATTTATCGTACTGCATGTGCATGATTACATCCGCTTTTTCAAGATCGGACGGGGAAACCAGAAACACTCCAACTGCTCCTTTATCCTTGGCTGTAAGCACTTTGCTTCGCTCCTGTTCATAGGCGAGAAATGCGCTGTTAGGTTTATCGGGCTCCGGATCGCCACGAAGTATGATAGCCCATTTGCCCTTTACATCGATATTTTTATAATCATTCCATTTGAGTGAATCAATATCCAGGTCAAAACCATACCCTGCAAATACAGCCGGAGCAGTGAGTGTGGATGAAGCCGAGAAAGACAATGGAGTGAAATCCGTTCCCTGTTTTGCACTATACCTATCGAATGAAATGGAATTATTATTTCCCGGTTTAACATCAGCTACAATTTCGAATTTCTGAAACCCATTATCGTAAAGCAGTTTAAGACCAGCCTTACTGAAACAGTCACGAATGTATGATGCCGCCACAATATCCTCGGGTGTGCCTGGCTTACGGCCTTTCAGTGAATCGGAAGCCAAAAAACCAATCTGCTTTTGCAAATCCACGACCGAAATTTCAGGGCTATATTGAGCAAATACTCCGGATGTGACTAAGATGAATCCTGACAGAAGTATAAGCCGGGGAATGTATTTCATGTTTGTAATTTATTTAGTTGAGTGTGCAAATTTAATGAATTTATTAACTATTTGCCTAAATAGCAAGGGAATAGAAGGTCAGGTAATTCCCTATTATAATTTCTGGTATTCAAAAGAAGGATATCCTTTGTCCAGTTTATTTGTATTGAATTTATAAAATCCGATAAATCTGAGTTTGTAAAGAAATCCTTTTGTATCGCGGATTATATAGATTTTATCAGAATTCACGGTATAAGTGCCTGCCGCAAAATCATAAATCTTCCATTCATACCCTATACGGTCAGCCTGCCGGGTAAAAGCCATTGATTGTGCTTTTTCAAAAGCAATATCGGCAAAAGGTGTTAGTGAATCAACAGCTACCTCGACAAAAACCGGGTTCAATAAAACCCCGGTTACCAGGTAAGGATAAGGATCGCCCACATCCGTATACAAAAGTGTTGTATACTGAGTGAAAAGCAAATCCCATGAAGTCCTGCCTGGTTCAGATATAATGGCAATTGGATTGAAAATGGAGAAAAGCACATGATTTACATCTCCATTTTTAGTTACAGTGAAAGACTCCACATTTGAACCGTCAAAATCAGCAATCCGGAAATAATACGTTCCGTTTGCCAGGCTGTCAATCACCAGTTGGTTGAAACCTCGCGGGTTACCGAGCACATCAATTCCCCTATCGAGCAGCAGTAAGCGATTGGTTCCAACTGTATCTTCACCGTTTATCGTAAACCATTGTCCGATAGCTACCGAATCAGCACTGCCATCGGATGGATTAAATAACCATTCAGCACCGATTGTATCAACGGGAAAACCAAAATTCTGGTCTTGTAGAAAAGCCGATTTCATAAAACAACTGCTGTTGAGGATAACACGCCAGCCATTGGGGTAGCTTTCGAAACCAAGATCCCAGGAATCCTTGTTATTAATGATTACGTCATTGCTGTCGAGAAGGCTGTAATAAACCTGGTTTTTGTAATTATCGGTAAGCCCTATCGTATCGGTAATATAATCGCCGGGAATATGAGCGGTAACCTGTTCATCATCCTTAAAACAGGATGAAACAAGTGTAATCATTGCAATTATTGAGAGAAAATATAGTAGCCGTAACATTAGAATTTCTTAAAATTGTAGGTAAGCTTAACAAAGGCTGTACGTCCCCACGCAACACGTGATGCTCCGTCGCCGCCACCGGTATGAGCTCCACTGTTAACCATACTGGTTTGAACATCCTTTACATCAAGGAGATTTTTTCCTCCCACGGAAACTGAAAACATGTTTTGCTTAAAACTTTTCATCAGGCTGATATCCAGGTTCGAATGGCCTTCAATATATTCATCCTCGAAATTTCCGTCCGGTGTAAGCAATGGGAAACGGCCGGTGTATTTAAAATTCGCAGTCAGCGACGTATTGATTTTTACCAGGTTATACGTTGCCATAGCATTGAAATCGGTACTGTACTGAAAATCAGTGTCAGCGGTCTCAGATGTATTATCAGGGAATTTACGGCCAACATGCGATACACCGCCTTTTAACGTCAACCTGGGATAGAAACTCATTGTTCCGCTTATCTGAACACCTCTCGAAATAAATGTCGAAACATTGCCATAAGTATAGGTTGTAATATCGTTGCCAACCTGGAACAGCCATATGGTATTATCAACATAGTTATAAAAGGTTCCCAACTCACAATTGAGATAGCCGTTCGGTGTTTCACGGTTGTAACTGAAGTTCAGATTAACATTGTGCGAATACTCTGCCTGCAGGTCAGGATTGCCGTGAAGGTTGTGGTTGATATCAACAAAATCGAGGTATAACTCCTTAATAGAAGGAGCACGGAACCCACGGGCATAAGTAGCCCTGACTGATGTATTTTTAGTTGGACTGTATTTTACGTTGAGCGAATAAACGACCGGAGCATTGTATTTGGTATTGTATATGAACCTGGCGCCTGGCTGTAAAGAAATTTTTTCGATCGGGTTATATTTAAAAGTCACAAAACCTGCATAGTCGCCAATTTGCTGCGTTCCGCCTTCAATGCGTTCGCCTTCATTTATTTCGAGATTCCCATCAAATCCGGCCTGGTAATTCAATTTCTCGCCAGGATAATTCCTGTTATACCAGGCTCTTAACAAATAGCTCCCGACGGATGTAGTATCGCCACCGGCAATCTGTTTCTCAAGAATAGTAAGATCATTCTGGTACACTTCGCGCTTACGTAAATAGGAAGAATAGGCCCCTACCAGGCTAATCTGGCGGTTTGCTGAAATCGTATAGGATGCTTCTGCCTTTGAAGTCTGCCGTATAGTATGAAAATTATTATCAATAGCTGTTTCGTAATAAGGTTTCAGCAAATTTCCTTTGTCCAGTATTAATTCGTCGAAAAACTGAACAGACAATTTTATCCTTGTTTTGTTTCCTGAATATAAATAGTATGCATCGGCATTGTATTGCCGCCTTGGTTTCCATTGCATCGACCGAAGGCTATCAGTTGTGGTATATCCGTCAAAGAAATTCCTTGCCAGGTCGAGCGAAAAATTACTCTTCTTGTTGCGTACTGAACCACCTGCACTAAAATTATAAACGCCGACTGATTCGATATATGCATTGGCATAAGCTGTTGCGGCGGAATTTCTATTTTCCTTAGTAATAATATTAACTACACCGGCAATGGCATTACTACCATAAATCACTGACATCGGCCCTTCAATAATCTCAACATGGTCCACATTATAAAGATTAAGCTGGTTCAGATCAATATTGCCGTTTAAGCGGCCGACAACCGGAACCCCATCAACAAGGAACTTAACATTTTCGCCCGAAAGGCCTTGCAGGCTGAGGCTTGAGCCTAAAACACCACCCTGTGATATCCGCATATTGCTTTCTGTACTAAGGAGGTCAGTAAGATTTGTGGCAGCTTTCAACTCTATCTGCCTGCTGTTGATAACATTTATTTTATAAATCGATTTATCGGCACGCTCGGGAACAAGCTGAGCTGTAACAACTACTTCGCTCATATTGAGAACAGCAGGAACCAGCTGTAAAGTTGTGGAAACACCAGGCTGAATAGTATCCGAAAGGGTTTCGTAACCAACATATGAAATTGCAACTTTACTTTTTTCCTTACTTTCGTTGGGTACTTTACCTTCTATATCTGTTACAAAATGTTTTAATTCCTGCGAAGTGATACTCTGAAAACAAACATGGGCAAAAGGAACCGGTTCTTTGGTTTTTGCATCAATAATAATGACAGTGGCCTGCTGACCGGAAACGAAATTCCCTGCCAGCAGAATCACAATCAACCCTATTAACCTGATAAACAAATCTTTAAACATATTATTTACTCAAAAAACAGTTTATAAATACAATTTTGCTAATTCAGAAATTTAACGTGGTAAGTTGCTGACCGGAGAACCTACTTCCGGCCGGCAACAGTACCAACAACCCTGATAATCTGCAAAACATACGCAATCAACAAATGTATTTACATTATCTTAAGTGAGCAGTATCAGTATTTCAACAGTAATATAATGATGGTATCTACCGGTCGGGGAAATCACTCCCGACCGGAAATAATACCATCAAACCCTGTTAACCTGATAAACAAAACTCATTTTTTATTTATTAATGATCACTTTACGTGAAAGCGAATTTTCTCCAACCTGCATCCTGACAATATAAACTCCGGCAGGGATTCCTGATACAGGAATTCTGAGGGTCGAAAGTGCATTGGATTGCAACTCGTTCCTGCTTTCCGATACAAGCCGGCCTGACATATCGTGAACTGAAACTATTACTGATTTTGCTGAGCCGGGATTTATTGTAAGATTCATCACATCAGTGACCGGATTGGGATAAACAGCAACATTAAAATCTGATTTCCCATTATCACCGATAGCGGCAGCTGAAATCATTTCTTTTTCGAATACTATACGGCCTGTGGATGAACCTGCAAAATCCTTAAATACAAGTTTGTGAATATTACCATTCAAATCCTGAATAAAATAGACCAGCCGATCCACTATATCGAATGTAAAGGTTGCATTATTCAAAACTTTCCATTCCCAGCCGATAGGTGAACGTGTTGAATCCATTGTTTCAGTATTCCACATCATGAAATCAGGATCCACATCATCGAATTTATTCACCTTGATATCATAATTACTTAATACACCAGTAACAGGATAAATTGCGCCAAAATTGGGCCCCTCCGGATAAGTGTACATATATTTTGTAAAAAGAATATCCCACTGATCGTTTGCCACCGGTTCAAAATCGACTACCTGATTGGTTGTAATGGAATACCCGACGAAGTTCTTTTGTGCATTTGGACTGGAATATGGTTTACAATCCACGGTAACAGTTGTATCATGAGTACCGTCGATATTCGCATAGCGGAACTCAACCATATTCAAACTCGAATATTTGCGCCTGATGAAAAGTTTGCGAAGACTCCCATCGCGAAGCTTTATGATATAAAGTGAGTCGCCCATAACATCATGGGTAACTGAATTGTATTTACCCCAACCGTAATCAGGATGGCCAAGCTGGTTCTGATCGAAAGCTCCGGTCTCCCAGTCAGTGGTTGAATTCACCATATTCTTCCAGCCAAAAAGGCCTGAGGTATCTACAGTTGACCAGCCACTTGAATCAGATTTCGGGTAAGTGTACAATTCAACACCATTAATGCCGAGCGCACTATTATTGGCTGCATCATTGGTAAGTATGCTTGCACTCATTCTTGAAGCGCGGAATGCGATATCCCATTGTTTACGGCTGATGGTACCTTTATTCCCTCCGGCCATACTGTAATAAATTTCATTAGCATAGCCTGGACCCATAAAAACGGTATCAGTAACAGGGCCAACTTTTTGGCCTAATACAGGCAAAATGCCTGATAATGTGGTTGCTAGTAATGCAACAATTGCGTAGTATTTGGTTTTCATCGTGAATGAAGTTAAGTTTCGGGTGTAAATTAATCTGATGTGATTCGGCTGCAATACAAGCAAGACAATGAATCCCAAGAAAGGATAGCAGCACAGGTTTAAAACACAAAAGGTTTTTTTGTGTAATTTAACCGGTAATCAGAACTTAAGCTGAAGGGGGACCCCGGAAGGATAAGGATTCGAACTCCTGTTGGATAACAAGAACATCGGGCAGGAAATAATAAACTGAAATAAAATCAATATACGGGGAACAGGAAACCTGCTGCCCTGATGGAGAAAAATCGAAATGCTGTCCTGCTAATAAAAATCGTGAATCAGTATCGCTCTTTATTAAAAGAATACCTGTTTTTTCCTTGGCACGGGTAGAATAACATGCTACAGGGATAAGTTGCTTTCCCCAGATGCGGTTCTGGTGAAAATTAACAAGGTTGCCAAGGTATATCCACACTATCGCAAGAGCCCATCCGATAAGGATAAGTTTACGTAAAAAGGAAGTGGCTGAACGCAGGTAACGCATTGTTGACTTTTGAAATATCGGGCAAAGTTGTATATTTTTTGGGACATAAAAACATTTTCACAACTTTATTTTCGCAAAAAAATGAAAATAATTCAATTAATGATATATATCAATAAATAAGTTATCAGATATCTTCCGGGAAGTTGATTTATTACTTCACCAGGTTACTAATTTCATAAAAAAATAAAACCGGGACCCTTATATAAAACTTTATTTAACAGGTAAGACTTTAGTCAAACAGCTTCTTGATTTTGAAGCTGAAACACAAAAAAAAACAACATCGAACCATGTAAAGAAATCCAGTTGAATGATAATCAGTTTCTGTGATCTGTATAAATATACTGATTAATAGGATTATATCCCGGCTTCCTTGCGGATTTGTTTCACCCAGTCTTTGACACGTTTTTCAGTGAATTCGCCCTGTGTATCATCATCTATTGCTAGCCCAACAAATTTCCCGTCCTTTTCGGCTGTTGAATAATAAAAATTGTAACCTCTTATAGATGTATAACCTACAACATTTTCTTTATGTGGCAAACGACAAAAGATGGTTCCCATGCCATCAACAAAACTCTCGGGATACATTTTCTGATCGCCAAGGCCAAACAAAGCCACTTTCTTATCTGCCAGGTCAGCTTCAACGAGTTTATCAATAAAGCGTTCCCAATCCGAATGCATTTCGCCTATTCCCCAGGCAGCGGTTCCTAATACAAGGAAATCATACTTTTCGAGATCCTGCCTGGCCGCACTACTGACATTGTGAACGGATGCCTCATCACCAAATAATTCCTGAATTTTACGCGCTACTTTTGCAGTGCTGCCATTATCTTTACCACCAAAAAAAATTCCAATTCTCGACATGTTGTGTATTTATTTCTATAATTATACCTTGCAAATCTAAACCAAAATCAAAAAAAAGTTTATTTGCAGCATTAAATTTCTAACTAATTTTGAAGCTTCTGCTTGCTTACAGGAAAATGAAAAGCCGGTCTATGAAACAGATTTACCTTAATTTTGTTTTGCCTCCACTGCTAATTTCAGCAATTCTGTGGAGTATCATCGTCTGGCAGACTGGTTCCGGTCTATGCAGTATTCTTTGTCTGCTGCTGATAATGAGCTGGATATACCTGAGTATTCGTAATGCGAATCATATTCTCCAACTGCAGAGGAACCTCCTCGAAATTGAAAACGGTTCATTGTCAAATACGATTGTCAAAGGTAAGGGAGTTTTTGCTCAATTAAATAAGACACTTACAAATATTTTCGATAGGATACGAACCCAGGAAAACGAATTACATACCGAAAAACTGCGCAGGTTACGCTCGGTGATTGACGGACAGGACCAGGAACGGCATAGACTATCGAGAGAATTGCATGATGGCATAGGGCAATCGCTGATTGCGATCAAACTTCAGCTCGAAAATGCCGAAACCCTTAATTACTCGATGATGAGGGCTGGTATTGACTCCGCAAAAAACATGATTGACACAACGATAGAAGATGTGCGAAATGTGTGCAATGCGCTGATGCCTGCCGCGCTGAATGAATTCGGGATCGTTTCGACATTAAGGGCACTTAGCTCCGAACTAGGAGCTTTGGCAGGTTTTACATCAGTTTTCGAGAATAAAGGTTCGCTTGACCGGATGTCGAAGAAATCGCAGGTTTACCTCTATCGTATTGCACAGGAAGCACTCAATAACATTGCCAAACATGCAAGAGCTTCGCAGGTGACGTTGAAACTCAAACGCGATAATAATATAGTTACCCTTGAAGTGACTGACAACGGAAAAGGCTTTATATTTGACCCGGTAAGTTTTGCCCAGCGAAACGGGCTTCAGAATATGCGGGAGCGAACACAATTGTTGAAAGGTGAATTTACAATAAAGAGTGAACCAGGTAATGGAACAACTATTTTAGTTTCTATACTGTATAATACCTTCAATGGAAAAGATCAGACTGATTTTGGTGGATGATCACCAACTTGTACGCACAGGAATTGCCAATTTGCTTACGGGTGAACCGGGTTTCGAAATAATCGGGGAAGCTGCGGATGCTAAAGAATTATTCGATTTGCTAAAGTATTCGCAACCCGAAATTGCCATCCTTGACATTGCTTTGCCCGGCATGTCGGGAATCGAAATAACTAAAAAACTACATAACGATTTCCCGGGCATCCGTATCCTAATCCTGTCGATGCACACTTCGGAAGAGTTTATATTTAATGCTATTAACTCAGGAGCACGTGGTTATCTCCCTAAAAATACTTCACGTAAAGAACTGATTGAAGCTATTTATGCTATTCACAGGGGCGAAGAGTTTTTTGCCGAAAGTATTTCGAATGTAATTCTGAAAAGTTATATCAAAAAAGCGAAAGCTGATACACCTGACGATGAAAACAAGGAAAGCCTGTTATCAAAACGCGAAATTGAAGTACTCAGGCTTTTTGCCGAAGGTATGACTAACCAGGAAATTGCAGATAAGCTTTTTATCAGTATCCGTACGGTTGAGTCGCACAAAAATCATATTATGGCCCGCCTCGAACTAAAAACTACAGTTGACCTGGTGAAATTCGCCATCAGAAATAATATTGTGCTTCTCTGAAATTGCATTGGGAGTTTTCAATCTCACAGTTTTAGTTGGTTTAAAACTCTTTAAGGGATTTATGAACTTCATTTAAACAGCTTATGAAAAATCTTGTTTTTATAGCACTTTTTCTTTTACCTGCTATGGCTTTCGCGCAGAAACTGAATCAAAAAACCACTGACCCGAAGAAAAACAACGAAATGCTTATCGGCTATTGTAGCCGCGATGGGTTCAGTTCGGTAAATTGTAATTTTGATTCGGCTTTTAAATCTGAATACCCTGTTTATAAGGCTGATGCCGAAACCATGAAACAACTAACTGGAAAACTGAAAGGCATTAAAATCACTCTTGTTATGGCAACCTGGTGCGGTGATAGCAAGGAGTGGGTTCCAAGGTTTTACAGAATTATGGACGAACTTAAATTTAATTACAAAAACCTGACACTGATCTGTGTTGACCGCGAAAAAAAAGCTCCCGGAACCACTGTTGAAACGCTGAATTTACAACTTGTTCCCACCTTTATCTTTTATCGCAAAAAAATGGAAATAGGCAGAATAATAGAAGTTCCGGTCGATCTACTTGAAAAAGATATGTTAAAAATACTGCAATAGCTGTTGCCCACAAACTTATTAAAACTATGACTCTACTTACTCATACTATTTCCGAAACCAGTATTGCAATTCAAAAACAAATTTCCGAAGGAAAAACCATCGGTTTTGTGCCAACCATGGGTTCCTTGCACGAAGGCCACCTGAAACTTGTGCAGCAGGCAGTATCCGAAAATGATTTTGTAGCAGTCAGCATTTTTGTTAATCCGATTCAATTCAATAACCCTGAGGATCTTGCAAAATACCCAAGGACTTTGGATGAAGACCTGAAAAAGCTTGAAGGAACCGGATGCAACCTTGTTTTTGCACCATCAGCACAGGAAATGTACCCGGAACCCGATTTAACTGAATTTGATTTCGGACAGTTGGATAAAGTAATGGAAGGGAAGTTCCGTCCAGGCCATTTCAGAGGTGTTGCCGTTGTAGTAAAGAAACTTTTTAAAATTATCACTCCGCATAAAGCTTATTTTGGTGAAAAAGATTTTCAACAATTAGCCATAATTAAAAAAATGGCAAGCATGTTGCAAATGTCGGTTAAAATTGTCCCCTGCCCTATCGTTCGCGAAACTGACGGGCTGGCGATGAGTTCGCGCAATGCAAGGCTTACACCGGAGGAACGTTCAGAAGCATCAGCTATTTACAAGGCCCTTTCAGGAGCAAAGGAAAATTATTCGTGGTTTATTCCTGCCGGTGTAAAACAGCTTGTTACGGGCGAAATTCAGGATAACCCGTATTTCAGGGTAGAATATGTGGAAGTTGTAGATACCGAAACACTGCAACCTATCGACGATTGGTTGGATGCCGAACATGCTGTGGTTTGCGCGGCGGCTTTTATTGGATCGGTGAGATTGATTGACAATATTATACTGTATTAATATTTGGATTTTACAAAACCATAAATTGTTAATAATTAGATCTTTTAGTCTGCGGTATTTTAAAATCAATATTTTGACTGAGGGCTAATTTCGGTTCAAGAATTCGGTATCAAATCTATATACAGAATATTTCGTAATTTTGCCGCGCTATGATAATTGAAGTTTTAAAATCGAAAATACACAGGGCCACCATCACCCAGGCTAACCTGAATTATATCGGCTCCATTTCCATTGATGAAGACCTTATGGATGCGGCTAACCTGATTGAATTCGAAAAGGTGCAGGTTGTAAATATTAACAATGGCGAACGGCTCGAAACATACGTTATCCGTGGCGAACGTGGAACCGGCGTAATTTCTCTCAATGGAGCTGCCGCACGCAAAGCCCAGATCGGTGACCTGGTTATTATTGTTTCGTTCGCGCAAATGGATTTTGAGGATGCAAAAAAGCATAAACCTTCCATTGTTTTCCCGACTCCGCAAAACAAACTAAGCTAACGGCCTTTGAACTCAAAACTCAAGAACAGTATCCGTTTTACAGTATTCCTGGGGATCGGCATTTTTTTTATCTGGATATTTCTTCGCAATCTCACTCCCGATCAAAAGCATGAGATCATCAATTCCATGGGCAATGCCAATTACTGGTGGATTGCACTTGCAATTCCGCTGGGAATTCTGAGTCATTTTATACGTGCCCTGCGCTGGAAAATGCTGATAGAAACCATGGGTTATAAACCCCGGAACAGCAATATGTTTTTTGCTGTCATGACCGGATATTTTGCAAACCTGGCCTTGCCGCGTCTCGGCGAAGTAACCCGCTGTTCTATTCTAACCAACTACGAAAAAGTACCTTTCCAGAAATCATTCGGCACGGTTATTACCGAAAGAGTTTTGGATATGATGGTTTTTTTTATACTGTTTTTCATAAATCTCGCTTTGCAGGCTGAACTGCTCTCGGGTTATATCGATGAAAGAATTTACAAACCCTTACAGGCCAAACTACACCTGAACGTGGAATTATCCGGAGCATTTACTATTCTACTGATTGCATTTATCGCCGTTATTGGATTTGTTTACCTGGTATTCAGAAAAAAAATAATGGCTAACAGCTTATATACCAAAATCAAAAAAATATTTCTCGGTTTTGTTGAGGGCATAAAGTCTCTCGTTAAAGTAAGAAATCTCTGGCTGTTTGTATTTTACACAATTTCCATCTGGACACTCTACCTTCTGATGGCCTATGTAGTGTTTTTCAGTATCCCCGACAGCAGCGGTTTAGGATTAGATGCCGGTCTTGCAGTGCTGGTTTTCGGTTCAATCGGGATGATGGTAGTACAGGGCGGTATAGGAATTTATCCGGCAATTGTTGCCGAAACGCTTGTGCTTTACGGAGTAGGCAGTGTACATGGCTACGCTTTAGGCTGGCTGATATGGACCTCTCAAAACATTACGATTGTATTGTTAGGAATAATTTCTTTAATTTTACTTCCTGTACTTAACAACCGTAAAAATGCCGAAACTGGAACAAATCCGTAAAAAAATATTTACCTATACTGACCCTGATTACCACCGGATGCTTACCATCTGGCAATTTCAGGACAAAAAAACAGTGTTTACCAACGGCTGTTTTGATATTCTTCACCTCGGCCATATCGACTATCTTTCGAAAGCTAAAGACCTGGGCGACCTGCTTATCATTGGTTTAAATACCGATCTATCTGTCAGTAAAATAAAAGGCAAAAACCGCCCGATTCAAGATGAAGTTTCACGTGCTATTATACTTGCTTCACTTGGTTTTGTGGATGCCGTTGTATATTTTGGCGAAGAAACGCCCTACAACCTGATTAAAATAACCCAGCCCGATATTCTCGTTAAAGGTGCTGATTATAAACCGGAAGATATTGTGGGTTATGATGTTGTAAAAAATAAAGGCGGCAAAGTTGTGACCATTGAATTCCTGGAAGGGTATTCGACGACAGGGATTGAGAGGAAAATATTGGGTGACAGGGATTAGGATTTGGGGTTTAAAGGGTTTAGGGTTTCAGCATTTCATACTTCATGTTTCAAGGTTTCATTATGGGTCAGATGGTTCTTATAGCTATCGGGAACACCATGAAGAATATCATTCCTTTGTGTAATAAATTAATCACTGGTTTGGATTTATAATAATAACGACAATTATTGGTTTGGATTTATAATATAATTAACAATTATTGATTTGGAATTTCATCATTATTATACTATTTTTGCTTTGTATTTTTAACTAAAGCACAATGTATCTACCCAGAACCATTGATAATGAACTAAATACATGGAAAAGCGAAATCAACCGCAAGCCAATACTTCTAAGAGGAGCGCGACAAGTTGGTAAATCGTCAGTTGTCAGGAATCTTGCTAAGCAATTCAACTATTTTATTGAGCTGAATTTCGACGAAAATCCATCATTAATAAAACTGTTTGAAAATAACCCATCAGTTGATGATGTTTGCGAACAACTTTCAGTTTACAGTAAAATGCCTGTAATCGCCGGTGAAAGTCTTTTATTTTTTGACGAAATACAATCGTGCCTTCCTGCAATTTCGATGTTACGCTATTTCTATGAGAAAAAACCTGACTTACATGTCATTGCAGCCGGTTCACTTTTGGAATTTGCAATGGCAGAAATACCATCACATGCAGTAGGAAGGGTACGCTCAATGTTTTTGTTTCCGTTTTCTTTTAGTGAATTCCTGGTTGCACTTGATGAAAAAAACCTTCTTCAACTGATTGAAAAATCAGATAAAAGCAAACCTATGAATGAGCTATTTCATCAAAAATGCGTTAATTATCTGAAGAAATTCTTCATTATTGGTGGAATGCCCGAAGCCGTGTCTGTTTATAGGGAAACAGGTGACATATTAAAAGTTCAGAATGTACTGAATGATTTGCTTATTTCGTTGCAGGAAGATTTTACCAAATATAAAAGAAAGGTAACGGCAGACAGGATAACAGAAGTATTGTATTCTGTAATACAACAGGTTGGGAATAAGTTTACCTATTCATTTCCCTCTGCCACTCAAAACATTATTCAAGTTAAAGAGGTGCTGACGTTACTACAAAAAGCGGGATTAATAATCGCTGTAGCTCACACTGCTGCCAATGGCATACCCCTGGGTGCAGAGATTAATCTGAAGAAGCGAAAATTTCTGATACTGGATACGGGTATTTACCAAAGAGCACTGGGATTGGACTTAACCCAGTTATTTATTGAAGAAGAAACCAGTTTTGTGAACAAAGGTAGTATTGCCGAACTACACACAGGCCTGGAAATAATAAAGGGCCATTCCTGTTTCAGTAAACCTGAATTGTATTACTGGCAAAGGGAGTCGCGCAACAGCCAGGCAGAAGTCGATTATATTATTCAGCGACAGGAAAATATCATTCCGATTGAAGTAAAAGCCGGTACAAAAGGTGCTATGCAAAGTATGTATATTTTTATGAAAGAGAAAGAAATAAAAAAAGGTATCCGATGCTCCCTGGAGAATTTTTCGGAATACCAAAATATTGAAGTGATACCTTTATACGCGGTTGGAAATATTTTCAGATGATCGGGTTTCGGGTTTGAAGACTTGCCTGCTGCAAGCAGGGTTTCAGGTTTGAAGAGTTTCGGGTTTGAAGAGTTTCGGGTTTGAAGAGTTTGTGAAACGTTCAAGAGTACGTGCAACGTTCAAAGGTTTCAATTTTTCAGGTTGGTAGATGTTAAGGTGGAGTTGTTTAAATGATTTCCGGTTTATCCCGCAAAATTGAATCATTCCCTAAAGCCCAACCCCTAAAACCCAAATCCTCATTTTCCTATTTTCAAATTCTATCATTTTCCCTACCTTTACCACATGGCAAAAACAAAAACCGTTTTCTTCTGTCAGAGTT
Source organism: Lentimicrobiaceae bacterium (assembly GCA_041753535.1). Classification (GTDB taxonomy): domain Bacteria; phylum Bacteroidota; class Bacteroidia; order Bacteroidales; family UBA4417; genus UBA4417. Next base: position 146,731 of record JBGSUB010000069.1, read on the forward strand.
GTGGTGCGCAATCGGCTAAATGGATGGGGCGCTGTACTTCGTGTGGCGAATGGAACACATTTGTGGAAGAAGTGGTGCAGCGTGACGATTCCTCAGCAAAAAACACAGGGAATTTCAAAACAACTGAATCCCGTCCACGGAAACTCAAAGAAATAGAACAGGGTAATGAACAGCGGGTAACCACAGGAAACGGCGAACTCGACCGGGTGTTAGGCGGCGGACTGGTTGATGGATCCCTTATTCTGGTCGGTGGAGAGCCGGGCATAGGGAAATCGACACTTATGTTACAAATCGCCTTGCACATTGAAGGAGTAAAAGTCCTTTATGTTTCGGGTGAAGAAAGTGAGCAGCAGATTAGGATGCGTGCCGACAGGCTTGGTTATAAAGATCCTGATTGTTATATACTTACTGAAACTAATACTCAGAATATATTTCAACACATACAAACGGTTGAACCCGGACTGGTCATTATTGACTCCGTTCAAACTTTGCAGACCAACCTGATTGAATCGTCTGCCGGGAGTATTTCGCAGATCCGTGAAACTTCCGCCGAAATGCAGCGATTCGCCAAAACAACCGGAACTCCCGTAATTCTCATTGGTCATATTACCAAGGACGGTATGCTAGCCGGGCCAAAAATACTGGAACATATGGTTGATACCGTGTTACAGTTCGAAGGCGACCGGAATTACGGTTACCGAATACTTCGCACTGTAAAAAACCGCTTTGGTTCGGCATCTGAACTTGGGATCTTCGAAATGCGGGATACCGGGCTGCGTGAAGTTACCAATCCTTCAGAAATCTTAATCTCGCAGCGCGAAGAAGCCACCAGCGGTGTAGCCATTGCCAGCACTATTGAAGGAATCCGTCCAATGCTTATCGAAGTTCAGGCGTTGGTTAGTTCGGCGGCTTATGGCACACCTCAGCGGTCGAGTACCGGTTTCGACAGCCGGCGCTTGAATATGTTACTGGCCGTGCTCGAAAAACGATGTGGTTTCCGCCTGGGTATTAAAGATGTATTTCTGAATATTGCCGGTGGCATCAGCGTGGATGACCCGGCTATTGATATGGCTGTTATCAGTGCCATTCTTTCGTCGAACGAAGATATTCCGGCCAGTCAGCAGATTTGTTTTGCCGGCGAAGTTGGCCTTTCGGGCGAAATACGCCCTGTAAATCGCGTTGAACAACGTATAGCCGAAGCCGAAAAACTTGGGTTTAAGCAAATAATAGTTTCCAGGTACAACCTTAAAGGATTGAAAACCGATAAATGGGCGATAAAAGTAACGGGTGTGGGAAAAGTAGAAGAGGTTTTCGGGATATTGTTCGGGTAAAACACCTCGTGCCATTATTGGCAGAAAAAACACTATTCTGAGAATTTAGATATAATTCCTCTCCTTGTGTTACTGTTCTATATCAGTTGTTTCACTCTTCATATTTTCCTTAGTTGCTCTGAAGTAACTTCAAATATTCCGTATTTACCTCCACACCTAATTCCTGCGCTTTCAAAATATCATCAAGTGCCCTTAGCTTGTCGCCATTCAGGTTATAATAAAAGGAACGGTTCTGATAAAAAATGCCTTGTGTGGGCTTTAATTCTATTGAACGGTTATAATCAGCCAGCGCTTCATCATATCGTTTTAGTTGCGCAAAGCATAAGGCCCTGATATTGATCATATCGGCATCGTTAGGCGAAAGTTCCAGGTAGGTTGTGATATCAGTGATAGCTTTCTCAAATTCATTCGTGTAGTAATAAGCAAGCGAACGATTCGAATACGCGTTAATATTAGCAGGATCCAGTTTAATGGCTTTATCCAGGTCAACAAGTGCCTCTTTAAACTTGTTTTTCGAAGCAAGTGCAGCACCGCGGTTACTTAGGGCTTCAATATAATCGGGATTAATGGCAAGGCAATTGTTGAAATCGGAAAGCGCTTCATCCACCCTGCCTTTATCGAACAAGGCTTTACCCCGGTTGCTGTATGTTACATATCCTTTCGGATCGATTTCGAGCGATTTCGTATACGAAGCAATTGCCTTTTCATATTGGTTGGTTTCCCTGAAATACTTTCCCATATTATTGTGAGCAACGGCTACTTTAGGATATTTGTTGATTACATCGGTAAACAGCGTTTCGGAATTTTCCCATATTTTTACTCTTTGGATTGTAATCCCAGCCAATATCACCATGAAAATAATCACAAAAGCCCAAACCCCGGTTTTAAAAGCCCCGGAAATAAAACTGTTGAGCACAAAAGCGATGATAAAGAAAAGCCCCAGGTAAGGGATATAGGTGAACCTGTCGGCCAGGTAGCCCTGCCCGGCTCCTATAACCTGTAACATAAACATGATATTGAAAATGAAAAACAACGATCCGGCAACGATTTCGATACGCCACTTTTTAATCTTCCATATAAGATAACCTAACAGCAGGACAACAGGCATACTCAGGTAATGAAAAAATGAAATCTTATCAGGAATTGGGTAAATGGCTGACATCTCGTATGGGACAAATGCTTTGATAGTATATACCAGCAAGCTGAAAGTTCCGATAAAAATTCTCTGAAAAAAAGGTAAAACTGTTCCGGTTTCGAGGCTTCCCTGCTGCTGCAGGAAATAAATCCCAACTATGCCTGTAATTGTTGAAAGAATAAGAAACGGAATCTTATTCAGGAGCAATTTCCATTCGAATTTCTTATCCATCAACAGATCAATGGTTATGAGTGCCAATGGCAGGGAAACTGCCTGTATTTTCGAAAGCAGTGAAAGAATAAAAACAAGAATCGAAATGAAGTAATAGAGCAGGTTTTTGGTTTTCCGGTAGGCTACATATGCGATAGTCGAAAGAAGGAAAAACATGGAGTAAAGCACATCTTTCCGCTCGGTAACCCAGGCGACAGACTCAACCCTCATCGGGTGTATGCCGAAAAGAAGCGCAGTGAGCGCTGCAATAAAATAATTCATACCCAATTGCCTTAACAACAGGTAAACCAGCAAAGTACAGATCAGATGCAGAATAACATTATTTGCATGATAGACACCCGGTTTCAGTCCCCAGATTCTATATTCAACTGCGAAACTAAGCGTGGTAATCGGATTGTAGCCACCTATGATTGATTCAGAGAAAATTGTCCGGATACCTTGCTTATCTAGTTTTGTTATATTCTGATTGTTCGTAACATTAACATCATCATCCCAATTTACGAAACTGTGTTTAAACGTGGGTGAAAAAAGGAATAATGTAACTATCAATATACCAGCTATTAATAAACCATCTACCTTTAATGATAACGTTTCAACAGGATTTGAAATTTTTAGAGACGGTTTATTGTGAGGCTTGTTCTTCATATAAAAATCAGGTTTGAATGGGTTGGTTTAAGCCACTTTTGAAATGAAATATCTTTCAAAAATAGTGAAATGTTTATACAGGCAGAAATCATTTCTTTTCAGAAACTAAAATTGCTTTCTAAAACCTGATAAACATAAAATGTTGCAGTTTCCTCTGTTCATAAAATTCACAAAACAGCCTAAATATTTAGCTTGTCTGAATTAAAGATATTTCTACATTTGACCCACCATAAAATCAACGCTCAAATGGCTCAGAATATAGATCCAAAGCTTAATTACGAAGAATCGAAACAACGTATTGGCTACATACCCCGCCGCGAATCCACACAGGCAACTTACGACCGGATCGGCTTTATGTCGGGGCTCGAAGTACATCAGCAGCTTAAAACCACGCAAAAATTATTTTGCCGCTGCCCGGCCGGCGTTTACCAGAAACCCGGTGATTTTGATGCCGAAGTTATCAGGCATATGCGCCCAACGCTCAGCGAACTGGGTGAATACGACGGAACTGCCCTGATGGAATTCAAAACAAGGAAAGAGATTGTGTACCGGCTGAAAAGTAAAACCACCTGTACCTACGAGGTTGACGATACTCCTCCATTTCCGCTCAACCGCGAAGCATTGGGAATTGCCATTGAGATATCGCTGGTATCGAAACTGAATATTGTAGGCGAAGTTCACATCACACGCAAGCAATACCTCGACGGCAGCATCCCGACCGGTTTTCAACGTACAGCCATCATTGGTGTGGAAGGTGTGATTCCCTTGAAAAATAAAAATGTCCGCCTGATACAGCTCAGCCTCGAGGAAGATTCGTGCCGCGAAGTAAGCGATATCGGACACACCCGTATTTACCGCACCGACCGGCTTGGCATGCCGCTGATAGAAACCGTTACTTATCCCGATATGACCAACCCTGACGAGGTGAAAGAAGCGTGCAATTATATCCGCTTCCTTGGACGGAGTACAGGAAAAGTCAGAACTGGGATCGGCGCCGGCCGGGAAGATGTTAATGTAAGCTGCAAGGGCGGCACAAGAGTCGAAATAAAAGGTGTTGCCCACAGCCGATGGATCCCTGAACTTACTCATAACGAATGTTTTCGCCAGTGGGCGTTACTTGCTATTCGCGACATACTGAATACCCGGTTTGCAGATGTTAAAACCTGGAAGCAGTCGCATGTTGTGCTTGATATCCATTCATTTAATGGTAAAAACGAATTTGTTAAAAATGCGAAAACAAACGGGTATAAACTTGTCGCTGTTAACCTGCCGGGCTTTAAAAGCATACTCTCGCATTTCACCCAGCCAGGCAAAATGTTCGCCAATGAACTGATAGAACGCCTGAAGGTAATTGCCTGCATCGAATTGCCTAATATGGCACATAGCGAAGAATTTGAACCTCAGTTTGCAGCTACAGATTGGGAAAGAGTACTGACACTACTCAAACCAGGCGAAAATGATGCCCAGGTAATTATCCGTGGTCCGGAAGATGACATTAAAACTGCCCTGGAAACCATCGAAGAGCGCTGCCGTATGGCATTTGCCGGCGTACCTCCCGAAACACGTAAGTCATTCGAAAATGGAACAACTATATTTGAACGAGTACTTCCTGGTGCTGACCGTATGTATCCTGACACTGATTCCGCACCCATTCCGCTTGAAAATGAGTATATTGAATCTCTGGGAAGCATAATACCCGAAGAAGTCGTGGTACGCTACAAACGCCTGAGAGAATGGAATGTGCCGGATGACTGTTTCACATATATTTTCAGGAACAACCTTTTCCCGCTTATCGAACGGATTGTTAACGAACTGGAAATCAGCCCGGCATTTGTAGGTAAATTCTTCGGGCATGCCGTGAAATGGGTTGAAGGACAGTATAAACCTGCTGCTGAATTCGATTATAAAATCATATATGCATTACTTCGTTTCCTGAAACAAAGGAACCTCGACCTCAGCATTGCCCGACGGATGCTTCCATTAGTATATCAATACCCTAAAATGGAGTTCGAATCTGTTCTAACCAGCATTAATTTTAAACCTGTATGCAAGGAGCAGATAATTTCAAAAATTCCGTTCCTGAAGAAAAAACTTACGGAAATCCGCGTCTCGAAAGGAGAAGATGTGGAGCAGAACTGGATCATGGGTCAGCTTCGCCGCCAGGCTGAAGGGAATATGAGCATGCTGGAGTTGTACGAAGCGGTTGGGAAAAGGGATTAGGGATTTGGAGTTAGGAGTTGGGATTTAGGGGTTGGGGGTTAGGGATTAGCGAAGGGAATAGTGAATAAATATGTGTAAATAATATTTACGATTGACGAGGTACGAGGTACGATTAGTTATCGCCAGTAGTTTATCTTCTCAAACCGTAAATCATAATTCGTAAATCGTAAATCGTACATCATAAATCGCAAATCGTACATCGCAAATAGTAAATAAATCATGACCGACGATATTTTTCAAGGATACAAAGGAGCAGCGCTTGAAGTACTCAAAAAATTTAATGTCCGCGTTTGGGGCCAGGGCGTTGTTAAAACCACGCGTGGCGAATTTACAGGAACAATCCTGCCACGTTCAGAAAACGACGACGATAAGCATATTGTGATGAAAATCCCGACTGGCTATAATATCGGGTTGGATATCGCGACAATAACCGATATGAAGGAAACCGGTTATAAGAAAGCAAATTATAAGATTCCTGAAAAAGAGTTTCCATATACCGAAGGATTACCAAAAGTTAAGTTAATCGGAACAGGCGGAACAATTGCTTCGCGGCTTGATTACCGCACCGGAGCTGTAATTCCCGCTTTCTCGCCGGGTGAATTATACGGAGCTGTGCCTGAACTGGCATCAATCTGCAACCTGACCACAGAGAAAATTTTTGCCGTTTTCAGCGAGAATATGGCACCGGATAATTACAAAAAGCTAGCCATCGCTATCGGCAAAGAAATTGAAGCCGGGGTTGAAGGAATCGTTATTGGTCATGGAACAGATACACTTCATCATACCGCAGCAGCGTTGACTTTCATGGTTCAGAATTCACCGGTTCCCATAGTCCTGGTAGGCTCGCAACGCTCAAGTGACCGACCCAGTTCCGATGCCGCTCTCAACCTGATGCATGCCTGCACCGCTGCCGGTCATGGTGATATTGCCGAGGTGATGGTTTGCATGTTCGGGCCAACAAGCGATGAATACGGTTTTCTTCACCGGGGGACACGAGTACGCAAAATGCATTCTTCATACCGTTCTACCTTTCGTACAATTGGCGACACACCTTTGGCTACCGTTACCCGAAAAGGTGTCATTCCTATAAAAGAAACATTCAACCACCGCCGAAAGGACCGGAAAGCCACTATTCTCCCCTATTTCGAAGAAAAAGTTTCGATAGTTTACTATTACCCGAATATGCAACCCGATATTATTGATTCGCTGGTAGCCAACGGGTACAAAGGAATTGTGATTGCCGGAACCGGATTAGGCCATGTTAACAAACCCATTTATCCCGCCATCGAAAGGGCTGCCAAAGCCGGTGTTGCCATCTATATGACAGTTCAAACCCTTTGGGGATACGTACATATGTTTGTATACGACACAGGACGCGATCTGATGGCAAAAGGAATAGTTCCTGCCGAGAACATGCTGCCGGAAGTTGCTTATATAAAACTGGGATGGGCTTTAGGCCAGACTAATGACCTTGAAGAAGTGAGGCGGCTGATGCTCACACCGATAAACGATGAAATTACTCCGCGTGAGCCTTACAACGGTTATTTGATATACCAGGGCGGAGTAAAAGAAGTTGAGGAATTCATACGGAATGTTCACAAGTAACGGATCATCTGCATCTTATTTTATTTTCAAAAACGAGGGGAGACTGATTATTTCCAAAAATCAGGAAAACTGCCTCCAGCAGGCACGCAAACTCAAAACCCCAATTCCGAAAGGGAAACAACTGAGTATGCCTTACTTTCAATCCGGATTATAGAATCTGAACCTGCGATTTGCTGCCATACACATGCAATTCGTCAGTTACCTGACTGTTTTATCAAATTCTCAATTGTTTCAAGAAGTTTGTTCCTGCTCACAGGTTTTACGATATATTCATTACAACCGGCTTCCATAGCTGCATTTTCTTCCTGAGCCGAAATAAATGCAGAAAGAGCGACTATTGGTAATTGCGGGAGCATTCTTCTGATCTGTCGCGTTGCTTCAAATCCATCCATCCCGGGCATTTTCATATCCATAAGTAAGACCCTGATCTCGGGGTGGGTACGGCAAATGTCGATACATTCAAAACCATTGGTAGCCCTTATTATTCTATAATTCGCTTTTCGGAGTACAATTTCCAGGTATTTATAATTGGAATCTTCATCCTCGGCAACCAAAATTAAGTGCTCTGCTGATTTGGGGTTTTCATCAGGAACTTTTCCAGCACTGGCAGAAGTTGAAGTTATAGTTTCATCAGGAATTGTAAAACAGAATGTTGAACCTTCGTGATTATTAGAGTCAACCCATATTTCTCCACCCAGCAATTTCACAAAACCCTTTGCAATTGACAGGCCAAGTCCGCTTCCTTCATACCCGCGTGAGGTTGAAAGATCGGCCTGCATGAACACTTCAAAAATAACTGACAATGCATCTTCCGGTATACCGCTTCCAGTATCACTAACAGAGAAATGATGCATCCCGGCCCTGTGTTTATGCCCTATGGTGATGGAACCGGCTTTAGTAAATTTAACTGCATTATCAATCAGGTGTGCGAATATTTTTGATAGCAGATTCTGATCCGTTACAATTGCAATGTCTTCAGCAGGTGTTTTTTTAACAATATGTAATGCCAGGTTGCGGATATTGCATATTTCGAAGGCCTGGTGGTAAATATTATCAAGAAAAGCATTAAGATCGAAGGGTTTCCTGTTGATTTCAGTGATCCCGGAAACGATCATTGAAATATCCATATAGTTGGTAATGGTATTAATGAGCCGCGAGCTACTTCTCTTTATCATCTTGCTGAACTCAAGTCGATCTTCTTCGGAACTGTCGCTTTGTGCTAACATCTCACTAAATCCTATAATTCCATTGAGTGGTGTACGCAACTCGTGTGAAATGTTATTCAGAAATGCAGATTTCAGTCTGTCGCTGGCTTCGGCTTTTTCTTTTGCCTTCAAGAGTTCTTCCTGTGTCTGTTTCCGGTCTGCAATATTGCGGAACACTCCCTGCAGTGCATGTCTGCCACTAATGGTTATTGTACTTGCAAGCACTTCGACCGGGATTTCGCTGCCATCGGAACGAAGTACAATACTTTCGATAGGCAATAAAATATCCTTAACTTTTGTTTTTTCAGCGTGATCAAGGAAGGTTGCTCTTGCAATTTCCTCGATACTGGGGGGATGCAACATCGTTTGATGCATTTGCTTTATTTCTTCGAGCGAACGCCCAAGCAATGCACATGCAGTGGAATTAGCATCAATCAGCATTCCGGTTTCAATATCGGCCAGGATTATTGCATCCGGCGAACCTTCGAACAGTTGCCTGTATCTCTCTTCGCTTTCTTTGAGAGCCGTATCTGCTTCTATACGTTTAGTTATATCCTCCTTGACTCCAAGGTAATGCGTTACTGTTCCTTCCGCATCCCGCAAGGGCACAATAAAGGCACTTTCCCAAAAGTATTCACCATTTTTCTTCCTGTTGTTAAAAACTCCTTTCCACTCGCTTCCGGCTTTAATAGTTTTCCACAGCGAACTATATGTTTGCTTCGAAGTTCTGCCCGAGCTGAAAACTGAAGGATTTTTACCTAATAATTCATCAGCAGAATAACCTGATATTTCACAGCCGGCAGGGTTAATATATTCTATTTTGCCATCAAGGCCTGTGATAATAATTGTAATGGGACTCTGGTGAACGACCATGGAGAGTTTATGCAGTTCCCGTTCAGCATAATATCGTTTCGAAATATCCCTGCTTATACCGCGGTAACCAATAAGTTTTCCTGATTTATCGAATACAGGAACACCGCTGGTTTCAAAAATCAACAGCTGTCCTTCGCGATGCTTGTATTTGTTAACAAGGGAATTAAAGGGTACTGCCTTGCTGACTATTGAATCGGAATTAGTAATAATTCTATGAATGTTTTCATCAACTATAAACAAGAAGGGTGATTGCCCGACAGCCTCCTCGGGAGAATAACCAAGCAATTTTTCAAATTGAGGGCTTACATAGGTGTATTTGCCTGCAGTATTTGTTTCCCAAATCATGTCGGAAGTTGATTCGACCAGTGATTTGAATTTAACTTCACTTTCACGCAAAGTTTCTTCAGCTTTTTTGCGTTCGGTTACATCACGGTAAATAGATTGGTAGGTACCATCGGGCATCATTTTGGTATGCATCTCAATCGGGATGGTGGATCCATCAGGCCGAAGAATATCGCGCTCACTGAAAACGGTTTCCCCGTTTTTCAACAAATCGTATCTCAGCGGAATATCTTTCAGGGCATTGGGACTGAACAAATCTTTTATATTTAAGCCTATGAGGCTATCGAGGGATCTGCCTGTCAATTTGAGCATATACGAATTTGCTCCAATGATTTTACCATCGGGAGAACCCATAAGGATTCCGTCAACTGCCAGTTCAATAAGTTCCCTGTACCGGCGTTCACTTTCTTGAATTGCGATTTCAGCCTGCTTATGCTCGGTAATATCCCTGGCCATGGCAATGTTTACCTTCTTACCAAAGTAAGTACCACAAATTACACGCACTTCTTTTGGAAAAATCTCACCATTCGATCGCAAACCCCAGAACTCAAATTGCTGTGGTTCGCCTTTATAGGCCAGTTCAACCATAGCGGCCACAGCAGCAAGATCATTTTTTCCGGGAGCTGATACGAATAAAGGGCTTTTACCAATGAGGACCTCCCTCGGATATCCATACATTTTAACAGCACCCTCATTAACATCCAAAAATGTGCCGTCTTTATCCTGAATATAAATGGCATCGGCAACGTTGTTAAATAATTCGCGGTAACTGATTTCATTCTCGGCCTGTAATAATTCAACTTGTTTCTTTTTGGTAATATCTTCGAATGATGCCAGCATACAAACAGACTCACCTGCGGCATTTTTTACCATACTTGCCGATACTTGCAAATCGAGCGTTTCTCCACTTTTTGTAATTGCCTGTAGTTCACCGTTCCATACACCACTTTGCCGGATTGCGTCAACCACATCGGATGCTTTATCACCGGAATTCCAAAATTCTAGGACAGGTTTTCCAATTAGCTCTTCTTCGGGAGCATATCCCCACAGTTTGTAAAACGCCGGATTTACATAAGTGAGATTCCCATGAAGGTTGGAAATGGCGATAGCATCAACTGCCGACTCAATAGCCCAGTCCTTGATCCGGCTGGTCACTTCAGTCCTGAGCCGATGGGAAATATCAGCTTCATACGCATTTTTTAACGAATCGTACGCTTGCTTTACCTCCTGTAGCTCTGCTTCCAGTTTTTCTATTGTGGTATACTGTTTATTCAGTTCATCTGGCATAAAAGCAAATATTAAGCAATCGTTTCCCTGATAGTAAAATGAAAGGTACTTCCTTTTCCTTCGATACTCTCAACCCATATTCTACCGCCATGTTTCTCGACAAATTCTTTGCAGAGAATCAGACCGAGCCCGGTGGAGAGTTCACCTTCTGTTCCTTTTGTCTTATTGTTCGCATCCAGACGGAATATTTCCTGCTGTCGTTCGGGGGAGATTCCTATACCGTTATCTTTAACAGAAAAAAGGAATAAATGTTTTTCTTCGGAAACAGCTGTAATATGCACATAACCACCTCTGCCGGTAAACTTAATAGCATTTGAAACCAGGTTACGGATGATGGTTTGCAGCATATGAATATCGGCAGTTATTTCAAGGTTTTCAGAAATGTCAATCCTGATATCGATTTCTTTTTGCTTTGCGGTGACAGAAATAACTTCGATACAATTGCGTACCAAAGGAAAGAGTTGCCTTGTTTTTGGCTCGAATTTAATTATTTCTCTTTGCAGGAGCGACCACTGGAGAAGGTTCTCGAGCAATTGGTAAAGGTTAGAAGCCGATGTCCGGAGCGATGATATTATGGACAAAACTTCTTCCTCGGGCATGGAATCAAATTCTTCATCAAGTATTTCCGTAAATCCGAGAAAAGAAGTGAACGGGCTTCTCAGGTCGTGTGCTATAATGGAGAAAAACTTATCTTTACTTTTATTCAATGCATTCAGGTCATCAGCATTTTTTTGTAATTGTTCTTCGGTGCGTTTCTGTTCGGTAAGATCAATGATTATTCCTCTGGCTCCATGGCATTTCTGATTGTGCAATATGGGAACTGTGTGAATTGACACAGGGAAAGTAGTTCCGTCATTTTTTCTTCCTGTCAGAATGGATCTGGCCGGGCGCTTTAAATCATGAATGGTAGCCAGGTGCTGGGCTATTTCCTGATGGTTGATTGAGGCGACAATTTGTTCGAGATTCAGATTGTTTTTCAGATCGGACTGATTGTATCCGAATAATCTGAACCCGGTATCGTTCAAATATACAAGTTTCCCGGAGCAATCGGACTCATAAATAGTTTCGGGAAGAAGTTCAACAAGATCCTGGTATCTCTGCCTGCTTTCAAGGAGTGCCTGTTCAATACGCTTACGCTCCTGTATCTCATTTTCCAGTGATCTATTGTGTACTTTTTGAACATAAATTCTGAAGAGCGCATAAATAAAGGCACTTAGAGCTATGAATATTAACACTAAAAACCACCACCTTAAATATAAAGGTGAAGTAATTCTTATGGTTTCTGATCGTGCAATTTCGCTCCATTCGCCAGCAAAATTCCTTGCTTTTACGCAAAAAATATATTTGCCGGGTCGCAAGCCAATATATTTAATCTTATCGAGTGTAGATTGATTGGCATCCTGCCATTCTTTATCAAATCCCTCAAGTTTATATTTATATTCTATCAGGTCTTCATTCACGAAGGAAATGCCCCTGAAATGGAAAACCAGTGTATTATCAGAAAACGAAACAGTACTTTTTGCTGACATATTGTAAAGCACGCCTTTGCTGTCTTCTACATTCTGAAGTTGTATTACCGGGGCCGGCACAACCACTTTATCATAGTCAGGTTCAAAACAAGTAAGTCCGCGGTCGGTACCAACCCAAACCCTGCCTTTGGAATCGAGCAAACCAGCAGCACGGTTGGTTTCCCATCCGGCAAGTCCATTGTATATATTATACGTCTCGAGATTATTTTCGCCATCCCATTTATACACGCCCTGGTTTGAACCAAACCAGTAGTTTTCCTCATTATCCTGCAGGATAAAAAACACCGGGCTGTTTATTTCGATTCTATTCTTTTTAAATTTTTCAATCTTACCATTCACTATTACATATAGTCCATTTTTAGTTCCGACATATTCTTCACCATTCTTGCCTTTAAAATATGAAAAAACACTTTCAGCAATTCTTCCGGGAGGAGAAGGGATTTTTTCGATAATGTTTTTATCCAGGTGCCACAGTCCTTCCAATCCAGCAATAAGAATACCTCCATCATCGTAAGAAAATATTCTTCGCAACGTGTTTCTATTGTCACCGAACTGCTTATGCTCAAAAAGTCTGCCCTCTTCCAGATAAAGAAGTTTCCGGTCGGCACCAACCCAGATTCTGCCATCTTCATCCTGTTGAACAGCAGTTACTGTGGGGTATTTCTCCGAATAATACCAAATAATACTGCCATCAGCTTGCAACCTGCCTAAGCCCAGACTAATAGACACAAACCATATATTCCCTTTATTATCCTTAATCATATCCTGCACCCTGCGGGTATTTTCCATGGAAGGAGGAAAAGGAATAGTTTTAAATGAATTGTTGTCAAGAATTGATAGCCCTTTATTATGTCCCAAAACAATCTTTCCATCGTTCATCTCTGCAATGGCTGTAACCTCATCCTCAAGCATTCCATTCTTATCAAAATAATTTGTCACCTTAAGATTATTGATCTTATTTATTCCCCTGGTGTCAGTAATCCAGATGTTCTGTTCGCGGTCGATAAATACAGAAGTAGCTCCATCAGAGAGAAATCCATTGGCAACAAGAAGGGGAGCCGGCTTGTTTGACGATTTGGAAATAAAGTATTTAGCCCAGATATTCCCAAATATCACGTTGCCTTTTTTATCGCTGTTTACAAATGAATAATAAAAAATGGTGGGGTGAGGCAACTGGAATTTATCGGTCACCATTGTAAAACTGTTGTGCTGAATATATCCAAGCCATTTTTCGGTAAGCACCCACAATTTCTCCGACGGAGTATTCTTGTTTTCAAAATTTATTGCAATTATATCTTTACCATATGGTTCAATTAACTTGTTTAAACTCCAATCAGGATTTCCGTTTTCAATTATGCATAACCCTATTTCAGTTGACAAGTAAAACTTCTGATTATGAGCAATAACAGAATACACATAATTTGATTCTATATCAGTAGAAATTACGAGATGATTCCACGAACCATTTTCGAATATATAATACCCATCATAGCTTCCCATGCAAATAACAGGTTTATCATTTTTATAGATAACATCAAATGTATTCATTTTAGGTATGAGATTCTCTCCTGGAGGTGGTGGTATTTTCTTCCAGATATTTTTCTCAAGAAAAATGATTGTATCATATTTTATATCAGGCAATGCCCATATTATTCCTCTCTCATCAATTCTAATTTTCCGGTACAGTTGATCAGGCAATCCATCTGAATTGTCGAAGTTTGTAAAGCTAAAACCATCATATCTTGAAATCCCGTAGCTCGTTGCAAACCACATAATGCCGGAAGAATCCTGGCAGGCATCGTTTATATTCCTGGTAGGCAATCCATCCTCGATAGTGTAGGTCTTGACAACATATTTTTGTGTGTAGCCGTTCTGTAAAAGCAATAGCAGCATCGTAACAAAAAAGAATCTGTCAAAATTGCTTTTCATCATTGGTTTAGAAACTTTTTCGTTGTTATCTTTTTGAATAGTAATACTTTACAAATGGCTTTTACAGAAAGAGATATCACTCTGTAAAAGAGGCACAAAACTTCATTTCTAATTATAAACCACTGAAAAACCGTAAAATAAAATTTTAAATCTATTATTCTACCGGCAATCAAACTGCTTTGGCTATGTTTCTCCGGGCATAATGAAACTGCATTTCAGAAAACTCAGGTCATCTGCCAAAGGAATAAACAAATATATACAGTTTTTTGAATTATACTTTAAATGAAACCGCTTTTCCCGAAAGGAAAATAAGCTCAAAAAAAAGAAAGCCTTTTAAAGGACTCCAATCTCCTTGAAATGTGCTATTTAGTCGGAGCTAAAGAAAGATATTTAAAATCCTTTCTTATTCTTTTATTAAACTTTACTGAGCTTTTTGTGTTAATTTTACTTTACAAAAATGCTACCTGAAAGAGTTCTATTGTTCTCGGTTCCATAGTTTCATATAATTGACATTCGCTTTTACATTTTCAAATTCCCTTCAGTTTAGATCTTGACAATGAAACATACCAATCAACTTATTCACGAATCGAGTCCGTATCTGCTGCAACATGCTCATAACCCTGTTAATTGGCTGCCTTTTGGAGATGAGGCTTTTGAGCAGGCGAAACGTGAAAACAAGCCCTTACTTATAAGCATTGGGTATTCGTCGTGCCATTGGTGCCACGTAATGGAGCATGAGTCGTTCGAAAATGAAGATATTGCAAGGCTGATGAACCAATACCTGGTTTGTGTTAAAGTAGATCGCGAGGAACGACCGGATGTCGATCATGTATATATGGATGCCGTTCAGCAAATTCAGGGCAATGGAGGCTGGCCCTTGAATAGCTTTGCATTGCCTGATGGAAGACCCTTTTGGGGAGGAACCTATTTCAGGCCTGAACAATGGAAACAACTGCTGGAAAACATAAACGAATTGTATCACACCAGGTTTGCAGACCTCGAAAAGCAGGCAACCGACATTGCCGAAGGTGTTGCACAGCAGAATTATATGCTTCCCGACGATACAGTGAAAAACATTGATTCAATGGATATCTGTTCTGCTTTTTCAATTTTACAGACTTCGTTCGATACAGAAAAAGGAGGAATGAAAGGGGCCCCAAAATTCCCGATGCCTGTCGTACTAAGATTCCTGCTGGAATACAGCATCATTCAAAATAATGAAAATGCGCTGGAACTGGTAGATATTACTCTGCAAAACATGGCTCAGGGAGGCATTTACGACCAGGCTGGGGGTGGTTTTTCCCGTTACTCGACTGACGCAAACTGGAAAGTACCGCATTTCGAGAAAATGTTGTACGATAATGCTCAACTCATCAGCGTTTATTCTTCTGCTTACCAGGTAACCGGAAATTCATTGTATAAAGATGTTATCGAACAGACAATTGAATTTATATTGCGGGAACTCACATCTCCTGAAGGTATATTTTATTCAGCACTTGATGCAGACAGTGAAGTCGGGGAAGGCATGTTTTATACCTGGACGGCAGAAGAATTCAGCGAAGCACTAAGTCACTATGCGGTCTTAGCCGGTGAATATTACGGTATCGATGCTCAGGGATTATGGGAAAATGGTCGTAATATTCTACTTCGCCCCGTGAGTGATGATATTTTTGCACAAAAGCATTATCTTTCGGCTGAGGAACTAACTTCACTTATAGGGTTCTGCCGCACACAGTTGCTAAAAGTCCGAAGTACAAGACCACGCCCCGGGTTGGATGATAAAATGCTGGTAGCCTGGAATGCCCAGATGATCGCTGCTTTGACCGATACATCAGTTACTCTTAATAATGAAGAATACCTTCAGACCGCCATCAAAGCAGCAAATTTCATAGTAAACAACCTGAAACGCGCTGATAATGGACTTTTTCATACCTGGAAGAATGGAAAATCGCAGATAAATGCCTTCCTGGATGATTATACATTTTTGATTACTGCTTTTATTAAGCTATATTCAATTACTACAGATGACAAATGGTTACTAGAAGCTGAATCTCTAACATCGTATGTAGTTGTGCATTTTTACGATCCGCGTTCCGGATTTTTCTGGTATTCGGAAAATGAAGATAAACAGGTATTTGCCAGAAAAATTGAAATTTACGATGGAGTAATTCCCTCAGGAAACTCAGTAATGGCGAATGTGCTTTACATACTGGGGGTTTTTCTGCACAACAACGATTATTTGGAGAAATCGAGGCATATGGCGCAGGTTATGGAAAACCGATGTACCCGCCATCCGGCTGCCTATGCGAACTGGGCTTCGCTGGAATTAAACCAATTGAAGGAGCAGTATGTAATTGCCGTTGTGGGAACCGAAGCAATTCCAATCGTTAAAAAGTTAAAACATAAGAACCTTCCTGGGGTTTTGATATTTGGCAGTAAAAATGACAGTAGGCTACCCTATTTCGAAAATCGTTTTGTAGAAGTCAAAACCCTTATTTATGTTTGTTCAGGCAATTATTGCCTTGCCCCGGTTGAATCTGTGGAAGAAGCCATCAAACTTCTCAAAGGCTAAAATTAGGGAAACTGGACCTATGAGGCCCGGTCCCTGCTCGCGTGTGATAGATTTCACCGACAGAGCACAAACAAAAGATCAAAATTTCTTTTCTTTATCAACTTCTTCATTCCTCCCATGTCAGTTTGTCTCCTTGTCTCCTTGTCTAATAGTCTCCTTTTCCCCATCTCCCCATCTCACCATCTCACCATCTCACCATCTCACCATCTCACCATCTCACCATCTCACCATCTCCCTTCGACCCCCAAACCCTAACCCCTAAATCCCAAACCCTAAATCCCAAACCCTAACCCACACCCATCAGTCATTCGAAAAATCCTTCACCAGTTTCCGGTATGCCGAAAATACATTTGCGCGTGAAACAAATCCTACATATTTCCCATTATTGAGCACCGGCAGGTTATAATGGGCAGTTTCGGCAAATTTCTGGGCAACATCCTCCATAGTCGCATCCTGACTTACCAGTGTATCAGGCATATACATCAGGTTTCGGATAAACACAGTATCGTATTGGTCGTGCTCGAAAATAATATGCCTGATGTCGTTGATAAAAATCACTCCCAGGAAGTTATTTTCTTCATCAATCACCGGAAAAACATTCCGTTGCGATTTGGCAACCACTTTCACAAATTCGCCTAATGAAACATCAGGTCCCGTTGTGAGAAAGTTTTTTTCAATCAAAGTTTCAATTGATAGACGAGATAAAACAGCTTTATCCTTGTGATGCGTGATTAGTTCGCCTGATTCGGCCAGGCGCTTTGTATAAATTGAGTGAGGCTCGAAAGGTATAATTGTAAGGTAAGCAACCACAGAAGTAATCATCAAGGGCACAAAAAACTGGTATCCACCGGTTATTTCTGCAATTAAGAATATAGCGGTTAATGGTGCATGCATCACAGCAGCCATAACTCCGGCCATGCCTGCCAGCGCAAAATTACTCTCCGGCAGGCGGTCGCTAATGAAGAAATTCACCACTTTGCTAAGAAAGAAACCAGTTACCCCTCCCATAAAAAGTGAAGGTGCAAAAACCCCTCCTACCCCACCGCCACCAGTTGTTGCCGACATTGCAACAACTTTGAAAATAAGTATAAACACAAGAAACACTAAAAGAAGAAAATAATTATTCCCGATGGCAGTAAATATACTCCCATCAAGTATTCTGAGGCCGTTTCCATCGAGCAGGTGTTTCAGCGTTTCGTAGCCTTCGCCATAAAGAGGAGGAAAAAGGAACACCAGTAAACTGGTAATAATTCCACCTGCCATCATGCGCAGAAATCCTTTAGGCATTCGTTGAAACTGTTTTTCAATCGAAAGATTAGCCCTGGTAAAATAAAGCGACACCACACCACAGAGCAATCCAAGAATTGCATAAAACGGTAGATTATTCAACGTGAATGGATGATCCGAAACTGCAAATGAAAATAATACACCGCTTCCCATAAAAAAGTAAGCCAGAATCGCCCCTGCCGCTGAGGATATAAGCAGAGGGATGAGGCTGGCCATAGTCAGGTCGAGCATCAATACTTCCAAAGCAAAAATTACAGCAGCAATAGGTGCTTTAAAAATACCGGCAATTGCCCCGGCAGCACCACAGCCTACCAGTAATGTAATAGTTTTATAATCAAGGCGAAGGTATCGTCCGAGGTTTGATCCAATAGCCGAACCGGTAAGTACAATTGGGGCTTCAAGTCCGACGCTTCCGCCGAAACTAACTGTTATTGTACTGGCAACCAGCGATGTATACATATTATGAGCCTTGATGATGCTGTTACTTTTCGAAATTGACTGCAAAATACGGCTGATACCATGCCCTATATGATCCTTAACTATATACTTGACATATAAATAAGAAATCAAAATCCCGAGGAATGGCAAAATAAGGTATAAAAGGTTGAAACTTTTAAATGAGATCACACTCATTAATATAGAATGGCTCAGATGCACGGCATTTTTAAGTAATATCGCCGCCAATCCACCTAAAGTACCAGCAATCAGGCTAAGAATCAATACAAAATTTCGCGATGAGATATTTCGTAACCTCCACGAATGAATCTTCTGATAAAATTTACTTCCCTCCATATTGAAAGCAAAAATATGAATATTAGGGCAAACATCATTGCGATAAAATTCAACTCAGTTTTATTGGTAATCATTCTAATATTACATTTGTATTTGCACATTAAACAAAAGGTGAATATTTTTGCATCAGTAAACTGAACAGGCGGCCAATGAAAAACTGGTGCAGCCGGGCCGGAATAAACAGGCAGCAGGATATTTTTACCCTGTGGGACTACGTAAACCCATAGGGATTTTTTATGCCTGATTGGGAAATAGTAATAATTATAAGGCAACTTTAACTTGAAAAATGAGCCAGAATAAGAAAAAAAGACGTGTTGCCATACTATCAGTTGCATCAAATTCAACTCTTGTTGTTTTTAAGCTAGTTGTCGGATTTCATACTGGAGCAGTTTCAATTTTGTCTGAGGCAATTCACTCCAGTGTTGACCTGGTTGCATCATTGATTGCATTTTTTGCGGTTCGGGCATCAGGCAAGCCCGCCGACGAAAGACATACCTTCGGACATGGTAAGTTCGAAAACCTTTCGGCTGCTATAGAAGGCATATTGATCTTTGTCGCAGCCGGATGGATCATTTATGAATCCGCACACAAAATGATCTTTCCCGAACCCGTTGAAAATCTGCAGTGGGGAATTATTGTTATGGGCATTTCAGCTTTAATAAATATTATCGTTTCCCAAAAGCTGTTCAAAGTTGGAATGGAGACAGATTCGGCAGCTCTTTTAGCAGACGGTTGGCATCTGAGAACTGATGTATGGACTTCATTAGGAGTTGCATGTGGCCTGGCTGTTTATATGATTGGCCATGAAATATTCCCTCTGTTGAACCTCAACTGGATTGACCCTGTTATTGCCATGGGGGTAGCAGTATTAATTATAAGAGCGGCCTGGGAACTGACTTCCGAAGCAGTAACTTACCTTCTCGATGCAAGTCTGCCTGAAGAAGAAGAAAAAGCCATCACATTTATTATTGATCAGATGAGTCCCCAGGTATTGAATTTTCACAACTTCAAAACCCGGAAAGCAGGCTCCGAAAGATTTGTAGAGTTCCACCTCGTTGTAAGTCAGGACCTTTCAGTAAAGATGGCCCATGATATATGTGATAATATTACTTTAAAGATCAAGTCAATATACCCCAAAACGGAAGTGATGATTCACACAGAACCTTGCCTGGCCGAATGTAGCGGTGCCTGCAAAGGAACATGTGCAATTTTTGAAGCCTGAAAATTCATACGCCCAACAGCTGAGGCTTTAAAAACGGGACAAGTACTGACAATTGGCAGATTATTCGCTTCACTTTCCGCCAAAATGCGGGAAGCTATGAGATCGCGGCACTAAATTGCGCGTTATTGGTATTGTACTCATGTAATTTGGAAAATTTTGTTTAAGAAAGGAGGCTATGGAAAATTGATATGCTGCTAATCAACATAGTTTTCTAGAAAAATCAGATTACTTTATTACTAATTTTTGGGTAGATGTATTTCTCTCACCATCTGTAACATCAACAAAATACATCCCAGGTTTAAAGCCCTTTACATCAATTGTTGTATTGCTACAATTATCAAATTCTTTTAAATTTTGTAATACGCCGTTGCTGCTATAAATTTTTACAGAAATCTGCTTTGCCTCCTCTGTCATGGTTATAGTAAATTTGTCATAAACAGGGTTGGGAATAATCACAAAGGAAGGCAAATTACTTTTTTTATTTTCAGGACCTGTAGTTAGTGTACTGATATGGTCTTTCACTAGTGTTAAATTCCAGAATTTACTTCCTACTAAATAGAAATTCCCATCACTATCAATACTTATTGAGCTTTCAGTTCCGGCATCATATTCTTTCCAGGAAACTATTCCAAGAGTTTCGTCAAAAAGTAATATTCTAAAACCTGGTGCATCCCAGTACCGATCACCAATAAATTGTTGTATGCCATATACGTTCCCGGAATAATCTATAGCCAAATCGGTCAACATAGCATTTTCATAAAATACATTTAATAATACCGTACCAACAGTTGTATACTTTAACAGTGTAGAATGTCTCTTATTTGTTAGATAATCATAGTACGTAAAAATTGAAATATACTCTTCTTGTGCTGTTTTTATCGTTTTAATTTGCTCCCAATATTGCAAGTTTAACAAATTAAGATTTTCAATCACAGTTGTCACTGCAAAGGCGGTATCAAATTTTATTATTGATGATGTATGCTCAATGTTATCAGTAATTTGTGTTAAGAAAATATTTTTGTCTTCATCGAAAAAACAATTGGAAAAATATTGATCAAAATGAGCCGATCTTTCTCGAATTAATTCAAGATTGAGTCTGTTACGGTAAGAAATCCTTACAGAGTCGCCATTAGCAGTGGTCACATTATAAAGCAGCATCAACTCTTTGCCAATAGTTGCAGAAGTTATTTCGCTAAATGAATTTGGACAATCAGATGAATCGTTAATAATCAGTTTATATAACAACGTATCGCCAGTTTCTTGATCCGCCTTGATGAATCCTGGTTTACTATTCTGATACAGGTAGTTTGGATCATTATTACACATGACTAAGCCATTATATATTGTAAATGGGATTGTAATATTGCCACTTTCAACAAAAAAGCTATTAGCCATTTCTGACAAACCATAGCTCAAGAATTCAAGCCCATTTTCTGTAAAAGCAGTTGGATAAAAATGATGATATTTTTCATTACCATATTTATCAAACACATATATGTAAGATCCGTAAGGTAATGAGCCTTCGTAAGGTATTCCAAAGGTTGTATCATACCTTGCGTAAGCACTGCATAAGACAAAAACATCTTCTTCGTATGTTTCAATGCTTTTAGGATTCAGAATGGTATCTTGCAATGATGTTTCAATTATAAATGATTGAGAAAATGTGTTTACATTAATAAATGTCAAGAATAATACTCCTGAGATGAGTTTTTTCATTTTTAAAATTTTTTAATATGTTGCATTGCCGAAGAAGTATTTACCCTATATTATGACGAGAAACCTCAATCATATAAGAGCATGAGAAGTATATGACAATAATCATCACATATTTAGTACATCCGGATTTTTCGGAAAGGTAATACCATTTTTTTTTGATTTTTCAAATATTTATGACATTACAATACTTCTTGTTGTCAATCAACGGTTTACACTAAAATAAAGTTACAAAAAACATTAATAAAATGTGAGTAATTAAATGTATCAGATAGAGCGCAAATGTTATGCAAATTTACGTTTTATCATGGAACCGCATAATTTGCTAATCTTTTGCAATTGGGGATTTTTTGGGGGGGGAGGAATAGTTGCTAACTTCCCAGAAAAGTTTTCATTTTCAGCTATGTGTTCAATTCAACTTTAACTAAATGGGGAATTGTAATTTTTCCAATTATAGCATAGCAGAATTCAGTATATTTTTAACAAACAACTAAATACATTTATATAACTCTGTTTATCAATACAATACCACAAAATAATTGTTGATTATTTCTGTAAAACTTATACCCAATAAGGAGGTTTCCCAAAGATTATTCCAGTAATTTTATGCACGAAAAAGTAACCTGCATGAAAATTATCTCATATAACGTTAATGGAATAAGGGCAGCTATTGCCAAAGGATTTCTGGATTGGCTGCAAGCTACTGATCCTGATGTGGTTTGCCTCCAGGAAATCAAAGCCCAGGTGGATCAGATTCCGGTAATTGAATTTGAGGCAATCGGGTACCATACGTATTGGTTTCCGGCTGAAAAAAAAGGCTACAGCGGAGTTGCTATTCTTTCAAAAACCGAACCCGATAAGGTGGTTTATGGTATGGGAATCGAAAAGTACGATTTCGAAGGCCGCTTAATTCGTGCCGATTACGGTGATAAAAGTATTATTTCTGTTTATCATCCTTCCGGGACAACCGGCGATCACAGGCAGGCTTTTAAAATGCATTGGCTTGCTGATTTTCAGAATTACATTCTCGAATTAAAAAAAACGCGCCCAAACCTGGTTATATCGGGTGATTACAATATTTGCCACAAAGCCATTGACATTCACGATCCGATCCGGAATGCAACAAGCAGCGGTTTCCTGCCCGAAGAACGCGAATGGGTTACCGGTTTCCTGAATTGCGGATTTATCGATTCCTTCAGGTACTTTGTCAAAGAACCTCATCATTACACCTGGTGGAGTTACCGTGCCGGTGCCCGCAGCCGGAATTTGGGCTGGCGTATTGATTACCATATGGTTAGCGATGAACTCGAAAAGAAAATGCAGCGGGCTGTTATTATGCCAATGGCTGTACACTCCGATCACTGCCCCTCGCTGCTTGAAATAAATTTTAGTTAATTCCCAATCAAATACATCAACTCCTGTATATGAATCACCTGAATTTTAATATCGTTTTAAGGTTGATGGTACTGGTTTTATTAGCCGGTGCATCTGCATCCTGTGTTTCGACAAAAAAATACAACGCGCTTACTGCCAAATGCAACGAGGAAAGCAGCAGGCTAAATGCAAAAGCTGATTCATTGAGTACCCGGGTAAATGAACTTTCATCCGAAAATCAACGCTTTAAAAAGGATCTTACCCAGCTAAAGGCTGATACAGCACGACTTGGATCGATGTTGCGCGTACTCACTGCCGATTACAATGAACTTGACCGCTCGCACGAATTGCTGAAAACTCAATTCTCGGCTAATTTCGAAGATGCCGAAAAAGTTATGACTGAACTGAAAGCTGCACAGGACGACCTGATTGCGCGCGAAGACAGGCTAAAAGTTCTTCAGGCCGAGTTAGACATGAAAGGTAAAAACCTGGCCGAACTTCAGTCGGCACTTCACAAAAAAGATTCAATCACCGATGCTTTGCGCAAAGCGGTATCTGATGCACTGATGGGTTTCGAGGGCAAAGGACTAACAGTTCACATGAAAGATGGCAAAGTTTACGTTTCACTCGAAGAAAAACTTCTCTTTGCCTCCGGTAAATGGGATGTTAGTAACGAAGGTGTTTCGGCACTTAAAGACCTTGCAAAAGTTCTTGAGAAAAATCCTGATATCAATGTACTGATCGAAGGACATACTGATAATGTGCCACTTTCCGGGCAAAACCAGGTGAAAGACAACTGGGATCTGAGTGTTATGCGTGCCACTTCCATCGTTAAAATACTGCTGGCAAACGGAAAGATCAGCCCGAAACGGCTGGTAGCCTCAGGCCGTGGTGAATTTTTACCGGTTGAACCCAATTCATCATCAGCCAATAAAGCGAAAAACCGGCGCACCGAAATAATCCTTTCTCCCAAACTCGATGAACTGATGCAAATTATTGGCAGCAATTAATTTACATTCGTCTTTAACTGGTCATACTTCCGGGATGCTTCTGCAGGCATCCGAATTAAACAGGGGATTGTTGATTATATCAGCAATCCCTAAACTTGTGTAAAAATCTCAGTAAAACTTATTTGATTGTACCTTCAAAGATGTGAAGTTCAGTATCTCGCCTGGAAAAATTTTGCAAAGTCCTGCATGTAATCGGCAACTTCCCGTTATATTGTATCAAACAGAATTTCAGCATAATGACAAAAGAAATCACAGCAAAACTCATACTCGAAGACGGGACAGAATTTACAGGGAAATCCTTCGGTTACGAAGGGTCGGTAGCCGGGGAAGTAGTCTTCAACACCTCCATGACCGGTTACCCCGAAAGCCTTTCCGATCCTTCGTATGCAGGCCAGATCCTGGTTGCAACCTATCCGCTGATAGGAAATTACGGAGTACCCGAAGCTGTAACAACCAACGGTGTGCCTGATTTTTTTGAATCGGAACGTATCCAGGTAACTGCCCTCATTGTTTCGGATTATTCGGCTGAATACAGCCATTGGAGCGCAAAACGAAGCCTTGGTAACTGGCTGATTGAAAATAAAATCCCCGGTTTATTTGGCATTGATACCCGGCAGCTGACAAAAATTATCCGTGAAAAGGGTGCCATGATGGGAAAGATTGTATTTGGCAACGACGACCCCGGCTTTCACGATCCCAATTCAAATAACCTGGTAGCAAATGTGAGTTCAGACAAAGTAATAACATATGGTGAAGGTTCTACCCGGATTTTGTTGGTCGATTGCGGTGTGAAATACAACATTATCCGTCATTTCCTGAAACGCGAAACAACGGTGATCCGTGTACCCTGGGACTATGATTATTCCAAAGAAAAATACGACGGGCTGTTTATATCCAATGGCCCGGGTAATCCTAAAATGTGCGAAGCCACCATAAATCATTTATCCGTGTCACTTAAACAGGACATTCCCATTTTTGGAATATGCCTTGGAAACCAATTACTTGCGCTGGCATCAGGCGCAGATACCTACAAACTGAAATACGGTCATCGCAGCCATAACCAGCCGGTACTTCAATGCGGTACAAACAAAGCATTTGTTACTTCGCAGAATCATGGGTTTGCAATTGATACCAATTCGCTTTCATCCGAATGGAAACCTCTGTTCGTAAACCTGAATGACAGAACCAACGAAGGGATAAAGCATAAAACAAGAAATGTTTTCTCCGTTCAGTTCCACCCCGAAGCATCAAGCGGACCAACGGATAGTGAGTATTTGTTTGATGAATTTTTGAAAGTTGTAAAGGAAAAAGATTAACCACGGAGACACAGAGAGCACTGAGGTGCACAGAGAAGAAACTTATACATTAAAATAATTAAATCTGATGATTTGGAATGAGAACGCAAAAAGAGATCAATGAATTGTCGTTCAGGGTTATAGGATGCGCTATAGAAGTGCATAAACATTTGGGGCCTGGTCTGTTGGAATCAGTTTATCATTCTTGCTTGCTTGATGAGTTTGTATCGAGAGGAATTCCTGTTCAATCACAAATTCATGTTCCGGTAATATATAAAGGAAAAGATTTGGGTGGATTATTGCGGCTTGATTTCCTCATTGATAATACTATCATTTTGGAAATTAAAGCTGTAGATGTTATGATACCGGTTTTTGAAGCTCAATTGTTATCGTACCTAAAACTTGCCAACAAGCCAAAAGGACTTTTAATTAATTTTCATTCTGACAATATTTCGAAACAAGTTATTTCGATGGTTACCGAAGAATTTGCCAAACTTTCACTCTGATAAAATATCTCCGTGTTCCTCCGTGTCCTCAGTGACTCTGTGGTAAAAAAAATGACAAATTAAATCAAAGCATAATGAAGAAAGTCCTCGTCCTTGGTTCAGGAGCCCTCAAAATTGGCGAAGCCGGTGAGTTTGATTACAGCGGATCGCAAGCCTTAAAAGCCTTACGCGAAGAAGGTATTTTTACCATCCTGATCAATCCCAATATCGCCACCGTACAAACCTCCGAAGGCGTTGCCGATAAAATATATTTCCTCCCGGTTACACCCTTTTTTATCGAAAAAGTAATCGAAAAGGATAAGCCCGAAGGAATTCTCCTTTCGTTTGGCGGGCAAACTGCCCTCAATTGCGGAATCGAGCTCTTTAAATCGGGAGTTCTTGAAAAGCACAATGTCAAAGTACTAGGCACCCCTGTTCAATCCATAATAGATACCGAGGACCGGGAAATTTTTGCCGATAACCTTCGCAAGATCAATATTAAAACTCCACGAAGCATTGCCGTTACAAGCATCGATGATGCTTTGACAGCTACTGAAACACTGGGTTTCCCGATAATTGTCCGGGCAGCATTTACCCTTGGCGGACAAGGTTCCGGTTTTTGCTACAACCGTGATGAACTTTTAAAACTTTCTGCAAATGCATTCTCCTACTCTTCCCAAATCCTGGTTGAGGAATCCTTGAAAGGCTGGAAAGAAGTAGAATACGAAGTTGTCCGCGACTGTTACGACAATTGTATTACGGTTTGTAATATGGAGAATTTCGACCCACTTGGAATTCATACAGGCGAAAGCATTGTGGTAGCTCCTTCGCAAACGCTTACCAACCGCGAATATCATAAACTCCGCAGCCTTTCCATCGAAATTGTGCGCAATGTTGGCATCGTCGGGGAATGTAACGTACAATATGCTCTCGATCCGAATTCCGAAGATTACAGGGTAATAGAAGTAAATGCAAGGCTTTCACGTTCATCGGCCCTGGCTTCCAAAGCAACCGGCTATCCGCTGGCTTTTGTGGCTGCAAAACTGGCTTTAGGTTACGGACTTCATGAGTTAAAAAACTCAGTCACAAAAACAACGACAGCATTTTTTGAGCCCGCTCTTGATTATATTGTTGTTAAAATTCCGCGCTGGGATCTCAACAAGTTTATTGGTGTCTCCAAAGAAATTGGCTCGAGCATGAAAAGTGTGGGTGAAGTAATGGCGATTGGTCGCACCTTTGAGGAAGCCATTCAGAAAGGATTACGCATGGTTGGGCAGGGAACACACGGATTTGTCGGCAACAGTGATATTGAATTCGACGATATCGACAAAGCTCTTTCCGCCCCGACTGATATGCGTATTTATTCCATTGCCAGCGCATTCGAAGCGGGATATTCGGTTGACCGCATCCATGAACTTACAAAAATCGATAACTGGTTCCTGGTAAAGCTGAAATCCATTTACGAATACATGGTTCAGTTGAAAACGTTAAACAAGATTGAAGATCTTTCATGCGAACTGATGAAATCAGTTAAACAAAAAGGTTTTTCTGACTTCCAGATCGCGCGTTTTATCTTGAAGAAGCCCGGAAATATGCACCAGGAAATGCTTCAGGTGAGGAATTACCGCAAAACACTGGGAATCGTTCCTTACATCAAACAGATAGATACTTTAGCTGCCGAATATCCCGCACAAACCAATTACCTGTACCTGACCTACAACGGGGCAGCACATGATATTGAACCGGAGAAGGACAATAAATCGGTTATAGTTTTGGGTTCAGGCGCTTACCGTATAGGTAGTTCAGTTGAATTTGACTGGTGTTCGGTAAATGCACTCACTACGGCACGCAAAGAAGGCTACAGGGGTGTGATGATTAATTTCAACCCGGAAACCGTGAGTACTGATTATGATATGTGCGACAGGCTGTTTTTCGATGAACTTTCGTTCGAACGCACCATGGACATTATTGAGTTGGAACAGCCCAAAGGGGTAATTGTGAGCACCGGCGGACAGATAGCCAACAACCTGGTGATGCGCTTGCACGGGCAAGGAGTTCCCATCCTGGGAACAGCACCTGAGAGCATTGATAACGCAGAAAACAGGCATAAATTCTCGTCACTTCTCGACACGTTAAAGATAGACCAGCCACGCTGGAAGGAACTGGTTGAAATACAGCAGATTTACGATTTTGTCGATGAGGTTGGTTTCCCGGTTCTGATCCGCCCTTCTTACGTACTTTCGGGTGCCGCCATGAACGTGGTTTCCAACCGCCAGGAACTCGACTATTTCCTCACATTGGCTGCCAGAGTTTCGAAGGAATACCCGGTTGTGGTCTCCGAATTTATTCAGAATGCCAAAGAAATTGAAATTGATGCCGTTGCCAGCAATGGTGAAATAATGGCTTATGCTATTTCGGAACATATTGAATTTGCTGGAGTTCATTCGGGTGATGCAACCATTGTATTCCCGGCGCAAAAAATGTATTTCGAAACAGCCAGGCGTATAAAACGTATTTCGCGTGATATTGCCCGGGCTCTCAATATCAGTGGTCCGTTCAATATGCAGTTCCTGGCGCGTGACAACGATATTAAAGTCATTGAATGCAACCTCCGTGCCTCGCGCAGCTTCCCGTTTGTAAGCAAAGTATTGAAAATCAATTTTATTGAACTTGCCACAAAAATTATGCTTGGCATATCGGTCGAAAAACTCAACAAATCGGCATTTGACCTGGATTATGTCGGTATTAAAGCTTCACAATTCTCATTCTCAAGGCTTCAGATGGCTGATCCGGTTCTCGGAGTGGAAATGGCAAGCACAGGTGAAGTAGGTTGTATTGGCGAAAATTACTACGAGGCTTTGCTCAAAGCCATGCTTTCGGTAGGTTACAGGATTCCGAAGAAAAATATTCTACTTTCAACCGGCGATGCCCGTTCCAAAATTGAGCTGCTAAAAAGTGCCCAGATGCTTGTTGAACGAGGTTTCAACCTTTTCGCTACTCCGGGCTCGGCAAAGTTCCTCTCTGAAAATAATATACCTGTTACTATATTGCATTGGCCTGACGATGAACACACGCCCAATACACTCGAATACCTGAAAAACCGTACCATCGACCTGGTTATTAATATTCCCAAAAACCTCTCAAAAACCGAACTTTACAACGATTACCAAATCCGGAGGGCGGCTGTTGATTTCAATATTCCGCTTATTACCAATGCACGGCTTGCCAGCGCGTTTATTTATGCGATTTGTAAACTTCAGCCGGAGGATATTGCTATAAACAGCTGGGATGAATATTGAGTTTAACCACGGAGGCACAGAGGGCATGGAGGAACACGGAGGTGCTAAAGAACCACTCAGGCACTAATGGTGCACTAAGGAACTCTAAGCTGTCTGAAACATGAAACCTGAAACTCTGAAACCTGTAACTTGAAACCTTTTTGCCAGCTTAGGGCAAGAAGGAATAAGGAATAAACATTTTCAATAAATTGCCAAATGGAAATTGAATGTCTGGTAAATTTCACTTACAAGTTGAAAAAATTAAGCTCTCCGTGTTTCTCAGTGCCCTCAGTGCCTCCGTGGTTATTTTTTCAGCATAAAGCCAGAGAAGTATTGTAACGAAGAAAAAGATGTCCGCTTATGCTTCCATAATCTAAACCCCTTCAATTTGGTATTCCCGAGAATCCGCTGACATTGCTTACCTTTGCCCAACATTTTTAACTCAGAATGGCAAGATTCCGGCTTTTCATATTTACTCTATTTACACTTTTAGTGTTAGTTTCAGCATTTCAATCAGTCCAGGCACAGCGGCTACGGATTCGTATTGTTTCAGCCGGGGCTTTGATCCATTCAGCTTACATGCCCAATATTGTAAGAGCTACCGGTAAACCGGTTTTTGAACATGAAGGAGCTTACCTGTATTGCGACAGTGCATGGCTCAACGAGATTGATAATAATATGGATTGCTTTGGAAATGTGCGCGTTAAATCGAGTGACACGCTGAACCTGTATGGTAAAATTCTCCATTATGAAGGGAATACCAAAATAGCAACTGTTAGTCAGGATGTAAGGTTAGTTGATAAACAGACAACGCTCACAACAGATTTTATGGTTTTCGACCGTAATACAGGCATAGCTAATTATACATCGGGAGGCAAAATGGTAAACGGCGACAATGTGCTCACCAGTCGGCGTTGTTTTTATTATACCAATCAAAAGCTGATGCATTTCAGGGATGATGTTGTGCTTACCAATCCCGATTACAAAATAAACTGTGATACGTTAAAATACAATACGGTATCGCGTATCTCATATTTTCTCGGGCCTACCATTATGAAAGGCAAGGATAACTATTTGTATTGCGAAGACGGCGAATACGATAGAGTAACGAGTAAGTCGAGGTTCAGTGTAAATGCTTTATTGGTTGATGACAACCGGCGCTTAACCGGTGATAGCTTGTATTATGACGAGAAACTGAAATATGGCAAAGCCGTTAGTAATGTTGTGATGACCGATACCGTGCAGGATGTTATTATCAAAGGAAACTTTGCTGAATACTGGCGCTCAAAAGGTTACATGTTTGTTACAAAGGAAGCTGTTGCAATACTGGGCGATACCAAAGACACCCTTTACCTTCATGCCGATACGCTAAAAGCTACCTTCGATACTTCGAAAAACGAGACAAAGGAATTGTTCGCCTACCACAACACACGCTTCTACCGAAAGGATATTCAGGGATCATGCGATTCGTTGAACTTTAATTTTGCCGATTCACTTATCAGCATGTATAAGCTACCGGTTTTATGGGCCGATCAGAACCAGCTTACTGCCGACACCATCAAAATACTTACCGGCAAAAACTCCATAAAGCAGATTTACATGTACAGTACTGCATTTATCGTTTCGAAAGATACCACCGAAACCTATAACCAGATCAGGGGTAAAAATATGATCGGCCATTTTGTGGATAATGAACTCAGCAGTATTGATGTAAAAGGCAATGCCGAAACTGTGTATTATGTGCGCGAGGATGACAAATCGCTGATTGGAGTGAACAAAGCAGCCGGCAGCAGTATGCGGCTTTATGTAAACGACAGTAAAATTGAACGAATAGTTTATTTCGATAAACCGTCAGGCAATATGTTTCCGGATAAAGATGTTCCTGCCGAAGAACGCGTACTCAAAGGCTTTAACTGGCGTTTAACAAGCAGGCCAATGAATAAGGATGATATTTTCAGAAGTACTGATTCGCAGCCCCAATCCAAAGAAGTTGAAGAATAACTCGACTTCCATACCCTTTCTCCTTGTCTCCTTGTCTCACTTTCTCCTTGTCCCCATCTCTCCATTTCCCCTTGTCCCCAATTCCCCTCACTCCTTCACCGGATCCGAATACTCCATCCTCTTCTTCCCTGGCGGGAAAACCGAAAAATTCACATAGCGGTAAGGATTTATTTTCATATCCTCTATCAAAGCGTTGAGCTGGGCAGCTGATTTATTAAGGTTATCATACAGTTTCTGGTCATTCACCAGCAAACCTATAGACCCTTCGCCCTTATTTATCTTTGTCGTTATTGCATCAACCTGGGCCAGCACATTATTAACATTAGTCATAGTTTTTGCAAGGTTCGATTTGGCGAGTGTATCACTGATAGCCGCAAAATTCGAGAGAATTGTGGAGATGTTTTTTTCATTCTCCCGGAAATTCGCGGTAATCTCTTCAATATTGAACATTATTCGTTCGAGCCGCTTTCGTTGTCCGTAAACCAATGTATCGAGGTTGTAAGTTGTACTTTCGAGATTGGTTAATGTGTTCCGGATACTTAGAAATGAAGCATTAATGTTACTTCGTGTTTCCGAATTAAAAACTGATTGAAGCACGGTAACCATTGTATCAAGCGACGAAAGAAGGTTTTCAGCTTTCTCTTTTATTGGAGCTACCTGGGCATTTACTTCATCGCTCAGAGACATCTGAATTCCACTCGTAAGTGTATCGCCATCCATTGCCGGATTGCGCGAGTCGCCCATAATTATTTCTACATTCTTGGTGCCTAAAAGGTCGAGGCTGAAAATCCTCGCAACTGAATTTGACGGGATAAATACCGGATCGTAAACAGTAAGCTCCAAAAGTATCTTATTTGAGTTTTTGCTCAGAAAACCAATATGAGTTACTTTACCAATATTAAATCCATTTATAGAAACAGGGGCAGCATCCTGTATTCCTGAGGTTGCATTGTAAACAGCAAAAAAGGTACGGCTTTTGTTAAAGATATCTTTGCCTTTTATATAATTAACCCCTATGATAAAAAGTGCCAAAGTAACAATACCGAAAGCACCTATCCGGATTTCACGACTTATTTTCATTGCTCTTGCCGAATTTTTTACAAATTTACTACTTTTTCCCGCTTAGCTTCTTTGCTTCTTCAATTGTTATGCGATCTTTCCCCATAAATGCAACTACAAAAGCATCTTTATAGCCTTTTGAAATTAATTCCTTCCGTAATGCCAATGCTTCATCCATCGTATTATAATCGCCGGAAGTATATTTATATGAGCCGCCGTGGTAATACATTTTTACTTCGTTTATGCCTTTGAAAATTTTTGAATCAACCGGCTTATTATCGGGATACATTGCAAACTGCACACGGAATGACACTTTCGCCGGATTACTTTCTTTCGTAGCAACCGGATTAGGTTCAGTCTTCTTACTATTTTTAGCATTTGCAGTTTCCGAAACCTGCTTTGGGGTAATTATCGTGTCAGTGCCGTTCTGATCAGCAGCTTTGTTTTCAACAAAGTTTTTATACTCCTTCAAAGCTTTGAAAATTGCCTGTGCAATCTGATCCTGTCCCTTTTCGGACAAAAGAAATTTTTCATCTTTTGCGTTGCTGATGAAACCAGTTTCGATCAATACTCCTGGCATTGCTGTTTTGTATAATATCAGGAATCCTGCCTGTTTTACTCCGCGGTTGTTCATGCGCAGGTTATCGACCAGCTGATGCTGCACCTTTCCGGCAAAAGCAAGACTCTTATCGAGAAATGCATTTTGCATCATACTGAAAAAGATATTCCCTTCAGGTGAGTTTGGATCGAATCCATCATATTGTTCAACATAATTTTCTTCAAGCAGGATAGCAGAGTTCTCAGCTTTCGCAACAGCAAGGTTGGCCTCACTTTTATGAAGACCCATAACAAATGATTCAACTCCGTATACTGCAGAGGAGTGAGTGGAATTGCAATGAACGGATATAAACAGGTCCGCTTTTTTTTCATTGGCAATTTTAGCTCTTCGATACAGTTCCACAAATGTGTCATCATCCCTGGTTAAAACGACTTTTACATCCTTCATATTTTCGTGAATATAATCACGTAATTTCAGTACAATGGAAAGTGTAATATCCTTTTCGCGTGAATTTTTACCCAGGGCACCGGTATCATGACCGCCATGTCCGGCATCAAGCACAACAGTTCTTACTTTTTGAGCAAAAGAAATATTTACTACAAAAAGAGCGAGGCAAAGGATAAGAAATCTCAGTAAAATACGTTTTTCGGTCATCACCTGAATTTGTTTAGCTTTGCACTATTGTTAGATTATTTAACAATATTTTGGAAGTTATTAATTCACAGTTGTTTAATTTTGCAAGTTCAGAAAATTGATCACTATCAGGTACTAATCAACTTTACGCGCAATCACAAAATTAACATGTTAACTACTTTTTCAGCATAATTGGTACCGAAGTTACAAACAAAGCACCGGTTAATAACCCTTTTCTTTCTGCTGTCAGTATTGTTTACTGCGCAGGCAGGCAGGTATTTTGCTGATTCCTATACAGTATTAGCGGTAAATGTTATTAATACTAATGCCTTCACCCATGTTTCTGTTGCTGTACCAGGTGTAATAATTACAGCACAACCTGATACAATTACTATAAACGTGCCTGATTCAGTCTTAGTATCGGCACCAGATACCGTGCTTCAGGAAAAAACAAATAAATTCATGCTTTCGGCAAAAATAGATTACGCATCCGCCGACTCACTCAGCATGGACATGAAAAAGAAAATGGCCTGGATGTATGGGAATGCCAGCATCGAATACGAAGATATAAAGCTGAAAGCGGCCATTATAAGCATCGATTTCGATAACAATACAATTCATGCTTATGAATCGCAGGACTCAACAGGAAAAACTATAGGAACCCCTGAATTTACACAGGGAACAGTGAGCTTCAAATCAAAAGAGATCGCTTACAATTTTACTACCCGTAAGGGACTGATACAGAATGTTATAACCAAGGAAGGTGACGGATACCTGCATGGTACAGTGATAAAAAAAGTGAATGACAGTGTTACCAATGTCGGCAGGGGCGAATATACCACCTGCGACCTGGAGGATCACCCTCACTTTTCGCTGAAATATTCGAAAGCAAAGGTTATCACCGGTTCATTGATTGTTACAGGCCCTGCCTATTTAACCATTGAGGGTGTTCCATTGCCGCTGGCACTTCCTTTCGGTCTCTTTCCCAACAAAAAAGGCAGGAGTTCTGGACTCATTATTCCGACATATGGCGAAACGGCAAGCCAGGGTTTCTATTTGAGAGACGGAGGTTACTACTTTGGGCTTAACGACTATTTCGACCTTAAATTAACCGGGGATATTTATTCGCGTGGAAGTTGGGCTGTGAAGCCAAGTTTACAGTATAAAAAACGCTATAAGTTTACGGGCAACTTCAACATACAATATGCTGTTAATCACCTGGGATACGAGGGAACCCCCGATTACTCACTTTCAAAAGACTTTGCCGTAAAATGGCAGCATAGCCAGGATCCCAAAGCCCGGCCCAACTCGGTTTTCTCAGCCAGTGTGAATGCCGGATCGCGAAATTCGAGCAAGTATAATCCCTCCACTGTAAGCGATTATCTTTCCAATACCTTCTCCTCGAGTATATCATATTCCCGTACGTTTGGCACTTTTGCCAACCTTACCGCTGCAGCCAGGCATAGCCAGAACACCACCAACAAAACTGTGAATCTTACACTGCCTGATATCTCTTTCAGTATTACAAGGCTTTATCCTTTTAAAAAGAAAAAACAGACTGGCCCCCAGGCATGGTACGAAAAAGTGAATGTTACTTACAGTACAAACCTCAGAAATGAATTAAATACGTTTGACTCGCTCGTTTTCAAAAGCGACGTAGCCGACAGGTTTGTAAACGGTATGATACACAATATCCCCATAAGCCTCGGGAGCATTTCGCTCCTGAAGTTTATATCGTGGAGCAACGGAATGAATTATACCGAACGCTGGTACACCAAAACCATCAATAAAACCTGGGTTGGCGACACAATTATAAAAAACGGCGTGGTTCAGTACGGGTATATTCATACCGATACCATTTCCGGCTTCAAAACGGAACGGGATTACAGTTTCAATTCTTCGCTGAGTACCAAGATATATGGGATGAAACAATTCCGTAAAGGGCCGGTGAAAGCAATCCGGCATATTTTAACACCTTCGGTTGGATTCAGCTATGTGCCTGACTTCGGAAGGGAGGAACTGGGATATTGGAAAACGGTTCAATCCGATTCCAAAGGGAACATGCAGGAATATTCAATTTTCAATGTAGCCCCTCTGTTCGGATTACCTCCAAGTCAAAAATCGGGCCGTATAAATTTTGGTCTCAACAACAACTTCGAAATGAAGGTTCGTTCGCAAAAAGATACCATTACGGGAACCAGGAAAGTAATGCTGATTGACAATTTCACAATTTCAACGTCTTACGATCTGGCGAAGGATTCGCTCAGATGGGCTCCTATTGTCCTTTCGGCCAGGACAACCCTGTTTAAAAAGATTCAAATAAGTTATA
Source organism: Lentimicrobiaceae bacterium (assembly GCA_041753535.1). Lineage (GTDB taxonomy): Bacteria > Bacteroidota > Bacteroidia > Bacteroidales > UBA4417 > UBA4417. Next base: position 182,672 of record JBGSUB010000069.1, read on the forward strand.
ACAGTTCCTATAGTCCATATGGATTATATACACCACCATTTTATGGTTATACACTTCTTGATTATTATAGTAACCCGTATTACTCATCTGTTCCGGGGCCAATGATTGACCAGTCGCAGTATTTGATAAATAAAAAATTGCTCCGTTTTATAAATGCGGGCTGGAACCTGAGTGTAGGATACGATCTCACACCTAAAAAAGACAAAACCAAGAAAGCTAAAACTTCCAAAGGTACAGAAGAGGAATTAGAGGATATTAGAAATAACCCGGAACTTTATATCGACTGGGATAATCCCTGGTCGCTCCGTTTCGATTATAACTTCAGGTATACCAGTGTACCCGTTTTAACAACAGGCGAATTAAAGCGTGATATTATTCAAACCCTGCGCGTTGCAGGAGATGTAAATGTTACCGAAAAATGGAAATTCTCGGCACAAACCGGTTACGACTTCGAAAGCAAAGACTTTGCATATACCCAGATTACCATTTATCGCAACCTGCATTGCTGGGAAATGCGTTTCAACTGGATCCCTTGCGGAACACAAAAGAGCTGGAACTTTGAGATAAGAGCCAAATCTTCACTGCTCCAGGATCTTAAGCTTACAAAAAAGAAAGATTTCAGGGATAATCTGTAAATCAGGAATTTTCAATACGTACTTTCCTTTACAATTGATTATTGCTCTCTCAAAGGTAAGGTGAATTTAAAGACTGAACCCTTTTCCACTTCGCTGTGAATTGTCAATTTGCCACCTTGCTTTTCTACCATTTCCTTTACAAGTAAAAGTCCAAGTCCTGCACCTTGCTCATTAGCGGTTCCTGCCAGGGTGAAATGGCCACCAATTTTGAAGAGTTTTTCCATTGTATCGGCCGACATACCTACTCCCGTGTCGGAAACACTGATTTCGAGGTATTTGTGATCACATAAAATTCCTTTTTCAGTATTATCCTCACACATACTGATAATCTTTGAATCAAAAGTAACCACGCTTCCTCTATATGAAAACTTAATGGCATTCGTAGCAAGATTCAGCAAAATAGAATGCACCATTTGCTGATCGGCAAAAACTGTATAATCCATATTTATTGCATTTTTAATATGAATATTTTTGCTGTGTGCATTCGATGCCAATAGATTTGATATAGCAGCAACCTCGCCGTAAATATTGAAATCAGAAGGTTTATAATGAAGTTTTCCTGTCTGAAGTCTTGACCAGCTTAACAGGTTTTCGAGCAAAGTGAAAGTACTGTACGACGAATCATGAACCCGCTGAACATACTCCCTGATTTCTGATTTTGTCAGGTCTTCGAGTTCGTCGAGAATCAGATCGGTGAATCCTAACATGCCCTGGAATGGACTCCGGAGATCGTGAGCAACAATACTGAAAAACTTATCTTTATTTAGGTTAAGCTCCTTTAATTCCTCATTATACTCCTTAAGTTTTGCTTCCGATTCTTTTTGGGTTGTTATATCCCGTGCAATATGCAGACTGCCTAATAACCTGCCATCTGAATCGAAAACGGGTGTAGTGGTAATATTAAGATAACAGTTTAATTTCGGCTCGAAAAGTTCTAAAGAGTGAGTTTTGTGGTCTTTAATCATGCTCAGATGCGGGCATTTTTCTGCAGCACAACCATTTTGATGCATCATATTAAAACACCTGTGACCAACGAGGCTCTGATCGCCTAATTTGAATTTTTGAAGCATTGCCTTATTGGCCTTAACAATAATATTGTTAAGGTCTATCAATGAAACCATATCGGGCAAAGAATCGAAAATAAGTTCCCAAACGCTGTTATCAGGATTTGCCAAAACAGAAGAGAAATCAATATCTTCACTTCTTCTGTTAGCAGGTACATTACCTTCTGACAGATCAAACATAATTAATTATTAGGTACTTAACAGTTTAAATATTAAAACATTTCCAGTTACTCTCTGCAAAGATCGGAAAAGAAGTAGAATTAATAAAACAATAAACTATCAAAAGTATGATATGTTCAATATGAGATGAAATATAATAAAACTTATTTTGGGCATGTTTTGTATTCCTGAGGATTCTTTATTGTAATAACCTTCCCTATAGTTGAACAAGTAATAGCTTATTTATCAATAAATTAAAAAGTTTATTTGGGGGTATTCAAATTTCTACTCTTAAACGAACGAGTATAAAATAAAAATTCATTAACTCCCTAAAGAGATCAAGGGTAAAAACATAATGTTATTCGATATAGAAAAGCAAAACTCTTTCGTAACTCAGGTTGAGATTACCGGGAAAATTTATTTTTTTGCTCAACCTTACTCTTTTTGAAATCGCTAAAAAATTATTCTTTTGGTACTAAACCTTTTATAGTGAGCAGCTAGTTACTTAGTGGTATTGTAAATATGAAAGTTGCGCCCTGCCCTGCTATACTTTCGGCCCAGATACGTCCCCCGTTTTTTTCAACCATTTCGTGACAAAGAACCAGACCCAGGCCTGTTCCGGGTTCGTTGGCCGTACCTGCCTGCGAATACTGCCCGTTGAGTTTGAATAATTTAGGCAATATTTCTTCAGGTATTCCGATTCCGTTGTCCGATATACTTACCTCTAACCATTGACGGTCTCCGGGTGCTGTTGAAATTTTTGATTTCGCATTGGTCTTTGGCACACGGCCCCGCAAAACTACTTTACCGTTTGAATTTGAAAATTTAATGGAATTAGTTATAAGGTTTTGAAGCACTGAATGTATCATATTCCGGTCAGCTTCAACCATTAATTCCGGGTCTACCTCATTAATTAGTTTAATTTCTTTCCGGGTAGCATTATTGTCGAGTACTGAAATAACCGAATTGATTTCGTCGTGAATGTTAAACACGGTAGGTGTAAATGGCATTTTCCCACTTTGAATCCTTGACCATTCAAGCAGGTTCTCAAGCAATGCATAAGTATGATACGAAGCATTACGGACATTCGATAAGTATTCCTTAATCTGGGCATTGCTTAATTCGTCCAGGTCTTCATACAGTAAATCGATGAAGCCCAGCAAACCCTGGAAGGGGTTCTTCAGATCATGAGCCAGTATGCTGAAAAATTTGTCTTTTCCGGTATTCGACTCCAGGAGTTCCTTATTGTAACGGAGTAGTTCCTGTTCAACTTTTTTAGCTTCTGATAAATCGCGGCCTATGGCAATAACAGCATCCCGATCGTAATAACTGCTTTTGTTAAAAATAACTTCATTCTGAAAAATCTCCCCATTTTTACGCTGTCCCCACCACTCGAATTTCTGTGACTCACCCTGTAAAGCCTTATCAAACATTTTTGTGATCAGCGATTCATCATTTTTCTCTTCTGCTGAAAGGATTAGCGGTTTTTGCCCGATCAATTCTTCACGCTCGTAGCCATAACACCTCGAAGTCCCTCTGTTTGCATCCATAATAATACCATCAACCGAAAGTATGTAAACCGGGTCGGTAAAACAATCTATCAGTTGGCGGAAAGATAATTCAGGTGCTGACGCAGACTGGATTTTCTCAAAGCCTTCGTTTTCGATTAATGCCGAAATGGTTTGAATATACTGCCTGTCAATATCAGAAAGTGAATAGTTAAAAGTAAATACCACGGTCAGTATGCCATCAACAACATTGTTTTTTTCTATGATAAGGCCTAAAATAGCTTTTACGCCAAAGGCTTCCTGATAAACAGGCTCTGAATCAAGGAATGCTGTTAATAATGGTTTCCTGATAAGGGTGAACTTTTCATTTTGATCTGACAGGTAATCTGATATTTGCTTGCTACCTAAGTGTGGAGGAATTCCGGTATTAAAGGGCGATTCCCATTTGGTAACGAGATTCATCTGGTCATTACCCATGCGGTAATATGAACATACTGTTGCTCCAAGGGTTTCCCCGATTTGGGACAAAAGTTTCCTTGTTTTCTCAACAGGTTCATCGGAATAGTTGTTAACAGTTTCGAATAATCGCGACAGCCGGAGATCTTTCCGCTGTAACAATGCACTACCTGCATTGGTAACAGGAATTTCACGAAAAGTTACGAGAACATATTTCTGAGTTGCGTCCTTGCTTAAAAAGGAAGAAAAAGTAATGTTGGCGCGCGTGGTTTCCTTTATGCCTTTTTTAACCGGAAATTCACCCGACTTCCTACTATTGGGCTCATTTATAACACTTAACAATAACAAATAGGCTTCGTCAATATAATCGTAAACAATATAGGATTGGAAATTACTGTCGATAACTCTTTTTTTGTCACTCAGGCTAAAAAAGTCAAGCACCTGATCCGAGCAAAATAATACCCGTCCGGTTTGATCGCAAACAAAAACTGCATCAGAAAGAACACCCACCAATTGGTGAACAGAAATCTCCGACGCTGTTGCTAAATTCCTGGTAATATAATGTTCGTTCATTTATTGAGCTATATGTAGTTTCCGAGTGATTCCCTTTTTTCAGGATAGAGTCGGAATCCAATAAACAACAACCCTGCCAAGGTTAGCGTTTTTTTTCTTTCAGAGCCTATGTAATTGAATTTGAGAAACATAAATTCAATATAAATGATTTATCATTAGTAAACTGTAACGTATTTAATCTTTTCTATATTTGTCATTTTGGGACATATGGCCCAAAAAAGCATGGTCACTATTTTCGAAAGCGATATTCATACTGCCAGATTATGGAAGCGAAAGAATCACTCCAATAGACATTACAGCAATCAGAAATAACTACCAGTTTTTCACCCACGTTTTGCGATTACATGGATCGAAGAACTAACAGATATTGCCGCTTAACCATTATAATTTCCAATGGTATTTTACTCCAATTTGAAATTACGACAGCCAACATATGCGAACTGATCAAAAACGCTTACCGGGCTAAGGAATTGCAGCTCCATCCGGATTAAGCCTGTTTCTGCAGATGCAACAGGTACTTCCCACCTAAAATATTATCAACCTGTAAATATAAAATTTATTTTAATCCACAATTTAGGTGCTAAAAAAATATTCCGGTTTTCTGAATTCCCCCTCGCGAGTATTATCCAACTGGGAACTAAACAATAACTATAATGATTAGTGGGTATAAAGTTGTAAAAATACCAATTACACATATCATCCTTATAATCATTGTTTTATGAAAATAAAATTCATGATATGCGAAAAATCAATCCAAAATAAAATTGCTTTTTGCCAGAAAATAAAAATGCACAGAACAAACCTGATGGTATAAATTCATTACTCAGGAGCTACTCTTCCCCGGATTATAAGCAGGAATTAAGAATGAAAAAACCGAACCTTTTCCAGGTTCACTGGTAGCCATGATGCTTCCGCCATGCCTGTCAACCATTTCACGGGCCAAAACAAGACCTAATCCTGTACCTTCTTCTTTTTCGGTGCCTGGTCTGGAAATTGGTTTACCGGAAGCAAATAAATTTGTGCAAACATCAGCCTCCATGCCAATTCCGGTATCAGTAACTGAAATTCTGATAAAATCCTTTTCAGTATCGGGTTCCGAAACATCAGGTACTGCAGAAATACTTACCTGTCCACCTATTGGGGTAAATTTTATTGCATTCATTACCAGGTTATTGAGAATAGTATTCAGCATATTTTTATCAGCAAACAATAAAACATTGAGTTCAACCCTATTGCTGATTTCAATCTTTTTACGATACGCCAGGCTAAAAAGGACATTAACCACTTCATCAACAATATTCGTCAAAACAACCTTAGCCGGATCGAAAGGCATGCGCCCGGTTTCGAGCCGCGACCATGCAAGCAGGTTTTCAAGCAGGTTGAGTGAATTTTTTGCCGAATTCCGGATAATTTTCAGCGAGTCCCGGATTTCATCTTTCGTAAGAGTGTCGAGATCTTCAAGTAATAGTTCCGAAAACCCGATCATACTGCTATACGGATTTCGCAGATCGTGAGCTATTATACTGAAGAATTTGTCTTTGGTTTTGTTAAGTTCTACAAGGCTGGTATTATATTTTTCAAGTTTCTGCTGTGCTTCCCTTCGTTCGGTTACATCACTGAATACACATTGTACTCCAGCCATTTTACCATCCGATATGATCAAACTCGCTTTTACCTCGTAAGTAACAGGCTGCCCATCAATACCTAATGCATTAACCTCAAATGAATTATCAATATCTCCTGACAATATTTTATCTCTCAGTGCAAAAGTTAGTTCTTTATTTTCTTCATTAACATAATCAAGCACATTAAGAGCCGTGATTTTTTCAAGATCAATCTTCAAATGATTGAGCAGAGTGCGGTTTGCATTCGTAATATTCCCTTCGGGATCCACGGTAATAATGAAATCGTTGGCATTATCGAAGAGTTCACGATAATTCATTTCGCTGGCACGCAGTTCATTTTCTATCTTTTTATAGTCTGATATATCATGAATGGTTCCTACAATAAATTTTTTGCCCGAGGGTTTCTCAACATACAATTGTTTGTGCGTCACTATGGTATGCAGTGTTCCATCCGACCAGGTAATCTGTTCTTCATTTTTACTGTTTCCCTCCATAAATACCAGTTCATCATATTTCCAGAATACGTCGGCCTGCACTTTCGGATAAAGATCATAATCAGATTTTCCTAACAGTTCTTCTCTCGAATGACCCATCATTTCAACAGCCGCATCATTGAGGATCACCCATTTATGTTCCTCATCCTTAACAAAAAACGGAGATTTGATAGCATTAATAACAAGATTAAGGAATTCGGCCCGCTCACGGCTTTCACTTTCTACTTTTTTTTGCTGCGACAGGTCATTCACATAACCAATCACGGTTTCAACACTACCATCACTATTGAGAATAGGTAAAAAACTATAGATCAGAAAAACTTCTTTCCCAGTTCGCAACGATCTGAACGGCAATTCGCCGCTAACAATTTCTTTAGTCTGAATGCTGGCTTTTAGCTGCTCACCAATCCCTGAATCTTTCATAAAATCCTGATTGAAGATATTCAGTTCCGGCATAGGTTTGCCAATTGGAATGCCCATGACTATTTTCATTGCATTATTGGCCTCGAGCAGTTTACCCTTATTACTAATCAGCGAAACACCTGCCGGAAGATTCATTACCAGGCTGTAATATTTTTGCTCGCTTAATTCCAGTTCTCGCTTAATTTTAGCTTGAGCACCCCTGTCCCATGAAACACTTACAATGTTTCTTGCACCAGACTCATTGGTAATCAGATAACTTGATGTTTCAATATCAATAATGGCACCATTTTTATGAACCATTCTATAACAAGATCTCATGAAATCATTTCCATCGCGAAGTTTTTCAATCACATCTGTCACAATGGGTAAGTCGTCAGGATAAACTGCGAAAAGAGGGGATAAGTCTTTCAACTCCTCAGCCGTGTATCCCAAGAGAAGTTCGATGGCCGGTGAAACATATATTACGCTGCCATCGAGGGCATGGTACGAAACTGATACATTTATTAGCTCGGGCAATCCGTTCACAGGACTGACCTTACCATGTATTGCATTTTGAAAAATTGTGTCTATAGCAAGGATATCAAGCAGATAGCAGATAATTCCTTTGTCCTGCCGGTTTGAAGATTCAATACTAAAAAATACTGTTTCGAGGTAGTATTCAGATGGTTTTGGTCCCAGGAGAACGTTGCCCCTAAAAATACTCATCCCTTCGGCAGATGCTTTTATAACGGCATCAACAAACTGCCTATTAACATCTGATCGGGTCAGATCAGTACCAAGCAAATTGTCTTTGCTGATATTTGTTAAGCCGAGAACGGCTTCGTTGCAATCAAGAATTTTTGCGTGGTTATCAAAATAAATGTATGGTTTCCCCGAACATAAAACCCTCATTGGCTGATTAACATCAGAACCCGGTCTCGAATCTTCAATAACTTTAGTCATAACTATTGGCTTATTAAATAGATGATAAAATTGTATTTATAAAAAATTTCACTTTTTGAATCTGGGGATCATTAAATCATACAAGTAGATTATGTAAGAAGCAATAATCCGGATTATAATCGAAAACAGAATATCAAAACTATCAGTAAAGTTACAAAAATAATAAGAAATTCCTCCTTTTGATTTCCTTAATAGTTTCATAACCTGAAAAATCCCTACTTTTGGGCGCATCTAATAAATAAGGGAATTATGAAAACAGTCATCTATACTGACAAAGCACCAAAAGCAATAGGTCCTTACAGCCAGGCCATTGAAATAAACGGAATGTTATTTATCTCGGGACAAATTCCTATTGATCCGGCCACTTCAAAAATAGTTGAAGGCGGTATTAAGGAACAAACCGGGCAGGTAATGAAAAACATTGGAGCAATTCTTGCTGAAGCTGGTTACACTTTTGATGACGTGGTAAAATCGACCTGCCTCTTAAGTGATATGGACAATTTCGCAGCCATGAATGAGGTGTATGGGAAATTTTATCCTGAAAACAGCCCGGCCAGGGCTGCATACGGAGTTGTAAAACTCCCGCTTGGGGCACTTATTGAAATTGAGACTATTGCTGTAAGATAACTTAAAAACTCAAAATAGAGGTTTAAGGAAACAGGCATAATGAAAACCTGATCAGTAAAAGTCGTATAATTGCGGAAGAGCATCCGTAGCTCCTTATATTCCAATCAGATAAACACAACTTTTATCATTGAACAACCAATGAAAAACAAAATAGCACTTGTAATGTTCCTGCTTGCTTTTTCGGCAAAACTTGTATCCGCTGGGGAAGGAATGTGGCTTCCGTTTCTCCTTTCTCAACTGAACGAAAAAGAGATGCGGGATATGGGAATGAAGATAACTGCCGAGGACATTTATTCCGTTAACCATTCCAGTCTGAAAGATGCAATTGTACTTTTCGGCGGTGGTTGCACCGGCGAGTTAATTTCAAACCAGGGGCTGCTCTTAACCAACCATCATTGTGGCTATGGCAATATTCAACGCCACAGCTCACTCGAAAATGATTATCTAACCAAGGGATTTTGGGCGCAGCGTTTCGATGAGGAGTTGCCTAATCCCGGATTGAGCGTCACCTTCCTGGTGAGAATGGAAGATGTTTCTGCGCAATCTCTGAATGGAGTAAATGATAAAATGAGTCAGAAAGTACGCGACTCTGTTATTCAGTCCAATATCAAAATCCTTGTTAAAGAAGCTGTTAAAGGAACAAATTATACTGCCCAGGTAAAGCCTTTTTTTGCAGGCAACCAATATTATTTATTCGTTACCGAAACATTCACCGATGTGAGGTTGGTCGGAGCTCCGCCTTCGAACATTGGTAAATTCGGCGGTGATACCGACAACTGGATGTGGCCCAGGCATACAGGTGATTTCTCGATGTTCCGAATTTATGCCGGCAAGGACAATAGACCTGCTGCTTATTCAAAGGAAAATGTTCCCTACCGCCCGGCTAAGCACCTTACCATATCGCTGAAAGGCATTAAAGAAGGAGATTTCACTTTTGTTTATGGATTCCCCGGAACTACCCAGCAATACCTTCCCTCTTATGCTGTTGATATGACTGCTTTTCAGGATAATCCGATTGCAATCGGGTTACGTGGGCAAAGGCTTGATATTATTGACAAGGCCATGGAAAAAGACAGGCTTACCCGCATACAATATTCAGCCAAAGCTGCCGGGATAGCAAATTACTGGAAGAAAATGATTGGTGAAAGCCGCGGAATAAAACGCCTCGATGGTGTTGAAAAGAAAAAGGCATTTGAACAAACCTTTCAACAGTGGGCTGAATCAGGAATGGAAACCCGGGCTCAATACGGACAACTGATGCCTGCCTTTGGTAAAGCATACAACTCATTTATCCCGGTTAACAATGCATACACATACTTAACAGAAGGTTTACTTGGTATTGAACTTGTTCGTTTCGCATGGGGCTATAATAACCTGGTGAAACAATGCAGGGATAAATCGAAAACCGATGATGAAATCCTTAAGCTTATCGAACAGGTGAAAACATCAGCTTCCGCCTTTCATAAAAACTATAATAAGAATATTGACGCTCAACTTTTCGAAGCTCTGATGGCAACGTACGTACAATCGTGCGAAACAAGTTTACAGGCAACTGTAGTCAAAGAAACCGCTATAAAGTACAAAGGCAATATGAATGCATGGGCAACCGATTTATATAAAAAAACCATATTCGCCGATTCTGTTAAACTCAAGGATTTTCTTGCCGGATTTAAACGGACAGAAGTAAAGAAAATTGAGAAAGACCCTGCATATATTTTAGCATCAGGCATTTACGGGTATCTTCAAAATACGCTTGCGCCGGCGCTAGTTGCTTTCAATGTTACAAACGACAGCCTGCAACGCTTATATATGGCTGCTCAAATGAAAATGCAGCCTGAAAAAGTTTTCTATCCCGATGCAAATTCAACTCTCAGGGTTGCTTATGGAAATGTGAAAGGGTATTCCCCGGCCGATGCTGTTGAATATAACTGGTTTACCACACTCGACGGAATCATGCAGAAAGAAAACCCTGATATTTACGATTATGTGGTCGAACCAAAACTGAAGGAATTATACAATAAGCGGGATTATGGAAGGTATGCCGATGCTGATAACAGCATGCATGTGGCTTTTATTGCTTCGAACCATACCACTGGTGGTAACAGTGGCAGCCCGGTGCTGAATGCTGAAGGGCAACTGATTGGCATTAATTTCGACCGCTGTTGGGAAGGTACCATGAGCGACCTGATGTACGACCCTGATCAGTGCCGCAATATTTCACTTGATATTCGCTACTGCCTTTTTATTATTGATAAAATGGCAGGGGCCGGGAGGTTGATTGAGGAGATGACGATAGTTCAATAATCAATAAAACATATCGTCAAAAGCACCGGTCAGATCAGGATAGCTGAATTTATAACCCTCATCGAGCAGGTGCTTCGGATACACATATTGACCACCGGAAATCGCAATGGCTCCTTCACCAAATGCCAGTTTTAATGCAAAAGCCGGCACATTAAAAAAGGCTTTCCTTTTCAACGCTTTGGCTAATTCATTTGTAAATTTCCTGTTATCAATAAGATGTGGAGACGAAAAGTTAAATTCACCTGATAAATTCTTATTTTCGATGATGAACTGTATGGCCTGAATTACATCATAAATATGTATCCAGGGAAAACCTTGCTTTCCGGAGGCAATAGTTCCTCCAAATCCCAGTTTAAAAAGAGGAAGCATCCGTTTTAATGCGCCACCGTCCTTACTCAAAACAATTCCCAGCCTGATTATAGCCACCCTGGTGACAGGAACTGCCCTTTTTGCCTCCAACTCCCAGGCATTACATATTTTTTCAAGGAAATCATCGGCTAACCTGAATTTAGTTTCAGTATTTTCACCCTCCGGCGAATAAATTCCAACAGCGGATGCAGAAATGAGTAACTGAGGTTTTTTCTCAAGCAGAGTTATGGCTTCTACAATTTTACGGGTTGTAATAATCCGGCTGTCAAACAAAGTCTTTTTGTATTTTTCTGTCCAACGGGCAGCAATTGGTGCACCTGCCAAATTAATAACGACATCCACATCTGAAAGATATGTTGCAACATCTTCCGCCGGTGTTTCCTCGTGGATCCTGAGAATATTCCGCACTTCATTACCCTTGGCAAGGAAAAAAGAAGTTAGTTGTTTGCCAATAAACCCGTTGGCACCGGAAATCGCAATAATCATTTTTATAACTTTTTAGAATATGTGAAGAGTGTGGATAGTTAAATGTTGTACAAGGAACATGTACCAGATAAACAATTAATTTTCAAATTGGTTGATTTTATAGTACAAAATTTAACTATTATTTTCAAATTCATTTGTTAATCAAATAACAAATGAATGCTTATGAATTCAAATATTTATACCTTTGCACGCAAACAGGATATTCGGGAATATCCAGCTAACACACTGACCAACTTATACTTAACTATGGATCAGAACAATAATAAACTATTCGGCACATTTCCACCGGTAAGCACTTCCGAATGGGAAGCACGCATCATTGAAGATCTGAAAGGTGCTGATTACCAGAAAAAACTTATCTGGAAAACAGCCGAAGGCTTCGAAGTGAAACCCTATTACCGGGATGAAGATATACAGAACCTGGGCTTTATAGATTCCGCTCCGGGCGAATATCCGTTTGTTCGCGGTAACAAAACAGGTTCGAATAACTGGCAAATCCGGCAGGATATTGAAACCGATGATCTTGCAGAAGCAAACCGTCTTGCTATCGATGGTATACAAAGAGGTGCAAACGGCATAGGAATGGTAGCTGAAGACCTTGCAACAGAAAAGGATGTTGAAGAATTGCTGAAAGGTATCTCTCCTGCTGAAGTGGCTATACATTTCGGGGCTGCAGCATCGTATCCGGCTCTGATTAAGGTTATAGCGGCATATGCCAAATCGCAAAAAATACCTGCTGAAAAGCTGAACGGATCCTTTGATTTCGACCCGATAAGTTACCTGCTGCTCAATGGTGATTTCTGGAAATCAGAAAAGAGTGATATGGCCGAAGTTGCTGCCATGATAAAACTCGGGAAAGAGTTATTGCCGTCGATGAAAGTGATAAATGTAAATGGTCACTATTTCGACAGTGCCGGGGCTACTATGGTCCAGGAACTGGGTTTTGCATTGGCTTCGGGCGCTGAATACCTCACTCTCGCAACAGATGCAGGAATATCGGTTGACGACGCAGCTCAAAGGATGATGTTTTCATTTGGTGTGGGTTCAAATTATTTCATGGAAATTGCCAGGCTCAGGGCAGCAAGGTTGCTTTGGGCAAAAATAGTTGAGCAATACAAGCCGAAGAATGAAGCATCCATGCAAATGTGGATTCACAGCAACACATCGGCATGGAATAAAACATTGTTTGATCCTTATGTGAACCTGCTACGCACCACCACCGAAGCTATGTCGGCAATTATCGGAGGGACTCAATCACTGAGTATTCTTCCTTTTGACACATTTTATAAGGATCCTGACGAATTTTCGAACCGCCTTGCACGCAACCAGCAGATTATACTTAAAGAAGAAGTATATCTCGATAAAGTAGTTGATCCGTCGGCAGGTTCATATTATATAGAAAATCTCACCCAACTTATCGCCGAAGCTGCATGGAAAGTTTTCCTGCAAGTGGAGGAAAAAGGTGGAATGATAGCAGCTGTAAAAGAAGGTTTCGTGCAGGAACTGGTCGAAAAATCAGCCGGGCAGCGACTTGATGATATCGCCAACCGGCGTATTATTCAGCTTGGAACCAACCAACACCCGAATCCTACTGAACAGATGCTCGAAAAAATTCATTTCGCCGAAGAGGACGAAATGATGGAAGAAGAATTGTATGCCGATGAAGAAATGGAAGTTGAGGAAGACGACGATGATGACGCTCCGACTACGTATAAAAAGCTTGTTCTTTTTGGTGGTTCCGATGCATTCGACCAGCTCAGACTGGCAACTGAGCAGCATGTTGCTGAAGGAAACAAGAAGCCTGCAGTCTTCCTTTTAAATATCGGTAACCTGGCCATGCGTAAGGCACGTGCCATGTTTACAACCAATTTCTTTGGATGTGCCGGTTACGAAATCCTTGATAATATGGGATTCAATACTGTTGACGAAGGTGTTAAAGCTGCACTGGACTCCAAGGCCGAAGTGGTTGTAATCTGCAGTTCCGATGAAGAATATGCAACACTGGCTCCTGAAATTTGTCAAAAACTGAAAGATGCCAAAAAGGAAATCATCCTGGTTGTTGCCGGTTACCCGAAAGAATTACTCGATACGCTGAAACAAGCGGGCGTAGAAGAGTTTATACACGTTCGCAGCAACCTGCTCGAAACATTGGAATCATTCCAGGAAAAACTTGGAATTTTCTAACTTCAACTTCTTTGATCCAAATAACTAAGAATTCACAAAATCCCTCATCCTACGATGCGACCCGATTTTAAAAATATTGATATAAAAGGTAGCCATTCAAAACCGGCTTCCTATCCGCTTTCAGATCAATCTGAATGGATGACCAACGAACAGATTGCAGTAAAGCCTGTTTATACCCGTGCCGATCTGGCCGGGATGGAACACCTGGACTATGCAGCCGGGGTGCCACCCTTCCTGCGTGGTCCTTACAGCACCATGTATGTAATGAAACCCTGGACTATCCGCCAGTATGCTGGTTTTTCGACTGCAGAAGAATCGAATGCTTTTTACCGCCGCAACCTGGCAGCCGGGCAAATGGGACTTTCAGTAGCGTTCGACCTGGCTACACACCGCGGCTACGACAGTGATCACGAACGAGTGGTTGGTGATGTGGGAAAAGCAGGTGTAGCTATCGACTCCATCCTGGATATGAAGATCCTTTTCGATCAGATTCCTTTGGATAAAATGTCGGTTTCGATGACCATGAACGGGGCAGTACTTCCTGTTCTGGCTTTTTACATCGTGGCAGCTGAAGAACAAGGTGTGCCAATGGAAAAGCTCAGCGGAACCATTCAGAATGATATCCTGAAAGAGTTCATGGTGCGCAATACCTATATTTATCCTCCTGCTCCGAGCATGCAGATTATTGCCGATATTTTTGAGTTCACTTCGAAGAATATGAAGAAGTTTAACTCAATCAGCATCAGCGGTTACCATATTCAGGAAGCCGGTGCTACTGCAGATATCGAATTGGCTTATACCCTTGCTGATGGTTTGGAATACCTCCGTAAAGGCATTGCTGCAGGAATTCCTATTGATTCTTTTGCTCCCAGGCTTTCATTCTTCTGGGGAGTAGGAATGAACCATTTTATGGAAATTGCCAAAATGCGGGCCGGACGAATGCTTTGGGCAAAAATAGTGCAGCAGTTTAATCCAAAGGACCCAAAATCACTGGCTTTGCGCACTCACTCGCAAACATCTGGCTGGAGCTTAACAGAACAGGATCCGTACAATAATGTTACCCGCACCTGCGTGGAAGCACTTGCTGCTGCACTTGGACATACACAATCGTTGCATACCAATGCGCTGGATGAAGCTATCGCATTGCCAACCGATTTCTCGGCACGTATTGCCCGAAACACACAGATCTACCTTCAGGAAGAAACCAATATCTGTAAAGCGGTTGACCCATGGGCAGGCTCTTACTATGTCGAAACCCTTACCAACGACCTCGCTCACAATGCATGGAAGTTGATTCAGGAAGTAGAAGAACTTGGTGGCATGTCGAAAGCCATCGAAACCGGTATTCCTAAAATGCGTATCGAAGAAGCCTCAGCCCGCAAACAGGCAAAAATTGATGCAGGGAGAGATACAATCGTTGGTATAAATAAATACCGTCTTGCAAAGGAAGATCCTATTGATATTCTGGAAGTTGATAATACAGCAGTAAGAATTTCCCAGATAAAACGACTTGAGAAGTTACGCGCTGAACGCAACAACGAAGAAGTACAACTGGCATTGGATGCACTCACCCGTTGTGCTGAAACGAAAGAAGGAAACTTATTGGCACTTGCTATTGATGCAGCCCGTAAGCGTGCTTCGTTAGGTGAAATTTCGAGTGCACTGGAAAAAATTTATGGAAGGTACAAAGCCGTGATCAGATCAATATCAGGAGTTTACTCCTCCGAAAGCCAGGGCGATGAGCAATATATGAAAGCCTGTAATATGGCCGACGAATTTGCCGCACTCGATGGCCGTCGCCCGCGAATTATGATTGCTAAAATGGGCCAGGACGGACACGACCGTGGTGCCAAAGTTGTAGCAACAGGTTATGCCGATATAGGCTTTGATGTAGATATGGGGCCTTTGTTCCAAACTCCTGCTGAAGCTGCCAAACAAGCTGTAGAGAATGACGTACACGTTCTCGGAGTGTCGAGCCTTGCTGCCGGGCATAAAACACTAGTTCCCCAGGTTATTGAAGAATTGAAAAAACTGGGTCGCGAGGATATAATGGTTATCGTTGGCGGAGTAAGTCCTTCGCAGGATTACGATTACCTATATAAAGCCGGCGCCGTGGCAATTTTTGGTCCGGGCACCAAAATTCCGGCAGCGGCAATCCAAATGCTTGAGATTTTGATCAGCAGCAGGAAGTAAGTTAGCTTTTGCTACTATGAATTTTAAACCCTTTTCTGTTGCTCAGAGAAGGGTTTTTCATTCTGAAACAGTGATATATCATCGCTACTTCTTGGCCGGATACCTCGCCAAAAATACAAATCCGTTTTTCTTATAAAGGACTTTCATTGCCGGGATTATATGCTTCCATTCGTTGTAATGCGGTTCTTTTAACACCAGGTAAAACGGGCGATCGATATTCCCGGTAAGCAACCACATGGGATTAACACAATCATCAGGCATTTTTTGAGTATAAAATAGCGGCGCATAACTGAAATAACCCGAATTAAGCACGTAACACTTTTCCGTTGATTTCGATTTATAAAAATCAATTACAGCACGCTGCGAATATTTTTCGATACGATAAGGGAAAATTATAATTATCAAGGCTATAAACAAGGTAGCAGAAACGAAAAGTACTTTCAACGCTTTTTCAATTTTATTTCTATTCGCCAATATTACAGCGTAAACTACCACCGAGAGAAATAGCAGGCCAAGCAGCCATTCAAAACCGGTCCATTTTACATCAGCCTGAAGGTTGGCAACGGCAAAATCGTCTTTGATAATGCCTGAGCTGATAATTTTTTCCTTAAACCTGTCAACCAAAGGCAAAACAGAAACGAGTAGAGCAAATAAAGATGCCAATACAATCAGCGACACACTCAGCCATTTCTTCCAGAGCAATGTCCCGTTAAGCATATCGCGAACTGCAAGCGCAGCAAGGAAAGTAAGAGGGAAGTAACATAAGGAACTGTAGTGAACTATTTTGGTTTTTACTATAGTAAAAAGAATAAGCACAACCCAGAAAAGCACCAGCATAACTCCATGAAACTGCGCCTGTTCTTCCGACCGAATTTTTAACTGCCTGAAACGCATCAGAGCAAATAAAGAGGCAGGAAAAACGCCAATAAATAACACAATAAAATGATAACTCCAATTACCGCCATGCCCAGCATCGGGGATGGTGAAAAGCCGCAGCTGGTAAAGTATAAACTTCATCACCATATCCGCATTCCCGTTCAGTATCTGCAGAAGAAACCACGACCCCCCTACAAGAATTGTAAATAATAGGAAAACCGCAATATCACCTGAGCGCAATTTAAAATCAGGTAAAAATTTAAAAACCAGGCTCTTGATACCAAAAATCCGTATTGAATCATTGAGATAGACAAACCCGGCGACCAAACCAACGATCAATAAGGCTGTCGGACCTTTGGTAAGAATGGCAAGCCCGGTAAAAACGCCCCAGAAAGCTGCATTTAAAAATCTTTTTCTGCCCGAGCCGGCTATATCTGCTGTTCCCAGCCTGGTAAAAAACCATATTGCCAATACAATCAGTAAGTTGAACCATGGATCGATTATTCCGGAACGGAAATAGAAATGTGGCAAAATACTGCCAATGTAAACAATTACCCACCATAATCCGAAACGGGTATCGTACAACTTTTTGCCTATATTAAAGATGACCAGCAGTGTTGCTATGCCACAGATTGCATTGGGGAAACGTGCAGCAAACTCATTGATGCCGAATGCCTTCATGCTCAAAACCTGCATCCAGATAAAGAGAGGCGGCTTTTCCCAAAAGGGCCTGAAATTAATCTGAACGTTTAAATAATCGTTGCTCACGATCATTTCGCGGGCGCACTCGGCAAAGTTTATCTCATCCCAGTCGAAAAGATGAACACCTCCGGCAAAAGGAATAAAAAGCAATGCTGCAATTAACGCAATCAGAAGCTGCAACTTGAATCTATGACCGGCAATTTCAGTTTTCACCTGTGCGATTTTCATCAAAATTATGAAAACATTCCCATTTGCCAAAAATCGTTATAAAATAAGACTATCAGAGCCTTTTTCATGGCCGGTTTCTTAGAAATATGTAATTCCTTGTTTTTGTTACTGATTTTTTTTTATAGATTTACGCATTCAAACAGGTAAAGTCACTAAGGAAAAGAATCCGTTTGCCCTTCCTAAGCGTAGTTGAATGTTATTCACTTTCATCCAGGTTTCCAAAACAAACGATTAAGCTCCGAAATAAATCGTTTCGGACTGATGAAATATACTTGCATGTGGATAAAAACCTGCCGTATTGAGCAATTAAGTAGAAAATGGAGAAAAAAGTAAAGTTCAGGTGGCCTTTCGCATATAGGATTTTATATACAATGGTTGCGGTTGCACATAAACTATATTATCGTCGGTTTACGGTAGTCGGCTATGAGAAAATACCACTTGGTGCGCCTGTAATATTTGCTGCGAACCATCAGAATGCGCTTATGGATGCTCTCGCAGTCGATTTTGCTGCAAGGCGGTCAATTGCATTCCTTGCGCGGGCGGATATATTCAAGAAACCTGCCATTGCTAAACTTCTGAACATGCTAAGGATCCTGCCTATATACAGAATCCGGGATGGAATTGAAGCATTGGGTAATAACCAGGAAGTTTTCGATAATACAGTAGCTGTACTGAAGTCAAATATTCCTCTCTGTATTTTACCTGAAGGAAACCACGAAGGCAGGAAACGATTACGTCCATTGAAAAAAGGAATCTTCCGTATTGCTTTCCAGGCCGAGGAAGAAAATCAGTACAAACTTAACCTGCATATTGTTCCTGTTGGTCTCGACTATTCTGACTATTTCAATGCAGGTTCGGATCTGACGGTGGTTTTCGGTACACCTATAAAAATTTCAGATTATGAGAAACAGTACCGTGAAAACGAAAACAAAACCATAACCGGGTTATCAAACCTGCTCTCTGAGAGTTTGCGCAGCGTAATGATCCATATTCCGGAAGAGCACTACGAACTCATTTACCAGATAAGCGAAATGTACGAGCCTAATGTGTGGAATACCTGTAACCTCAGACGGCATCCTTATAACAAACTTACGATCAAACAATATATTATTCAAAAAGTAAGCGAAGCTTTTAAACAGAATCCGGATAAAGCCGGCCTGATTAGTAACTCACTTCAGCAATACAACCTTAACCTGGAAAAATCCGGATTTGAGGATTGTTTGTTCCAACAGAAACCAGCCGGTTTCATCCTGCTAATCCTGGAAACTTTACTCAGTATCTTATTGATGCCGCTGAATATGTATGGTCTGATACTGAATTACATCCCTTTTAAAATTCCCCTGGCAATTGCTTCAAACATAAAAGACAAGCATTTTAAAAGTTCTGTCAACTTTGTGGTGAGCCTGTTGTTATTCCCGGTTTATTACATAATTTTAATAACGATTTTAGGCTTGTTTACTGAAGGCTCGATGCTATTGCTGGCTTTCGGATTATCACTTCCGGTGACAGGCTATTTTGCCTTCTATTATTACCAACATCTTAAAATGCTCTGGGGGAAACTACGATTTTTTTATTTCAGGCATACCAGAACTTCGCAATACAATGCCCTTCAAAGTGAACGAAATACCATTATAGACCTTATAAAATCTACCATTAACAGCTGATCCTATGAGAAAACCTCTACTTCTGATATTTGTACTTCCTTTATTTGTGCTGCTTCAGCATTCGGCAAAAGCCCAGGAAGAAAAAGAAAAAAAAGAAGCTAAAATCCCGACCGGGTTCTCATTCGGGGCGTTACCGACAATTTCGTTCGATGCTGATATGGGATTTCAATATGGCGGGCTGGTGAACTTATACGACTATGGCGATGGTTCGACGTATCCTTCCTACAGGCAAATGCTGAAAGTTGAAATCTCCCGCTATACCAGGGGTTCAGGTACAAATCAATTGTTTTATGATGCTAAAAATCTTTTACCTCATCACTTACGACTCACTGCCGATTTAAGTTACCTGACAGAAAAATCACTCGATTTTTATGGGTTCAATGGTTACCAGAGCAGGTATTCACCCGATTTTACTGATGAAAATTCAGCTGATTATATTACAAGGGTATTTTACCGGGATTTGCGCAAAATGTTCCGCTTTACGGTTGATCTCCAGGGACCTTTGTCAGTGAAACATCTTTTTTGGCTTGGTGGTATCGGTATAATGAATATGACGACAGGCCGTGTTGACTTCGACGCTATTAACAAAAACAAAGATGAGGAAGACAAACTGGTTGACACAACAAATACTCTTTTCGATAATTACGTTGATTGGGGAATAATCAGCGAATCCGAAAAAGATGGCGGCAATGCAAATTTCCTGAAAGCTGGGATTATTTATGATACCCGCGACAACGAAGCCAATCCCATGAAAGGGATGTGGAGCGAGGCACTTATTGTGTATGCCCCGGAATTCCTGTTCAATCCTGAGTTTTCGTATGCCAAGCTGGTATTGATCCACAGGCAATATTTTACCCTGGTTAAAGAAAAACTTTCGTTTGTATACCGGCTTGGATACCAGGGAACAATAGGTGGAGAAGCACCATTCTTCATGCAGCCTTATATGCTGAGTTCGTATTCCTCCATTACAAAAACAGATGGCCTGGGTGGTGCTAAAACCTTGCGTGGCATTATGCGCGACCGAATTGTTGGTGATGGCGTTGCCTACGGAAACCTGGAATTACGCTGGAAATTCCTTAAAACACATGTGGGCAAACAAAACCTGTATTTTGCATTGAATGGCTTTTCCGACTTCGGAATGGTATTGCAGCAGGTGAATATCGACAAGTCGAAGATCAGCGAAGCAGACCAGGAAAAATATTTTGACTTTTCGTTCGAAAAAGACAAATTACACCCAAGCCTGGGAGCCGGGCTTAGAATTGCATTGAATGAGAACTTTATCCTGGCGGTGGATTATGGTTTTGCCTTGAACAAGCAGGATGGAGCCAAAGGATTGTATATAAATATTGGAAATTTATTCTAGACCAAATCATAAAATTCAAAAGCCCCGGCATATAAATATTCCGGGGCTTTTTTGCGTAAAAGAACTCGTTATAAACGCTAAAAATCGATATTCGGCTGTACAAGCAATTCCATGGTATTCAATTCCAGCGCCAGAAGATTGCCATAGCCCGGTTTATCGCTCATGTATACTCCGTTATCAAGATCAATAAACTGAAATGAATTGGAATTGATCGACTGGTAAATAAAATCAAGGGTAACAGGCACATGCCCGTGTATTATTTTACGAGTTCCGAGTTTCGTCGGGTCAATCTTGTATTCACGAATCCACATCATGGAAGTAGTATCGCTGAAAATATTATCGTTTTCGAAATTAAACCCGGCATGAACAATCAGGAAATTCTTCCATTTCAGATAAAATTCAAGTGATTCGATCCATTCGATATATTTAACAGGGATCTCTTTAACGTTATAAGTATTAAAACTCTGCATGGTTTCCTCCCCTCCATACATCATCCAATCCTTATAAGAAGCTGATCTGATGCCAAATAGTTTCTGTAACCCCGATTTCTCAAACTCATCGCGGTAAACCCTGGCCATATAATCTTCGTGATTCCCTTTGATTACGGTTGTTTTTATGCCATTACTTCCGAGTTTCATGATGTAATCAATAACACCCTTACTATCTGGCCCGCGGTCAATGATATCACCAAGGAAAATAAGTGCATCGTCCTTTCGCAACTCTATCATATCTTCAATTAAGGTGCGAAGAGTACGCAGACAGCCATGTACGTCAGGTATAACCCAGGTTCTCATAATTACGGTGTAATCGTTTCCATATCAGCAATAAAAGGGATTCGGAATGTTCATCTACTTTTTCGATTTGCCCTGGTTGGCAACTTCATCCATCAGCTTTTTAATTACTTCAGGGTCGCCAAGGAAATAGTCTTTCACAAAGTTTAGTTTTTCGTCGAACTCGAAAACATAGGGAATACCCGTTGGCAGGTTGAGGCTTACAATATCCTGATCGCTGATTCCTTTAACATGCTTTATAACGGCACGAAGGCTGTTTCCGTGGGCTGCCACCAAAATCTGGTCGTGGCTTTTCAGTGCTTCGCGGATGGTGTTTTCCCAATAGGGAACCATCCGGTTAACGGTGTCTTTGAGCGATTCAGTAACCGGTGCATCATTGCCAATAGCGGCATATTTAGGATCGAGGCGTGGGTTGCGCGGATCGCCGGCAGCAAGTTCAGCGGGCGGGATATCGTAGCTGCGGCGCCATACCAGGACCTGTTCATCGCCATATTTCTCCGCAGTTTCAGCTTTGTTTAAGCCTTGCAGGTTACCGTAATGTTTTTCGTTCAGGCGCCAGCTTTTTTCGACCTGTATCCACATCAGGTCCATTTCTTCCAGCACCAGGTTGAGCGTTTTTATTGCGCGTTTCAGGTACGAAGTGTAGGCAAGGCGGAAATCAAATCCGTTTTCCTTTAATACCTTACCTGCTTCAGTGGCTTCTTTTATGCCACGCTCCGAAAGATCAACATCGGTCCAGCCTGTAAAACGGTTTTCTTTGTTCCATTCGCTCTCGCCATGGCGGAGAAGTACTAATTTTTTCATTGGATTAAGATTTATATAAATATAATTATCTGAATGTCAACAGTATTGCAAAAATATTAGTGTTTTGCAAATGTATGATTTCCTGATAGTTTGAGCAAGTACTATTTTAGTGGATTTTGATAAAGATTGTTAAAGTATAATTTTGTAATTGGAGATTAGGGATTAATGATTGGGGACTCCGCAAGTAACTCTGTATAATTCAGTATTTAAAATGTAAAATTCAAAAAAATCCTACATCTATCATTCCATATCCCCCAATTTCTCGCCCCATAAGCCCCGCCGGCTTGCCTGCTGCAAACAGGGGTTTGGGGTCACCCGTTTACTAAAAGTGTAAAGGTCAAAATTCAAAGTTCAAAGTGTAGAGCCCACAATACACATTCCACATCCAACATCCAACATTTCTGCTTAACTTTACACAACGTTTTTAAAATCCATGCTACATATCAACCAGCATACTTCAATCCAAAATTGAACATTCTATTAAACCTCATTTTATTGTAACTTTGTAAAGTATTAGAAAAAGTAAAACCATGAAAGCTGAATTTATTTACTGGCAAGATGAAGATTTTTGGTTAGGTTATCTGGACGAATACCCGGACTACCATACCCAGGGAAAAACTTTAGACGAACTCAGGTTGAATTTAAAGGATCTTTTTCTTGAGCTTACATCGGGAGCAATACCTTATGTAAGAAAAAAAGGCGAACTTGAAGTGGCATCATGAAGAGGAAGGATTTGATCAGACGGCTGGAAGGCTTGGGCTGCTTGTTCATACGCCATGGGGCCAATCACGATTGGTATCAAAATCCCGAAACGCGGCAGTCGCAGCCTGTACCCCGGCATAATGAAATAAATGAAAATCTTGCAAAACATATTTTAAAGATGCTGAAAGGTTAAGCTCCCTTTGAAGTGGAATTTTCACAAATAAGCATTATAACTTACTTTTAGTAATGGTTAAAATCGGGAAGGATTGCAACTAGTATTCCACTATCCTCCATCCTCCATTTATCATCCACCATCCACATCTATCTCTCGTCCCCATAAGCCCCACCGTCTTGCCTGCTGCAAACAGGGGTTTGGGGTCACCCGTCTACCAGAAATTCAAACTTCAAAATTCAAAGTAAAGAATCCGCACTCAACATCATCCATCCCACATCCAAAATCCCCAATTCTCGTCCCCATAAGCCCCGCCGGGGTTGGGGGTCACCCGTTTACTAAAAATGCAAAGGTCAAAATTCAAAATTCAAAGGGCAAAGTGAAGATCCTCCATCCAACATTCCTCATCCGCCATTCAACATTCACATCCCATATCCAACATCCCACATTTCTTCCTACCTTTACATATCCCTTTTTTAAAAACTCATGCTGCACTTTATCCAAAAGCAAACTTTACGTTTTATCCTGCTTCTGCTGCTTATTGTTGCGGGAAAGGATGGTTTTGGGCAAAAGGAAACCTGGAACTGGTACTTTGGTGCATTGGCTGGATTGAACTTCAGTACTGGTATACCAGTACCTATTACTGATGGGGGAATGCATGCATGGGCAGGAAGTTCAGTGATGTCGGATTCAGCCGGAAACTTATTGTTTTACTCAAATGGGGAGAAAGTTTGGGGGCGCAACCACGCTGTGATGCCAAATGGTGACGATTTATTTGGGTGTGTAGCGACTTCTCAACCTTGTGTAGCAATTCCTAAACCTGGATCGGATTACTTTTATTATCTTATAACTGTTCGTGATTTTAGTTGCAATCCTAATAACTATGGTGCATTTTACAATGTGATTGATATGAATCTGAATGGCGGGATTGGCGACATTGTTCCCGGTCAAAAAAATATTCCAATTCCAAACGCTGATAGCGTAAGTATTAATGTATCCGCAATAAAACATGCAAATAATGTCGACTTCTGGATCATTCTTCGCAGCTATAAAATAAAAAATTACTTTGCCGCTTATTTGCTTGATGCGAATGGATTACACAGTGAACCGGTATTATCGGATTGCATGAACAATGTCATCTATAATCCTGGTGAACCACAAATAAAGGTTTCACCCGATGGTAAATACTTATGCATAGCAGGCTCTTATGGATCAAATAATGAACTAAATCATGAGCTTTATACACTTGAGGCTGGAACAGGAAAGTTAAAACCTGTATTTACATTTTCGACTGATTATTGGGTGAGTGGTCTCGAATTTTCAGCTAATTCAGAGTATCTTTATATAACAACATACTATAATGGCTTCTCCTACTTTTCTGACACAGCATTTCTCACACAGTATGATATGGCTAAAGCCACAAGTTCTTCGGCATTTATTGCTTCAGCCGTTAAAATCTATCGTGAAATTGAGGGCTGTGAACTCGACCAGATGCAAATTGGCCCGGACGGTAAAATATATGTTGCACAGTGGGAAGATGTAACTCTTGGTCAGAGTTGCTATTATTTATCAGCTATAAATTATCCTTCAGAGCATGGTTTATCTTGTGCATTCGAAAAAAATGCTGTTTATCTTGATGGCCGACTTAGCCTTACAGGATTACCTAATTTTGTGCAATCTTATTTTTCGAAATTTGATTGGCTTGGAGCCTGCGAAGGTGATGAAACTATATTTAGATCGCATTTTTTGCCACAACCGGATAGCATGAGATGGGATTTTGACGATCCTGTCAGTGGTGCAAATAACACCTCTACACTTTTAAATCCTTTGCACAGGTTTTCCGTAAAAGGAACATACCAAGTACAGGTAATCGCTTATTATTCAAACGGACACCATGAAACCGCAATACGAGAAGTTAAAATATTACCATACCCAACTATAAATCTTGGACCTGACATTACGGTTTGCAAAGGGCAAGAAGTTATATTAAATGCAGGTTTTGGCGCATCATCATACACCTGGAACACAGGCTCTACCTCTAATATTCTGATAACAACCGAACCTGGAATATTTTCTGTTAAGGTTAAGAACCAGAATGGATGTGCAAATTCCGATACCATCAATGTCATGAACTACACTGCTGCTGAAATTGACGAAACTAACCTCACTATCGCCCCCACTACCTGCGGTAAAACCAACGGCGCCATTACCGGCCTACAGGTAATTGGCCAACCGCCTTTTTCCGTACAATGGACCGCCTCGGGAACACCCGTCAGCGATTCGCTTGATATATACCACCTGGGAACAGGCCTGTACGAACTGCATGTTACCGATGGCTTTGGCTGCACAAACACCATAGCTTCCTATGCTATCAGCGATGCAGGAAATCTCTGGATTGATACCGCTAAGGTTACCCCGGCCTATTGCGGCAAT
>JBGSUB010000070.1:0-2401 GCA_041753535.1 Lentimicrobiaceae bacterium
GGGCTGTTGTATTAATTGTTAAAAGGATAAGGATTAATAATCCTAAAATATTTTTTGTTTTCATAATTAGCTATTTTAACCTGAGTGCTTAAAAATTATAGTTTTCATCCCCAAAATACATGATATGGTTCTCAATCACCGGGTCGGGTAGAACCAAGAGCCCCCGTAACCAACATAAAATCAACATTTTCGATAATTCAAACATTACTTTTCGGAAATCACTTGAAATGAAATCCATACCCCACAGAGAGATAAACCGGTGATACTTTGAAGCTTCCTATAGTTGCTGTGTAGATATCAGCACTACTGTATTCTTGTTTGTAATCCTTTTTGCCATATTGGTATCCAAGATTTATCAGCAGACTGTGTTTTTCCGACTTACCTAAATATCGGTTGTATGCAATAAATCCGCTATATACAGGCATAACTAACGAATAAATGTCGTTGTTGGAAAAGTATAGTCCAATACCTGCCGCTAAATGAATCGCGTTTTTTTCGTTCTTAAAAATGGGTGACCCGATTCGTAAGCCTGCTATTACGTCATCAAAATTTTTATTGATGTCCTGGTTGCCTAATCCTATATATGTTTCTCCCCATATTTTCTGCTGGATAAATTTACGTTGATAACCAAGTTCAAACTGATTGGTTGACAGCCGAGCTGAAACCTGATTCGGATTCTGAGATTTAACTCCAAACGAGATTAGAGTGAACAATGCTGTTGCAAATGCTATTTTTTTCATCTTTTTGCTATTTTTTTGTTACTTTGATTTTTCCAACGATTGTTTTTGAAGTAGTGAGTTTCTCAAAGTCGGTATTGATATTGCCGTTTGACCCATCAGGACTGCTATGTCCGATAATTTGAAGTTCCATATCTTTAGTCTCCGGATAAATTGTCCCGGCATAAACAATCGCTGGCTGGCCACTACCCATATCGCCTCCGGAATAGTTTGCATCTCCTACCTTTGCATCTTCAGGAAAGAACTCATTGAAATCAATTGAATGGTTAAATTCTGCTTTAATTACAACGGGTTCGTTAAAACTCTTGAGTCTCAACTGCAAAGTTTTGTTTACCACTGGTGTAGCTCCTGTAATTCCATCGGCTAAAGGATTTTCCTTCGTTGGAAGCAGCAATCCATCTTCATAAACAACCCCTCTTTGATGGCACCAATAAGGTAGTGCCTCTTTTCTCCTGTTGCCGTTATTGGACTGCCAGCCTTCGGTAGCTATTTTATAAGTTGCAAATACTGTTGAAATATAATTCCCCGCTGTATCTTCAAGCCAGATAGCAAACTGGGGTGGATTTTTCTTTGTTATTCCAAGTAACAGAGGAAAGTCATGTAGCCAGTGCTCTCCGGTTTCTATTTCAATTTGAATATCACCTTCAGTAAAAGACAACTCTTCCTTTTCGCATGAACTGAATCCGACAATACATGCGAGCATTATAAAAATGATTAAATACTTTTTCATTGTTATATTATTTTGATGTTACTAGTTTTCTGTAAAACGAATAAAACATTTGTGCTTAACTGAATCTATTTGAAGGTTGTAAAACTCTCAACCGGTCTTCTTACACTTACTGGTTCTGGATACTTATCAATATAACCGATGCGGGCAATAAATGCGATACGCTCGCCAAAGCCAAAAAATGTGTTAGCTTCATTTTCAAAACCAATTTCTTCAATAATCTGGTTCATGGGATGAAACCCGATATTCATCTTGCGGCATTTTAAGTGCATTGCCTGGTACAAACGACCGGTATTTATCCAGCTTTCTATATTTTCCGACGGCTGGGTTATAATTAGCCATCCCCCGCAATTTTCGACTTGAAGTTTTGTCTTATCGATACCCTGTGTAACAAAAGATTCTTTTTTTGAATCTTCGGGCTTGAAAAAGTTTCGAACCACAAAGCCACCGATACCTTTTATACCCATACCTTCGGTAGTTAAGCCATCTTGTTTTTCTTTAACATCTTTATTTGAAAACCTTATCCATGAAGCAAATTCATCCTGTGCATGTTTATTTTGTGCCTGTCTGGTGTATGATTCCAGTTCTTTCTGCTTTATGTAGTTTCCTTTTTCAGATTCTGCAGAGAAATAGTAAATATTTGAAGGGTCAACATCAACCAAAGTCATCCAATCTGCTTCCTTAATCGGAATTGTATCAAAAGGAATCCGAAGCGTAGTCCTGAGTTTAATGTCATTAAGGATGTTTTCCTCTCTTTTTTCATTGGATTTGGTTAATGCTATAGAAGCAATTGGGGCACCATTAATATCGGAAAGATTGTGTACTTTAATTTCAGTTTCATACTCAAAGTATGATGCAGCAAGGCTCAGGTTTTCGATGAAGGCGCCAACAGAGATATACAGTTCTCGCGAAGTCGGGTCAACAACTGGCAACTTCC
>JBGSUB010000071.1:0-125208 GCA_041753535.1 Lentimicrobiaceae bacterium
GTTTTTCAGCACAAAGAATTTTGTATGCGGTTATTCATCGTGTACATCATTTTGTGAACACTCAGTTTTTTCAGCATCAAATTTCGGATTCTCAACTGGTTCCCACTATTTGAAGTATTTGAGTTTTTCAGCAGACCCTAATTAGGGCTAAATCTTTAGTAAACTTGGTCGCTGATTATTAAAGCGATAATTGTTTTAAGAATCACTTATTGTTGAAAGTGAAGTTTTTATTGTATAGCTTTATATGTTCTTTTAGGTCAAGATCACTGTCAAACCTATTCCTTATTTTTTTTGCGGGAACTCCTGCGTAAATCGAGTAAGGCTCAACATTTTTTGTAACTAAAGAGCCTGCGGCAATTATACTACCGATACCAATCTTCACTCCGCTTAATACTATTGAGCCATATCCTATCCACACATCGTCTTCAATTATTATTTCGTCGGTAAGCCCTCGCCAGTCATAATCCTGATCTCTGATTTGACTCGAAAGTCTGGTTGGCACACCAATTTGTTGAAAATTATGGTCATATCTGCCAACCAAAGCCACCCGATTTGCGAATATAACATTATTCCCTATTACTGCATCACATTCGATTTGGGAAAACTTTCCTATATAAAAATTATCACCAATTGTGATAGAATGTTTTGCCCACATATACACAAATCTGCCGATATATGGATTTTCTCCAAATGAAAACCTCCTCCATTTAAATAATACCAAATAACTAAACCTGATTTTGCGTATAAAATGTATCATAAAAGCTTCCAGGTTTTTAGTAAATCATCTTTAAGCTTAATTGCTGAATAAGCTTGTACATTTTCATTAAAAACAGGCTTCTTAAGTTCTATGGCACTTTGCATTCCTTTTACAAATATATCCAAATTGTGCTCATCAATAACATATCCATTTTTACCTTCAATAATAATTTCCTTTGCTGAACTAAAATTTGTAATACATCCTGGAGTGCCACAAGCGATAGCTTCGATCAATGAAGTTGACCACCCCTCCTTATATGAACCCATTATGAACAAATCAGCTGCATTTAAAAAAAGAGCTACATCGTCAGCATTTTTCTTTCCTGCCAAAATAATTTTCCCAGCTTTTCCTTTTAAATCAATATACTCCTTAATTTTCTCAAAATCTTCTCCTTCTCCTATAAAGTAGAATAGACTTCCTGGTTTTATAGTTTCAAAAAGGCAAAAACAATCAATCATAAACTTCCACCCTTTTGCCCACCCTAACCTTCCTGTAGTAACAATGATTAATAATTCGGAAGGAATTCCGAGTTGAATGCGAACTTCGCTTTTTAAGCGGGGCCTAAATATGTCAGTATTAATTCTTGTTGGGAATTGAGTTACAAATGAGCTTTTAATTAACTCCTTGCTCCGGAAAATCATATCCTTAATGGATGTTTCATCCCCTGATGCTAAAATAACATCGACATTGACTAACCATTTAAAGAAAATCTGTTCAAAAGTTTTCGCAATATAATTTGAATACCAATATTTTGATATTGCAAGAGGATTTTCAAGACCTGCAAAACAATAACAAACATTGAAACTTTGCAATTCTCTTAACGCCATTAACACTTCCTGTCGTTGAATAAAAATATTAGGAATATTAATACTTAAAATCCTTTTTTTATAAGAATTAATCAGAAAATAACTTATCAATCGATCAGGAATCAAATGTTTTGTATCTGATTTTGAATAATATTTGTATGCAAAGAAATCAAAACTTATACCATTGATAGTTTTTTTGAACCACTTCCCAATAGGGTCTTTAATGTCAGTAGAAATCCCCACTAAAGCTAAATTATTCCCAAACGATATCATCATATTGCTAATAAAACTTAGATATCCGCCAATGGGATAATCCTCATAATTACAGAAGTCAATAATAAGAATTCTCGCTGAGGCTACTGTTACCATGAAAAATAAATATACACCAAAATACTATGATTTAATTTTGTGGATTGCAAACTTACTCGAGCACTGGAATTTATCAAATTGTAATTTTATTGAACTAGTTTACAGCATAATTATTTGTCCTAATTCCAAATATTTAACTCACATTGGTCTGAAAAAGTTTTTGAAAAATCTTTTTTATTTCACTAATCTTTTTTTGATTCAAACTATGCGTATTTTCTACATATGTCATTGCCTCGTGATTAATCTCATAAGAGGAATTATAAAAACTTAACTTTTGAATTAGGTCATCAAGACTTCCATTAGCAAAATATCCTAAATTTTCTTTTTCAAAAACAGATCCTGGATTTACATGTAATGATAATACAGGTACACCACATGCCCATGATTCGATAAAGATATTTGGAAATCCTTCCATTGGAGAAGTAGAAATTAAAGCTTTCGAGTTTGCTATATGTTTAATTGTTTCAGAATGATCTAAACGCCCTAACAAAGTTACATTATCATAAAATTTGAGCTTTTCAAAATACAAAAATCCCGCCCTGTCGCGAGGCTGGCCTATGACTTTAAACTTGTATTGCGGGCATTTTTTTACTAATTCGAAGAATTGAACGAATCCTTTTCTCTTGGCAAGCGAACCGACATAAGCAAATTCATTTCTAACCGGATTTTCATGGTTTTGAAAAGCTTTTAAATCAAACAGGTTAGGATTTACTATTGAATTAATATTCCATTTATCTAAAATTGCTTTTTGACCTATATGTTGTGTGAAGACAACATCAGCCTTATGCAGTAAAAATGGGTATAATATTTCAATAAAAATTCCATTGAAAAGTGTCCACAAATCTCCTCTTTGTGTTAAATAACTATGTTTACACCTCATGCGAAAGCTTAAAATATCCAAATCTGAGGCAAGTGCCAAAATAAATTTCGCTTTAACTTTTCGAGCTGCCCTATAAACCAATATATGCCTGAAATCGCGTATTCGACAATAATAGATATCTGCATTTTGTTCCTTTAATAGACTATAGAATTGAGGCAAACGGTGTGTTAAGGTTCTTAACATCCATAAGCCTTTTTCCCAGCCCTTAACAGTTATTACCTTGATTCCATCTTCAGAAACAAAATCTTCTTTTCCTTCAGGGTCAATAATTACTACTTCATTGCCGGCCATTGCTAATGACTTTGCTAATAAAGCAATTTGAAGTTCACCGCCACCAGGAGTACGTCCCATTATTGAGTGTGAGACATTTCCCCAAAAACAAATTTTCATGATATACTAAATAAGTATTTGGCTGCGAGGAAATACCTCATGACTAAATTAAATAACATTATAAGTTTGAGTTTAATTGCAATCCACAACTAATTCATCTCCTCAAAAAGGTTACGGTTAAAATCCTGGAATTATACAATTTATAAGGATTTGATAAAATGAATCATTCTTTTTGCCTGAAAATTATAGTTAAAAATTGTCCCAGTTAAATTCGTTCCAACTACAGCAATATTTTTAGCATGGTCATAATTTTCTAAAACGAAATCCAGTTTTGAGGCAAATGCATCAACATTGTCAGGCTCTGCTATAAAAGAATTCTCATTGTCTTTCAAATATAAGGGGATATCCCCTACCCCGGTTACCACAACAGGCACTCCTGTAGCCAAATATTCAGTAAGCTTTGATGGGAATCCTGCATCGGCGACTATACTAGTTGGACGAGCTAAAGCAAGAATTTGGGCATTTTTCATGTAAACACCAATTTCTGTTCGTGGTAGTTGACCAAGAAAAAACACTCTGTTTTCAAGATGCAATCTTGATATTAGTTCCTTAATTATAATTTCCTGATTAGCTGTATCGCCTTTCCCAATTAGAACAAGCATTATATCCAAATACTTATCTGCTATTTGTGCAAAACTTTTAATTAAGATATCTACACCATCCTTCGTTAGTGTTAAAGTCCCGCAATACAATATATATTTATAGGGGAGCGGACTTTTTATTTGAATATTGAATCTTCCCGGATCAACTGTACTGGGTACCAAAAAAAGTTTTTTACTACTTACATTTCTTTTTTTATAAAAATCAATTAGATATTGCGATATACAAAATAGCCCATCACATAATTTCGTTTCAATTTTGGCTTTAAAATTTCCAATGTTTTTGGTAAAAATGGATTTCTGATACTTCCGGAGTGGATGTTCACTTCGTTCAAGTAACAGTTTAGCGTTAAAGTATTTTGCCAAAGAGAATCCAAATAACACAGTTTGCAGTAACTGTGTGTAACAAATAATAGCAAAAACTTTGTCATTATTATTTATTTTATTGATTAAGATAATAGTTTTAAAATACTTAGCAATTTTTTGCCATCGCCGGACGAGAAAATATTTATGTCTTTTTCTTTCTCCAAATGGATGATAATAATGAATCCCATTTGTGATTCCATCACCGGAAGTATCGTATCTGCTGGCAAAACAAATAACATGGACATTTACACCATTTTCAATGAATCCTTTCGCATATGTATGCACCCTATTTGTTGCAGCATTCCCATCGGGGAAAGTATAAGATTCACCAAAAATGATAATAGCCATATAAAATTAAAATCTAATGACTTAGCTGAGATTCAAAAACACAATCCAGCATATTTGCGCAAACAATAAACTCATACAGGCTGTATTATATCTTGATTTATCGTTCGTCTTATCCTATCATCGCTTATAATTGAAGTATAAATTTGCAACAAATTATTAACTATTTTTTCGGGTTTATGACGATCAATTGCTTTTATTCTTGCATTTTCACCAAGGCTGTATGCTAAATTCCTGTCGCTGCTTAATTCCAATATTGCACCGGTTAAAGCAAAAGGATCTCCATTCTGGACTAACAATCCTTCTTTTTTATCGCTCATCAGACTTGGAATACCTCCAGCATTAGATGATATTATCGGCATTCCTAAAAGCATTGCTTCGCATACACTATTGGGACTATTATCAATATGTGATGGATGTACAAATAAGTCTGCACCCAGCATTTCAATTATTAATTGGCTCTCTTGCAATGGACCTAATAATTGAATTCCAAGATCAGTAAAAGTAAGATTAAACTTTCGCTCGACTATATTCGAAATCTCATCCTTGCTGCTTATCCCGGCAATCTTCCATATGAAGTTCAGTTCTTTCCTTTTTTCCTGCAACAAGTTCATAGACTCAAAAATCGTCTCAAGACCTTTATAGATATTGTTCCGAATAGTTGTAAAAATCACATACTCTTTCGTTTTTTTGTGTTCCCAACGATGCTGATAGAAAGGCTTTCTTATCATTTCATCACAATGAAAATATTGTGAACTCCCTGAAAGAGCTAGTGTAATTCTTTTATCCCAGTCTGTTCTACCCATAAAAAACTGACAATCCCGAAAAATATCTCTTTCTCTTTTAGCTTCCTTCTTCATTACATAATAATTATGAATGAGGCCATAACCCATTAATAGCAGTTTCTTCCTTGAGTATCTTAACACATCGATTTGTGAAATTCCATTAAACCACTTGTGGTTATAGACATTCAAATTTCCTTGTATGTGTATTATGCAGGGAACAGAAGTTTTGCGTATAACTAATCCAAAATCATTCTCTGAGCCGAAAATATGTATAATATCTGGTGTGAATTGCCGGATAATTTCTAAATATTGTGGAATGTTTTCTTCAATTTCGATTTTGTGTGACCACCTGTTCAATAGTTTTTTAGTCTTACCTTGAGGCTTACTAATACTCACTGGGAAATATTGAGTATTACCTATATTAAATTTACTTGCTCCACCTGGTTTATTCCATTTAAAAACCACACCCAATATAATATTGGGAATACTATTTATTTCAGCTTCCAACGATTCAATCCACCCACCACCAATACCTTTAACGTTTAAATAATTTGCCCCTAAAGATGGAGTGTTAGCAAACCATAAAACTTTCATATTTTTCGGGATTAATTAATAAAAGTTTATCAATGAAACATTGTTCAAATTAGAGATACCAGGGGTTGGAATGATACTCATTATGCATTCTGACATTTGGGAAAATCAGCAATAAATTCCTGATTCCTCTTTAGTCTAATTCTAGAACATTAATAAACAATACTTTCAGATCTTTCTTTTTTTTCTTTAACAAATTCAATTAAAGCTGATAATACACCGAAATACCAGAGTCCCATTGCGAACCTGTTTGGTGACATAAAAATCCATGAGGTGAAACCTTCAATTAGCTGAGAAACAATTATTAACAACAGCAGAAGAGCGAATTGGGATACAATTCCATCATTTCTCAAAAATAAAAAAAATGATTTGACAAGCGAACTGATAAAAAGAATTATAAAAAGAGCCAAGCCTAAATATCCCCATCGAAATATCACCTCAGCATATCCCATGTCAGCAGCTGCAGCGTGAACTACCTTAGCAAAAGGCGACTGCTTCTCTGTAACAGAACCATATCCAAACAGAATTTTCCCAGCATCCATTCTATATACCATCCTATCGGTCTTGTAGAATCTATATACCAGATTATTCGATTGTGCATCTACAGGGTTCTCATCTAATTCTTTGAAGCGATTCAAAAAATAATTAGTACTGGATGGAAGAAAACTGGAAACAGCTATAAATAAAACAAAACCTGCCAACCCGGTAACTACCAACTTCTTGATTGAGTTTAGAAAATTATTTTGTTTAAAACCTACTAACAGATAATATAGCACAAACAATAACAAGGATATTCCCATGAAGGAACGCGTGTAGGAAATAAAAACACCTAATACGTTGATAGACAACAATATAATATTTATTATTGATTTGTTTTTATTGAAAACTAACAGATAAGAAATTGAAAAAAGCCACAGTACAGGCATAAACCAGAATGTCCTTGTTATCAACTCCCCCTGAAAATCTATACTCAGATATTCACTATTATCTCCATAAATATTTATATGTAATCCTTGGTGTAATATGTAAAAGATCGAAGCTATACTATTTATTATTACTATGTTATAGAGGAACTCTGATAATACTTGAAGATTACAATAACGCAAGATATCTTTGATCATAAAATATCCCAAAAACAAAGAAAGGAGAGTAAAATACTGTGAATAAACATCTTCAATTATATGAAACTCAATGAGGGTCTGAGCCAAACCAATTGAAGATATTAAAATCAATGCCAATATTATATAATCTAGGTTATTTAGGCCCTGTTTATTAAACGCAATCTGGTTATTTGATTCAATCCGGAATGATGCTTTTAATGATATAGACAACCAAACGATAATAAACCATCCTAAGAATCTTATATCCGGATCATATGAACCCGGCAGTCCAAAAATAAAAGCCTGATTGACAAAAATTGAATCACGTAATAACAGAATGAATGGAATCCCCAATAAATAAATAGGCTCCCTTGAAAAACGAAACAGGAAATATATGATAAAAACATAAGGAAGAAATGTTACAACCAACCCAATCATATGTTCTTATATTGGAAATAATGGTTTAGATCTCAACCCATTGATTGCATCAACGAGTACTCTTTTTAGTTGATCGGCTGACTGAAAATTCATGTAATACTCAATTGAATCTCTATATGATTCCTTAGGAGTTTCTAAAAACCGAATAAATTGCTCTGTCAATGAAGATGACTTTTCGCTAAATGTCATTCCTAAATTATATTTCTTAGTCCTGTAACCCATCACTCCAATATCAGGAACTAAGACGGGTATTTTATAGCTTAGAGCCTGAAGCATAACTCCACTTGAACCATAAAAATTTTGGTACGGTAATATCAGATGGCTGACTGAACAAAAAAAGTACTCAATACAAATCGGGTCAGCTATATATTCGTTTGTTTCGAAAAGTCTGTTATCCTTTTCAAGAATCTTCCGTAGTTCTTCTGTATCCGTTTCATATGTTTCCTTTTCATTCCTTACACCGCAGTGTATAAAACAAGCTTTATTTTCAACTGAAAGTCTTAATAGTTGCTCGTATCCTCTTCGCTTTTGTGCGGTTCCGAAATATAATATAAGGGTTGAACCAATGTTCTCGTTTTTAAAAGCTTCTAATTTTTCAATCCATGCTCTTTGTTCAGCCTTTTCCTCAGGGACCAATTTATCAGCATATTGTTGAAATACATCAGGCAACCATGTAGCCGTCTTATTCTTGGTAACGAAAAAGTCATCAATAAATAGCGAAACATCTAAAAGTTTAAAATGTGGGTTTAAAACCTCATAAAAGAGTCGCATATCCGATTTCCATGTCCGATTCAGCCGTTTAAGGTACTTAATTTTATTTATTAAGTTAAAATTATAGTTATAATAATTTGGCCTCAGGAAAATACCAATTACTCTGCCTCTGAACCTTCTTTTTGAGAAAGAAATCTGTGAATTAAATAAGGGAATATGATCATCAGCTTCGGTAAAAATTGTCAAATCAATGTCATACCTATTCTGTAAATCAACAAAAGCGTCATGAGAAATACCTAATCCATAACCATCGATTCCCACAGTATCGATTTTAAGGATTCTCTCATCTGATTTTAGCAAATCCAAATAAAAAGAATTCTTAAGAATTTCAGAAAAATTCCCAGCAATATGCAATTTGAAACCTAATTCGTGCAATAAATGCGAAAGCACGAAAACATAGATTTGCCGGTGTCCGATAAAATCTGAAGAAAAGATTAAAGCATTTTTCATAATTTCTGCTTTCTGATGCAAAAGACATGAAAATATGGTTTTATATACAAAAGAAAGAATTTCAAA
Source organism: Lentimicrobiaceae bacterium (assembly GCA_041753535.1). GTDB lineage: Bacteria > Bacteroidota > Bacteroidia > Bacteroidales > UBA4417 > UBA4417. The sequence continues at coordinate 8,714 of JBGSUB010000071.1, forward strand.
ATTTTGAATTTTAACTTACAATAAACAAAGTTTTTTTATCAAACTGAACTATTAGTATGCCACGGAAGTATCATTGCCAATGATCCTGGTCTGTTCGATTTGGTAATTCTGTTCCAAAAGGGTGACAAGCCATGATTAAGCTCAACCTCAAAAGAAAGTAATGGATCAGAATTTATAATCCATTTTTGAAAGTGAAGACTAATTTTCGGACTAATATAATAAGTACCAACATTAAAAAAATCTCCGGGTAATTCACAAATTATTGAATTTAAACCAACTTTTAATTCAGGCCAGGAATCCGGGCTGCTATCATTATGATAAGTTCTCAATAATATCATCCCGTTTTCATTGGTTACATCAAAACCAATCACCAGATCACTATCAAGTTGATTAATTATAAAGTCCAATTGAACTCGTATTTTAAATTTTGAAAAGAAATGACTCCTTATATTATTTTCCTGATCTAAAATTTTTATTGCGATTAGTTTTATTGCAGAATCGCCCAATGCTGATTCCTGATCCCAATAAATTGCGCCCTCTTTGAGTGTTTCATACATTAAATAATTACGTACGACTTCAAGCGGATTACTATCCTGAACTACAGTTCCTTTATTAAGCAAAACAACTCTTGAACATAAGTTTGTTATCGCTTGCATATTATGACTCACGAACAATACTGTTCTTCCATCCTGGTGACTTACATCCTGCATTTTCCCAATCGCTTTTTTCTGAAATTCGGCATCTCCAACGGCCAACACTTCATCTACAACCAAAATCTCCGGTTCTAGATAGGCCGCAATTGCAAATCCAAGTCGTACTGTCATTCCGCTGGAATAACGCTTTACCGGAGTATCAAGATACTTCTCAACACCTGCAAAATCTACAATTTCATCCAATTTTCGGGTTATCTCAGCTTTGGTCATTCCCATGATGGAACCATTCATATAAATATTTTCACGCCCTGTCATTTCAGGATGAAAACCTGTACCCACTTCCAGAAGTGATGCTATTCGCCCCTGAGCAACAATACGCCCTGTTGTTGGGGTTGTTACACGTGAAAGAATTTTAAGCAATGTTGATTTTCCTGCACCATTTTTGCCGATTATTCCTAACACTTCACCTTTTTTCACTTCAAAGTTGATATTGTTAAGTGCCCATACATAATCACTTGTCGATTTGTTTTCCCTGTCGTTTACCTGTCCGATTTTAAGGTACGGGTCCGCTTTACCCTGAATGTTCATAATCCACCAACGGTTTAAATCATGGCTTAGGGTTCCGGTACCTATTGCGCCGAGCCGGTATTGTTTCGAAATATTTTCAAATTTAATTGCTATATCACCCATTCTTATATTCTACTTCTAATTTTCTATCATTTTAAGCAAACAAACTACCTTTTAAAAAATTATCTCTATCGAATTATTTAAAATTTGACAGAAAAAAAAATTAAACCACATCCATAAACGATCTCTCAACTCTATTAAAAATCCAGGTTCCGATTAAAAGAAGTATAATTGTAAACACTACACTATAACCTAATGCAAACCAAGAAAATGAACCTTTTCCAAGAAACCCGTATTTAAAAGTTTCTAAAACAGCAGTGAGGGGATTGGCTTGTATAAACCACATATATTTTTTGTAATTTCCTTCCATAACAGAAAGCGGATAAATAACAGGAGTGAAATACATCCACAACTGAACAGCGAAAGCTACAAGGAATTTTAAATCACGATACTTAGTGGTCATTGATGAAATTATAATTCCAAAGCCTAATGCTAATCCCGCCAATATAAAAATGAGTACAGGGAAAAGCAGCGCGTAACTATTTATAGCAACCAAAGTCCCTTTACTAACATAATATATATATACTCCTGCAAAAAGCAGAAATTGTATCATCATTTTCAATAAGCCTGAGATTGTAACTGATAAAGGAACAATTAACCTGGGAAAATAAACTTTGCCAAACACGGCCTGGTTAGTATAAAATGTATCGGATGTTTTAATTAGGGAATCGGAAAAATAATTCCAGAGACATATTCCCGAAAGGTAAAACAAAGGTTGTGGAATGCCATCGGTTGATATGCCGGCAAGCCCGCCAAAAACGAACATGAAAACAATAGTTGTAAAAACCGGTTGGATGAAAAACCAGAGGGGACCAAGTATTGTTTGCTTATAAAATGTTACAATATCACGTTTGATGTACATTTCAAGCAGGTCCTTGTACTTCCATACTTCTTTCAGGTTGAGCCGGAACAAACTCCCTTTTGGTTCAATTACCAAATCCCAGTCCTGTATTAATTTAGCCATTTTTTGAATATCTATGATTTGAATTTAAAAGGTAATCTGAACATTTTTAATACCTTTTGCACAATTTCTAATTCGGGAAAAGCGATTGTCCTGCAGAGTTTAATAAAAAAGTTTTCGACCAATACCCGATTGAAAATACAAGAATTAATTGATTGACTGGAATCTCGATAATTTAACCACCTAAAATCAGTTTGATTCAATCTCATTTATTCCACTCCATAGATTGCTGAGTTTACAATTTCCCAAAATCAGTTTCACTACCCTCCACGAAGTATCTTCAATCAGGTAATCAGCTGGCACACTGAATGATTTCCTTTCAGTTCTTTCATGAATCACCATCTCAATTGAGTTAAGAATGATTTCCGGATTAAAACCCGTAAGTATTATTGATCCGGTGTCCTGGGCTTCAGGACGTTCCATCGATTGCCTTAGTGAGATTGCAGGAAATCCGAGTATTGCAGATTCTTCGCTTATGGTGCCACTATCCGAAACTGTACATAATGCATGTTGCTGCAGATGCACATAATCCAGAAATCCGAATGGTTTTAAGAACCGAATATTTTCATTAAGACTTCTCTCTCCTAATTGCTCAATGCGTTTTCTGGTTCTGGGATGTGTACTAACTATAACCGGCAAATTATAGTTCTGAGCCAATTCGTTCAAAACAATGAGTATTTTGTTAAGATTCAGCGGGTTGTCAACATTTTCCTCCCTGTGAGTAGAAACAACGAAGTATTTATCAGTGAACAGCCTCAAAGAATTCAGAATTGAAGAATTATCGATTTTACCCTTATAAAAACTCAATACTTCACGCATTGGTGAACCTGTTAAATAGATGCGCCTGTGAGGCAGACCTTCGCTTAAAAGATGCCTGCGGGCATGCTCGGTATAAACTAGATTATAATCGGCAATGTGATCAATAATTCTCCGGTTGGTTTCCTCAGGAACATTAAAATCGAAACTGCGGTTGCCGGCTTCCATATGAAAAACAGGAATATGTAGCCTTTTTGCCATGTAAGCCGAAAGACAAGAGTTTGTATCGCCAAGTACAAGCAGTCCATCAGGTTTTTCATTTTTAAGAAGTATTTCAGTTTTACGTAAAATATCTCCAACAGAAGATCCAAGAGAGGAAGTGTCTATTTCTAAAAAATGGTCCGGTTTCCTCAATTCCAAATCTTGCCAGAATACTTCATTGAGTTCGTAATCATAATTCTGTCCGGTATGAACAATTATTTGATTTACATATTTATCAAGTAATGCCATAGTACGTGACAGCCTGATAATTTCAGGTCTGGTGCCAACTACAGTAACAATTTTTAATTTTGGTTGCTTCATAACGTATGTAAAATCCTTGATTTGAAATTTTAAATGATGATTACCCTATACATTTATTATAGATAAAAAATGTGCGGCAGGAAACTAACATATAATTAAGTTTATATTCTGACCTTTTCAAAAAAAGTATCAGGATCACGGGGATCAAAAAACTCACTGATCCAAAATAAAGTAAGCAAATCTTCGGAACCCGTATTTGTGATGTTATGAGTGTACCAGATAGGCATATCCACAAATGATGGATTTTCGCCATCAAGTTTAAATTGAATAACTTCTTTTGTGCCAATCCGGCGTAATTCAATAACAGCTTTTCCCTGGATTACGGCAAACCTTTCTATTTTCCTGGTATGAAAATGCTCACCGCGAGTTATATTGGGATGTGTAGTTGAAAAGGAGAATTGCCCTCCTGACAATGTTTTAATTGTTTCGACAAAACTACCCCTGTTATCAGAATTCTTACGGAGAAATACAGGGAAATAATTTGAATGATCAATAAAAGAACGAAATGTATTAAACAGATTCAATTCGAACCTATTATTAAATTCCGGGAAAACATTATTTTCGAAATAGTTGCTTTTAAAACTTTCGAGCAGGTATAGAATCTCGCTGACCTTTGCTTCAGAAGTATTATTAATATGGTAAGCGGGAGTAGGCATCCCATCATTTATGATCTTCCATATTTCTGCTACCAACTCATCAACATAGATTAATTTGATCAAACCATCCACATCAATCTTTGGTTGTTCGTTATGTGTAAGCTGATACGAGAAAGTTGATATAACCGAATTATAATAGGGATTACCAAAAGGGCCAAAAACATTTGGTATTACCATTCCGGTGAATGTTGCCCCATTTCTTTCAGCCCATCTTAGCAAGAGTTCTCGCCCCTCCTTTTTCGACCGGCCGTATTTATTATCGCGTTCCTCCTGGGTTGATGAAGAAAAAATCACATGAGGTTTAACCAATTCTGATTCCATTGCATCAATCAATTTAGTAACCAACAATATATTGGTCTCAAAAAGGACATCAGGATCGTTATGTCTGTTCATTGCCGCCAAATGGACAATTATATCGCATTGTCTGACAAAATCATGCAATTGAATCTCATCCTGAAAATAAGAATCCTCAAATACAATTCTCTCAACCTTTTCCTGCAAACCCAGGAAATTAAACAAATGAGTTCCGACAAATCCTGCCTGTCCGGTTATACCAATTTTAAGCATATTTCTGAACCAGTTATAATAATCTCATTTTCAAGAGGAGAATTTTATTGTATTCCAAGGTCATTTCTGATCATATCAAGTTTAAGCAATAGCTCTTTAGTTCCCTCAACATCAAGTCGTTCCGTATTATCCGAATGATATTCATCAATTTGTGAAACATCTTCCCCTTCCGAAAAATAAAGTTCATAGTTCAAATCGCGGTTATCGGCTGGGATACGATAAAAATTCCCCATATCCTCTGCTTTAACCATATCTTCCCTGTTAACAAGTACTTCGTATTTTTTCTCCCCATGCCTGGTTCCAATAACTTTTACAGGACAATCTGATTTATACAGTTCTTTAAGTGCCTGAGTTAATGTAAGAATTGTTGCCGCAGGTGCTTTTTGAACAAAAATATCGCCTTGTTTACCATTTACAAATGCAAACAGCACCAATTCAACTGCATCTTCCAATGTCATCATAAAGCGTGTCATATGAGGATCAGTAACAGTAAGTGGTAAGCCTTTCTTTATTTGTTCTACAAACAGAGGGATAACCGAACCGCGTGAAGCCATTACATTTCCATAACGTGTGCCACAAAAAACTGTCCCTGTACCGTTGAGATTTCGACTTTTTGCAACCATTACTTTCTCACTCAATGCTTTAGACATCCCCATCGCGTTGATGGGATAAACAGCTTTATCAGTACTTAAAACGATAACATTTTTGACCCCATTCTCTAATGCACTATCCAAAACATTTTCACAGCCAAATACATTAGTCCTGACAGCTTCCATCGGGAAGAATTCACAAGATGGGACTTGCTTTAACGCAGCAGCCTGAAATACGTAATCTACGCCAAACATAGCTGAATCAACACTTCTCTTATCCCTTGTATCACCGATATAATATTTAATTTTATCATTACGATAAAACTGCCTCATATCATCCTGTTTTTTCTCATCACGGCTAAATATTCGGATTTCTTTAATACCAGAATGTAAAAAGCGTTTAAGCACAGCATTGCCGAAAGACCCTGTACCACCTGTGATTAATAATGTTTTGTCATCTAACATATCTACTTGGTTAAAAAACTTACTCTTTTTAAAATTATATTATTTGATTAAGAATTAAATTATGCACTAAAATTGCAGAGCTGAATAATTGAAAAGTTATATTAATTTCCAATTAATAGTCCTTCTTTAGTCAATTTATCCATTTTCGAATTGCGTTCTTTGAAGTTATTGAAATTTGAAATAAAAGTGGGGAGGAATTGCTATAAATGTTAATGTTTAAACTGACTGTATATGCTTACTTATTTTTTTTATTGTAACCGTAACCATAACCGTATTGATCACTTTTTATTCGATTATCATTAATAATAATGTAAATATCTTCTATGTTTTTGTGTTTCAGATCTTTCAGCACCATTGCAAGTATTTTCTTCCTGGAGTAATTATATCTTACTATCAATACTTTCAAATCGGCAGCTTCCATCAGTAAAAAGCCATCAGTTACCTGAGCTATCGGAGGAGTATCTAAAATAATGTAGTCATACTGTTCTTTCAGTTCCTCAATCATTTTTCTGGTTTCACCCAGTGCCAATAATTCAGCCGGATTCGGTGGAATAGGCCCTGAACTGATATAGTCAAGTTTTTCGTCAGGCGATTTGAGAATTATATCTTTTAAACTGATCTTGTTAATCAGATAAGAACTTAATCCAATCGTAGTATCTTCCTTTTTGTCAAAATAAGATGTATGTTTACGCAAATCAAAATTAATCAGAATTGTCCTACGCCCTAATTGGGCATAACTCATTGCTGTATTTAAGGCATTAAATGATTTCCCTTCCCCGGCAATACAAGATGTTATCAAAATTACATGTTTATTCCCACTTTTCACGGTAAAATCAAGATTAGTGCGCAGCACTCTGTATGATTCGGCTATTGGAGATTTAGGATATTCGAAAACAACGTTGTTGGTTTTTCTGTAGTTGTGCAGAATTTTCCCTAAGACAGGTATATTGGTTATTCTCTCGATACTTTCCTGAGAATCAATTTTATTATTGAGTGCCTTTCGGACAATAAGATAGCCAAAAGGTAATCCTATTCCCAGTAATAGAGCCAACAAATAATTCTTGCTTGTATTAGGCGAAACGGGGCCTCCACCAACTTGTGCCGCAGGTTCTATAATAATATCATCAGGTAAATTTGAAGCTTTGGTTATTTTTGCCTCAGCCCGTTTTTCAAGCAGGTAGTTATAAATTGCATCGTTAAGCCTGTATTTGCGTTCAAATCCTCCTAATTGCTGTTCTGTTTTCGGCATACGGCTAATTTGGTCTTCAATTTTCGAAATTCTTTTATTCATTTCATCAATTGAAATATCAGTAGTTTGTCTGACAGCCGATATATTATCAGCAATTGTTTTTTTGATATTTTCAATTTTAATCGTCAACTTGCTAACCAAGGGGTTTCTTTCCTGTTTATTATCAATCAGATTCGATCGTTGTGCTTGGGCAGCAATGAGTTCTGTCATCAGGCTTGTCAAAATCTGGTCGGGGATTCCCATTGATGCAGGTACAATCATATTGGAGAAATCATCGTTTTTATTCAAATATTCAGCCACATAGTCGTAATACCTTTTTCTTGTTACCAATTCAGCTTTTTGATTCTGAAGCTGAATATATTGAGCTGAAATACCTGTGGATTGTTCAGCGACATTTAATATTTGGTTAGCTGAACGGAATTGCTGCAAATTATTTTCGGTCATGCTTAATGAGTCGGATATCTCGCCTAATTGCTTTTCAATATAATCTATGGTAATTGTTGCATTGTGGTTTTTCCTTTCAAGATTTTGATTTGAATATACTCTCATTAGCTCATTAACAACATCTTTTCCTTTGCTAACTGACTCAGTTAAAAATGAAATTTCAATGACAGTAGCCTTCTGATCAATTACATCAAACTGGAACATGCCTTTAAAGGACCTGGCAATTGAGTTTTGATCACGAAATTCGAAACTGTAAATTGAAGCTTCTTCGTCGGTGATAATCCTGCTACTGTCAACATCTACTATAAAAGCCAGATCCGGAGTTTCAATTAATTTACCTGGAACACTGCTATTTTGAAAGGACCAGTTTTCTTTCTGATATTTATATTCTTCAGTAGAATAATTATAAAAATACACTTTTTCGGACTCCGCTTTTAGCTGAAAAGTACCCGATTTATTAAAACTAATTGTGAACTTTACATTTAATGGTTGTACATGGTTTGGGGAAAATAAAATCCGAAAAGGTGCGCTCTTGTAGGCATCCAAATATTTGAAATCAGATTTCCTGAAGTAGCTTACTGATAAATTTATGTTTTTAACTGTTTTCTCAATAACGGGTGAAGATTGTAATACCCATAACTCATTCTGAAAATTTAAATTATTCCCAAACAAACTACTATTAAGATAATCATTCATACCCCGGCTACCTGCTCTTTCTGAATTCTCCTTTATGAGAACTGAAGACGATATTTTGTAAACGGGAATTGAAGTATAGTTCTGAACAAAAGCAAGTCCTAAAGCAATTGCAATGCTAAATATAAATAGTTTGTAATTTCTCAATAAAAGCTCTGCCGCTTTCTTTAAGTCATTATCTTCCTGTAGATTTATGGTATTGTTTTGAGACATGGAATGATTTCTTTAACAGGTTATAACTAATTAACAACAGAATAAAATAAGAGAGTAAAGGTGAGGGTGGACAAAATTAGAGAGAACGGGAATTCAGATGTTCCCCAAACCCGTTTTTTAAGAGGTTTTACATAAATCACATCATTTGGACGAAGGTAATAATAACTTGATTCCAACACATCAGGATTGGTTAAATCAACTGTTATCAGCAAATTAGCTCCATTTTCATTTCTTGTTAAAAGCACCTCCTTGCGGTTGGCAAATTTTGTCATATCTCCTGCGGCACCAATTGCATTAAAAATTGTTAATTTATCCTGAGCATATGGAAAATGTCCGGGATTTCGAACTTCTCCCAACACCGAGATATATCGGTTTACTAATTTTATTGTTACACTTGGTTGATTTAAAATATTAGCCAGAGAATCGATTATTATTTCCCTTACTTCGGGCAATGTTCTATCTTTAACATAAATAACGCCGATTATCGGAAGGCTTAAAAAACCTTTTTTGTTCACAGTATAAGATACCAAAGAAACACCGTATGGCTGAATTGAGCCTGAATTTATTAACAATTGATTACCTGAAGTCTGAAGAATATTATCTGCAGCTTCATCCAAACTGGTAACCTGAATGTACAATTCATCATCGGCTCTCAACTTATACTCGGTAACGTCAGCTTCCTTAAATGATTTTGGTGTTCTGTCATCTTTTTGAAGATATTCCATTTCACTCTGAGTTACGCACCCACTCAATAAGAACATCAAAACAAAGGAAAGGATTGTAATAAAATTTATTTTTAAACGTATCATGATCTTTATTTTTCAGAATTAGTTTTAAGAATTTTACCTTTAGAGTCAACTGAGTATAAAAGTGAACTTTTCTGTGTTAGCGAGTACATTATTATTCAATTCTAATAGTTTATAATGATCAACTTGTCATTACAAACAAAAAGCAGTCTATTCTCTTGCATCTTAATCACATTGAACTGCAAAAATTAAACTTTCTATTAATTTCAAAATTTTATCGTTTTTTAAAATAATATTACACAGCTTCGCCCCTTCAGCCACATTCTTCTATATGCTGACCGTACAAATAATTCACCCTAATAACAATATTTAATAATTGTGTAAGCAATAAGTAACCCTTAATGTGAATATTTTTATTAACTTTTGGTTACTCCACTTTAAAGAAAGTACTTTTAACATTCTAATTGTCAGTTAAAACACAAATATTACATTTTTACAAAGTGTAAAGAACCGAACTTGATTTAAACAAACTTAATAAACACAATTCAATCAAAATTGATCAAATTGTACTAGACATAAAAACATTATTATTCGAGACTTGGATTTCAATTTGGTAAACTGTTAAAAGAGTCAAATGAAAATAACTCAAAAATATTTTTGAGTACAAGACTGTTATTAGACAGTAACACTAAGTTGTAATCAGATCAGACTTCTACCATAAGAATTAAGCTTATTTTAGTGAGTTATACAAAAATTTTAAACTTTGAGCTGCTTTGCCCAAATCAACAAATGTACCAGAATCACTAAATGCATGTATAACAGCATTATGATGCAGAAATACCTCTATTCAATCTTTCTATTTTGAAACAGTTGTCCTGTTTTAGCAACGCAAAACCAATTATTCCCTAAAAAAGACACATTGTTCCAAAACAGGCCGATTTTTCAATAAAGATACAAATTTTCGAACAAAACCAAATATGGGATTAATTTTAGTGTCCAAAATACGAAAATGCTTTAAACAAACTTAGCAATTATTGATTAATTTATAAAACTTTTTTTGCATTAGTAATTTGTGAAAATTATTTTATTATCAAAGCTATTACTAATGCTGTATTCATATGAATCAAATCATATTTTTCTCAGGACAGCCTTATCAAACCCTAAATTATTTTAAAACTTTCTTAATGTTTGTAAAGTTATTATTATAACTTGAAAATTACTTTAGCATCAGCTATAAAGGAATAGTTTAAAAATACTTTTTCGGTATAAGAGAAGACAAATGTTGATAAAAATTATTAATAAAATATTGAAAATTTCATCTTTTTCATACATTCGCACCCCTTAATATCTTCATTAATTAATTTGGAAATTATAATGAAACTCGATAAAATCTTTGGTTTTCTGGTTCCAAAAGACCGCAAGTTCTTCCCACTTTTTAACGAAGCTGCAGATAACCTGGTGCTTGCTTCGGAACTCCTGATTAAATTGATCAGGGAATCGGATCTGAACAAGAGACAGGACTATATGAAAGCAATAAAAGATGCTGAACATGTGGGCGACGATTTAACACGGAAACTTTTAGACGAACTCAATGGCACTTTCATTACTCCTTTTGACCGTGAAGATATTCATGAACTAGTCAGCAAAATGGATGGGGTTGTTGATTATATCAATGCCGCGTCAAAAAGAATACATTTCTACAAACTATCGACCTTTCCGGAAGAATTTGTAATGATAGCTGACCTGATTCACTCAGCCAATAAGGAAATACAATTGGTATTAAGAAGCGTTAAAAATGTAAATGATTTTCAACTTTATACTGCATCTTGTGAGAAAATCGGCGATATGGAAAGCCAGGTAGATGATATTTATCAATCATACCTTGCTAACCTTTTCGAACACGAGATTAATGCAATTGACCTGATTAAGAAACGTGACATTCTCACCGCACTGGAAAAAGCAATAGATAAATGCGATGATGTTGCAAATGTTTTTTCGACACTTGCAGTTAAAATGGGGTAATAACGATTATAAGATTTTTCATTTACTCAATATAATAATAATCAAAACCAATCAATCTGCCACTGATGGACTTTACTTTACTGATTGTTATAATTTCACTTGCTTTTTTATTCGATTTCATTAATGGTTTTCACGATGCGGCCAATTCAATTGCAACAATAGTATCAACAAAGGTACTTACGCCATTTCAGGCGGTATTATGGGCTGCTTTTTTCAACTTCCTGGCATATGCCATTTTTGAGCTCAAAATAGCTGATACAATTGCAAAAGTTGTTGATACCACAGCGATTACTCTAAATGTTATTCTAGCCGGAATAATTGCCGCTATCATCTGGAATCTGCTCACATGGTATCTTGGAATACCTTCAAGTTCTTCTCATACGCTTGTCGGCGGATTTGCCGGAGCAGCTATTGCACATGCAGGTTGGGGGGTGGTACATTCCGGACTTATAATCAAAATTGCTGCTTTCATCTTTTTGGCACCACTGCTTGGAATGATATTTTCATACTTTATTTCAGTACTGCTGCTCAATCTTTTACAAAAAGGTAATCCTCATATACTTGAAAAATATTTTAAACAATTACAATTATTATCTTCTGCATTGTTCAGTCTCGGACATGGTGGAAATGATGCGCAAAAGGTAATGGGTATCATTGCAGCAACCCTGATGGTTTATTTCAATGGAATTGATCCTTCTTCCATACCTCAATGGGCACATATTACAATGGTCGAGGGGAAGATACATGCTATTCCTCATTGGGTAGTATTTGGATGCTATGCAGCCATTGGTGCCGGTACTTTATCGGGAGGATGGAGAATTGTTAAAACTATGGGAACTAAGATAACCAAACTTACACCCTTCGAAGGAGTTGCTGCCGAGTCAGCGGGAGCATTGCTCCTTTTTGGTACAGATGCCTTTGGGATACCAGTAAGCACTACACATACCATAACAGGTGCTATTATGGGAACCGGTTTAACCAAAAGAGTAACGGCAGTTCGTTGGGGTGTTACAATCAACCTGCTTTATGCCTGGTTACTTACAATTCCTGTTTCGATGGGAATTGCAGCGTTGGTTTATTACTTATTTATCTGGCTGGGCATGAAATAATACTTATTCAGAATACGAATTGCGGATATGAAATTTCTTTGAAATAAGAAGTTTATCTTTCGCCAAATATACCGGATCCAATCCGGATTAATGTACTCCCTTCTTCGATTGCAATCAGGTAATCGTCAGTCATCCCCATTGATATTTCACGAAATTCGGGTTTGTGTGGGAAATATTTATTTTTAAGCAAATTATAATTGTTGAATAATGTTTTAAACTCTGACCGTATCTGTCGTTCATCAGAGGTTAAAGAAGCCATGCCCATAACGCCCCGAACAGAAATATTTGATAATTCATCTATTCTGCCATCATCAAACATACTGTTCACTTCCTCTATCGAAAAACCATATTTTGTCTCTTCTGTCGCAATATGAAACTGGATAAGGCATGGGATAATCCTATTGTATTTGATGGCTTCCTTGTTTATCTCAGATAATAACTTAAAACTATCAACGCTATGTATAAGACTAATATAAGGGGCAATATATTTGATTTTATTGGATTGTAAATGACCTATAAAGTGCCATTCAATATCTGCCGGAAGCATGGCATGCTTTGCATCAAGTTCCTGGGCTTTATTTTCTCCAAAAACTTTATGTCCGGCATCTAAATAGAGTTCCTCAATCATTGTTGCAGGTTTTGTTTTTGATACAGCAACAATCCCTACACTTTCAGGAACTGATGATTTTATAACTTTAAAACTATCAGTAATTTTCATCCAAGCAACATTTATAACGATGATACAAACCTACACGATTTAAGTAAAATATGCAAAATTGAATTTCTTCTGTTCCTTTAGTAGTCGTAATATCTCAAGTTAATCGTAATCATTAATGGTTATAAAACACTAAAGGAGAAAAACGGCATAACAACAACATAATTTTAGAACACACGCTTCAAACGCAATCATTTGTTTTTTATGTAGTTATGTAAATATATTGAAAATATTAAAAAAATCTTACTTTTTTAAGATAAATTGGTATTACCATTTAACAAATTCTGGATTAATATGTGGGTAGAAGTATGATTGTGCAAGAAATCCATATGTAAATTATCTTTACAACTTTTAGAACGATTTCTTTTGCATGTCTATCAGAGATGTAAATAAAAAAGAATGTTGTTAAAATATTTTTTTTAAAATACTGATAAACAATATTTTAAATGTTATGGAATAATTAAATGAATATATTTCGAAAAAAAGAATCACAAATCATTCGCAGACGTAAGAAAATTAGTCTGATACGAATTTTGTATGTATATCCTATCATTTTCTTTCTGATAGGTTTAAGTACCATTATAGCCTATTATACATGGCTTCAGATAAATGAATTTCAAAATCAGGTTGAAAAATTACAAACAGAATTCCCACAAAAACAGCGCGCAGAACTAAAGTCAAAGATATTACTGCTCAAAGAATATATTTCATGGGTAAAATCTCATCCTTATGAATACACAGTCCAACGAATAGAATGCAGGATAAATGCTGTTGAAGCTATATTAAACAAATATTCAGGCTACAAACATATAGAAAATAACCAGATTCCTGACAACTTAAAAGATTCACTCAGCGAGTTTAATAAACGATCTGTTAGCAAAATAATTATTCTGAACAGTGAACATGAATTGTTATTTCCGGAATTCCCTTTCTTCGGGCATGAGAAATTGGAAAATGAGTTTAAGATTTTAAGCAATTTATATTTGATTTCGGAATATTCATCAATTGATTCGTTTATACAGGAATCAAAGCAGAAAATAAAACCCGAAAAACCATATTTGTTAATTCGGGAAAGTAATATCAAAGGTATAAAAATCGGGATAACCTATAATCCTGATTATAATCCGGAATTATTAAAGGAAATGATTCTGGATAGCCTGAGTAAAGTCAAATATGGCAACAACGAATATGTTATAATTAATACTTTCGATGGTTTTGCATTGCTTTCGAAGGGTAAAAGGCAAGTTCCGCCTGTTGATATCAGAAGCAGCACCGAAACCAACTGGAACGAAATATTCCTGAAAGAACTCGAATTTGCCAGATTGCAGGATGGTGGGTATCTGACCTACTTTTGGCGTAACCGGCCTGATGAAGAACGCAGCGAAAAGACATCATACTTCTCCGGAATAAATGAATGGGAATGGATAATCGGTACTGGATTTTTCACTAATGATATTAATCCGGTTATCAAAAAACTGCACTCTGAATTATGGAAAGATATTTTAAATAATCTGTTACGTTTTACGGTTTTCCTAATTATTTTAAGTATTCTGGCTCATTTAACAATGCGGTATTTTGCTTTAAAAGCTAAATCAAATATTTTATTGTTTCTGCATTTTTTTAAGAGAGCAGCCCAGGGAATGCAGATAATCGATACAGAAAAACTTGCATTCAGTGAGTTTGAATCCCTTGCTCAGGCTGCCAATCAGATGATTCACGAAAGGGAAAGGATTAAATCAGTGCTATCGGCAGAAAAGTCGCGATTACGATATATGATAGATGCCATTCCTGACCTTATCTTTTTCAAGGATGTTGAAAGCAAATTCCTGGGATGTAATACAGCGTTTGAAAAATTTATTGGTAAAAAAGCTGAAGATATTGTAGGAATAACAGAATATGATTTATTTCAAAAATCAGAAGCATCAGCCTACACTCTATCGGACAGACGGATTAAAGAGTCTTTAGAGCCGGAGCGAACAACCAACTGGGTTGAATATCCAAACGGACAGCGATGTTTATTTTACACATTAAAAACCCCTTATTTCGATTCAGATAAAAATCTTTTAGGGATAATAGGAATAAGTCGCGATATAACCGAAATGGAAGAAACCCGCCAACGTTTAATATTGGCAAAGGAAAAAGCTGAAGAATCGGATAAACTGAAGACTACTTTTCTGGCAAACATGAGTCATGAAATCAGAACTCCGATGAACGCAATAATCGGGTTTTCCGATTTGCTTTCCGAAGATGATCTTACGCAAGAGGACAAGATCGATTTTATATCAAAAATAAAGAGTTCCGGCCGATCATTAATGTCGCTAATCAATGATATTATTGACATCGCAAAAATTGAAGCAGGACAGTTAAAGGTAGCTGAATCCGCCTGCAATTTAAATCAGTTGTTAAGTGATTTATATGGAACTTTCGAAGAGTTGAAAAGTGCTTCAGGAAAAAAGAGTATCAACTTAAACCTTGTTGTGCCTGATTCGAAGAACAGCCTTATTGTGATGACTGATCCAATGAGGTTGCAGCAAGTACTTACAAACCTGCTCAGCAATGCGCTGAAATTTACCGAATTCGGCACTATTGAGTTCGGTTATATAATAGAGCAAAACTTAATTTCATTTTTCGTAAAAGACTCAGGCATAGGCATTTTAAGGAGCAAGCAGAAACTTCTATTTCAACGTTTCAGCCAATTAGATCCGAGTACAACACGGAAATATGGAGGAACCGGGCTTGGATTGGCTATTTCGAAAAACCTGGTTGATCTGCTCGGCGGTACCATCGGAATGGAATCAAATCCTGGTAAGGGTTCAACATTCTATTTTACAATACCCTATAAACTAGTTCAAGTCAAACCAGTTAAAAATGTCAGAACTGAACTAAACAACTTGGATTGGAAAGGAAAAACAATTCTGATCGCTGAAGATATTATGCAGAACTACCTGCTGATGGAAGCGTTGCTTAAGAAAACTGAGGTAAGGTTACTACATGCCGTTAACGGGCAAATAGCTATAGATATTGTAAAATCAGAACCCGATATCAATCTTGTTCTGATGGATATACAATTACCGATAAAAACCGGCTATGAAGCTTTAAAAGAAATACTTGAATTCCGACCCGATCTGCCTGTTATGAGTTATACAGCATTTGCATTGCCTCATGAACGTGAAAAAAGTCTTACTGCCGGCTTTGTAGATTTTATTCCCAAACCTATTAAATCAGAAATTCTGATACCGATGCTTGAGAAATACCTTCAAAATCATGGCCAGGAAAAATAACGCAAGCGAATTTCCCGGTTTAATCAAGCAGATGTATTACCAATCCACTTCGTAATTTTGGTTCAAACCAGGTTGTTTTTGGAGGCATTATATTGCCGGAATCTGCTATATCGATAAGTTGTTTCATCGATACCGGGTAAAGTGCAAAAGCGGCTTTCATCTCTCCAGCGTCAACTCGTTTTTTCAACTCACCAAGTCCGCGAATACCACCCACAAAATCAACGCGCGTTGAAGTCCGCAGGTCCTTTATATTAAGGATGTTATCAAGAATCTGTTTCGACAGGATAGTTACATCCAGTATACCAATCGGATCATCATCATTATAGGTACCCTGAACGGCAGTTAAGGAATACCAGTTGCCATCAAGATACATTGAGAAATTGTGTAATCCGGCTGGAGTATAGATTTCAGTACCTTTTTTTTCAACAACGAAAGCCTCTTCAAGTTTTTGAAGAAAGTTCGCACTGTTAAGGTTATTGAGGTCTTTAACTACGCGATTGTAATCAATAATTTTGAGTTGATTATCGGGGAATAACACCGACATAAAATAATTGTATTCTTCAGTACCATTATGATTGGGGTTATTTTTGCGCTTTTCCAAACCAACAAGTGCAGCAGCAGCAGTCCGGTGATGACCGTCGGCTACATAAAGGCTGGGGATTTCATTTTTAAAAATATCAATAACCCGATCAATAACTGCTCTGTCGTCAATTGTCCAGAAATGATGCCCAAAACCGTCATCAGCTACGAAATTATATACCGGCTTATTATTTGAAGTTATCCTGGTAACAATTTCGTCAATTCCCTTATTTGCAGGGTACGAAAAAAATACCGGTTCTACATTCGCATTTGTTATACGCACATGTATCATGCGGTCTTCTTCCTTATCCTTGCGGGTAAGTTCATGCTTTTTAATATTATTGTTAAAATAATCCTCAATACTTGTACAACCTACAATACCATATTGAGTGCGGCCGTTCATAGTTTGTGCATAAACGTAAAGTTTTTCATCCGCATCCTGAATCAGCCAGCCATTTTCAATAAAAGAAGTAAAATTTTCGACTACTTTATCATACACTTCCTTACCGTGTACATCAACATTTTCAGGAAGATCTATCTCGGCTTTTGTTACATGAAGCAGTGATTTAGGATTACCTTCTGCTTCAATACGGGCTTCATCCGAATTTAAAACATCGTAGGGCCTTGATGCTAATTGCTTTACAATTTCAGCAGGTGGGCGCAAACCTTTGAATGCTTTGAGTATTGCCATTGTTTAAGAATTTATTTCAATTGAGGATTAGAACTGCTATAAGCGCACAAAATAATAAAATAGATTTGAATGAAACAACAGGTTAACAAAAAAACCCAATGTCAGGTATAGTCATTGGGTTAAATCTAATTTCGTTTTAGAAACAAATATCAATCATCATCAGAATCAATAATTCCGGCAGAGCGTTGAAGGGATCCTATAAGAGCCCCAAGCATTTTAGTCATTTCCATTAATTGGTTTCGTGAATCATCAAGATCTTCGTTGGTGAAGAAATTTTGCCTTGAGGCCATTGCACTATGCACGACACATTCCCGAACTGAGCTTTTAGCCATTTTCAGATAATGAATAAACTGGGCTTTGTTTCGGGCCGAACCTTCAGCAATATGTAAAGCAATAGCCTGTGCCGAATTGTAGAAATGCGTAGCCAGTGAGATTGAACCCGTTTCGGGAAATTTCTTTACTTTTTTATATACCCAATCAATATAATCCAGTGCTTTAAGGTATATCCGCAAATCCTCGAAACGAAAGAAAGTAGCAGTTTTGTCGAGTTCAGTTTCCATTAAAATGTGGTTTTTGGTTTTAAAAATATATCAGTGGTTTAATATAATTTACAACTTCTGAAATTTTCAGCTAATATACAAAGTAAAGAACAGAAATACAAGAAAGTTGTTTGACCTGGAAATTCTTTTTTAACCGGGATCATTAAAAAGACATTCAAATTTGGTATCTGAAAGAATTTTCAGAATCAAACAACTTTTTTAAATGTTCAATATTAGATTTCTAATCACCTGAATTTCTAATTATTAACCTGAAATGTGCAGTCATTTTTCACAAAGAAATCAACGATCTGCCTTGCCGCTGCCAAACCTGCATTGTTGTTTGCTTCAGAGGTTTGGGCACCAATTTTTTTCGGTGTAAAATAAAATCTGCCTGAAAATTTTTCTGCGATCAGTCCCTTACAATCAGGTTCAACATCCGAGACATACTTAAAATCTGTTCTTTCTGTGAACATTTTCAACAATCCTTCCTCTTCAATGACCTCTTTCCGGGCAGTGTTCACTAAAGTAGAACCTTTGGGCATTAACGAAAGCAGATCGAAGTCTATTGATTTTTTTGTTTGCGCATTTGCCGGCATATGCAACGAAACATACTGGCAGGTTTTATACAAATCTTCTACTTTATCAAGATAATGTATTCCCTCGGCCTCAATGGTTTTCTTATCGACAAATGGATCGAAAGCATATATATCCATTCCAAATCCGCGCGCAATTACGGCTACAGCTTTACCAACATAACCAAAGGCATGCAATCCCAGTTTCTTTCCTTTAAGTTCACTACCTGATGAACCGTTGAAATTATTCCTTGCAGCATATACCATTAATCCGATAGCAAGTTCAGCAACAGCATTCGAATTCTGTCCTGGAGTATTCATAGCAACAACTCCTTTTGCAGTTGCAGCCGCAAGGTCAATATTGTCGTACCCGGCTCCGGCTCGCACAACAACTTTAAGCTTTTTTGCAGCTTCGATAACTGCCGCATCGAAAATATCGCTGCGGATAATAATTGCATCTGCATCAGCAGCAGCATTCAGGAGTTCCTCCTTTTGCAGATAATTTTCAAGCAAAGCCATTTCGAAGCCTGCTTCTTCAACAATTTTCTTAATCCCTTCCACCGCAGCCTTAGCAAAAGGCTTCTCTGTGGCAACCAGTATTTTTTTCATGTGTTATTATTTATTTTTTACGGGTATCAATTGTCCCTATTTATCAGGATGGAATACGCCAGATTGATTATATTATCACATTCCCTGCCTGCTCCAGGCAGGGGTTGGTGATTTATTTTAATCATGGCTATTTCATAAAATAAGTTTTTCTTACTGAGTATTTCTCATACGTCAGAACTACGAATTGGCTTTTTCGAATTCATTCATACAATCAATGAGTGCCTGAACACTTTCGACTGGCAATGCGTTATAGGTCGATGCCCTGAAACCACCAACTGACCTATGTCCTTTAATACCAACCATGCCTTTGGTTTTGGAAAATTCCATAAAAGCATCTTCTTTATCTTTGTATCGTTCTTTCATAACAAAGCAGATGTTCATGAGTGAGCGCGCACTTTTAACTGCTGTACCCTCAAACATTTTGCTGTTATCAATTGCAGCGTACAGAAGGTTAGCTTTTGCAATGTTCATTTCTTCCATTTTTTTAACGCCTCCCATTTCCTTTACCCACTTCAAGGTTTCTTTCAGCGTAAAAATACTCACACAGGGCGGAGTATTGAACATTGAACCTTCTTTAATATGGATACGATAATCTAACATCGAAGGAATTACTCTATCGACTTTTCCGAGGATATCTTCACGTACAATTACAAAAGTTACACCTGCCGGACCGGCATTCTTCTGGGCGCCACCATAAATCATTGCATATTTCGAAACATCAACCGGTCGGCTCAATATATCGCTCGACATATCAGCAATTAAGGGAACCGGGCTGTCGAAATCTTCTCTGATTTCAGTACCATAAATAGTGTTGTTTGTTGTAATGTGGAAATAATCAGCGTCAGCAGGAATTTCCCAACCGGAAGGAATGTAATTGAAGTTTTTATCTGCCGAAGATCCTATAACTGCAACTTCACCAAACAATTTGGCTTCCTTTATAGCCTTTTTTGCCCATACACCGGTTTCGAGGTAAGCTGCTTTTTTATTCATCAGGTTATAGGGCACCATGCAGAATTGCATACTTGCACCACCACCAAGGAACAACACTTGATATCCTTCGGGAATACTCAGAATTTCCTTAAACAGTGCAACAGCTTCATCGATCACGGCCTGAAAATCTTTACTACGGTGCGAGATTTCGAGGAGTGACATCCCAATACCATTTAGATCGAGAATTGCTTTTGCAGTATTTTCGATTGCAATGCGGGGCAGAATTGATGGCCCGGCGTTAAAATTATGCTTTTTCATATTTGTAAGTTATTGTTAATAATATGTTGATTATCTGAACGTTAAAACCTAATTAAGTAATGTTTTTAAATGTCTCGTTTATTGTTATTAAATTAACACAAAGCTATAAAATGTTTTACTGGCTGAGCAAAAAAAAAGATAATATTTTAAGGTTGTTCCAATATGAAAATTTGCTTTAAATAATCGAAGAAAAATACCTGCATAGCCGAATCAGGAGATTTTTATTTCACTGATAACTACTCAATTATTGTTGTTGTTTTTCTTTATTGCCAACTTCAATATCTTCGACCAAAACCCAATTGTTATCCCGGAAGATATAGCCATCGTACGTATCACCGGCAGGGACATAATATTTACGTAAATCTTTCAATGTAAGATCCATTGGTACCAGACGATCCATTACAATCAGCCATGCATTCTCTTTTTTAATTTTATTCCTCTTTTGCACCCTTATAGCCTGATAATCATAACGTAATAGCATATTGGCTTTATCAGCATATTCAAAGACAACCCGCGATTTAACCCCGCTTTCAGTCTTGAAAACAGGCATTCCGAATATTATTTGACTATCCTGATCAAACGAAATAACATCTATTATTTTTCTGTTTGCCTCTTTTGTAAATCCATCCCAGCCAAGTAAAGTGTAAAATGTTTTATCGCCGGTATTTACTTCGATTAATTTATAATACAGTGCCCCGTACCAGTTTTGAGAAGTGAATTTAGCTATTGGAAAATCATTTACATCATAAAAAGCTGATTGTAATGGAATTAAAACCGGGGTGATATTATTGATGTGGATAAATCCAAAATATTTATTTGTGCCATCAGCCAAAGGCACGTTCCAGGTGAAAATCCGGATTTTGCCATCTTCTGACGCCGCTCTTGTTATGCCGGGAACAGAATCAAGTGGAAATAAAGTTGAACTTGAAGATTGAAGTACTTTTTGAAAGTGTTCAAAGAAGATGCTGCTTGCAGCCAAACGGCCCGATTCGGATTTTTGTTTCCAGATTGCAGAACTTAGTTTTCCAAGCGAATCCTGAAGCACAGAATTGCTATCGGTTAACTGAGCTAAACACCTATCGGGTATTATATAGAAGGAAATTACTGCAATAAAAACAATTAATTTCATTTCGGAAGGTTTCAGATAAATAAATTAAGATTGACAAAAGTATTGATTTTACAGGTAATTTAGCCCTTGAATTATTTTTACAAAACGTCCATAATCAACAAATAGTATGGCAAAGTCGCTTTCACTCTATTCACGAGCAAATTCATTTGTTGAACTCGGCAAAATTATGGGCCTTGCTGCTAAATCAGGAAACTTGCAGGATTCAGAATTCAGATATTTATACCCCGATTTTTTCGATTCGCTGCAATTGGCCAGCTATCATAACCAATGGTTTGCACCGGAAAACATAGTTTTAGCGCTGGAAGCCTGGGAAAAAGCTCTAAGCGAAGAATCAGTTTATTCATGGATCAGGATGTATGAGAGTGACATCCAGGTAAATGAGCCAAAACGGGTTGCAGTGATTATGGCTGGTAATATTCCGCTTGTTGGGTTTCATGATTTTATGTGTACGTTGATCAGCGGGAATTATTTTGTCGGAAAGCTTTCCTCGGATGATAAAATTCTGCTCCCTGCGCTGGCTGACTTACTTTGTGCTATTGAGCCGGAATTTTCTCAGATGATCAGGTTTACAGAAGGAACGCTTAAGGAATTCGATGCCATAATTGCTACCGGAAGCAACAATACAGCCAGATATTTTGAATACTATTTTTCGAAATATCCACATATTATCCGCAAAAACAGGAATGGAATTGCTGTGTTAACTGGTAATGAAAGTACTGATACACTTAAAAAAATCGGATCGGATATTTGCTCGTATTTTGGGCTTGGTTGCCGCAATGTATCGAAAATATTTATACCGGTTGGGTATGATCCTGCACAATTATTTACTGGTGTAGCACCTTTTTATAATGTATTGAATAATCATAATAAATATATGAATAATTACAGCTATTACAGGTCCATTTATTTACTCAACAATATACCTCACTTAGATAATGGCACAGTAATTCTGACTGAGTCGGGGCAATACTCCTCTCCTATTCCGGTGGTTAATTACCAATTTTATTCTAGTATTGAAGAGTTGCAGGTTAAATTGTCAGCTGAACATGAACTTATACAATGCATTGCCACCGAAGCGTTTGTTTCGGACAAAACCGTACTTCCCGGAAGCACACAGAGCCCCGGGGTTGCCGATTATGCAGATGGAATTGATACCATGAAGTTTCTAACTGAACTTTAATCGGTAAAGTAAAAAAACATGTTAACAAAATATTGTTAAAGAAAATGTATTGAATATTTGTTTGTGAGCAAAAAATGTATAATTTTGCAGCCCTGAAATTTAAGCTGAAAGCATCATGAGAAAAGACATCCACCCTAAGGAATACCGCCTTGTAGTTTTTAAAGATATATCGAACGATTTTTCGTTTATGACCCGTTCGACCGTTAATACCAAGGAAACCGTTAAATGGGAAGATGGTAAGGAATATCCACTTGTAAAGCTGGAAATATCTAACACATCGCATCC
Source organism: Lentimicrobiaceae bacterium (assembly GCA_041753535.1). Classification (GTDB taxonomy): domain Bacteria; phylum Bacteroidota; class Bacteroidia; order Bacteroidales; family UBA4417; genus UBA4417. Next base: position 31,935 of record JBGSUB010000071.1, read on the forward strand.
TTTTTACACTGGAAAAATCAAATTAGTTGATACAACCGGACGTGTTGATAAATTCCGCCAGAAAATGGAGAAATCAGCACAAATTCAGAATAAGACAAAATAGTCTTGTTTTGCGTTCCGAAAAATATTTGAGCTATCCTTTATGGATAGCTTTTTTTATGCCATATTTTATTCAGAAATTAAATTTTTATTGCCAAATAAAGATAAGCATGTATCTTTAAAGCCCTTTTCAAGAACCTACAACTATGTCGAATTTCATACTTTTTGATGATCAAAGTCGCGTTTCGTTACGTCCGTTGACATTTTTCAGACCTATAAGCGCCATTCGTATAGGCATCCTCACTATCAGTGAGAAGTGGGAAATATACCTTCAACAGCCGGTTTCGTTTCTTACAGAGATGTACCTGCAGGAAAAATTCAAACTGAAGGTCGGAACAGACAATTTCCTTATAAATGGCTCTGTATTGCCTAATAAAGAAATCATTAGCGAAATTCTGTCACTTGATTCGGACACTTCACTCGTTCACGAAGGTTCAATAATTGCCATTCATCTTACCGCTGAAAACCTGAAGCATTTCACTTTAGGTTCGTCCCCCGAATTAAACAGCAGAAATGTTAAATCCTTATTTTATAAAATCAGTAACACATGGGATATATTCGGTATAAATAAGAAAGCTATAGCAGAAGATTTTCAACTTTTAACCAATGGTCGAAAATCTGCCGACATCTCACCGACCAATAAAATTTTAGGAAACAATTTATTTGTCGAAGAAGGTGCGAGTATTGAATGCTCCACCATTAATACGTTGAAAGGCCCGGTTTATATAGGTAAGCAGGCTGAAGTAATGCAAGGATGTCACATTGAGGGTCCGGTTGCTTTATGTGATCATTCCGTATTAAAAATGGGGACTTTGGTTTACAAAGGCACAACTATCGGCCCATGGTGTAAAGCTGGCGGTGAAATTAACAACAGTATCATGTTTGGTTATTCGAGCAAAGCACACGATGGTTTTCTTGGCGATTCCATAATATCCGAATGGTGCAACCTGGGTGCCGGAACAACAACAAGCAATCTGAAAAACAACTATGAACCTGTAAAACAATGGAGTTACAGTGAGACTAAATTTGTGAGCACCGGGCTTCAGTTTTGTGGGCTGGTAATGGGCGACCATACAAAAACCGGCATCAGTTCGATGTTCAATTCGGGAACCACGGCAGGCGTATGTTCAAATATTTTCGGTGTAAGCTACCAGCGGAATTTTATTCCATCCTTTGTGTGGGGCGGGAATTCCGGTTTCAGGAAACATAAACTTGATGAAGCAATGGAAACCGCAAAAGCTGTATATGCCCGGAGGGAACTTACTTTTGATGCTAATGAAGAGAATATTTTCAAAGCAGTATATGATTTGGCAAGTGATAATCGTTTGTTATAAGTAAACACTCTTTCTCTGGTATTCAATGCAACATAATGCATAATCGTGACCACGAAATAACCTTTCGTACGCCATATTTATCAGGTGGCATAATTATTGACTTATATACGGCCAAACAAATTCTGGTATAAAATATGCCAAACTGTCACTTTTACTTATGGACAATACTATAAACATAGCTGATCTGCATCTTTCGAATGTTATGGAAGATGAAACTGAATTCATACCACTTCTTTCGGCTGAAGATGAAGAAATTATTAACGCCGAAGATGTTCCTCCGGTTTTGCCAATTTTACCGTTACGAAATACAGTGTTGTTTCCCGGTGTGGTTATTCCAATAACTGTTGGACGGGATAAATCTATCAGACTAATTAAGGAATTCTATAAAGGAGAACGTATAATCGGGGTTGTGTCACAAATAGATGGTGATATTGAAGATCCCGGTTACGATGACCTCAATAAAATAGGTACTGTAGCTTATATTATCAAGATTCTACAATTGCCGGATGGCAATACTACCGCCATAATTCAGGGAAAGAAACGATTTGAACTTGGAAAATTACTTCAATCGGAACCCTATTTTAAAGCTGAAGTGCACAGTATTGACAAGAATGTCTTTATTTCAAAAAAAGACAAGAATTTCGAAGCATTAATTTCTTCGATTAAAGACCTTTCGATCCAGATTATAAATCAATCGCCGAACCTGCCAAGTGAGGCCGCATTTGCGATCAAAAATATTGAAAGCCCGGTTTTCCTTGTAAATTTTGTGGCATCAAATCTGAATGTTGACATCACAGAAAAACAGAATCTGCTCAGTATTCTTGATGTAGAGGAACGTGCAAACAGAGTATTAGGACTGCTGACCAAGGAGATTCAAATGCTGGATCTTAAAAACCAGATTCAAAATAAAGTGAAAGTGGATATGGACAAGCAGCAGCGTGATTATTTATTAAATCAGCAGCTGAAACAGATTCAGGATGAACTTGGAAATAATCCAAATGAACAGCAAATAAACGAAATAAAGGCTAAGGCATTTTCGAAAAGATGGCCGGAAGCAGCGTTTAAAATATTTGAGAAGGAAATCGCCAAACTTCAGCGAATGAATCCGATGGCAATGGAATTTTCCCTCCAGGTGAATTACCTGGAGGTAATGGTTGATTTACCCTGGGAAACTTATACAGAAGACAACTTTGACTTACATCATGCCCAGAGGGTCTTGGATAAAGACCATTATGGAATGGAAAAGGTAAAGGAGCGTATTATTGAATACCTTGCTGTGCTTAAGCTGAAAGGGGACATGAAATCACCCATTTTATGCCTTGTAGGTCCTCCGGGAGTCGGGAAAACTTCACTAGGAAAATCTATTGCCAAAGCTATCGGGCGAAATTATATACGTATGTCACTCGGAGGATTGCACGACGAAGCAGAAATCAGGGGACACAGGAGAACGTATATCGGAGCCATGCCTGGCCGGATTATACAAAGTATCCGGAAAGCGAAGTCAACCAATCCTGTTTTTGTGCTGGATGAAATTGACAAAGTTTCTGGCATGACTGTGAATGGTGATCCATCAGCCGCATTATTGGAAGTACTTGATCCTGAGCAAAACAGTTCGTTTTATGATAATTTCCTTGAGGTTGAGTACGATTTATCAAAGGTGATGTTTATTGCTACTGCAAACTCACTAAATTCAGTGCATCCCGCTTTGCGCGACAGGATGGAGATTATTGACCTGAGCGGTTACCTTATTGAAGAAAAAATAGAGATAGCCCGAAAGCATTTGGTGCCTAAACAAATGACCGAGCACGGAATAGACAAAAAGAAAATAGTTTTTGCGAAACCGGTTATTCAATTGATAATCGAAAATTACACAAGGGAATCCGGAGTGCGACTGCTTGAGAAGACAATTGCAAAAGTAATCCGCAACCGGGCCAGGTATATAGCAATGAATGAAGATCTGCCGTCGAATATTACCGCAGCTGATATCGAAAAAGTCCTTGGGCCGGCACCTTTTAACAACGAGAAAAGTTATTCGGGCAATACACCTGGTGTTGCTACCGGCTTAGCCTGGACAGCGGTAGGAGGAGAAATTCTTTTTGTTGAAGTCAGCCTCAGTCCTGGTAAGGGTGTTCTTACTGTTACAGGCAATCTTGGTGATGTAATGAAAGAATCGGCCGCTTTGGCATATGAATACCTGAAAGCTCACGCAATCAGTCTAAAGCTCGAAAACGAAATTTTCGAAAAATGGAATGTACATATTCATGTTCCCGAAGGAGCAACGCCTAAAGACGGTCCTTCGGCAGGTATCACCATGTTTACAGCGCTGGCTTCGGCTTTCACCAAAGAACCTGTGAATGATAAGTTGGCTATGTCGGGTGAAATTACTCTCCGGGGAAGGATTCTCCCGGTAGGAGGAGTTAAGGAAAAGATACTTGCAGCTAAAAGGGCGAAAATCACTGATATTATTTTATCAAAAGATAATAAACGTGATATTTCAGAAATAAAACCTGATTATATTAAAGGGCTTACCTTTCATTACCTTACCGATATGATAGAAGTGCTAGACCTGGCTTTGGTTAAGAAGAAATAACAAGCTACTTTTTCACGGATGTAAAAACATAAGACCGGGATTTGCCCGGTTTTTCTGTTTATTCCACTTTTATTATTCTCAATGTTTCGGTTTGGTTTGCTGTGCGGAGGACAACAAAGTAAATTCCATTCTTTAAGCCCTCTGCTTCAATAATATTATTGTAATTACCGGCTGTTTGAAATTTCTCAGAAATTGTACTAAGTTTGATACCAATACTATTGTATAAATCAATAGTAATGAATTCAGGTGCTTTCAGACTGTAAGTAATTTGGGTTTTATTCACAAAGGGATTTGGAGATACTTTCAATGAAAAGCCCGGTTCAATCGCTATTCTTTCTTTAAGGCCGACAACTGTAGTTCCATCCTTCAGTAAAATATTATTATTGGGATCAAATGCAACCTGGTCAGGTTCTTTTGTGAATGCGAAAGTATAGTTCTGCCCGTTGAAACTGTTAAATGCCTTAACAAGTGTATCAGTACCATCGTTGAAAGTAACAAGAATTTCCAATGGCATCTGGAAGTATGGTAAGAATGACTGGACTTCCTGGTTAGCCTGAAAATTTACAAACCAATTACCAGAATTTCCCTGCGCTATTGAAAATTCATTCCTGTATACCGGGTGATCCGGCATATAAATCCATTGATTGAAAAACCAATCCAAATCCTGTCCCGATTCATTCTCTATTTTATTTTTAAAATCTTCAATTGTCGCTGATTTATATTTGAAATCTGTTGTATCAGCTGCATAGGCTTTTATAGCAGGGAAGAAAACGCTGTCGCCAAGTGTGTAGCGGAGCATATGCATTACGCAACTTGCTTTCATATAAGTGATAGCGTAATTGAATAAAGTATTCACACCCGGGGTAGATACCGCCCATGACGGAACAGAAATTGCCCAACCCGGATTATATGCTTTGTAATACTCTGCATTCCATGCCAATTCATTTTTATATGACACGTAGCCGTTTTGGTTTTCGTTCCAGTAAGCTTCTGTCCAGGTTGCAAACCCTTCGTTTAAAAAAATATCTGCCCATGTTGCACAGGTAATCATATCGCCGAACCATTGGTGTGCAAATTCGTGAGCGATCAGCGATTCACCCCAGCAACCGGGGCAAAGGCTGGTAAGTGTCTGGTTTTCCATACCTCCCCAGGTGAATTCACTGTTTAAAGTGGCAAAACCATTTTTCTCGAAAGGATGGTCGCCGAATTCCTCCGAAAAGAAAGTTGTCATAGCCCCGATCTTGCTCTTGATATTTGAAGGATTTTCGCCAGGGTTATAATAAAACCGGATTGGAATTATTTCAGAAGTATACGGATTGGTCCAATTGACTATATCGAGGTTATAATTATTACTTGCAGTAATTACAGTGAGGTAAGTTGCAACCGGATCGCGGCTTACCCAATGGTAAGTAATGGTACTCCCGTCATTAATTGAATCAAGCAATTTCCCGTTTGAGCCGAGTTTTGCTCCTGCCGGAACCCTGGCCGTAATATCAGTCAAAGCTTTATCACTGGGTTTATCATAGCAAGGGAACCACTTCCGTGCTCCTTCTGGCTCACAATCCGTGAAAACAAATCCTTCGGAAGCATAAAAAGCACCATCACTAATATTGGCATGCGAATAAAAAATATGAACTTCGGCCTGCTCGCCAGGATTATAGGTTCTATCGAGTTGAATTGTTAATTTATTACCTATATGAGTGTAGGAAACCCCGTTTATCTGAATCCCGCTTATAGCTATTGAACTATTAACAGCATCAAGAACAATTTGATTTAAAGTACTATCAATCCTGAAAAGTACTTTAACATCTGCATCAAAGCTATTGGGATACGGAGTTTGCAGGCAATTAACCAGATCGATATTGATAGTATATTTTAGAACATCAAAAGCGTGTTTCGGGGAGTTAGCTGAACGGAAGGAACGCTCAGTTAAATGTTTTTTTTGCGATTTCCTGTGCGAACACATCTCTGAACCCTTATCAGGTCGGGTTGTTTGAGCACTCAGGCTAAAAACCGATATCATCATTAAAATAAACAGTTGAAGTAGTATTTTCCTCATAATTGTAGTATTGTTTATTGTACCAACAAAAATAGATAAATAAACTCACTTATCTGAAACAGTTTATCAGATGTATAAAGCAAACCCGTAATTTTGAAAATTCATTTTATCCCTGATGACCTTTCACAGACTGTATTACCTTCCTTTTTTACTTTTGCTCTTGTTTACAGCTTGTAAAACAAGCCGTTACGAAGATGAAGGGAAAACGGTATTCAGGTATAATGAGTCGGCTGGTATTACATCGCTTGATCCTGCATTTGCACGCGACCAGGCAACTATTTGGGCCGACAACCAGCTATTTAACGGGTTAATCCAACTCAATGATAATTTAAAGACAGAACCTTGTATTGCAAAAAGCTGGGACATTTCGCGAGACGGATTAACCTATACTTTCGTTCTCCGCAGTGATGTGTATTTTCACAATAATATTGCATTCAAGGAAGGTAAAGGAAGAAAAGTTACTTCTGACGATTTTGTTTACAGTTTCAACAGATTACTCGATGAAGAACTGGCATCACCGGGTGCCTGGGTCCTTCAAAAGGTTAAGAATGAAAACAGCAAATATGCATTTCACGCACCAAACGACAGCACATTCGTTATAAGGCTCGAAGAGCCATTCCCTCCTTTTCTGGGATTGCTGGGAATGCAATATTGTTCAGTTGTCCCCCATGAAGCAGTCTATTTTTATGGAGCTGATTTCAGGCAAAATCCCGTTGGCACCGGACCGTTTAAGTTTGGGATGTGGAAAGAAGGAGTAAAACTGGTGCTACTCAAAAACGACAATTACTTTGAGAAAGGAACTGAAGGCCCTCTCCCCTATCTTGATGCAGTAGCTATAACGTTTATTGTTGATAAGCAAACTGCTTTTCTTGAGTTTATAAAAGGAAACCTCGATTTCGTTTCAGGAATTGATGCCAGTTACAAGGATGAATTGTTAACCGGCGGTGGGGAATTACAATTGAAATACGTAGAAAAGATTAACCTTACCAAACAAGCTTATCTGAACACGGAATACCTTGGGATACTGATTGATACAAATTTTATAGCAGCTTCTCAAAGCCCTCTGAAGTTCAAGTTGGTGCGACAGGCAATGAACTTTGGATTCGACAGGGTGAAAATGATGCGCTATCTTCGGAATAATATTGGCATTCCAGGCATTTACGGCTTTGTTCCCGCCGGTATGCCCTGGTTCGACCAATCCAGAGTGGAAGGCTATAATTACGATCCTGCCAAAGCCATGAGACTTCTTACAAAAGCGGGTTACCCGGCAGGAAAAGGACTTCCACCGATTACACTGACAACGAATGCCTCATACCTCGATTTGTGCAAATTTATACAAAGCCAGTTAGGTGAAATTGGAATTCAAGTAAAATTTGATGTTACACCGCCGGCAACTCTCCGGGAAATGATCGCACAATCGAAAATTAGTTTCTTCCGTGCTTCATGGATTGCCGATTATCCTGATGCTGAAAATTACCTTTCGTTATTTTATACTCCGAACTTCTGCCCCGCAGGGCCTAATTACACTCATTATTCATCTGGTTCGTTCGATGAACTTTACCGGCGAAGTATGAATGAAAGCAACGATTCACTGCGAGGACAGTTATACATGCAAATGGACCGTTTACTCATCGAAGAATCACCTGTAGTTGTACTTTTTTATGATGAAGTATTGCGGTTTAGCCAAAAAAATATTTCCGGCTTAGGATCAAACCCACTAAATTTGCTTAATTTAAAACAAGTAAAGAAAACACTATGACATACAAGGATTTACAAAAGATTGCACCTGAGGATATCAGCAGAAATCCGTTTACGCTTATTGATGACGACTGGTTTCTTCTGACTGCCGGTACTTTGAATTCATTCAATACCATGACTGCCAGTTGGGGAGGAATGGGTATTTTATGGAATAAACCGGTTGTTTTCTGTTTTGTAAGACCGCAACGCTATACCTATAAATTCATGGAATCGAATGCACTCTTTACCATGAGTTTTTTGGGAGAAAAATATCGCGATGCATTAAATTTGTGTGGCAAGGTATCAGGCAGGCAGACTGATAAGATGAAAGCTACTGGTCTTAAACCGTTTGAAGCGCCCGGAGGCTCAGTTTTTTATGAACAATCAAATCTGATGCTCGAATGCCGCAAGCTCTATTTTTCGGACATTATTCCCGAACATTTCCTGGCCGAAAACATTCATGCCAACTACCCCAAAAAGGACTATCACCGTATGTATATCGGCGAAATAATTTCATGCTTTACTAATTTCGGGTAGTTATGGCCAGGTTGAACCGCCTTCAGCCGGAACTGAATTACGTGTTGAGTTGGCAAAACAAATCACTAATTCCGCAAGATTTTTCTGCTAAAGAACTTAACCTGAGTAGCCTGCCAATATCAACATCTGATTTTTTTTCTGATATTTCGGGTTGATGCAATAAAATGAGTATTTTAGCAGGTTTCAAAGAGAAAATGCCTTGTATCGGGCCCAATGATAAGTAAATAACCAGGTATCATTGAAAATCATCCAAAACATACGCGAAAAATTTGCTAAGTCATATATACTTAAGCAATTACAAGTTAATGAACGCAAGCAAAAACCTGTGAGCATACAAAGTGCCCGTACGCTTGCGCTACTATATTACCTTCCCGACGAAGAGACTTATAAAAAAGTAGAATTGATTGTTGGCAGGTTAACCGAATTGAATCTGAAGATTAAGGTTGTTTGCTATACTGACCTGAAAATGATTCCTTATTACTTTATTCCAAAGATATCGCAGGATATTATTACAATAAAGGACATTAACTGGCGATTCCAACCGCAGAAGCCATTCGTGAAGGAATTTATAAATACGGAATACGATATTCTCATCGATCTCAGTCTTAGTGAAAATCTTCCATTACTCTATTGTGCCGCTTTATCACGCGCAGGAATTAAAGTTGGCAGATATCAGGAAGATCACCAATCGCTTTTCGACCTGATGATACATACAGGACCGGACGAAACTATTGATTCATTTGCAGAACAGGTTATTCATTATTTAAGCATGATAAACAACTAAATATATGAGCACAAAATTCAGAGGAACAGGCGTTGCCATGATTACCCCGTTTCACAAACAAGGTACAATTGACTTTACTGCTCTTGAACGACTCATAGAACACTTAATAGCCGGTGGTGTCAATTACTTGGTTGTTCAGGGTACTACTGCCGAAACGGCCACACTTACCCGGGAAGAAAAAAATGCACTTGCCGGATTTGTTGTTGAAATTACAAATAAAAGGGTGCCTCTTGTAATCGGTATAGGCGGTAATAATACGCAGGAAGTTATAAATACAATCCGTTCGAATAACCTCGATGGATACGATGCAATACTCTCAGTGACACCGTATTACAATAAGCCACAGCAACGTGGGCTTTACCTGCACTTTAAAAATGTTGCGACAGTCAGCCCGTTACCGATTATATTATACAATGTTCCCAGTCGCACTTCGGTGAATATGAAACCCGAAATCACATTGCAGCTTGCTGCTGAATTTGACAATATAATAGGAGTAAAAGAAGCTTCTGGAAATATGGAACAAATTATGGATATCATCCGTAACAAGCCTAAAGACTTCCTGGTAATATCAGGCGATGATCTTCTGACATTACCGTTGCTGGGCATGGGTGCTGATGGTGTAATTTCAGTGGTTGCCAATGCTTACCCCAGACAATTTTCCGATATGGTTTCTCTTGGCATTAAAGGCGATATGCGCAAGGCACGTGAAATCCATTATAAACTTACTGATTTTACAAAATCGGTATTTGCTGACGGAAACCCTTCGGGCATTAAAGCTGCACTCGAAATACTTGAAATCATTTCCAATAATATTCGTTTGCCTTTAGTAAAAATTGAAAAATCGCATTATAACCAACTGGCAGCTTTGATGGCTGAAATCCAAACTGTTAAACAAGATTCCTAACACTATTGAATACTACATGAAAAAGTTTTTTTTACTCATTTGCCTTCTTTCAACATTCACTACTTTGTCAGCGCAATTGCAGGTAAATGAATATGAGCGCGCATTACAGGAGCTTAACCGCAGAGGTGAAGTATATTTTAGCTTCCAGCTTAACGATTTGAGTCAGCTTAAAGTTTTGACAAAAAAAATATCATTAAGTCAAATCGAAGGAAATACCATTTTCGCTTATGCCAATCAAAAAGAATTCACTGATTTTGTTGCATACAATTTTGATTATAAAGTCCTTACCGCTCCTTCAGAAATGTTCCCGGTTCAGATGTCGGATAATCCGGGCCAGGTATTAACATGGAACTACTATCCTACTTACCCTGCTTACGAAGATATTATGCAGCAATTTGCTACCGATCATCCTGAGATTTGTAAGTTGCTAACTATCACCACACTTGCGAGCGGAAGGAAAATATTAGCCTTACGTATTTCGGACAATGTTGACCTGCAGGAAAATGAACCTGAATTTTTATATACTTCCTCCATCCATGGCGATGAAACTACCGGCTATGTATTGATGCTTCATCTGGCCGATTATCTTTTAACAGGTTATGGAACCGATACCCGGATTACCAATATGGTTAATAATTTTGATATTGTGATCTGTCCCCTTGCCAATCCTGACGGCACATATAAAGGTGGAAACAACAGCGTAAACGGAGCAACGCGGGGAAATGCGAATAATATTGATTGTAACCGAAATTATCCTGATCCCAAAGGAGGGCCACATCCTGATGGAAATGCCTGGCAGCCCGAAACTGTAGCTTTTATGAATTTTGCAGGTTTCAATTCGTTTACTATGGGGGCCAATTTCCATGGAGGAACCGAAGTACTGAATTATCCCTGGGATACCTGGTCGAAACTTACAGCAGATGATGCATGGTGGATTTACACCAGCCGTGAATATGCTGATACAGTTCATATAAATGCACCATCAAATTATTTCAATGGATATAACAATGGTATAACCAATGGCAATGCCTGGTACGAAATTGAAGGCGGACGTCAGGATTATATGAATTACTTCCGGTATTGCCGCGAATCGACAATCGAAATATCAGACACAAAATTAGTCCCTGAAAATCAGCTTATTCCACATTGGAATTACAATTACCGCTCTTTACTAAATTATATTGAACAAGCTGGCTATGGACTGCACGGACTTGTAACTGACTCGATGAGCGGTGAACCTTTGTATGCTAAAATATATATTTCTGGTTTCGATAAAGACAGTTCACACGTTTATACTGATCCGCAGGTAGGCGATTATCACCGGCTTCTAAAAGGTGGAACTTATAATGTTACTTATTCAGCTGCAGGGTATTTCCCGAAAACTTTTACAGTCCAGGTTGCCGATAAACAAACAACTGTCCTCGATGTGCAACTCTACGACGGAAGGCTCGAAACAAATTTCAAAGCCGATACAACACTTGTTGCTGTTGACCAGCAAATCCATTTTTCCGATCAGTCGGCGGGATATCCTCTGACCTGGGCATGGACATTTGACGGAGCTTTACCGGCAACTTCAGTCGAAATGAATCCCGTTGTATCCTACCCCCAACCAGGAGTTTATCCGGTTAAATTGGTTGTAACACGAATGGGTGCTGTCGATTCATTGGTTCGAAATCAATACATTGAAGTTAAGCCATGGTATCTGATGGGAAATAAAACCTATTCTGTTTGCGATGCCAGTTTCTTTGATACCGGTGGACCTTCTTCTCAGTATACTGATGAAGAGATAAGTGTAATTACTTTTTCTCCCGATTTATTGACCGAAAAACTCACAGCAGTCTTCAATAGTTTAGATATTGAGGATGGCGGCGCAAATTGTACTAACGATAAATTGCTGATTTACGATGGAGCCTCTACCTCCGATAATCTGATAATGACTTTATGTGGAAATACTGTTCCTGAGCGAATTACGGCAACCAATCCCTCCGGGGCATTAACATTTCAGTTCATATCAAATTCAACAGTTCTTGCTTCCGGCTGGGATATTACCTTGAGTTGTGATTCGAATGTAGGTATTGCAGAAAAAATGCATCTCGGAATTAATATTTTCCCTAATCCGGTCAGAAACGGAAGGATAGAAATTGATTCGGAATACCCTATTAAAAAGCTAATAGTCAGGGATATAACCGGAAGAATTTTGAGCTCATCAGAACTCAATACCAAACAAGCATTTGTTAATTGTCCCTGGCCAACTGGCATATATTTATTGCATCTCCAGATTCAGGATAAGTGGATCGCCAGAAAGATTCAGGTTATAAGAAATTAAGAAATCTTTTTAAAAATAAAATACCCGGAAGAAAGTCCACCGGGCATTTTGCTTTTATTCTATTTCGATAATCGTATCGGAACAATAACCTTAAAGCAAAAGTTTCTTCCCATGTCGTAAACACCGCTCCGACCAGTTGCATTATTCACAGGAGCATACTTGAGTCTGCTCAAATGACTTTGATAAGCAACATCCAGGATATTATCAGCTAACAGGTACAAGGAAAAAAGTGTCTTATTATGAATAGAGAAATCAGTTCCAAGACTCATGTTTAAAAGAGCATAAGCAGGTGTGGCGGTTTCAGTTGCATATGCTGAATAGAAATGGTTCTGCCTGGAAAAATAGGTAATCCCGATTTTAATAAACGCATTTTTAAAGTATTTTCCATCGCTACCTGTTGTGGCTTTTAAATCTGATGTAAATTTAGCAGCAGGAGTCAATGGCAGATACTTTAATGAATCCGGTTGGTTTTTAAGAACTGAATATACATAAGAGACCGAATTCTCAAAATGAAGCCAGTCAAGCGGATGCGGATGAATATCAACGGTTAACTCTCCCCCGCTAATAGCGGCATCGCCCGAAACATATTTAAAAACACTAAATCCATCCCTAAGGGAATCTCCACCCGAAGAACTCTCGAGTTTTCGCAAATAGATGTAATTATTTATACTGTTTGTAAACAAATCCAACCCGGCGGAAACATGTTCGGAATTAAACCCGAGAGCATAATCAAACTGCATACTGCTTTCAGGTTTCAGGTCAGGATCACCAAGTTCGTAACGAAGAGTTCCTTCATGTACCCCATTTGATCCTATTTCACCGATATTCGGCGCACGGAATCCACGCGAAACATTTGCCTTGGTAAATAATCTATGGGTTAACTGGTACGTAGCACCAAAACTTCCGGAAAATCCTGAAAATGTGGAATTGAAAGCTTTAAATTGTTGAAAAGATTCTTCATCTGGATGTGCAACAGGAGCACCTTCGGAATCAAGAAATAAATCCTCTCCTTTTTCGAACCTTACATCATAACGAAGACCACCGCTTAGTTCAAGTTTTTCATAGGATTTACGGGCAATTGCAAAGAACCCTGCATCATAAAGACTGTATGCCGGAACAAGGAATTCCGTTCCCTTATTCTGTGAAGTCTGTTCCATCCCATTCACTCCTATTGAAATATTAATTTCTTTGAAATCAGGGAGGATTAAACGCAGATCATAATTTACGGTATTGAGTAAAAAATAAAGTCCGTATTCATTTTCGGTCAGAATATCACCATACTCTTTCCGGCGATTCTGCTGCCAACCCACTGTTGCTTTCAGGATTGAGTTCCCAAGTACAAAACTATTATTCAAAACAGCTTTATAATGATTTATCTTCTGAAAAGGAGTTAAAGGATTGTACGACAGGAAATCGCTATTTGTTGCCTGAGCAAATCCTTCTTCTCCATTTGTTAAAACTGGTTTTATAAAAGCACCGGTAATACTATCGCGCTCACCTTCTACAATACCAGGATTCATGCTGTAGATGCTTAAATGCAGATGCGAATATCCCCACGATTTATTCAGTCCGAGAATTGCAGTGTTGGTTTTTTCTTTAAAACCGGAATTCAGAACATAGCCATCATATTTATTCTGATACGCGTGTGCTCTTTTATCGCTGTAGCGGACATTCCAGATAAAGCCTTTTTTATTCCCTGCAAAATTTGCTGAAGCCCCAAATAATCCATTGTTGGTTTGATACTCCGTAAGTATTTTACCCTCGATAACTCCATCGGGTAATGTTGGCGCGTTAATAAAATTGATTACTCCGGCCATGGCATCGGACCCGTATGATAAACTGGCAGGTCCTTTCAGAATTTCAACTTTATTTACAGAGAATTCATCTATTTCAATACCATGCTCATCACCCCATTGTTGTCCTTCCTGGCGGATCCCATCGTTTAGCGTAATAATTCTGTTATAACCCAAACCACGTATAACAGGTTTTGAAATGCCCGGGCCAGTGGTAACCTGTGATATTCCAGGTTGTTTGGCAATGGCATCAATAATGTTGGTCGAAGCATTCTGAAGCAACTGAGCTGGAGGAATAATGGTTATCGGTGTTGGAGTCCGGTTCCTCTCGGCAGCTTTTGATAAACCGGTGACCACTACTTCGTTGAGCTCAGTAATAGCAATTTCCAGAGCAAAATCCTTTTTGTCAATAAGATTCAGATCAATAGTTTCGGCAATAAGTTTGTACCCTATAAAAGTTACCTGAATGAAAACCCTGGTTTTAGGCAGATTATCCAGTTTGTAAGTACCATCAATACCAGAGATTGTCCCCGATTTTAAATCAGGAAAATAAAGTGATACTCCTGGTAAAGGCTCTCCGGTTTTGCTATCGGTTATTTTTCCTGACAGGCTTGTTTTTTCAATTAAATTATTACCTGAATTCGCTACCAGGTTGATTGCCAATAATACAATCAACATGATGAAAAATATTTTTTTCATTGTTACTTTGTTTTTAATAAAATACATAGAAAGATTGAAAGTGGACTTCAATCACTTAAATAAAAGAAATTCAGATCAGGAAACCGGGGGAGCGCGTAATTGGAAATAATCAAAAATCTTTAAAGCTATCTGATGATTCGAATTAATTGAAAATTTAATAGTAGAAGATGAGAAAACTGCTGAGTAATACTCTAACGGAATTTCATCTAAAGTATAAAACTCAAATACACAAATCGGGCATTTGTCAGTCTGTTGCTGAAAACCACTTTCTTTCCCGAAAAAAACTGAATGAGCATTATCGTGATGACCAATCAATCGGTGAACCTCCTGCACAAGGCTGGGCAAAACATAGAGTAATACAGCTAAGATTGCTGGTATTGCTTTACTACGGACCGACCTGAATGAAAAGTGTAAGATGCGCATTGAGGATGAAACTACGACTTCGCTATATTAACAACAAAGTAAACGTGTTTCGCATGATTATGTTCGAATGAGAATAAAAACAGACAGGATTTGGGAATTAGCCCAAAAACTATTTAACAATCAGCTTTCTCGTTACAATTTCTGTATCAACTACAATTTGTACAAAGTAAATACCCGGCTCAATGGCTTTGCTTCTGACATCAATCGAAATAAGGTTATTTCCTTGCTCAACAGTTGATTCCTGGTTGTAAACCTGTTTCCCTATATTATTAAAAAGGGAGACTACAGCTTTACCTTTCCGGCTGCTTTTGAATGAAATCTTTAGCAAATCAACAACCGGATTTGGGTAAACCGATAAATTATCGATTACACCAGTAGGAGCAGATATATCTGATGAGTTCTGGCTATTTATATTTTGCTGATTATCAGCAAAATTTCCTGCCGAAACTGCAGAGGCAAGAAAAACAGTCAGAAATATGATGGAGAGTAAAGTTATTTTTCTCATAGCTTTTGTTTTAATTCAACATGTTCAAAAAACGGGCCAAATCATAAACATGATCCCTTATATTAGTTAATATTAACAATTGCAAAAAGTAATAGTTTTTCAGGCACTAATTTTAAGAAATCAGAAAATAATTTCAATCTGATGAGTTCAACTCCTGAAACGGATATAATCAGTAATTAACTGAATTTCTGCAGCATCAACCCCATTGGCAAACAGGTGGTTCTTATCAAACTCGAGGGTTTCAGTAAAATGGGCCAGGCTCATGCTACCCGATACTATTGCAGACAGGTAATATTCCATAGCCCTGGGTTTATTTCCTGTACAGAATTCAATATGGCCGGCATTAATTAGATCGTTTGCCGTAGTGTCTTCAGCCTCAATACGTTGCATATAATTTCGAGCCATATCGAATTTTCCAAGAACGAAACAACACCATGCAATCGGGCGGAGAACTTTTTTATTTTCGGGCGAAAGGAACTCAACCCTGAAGTAATGATCGAGGGCTAAATCGTATTTTTGCTTGTCGAGGTAACAGTTTCCAAGCATAGTTTGTAGGTAGGCATCATCAGGATCAAGGGCCGCTGCTTCGAGGCTCCATTTCAAAGCTGACTCGTTATCGCCAAGTTTCCGGTAACAAAATATTATTTTTTTCAGACTCCAAATCCGATTACTGTCATATAATTCGGCTCTTTTATAGAATTCAAGTGCTGATTTAAAATCACCGGTCATCTGGTAACAATAAGCAAGTTTTTCGTAAACAACCTGATCAGGTTCCGGCTTTGTGGTCAACACACTAAAAAGTCCTGCCGCAGCCGGATAATGCATTTTGTTGAAAAGAAACTCGGCCGAATTACGCAGTATTAAGGTATTATCGCTGATATTATTAACGAACCAGTTTTCCTGAATATTCCAGTTCAGGTCAAAAATATCCCGAAAATCGCCCCGGAAAGGATGCAGTTTGAAAAATCTGTACAAATCCTGAATGTATTGCGTAAAAATAAAGGTATCCCTGCCCGGTTTATTGAGCAGTCCATCTTCGCTCGAAATTTCGCGCATACTTTCCGCTTCCATATTAAACAGGCTGATCACATTGCGGCTCTGCTCACCTGGCAGATGTTTGATATTGAAACAAAATGAATATTTATCCGAGTTACACATGTAAAATGAATCTTCCAACCCTGCCAGAAAATCTGATTTGCCCTGTAAGTCGTCGGATAAGGCACTCAAGGCTGCTTCATTTTCCTTGTAAAATGGCCGGAACCAGTTGGAAATCTCCCTGAAAAAGTCAAAATTCTTCAGCATGGCAAAAGTCCCCATGAAAAGATCGAGGCCTTCCATCTGCATTTCTGACATTTTTTCAATTTTATTCAACAAATCAGGACTATCCTCGAAAATCTGCTCCCAATCCGGATTTTTATCTTCGATCAGTTCGTTGTTAATAATATTGTCAATATCCAGTTTTTCACGAAGTTTTGATTCAAATTTCTGAACATCAGGAAGAATTTCTTCACGAAATTTCTGAGTAATTTTTTCCGTTTCCAGCGATTTGAGTATCTGCATCAGTAAATTATTCAGATCGGTTGCAAAATCTGGATTTGCAGATAAAGTACGTATACTATTGCTGATCGATGGATAGAGTTCAATCCGCTTATCATAAATAAACATGGCAGCTATTAACCCGGTGAGTGCCCGCTGCCATACCTGCGGCTGACGATCGGTATAGAATTCGATGAGAACATTGAATTTCTCCTTATCAAAGCAATTAATCAGGCTGAGCGTAATTGCACTTACAGCGAGGCACTTCTCGTACCATGGCAAACTCTCCGAATTCCTGATGGCTTTTATAAGCAAAAGATCGGTTTCAGTATATTTATCGGTGAGCCACATCAATTGGAACAACTTAGGTGACACGGCCGGAATAGATTTATTATCAGCATTTTGCGCTGACAAATCAGCATCATTCAGCAATTTTGTGAATTCGAGCTCGAAGGAATAATTGTCGATTCGCCGGGTAGCTTCTTCCTTATCATTTTCTTTTTCTTTTTCGATTCGCGACTTCAACTGGTAAATATGCATACCGGTCTGGGCCAAAGCTTGTTGCCTGACCTTGTCAGCAAGTTCTAACAACGAAACTTTAAGTTTTGCAAAAATCACATTACGTTGAGGATCAGGTACTCCCCTGAAATTATATTCAAGAAGCATCCGGTAAGTTTGATTTATATCCTCATATTGAAGCGTAAAATCAGCCACATGCATGCCCTCCATTAATACTGAAAGCTGGTTCAAAGCTTCCTTTAATCGGTTAGCATACAACATTTTACATAAATGGAAAAAGGTATTTTCTATATCTTTAACCGGAATTGCCATGAGAAATGCATTTTAATGAGAAGAGTAAATAATTCCGAATTGCAGAGATTAAAACAAAGCACAACCAGAAAATTTAACTCATAGTATTTCTGCACAAAAAGCAATCCAATATTTCAGATTACAGCAATTTTTCGAGAAATTCCTCTTCCGAAATCACAGGAATACCAAGGTTTAGTGCTTTCTGCCGCTTTTCGGGGCCCATATTTTCCCCTGCCACAACATAATCGGTTTTGGAAGTAACACTTCCTGCCAATTTGGCACCATGATTCACAACCAGTTCCTCCAGTTCTTTTCGTCGCCTGGGCGATCCGAATGAGCCTGAAACGACAATGCTTTTTCCAGCCAGGTTCGATGAAAGAAGATCAGGCTGTTTATCGGCAATCATATTCAAGCCGGCTGCTTTTAGTTTATTGATTAATTCGAGGTTTGCCGGTTTTCGGAAGAATGAATAAATACTGGATGCAACTTTTTCGCCGATATTTTCTGCCACCTGCAATTCGTCAAGGCTTGCAGAAATGATTGAATCGATATTTTTAAAATGCATGGCCAGCTTACGGGCAACGGTTTCGCCCACATATCTTATGCCGATAGCAAAAAGTACTCTTTCAAAAGGTGCATATTTTGAAGCTTTTATACCATTTATAATATTTTCGGCGGTCTTACCCTTGAAACTTAGTTTTTTGTCTTTGGCTCCCTCGGTTCCTTTAATCACTTTCTCAATTCCAAGAATGGAATCATAGGTAAGAATGTATAAATCAGCAACATTCCTTACTAAATTGTTGTCGTAAAGCATTTCGATTTTCCCTTCGCCCAGGCTGT
Source organism: Lentimicrobiaceae bacterium (assembly GCA_041753535.1). GTDB lineage: Bacteria > Bacteroidota > Bacteroidia > Bacteroidales > UBA4417 > UBA4417. The sequence continues at coordinate 50,911 of JBGSUB010000071.1, forward strand.
CGATATTCATGGCTTTGCGATGGATAAAATGCTCGAGTTTTCCTTTAATCTGGGGTGGGCAATGGTCTTCGTTCGGACAGAAATTCCCGGCTTCGCCTTCCTGCCGTTCAAGCAGGGTGCCACATTCAGGACAATTTTCAATAAAGACAACCGGTTCAGCAAACAAGTCTCGTTTGCTGAGATCGACCCCTATAATTTTAGGAATAATCTCCCCTCCTTTTTCAACCATCACATAATCACCAATGCGCACATCAAGTTTGGCAATTATATCTGCATTATGCAGACTTGCTCTTTTTACGACCGTTCCTGCCAGCTGAACCGGTTTCAAATTAGCAACAGGTGTTACCACCCCGGTACGTCCAACCTGGTAATCAATTGATAATAATTGAGTTGTAACCTGCTCAGCTTTATATTTATATGCAATTGCCCAGCGAGGCGATTTTGCAGTGAACCCAAGTGCCTGTTGTTGTTCTAAGGAATTAACCTTTATAACGATTCCATCAATATCAAAAGTAAGTTTATCGCGTTCGCGACCCATTTTTTGTATAAAACTTATCACTTCATCAATGGATTCGCATAATGCGGTTTCTTTCGAAATTTTAAATCCCCAACCTGCAAGAGCATCTAAACTTTGCTTATGAGTGTTAAACGAAAGCGATTCACCCAAAGCATAATACATATATCCATCAAGCGGACGGCGTGCAACCTCGGCTGAATCCTGGAGTTTCAGACTTCCGGCAGCGGCGTTTCGTGGATTTGCAAACGGAGTTTCACCAATTTCGATGCGATCGCGGTTCATTTTTTCGAATCCCGGGCGGGGCAAAATAATTTCGCCTCTGACTTCGAAAATCTCCGGAAACCCTGTTCCCGACAATCGAAGCGGAATGCTGCGAATGGTGCGTATATTGGTTGTAACATCGTCGCCCCTCTCGCCATCGCCCCGCGTTAAAGCCCTGGTTAACAATCCGTTTTCATATGTAAGACTTATCGAAAGCCCATCAAATTTCAATTCGCAAATATATTCGTAGTTGCCATCCACTAATTTTTGCACACGCTCATCAAAATCCCGCAATTCACTTTCCGAATAAGTATTTGAAAGCGACAACATCGGGTAAGTATGCCGGGCAGAAGTAAATTCAGAAGTTATAGTTCCCCCTACCCTTTGAGTTGGCGAATCAGGCAGCATAAGCTGCGGAAACTCTTTTTCAAGTGCTGCCAGCTTTTCGAGGAGCATATCAAAATCATAGTCCGAAATCACAGGATCAGCAAGTACATAATAACGGTAATTATGATCGTTAATTTCTTTTACCAGCCGACCGATTTGTTGTTGGGCTTCTTCTCTGTTCATTTTTATCAGCGATAAATGAATTTTAGTGACAGTCTACAGATTTCAGGTTCATAAATCAAAGGCCTCGTTATAAAACTATTTTACAAACACTTCGGTTAACGGGTCTGAGTAAGCATGGAACCGGGCTTTTCAATTCTTAAAGTTAAAAGTCTGGTCTTTGAAAACATATAATTCATATTTTTCGAGTGCAAGTTCAATTTTCTGATAACCGGTAGGAATCATAGCCGGATTCCCCTGTTCGTTCAGGAAATAGCGATGGTTTTTATATGGATCAATTGAAATATTAAAATGCCTGACCAGGAATCCCTGCAATATAAAATCATATTCATCGTATAGATTAGCCGGAACAGTAATTGTGGAGAATACAGGTACGATTTTCCCGATTTTATATACATCTTTCAATGTTTTTTCCTCTCTCGAAATCCGTCCTACCTGGCTGACTGAAACAATTATAACACCAATAAAGAAAACTATTGCCACAGCTCTGAAAAACACAAACCCCTTGCCTGTTGGATTAATCTTTTTTATGGATTGTGCCAAAAATGGTGAGATTAGCAGTGCAGCACTGATGGCCAAATATGGAAACGAAGGTACAAGATACCATCCTTTTTGCACCATTGTTAAAGCCAAAGGCATCGAAGCTGACAACCCTATCAATAGAAAAAAGATAATCGGCTTATTGTTTTCGCGAAAGCTGAGCCATGTGTGTTTAAAATATCCTATTCCGTAAACAATACCTACGCTTAAGAAAACCGGAATTAATTCAGTAAACAACCGCCAGAAAATCTCTAACCTGTACGATGAAGTTGGCATGGAACTGACACGCACAAATAGTCTTTCAAAAATATAGATTGACAAACTGTTGTTACTTTCCGGGAACATAAAAAGTACCGCGTATATCAAGGCAGGAGTAATAAAAAGCAGTGAAGTCAGGAAGATGCTTTTCGAAAAACTAATTCTTCGATAAACAACCCAATAAATTATTGGAGCCACAATCGGAAAAAGCCCGGGAAGGCCTTTACTGAATGAAGCAAGGAAAATCATCAGGCCTGCCACGACCCATAAGTAATAGTCCCTGGAATCGTTTTTGAGGAAATTAAAAATAATTATAACCGCGAGTAAATCAAAAATACTCATTGTATTCTCCATGAGGTTGTTGTGGAAACACCACCAGCAAACAGGAATCAGAATCCAGAAGAATACAGCTATGAATCCGAGTTTACGCTCCGGATTCGTCGCGCTGAAAATTAATTTCCATAATTTGTTGATAAGAATAAGGTGAATAATCAGGGTAAGAAGTGTGTAAAACCGTTCAACATATATTGAATCGCCCAGTGCTTTGTAAAAAAGTGACTGTATCCCGAAAACAAGAGGTGGTTGTTCGTGAAAGGAAGAAATACCGGCAATATTTAATGCGCTGTACTGCGGAAACCAGAAAGTACCAAATCCAATTGCAAGGTTATGTGACACACTACTGTAAAGCATGGCATCCTGAAACATGGCATCCTGCACCAGCACCGGCAACGTAAAAGCAAGCACAATTCCGGTGGCAAGCACCCAAAAGGGAAATGTAGTCTTAGAAAAGTAATTATTCATTTTTTTTGACAACTAAAGTCAATAAAGTAATGTTGGAATGCATCTGAATTGCTTGATTTCGAATCGCGAAATATCAACAAAAATAGAAAAAATTGAACGATTACAAGGGCTTCATCCAAGAAGAAGCCAGATGTATTAAGATTTTTTTTAACCTTCAACCTAAAATCAGCTGGTTTTTGATGTCGTTTTCGTTTTTCAACTTATAACAATCGTTTTTTTTAAATACTTTCGCAGGGTTATTCAATACTTAAATTCCATACGATTATGAAAATCAAAATACTTCTTTTTGTTACGTTTATTAATGTAGTTGCATTTGCTCAGCAAAGCATGACACCCAACCGCTATACACCAGAGTTGTTATGGAAACTGGGTCGAGTTAGCGAGGTTCAGGTTTCACCCGATGCAAAAACAATTTTATATGGTGTAAGCTGGTACAACCTGGAAGAAAATAAAGGAAACCGCGATTTATATACGTTGCCGGTTTCTGGGGGGAATCCCTTAAAAATTACTTCTTACAAAGGAAGTGAAAGTAATGGTGTTTTCAGATCTGATGGGAAGAAAATTGCATTTCTTTCTGCTGAATCAGGATCTATGCAGGTATGGGAATCCAGTACTGATGGCTCTGTTCCTACCCGCATCAGCAACACGGATGGTGATATTTCGGGTTTCAGCTATTCGCCTGATTTAAAGTACATACTTTACACACAACGTGTTAAACTGGATAAAACGCCCAACGAAATGTATCCTGACCTCCCGAAATTGAATGCCCGTATCGAAGACGACCTGATGTACCGGCATTGGGACAGCTGGGCAGATTATAGTTACAGCCATATTTTTGTATCAGATTATGCAGATGGGAAAATGGAGAACGGCAGGGACATTATGGAAAAACAAAGGTTTGAGTCACCGATGGCTCCATGGGGTGGAATGGAACAAATCAGCTGGAGTCCGCTAAGTGATAAAATTGCTTACACCTGTAAAAAGCTTACCGGCCTTGAATATTCTATCAGCACAAACTCAGAGATTTATGTTTATGATTTAAAAACCGGAACTGAAACAAATATTTCGAAAGGTATTGCCGGTTATGACCAGGATCCGGTTTTTTCACCCGATGGCAAGAAAATAGTCTGGCGAAGTATGGCACGCGATGGTTTTGAAGCCGACAAAGACAGGATAATGATTTATGATTTTGCTTCAGCTAAATATACTGATTACTCGGAAAAATTCGACCAGGGGGCTAATAATTTTGAATGGTCGGCTGATAGTAAAACTTTATATTTCCTAAGTTCAATACATGGAACAGTACAAATTTATTCCTTGAATATTGCAACGAAAGAAATCAAACAGATCAGTAGCGGAACATGGGATTACCTTTCAGTAAAATTAGCTGGCAAGGAAATAATCACGGCCAAGCAATCAATGCTTTATCCGACCGAAATATATAAAATTGATGCATCAGGAAAGGAAACTCAGCTTTCATTTACGAATAAGGAAATACTTAAAGATATACGCTCAGCGAAAGTTGAAGAGCGTTGGATGACAACCACTGACAATAAGAAAATGCTAACCTGGGTAATATATCCTCCAGATTTTGACCCTACTAAAAAATATCCAACCCTTTTATTTTGTGAAGGAGGTCCACAGAGTATGGTCAGCCAGTTTTTCTCGTACCGCTGGAATTTCCAGATGATGGCTGCTAATGATTATATTGTTGTTGCCCCTAATCGCAGGGGATTGCCAGGATTCGGACAGGAATGGAACGATCAGATCAGCGGTGATTACGGTGGACAAAACATGAAGGATTACTTCACTGCAATTGATGAAATGGCCAAAGAACCATTTGTTGATAAGGACAGACTGGGAGCTGTTGGGGCCAGTTATGGAGGTTTTTCAGTCCTTTGGCTGGCTGGCCATCACGAAAAACGATTCAAAGCATTTATTTCGCACTGCGGAATGTTCAACCTTGAAGACCAATATCTTACAACTGAAGAAATGTGGTTTGTAAACTGGGATCTGGGTGGACCTTATTGGGAAAAAGGAAACGCTAAAGTTGATCATTCCTATGCCAATTCGCCTCATAAATTTGTGGATAAATGGGATACTCCTATCATGATTATTGAAGGGGAAAACGATTTCCGTATACCATATACACAAGGAATGGCTGCCTATAATGCTGCAAAATTACGAGGTATTCCGGCCAGGTACCTGCATTTTCCCGAGGAAAGTCATTGGGTTTTGCGTCCGCAAAATAGCGTGTTGTGGCAGCGCGAATTTTTCCGCTGGCTCGATCAATACCTGAAATAAAATCCTGACAAACCGTAATTAATTTCCGGTCTACATATAACCAACTATCTACAAATCATTGTTATATAGTCGGTTATTTCATTTAATTGTGAAGGCTCGAACCATTTGTATTCTGAAGATCGGTTAAACCAGGTCAACTGGCGTTTGGCATAACGCCTTGTGTTTGTTTTTATATTTTCAATTGCCTGCCGGAGTGAAATCTTCTCATCAAGAAATTCGAAAATTTCTTTATACCCAACGGTATTCAGTGCATTAAGATGGCGAAAAGGCAGCAGACTATCTACTTCATTCACCAATCCGGTATCAATCATAGTATCAACCCTTTGGCCTATCCGGTTGAAAAGTTCTGGCCGGGGCAGGTTTAATCCGATTTTTATTATTTGAAAATTTCGATTTTTCGAATTGTTGAGTCGCTGCTCAGAGAATTTCTTACCGGTTGTAAGACAAACTTCGAGGGCGCGGAGCAATCGGTTGGGGTTATTCACGTCGACTGCAGCAAAATACTCAGGATCAAGGGCCAGAAGCATTTCCTGCAATTTACTTATCCCTTCATCCAACAAAATACCTTTCAGATAACTACGAAGTTCAGGTGCCGGATCCGGAAAATCATCAATACCATTACAAACAGCATCGACATATAAACCAGAGCCGCCAACAAGGAAAACAATATTATGGTTTATGAATAGTTCTTTCAGTAATTCAAGAACTTCGTTTTCGAATTTTGAGACATTATAATAAGCGTGGATGGAAAGCTGGCCGATAAAATGATGTTTCACTTTTCCTAGCTGCTGCGTATCGGGTTTGGCAGTGCCAACAGACATTTCGTTGTAAAATTGCCTTGAATCGGCAGAAATGATCTCAGTTTTAAAATGCGATGCCAGTTGAATGGCAACATCCGTTTTGCCCACCGCAGTAGGTCCGGCAATTACTACAAGATATTTCGCGGAATTCAGCAACAGATAAAGATATCAGGAGTTTCCAGCCAGGAAATAAGAATCATAGAATAAATGCTATACCCAACTACCACTCAGGTTCCGTTGTATAATTTTCGTCAATTTCTTCCTCAAGTTCACCGTCCTGTATCATTTTATCCAGTTCACCAAGCATGGCATCTTCATCAGGATCATCGAGAAAAGAGAGAAAATTCGGGGCAATTGTTGGTGAAAGAGTACCTTCCTTTTTCACACACATGGGGTAAACTTTTTTCGGATCAGCATCAACAATTTTCATCAGTTCAATGAAAAAAGTCCTTGGATTCAGAAAATTATATTCGAAAAGTATACGCTGGTGCGGATCGTCAATTACTTCACGTATTTTCACATCTTCCATAATCATTACCGGAATGGGAACAATTACCGGCTTTCGCTCGTCATCATCATCAAAGTCAGTATCAGGAATTTTCACACCCATATCGATCAATGTAATCTCACGTTGCTTGTTCCATCGGGGATCACAAATAAAGAATGAAGCAAGTTCATTTCCTTCGAGTTCAAGTGTCTGGTATATGATATCGTGGAAATCCTTAAATGTTTGCCCCGGCTTGATTTCAATATCACGCAGAAAATCATCCTGTTCTTCGAATAAAAGCCTGAAACGGTATGCTTGCATAGTTAATGTTTCTTGGTTTGTTTTAGTTATGTAAAGGTATGAACTTTTTTTAGGAATTTTCCTTTTTAACAGCAAGATTTTCTATTGGATCATTAACATATTGTTTTACAACTGTTAACCCCAGTTTCGAACCTTCTTTCTGCATCAGGTTATATGCTTCAGCAAAATTATTGTGAATTTCGCCTTCCAGAATGGCTTCCCTGATGGCAGTTTTTATTATTCCTACCTGCCGACAGGGTTCCAGTCCGAATACTTCCATTATTATTTCTCCGGTCACAGGAGGTTGCCAGTTGCGAAGACTATCCTTTTCTTCAATTTCTTTCAATTTTGTCCTAACAAGTTCAAAATTTGCCAGATAACGCTGAACTTTGGCCTGGTTTTTAGATGTAATATCCGCTTCGCAAAGCGTCATCAGATCGTCAACATCATCTCCTGCTTCGAAAAGTAAACGACGTATTGCTGAATCAGTTACAACATCTTCGGCTAATATAATCGGGCGCAGATGGAGTAAAACCATTTTCTGAACATATTTCATTTTTTCATTTAGCGGAAGACGTAAATGGGTAAAAATGGAAGGAATCATTTTCATCCCTTTGAACTCATGTCCATGAAAAGTCCATCCGGTCTGTGGATCGAAACGCCGGGTTACCGGTTTGGCGATATCGTGCAGTAAAGCGGCCCACCTGAGCCACAGATTGCCGGTGTTTGGTGCAATGCGGTCGAGAACTTCGAGCGTATGACGAAAATTATCTTTATGGCCTTTACCGTCCACAAATTCAGCACCTTTCAGAGCGGTAAAAACAGGAAAAATCAGGTCAAGAAGACCAGTTTTGTCTAACAAGTAAAAACCCACAGATGGCTTTTGGGTCAGGATTATTTTATTCAGTTCCTCGCTGATCCTCTCCATCGAAATTATACTGATGCGCGATGCATTTCGCGTAATAGCTTCAAGTGTTTCGGGTAGAATCCGGAAGTTAAGCTGGGCAGCGAACCGAATGGCCCGCATCATGCGCAACGGATCGTCAGCAAAAGTAACATCCGGATCGAGTGGAGTACGAAGAATCTTATTTTTTATATCTTCAATTCCATTAAATGGGTCAACCAGATGTCCGAAATTATTTTGTTGTAAACTGATCGCCAGCGCATTAATTGTAAAATCACGCCTGTTCTGGTCATCTTCAATTGTACCAGGGGAAACCTGCGGGTTACGCGAATCGTTGCTGTACGACTCTTTACGGGCACCTACAAATTCGACCTGCCAGTCGCGATACATGAACATAGCTGTGCCAAAAGTTCTGAAAACACTCACTTTTTTTACTTTAAGCAATTCTGCAACCTTGTTCGCCAGTTCGATGCCATCGCCGGAAGTAACAATATCCAGGTCCTTGCATGTTCGGTTCAGAATCAGGTCGCGAACAAAACCGCCTATTACGAAAGCGTCAGTTTGCAAAAGGGTAGCTGCTTCTGTAATCTTTTCAAAAACAGGGCCTTTTACACTTTTCACCAATGCCTTCGAATCCATAATTGTTGAAATGATTTTCTATGTAGAGAGTTTCTGTGTTTCAGAGGGCGCAAAATTAATCAAATCGGGATGAATACGAAACTTACAATGCATGTCGATGAAAATTGCTACCACCTGAAAAATATTTCGTAACTCAATTTGCCATTTCTGATTGTTATTATTCAACCGTTTCGTCTTTATAATTTTTAGGCTGATATACCTGAATATACAATTCAATATTTTAGAAAATCTATCATAGATACAAATAATTGAAATAAGTTCATAATCCATTGTTAAATTGATGTTTATAAACACAATATATCATAGTTTATAATAAAATCCAAGTACGATATCTTTCTTTATTCCTTTTTGTTTGTTTAAAAAATATTTCTGAAATCCCCTTGTTATTTAATAATGAAATTATAATTTTGTCGCTAATTGTTTCTGAAATAACAATCAAAAAAACCTGATAAAATTATGGCAAAAAGAACCATTGTATCAATGCCAGGCGACGGTATTGGAAAAGTAGTATTGGATCAGTGTATACGTGTCCTCGATGCTGCCGGATTTGAAGCTGATTATGTTAATGGCGACATTGGATGGGAATTCTGGTGCAAAGAAGGCAATCCCCTGCCCGATCGAACGATAAAGCTGCTGGAAGAACACAAAATTGGCCTTTTCGGAGCAATCACATCCAAACCAAAAGACAAAACTGCTGCTGAACTGGCTCCTGAAATGCAGGGGAAAGGATTTACCTATTACAGCCCGATTGTTACTATGCGCCAGCATTTTGATCTGGATATTTGTATGCGTCCCTGCAAAACGCTTAAAGGAAATCCGTTGAATTTTATTCGTCGCGGTAAGGATGGTATCGAAGAACCGGAAGTTGATGTTATGATTTTTCGCCAGAATACCGAAGGATTATATGGTGGCGTTGAATGGACAAATCCTTCGGACCAGGTGTATGATGCTCTGATGACACATCCTAAATTCAAATCAAACTTTGGTTGGTGCCCGCGTCCTGAGTTAGCCGTTTCGACTCGTATTTTCACTAAAAAATATGTTACCCGCATCGTTAAAGCCGCTTTTGAATATGCTCAGCAACGCGGTTTCAAAAAAATTACGGTTTGTGAAAAACCAAATGTAATCCGTGAAACTTCAGGCATGATGCTAAAGGTTGCTCAGGAAATGAGTAAAGCCGAATATCCGGAAATTTGGGTAGAAGATGTAAATATTGATGCCATGACTATGTGGCTCACTAAAAACCCTGAAAACTACAATGTTATAGTTGCAGGGAATATGTTCGGCGATATTGTTTCCGATGCATTTGCAGGCTTAATCGGAGGTTTGGGATTTGCAACTTCAGCACAATTCAATCCCGAAACCGGAGTAAGTGTTTTTGAGCCTACTCATGGCTCTGCACCCAAATATGCCGGTTATGAAGTGTCAATTGTTAATCCAATAGCTATGATCCTTTCGGGTGTAATGATGCTCGAACACCTGGGTGAAATGGAAATGGCTGGCCGCATTCGTAAAGCGATTGCTGACGTGGTTGCTGAAGGAAAAGTTAAAGCCTATGATATGATGAAACTGAAAGGTACACCTGATGTTATCAATCAGGGAGCTGCTTCAACAATACAAATGGCTGATGCGATTATCGCTAAACTGAAATAATAATTCAATCCTTAGAGAGCTGATGATGAGGCAACTCTCATTTTAATACTTCCAAATTATGACGATTGAATCAAAATTTATCGAACAGGCCCGTTTGTTATGGCCTGAACTGGATTGGATAACTGACCCTGATTTAAAAGAAAAGACAACCCTTACCTGGGCACTGGCACTCCAGAGAAGTGTCTTAACACCTGATGATCTCAACACCATTCCATTTACCTTGCTTTGCGGTCCTGATCTGAAAGTTACCTTTATGGATCATAAGCGTTGCGTGGTGCATGTGGCGCTTGATGCAGGAAATAAAATGAATGAATTCTTTGAGAATGATCTGCCCGTTAATATGGATGTTCTGATTGCTGGAGCAATATTGGCGGATGTTGGCAAATTACTTGAATATGAGATGAAAGACGGAAAATCAGTGCAGGGAAGTTATGGAAAGTACGTCCGGCATCCTTTCTCCGGCGTTTCACTGGCTGAACAATGCGGAGTTCCTGCTGCTGTTTGTCATATCATAGCAACTCATGCGGGCGAAGGCGATATGGTAAAACGTACTACCGAAGCATATATAGTTCATCATGCTGATTTTATGACTTTTGAACCTTTTAGAGAACGATTGAAATTGTAAAAACTTAAGTTAATGGAAAATAGTGAATAGAAAATAGTCAATCGAAAATAGATTTAAGGGTATTGGTCAGAGTGTCCTAAGCTAATAGATAGATCTTAACCATTTTCTATTTCCCATTTGCTATTAACTCAAATAAGCTATTAAAAATTAATAAATGAGAACATTCAAAGATCTGGAGGTCTGGAAAAAATGCAGGCAACTCCGCATGGAAATATGGAAACTTGTAAAAGAATTACCTGCCGAAGAATAATATCGGTTAAGTGATCAAATGATCAGAAGTTCTCGGTCTCCATCAACTCAAATTGCTGAAGGTTATGGCCGCTATCATTATCAGGAAAATGTTCAGTTTTTAAGGATCGCCAGAGGTTCTCTTTACGAGGTCATAGATCACTTATCTGTTTGCCTTGATTCTGAATATATTACTTCTGAAAAACATGATACAATTGAAAATCTGACTTATGAATGTATCCGATTGTTAAATGGATACATCAATTACCTGATCAAAGCAAAAAACGATTCCAAAAATGGTGAAGTAAATGATGAATACCAAAATTATGAAGCAAGTTAATCACTCTCAACAAAACCCATGCTTCCAGAAACCATTTTCTATTTTCTATTTTCCATTAACCATTAACTTTCCTCAAAATGACAATAATTGAAAATATTATCGCAAACCACAGCAGCCAGAAATTAGTTAAACCCGGCGACATAGTGGATGTATTTATTGATGCCCGCGCTGCACGCGATTTTGGAGGCGCCAATGTTGTAGAAAATATACTCAATAATGGGTTGAGTGTACATGATGCAACACGTACTTTCTTCACTTTCGATTGCAACCCGGGAGGTTCGGACCAGAAATATGCGGCTAACCAGCATTTCTGCAGGCTTTTTGCACGACAGAATGATATTAAAGTATATGATATCGATTCAGGTGTTGGTACTCACCTTGCAATTGATAAAGGCCTCGCCTATCCCGGAAGCACATTTGTTTCAACTGATTCGCATGCCAATATTATGGGCGCAATCGGAGCCTTCGGACAAGGGATGGGTGATCAGGATATAGCTGCTGCATGGGCAAAAGGATCCGTTTGGTTTAAAGTTCCTGAATCAGTTAAACTGATTCTCAAAGGTAAAAGGCCTGCAAATGTTACTGCCAAAGATATGGTACTGAACCTGCTTTCAATTTACGGTGCAAACAAACTTCTTGGCTATTCCGTTGAGATTGAAGGTGATGCTGTTGAAGATTTTACACTCGATGAAAGAATAACTATTTCCTCGATGGGTACCGAAATGGGTGCTATTATTATACTGTTCAGCCCGAACGAGAAAGTTTTAAATGACCTCGAAAAGCTTTCAGGTAAACGATTTGAAACCATACAGGCATCACCCGAAGCGAAATATACCTTTGTGCATGAAATTGAAATCGGGAGTTTTGTGCCTATGGTAGCTAATCCAGGCCATCCTCATGATGATGTTTCGGTTGAAAGTGTAAGAAATACCAAAATCGATTCCGCTTTCCTGGGCAGTTGCACGAACGGGCGCATGGAAGACCTTCGCGTTGCCGCAAAACTGCTTAAAGGACGTAAAGTAGCACCAGGTGTGGTATTAAAAATTGTTCCTACCACTGATGCCATATGGCGTGAAGCCCTTGAAGAAGGACTTATTCAGATTTTTAAAGATGCCGGAGCACTGGTTTCGAATGCCGGTTGCGCCGGTTGTGCAGCCGGACAGGTCGGACAGAATGGACCTGAAGAAATAACAATCAGTACTGGGAACCGCAATTTCTCAGGCAAACAGGGAAAAGGATCCATGTACCTTGCCTCACCTGATGTTGTTGCCGCTTCAGCCATAGCAGGGTACATCACTACACCTGATGCAATACCTGATATAGCAGCAACTTTTGTAAAACCTGAGTTGAAACATCGAGAGGTAGTTGTTCGTGAGAAATCGGAAAAACCAGAAATAATTGAAGGCCGAGCATGGGTTATCCGCCAGGATAATATTGATACAGATATGATTTTTCATAACAGGTATCTTACTATTACCAGTATCAAAGAAATGGGACAATACACCTTCGATAATCTGAAAGGCTACGAGGACTTTGCAAAAAAAGCACAGCCTGGAGATATCGTTTTCACATCCAAAAACTTCGGTGCGGGCAGTTCGAGGCAGCAGGCGGTCGATTGTTTTCAGTCGCTAGGTGTTACTGCAATTATCGCTGAATCTTTTGGTGCTATTTATGAACGGAATGCCATTAATGCGGCGCTTCCGATTCTCACTTACACTCCCGGACAACTCGAAGAACTTGACTTACAGCAGGATGATAAGGTAAGGGTAAATTTCAATACAGGAGAAATAACAAATATTACCAGGAACAAATCTCTGTTTATCAATAAATTTTATGATGCGCAGATGCAGATTTATAAAAACGGAGGACTGCTCTAAAGAAAAAGCCCGGTTAAATTACCCGGGCCTTTTTTTATTAATTCAGTTGAGTTGGAGGATATTCTTCAACTTTATTTGCGGTAAAATAGAAAATCAAACCGGGAATAATAAAAGGCAAACCATATATTAATGCCATTTTAATTTCGCTTGTACCTCCCAGGAACAAAAGGTAAACTGCCATAATTATTCCACCGGTTATCATAAGCAAACTGCCTTTTCTTGGCTTTGAAATGGCCCATAAATATCCTCCGACTGCCAGGATCATCATGCACATAATGGGTAAAACATTAGGTTTTCCTTCAAGAAGGTCAGCACCTCCTTCAGCAATGAGAAAAAAAGTAAAAAATGCCGAAGCCTGGAAACCAAAAATCAAAGCCAGGTAATGTAGAATTTTAATTAGTATCATACTATCCGGTTTTAAATACTATTATTACTTCGAACTATATTCTGTTTTTATATTCAGATACCCAGGGTAAGTTATTGGGAAACCACTAACCGTGATTGTTGGTTTCATCCTCAAAGTGAACCGTGTCGGCTTATTGCCGGCACCAGCCAGATTCAGTCCAAAATTCATAATGGCATCAGCACTTTTACCTGATAAAGCCTTCTTCAGGTCAATATGCATCTGCATTGGGATGATTGCTGTACCATTATTTGCCGGGATACTAACCTGTTTATCAAGAATACCTTGTGTCATCTCAATATCATCAATCAATAAGATCCAGTCAATTTTTGTCATACCTGCAGAAGCGGTATTTGGATTTTTAGCTTCAATGTTAAGTGTAAAATCAAGGGGGAAGTTCTGAGTTGAAACTGCCATGGCAAGCCGGCCAGCATCCATCATATTCAAATCAGATATGTTTTTTATATTCTGAACATTTACTCCGGCAAGGTTAAGTTGCTGAACCGATTCGAGTCTGAATTCGCATTTTGAAAGGTTACTTATTTGAGTGGCCTGCTGCAGAACATCACAAGATGAAAGAACAAATATTGTTGATAAAAAAAACAAGAGCAATTTGTTAATGAGTCGCATAAAATGAGGTTAACTAGTAGTCAAGTTGGATGTAAACAAAAACCATTCCAATTTACTTATTTAGAAACACTAAAAATTACAGATCATCCGGTAAGTATCAAAAAATAATACCGACATTTGAGCAATTAAATACTTATATATCAGAATGGCGAAAATTGTTTCATATTCCGAAGCCGCATCCATAGGCATGCATGGTATGGTGCTGGTGGCCCGTGCAGGGGAAACCATAAATGTTCAGAAAATTGCTGAAATAACCGGTTCATCTCGCCATCATGTTGCAAAAGTTATGCAGCGACTGGTTAAGGAAGGCTTCCTGTCCTCCAACCGCGGGCCTTCAGGAGGCTTTAAATTAAACATTGAACCTGGAGGTATTACATTGTTGCAGATTTACGAAGCCATCGAAGGACACGTTAAAGTTTTGAGTTGTCCTCACGAAAAGCAGGTTTGCCCGTTCGATAAGTGTATTCTTGGGACAGTCGTTACCAAAATGACACAAACTTTCCGCGATCATCTCTCAACTCAAACTCTGGCTGATTTGATGGAATAGTACTACTACTAAATTCATATTCTCTTTCCATTTTTTTCAAATTATTTCCCAAAATGGAACTTTTGTTTTATATTTGCGCATTCAAATACTTAAATTCCTATATAAGGTGAGCAGACTTGTACATATTTCCGAAGCAGCATCGTTGGCTATTCATAGTCTGGCACTTATCGCATCCTCAAATGTTAGGTTAAATGCAAAAAAGATTTCCGAAATCCTTCACGTTTCCCAAAATCATCTGGCCAAGATACTCCAGGTTCTTGCCAAAAACGAGTATCTCGAATCGAATCGCGGTCCGGGAGGTGGATTTATCCTGAGAAAGAAAGCTGAAGAAGTAACTATGCTTGAGATTTACCAGCTTATTGAAGGCAATGTGGAATGTCATCTGTGCGGAATCAGCAAAAATATGTGCCCTTTTATTTCCTGCATCTTTGGTGGAAAACCTGATAAACTTACCAATGAATTTGTTGACTATTTAAACAAAACTAAAATATCCGATCTCAAAACAAAAGAAATCACTTATGCTTAGGAAAATCATCCAAATTGACGAAGTAAAATGCAATGGTTGTGGATTATGCATTCCCAATTGCCATGAAGGAGCATTGCAGATAATTGATGGTAAAGCACGCCTGATCAGCGACTTATTCTGCGATGGACTTGGTGCCTGCTTGGGCCACTGCCCTGAAGGAGCCATCGAAATTATTGAACGTGAGGCTGAACCTTACAACGAAACTGTTGTGATGGAAACCATTGTCAAACAAGGCCGAAATACTATTCTTGCTCACCTTGAGCACCTTCGCGATCATAACGAAAACGAATTTCTGAAAGAAGCAGTAGCATATATCAAAAAGCACGAAATAGACCTGAGCCCTAGTGCTGAAATAAAACCTGCTAAAGCATCAACTGTAATTTTCCCGAACATGAAAGAAGCCTTAAACCACGTGAAACCTGAACAAGCAAGCGCATGCGGATGCGGAAGTTCCAAAACCATCGATTTTCGTATTGATCTTGATAAAGTCAATACAGCCGCGGCAACAGTAGCGGTTTCAGAAACTAAGACCCCTGCCCCGTCAGAACTGCGGCAATGGCCGGTACAGCTTCACCTGGTAAATCCCATGGCATCCTATTTCCAGGGTGCAGATATAGTGTTAGCTGCTGATTGTGTGGCATTTGCGATGGGAGATTTTCACGAACGGATCCTGAAAAATAAATCCCTGGCTATTGCGTGTCCAAAACTCGATAGCAATAAAGAGGTTTACATTGAGAAACTTTCAACAATGATTTCAGAAGCAAAAATCAATACACTAACTGTACTAATTATGGAAGTACCCTGTTGTGGCGGATTAATCCAAATGGCAAAAATGGCTGTTCAACAATCGGGACGGAATATACCTGTCAAAAAAATAGTAGTTGGGATAAAAGGAGATATCCTGAATGAAGAATGGGTGTAGGGTTTTAAGTAAAAAGGCAATCAGATTTCAGAAAATAGTATCTAATAATCTAAATACCAAATACTTATTTATCTTACTTGTCATAACAGTTACAAATACCATCTACCAATTACAATTAACCATTAACTATCTTCAAAAATGGAAAACGAAAAAATAGAACACGGAAAAGCATTTGAATTTGCCGCTTCAGTCACTTACCAGGCTGATGGAATAGTAAGTAAAAGAATTATTCAGAAAGAAAAAGGAAACATTACTCTTTTTGCTTTTGATGCAGGGCAGAAACTAAGTGAACATACTGCGCCTTTCGATGCCCTTGTACAGGTTGTGCAGGGAAATGCCGAGATCGTTATTGGCGGAAATTCAAATCAACTCACAGCAGGACAGAGCATTATTATGCCGGCGAACATTCCTCATGCTGTAAATGCCAACGAGAGATTTATCATGTTACTTACCATGATCAGAGAATAAAATAAACGACCATGTTCCTTCTAAAGTCCCGACGCGAGCGAGAGAGAATCATTGTGCAGGAAATGATAAGGATGTATTGCTATGATAATCACCCGGGAGCTGGCAATTTATGCGAGGAATGCAAGTCACTGGTAATATATGCAGAAAAGCGGTTGTTATCCTGTTTATATGGCGAAGTAAAACCTGTTTGCAAAGAATGTCCTGTGCATTGCTATTCGCCGCAACGGCGCGAACAGATGAGCCTTGTAATGAGATATTCCGGACCACGGATGGCATTGAGAAGGCCTATTTTTGCACTTGTTCATATTATTGATAACATAACTGCATCAAAAAAAAAAATCTAAAAAAAAATAGTCAGAAAAAATGAAGACGACCTCAATTATGCATGCGCCCAAAGTAGCTGTTAACCTTGAAGGTTTTGTTCTGCACTCATCTCCTTCACTGGAAGTCATACATTTATGCCTCCAACCCAGGCAAATAATTCCGCAGCATCCTAATGCCCACGATGTTGTTGCCTGCCTGATTGAAGGTGAAGTTACTTTAAATATTGGGGATAAAAAGGAATCGCTCAGCCTTTACGATGTTGCAGAAATTGAAAAAGATATTCCCCGTGGTTTTACAAACACCGGTATGTCCAAAGCACGATTACTCATACTTAAAAAAATATAAATCAAAAACATTCCAGTTCTTTGAAGTGCCACGAAGGCACTTTTTTTATGCCCCTGAATTCACGTCTACATTCAGCAAATTAATACCTTTGATCCTATTATATTAGCTCCTGATCCTCATTTATTATGACAAATAAACCCGATATCAATCCTGTAGTTTCAGCCAATGTGCTTGATATGTTTACCGTAGCCAACGAGTTTTGCATTTTTACTGAAAAAGCTGAAAAGTACGATCCTGATGAAGTTCTGCAGTATTATGCTAAAATATGCCCGTTATTATACCTGAAAGGAGCCATTTTACCGGTTGTTGAACCTGATGAAGATTATTTCGGTGAAAGATTCGTTAACGAGGATCAGTGGGAAAGCATATACAATTCGTTGCTCCCGCTTTTTGCTGACAGAGATGAGTTTTTCACTCTATCATACGAAAACGCGGATAATATTCCGCTCAGGGCCAGCATTTCGGAGCATCTGGCTGATATTTACCAGGATCTGAAAGATTTTGTACTACTCTATCAGAAGAATTTAACCTATGCAAAACAGAATGCGGTGTACGAATGCAGAAACTTGTTTATCGCACATTGGGGAGGAAGAATCGCCGCACTTCTGCCAGCTTTGCATCCTATCGTTTTCCGGAATAACCATGATGATGAATTACTTTATTAATAATGCATCATATTGCATATCAATAATTTATATATTGTTTTTGTCAGACCAGTATTTTTTAAATATTTGACTTACCCAGATTGAATAAACCAAGTATCTTTGCACAATATTAATTCAATCTAAATAGGAATAACCTGTGAATCTGAGCGAACTGGAACCCGGCAACAAAGCCACAATCATTAGGGTTAAAGGCCGAGGTGCTTTCCGTAAAAGAATCACCGAAATGGGTTTTGTTGTTGGCAAAGAGGTTACAGTTATAAAAAAGGCCCCGCTTCAGGATCCGGTTGAATATAATATACTGGGATATAATGTTACACTGCGTATAAATGAAGCACAACTTATTGAAGTTGACCCGCTTAACCTATCAGAGCAGGCACCAAATTATTCAGGTACAATCACCGAGGATTCGGAAAACACCCAGTATTCGCGAAAAAATAAAAACATTCATGTTGCATTCGTTGGCAACCCGAATTCAGGCAAAACCACGCTTTTTAATTTCGCGTCCAATTCACGCGAACGGGTAGGAAATTACAGTGGTGTAACCGTTGATGCCAAAGAAGCACGTTTCGAATTGCAGGGTTATGAATTTATCATTACTGACCTGCCCGGCACTTATTCGATTACAGCCTATTCACCGGAAGAATTGTATGTCCGGAATTTTATTTATGAAAATATGCCGGATGTAGTTATTAATGTGGTAGATGCATCCAATCTTGAACGCAATCTTTATCTTACAACACAACTTATCGATATAGATATCAGGGTAATTGTTGCCCTGAATATGTACGATGAATTACAGCGCAAAGGCGATATTCTGAACTTCGATTACCTTGGCCAGATGCTTGGGGTGCCGTTTATTCCGACCGTTGCCTCTCGCGGAAAAGGAATTAACGAGTTATTTCTGAAGATAATAGAAGTGTGTGAAGGCAGCGACCAGGTTTCGAGGCACATTCATATAAACTATGGCAGATCTTTGGAAGAAGGCATCAAAGCTGTCCAAAAGAAAATTAAGATTCCTGATAACACTGATTTCCTGAACAAGATTTCCTCCCGTTTCATGGCAATTAAATTGCTTGAAAAAGATCCTGATGCTATTGTAAAAGCTGAGAAACTGAATAATGCAACTGAAATTATTTATACAGTTGAAAAAGAAAGAACCCGGATTGAAACCGATCAGAGGGAAGATACTGAGACACTGATCACTGATGCCAAATACGGATTTATAGCTGGTGCGTTAGCCGAAACAATGAAATCGAATCCGCAAACCCGGCGGCGCAACAGCGAAATAATCGACACTTTCATTACGCATAAGTTTTGGGGGATACCCATTTTTGTCGGACTTATGTGGGCCACTTTTTATGGAACATTCAAACTAGGCAACTATCCCATGGAATGGATTCAGTGGCTGGTACAGGAACTTTCGGCCGTTATTCAGACCAATATGGCGGATGGAATGCTGAAAGACCTTCTGATTCAGGGCGTTATTGGCGGAGTGGGCGGTGTGATAATTTTCCTGCCTAATATTCTGCTGCTGTATCTGTTCATATCCTTAATGGAGGATACAGGCTATATGGCCCGGGCAGTCTTCATTATGGATAAACTAATGCACCGGATTGGTTTGCATGGTAAATCGTTTATTCCTTTACTTATGGGTTTTGGATGTAATGTGCCGGCCATTCTCTCGACACGGATTATCGAAAGCCGCCGTGACAGGCTGATTACGATGCTTATCAATCCATTTATGTCGTGCAGTGCCCGGTTACCGGTTTATATTCTTTTTATCACAGCATTCTTCCAGTCATATCAGGGTACCATTTTATTTGGAATTTACTTCACAGGGGTCTTTCTTGCCATCGGATCAGCACTTTTGTTCCGTAAAACTATTTTTCGTAAAAAAGATGTTCCTTTCGTAATGGAACTTCCACCCTATCGCGTTCCGACTATGCGAAGCATTTTCAGGCATGTGTGGGACCGTACCGGTCAATATCTGCAAAAAATCGGAGGAATTATATTGATCTCATCCATTATTATCTGGGCCCTCGGATATTTCCCTGCTCATTTTGATGAAAAACAGGGAATTCAGCAGCAAATTGCCAAATTGGAGAATCAGAGAAACGTAATAAGTGAGTCTGATGCTTATTCAAAAAATGAAAAGGATTCGCTGAATGCTGTTCTTACTTCCAGGATTTCTGAACTGAATTTTTCAATCAGTGTTGCACAGCAAAAAAACTCATATATCGGTCAGATAGGGCATTTCATAGAACCTGCCATGCGACCATTGGGTTTCGACTGGAAAATGAGTGTTGCACTACTGACCGGTGTTTCGGCAAAAGAAGTAGTAGTCGGAACACTAGGCGTTTTGTATCAAACCGAAGATACCGGCGAAGGCACTCAGGCATTAACAGAGAAACTTAGTAATCAATACTATACGTCAGGAGATAAAAAAGGACAGCCCATAATAACTCCGCTGGTTGCATTGAGTTTTATGCTATTTATCCTGATTTACTTTCCATGTATCGGGGTTGTATCGGCAATAAGCCGCGAGTCGGGTCACTGGAAATGGGCATTTTTTGTTGTTGTTTATACAACCGTATTGGCATACCTTGGTTCACTGGCGTTATACCAGATTGGTTCACTCATATTTTAACTTACACTTATGGACTGGCTTGATTCGCATCCTCAGTTAGTTTTCTACATCCTTTTACTTGTTTCAGTATTGCTGACCAGGATTCCAGTCCTTGGTAAATACTTCAGAAGTGTAAATACACTGGTTCATGAAGCCGGGCATACATTTACAACACTTATACTAAGCGGAGAAGTAATAGCTGTTAATCTTTTTGCTGACACTTCGGGTACAACCGTTACTAAAGCTAAGAATAAATTTTCGCAGGCACTGATAGCACTGGCAGGTTACCCCGTTTCGACCTTAACCGGCTGGTTATGCTTATATCTGCTTTATAATGGGAATAACTTATATATACTTTTTATTTTAACCAGTATCGCACTGATAATCATGATTCTATCACTCCGAAATATGTATGGGTTATTTTGGGCCGGAACATTTGTTGTGCTTAACCTGTTATTAGTTTACTTCAACAACAACACCTTGATACATGCCTTTGCTGCTTTTTACTCAGTGGTAATTTTTACAGATGCCATTATCTCTTCGTTAGTACTTTTTGTTCTGGCAATTAAACAACCTAAAAAAGCAGGCGATGCAACCAACCTGCAGAAAATCACTAAGATTCCGGCGGTAGTATGGGCTTTAGCTCTTTTGGTGTTTACCTTATTTATCTCCTGGTTTTCGGTGATAAACTATTTCCCATCCATTAAAAACCTGATTTAAAGATCATTATGCATTTGCAGGAAATCTTAACGTATGTGATAGTTGCTTTTGCAAGCGGCGTTGTGCTTTACAGCCTTTATAAAACCGTATTCCCCGGTAAACAAGTTAATCAGCATGGAAGCTGTTCGTCCAATTGCAACTGCGATGCTGTAACAATGCGTAAAGAGTTGTTGAAAAACACAAATAAGATACCGGAAAAATCAACAGTTTAATTGATTTTATCCATGCGGTTCATTCCTTCAACCGCCTTTGGATCATTCGCTTTAATTTTCAGTACCTGCTGATAATCACTCCTTGCCTTTTGTAAGTCTTTTAATAGTTCAAAACAATACCCACGATTATACCAGGCATCGGTGTAATTTGGATCAATTTCGATGGCTTTGGTGAAATAAGTTTCGGCTTTTTTATAATCCTGAAGATAAACAAGGTTCACATACCCGATATTGTAAAATGCGAACTTATTTCCTGGATCAAGTTTATTTATAGTTTCGTAAGATTGGACGGCTTTCTCTGGTTGGCCGTTTTCCTGGTATAGTAATCCAAGATTATAATGTGCTTCAGTATTTTGCGGATTTGCTTTTACTGCGCTTTTGAAATACTCAATTGACATCTTCGGATCCCTGCTCTCAAAAATGTATCCCAATTGCATCAAGGCATCAATATGAGCCTGGTTAATTGATACTGAGCGTTGAAAACTTTCGATAGCCTGATCCATTTTATCATTTTCCATCAATGCCATTCCTTTTAAAAAATAAGCATCTGCCTGTTCAGGATCAATTTCCAAAGTTTTTTGTATCGAAAGTGCACAATTTTCATAATCCTTCATTACGAGGTAAAGTTTAGCCTTTTTCAGGTAAACATCCGCATTTTTATCATCAAATTTAAGAACCCGGTTTAATGCATCGAGCGATTCCTGTGGTTTGCCCATAAGTAAGTAAATTCCTGAGAGCCCGGTATATGCCGGCACATATTTTGGATCGAGTTCAATAGCCTTATTAATATCCGAAAGCGCATTGTTAAACAACTCGCGTCGGACATAAAACTCTGATCGTTGAGTATATAATGAAGCATCATTCGGTTCTTTCGCAATTGCTGCATTTAACGCAGAGAGTTCCTGTGGAATTGAGTCATTTGCTGCATCATTTTTACCGGATCCCGATTGTTTGCATGAGAAGAAACCCGGAGTAAGAATGGCTGCTGTAAGAATAAAGAAAAGAAAGGTACGCATAAGTATGAATTTGTTTGCAAAAATAAAAACTCCGGTTGATTATTCGCCGGAGTTTTTACTATAAATGATTTTAACTGAATTGCCAAAAACTAATTCAACATATCAGTCAGAGCAGAAAATTATGCCTTCAGAGCCTGAATGAGTTGTGTTTCAATTTCCTCGCAGAGTTCCGGATTATCGGCTAATAATTTCTTCAGTGCATCACGGCCTTGTCCAAGCTTTGTTTCACCATAACTGAACCAGGAACCGCTTTTCTTGATAATATTCCTTTCTACACCCAGATCAATGATTTCGCCAAATTTCGAAATGCCTTCGCCATAAATAATGTCGAATTCAGCCTGGCGGAATGGCGGAGCAACTTTGTTTTTTACAACTTTCACTTTCACCCGGTTACCAATTGCAACATCGCCATCTTTGATCTGAGTCTGACGTCGGATATCCAGACGCACCGAAGCATAAAACTTTAATGCATTACCACCGGTAGTTGTTTCGGGGTTGCCGAACATAACACCGATTTTTTCGCGCAACTGGTTAATAAAAATACAGCAACAGCCAGTTTTACTGATAGTTGACGTAAGTTTCCGAAGTGCCTGCGACATAAGCCGGGCCTGGAGGCCCATTTTCGAATCGCCCATTTCACCTTCAATCTCGCTCCGTGGAGTAAGTGCGGCAACTGAGTCAATTACAATAACATCAATTGCTCCCGAACGAATAAGGTTTTCGGTGATTTCAAGCGCCTGTTCACCATTATCAGGTTGTGAAATAAGCAGGTTCTCGATATCCACACCTAATTTCTGCGCGTAATAGCGGTCGAATGCATGCTCGGCATCAATAAAGGCCGCAATTCCGCCTTTCATTTGCGATTGTGCAATAACATGCAATGCAAGCGTGGTTTTACCTGAAGATTCAGGTCCATATATTTCAATTACCCTTCCCTTTGGCAATCCGCCAACACCTAAAGCAACATCCAGTCCGATAGAACCGGTAGATATTGCAGGAGTTTCTTCAACAGCCTGATCGCCAAGCTTCATTATTGTGCCTTTACCATATGTTTTTTCGAGCTTATCCATTGTAAGCTTCAGGACATTCAGTTTTTCCTGGTTGTTATCTTCCTTTGCCATCGTAATTATTTATTTTCTTTAAAAAGCAAATTTACTCAGTTTCGATTTGAAATAAAAATATTGTTGGAGTTTGCAGTATGTTTTTATTAACAAAATTTACGCCAAGACAAATAGGGCCTATTTGCTTGGCGTTAAATAAATTACAGGAATCTATTCAAATCTTAAACTATGCTTCCAGTATCTGGGCAGTATGGTTTTTAGTATCTACCTGGGTAAACACTTTTTCTATAGAACCGTCCTCCCCAATCACGAAAGTGGAACGCAGAACGCCTTCATAACTTTTACCCATGAACTTTTTGGGTCCCCAGGCACCGTAGGCCATAATTATGTTTTTTTCGGTATCGGGAAGAAGCGAAAAGGGAAGTTCGTATTTCTCAGTAAACTTAGTATGCGACTTAAGCGGATCAGGGCTTACCCCTAAAACAACATACCCTTTTTTCATTAAATCCTCATGATTATCACGAAGGTTGCATGCTTCGGCAGTACAGCCGGGGGTATCGTCCTTCGGATAGAAATAAAGGACTACTTTTTTGCCTTTCAGAGATTCAAGTGAAATCTCTTTCCCGTGTTGATCATTTGCAGTGAATAATGGCGCTGCGTCACCGGGTTTTAATGTAACCATATCAATTTATAATAAGTATTGTTTAACTTGAGAGTTGAAGTAATTAAACAGGATAAAGCAGGAAAAGTTCACAATTTGCTGTTTAAACAATCTATTCCACAATCTTATTCTACTGTTTAGAATAATACCTGCATAA
Organism: Lentimicrobiaceae bacterium; assembly: GCA_041753535.1. GTDB lineage: Bacteria > Bacteroidota > Bacteroidia > Bacteroidales > UBA4417 > UBA4417. The sequence continues at coordinate 75,295 of JBGSUB010000071.1, forward strand.
ATCACGAATTCCGCATTCTCCGCACTTAGGCTTGCGTGCCACACATACATACCTTCCATGCAGAATCAGCCAGTGGTGGGCAATTGCGAGTTTGTTTTCCGGAATGTATTTAACAAGTTGCCGTTCGGTTTCGCGGGGAGTTTTTGATTTTGTAGTCAGGCCGATGCGATCCGATACCCTGAAAACATGTGTATCGACAGCCATAGCCGGAAGGTTAAAAACCACCGAAGCTATCACATTTGCCGTCTTTCGTCCTACTCCGGGCATTTTCTGAAGTTCTTCAATATCTGACGGCACAATTCCATTAAACACATTTACGAGTGTTTGAGCCATTCCAACCAGGTTTTTAGCTTTATTATTCGGGTAAGAGCAACTCCTGATTAACATAAAAACACTATCGACCGAAGCTTTTGATAATGACTCTGCATCGGGAAAAACTTCAAAAAAGGGTGGAGTAATCATATTTACCCGCTTATCGGTACATTGAGCAGATAGAATAACGGCGACCAGCAATTGATAAGGCGATTGAAATACCAGTTCCGTCTCAGCAACAGGCATGGACGTTTCGAAATAACTTATTACTAATCTGAATCGTTCTTTTATTGAAATAATTTTGGACATAAGTAGGCTTGATTCGGTAAATCTTTTCCTTTGAAGTAGGTTCCCAAAGTTACGAAACCCTGGTTTCGCAGCAAAAAAAAATCCCGCAGCTTGCGGGATCATAGGGTTAAACTTTTCAGGCTGACTTAGTTCAGAACAATAAAACAGGTTTCAAAATTATTGCAATCAATTACCTGCAATGCCCTCGAATAGCTCATCAGCATCTTCACTGCATGGGGACCCGGAGTAAAATACCTTTCCCTTTTGTTTTTCGATGCTTGTGAAGGATCATTAAGGAGTGTAGAGATTTTTATCATCAATTGGGTTTTGTTAAACTTAGTATACCCAAAAAACGCTGATCTCCTCGCCTTATTGTATTTTTTAAAAAATATTTTTGTGCTAAACGCTTAAGATGATCTCTTTACTGTCAATAAGCTTACGAAGGTTAATTAGTGCATAACGCATGCGGCCTAATGCTGTATTGATGCTTACTTCGGTTTGCTCGGCAATATCCTTGAAACTCATATCGCTGTAATGCCTGAGCAAAAGAACTTCGCGCTGCTCATCAGGAAGGTAATCGATTAATTTACGGACATCTTCATAAATCTGATCAACTATCATTCTGTCTTCGATCGAATCGTCAGCTATCCGAAGGTTGTCGAAAATGTCGCCATCCTCAGAATTATTATCAACTACAGGTAGTCGTTTCGATTTACGGTAATGATCAATAATAAGATTGTGGGAAATACGCATCACCCATTGGATAAACTTACCCTCTTCTTTATAAATCCCTGAACGAAGGGTATTTATAACTTTTATAAAAGCATCCTGAAAGATGTCGTCGGCCAGATGTTTATCTCTGACAACGAGAAGGATATACGAATAAACTTTTTGTTTGTGCCTGTTAATAAGGACTTCAAGACTATTTTCATTACCGGCGAGATAGTTGCTTATAAGCTCCTGATCGCTAACAATGGGGGTTGACATAATACCTCCGTATTAGTTAGTAATTATTTGGAATTAAGAGCGTATAAATCTATCGATAATGGTCCCCTTTAGTTTATAATTAATGTATCAGGCGTTGAAAAGTAATATGTTATACACAAACATTTTTACTTTATGATCTGCAAATGTAAACATCTAATGGTCAGGTTGCAAATATTTGTTAAATTTATTAATAAATAATATCTCCGATACTTCAATATTTCCTCCCAAACATTTGTTAATCCACAACATACACAATTCATATATATTTATATGAAGTCAACAATATTAATAGAATTTATCAGTTGCAATCTCTTTATCAGTGCTCAATGTCCGAAATGTAAGTAGCTTTGCAGTCGAAACAGAATTTAATTATTGTAGTAAAACCTGCATTCTGCTGAACATTTTTGATTGAAAAACCATGATTATAACAGATATTGACCAGTTAGATCCTAAAAAATATATACTGGTTAAAGGAGCTCGGGTAAATAACCTGAAAAATATTTCAGTAGCCATTAAACGGAATAAACTTGTAGTGATAACTGGTCTTTCGGGTTCCGGAAAATCATCACTTGCCTTCGATACTTTATATGCTGACGGTCAACGCCGTTATGTTGAAAGCCTGAGTTCATATGCCAGGCAGTTCCTTGGACGAATGAGCAAACCGGAAGTTGATTATATAAAAGGAATCGCCCCTGCTATTGCCATTGAACAAAAGGTAAATACACGCAATCCCCGATCAACTGTTGGCACTTCGACCGAGATATATGAATATATAAAACTTTTGTTTGCACGCATTGGCAAAACATATTCACCGGTTTCGGGCGAACAGGTTAGCAGGCATACGGTTACTGATGTAGTGAATATTGTTATGCAACAGCCGGAAGGAAGCAGGGTAATGATTTACAGTCCAATATCGGAAAAGCCGGACAGAACTCTTAAAGAAGACCTGACAGTAGTTTTACAGCAAGGTTTCAGCAGGTTGCTTTATAAACAGAACATAATAAAGATAGAGGATTTATTACCGGAAATCGGAAACTACAGCTACGATGAAATGTCTGTGCTTGTCGACAGGTTTACCATCGAACATGCTGATGAAGATCTGGCCGCCAGAGTTGCAGATTCAGCACAGACTGCTTTTTTCGAAGGCAGCGGAACCTGTATCCTGACCATCGAAAATGGCAACAATTCACTTAACCTCGAGTTCTCAAACCGTTTTGAACTGGATGGAATTGCTTTTGAAGAGCCTTCGGTGCATCTTTTCAGTTTCAACAATCCATTCGGTGCCTGTAAAACGTGTGAAGGATTCGGAAGCGTTATCGGCATTGATGAAGACCTTGTTATTCCTGATAAAAGTCTTTCGGTTTACGACGATGCTGTTGCCTGCTGGAAAGGTGAAAAGATGAGCGAATACAAACATGCTCTTGTAACGCAGGCGCATAAATTTGATTTCCCTGTGCATGAGCCTTATTATAAACTTACCCGTGAACAGCGAAAATTATTATGGACAGGAAACCAATATTTTGAGGGAATCGATGCTTTTTTTCAGATGGTTGAAAGCCAGACATATAAAATACAATACAGGGTGATGCTTTCGAGGTATAGAGGAAAAACCGTTTGTCCTGATTGTATTGGAACCCGCTTGCGGAAAGATGCCAATTATGTGAAAGTAAACGGGAAATCTATCACTGACCTGGTTTTGACACCTATTGAAGATGCACTTGTTTTTTTTAAAACCATCAAATTAAGCGAATACGAACATAAAGTTGCTGACCGCCTGCTGATTGAAATCAGGAACAGGCTTGGCTTTCTTTGCGATGTTGGGCTACCCTACCTTACGCTTAACCGTCTTTCAAATTCACTTTCGGGTGGCGAATCCCAACGCATCAATCTTGCGACTTCCTTAGGGAGCAGTCTTGTAGGATCATTATATATCCTCGATGAACCAAGTATCGGATTGCATCCAAGAGATACGCACCTTCTTATAAAAGTATTAAAAGGCTTACGGGATATGGGAAATACCGTAATCGTTGTTGAGCATGAAGAAGAAATCATCAAAGCTGCCGACCAGGTAATTGATATAGGTCCTTTAGCCGGAAGCCATGGCGGGGAACTGGTTTTCCAGGGCACTTTTGACGAAATTCTGAAAGATGAAATAAGCTTAACAGGGCAATACCTGTCAGGAAAAAGATCCATTCAGTTGCCTCTGAGCCGCAGACCCTGGAATGATTATATTGAAATAAAAGGAGCCAGGGAGAATAACCTGAAAGGAATTGATGTAAAATTCCCGCTCAAAGCCATGACAGTTATTACAGGTGTAAGCGGGTCGGGCAAAACAACCCTGGTAAAGCGGATATTATATCCTGCACTCAAAAAACTGTTTGGCGGCTATGGAGAACGATCTGGCCGTTTCGATCGCCTGGAGGGAGATTACAACCTGATAACTGCCGTTGAACTTATCGACCAAAACCCGATCGGAAGATCATCGCGTTCAAATCCGGCAACTTATGTAAAGGCATTTGATGATATCCGCAGTTTGTTCGCCGAGCAAAAACTTGCCAAACTGAGAGGATATAAACCGGGATTTTTCTCTTTTAATGTCGAAGGCGGGCGGTGTGAAGAATGTGAAGGCGAAGGCATAGTTACAGTTGAAATGCAGTTTATGGCCGATTTGCACCTTACCTGCGACAGTTGTAAAGGCAAGCGCTACAAAGATGAAGTGCTGGATGTAAAGTTCCATGAAAAATCTATTTTCGATATTCTCGATCTTACAATTGAGCAAGCGATTGTTTTTTTTGCTGAGAATTCAGAAAAAAGCTCTAATTCAACCCGCGTTGGCAATAAATTGAAACCACTTTCCGATGTTGGTTTGGGATACCTTAAGCTCGGGCAATCATCGGATACCTTTTCAGGTGGAGAGGCACAACGCATAAAACTGGCCTCGTTTTTAACTAAAGGTAGTAACGACTCTCCTACCCTGTTTATATTTGATGAACCTACAACAGGACTTCATATGCATGATATCAGCCGGTTATTATCGGCTTTTAATGAATTACTGGCAAAAGGCCATTCCATAATTGTGATTGAACATAACCTGGATGTAATTAAAACAGCAGACTGGGTGATTGATCTTGGTCCCGAAGGCGGCGAACAAGGTGGATCTGTACTGTTTGCAGGCCTTCCGGAAGATTTACTGAAAGTGGAATTGTCGCATACAGCCCATTATTTGCGAAATAAACTTTGATTATTTATTGCATTTAATGTCCCCTGCTTTATTTTTATTAGATTTGTAGTCATCTAACCACAAATCTGATAAATCATGAAAAAACTTTACATTCTAACTTTAATGCTTTTAGTCTGCATATCAATCGGATATGCTCAGACTACTCTGTTCACCGACGGTTTTGAAACTTATACTGCAGGTTCTAAGCTGGTTCAACAAGCTCCGGGAACAGACTGGACAACATGGAGCAATGCTCCCGGCGGGGCTGAAGATCCGGTAGTATCAAATGCCCAGGCTAACGGAGGTACTCAGTCCGTAAAAATCGCGCCTAACAATGACCTGGTTCTCAAGCTGAATGATAAGACTACAGGCAGGTACCAGATTAAAATGTTCGCAAAAGTCCCAACAGGTAAAATAGGCTATTTTAATGTATTACAGGATTTTGCAAGCAGCAGCAGCATATGGGGAATGGAATTGTATTTCAATGTTAACGGAACCGGAACTGTGCATGCCGGGGGCGAAAACGCAGGCGAATTCCTCTATACCCAAGGTAGCTGGGTTCCTATCAGTCTCATGATTGATGTTGATGATGATTTCGCAACCTTATATGTCAATAACAGTGAAGTAGTAAGCTGGGTATGGAGCACAGGTTCGCAGGGGAGCAATACATTACACAAACTTGACGCAATTAATTTCTATGGTCCGACCACCGGAGGTACTGCTGAAACTTATTTCGATGATATTGAGTTTATTGAGCAGGTTGACCTTGCCGGGCCTACAAATCTTGTTGCCACGGTTACAGGTTCCGACATTAATTTAACATGGGATGCACCAACAACCGGAGCACCGGATAATTATTCGATCGTACGCAACGGTGTAGTTATAAACTCAACCACCACAGCCACCAGTTACAGTGATGTTAACCTATACCCCAATACATATGTATACGAGGTGAAAGCCCATACCATAGGTCTTGGATACTCTCCATCTTCAAATACAGCGGAAGGTACAATTGCAGGTGGTCTGGAGCGCACCAAAGTTCTCTTTGAAATTGCAACCGGTACCTGGTGCCAATACTGCCCCGGTGCAGCAAAAGGAGCCGATGATATGGAAAGTAACGGACATGACGTAGCCATTATTGAATATCACCAGGGAGATGAATATGAGACCTCAACCACTCTCGACCGAATAGCATATTATGGTATTTCAGGATACCCCACTACTGAGGTTGATGGTGTACTCGAAATGGTTGGCGGAAACGCAACAACTTCATTGTATCCTTCATACCTGAACATGTATAACCAACGTATACCGGTTCCTTCAGTACATTTTATGGAGAAAACTATTGAACATGTTTCGGGTGATATGTACCGTGCCACTATTACAATTGAGCAATTCAACAATTATTTCCCTTCCGACCTTATTCTGCATACTGCACTTACTGAATCTCATATTCCTGATCTGTGGCTCAGTGGAATGACTGAGGTAAATTTCGTATGTCGTGATATGTACCCAAGTGCAATGGGCACGCCTTTAGACTTTTCAACTTCGAATACACTTACATTTACTTTTGATTTCTCAGTTGCCGGCTATGTCTTCGAAAATCTTGAATTTGTTGCTTTCGTTCAGCATGGTCCATCAAAAGAAGTTGTTCAATCCGTTTCGCACCTGATGCTCTTTACAGGACTTAAAGAAGATCAGAAACTGGTTTTGACTGCTTATCCAAACCCAACAACTGATTTTATTAACCTTCAATTGAACAGTCAGAAAGCGATATCGTATATGATTACGGATGTCCTGGGCAAAATAATGGTTCCGATGACACCGGTAACCTCAGAATTGACAAAAATCAATGTTTCCGACTGGAATTCAGGTGTATACATTATTAAAACTAACGATGGCAATTCGAGAAAATTTACGGTAGCCAATTATTAATCAAGTTGATACAAATGAAAAGGCCCGGTTATTCCGGGCTTTTTCGGTTTTTGGTAAATCTGAACATCAGACTTTAATATAATTTTTGTAACCCAGCTCAATTCCGGTATATTTTCGCAGAAATAGCTTGAACCGATCCTTCAGACTCAAATTGCTAAAACTAAGATCGTAATTAAATTTCCAGTTTTTTTTCTCAATACGATCGAGCATGACAGCCGGATGCGTTCCATCGAAAAGTTTCAGCGCATCAATGCCTGAGTAGTCAAATTCATTTGATTTTATTACATTTTTATCAATCCAATTATCAGGGTGCCAGAGTTTATGGAAATTTTCCTGCTTCCTTTGCATGGCGGCAGGTTCTTTTACCCATCCATAATGATACATATATGCATTGGCAAGCTTAACATTAAGTTTCCGGTTATCTTCTTTTCTGAATCCCTGTGCATCGCGGTAGGAATAGATGCTTCCGGATTTGCGGATAATTCTTATTTCGTGCGGATACCATTTTCCCGAAGATCCAACATAATCGTAAGAACCATAAAAATGCAGGTAATCGAAAAGCAAACCATCCACTTCCGGGTGATCTTTCCATTTCAACATGGATTTTTTAATTGGTTCCAGGTATTTTTCATGAAGCACTTCATCACCCTGAATGTAAAACGCCCAGTCGGCAACACCTGAAATTGCATGGTATGCTTTATCCGTCTCTAATGCAAGCACACCGCCGCCTTCACGAAGAGTATCGTCCCAAACGGTTTCGACGACTCGAATTTTAACAGGATCAATGCCTGAAATAAGTTCTAATGTTTCATCATCGGACTTACCGACCGCCACTACAAAATCATCACAAATTGGTAATATGGAGCGAATGGCCTCTGCAACCGGGTAATCATAAACAAGGGCATTGCGTATAAAAGTGAAACCTGTTACTTTCATTATATGAGAATAAGGACGCAAAGTTAATAATTCAGACCGTTATTAAGCCGGGCATTATTTTGAAACCTTAACAATTACAATACTTTCCTTCTAAAATAAATACTTAATTTTGATAAAAATATTCACTGCCATGCTTATCCATTACTTCCAGCACGATCATTTCGAAGATTTAGGCTACATAGGCGAATGGGCCGCGATTCATAATTTCAAAACAGCTGTTACCCGGCTCGACCTGCATGAGGATTTACCAAAAGAGAAAAATTTTGACTGGCTGGTTGTTTTGGGCGGCAAAATGAGTGTAAACGACTCCGACGAATTCCCTTGGATTGAAGAAGAGATTGAATTTATCAGCCAAACAATCCTTTCAGGAAAAGTAGTAATCGGGATTTGCCTTGGATCGCAATTGGTTGCAAGTGCGCTTGGAGCAAGGGTTTATAAAAATACTGAACCTGAAATGGGCTTCAGGCCGGTTACTTTTTTACCGGCAGCAGCAAAGGACAAAGTTTTCCGTCATTTCCCATCATATCTAACAGTAATGCATGTTCATTTCGATATTTTCAGTTTACCTGAAGATGCTACGGCAATGGCTTCGAGTGATATAACTCCCTGCCAGGCATTCAGATATGGTAAAAATGTTTTTGCTTTTCAGTTTCATTTTGAAATTACACCACAAAATGTTGCCGGATTTATAAATGAAGTTGGTCCCGAGCTTGTTAAAGGGAAATACTCGCAAAGCGCGGAACAGATGCTCAAACAATCTGGCTGCTGTTACGAAAACAATATTATTTTCGGGAAAGTGCTGGATGAAATACTTTTGTTAGCAAAACAATAGCTCGCAAATGATTCTCTGTTCAGTTCCCTGAAAAAAGTGGTAAATCCTCCAGATAATTGTACTTTTTACACTTTCACTTTCCTGAAAACTTTTTTTTTGTACCTTTGCACCCGCAAATCGATACCTTTTAACAAAGCATTATATTTTCAATAAAATCCTAATAACTAATACTATTATGGCTAAATCAAAAGTAAAAAGCGTTTATACTTTCGGCAACAAAAAAGCTGAAGGTGATGCTTCGATGAAAAACCTGCTTGGTGGCAAAGGTGCCAACCTGGCCGAAATGAACCTTATTGGCGTTCCGGTTCCCCCGGGATTCACCATTACAACAGAAGTGTGTACTGTTTACACAAAAGAAGGTCGTGATGCGGCTTTGAAACTTATCAAAAAAGAAGTTGAAGTTGCTGTTTCGGAAGTTGAAAAACATATGAATGCCAAATTCGGCGATAGCAAAAACCCACTTCTTGTTTCGGTTCGTTCGGGATCACGCGCTTCAATGCCGGGAATGATGGATACTATCCTTAACCTTGGTTTAAATGATGATGCAGTTAAAGGTCTTGAAAAGAAAACCGGAAACGGAAGATTTGTATGGGATTCGTACCGCCGTTTCGTGCAGATGTATGGCGATGTTGTACTTGGTATGAAACCCGTTTCGAAGGAAGACGAAGATCCTTTTGAAGAAATTATCGACCACCTGAAAAAAGAAAAAGGAGTTACTCTTGATAACGAACTGACAACTGACGACCTTAAAGAATTGGTTGCCCGTTTCAAAAAAGCAGTAAAAAAATCAACCAAGAAAGACTTCCCTGCAGATCCATGGGAGCAACTTTGGGGAGCAATCTGTTCAGTATTCGACAGCTGGATGAACGACCGCGCCATACTTTATCGTCAGCTTAACAACATCCCTGAAGAATGGGGAACTGCTGTTAACGTTCAGGCAATGGTTTTCGGAAACATGGGCGATACATCAGCTACCGGTGTTTGCTTCAGCCGTGATTCAGGTACAGGCGAAAACATTTTCAATGGCGAATACCTGATCAATGCACAAGGTGAAGATGTAGTTGCCGGTATCCGTACCCCACAGGAAATTACAGTCGAAGGATCAAAACGTTGGGCAAAACTTACAGGTGTAAGTGAAAAAGACCGTAAGTCGAAATTCCCTTCACTGGAAGAAACCATGCCGAAGCTTTACAAAGAGCTGTTCGATATCCAGAAAAAACTGGAGAAACATTATAAAGACATGCAGGATATGGAGTTCACCATTCAGGAAGGTAAACTCTGGATGCTTCAGACCCGCAGCGGAAAACGTACAGGTGCCTCCATGGTAAAGATCGCCGTTGATATGTACAAAGAAAAACTTATCGACGAAAAAACAGCGATTTTACGCGTAGAGCCTTCGAAACTTGACGAATTACTTCACCCTGTTTTCGATACAGAAGCCTTAAAGAAAGCTAAGTCTCTGGCACAAGGATTACCTGCTTCACCAGGTGCAGCAACAGGTCAGGTCGTTTTCTTTGCTGAAGATGCAGTTGCATGGGCAGCTAAAGGCCATAAAGTGATACTGGTTCGTATCGAAACTTCACCTGAAGACCTTTCGGGAATGAATGTAGCTGAAGGCATTCTTACTGCTCGTGGAGGTATGACCTCGCATGCAGCAGTTGTTGCCCGCGGTATGGGGAAATGCTGTGTATCCGGTGCCGGTACCCTTAAAATTGATTATAAAACCCGCACACTCGAAATTGGTACCACCAAATTTAAAGAAGGAGATTGGTTATCAATAAACGGTTCGAACGGTGAAGTTTATGAAGGAAAAATCGGCACCATGGAAGCTGCTCTCAGTGGCGACTTTGGCAAACTGATGGAAATGGCCGATAAACATTCACGTATGCTTGTCCGCACCAATGCTGACACACCGCATGATGCACAGGTTGCCCGCAACTTCGGAGCTAAAGGTATAGGCCTTTGCCGTACCGAGCATATGTTCTTCGAAGGTGTTAAGATTAAAGCCATGCGCGAAATGATCCTCGCTGATGATGAAGCCGGACGTCGTGCTGCTCTTGCAAAACTTTTACCGATGCAACGTTCTGACTTTGAAGGTATTTTCGAAGCTATGGAAGGCCTTCCCGTAACGGTTCGTTTGCTCGATCCTCCTTTGCACGAATTTGTTCCGCATGAAGAAGAAAACCAGAAAGAAATGGCCAAAGAAATGGGCATTTCGGCCAAAGCAGTGAAGGAAAAAGTTGAGTCATTGCACGAATTCAACCCAATGCTTGGTCATCGTGGATGCCGCTTAGGCAATACCTATCCTGAAATTTCGGAAATGCAGGCCCGTGCAATTATTGAGGCTGCCATGAACCTGAAAAAGAAAGGTATCAAAACACATCCTGAAATCATGATACCGCTTACCGGTACGCTTACTGAAATGCAGATGCAGGAAAAAATTGTCCGCGATACCATTGAAAAAGTATTTGCTGAACGTAAGGACCGCATGGATTATATGGTCGGAACTATGATCGAAGTTCCACGTGCTGCTTTGGTTGCTGATAAAATTGCTGAATCCGCTGAATTCTTCTCGTTTGGTACCAATGACCTTACCCAGATGACGTTTGGCTATTCACGCGACGATGCCGGCAAGTTCCTCCCTGTTTACCTGAAAAAAGGAATTCTGAAGTACGACCCGTTCCAGGTTCTGGATCAGGAAGGTGTTGGGCAATTGGTTAAAATGGCAACCGAAAGAGGCCGTTCAACCCGTCCGAACCTTAAAGTTGGTATTTGCGGCGAACATGGCGGCGAACCATCATCAGTTGAATTCTGCCACACTGTTGGAATGAACTATGTTAGCTGTTCACCTTTCCGGGTTCCAATCGCTCGTCTGGCTGCTGCACAGGCTGCTATTAAGGATAATACAGCTCATGCAAAAGTTAAACCAGCCAAGAAGGCTGGGAAAAAAGCTGACGGAAAAAAAGCAGGAAAGAAGAAGTAAAATTGCTTTTATTTGATAGTTGTGGAAGAGGCTGCCGGAAGGTGGCCTCTTTTATTTTGTAAAAGCCACATCATACTAATTACAATAATTAGAACTTTTTTACAATATTTAGAATTTCTACGCTATCTTTGTATCAAATTTGCATGAATGAGAATTGTAGCCCGCAAAACGATAGTTAATTTTTATCAAAAACATTCCGATTCGAAAATAGCTTTAGAAGAATGGTATTTAAAAACTCACAGAGAAGAATGGATGTGTTCGTCTGACATTAAACAAACATTCAATTCAGTGGATTCAATCGGGAATGACAGGTTTGTGTTTAACATCAAAGGCAATGACTACAGACTTGTCGCACTTATACTTTTCAAAATCAAAACGGTATATGTCCGGTTTATAGGCACACATTCGGAATACAGCAAAACTGATTGTACGAAAATATAATTTAACCATGACAAAAATTAAAAACAAACTGGAATTTGAAGCTGCTTCTTCCCGAATTGAAGAGTTGCTGAAATTAGTTGATAACACTACACCAGCTGCGGAAAACTATCTGATAGAACTTGATCTTCTTTCGAACCTGGTTGCAGAATATGAAGAAGTTTATTACCCGTTGAATACACCTTCCTTACCGGATATTATCCGCTTAAGAATGTATGAGATGAACCTTTCACAGCTTAAGCTCTCCGAATTGATTGGAGTAAGTCCTTCACGAATAAGCGAATACCTAACAGGAAAAGCAGAGCCAACACTTAGGGCTGCCCGCGAAATAAGCCGGAAACTGAATATTGATGCCAATATTATTTTAGGGATTTGATAATTATTGAACAACTATATATTTCACTTCATGCCATAATTTTACAAAAAAGATAAACTTACGGATATTATATTAATTTTACTGCAAATAATGAAAACATAATTCGACTGATCCAATACTTAATTTTACATTTATCAAACTTTTTTTTGACATTATTTTGATGACCCAAAAACTAACTTTACTTGTTCTGCTCTGGAGTTTCACAATTTGTGTAAATGCTCAGAAAAAGAGTAATAGTTGTATTGAAACACCGCTGGTTATAAGCATACTCAATAAATATCACCTCACTCCTATTGACCTTAATGAGACAACCTCCGAACAAATTTTCAACGATTATATTAGAGAACTTGATCCCGACAACAGCATATTTACGATTCCGGATATAATTTCCCTGTCAGCATATAAAACTCAATTGCTTGGAGCTTCATCTGCTGATGCGGTTTGTAAATTCATAAAACTTACAACAAAAATTTACACCCAGAGAATCCATATTTCAGATTCACTTATAACAGGTATTCTGCAAAATCCTTTTAATTTTAAAATGAAGGACAGCATAACCTTCAATTCCGAATACTTTAGCAATTTCGTAACAAATGATATTGAACTTAAAAATCGACTTTTAAAGACACTCAAATATGAAACACTGAATAATCTTTTTTCACCCGAAGGTGACAACGGTGATCTATATACTGACGGTCAGCAATTACAAAAGAAGGAGGCAGAAACAAGAAAAAAGATTGGAATAAAAAAAAAGCGGATGTATCAGCGTATTCTTGATTATCCTTTTGGCATTGAAGAATATCTAACTGGAGTATTTCTAAACACAATTGCAAACCGGTATGACCCGCATTCGATGTATTTTTCTCCTTCCGGAAAAGCAAAATTTCAGGCTTCTCTTTCTAAGGATGCGAAAGGTTTTGGGTTTTCAATTATTGAAGGTAAAATCGGTGAAGTAGAAATTGATTACCTGGTACCTGGAGGACCTGCATGGAAATCCAACCTGCTAAACAAGGGCGACATGCTTGTTCAGGTGAAATGGCCCAAAGGAGAAGCACTGGATCTTGCATATTCCAGTGCTGAAGATGTTGATGATATCATCAGTAATTCCGTTTATGACGATATTGTATTGACGGTAAAAAAAACAAACGGAAATTTAATCGATGTCGCATTAACCAAAGAAATAATAAATGTTGAGAAAAACAGCATTACAGGATACATCCTGAAAGGTGATAAAAACATTGGTTATATATCCCTCCCTGCTTTTTATACTGATTTTACTAATCAAAGCGGGCTTGGATGCGCTAATGATGTTGCTTTAGAAATATTAAAACTTCAAAAGGAAAATATAGAAGGACTTATCATGGATCTCAGAAATAACGGAGGAGGTTCGTTACAAGAGGCTATTGGATTAACGGGATTATTTATCGATGAGGGTCCGCTGTTTATGTCCAAAATGAAGGATCAGAAACCAGTTCTTTTAAAAGACATGAACAGAGGAAGAGTATACAGTGGCCCTTTGATTGTGATAGTAAACGGTTTCAGTGCATCAGCATCAGAACTGGTAACAGCTGGCCTGAGGGATTACAACCGGGCATTGATTACAGGCAGTACTACTTTTGGTAAAGCTATTGCACAGGTAACCTTCCCTCTTGATACAACCAACATGTTCACTAACAATCCATCGGAGACTGAGACGAAAGCCTTTCTGCACATTTCCATCGAGAAACTTTACAGGCTAAATGGTGAGAGCCATCAGAAGATCGGGATTCGTCCTGATATTGAACTCCCTGACCTAAACCTAAGTTTTAATTTTAGAGAATCTACCATACCATACGCAATAAATTCAGACAGAGTCGATAAGAAGATATATTACACCCCATTACCTGCACTGCCGTTAGCAGAACTTGCTCAAAAAAGCAAAGAACGGGTAGATAAAGACAATATTTTTGTTAAGATAAAGAGTCTCTCGGATTCAATACAATCTATCCCTGACAGAGAAATAATTATACAGTTAGATTTAACAAGTTTCAGGGAGCGTGAGGAAAAGTATAATACTTTTAAAAACAGCATCGAACAGATTATCAGCAAAGAAACCCAAGACTTTAAAGTAGTGCCATCTTCTTACGATGCTGCTGTTTTACAAGCCGATAGCCAAAAGAAAAAAATAAATGATACATTGCTTAAATTAATACAAGACGATATTTATATTGAAGAAGTTTATCAGCAAATGCTAGACCTTATCAATTTAATAAAATAACTTTTTATGAAAAAACTTAATTATTCACTCACTGCTACTGTTCTGCTTTGTGTTATGTTGAATATTCCTGTGTCTGCCCAACAGAACAAAGCAATCACTTACATGGAGAAAATAGGCCGCGAACTTAATGCAATAATGATTGACTCATGGGACTACACCAGTGAGGTAGCACATGGGAAAAGCGCCCGTAAAGCTGAAACAAAGAGGAAGGAACTATTAAGAACGTCAAAAGTGGCAATAGATCGTGTAAGTAAGATGGATGGATATGGAGGCAATACGCAGTATCGCGATTCTGTAATCGCATTCCTGCAAATAAATTATATTGTACTAAATGAAGATTATTCGAAGATTCTGAATATGGAAGAGATTGCAGAACAGTCGTATGACAATATGGAAGCTTACCTGCTGGCAAAGGAATTAGCTAGTGAAAGACTAGATTTGGCTAGTGATATGCTGATGGAACAGCAACAGATATTTGCTTCCGCAAATAACATAAACCTTCTTGAAAGTAAGGATAAAGTTGCGCGAAAACTAGAGAAATCAAGCGGGGTCATAAATCATTATAACGAAGTTTACCTTATTTTTTTTAAAAGTTACAAACAGGAAGCCTATCTTGTTGATGCCATGAACAGGAAAGATTTTGGTGCAATGGAGCAAAACAGAAACTCCCTTATATCAATGTCAGCTGAAGGGATGGCAAAATTAAAAACGGTAAAATCGTATAATTACGATAAGTCGCTGATTGGTGCTGCTAATAATGCAATCGATTTTTTCAATAAGGAAGCTTCAACAAAAATTACCACGATTATTGATTTCTATATGCTTGAGGAAAAATTTAATAAAATAAAAGCATCGTTTGATGCAAAACCGCAATCGAAAAGAACTAAAAATGACATAACCCAATACAATGCTGCCGTAAATGAATATAACAGCAAACTGAACAGCTTTAACAAGTTAAACACAGAGCTAAACAACTCACGAAATGCAGTTTTGACAAACTGGGATAAAACAGCCAAGAATTTTATGGATAGGCACATTCCCCGTTATAAATAATTTGTAGTAATTGAAAATAAAAAAATGAATGAGCTGATAGATAAATAAACAACAAATCATGCTTTTTACAAAGGATTTATTTCATAAATCTACATATGAGGCTGCGGGAAGGTGGACTCTTTTATGTTTAAGTTAGAAGAATAATCTCCATTTTCTATTTTTCCGGAAAATGATAAATTTGCATAAAACTGAATATGGATATCTGGGTTAAAATTATAATTATAGCAATCTTATTACATCTTGTTATTGGCTTTGGATGGTTAATATTTAAACTATCGCCGAGAAAGAAGTCAGTCAAAGATCAGAATAATATGAAATAGGTGATTTCTCCACTGGCACCGATTTTGCAGCTTACCAATGTAGTCTTATTCGCTTTTGAAATGCACAGATTTGTAATTATCGCCAAAATTGCAGTTTGCAGAATGTGTAACAAACTATCATTAAGCACGACAGAATAATTTTTAATGATAAACTAATTTAATTCAAACTATTTCTAATTCTATACGTTTTTTGGAAACATACAACTCATATCAGCTAATCCATGGATATCAGTTTAAGAATCCCGGTCGTGGAAAGCAGTTCGGTTAAGCGGAAAGAGTTTTTTAAAAAAAATCCTTTGCTACTAAAATTACAGGTAAAACAATGAAAATGCCTGAGATTTGAGTAACTTCTTAAACATAAACACAATTCCCGATGTCATCCAGTTTACTGGAATATGTTCTTCCTATTTCAGACAATCAATAAATTAAAATCATGTTCACACTTGCCCAAATTAAAGAAGCACATTCAAAAGTAAAGTCAGGTGCAGAATTCCCAAACTATATTCAGGATCTTATCCAACTGGGAGTAATCATTTATGAAACCTATGTTTCGGACGGACATACCGATTATTTTGGAAAAAACGACTTCAATATTTCATCCACACCAAAGTACAACCAGCTTTTTATTGCTGCACAGAGTGATATAGACCAATTCAAAGCTGACCTGAAAGCACATCAGCAAGGCAAAACTGACTATCCTGCTTTTTGTAAAGACTGTGCAAAATCAGGTGTTGAAAAATGGGTAGTCAAAATGGATAAAATGACTTGTATATATTATGATAAAAATGGGAATGAACTTCTGAAGGAAATAATACCTCATTAATTGCTACTATCCATAAAGTTACTTTTTTGCTGATCGTCGATTAAAGAGAAAGCAAAAATGGACCGAGGAAAATTCCTGACAGTTTCCTGCTGCCGGGAAAATGTCTGCTACTTATTATTTATAAAATCACTTACAAATTTCACTAACTATCATGTAAACCAAATACTTATCCTTTCACCTATAGTAAATCACAGTAATCTTAATACCTACACTAACTCTAAAATCAAAACTAAAAAGTGCGGAGTCAGCACTGTAAACACTGACAAAACTCGTATGACTAAAACTCTTCTTTTACTTTTTATCATTGCTTTAACAGCGATGATGGGATGCAAAAAAGACAAGCAGGAAAGCAGCAGTGGCGTTGATAACAAAGTGCTAATCAACGAAATATTCAAAGCCGGGATGACTGGATATTCATCCGGGATATCGGGGAAGTCGCTGATAAAATCGGGGGAGTCGTCGTACCCGATCAATGTGAGTGTTACCAGTACAACACAAGGTCCTGAGGGCGGAACCATTCAAGTCCTGGGAAGTATTACGGGAACTATGAATATTGATGATCAAACCGGCAGTTTTCTGGGTGGCACTTTGTTGTTAGGTCTTACTGAAACTATAAGCGATTACGCCTTTCTGTGCAACGGCCAGAAATTCATTATGAACGGAGCACCTTATCTTTCGTTGACAGGTACCTTCACTGTTCAACCTGACGGAGCTTCATTTGGAACGGCCTCAAGCATGCATTTTGGCGGAGGTGTGCAGGTCACTGGTCCTGAGTTTGACCAAACCATCAATTTGGATATCACAATAATTCTCAATACAAACGGAACCGGTGGTACTGTTAGCGGTACTATTGGCGGAGATCAGGTAAATTATACCTTCTAATCGACCTTTTCAAAAGGAATTATTATTATTCAAACAATTCAAAAGCACGCTTCCTGATACAGGAAGCGTGCTTTTTTTCTGCAGAAACTGCTCAATTTATTAAAAGAAATTTTTCTTTTCTTCCTTTGAGTTTTCAAATCAGACTCTGCTGAATGCTTTAATAACTAAAAACAGAGTAATCAACAGATAATCAACGCCATAGAGCGGTCAGTTTACAACCATTTTGGTTACGGAAAGTACACCGCTTTCATTAACCAATTTGCAAAAATAGATTCCTTTTGAAAGTGATCCTTTACTTATCGTATACGATCCTTCATTTCGGGTAATAAACGGATAAACCTGGTTACCCAGCAAATTATACACATTCAAGTGTGTTTGGATAAACTCAAAAGGAGTAATATTATTGATAGTTAATTCGCTTTGATCGTTTACGGGATTTGGAGCCAATTTTATTTCAATTCCTGGTTTCTGTATGGTTTTTATACCTAAGAAAGCATTTTGCCTGACCCAAATCTGATGAAAAGTTGAAGGCGTATAATTACACGGATAATTATCGACTTCCCACCTGACAGCACAATTTACGTCTACTCCACCCAGATACCAGTGGTATGCCGAAGCTGTCCATAAAGGATAATCAGTCATGGCAAAATCGCCCCTGTCGGAAACTGAGAGATTAATGGATGCAGGTAAAAATGAACTATGCGCTGCCAATGCCGTATAATTGTCTCTGATTCCCGCAGTTGAACTCAACCCTGTTTTAAAATAAGAAACTGTTCCTGCATGGGATGTTTTAAAGTCAATAACCCGAATATGGTCAGATGTAATACCATAAAACCTTATTTCATCAAACGGAAGTGCGGTCATTACCAAATTTCCGGCATGTCCCCAATATAGAGTCTTACTTTCATCAAAGCCAGGTGTTGTCTGGCCCTGAATTGGAAGACTATCAGTAAAAACTTTCAAGTCAGGACTGGTATTGATGAGGTGATTGTAATTCAGCACCAAAGTCCAGCCACCTCCATCAGTTGTCATATCGCACTGGCAATTCATTGGTGGCATCGGTCCGTTTCCGTCAGGATCAATCAAATACACCCCACTCGTAGCAGCAGGGCTGAAGAAATGTATTTCACTGCAATTTCGATAAGTCTGGGCATAAAGTTCACCAGTATGGCAAAACACAAGAAATAGGATGGAAACAATTGCCAGTCTGAATTTTAAAAAGTTCAATTCAATTATGGTTTTCATAAGACATTTTTTTATACGAATTTGAATTATTCCGGGATCAATTTTAGATGTCATTGCATGCTACAATTCGGTGAAGGCTATATCAACTGAATAGAAATCAATAATCAAAGATAAGTTAATTATTTACGAAATTAATCTGTTCCGCAACAAGTTTCAAATTATCAGGATAGGAATCACAAATTGTCTTTTTTATGAAGATGAAAACCAGGAAATGCTTACCAGAATCGTCATCTTTAAAGTTACTATTTGGTACCAGCGTTTTTTGTCCGGTTAATAGCTGTATCTTACCGCAAAATTAGATTTAGCAAATCAGTTTCAAAGAGTAATACAAACGAAATCAACCAATTACTAAATTGATCTATTATGTGTTTTTCAGCCGAAGCCAGTTTTGCAGGAGGAGTTATTATTTCAGCAATAGGAGTTGCAGTTGTAACAAAAGTTCATAAACCGTCGCAGTTGTTGTTCGCATGCATTCCAATATTTTTTGGTATGCAGCAGTTTACTGAAGGAATGTTGTGGATTAGCATACCAAATCCGGAATATATTAATATTGAGAAAGTCGCGACTTATATTTTTTTGTTTATGGCCGATGTTCTCTGGCCGGTATTAATTCCTGTTTCCATACTTTTAATGGAAGAAAACCACCGCAAAAAAAAGATACTATGGTACTTTTTCTTTGCCGGTCTGGTTGTGTCTCTTTATTATTCCTATTGCCTGGTATTTTTAAATGTGACTCCCCGCATTATTGGTTATCATATCAAATACAT
The DNA here is from genome assembly GCA_041753535.1 of Lentimicrobiaceae bacterium. Classification (GTDB taxonomy): domain Bacteria; phylum Bacteroidota; class Bacteroidia; order Bacteroidales; family UBA4417; genus UBA4417. Next base: position 94,949 of record JBGSUB010000071.1, read on the forward strand.
CAGTGACTTTTCGAAACTGATTGCCATACCAGCCTTTTTTCTTTACCTGGTGGCCACTATCCCGCCTCTATTTATTTCAAGCATCAAACGCATGCATATTTTCGGGACGTTAATGTTGTTGTCGTGTATTGTAACGGCAATATTTTTTACTCAATATCTTACATCGGTCTGGTGCTTTTTTGCTGCACTGATAAGTGGAGTTATCTTCTGGATACTCAGGGATTCAAAGAAAGAATTTCTTTTCGAAAAACTGAATTGTATAAAAGAAGAGATAGTTTCGAAAAAGTTCTGAGTCATTGTCCACAGGTCATTGTTTGACTAGCATTTCGGGTATTTACAATCCGGATAGTGCCAACCTCGCCGGAAAGCAGTATCTTTGAGGACTTTAGCAATTCCTTATCCTATACAGGAATCAGTTAAGGGGAAATGGTTAATAGTTCCGTTTTTAAGAATCACTACTAACCTTAGCCTTTAAAAAAATAAGAATTAACCATTAACCATTTTCTATTTTCCATTAACTAATCTCTGAATGAATTTATTTGAAAATTTCAACCTGTCGAAACCACTGCAAAGCACAATTGCTGAACTGGGTTTTGAGACCATGACCCCTATTCAATCTGAAGCATATTCAGTTATTCTTTCAGGCAAAGATGTGGTGGGAATAGCCCAGACAGGTACCGGGAAAACGTTGGCCTACATGCTACCGATATTGCAGGATATTAAGTTTTCGAAACAACTTAACCCCCGGGTACTTGTATTGGTTCCTACACGTGAATTGGTGATTCAAGTGGTTGAAATGACCGAAAGTTTTGCTAAAAACATGACTATCCGCGTATTAGGCGTTTATGGAGGTATTAATATAAATACCCAGAAACAAAAAGTTTCGCAGGGAGCCGATATACTTGTTGCTACACCCGGGCGTTTGTACGATTTAGCATTATGTGGAGCGTTGCAGTTAAAAGGTGTCACCAAATTAGTGATTGATGAAGTGGATGTGATGCTCGATCTGGGATTTCGTTTTCAACTGACAAATATCTTTGAACTTCTGCCGAAACGACGCCAGAATATCATGTTTTCGGCCACTATGACCGATGAAGTTGCGGCACTTATTGATGATGATTTTGTTACACCAGTCAAAATATCAATAGCCCTGAGCGGCGAACCATTGGAGAATATTGCACAGCAATGCTATGACGTTCCGAATTTTTATACAAAAATAAATTTGTTATCACACCTGATTGCCGATAAAAATGAGTTTGGTAAAGTCCTGGTTTTTGTTTCGAGTAAGAACAGTGCCGACAGGCTGTTTACTGCCCTGCAGGAAAAACATGCGTCAGAAACAGGAATTATACATTCCAATAAGACGCAGAATTACAGGTTCAAATCCATTAAGGAATTTGATGAAGGGAATAACAGGATATTGGTAACGACTGACATTATGGCCCGGGGACTTGACCTGGAAAAAATCACTCATGTTATAAATTTTGATACGCCAAATTTCCCTGAAAACTATATCCACCGGATCGGTCGGACCGGAAGAGCCGAAGAACAGGGAAAATCAATATTGTTTTATACTGAAAAAGAAGAAGAAGCCAAAGAAAGGATTGAGGCGCTTATGTCATATAAAATACCATTGATGGATTTTCCCGGGGAAGTTGGCATTTCGAATCAGAAAACTCCTGAGGAGAGAGCCACGACAGGTGACATGAAGAATCCCTTCCGGAATGAGAAGAAGCTGGTTTTGGCTCCCGGTTTTCATGAAAAGAAAACCAAAAACAAGAAAACAAACCAGGGAGGATCATATAAAAGGGAATTGGCATTAAAATATAAAAAGCCGAAAACCAAAGGAGATAAAACATTTCAGGGCAGAGATAAGAAGAAAAAGTAAAAAACCTTCAATTGTTGCGGGGATTATACCCCAAATAAATCCCAAATCCTAAATTCCAAATTCCAAATCCCAAGTCCAAAATCCCAAAATCTGAAATTCTGTCCAGATAGCTGTAGGAATTAAGTTAAAGGCCAAACAATATTTCGGGAATTTTTAAAATTGGTCATTTATTCTGAAATATGAGTCTTAAAATCTGAGCTTTAAGACCTGGAACATAAAAGTTGAATGTTAAAACTGTTCGCGAATTCAGAATTGACATTATTATTGATCCCGGCTAGTCTATCCTAATGCACTTGCATTGTTTAAAGCTATTCACTTATTAATGGTCTAAGTAGGTTTGTCCAATAGTTTGTATCTTTAGCCCAACACTTTGTTTCACTAGTACCCATTTCTCTCATGGAAAATAACAAAGCAGTTGTTGTAACCGGAATTGGAATATTCACTTCTATTGGCTGCAGTCGGATTGATTTCTGGAACTCTCTTGTTGAAGGACAGTCGGGAATAAGAAGAATTCAGGCTTTCGATCCTGAAGGTCACAAAAGCCAGATAGGTTCCGAAGTATTGTCCTATAGCCCGGAAAACTATTTTGATCGTAAAGAATCACGAAAAATGGCCCGTGTATCGCAATTGGCTTCCAGTGCAGCTATTGAAGCTGTTAAAGATGCCGGTTTAGACCTTTCAGTGGAAGACAGAAACAGAATTGGATGCGTAATAGGATCAGCTGCAGGAGATATTACTCATTTCGAAGATCAGCATACCCGGTTTCTTAAAATGGGTCCCGGTTCAGTTAACCCGTTAACTGTTCCGAGGGTTATTGCAAACATGCCTGTTTGCAGTGCAGCAATGGTGTTGGGAGTTCATGGGCCAAACCTTGGAGTGTCAGCTGCCTGCACTACAGGAACACATTCAATAGGAATTGCTCTTGGGCTGCTCCGGGGAGGAATGGCAGATGTAATACTGGCTGGTGGTGCTGAATCTACCATGACTCCATTGGTTCTTGATGCTTATGCAAGCATGGGCGTTCTGTCATCATCAAATGAATATCCTGAAAGAGCAAGCCGTCCATTCGATCTGAACCGGGATGGGTTTGTGATGGGCGAAGGAGCATGTGTACTTGTTCTGGAAACACTTGAGCATGCCGAAAAAAGAAATGCAAAACCGCTTGCATTAATCAGCGGATTTGGAATGACGTCAGATGCTTACGCTATAGCCGCTCCTGAACCCAGTGGATTGTGGGCCGCTGAGGCTATGAAACTTGCAATTAAGGACGCTGGCCTTTCACCGGTAGAAATTGGTTATGTAAATGCTCATGGCACTTCAACTAAAATGAATGATAAAACAGAGACACTGGCTATTAAGAACGTTTTTGGTTCCCTTCCGGTTCCTGTTGGTTCAATTAAATCAATGATCGGGCATACTTTAGGAGCAGCCGGAGCCATTGAAGCAGCTGCCACGGTTCTGGCTATTCATTATGGAATACTACCACCTACAATAAATTATGAGAATAAAGATCCGGAGTGTGATCTGGATGTAATACCTAATGTAGCCCGAAGAGTTAAAATTGAAGCAGCAATATCCAACTCTTTTGGTTTCGGCGGCCAAAACGGGGTGCTTGTTTTCACGAAAGCCTGATTTATAGTCCCCTCAAGGGTGGAAGCGAAATTTGAACTGAAAAATGACAATTTTAAAAGCAATATTTTTTTTATCCCTTTTTTTATATATTTGCCCCTACCAATCATATGGAAATATGTTTGTTTGTTCATTATAAATTATTTCCATTTTAACCCGGAATATCAACCAAAATTTTAAACCAGCAAAACTCATGGCAATTGCAGTAAACAGGCCCGGAATCAGTATTGACCTCGAACAATACGGAATTAAAGGGGTTGAACAGGTTTATTACAACCTGGCGTACGACGATCTTTATCAGCACGAAATGGATCCGAAACTCGAAGGATTCGAACGTGGTAAATTATCAAACCTCGGAGCAGTAAATGTTGATACAGGAGTATTTACAGGTCGCTCACCCAAAGACAAATACATTGTACATGATTCAGTTTCGGAGAACACAGTATGGTGGTCAACTATCGGTAAAAATGATAATAAACCCGTTTCGGCTGATGTTTGGAATCATCTTAAAGTAGTTGCGCAGAAACAATTGTCGGACAAGAAGTTGTACATAATGGATTCTTATTGCGGCGCTAATCCTGAAACACGGTTGAACGTACGTTTTATTGTTGAAGTTGCCTGGCAGGCTCATTTTGTAAAAAATATGTTTATCCGCCCGTCGGATGAAGAACTATTGAATTTCGTGCCTGATTTTGTTGTATTAAATGCTTCGAAAACCACAAATCCCGATTGGAAAGAGCAAGGGATGAATTCAGAAAACTTTGTGGTCTTCAATCTTACAGAACGTATGTCGCTTATCGGAGGTTCCTGGTACGGCGGTGAAATGAAGAAGGGCATTTTTTCCATGATGAATTACTACCTGCCGCTGCAGGGAATTGCATCCATGCACTGCTCCGCTAATATGGGTAAGGACGGGGATGTAGCTATTTTCTTCGGGCTATCAGGAACAGGTAAGACCACATTATCGGCTGATCCACACAGGGCTCTGATCGGTGATGACGAACATGGCTGGGACAATGAAGGCGTTTTCAATTTTGAAGGAGGCTGTTATGCCAAGTGCATTAACCTTAGCAAAGAAAATGAACCTGACATTTATCATGCTATCAAGCGTGATGCATTACTCGAAAATGTAACTGTTAAAGATGATGGTACTATCGATTTTACAGATGGTTCGAAAACTGAAAACACTCGTGTCTCCTACCCTATCTACCATATTGAAAATATTGTCAAACCTGTTTCCAAGGGTGGTCATGCAAGTAAAGTGATATTCCTCACTGCTGATGCTTTTGGTGTATTACCACCAGTTTCGAAGCTTACTGATGACCAGACAAAATATCATTTCTTATCAGGTTTTACAGCAAAACTGGCTGGCACTGAACTCGGTGTAACCACACCACAACCAACTTTTTCAGCTTGTTTCGGTAATGCATTTCTTACTCTGCATCCCACTAAATATGCAATCGAGTTAATTAAACGTATTGATGCTGCCGGGGCAAAAGCTTACCTTGTGAATACCGGATGGAACGGAACAGGAAAACGTATTTCTATTAAAGACACACGGGCCATAATTGATGCAATTCTTGATGGCTCGATTGATCATGCACCAACCAAAATGATTCCCTTCTTTAACCTGGAAGTTCCGACTGAATTACATGGTGTTAATCCCGCTGTGCTCGATCCACGTGATACTTACGAACAAAAGTCTGTTTGGGATGAAAAAGCAAAGGATCTTGCAAAACGATTCATCGACAATTTTGTGAAATATACGGATATCGAGGAAGGCAAACAACTTGTTGCTGCCGGTCCTCAATTGTAATACTGACACTCACCTTCTGGAGCCAAGAATTCAGGGAAGCTGATTCCCGGGATCCTGGCTCCAGGTTATTTTCTGAGCTATCACTGCCACGCTTCAATCAGAATTTGAATTAAAAATTCCTGGCGCCAAATTTAAAATAACAAAATCAAAATCGTAAATCGTAAATCATACATCGGAAATCATACATCGTACATCGTAAATCGTAAATCCCCTGGATCCCAACCTATGAACTGCCGACCTGATTGCGGTGCTTGCTGCATCTACCCATCTATAAGTTCTGCTATACCCGGAATGCCTGATGGGAAGCCTGCGGGTGTAAGGTGCATACAACTGACCGAAGACTTAAAGTGTGCCATTTTTAATGATCCCTCAAGACCTTCTGTTTGCAGTGGTTTTAAGGCCGAGCAGTTATTTTGTGGAAATACTTCTGAGGATGCGAAAAACGTTTTTGAATGGTTCATGGAAGAATAAGGATAATTTATCATAATAAACGTTAAAATTTGATTCTTTTTAATCACTTGTTTTTCAATACATTATAATTATCAAATATTTAACTTTCGCAATTATTTGAATATCAGCGATTTAAAAATATTCTAAAAAATTATCGATAATAACAAATATATCTTATCTTTGCATTCAACTATCAATTAAAATAATTACTAATACCCATTACAATGTCTACTGGAAAAGTAAAATTTTTCAATCAGCAGAAAGGCTTCGGCTTTATTGTTGATGATGAAACCACTAAAGAAGTTTTTGTGCACGTTACCGGCCTGATCGACAAGATTAAAGATGACGATTTAGTTACCTTTGAGGTTGTTGAAGATCGTCGGGGTCCCAAAGCTATCAATGTTAAGTTGCAATAATTAAGCATTGAACACTGTACCAAAGCTTCCGAAAGGAAGCTTTTTTTTTGCCTGCAGATCAACAATAACAATCGGGAATTCAGCATTTATTCTTTTAAATCAAAATCCAGCCAATCTTGCTACTTTTGTAATCCTTACTTCACTAACATTTTTTATAATTGAATTACCTTCAGGTTGATAATTTATCAAAAGCTTACGTCGAAAAAGTACTTTTCCGGAATATAAGTTTCAGCATCGATAAAGGGCAGAAAGTTGCTCTTATAGCTCGCAATGGAACCGGGAAAAGTTCACTTATGCATATCCTTGCCGGTATTGAAGCACCGGATTCCGGTAAAATCACGACCCGTCGTGATCTCCGTATTGATTACCTGCAGCAGAATCCACAACTCGATGAGTCAAAAACAATACTCGATACAATTTTTTCGGCAGGTACAGGCTTAACTAAAGTTATGCACGATTATGAATTCGCGCTCGAGGAAGTTAAGCACAATCCCGGACCAGAGAGCGACAGAAGACTAAATCATTGTATGTCCGAGATGGATGCTACGGGAGCGTGGGATTATGAAACGCGTGCCCGTGAAATTTTAGGGCAGTTCGCAATTAATGATCTTTCGCAGAAAGTTGGGTCACTTTCAGGGGGACAACGAAAAAAAATTGCTTTAGCCCGCGCTTTGCTTGGCAGTCCAGACCTGTTACTGCTTGACGAGCCTACCAATCATCTTGATTTTGAAATGATTGAATGGCTTGAGGATTATCTTTCGCGTGAGTCACTAAGCCTTTTACTGGTAACCCACGACAGGTATTTCCTTGATAATGTGTGCGATACCATAATTGAAATGGATCAGAATTCGGTTTTCACCTACAAAGGAAATTACTCTTATTACCTTGAGAAAAAAACTGAGAAGCAAATTACAGAAGATCAATCGACAGAAAAGGCTAAGAATCTCTATCGCACTGAACTGGAATGGATTCGCCGTATGCCCAAGGCCAGGGGAACCAAATCAAAAGCCAGGATCAGTTCTTTCGATGAATTGCAGGAGAAAGCTAAATTTCGCAGGGATGATAAAAGCATACAATTTGGAGTAAATGTAAACCGTCTTGGCGGAAAGATTGTTGAAATTAATAACCTGAGCAAGAATTTCGATGATTTCAAAGCGGTTGATGATTTCACCTATATTTTTAAGAGAGGAGAAAAAATAGGAGTTGTAGGATTGAACGGCACCGGGAAAAGTACCCTGCTAAACCTGATCAGCGGACAACTAAAACCTGATAAAGGCCGGATTTCGATTGGTCAGACCGTTGTGATGAGTTATTACACACAGAATGGGTTACAATTGAATGAAGACAAGCGGGTTATAGATATTGTTAAAGATGTAGCCGAAGAAATTCAACTTACCAAAGGAAGTATGTCGGCATCACAGTTCCTTCAGCATTTCGATTTTAGTTATCCGGTTCAGCAAGCCTATTTCAGTGCCTTAAGCGGCGGTGAACGAAGGAGGTTGTACCTTCTGCTCCAGTTGATCCGGAATCCGAATTTTCTTATTCTAGACGAACCAACCAACGATCTGGATATCTATACATTACAGGTTCTTGAGGAATTTTTGCAGGATTTTGCAGGTTGTGTTCTAATTGTATCTCATGACCGGTTTCTACTCGACAAACTATGCGATCATGTTTTTGTGTTCGAAGGACAGGGTAAGATCAAGGATTTTTACGGAAACTATACTGACTATTACCAATGGAGAATGAGAGAGCAGAAACTTGCTCAAAGGGTTGAAAAAACACTTAAAGAAGATAAAATAGTGTCCAGAGAGAAAAAGGCTACATCAAAACCGACTTTCAAGCAACTCAAAGATTTCGATAATTTTGAAAAAGAAATTCATAAACTGGAATCAGACAAGGACAGCGTAATTGAACGAATGAATTCAGGAACCGAAACACCTGAAAATCTGACAGAACTATCAATTGAATACAACGAACTGATTCAGCTTATTGACGAGAAAACACTCTTGTGGATGGAATTGGGTGAAATTATCGAAGGTTTGAACAACTAATATTCAAAACTTGCAGATTGAAACTCATAAGTTTGATTAAGTATCTCCTTTAAATGTAAGAAGCCCCGGATATCCGGGGCTTCTTTATTATGCAGTTGGCAATGTTTAGTTTTGACCAAGCATCACAGGCATTACAAGCATAAGCATATCTTCTTCTGGATTGTCGTTATTGGACGGTACAATAATCCCAGCGCGTGTAGGACCGGAAAGCTGGAAACAAATATCCGGCGTATCGAGATTATTTACCATTTCGAGCAGGAACCGTGAGTTGAAACCAATTTCCATATCATCACCTTCATAGGTACAAGCAAGGCGTTCAACACCTTCGTTCGAATAATCGATATCTTCGGCATTCATGAGGAGTTCCTGGCCATTAATACGCAGTCGCACCTGGTGTGTTGATTGATTAGCGAAAGGTGAAAGCCGCTTTACTGAATTGATAAACAGGCTTCGGTCAACAACTAATCGGTTAGGATTGTCCTTAGGAATAACAGCTTCATATGCAGGGTAGCGACCTTCGATAAGGCGGCTGAATAATTTTACTCCTTCATACGAAAAAGCTGCATTGGTAACATTATATTCGACCTGAACGGTCACGTCTTCAGTTGAAAGCAAGCTCTTGAGCACATTCAAAGGCTTACGTGGAATGATAAAGGATGTAGAAATCCCCGACTTAGCATCGTTACGACGATAGCGGACCAGTTTATGTGCATCTGTTGCCACAAATGTGATATACTCCGGCATAATATCGAAAAATACCCCGCCCATTGCCGGCCTGAGTTCATCGTTGCCTGTTGCAAACACTGTTTTAGAAATTCCGGTCGCAAGTATGGATGACGCAAGTTCGAAATTGGTAGTGTCATCAAGAAGGGGGAGTTCAGGATAATCCTCGGCATTATGACCGGTAAGTTTGTATTTACCTTCTGTGGAAAGGATTTCGATACCCAGTGTATTAGCATCAATAGTAAAAGTAATGGGCGCATCTGGCAAATATTTCAGGAAATCGAGAAGTAACCTGGCCGGAATAGTAACTTTCCCCGGCTCATCAGCCATCGAAGGCTCCAATGTCATAATCAGGGTGGTTTCAAGATCGGTTGCAGTAATCCGAAGGGTAGTATCTTCCAGCTCAAACAGGAAATCATCGAGTATAGGCAGCGTATTGTTCGAATTGATAACTCCACTGAGGAGTTGAAGTTTCTTCAGAAGCGCCTGACTATTAATTATAAATTTCATAGTATTTTGTATTTCAGTTATTTAGAGGTATCAACTTTAATGTGGTAAATTTATGAATCTTTATCTGAATTTTACAATTCGATGCTACTAAGATATTAACATTAAATGAACTATTCGGATAAATTCTGTTTTTTTCTGAAGGTGAGTTTATTTTCCTCGCCTTTGAGCAGACGCCTGATATTTTTATGGTGTGTCAAAGGAATAAATACAGCTATTAATGCTGCCAGTATAATAAGATAAGTGTTCTGTTCGTGAAAAACGAAAATTGCCAAGAAGGCAAACAGAATTGAACCGGTTATTGAAGCAAGTGAAACGTACTTTGTAAGAATAAAGATCAGCACAAACCAACTGAAAACAATTAAAAAAATATAAGGCGAATACAAGGCAATAATAACTCCAACCAGTGAAGCCACTCCCTTGCCACCTTTAAAACCAGTGAAGAGCGGAAAAACATGCCCCAGTACTGCAAAAGCCCCTAATAAAATCTGATAATCAAGCAATTGTGCAGAAGAGAGCTTATCGCCTGCAAATACATGAGCCAGCATAACTGCTCCCCATGCTTTAACAATATCAATTAACATTACAATGATTCCCGCTTTTGAGCCCAATACCCTGAAGGTATTGGTAGCCCCTGCATTACCACTGCCGTGAACGCGGACATCCGTATTGTAAAACCATTTTCCGATCCATACAGCTGATGAAAATGATCCCATCAGGTAAGCCACCACTCCCCCGGAAATAAGCAGTAGATATTCATTCATAATTATCAGTTATTCAATTAATTTAGTGAAAGAGAACCAGGGAATTAGTATTTATATTTAGTCCGGCTAAGTTATTTTGTCTTATTAAACTCAGACAGATGTGAAAGCCAAACTTCAAACTCGAATTGGATCAAATTATTCCTCACCGGCAGCTTGCTTCATTTTACGCAGGAATGTAGCTTTTTTCTCTCCTGTCCCAATAATAAACTGGTAAGCGGGTTGCCCTTTTTCGCCCTTTATCACACGCTGGTCCTGCTTCAACCCAACGAGTTTATCGTTAAATGCCTTGTTTGACGACAGCACCTGCATTGTCCCGTTTGAATAAGTAAAGAAATACCACTGATTTTCGGAAGGTTCAAAATACAGGTTTATAATATCACCCGACCGGCGCTTGCCTATTTCCACATAACCTGTAACTTGTTTATTTACAGGTAATTTACCTACGTTCGAGATACCGATGGGTCCTTTACTGATGAACGAACGTAATTCTTTATTCCAGCTGAGTTGCAAGCCCGTTAGAACCATGGTATGGTTTAGTACTTCGGGAAATTTCCGGTATTGCCCGTAAAGGCTTAACTCAGTGAGAATTTTGTCGGCTTCGTCCTGGCCGACAAATTCGCGCAACGATCGGGTATAATTGATCCCGGTAACATCAATACCTTTAGCTTCGGAACCATTTATTGCGTCAGCAAAAACTTTTAAAGCTTCGTCAGAAAAGAAAAAATCAAACGCTGACAGCACGTTGAGTGATGTAGAATCGACCAGTGAATAGTAATTGATTACTCCAGCCGATTTCATTTGAACCCTTCCCAGGTTAGTGCCAACCTGTATCCGACCTTCACCAGTCAACATACAACGCGAAGTGTTCAGGGTAAGCATATTACCTGTCAGGAGCGGATTTCTTAATTTTGCACTGTCAGCAACCCTGTATTCTGCAGTTTGCGGGAGATAGGTTACATATCCGCCGGCGCTGAGCATATCAGGGTCAGTAATATTCTCGGCCTGTACAAAAAAGCCCGGCTTTACATTATTTTCGGTAGTTGAATAATAGATTGAAACACGCAATTGCCCGTTCCCTGTATTCTCAGGATCATCAGTAACCGGGATCATAATATTTTTCGGGTCCAATTCTGAACGAAGTTTGATCCATTCGTGCTGCAATGCATCACATTCATGAACATACCCGTATCCTCCTTCAAAATAAATAAGCTTAGTGGTTGCATTAATCCCCATTTTACCCATAAAATGAAAATATGGGTTGAGCATAAAGTTCATCGAATCGGAAACTTTGGTTTCAGCAAATGTCTCGCCTTTACTGTTTATAGCTATATTATTAATTTCTAAGGTAGTAACATCACCATCCGAAGGAGTATAATCATATAAGCCTGTTGCAGTATACCGTTTCCGGGAAGCTATGTTGACATTGGAATTATAGAATTTGTGATACAAGCTGGTTCTGTTGGCAAGTATTTCGGCATGTTTAAGTTCAGTAATCCTTCCATTCATGCCGATCGAAAGTTTTGCACTGTCAGGGAATATGGCAGCATCGGCAACTTTAATGATCCTGGCATCTTCAACTTCAAGCAAGTTGGTATTCAGGTCGTAAAGTGCCCGGAGAGCAAAAAAGCTGAGTGAATCCTGTTTGGGATCAGTTGATGTATATAGTTCTTTTCCAGGTTTGAATGCAATAAGTTCCTCAGGTTTCATTTGGTAATACTCTTCTCTTGAGAAATCAGTCTTGTTAATCAACTGCAACTGCTTTGCATCCATAAGCCAATCAAATTCATTTACAACGCATTGATATTGTATAACAGGAAACTCCATTAATGCTCCAAGCCCGGTTGCAACAAAATGTCCCTGACGGGTAGCAAAGTCAATCGCTGCTTTAAACACATGAACACGAAGTGCTTCTTTCTTGCGGTCATCGGTTAAAAGCTTGAAATCGGAAGTATCTGATGTAAATGCATCCGTTTTGAAATTGTAAGTCTGTGAATAAACTTCAGCATTTTCGAATGTGAACTGTCCCCTTCCTTTCAGACCTGTTGGCGTAACAGCCAGAGCACCATTAAGTTTAGCATGATTATTAAACATACTGATTGAATCTTTTTTCGTATTCTGCACGGTCATCAGATCCTGGGCAGGCATCCATTTTATTGAGGCATCATTAACCTGCGCTTCAGGGAACTCGTATTGTCCGCTGACTTTGGCAAGCTGATAATTTTTAACCTTAGCTGAGGTTGAATCGGGTGTAAACAGAAAATCGCGCGATTCAGTAACCGAACTCAGGTAATTTAACCGGCCTGAACCGCGCAATCCCCGGTTACTAAGCATAAGAGTGTCGGCATAATTTCCCTTCCCGCCATATACAGGCACGCCAGGCTCAGGTATTATCCTTCTGAAACCCAGCGAATAATCCTTCTGAACTCTTATTGTTTCAATCAGATCAGGAAAAATGCCAGCCGAAACCAGGGTTCCGTCGAACTTCACATCACCTGGCGGAAGTGAGTTAATACTATCCATCGAAAACGGATCAACCCTGAAATAGAAATCTTTCCGTTTGTAGACACCTTTTACAATATCCTTTCGTTCGAAAAACACATAACTGGTGTCTTTACTGATAAGCAAAGGAAAATGGTGCAACATCTTTCGTCCGGATTTACTTTCGGGAGAATCTATGAACAATTCGCCATTCATATTTGCCAGAACATTGTTAACCTTCATGAAAGGCCTGTAGCCGTTTGAATTAGGGCTCCATGCAGCCACTATCATCATAGCTGAATCAATCCTTGGCATACTGATTGAAAATTTGTCATAACTAAATGTGCACTCATTGGCAAGCAGATCGAATAAGCCTGCATGCACACGTCCGGTAAACGAAAAGTCACGGTTTTTGGTCACGACTACTTTCCCATCGCGGGGAACAACATAAACGTATTGCGAGTCGCTGAGCATTACCTGCTTTACACCTTCAATTGAAAGCCTTTGATTTTTCAGATCGAGTTTTGCGTTAGAGCCTTTTTCGACAAAGGATTGAAACTGAATAATATCACTGTCTTTTACACCTGAACGGGCCGCGAGGTATTCATTTAACCGCGGTTGAATAATGGCCAGCCTGTGGTCAACATCGTAATAGAGGAATCCGGCATTGGCAAGCTTGATAAGCTGAACATGAATTTGCTCAACCGGCTTTTTAGCCCAGGTTGCAAAATCTTCAGCATAAAATCTGTCGGTATTGAGTTTCCGTGTGTAACCCGAAACAAGCATAGCCGGATTTATATCATCAATTCCCTGTAACTTATCAAACCGAAAACCCGAAAAATAATCAGAAGATTCGAACAATGCTTCAGAACTACTCCTCAATCCTTTGGTATCTTCGAAACTCATAACATCCTCATTCAGTTTCCAATATACTGCCCCGCTGTACATATCAAGCCGATGATAAGTATTAAAAAACGGACTCTGGCTTATGCCCTCCTCTCCCCTGCTCATTATCAGTTCATTGTTTGCAAGACTGTAACGAACCTGCAGCCCCGGATGAAAAACGGAATCATTCTCAAAGTAAATCACAGTTGCAGCACGTGCTGAAACAAATCTATCGGGTCTGATTACAAATTCAGTTGACCGGAATGTAATAAACGGCTTGTTATTATGCTTAATCTCAATACGCGAAAACCCGTCATCGGCAGGTGTTCCGATAACTCTGGAGCCTTGGAGGTTGAACCCGCCAAAGAATTCAATATCCTTGAAAAGGTTGATATACACTTGATCGCCCTTCTTCATGGTAAATTTTGGAAAAGTTGCCTTTTCGGCTGTGATATCTACCATAGCTTTATCTTCGAGCTTACCTGTCAGAAATTTCTTAAAATATCCCCCATGGTATAGCAATACAGAATCAGCTGTGTAGGTAATTGAGCGTGTATCTATCCTGTAATCCGAAAGTTTCGCATACACAACATCGCGTCCCAGGCCGGTCCGCTCCCAATACACTTTTCCTCCTTTTCCAATAAAGTTTTGGCTGATAGGATAATAGCTGCCCCTGGTTTCATATATACAGGCACTGTCGTTGCGAACAACACAAGCCAGTGATCCGGATGAAAAAACAAAATATGGAACACTATCGAAAGCAAACTTGTAGCTACCATTCCTAACATACCAGGCTTCGGTATTTGTTTCCATAAAAGCATTGCTTCTGATAAGCAATTCGGTTTGAGTAAGGTACTTGAGAAGCGTGCGCGATGAGTATTTAGCTTTCAGGCAATAGTTAACACTTTTATGAAACAAATCAAAAGTTCCCTGATCGGCATTTTGCCTGACCAGCGAAGTAATTATTTTTAAATAAGTTACAAAATACGGTGAAATCTGGAGTTTCTGCTCATTAAATGCAAGGCATACCGATTGTACCTGCTTTTTCTGCTGCTGTAATAGCAGGTTCGAAGTCCATTGGTACGTAAAATCAGAAAGTACAAGTTTTGACTCAGCCTCGGCAGCATCGCCAACCAGTCGGAAATGGGTCGTAAGTTCTTCGATAAATTTTGCTGTATCAGCTGAAAAAGCTGCAGTTTGCTCCTGTGCCTTCAACTGATTTGAAAAAACCAGCAGGACGAAAAATGCAAAGAGAGCAATCCTTTTTATGAGCATTTTTATGTTTATTATTTAACTTTAGTCTTCGTAGGAGCCTTTTGAAAAATAGTATTGAAAAGTTTCAGGCAGGCGAAAGTAAAAGTTATCGGTGAAAGGCACTTAAAATCAACTCAAAATCAGAATTACAGAGTAAAACAGGCAGCCGTCCAGTTGTTCTCCATCCGGTTCGACATGATACTCAATCCAACTTTAAGGGCTTTTGCTTCAATCATGGGCAGGTCTTCGGAATAAAAACCACTGACAAACAGTTTTCCACGGTTGTTCATGCTTTTGCTGTAAGCAGGAATGTCGCTGAGCAAAATGTTCCGGTTAATATTGGCGAAAACGATGTCGTATTTTCTTCCTGTTAAAAGAGAACTATCACCCAATAGAACTTCGATGTCGGGGAAATTATTGCTTTGTACATTTTCAAGTGCATTATTAAAAGCCCATTCGTCGTTATCAATGGCCGTAACCGGGGAGGCTCCTTTCATCCTGGCAAGGATAGCCAGAACAGCTGTACCTGAACCCATATCGAGCAATGATTTTCCGTCAAGCTGCAGGCTCAGCATATATTGGATCATCAGTTTGGTAGTTTCATGATGAGCCGTACCAAACGACATCTTGGGCATGATTACAATATCAAACTCTACGCCTGCGACAGGATCATGAAAAGGAGCCCTTACCTGGCAGCGGCCATCAATCAAAACTGGATCGAAATTGCTTTCCCAAACAGCATTCCAGTTCTGATCGGCAATTCTTTCGATTTTGAAACTGTCAAGAAATTCAATAAATTCTTCCGAACCAAGCCTGGATGACAATTGGGGAGTATACATGGGTGCCTGGATAAATGCCGATAAGGTTCCGTTTTCGTTTTCAGTAAAACTTTCGAATCCTGCATCGGCGAGCATAGCCATCAGCAATTCAGCAGTATGCGCACCCTGGGCAGGATGACATATCATTTCGACATACTCCATTTTATTTGAATGAGTTCACTATGGTTACGAAGTCTGCAGCTTTTAAAGAAGCACCACCGATAAGTCCGCCGTCCACATCGGGATTGGCAAAAAGTTCGGCTGCATTTTGTGCATTGCAGCTTCCACCATAAAGAATTGAGATTTCCTGGCTGATTCCGGAACCATATTTTTCGGTAAGCAAACTACGGATAAAAGCATGCATTTCCTGAGCCTGGGCTGATGAGGCTGTAACCCCGGTTCCTATTGCCCAAACCGGCTCATAAGCTATAATCACCTGGCTAACAGCTTCGTTACCTAAATGGAATAAAGCTTCGCCAACCTGTGAGCGCACAACGTCAAAATGTTTTTCTGCCTGGCGTTCAGCGAGAACTTCTCCACAGCAGTATATTGGCGTCATGCCATACTTGAGGGCAAGGTCAATTTTGGCGGCTATAATTTTGTCGGTTTCGCCGAAATAAGTCCTGCGTTCCGAATGACCCAGAATTGAATGGGTAATTCCCATTGAATGAAGCATGGAAGCCGAGATTTCGCCTGTATATGCACCTGATTCCCATTGGCTCAAATTCTGGGCACCTATCATGAAACCATTTTCAGCAGCTATATCCGAACTCATTTCGAGGTAAACCGCTGGAGGGCATATAATTACTTCGGTATCGCCTGAACCTTTTTCGGTGAGTTCATCAACAATTTCGAACATCAGGTCTTCTGCATCCTGAAAATCTTTATTCATTTTCCAGTTTCCGGCAACAATTTTCTTTCTCATTTTCTTGGGTTTTAATATTTATATGAGTTTGATTTTTATCATTTACGCGTATCGGATACGCGGGTCGAGTATTCCATAAATAAGATCTGCAAAAATATTAATAATAATCAGTAAAACCGATATAAACAATACCGCACCCATAACAACAGGGAAATCATATTTTTCGAGAGCATCAACTATCACAACTCCAACACCTTTCCAGTCGAAAATATACTCAACAAAAACCGCACCTGCCATTAGCGATGCAAACCATCCGGAAACAGCAGTAACAACAGGATTTAAAGCATTTTTTAGCGCATGGCGGGTAATTATTCTATATAAACTTAGTCCTTTGGCCCTTGCCGTTCGGATATAATCCTGCGACATAACGTCGAGCATTGAGCTTCGGGTAAGCTCTGTTATAATTGCTAATGGCCTGATTGCCAACGTTACTGCCGGAAGTATAAGATTCTTCAAATCAATATATTCGCCCCGTCCAAAATCATCCACCGTAAAAAGACTACCGAACATACTCAGGCCTGTATAATCAGCCAGTACAAATGCGAATAACCAGGCAATAATTATAGCTGCAAAAAATGATGGCAGCGACATGCCTAAAATGCTTACAATAAGCGAAATGCGATCGAACCATCCATCTTTATTGAGCGCGCTGAAAATCCCAAGAAAGAGACCCAGGATTGTGGCTGCAATCATTGCCACTGTAGCCAGAACCATGGTGGGAATGAACGCTTCGGAGAGTATTTCGGAAACCGGCCGCTTACTTTGGTAAGAGCGGCGCAGGTAGGGCTTTTTTAGAGCTATTGTTGAATTGCCGGCAATGAATATCTTTATTGCGGGATCATATTTAGCAGGATCATAAAAAAAAGCACTTGATTTTTCAAATGTATTGTGAAATGATACTGGCGATACATCATTAAGGAAAGCAAGGTATTGCACTGAAAGCGGTTTATCACGGCCAAGGTCGCGGTTAATTGCTTCAACCGAAGCCATATCGGCACGTTGTCCAAGCATCATCCGGGCCGGATCGCCAGGTAAAACATTAAAAAGAAAAAATATCAGGGTCAAAACTCCGAAAAGAACCAGTATTCCATACATTAGGCGGATAAGGGTGTAACGGAGCATGGATTTGTTTCAGGGGTTTGAAGGGTTTGAAGGGTTTAAAGAGTTTGAAGAGTTTAAAGAGTATCGGACTATCCGAGCACTGAGCGGAGCCGAAGTGCGGGTCAAAAGAGTTTCGGAGTATCCGGGCACTGAGCTGCAGTGAGGGTTTAGCTTCGCTGAGCTCGCTTCGCTCGGTTGAAGGGTTTTGGATTATCAAATGCCTTAACCTTCTATTTTTTCAGCGAATTTTTAAAAGAGGCATAGTCAGGGATATCATTTGCGTGCCATTTTTGCAGAATTACTCCGTCTTTCATTAAAAGCAAACCCGGATTTGAACGAACAATTGTTTTCAGGACAATATCATCAGCTGTGTAAAAATCGAGCTGTAGCTTATTTTCATTTATAAATCGGGCAATATCCGAAGGTTGTGAACTTACAAGAACGGCAGTGGGAATATTATCGAAATTGGCTTTTGCTGCAAACTCATTCAGTTTTACAAATGCGTTTCGATCCGCTTTATCCAAATCGTACGAATTTACAATTAGCTGGTATTCAGGATTCCGGATTATACTTTCTGTAACAGTGTTACCAACTGTATCGCTGATAATTAGCGACTTGCCATAATATTCATTTGGATCTTCCACGCGTTGTGATTCAAATTCCCATTCTGACATCCAGATACTATCGTTAAAAGGATAATTGGGCGAAAGGTATTCCTTTGTTTCACCTGACTTTTTATTTTTGTATAAAAGAAAATACTTCACCGGTTTGGGATTATCAGGATAAAGTTTATTACCGATTTTCCATTCGGTAAAATCCAGAACAGGCAGATGGCTGTAACAATAATAAGAAAATCCGGCAAACATTCCTATTAAGATTCCTGCTATAATCCATTGCTTTCCTTTGGAGGTGAATGGTTTAAATTTATGGCGGTAAGCGAAAACAACAATTGCTAACGGCAACAGAACAAGGTTTTTATAAAATGTCTGCCAATTGGTGAGTTTGATAAAATCGCCAAAACAGCCACAGTCGGGAACAGGACTATAAATCGCATCATTCAGGGTTAAGAACGTAAAAAAAAGCATCATGAATAGCAAAACCCACGAAACCAATTTAATACGAAGATTGAACAAAACCATTGCTCCGACTGAGAACTCAATAGTACAGAGTAATATTGAGAAGAAAAGTGCAAGCGGAATAAAAAACTCCCAGTTAAAGGCAATGAAATAATCTTCAAGTTTATAGGCGAATCCAAGCGGATCTACACCTTTTACAAATCCCGAGAAAATAAAAACAAGGCCGGCAAAGATCCTGCTAAAGTTTGCAATCCATTTCATACCAAATGTTTTATTGGTCTAACATTATCAGCGCAAAGGCCGAATAATTAATAATATCAAGATAATTTGCATCAAGGCCTTCGGAAATGATGGTCAGCCCGTTATTGTCCTCGATCTGTTTGATGCGCAGCAGCTTCATAAGGATAATATCAGTGAGTGAACTGATTCGCATCTGGCGCCAGGCTTCTCCATAATCGTGGTTTTTATTAGCCATCAGGTTCCTGGCCATCGAAATGAAAGCATCGTATTTTGAACCTACCAGCGTTTCATCCATATGCGGTTGTTCGGCTGAGCCCAGTTCAAGTTGAATTAGTGCCATCACCGAATAGTTAATCATGCCAATAAATTCAGGCTTTATCCCTTCATTCACCTTGCTTTCACCTTTGTGCTCAATGCTGCGAATCCTGCTGGCTTTAATGTAAATCTGGTCCGTGATGGAAGTAGTTCGGAGTATGCGCCAGGCGGTGCCGTAATCGTGCATTTTCGACATAAACACATTGCGGCAATCTTTTGTTACTTTATCGTACTGCTGAAAGGTTTTTTCGGGCATATAATCAATAACTTTGTAGCTGATTTCAATAAGAAAACCATGCACTTTGTGAGTGATAAAAGTACACCTTTTTTCGGAAATAAATCACTGCGCTGCGGGAAGAATGTGCTGAAAACCGATAAGCCACTGGTTATGGGCATATTAAATTTAACACCGGATTCCTTTTACGATGGTGGACGATATGCAGAAAAGAACGCCTGGATTATACGAACCGGAACAATGGTAGATGAAGGAGCTTCGATCATTGATCTTGGCGCTGTGTCAACGCGACCGGGAGCAGCAGAAGTTAATGAAGATGAAGAATTATCCCGGCTTCTGCCTGCCATTGAATTACTTTCAAAAGAATACCCTGAAATCGTATTCTCAATCGATACCTACCGCTCGAAAGTAGCAAAACTTGCATCGGAAGCCGGTGCCGGAATTATAAACGATATCTCGGGCGGGAGTATGGATAATGAGTTAATTGCAACTGTTGCAGCTACCGGACTTCCTTATATATTAATGCATATGCAGGGTACACCTGCAAACATGCAGCTGAATCCTGTTTATGAGGATGTTGTGAGTGAAGTTAACTGCTTTTTTAATCAAAAAACTGAAGTTTTAAAAAACGCAGGAATTTCTCAGGTAATTCTCGATCCCGGATTTGGATTCGGAAAGACGATTGAGCATAACTTTCAACTTCTTAACAAACTGAGTATTTTTAAAAAGAACGGTTTCCCTTTGTTGGTGGGTTTATCACGAAAATCAATGATCTACAAATTGTTGAATATTACTGCTGAAAGTGCACTTCCGGGAACAAGTGCTTTGCATATGCTGTCATTGCTAAACGGTGCTGACATACTGCGAGTTCACGATATAAAAGAAGCTATTCAGGTAATAAAACTCGCCGAAGCATACACCAAGACTTCGGATTAAGTATATTTGCAACGCACACAATCAGAGATACATGATAGCTACTATAATTCCCCTTTTTCTCAACATAAGGATACTCGATGTTATTGATGTGTTTTTGGTAGCATTGCTGCTATTCTTTCTCTATCAGCTACTTAAGGGTACAGCCGCCGTTAATATTTTCCTGGGTATCCTAGCCATTTTCGTAATATGGCGGCTTGTAAAATCGTTGCAGATGGATCTGCTGAGTGATTTGCTGGGAGCATTTACATCGGTAGGATTTATCGCGTTTATTGTTGTTTTCCAACCTGAAATACGAAAATTCCTGCTGGCGGTAGGCTCGCCGGGATTCCTGACAAGAAACAAATTCAGGTCGTTGTTCTCGAAAATACATTTCGAAGACAGCAACCTGGCTGATATTGATCCGGTTGTACAAGCCTGTCATCGCATGTCGCATTCACTTACGGGTGCACTAATAGTTATTGCACGAAAAAATGATCTTTCGGAGTTTAAAGAAACCGGCCTTGCTGTGGATGCAATTATATCCGATCAGTTGATCGAAAGTATTTTTTATAAAAATAATCCTATGCACGACGGGGCTGTTATTATCAGTGGTAACAAAATCACTACGGCCCGATGCATACTCCCTGTTTCGGCAAATATGAACTTACCGGCTGAGTTCGGTTTAAGACACCGTGCCGCAATAGGCATCACTGAGAAAACTGATTCAGTTGCAATTATTGTATCAGAGCAAACCGGGCGCATCTCCTACTGCCGGGAGGGGGAACTGACACTCGATATCAAAGCTTCAGGGCTAAAAGCGATGCTTACGGAAGATTTTTCGGAAAATACTCCCAAAAGCGAAAACAAATAGTCTTGTAATTCTAAGAGCAAAAAGGTTATCATCCAGGTGTAGGATCTGGATTTTGAAACCCGAACCTGATATTCATTTTAAATGTGAAAGAATATCCCATTCAAATTATATTCCAGACTTATTTTGCGGTGTTTCCTAAGGAATCAGCATTCATTAGCTCGAATTCACGCACCATTTCTTCGGGTGATTTTCCCAGATATTTCAGAGCTGAAACAGCATCATCGGCCAAATCATGAGCAGGATATTTTGCAAGGAATTTATTATAATATTCACTTGCTTTACCGAAGTTTCCAATCGTATTTTCGTATGTAAACGCTTCCATAAAGAAACATTCGGGTATTTTTTTAAAGTTCGGATATGTTATAATTATAGATTCGTATATTTCAACAGCCTGAACTCCACGGTTAAAACCAACTGCCAGGCCGGCTGCCTTGTAAAGATATTCGGGTGCAAGGCTGTCGTCAGCATACCTTGAAGCAAAATTCTGATAAGCGCCAAGTAATTCAATTACTGCGGTGGAATCAACCTTTTGTGTGGTTTTAAGATCAGTTTCCATTTGGGCGATTTTACCCAGCATTTTATCGCGTGAAGGCGAGCAGGAAAAGAAACTCAGGGTAATAATAACAATTAGAAGTGCAAATGCGTTTTTCATTGGTATATTGTGGGTTATTAACATTTTTATCAAAAAGAAATTGGGTTCAGAAAACGGATTCAAGACAGGAACTAATAACTGTATATTTTCAGAAATCGCAAAAAAGAGTTTTATAACCTCTTTAGCTTGTTTTCCAAAGGTCAGGTTTTTCGGTTCGCAAAAGTAATAAATTGCTGAAGTAAATACAGCACAGTTTCAATTCGGAAAGTAGATTTTTAAGCATTGTTCTGATTTGATCTGCGCTTTTGCAGAGATATCTGTTTTAAAATATGATTACAACTGCTTAAAACCCTTTGAAAACCCCGTAAAGAAAAAGACCTGCATCTTTTTAGGCCAGTTGTTCTAATAAAACAAGGCTTACAATTTCTAAAAGCAAAAAATATTATATTTTATTAATTATCAATATATTAAAGCGGCTAAAAAATATGTTAAATACTAAAGTTGATAAAAAAATCATCGCTTCTTAGGCGGGAAAATCATTTTGTACCTGGCATCTGTAATGCCTTTCGAAATATCAAGGAGTTTGCGTTTAACCATGATTTTTCGCAAGGGATGAATTTTATCTACAAACAGCACTCCTTCAAGGTGATCGTATTCATGCTGAATAATCCTGCCAAGTATATCCGAAAACCATTCATCATGAAAAACGAATTGTTCATCATAATAAGTCAGCCTCACTTCACTTTTACGCATCACATCTTCATGAATATCAGGAATACTCAGGCAACCTTCACTGAATGCCCACTCCTCGCCCCTTTCTTCTACAATTTTAGGATTAATAAATGCCTTTTTAAAATCTTTGGTTTCGGGACGATCCTTTTCATAAGGAGTCGCGTCAATCACAAAAAGGCGTATCTGCTTATTGATCTGAGGCGCTGCCAAACCTACGCCTACCGAAAAATACATGGTTTCCCACATATCTGTTATTAATTGTTGCAGACCAGGGTATTCAGGGGTTATATCAACGGATACCTTGCGCAAATTAGGGTGTCCGAAAGCAACTACGGGGAGAATCATATTTTTATTTAATCGTTAATGGATTGGTCTGTTTGAAGGGTTTGTGGAGTTTGAAGAGTTTGAAGAGTTTGAAGGGTTTGAAGTGTTTAAGGATTTCAATGTTTCACTGTTTAGGAGGTTCGGGGTTGGTTAAAAGATGCAATTTCAATCTGATTAATTTATGGATTTAGTACAAACACAATAAAGGTGAATTGGTTCATCGCCGCATGTCAATCATTTCGAGGTACGACTGTAGGATTATTACTGCGCTTACTTTATCTACCAGGGCTTTATTTTGCCGGTCCTTTTTTTTTGCACCCGATTCGAGTATGGCGGCAGTAGCAATTTTCGAAGTAAATCGTTCGTCTACACGCTCCACGGGGATTAAAGGGAATGTTCTTTGCAGATGTTTCGCAAACGGTTCGGTATACCTGGCCGACTCCGAAAGGGTGTTTTGCATCGTAAGCGGATATCCTACGACAAAACAATCAACATTTTCCTTCGAAATATATTCTTTTAGATAAGCTATTACATCTTTCGAATGCACCGAAGCCAGCGCAGTAGCGATCATCCTGAGTTCGTCGGTAACCGCTAGTCCTACACGCTTCTGTCCGTAATCTATAGCAACTATTCTTCCCACATCAGGTTTTTGCGGCAAAATTACGAAGAAATAATCTCCCAAATGACCGTCAGTAAAGGATTTATGCATTCATCTTTACAAATATAGCGGCTTCCGGCAATGATCTCCATAATTTCTCTAATTTTGATAAGGTAAAATAACGTGCATGGATCATATAAAAAGTATTATCGAAAAGGCCTGGGACGATCGTTCTCAATTGAAAATTAATGAAACCCAAAACGCTGTATTTCAAGTTATTGAACTTCTTGATAAAGGAAGATTACGGGTCGCTGAACCGATTGAAAACGAATGGAAAGTAAACGAATGGATTAAAAAAGCAGTGATTATGTACTTCCCTTTACGGCAAATGGAAGTGATGGAAGCCGGTCCGCTCGAATTTCATGATAAAATTCCATTGAAGCATAATTACAAAGAACTTGGAGTCCGCATTGTTCCGCATGCTGTTGCCCGTTATGGTGCTTATTTATCGCCGGGAGTAATTATGATGCCTTCTTATGTTAATATAGGTGCGTGGGTTGGTGCCGGAACCATGGTTGATACCTGGGCAACCGTTGGAAGTTGTGCACAAATCGGATCAAATGTGCATCTCAGCGGCGGCGTTGGCATCGGTGGTGTGCTCGAACCCGTACAGGCAGCACCGGTAATTATCGAGGACAACTGTTTCATCGGATCGCGATGTATCGTTGTGGAAGGTGCCCGGATTGGTACCGAAGCTGTACTCGGAGCCAATGTTGTAATTACACAAAGTACCCGGATAATTGATGTTACCGGCAGCGAACCTGTTGAATATAAAGGCTTTGTCCCTCCCCGATCGGTAGTTATCCCGGGTTCGTATACCAGGCAATATCCGGCAGGTGAATACCAGGTAAGCTGTGCGCTCATAATCGGCCAGCGGAAACCATCTACCGATCTCAAGACCTCGTTGAATGAAGCTTTGAGGGAATATGGAATACAGGCTTAGTATGGCTTGTAAAACATTTTCATAATACCTATTTATTCGACATGATTAAAATAATTTTCTTAAAACCATTGGATTGAATCGAATTTTAATAATACAAACTGCTTCACTGGGGGATGTTGTCCTGTCGACATCCCTGGTTGAAACTATGCATACCCAATTCCCTGAATGTAAAATTGACTTTCTCCTTAAAAAAGGATTTGAAGGACTATTTAAAGCTCATCCATTTATCAATGAAATACTTATATGGGATAAAACACATAAAAAGTATAGTAATCTGCTGAAAATTATTCAAAAAGTACATTCGAATCAATATGATCTGGTAATAAATATACAGCGCCATTTTTCATCAGGATTAATAACTGTTTTATCAGGTGCAAGATATCGTTCAGGTTTCACTAAGAATCCACTTTCTTTTGGATTTACCCATAAATCCATCCACCTGATATCTCATAAGGGCCGTAATGAACATGAAATTATCCGTAATCATAGGCTTATCAGTCATTTTACAGAATGTGATCCATCAAAACCAAAGCTTTACCCCAGTATCTTTGATGAAGAAATGATTAAGCCCTGGAATCAGAACAAGTTTATCACGGTTTCACCGGCATCTCTTTGGTTCACAAAACAATACCCTATTGAAAAGTGGATTGGATTTATAAATGAAGTGGATGAAAATACTCAAATTTATTTATTAGGCGCACCAAATGATAAGGTCTTGTGTGATAACATTATTTCCCAGGTAAATAAAACAAACATAGTCAGCCTTGCAGGAAAACTGAGTTTTTTACAATCAGCAGCTCTTATGAAAGGAGCCGTGATGAATTTCGTGAACGATTCAGCTCCAATGCATCTTGCATCAGCAACAAATGCTCCTGTAACAGCAATTTTCTGTTCTACCGTCCCGGCGTTTGGATTTGGACCTCTTTCGGATAATTCGGTTATAGTCGAGTCTCAATCAGAACTTTCATGCCGGCCTTGCGGACTTCACGGACATAAAATCTGTCCTGAAAAACATTTCTTGTGTGCCCTATCGATCAACAATACTCAATTGCTAAAGCGGATCAATATATGAATAACCTGATGGAAACCGATATCGAAAATGCCATCCGTGTCCTCGAACAAGGTGGGACAATTTTATACCCTACAGACACTATCTGGGGTATTGGCTGTGACGCTACCAACACCAAGGCTGTGGAGAAAATATATCAGATAAAAAGTCGTACCGAAGCTAAAAGCCTTATCATTTTACTCGATAGTTTTGAAAAGCTGTCAACTTATGTCGAAAAGGTACCCGATATTACCAGCGATCTGCTCAACAGTATAACCAATCCTTTAACAATTATTTATTCAAATGCCCGAAGGCTGGCTCAAAATGTAGTTGCGGCCGATGGGACAGTTGGTATACGAATAGTAAAAGATGATTTTTGCAATGAACTTATCCGCCGTTTCGGTAAACCAATCGTTTCTACTTCAGCCAACATTTCAGGATTCGATCCGCCGGCAGTTTTCAGCCAGATTGCCAAGGAAATAAGAGATTCAGTGGATTATACCGTGTTATACAAACAGGATTACTTCACCAGGGCAAAACCCTCCACTATAATCAGGCTTCGCGACGATGGAATGTACACCATCATCAGGGGGTAAATTGATAATATTGTTTACTTTTGTTTAATGAAATTATAAAAAACTGCGAACAATATCGGTTTTAAGCCGTTATTTTACCTGAACTTCAGAAAATTTTTAAGTTACCGGAATGGAAAAGCATAAAGAGTACAAAGTTGATACAATTGACAAAGAAACCTTACAAAAATGGTATTACCTGATGGTGCTTGGCCGCAAACTTGATGAGCGGGCACCAAATTACCTGAAACAAGCATTGGGATGGTCGTACCACGCTCCCTATGCCGGACACGATGGAATACAACTGGCCATAGGGCAGATATTCAATCACGAAACGGATCATCTGTTTCCTTACTACCGCGATATGCTTACTGCTATTTCGGCTGGACTTACAGCCGAAGAGATTATCCTGAATGGCATTTCGAAGGCAACTGACCTGGCAAGTGGGGGACGCCACATGTCGAACCATTTTGCAAAACCCGAATGGAATATTCATAATGTATCATCTGCAACTGGAAATCACACTTTGCATGCAGTGGGCGTAGCGCGATCCATAAAAAGATATGGTGGCAAAGGCGTGGCTATCAGTTCGCAGGGCGAATCATCCACATCCGAAGGGTATGTGTACGAAGCAATCAACGGCGCAAGCAACGAGAAATTACCTGTAATTTTTGTATTTCAGGATAACCGCTACGGCATTTCGGTACCACAGCGCGATCAGACCGCCAATGCTTTTGCTGCTGATAATTTCAAGGGATTTAAAAACCTGAGAATCATTCATTGCGATGGAAAAAACATTTTTGCTTCGATGAATGCAATGGAAATGGCTAAACGTCATGCAATAGAAAAACAGGAACCTGTTATCGTTCATGCAAGTTGTGTGCGCATTCATTCGCACTCGAACTCCGACAAACACGAATTGTATCGCGACGATAACGAAAGACACTGCGCCAAAGCCGGCGATCCTCTCGACAGGTTTCGGATAATATTAATACATTCCGGACGATTTACCGAAGAAGAATTAGCCGTAATTGACGATCAGGCTCAGAAAGAAATGATGGCAGCACACCGTAAAGCTCTTACTGCACCTGATCCTGCCCCATCCTCGATTTTCGACTTTGTTTCGCCTGAACCTTACATCCCTGTTAAATTTACTGACGGCTTGCACAATCAGAAAGAAGGGCGTTCCCTGAAATTTATTCAGGCTCTTAACGAAACACTTAAAGAAGAATTCCGTGCAAATCCGGATACATTTCTCTGGGGACAGGATGTTGCCAACAAAGAAAAAGGTGGCATTTTTAATGTTACCAAAGGAATGCAGCAGGAATTCGGTATCGAACGCGTTTTCAACGGACCCATTGCAGAAGATTTTATTCTAGGAACCGCAAACGGGATGAGCCGTTATGATGATAAAATCAGGATTGTTGTTGAGGGCGCAGAATTTGCCGATTATTTCTGGCCAGCTATGGAGCAATATATCGAATTATCCCACGACTATTGGAGAAGTAATGGCGCATTTTCACCAAATGTAACAATCAGGCTTGCATCCGGAGGGTATATTGGTGGTGGTTTATATCACTCGCAGAACATTGAAGGTTCACTGGCGGCCATCCCTGGTGTGCGTATTGTCTGCCCTTCATTTGCTGATGATGCCGCCGGTTTGCTTCGCACTTCCATGCGTTCGCGCGGCCCTACCCTTTTCCTCGAACCTAAAGCATTGTACAATGATCCCGTAGCAGAGACTATTGTTCCTGAGGATTTTGAGGTTCCATTCGGCAAAGCACGCACCAGGCACGAAGGCAAAGACATGAGCATTATTACCTATGGGAATACCACTCATATGAGTATTGCCGTTGCCAGACAGTTAGCTGAAGAAACTGGCAAAAGTATCGAAGTAATTGATCTTCGTTCACTGATTCCTCTTGACAAAGAAGCTATTCTGGCAAGTGTGAAGAAAACAGGACGAGTGCTGGTTGTTCATGAGGACAAGGTTTTTGGAGGATTTGGAGGGGAAATTGCCGCTATGATTTCTGACGAGGCATTCCAATTTCTCGACGCTCCTGTCAGGCGTGTCGGTTCTACATTCACACCTGTAGGATTTAACCGTATTCTCGAAAAGGCAATCCTTCCCGATCAGGAACGCATTTATAAAGCTGCGAAAGAACTCCTGGGATATTAGAATTAATTTTAAAATTTAAGTCATGCTTCCGATTAAAGGTAGCATGACTTTTCATTTACAATTGCAAGGTTTAAAAGTTTCTCTATATTTGTAAGTAACAATTCTACATTGAAAATTATAAATAAATGATTACTTCAGAAGGTAAACTACTTATCGCAAAGTCAGGAATAGAAATATTCCTGAATCCACGAATGGCCAATCGTCATGGTTTAATTGCAGGAGCAACAGGAACCGGAAAAACAGTATCACTACAAGTAATGGCTGAAGCTTTCAGTTCAATCGGGGTGCCGGTTTTCGTGTCGGATATAAAAGGTGACTTTTCAGGAATCAGCAAAACAGGTGTCGATAACCAGCGGATAACTGATCGCATTGCCCAATTGCAGATTGAAGGTTATTCTCACCGGAATTTTCCTGTTACCTTCTGGGATCTTTACGGGGAACAAGGTCATCCGCTGAGAACTACTATCTCGGAAATGGGTCCTTTATTGCTTAGCCGGCTGATGAACCTTAATGATATACAGAGTAGTGTGCTTACCCTGGTTTTCCGGATTGCAGATGACAACAGTTTATTGTTGCTCGATTTGAAAGATCTGCAAAAAATGTGTGAATATGTGGGTAACAACCGCGAACAATTTACTACAACTTACGGAAATATTTCTGCGGCAAGCATAGGTGCAATTCAGCGTGAACTCATTGGACTTGAAGAACAGGGAGCCGACAGTTTTTTCAGGGAACCGGCGATCGATATTTTTGACTTTATGCAAACCGATTCTAACGGATTGGGTATGATAAATATACTGGCTGCTGATAAACTGATGATGGCCCCGCGGACATATTCAACACTACTGCTTTATTTGCTTTCCGAACTTTTTGAAAGATTACCCGAGGTCGGTGATCTGGATAAGCCAAAACTGGTTTTCTTTTTTGACGAAGCACACCTTCTTTTTAATGATGCGCCCAAAGTACTGACGGAAAAAGTTGAGCAGGTTGTCCGCCTGATCCGCTCGAAGGGAGTCGGAATTTATTTCTGCACCCAAAACCCTATTGATGTGCCGGATACAATTTTAGGACAACTCGGAAACAAGATACAGCACGCGCTCAGGGCATTTACACCCCGTGACCAGAAAGCAGTAAAAAGCGCAGCCGAAACCTTCAGGCCAAATCCGGAACTGAACGTTGAAGAAGTTATTACACAACTGGGAGTGGGCGAAGCACTGGTTTCGTTCCTTGATGAAAAAGGAATTCCTTCGATGGTCGAGAAAGCAAAGATTCTTCCTCCACAGGCACAGATAGGGCCTATTACTCCGGAGGATCGTACCTCGCTTATTCGTCGTTCAGTTATTGCAGGTGTTTACGAGAAAGATGTTGATCGTGAGTCAGCATTCGAAATTTTACAGGCACGCATCAGCAGCCAGGTAAAACAAGACCAGGATGAACTGGATCGCAAATTACGCGAGAAAGAAGATATTGAACGCGCCAAAATTGAAGCCCGCGAAGAAAAAGCAAGAGCAAAAACAAGCGATACCGGATTGTTCGGCGACCTCACCAAAGTAGTAGGACGAACTGTAACACAGCAGGTTGGCGGACAATTAGGGCGGGCATTGGTTCGTGGCCTATTAGGTGGTTTATTCGGAGGAAAGGGCAAGAAACTTTTCTGATTATTCAATCATTTAAGCCCGATCAATCCCTGGTTTCCGAACAATAAGAGCATAAAAAGAGGCTGTCTCAAAACCGGGACAGCCTCTTTTATTTTTTTACAGGTTCAATAATTCGATTGCAAATGTAAATCAGGGATATTTCTGCTATTATACACACAATGCTTTCTACTAGAGTAACAGGCTCCAACACAAAT
>JBGSUB010000072.1:0-32018 GCA_041753535.1 Lentimicrobiaceae bacterium
GTTTTTCAGCACAAAGAATTTTGTATGCGGTTATTCATCGTGTACATCATTTTGTGAACACTCAGTTTTTTCAGCATCAAATTTCGGATTCTCAACTGGTTCCCACTATTTGAAGTATTTGAGTTTTTCAGCAGACCCTAAATAATTGATCAACTTACGAAGTTCGTGAAGGGTGCGCATAGCCATAGGATTTTTAAAGGCACCAGTTTTAGGGCTTTGAAGCAAGCGCAAAGAAAGTGTGAGATTATTATATTCAATGCTCTGTACTTTTGCCGGGGCATAAATTGCAATTTGAGATGGATGGTAAAGTAAGTTGACTTTCTTACATACTGAACAAGAACATGGTTCATCCTTTTTCCTTGCTTTATTTTTGCACTGTAAAAATTCAAAATTACCAGTCAGGAATTCTTTTATGGTGTCTCCTAACTTAGGTATTTTAAAATAATCTCTCTTTGAACTCGAAAAGAATGCCTGATAGTATTTAGAAACTTCCGATTTGATTTGAAGCCTTTCTTCTTCAGGCATTTTATCAACCCATGTTTTGTCGCCATAACTATCAATACAATGGTTTTCGATATCTAGCAAATCAGACTCATCCAAATAATAGTTAGTGTTTTTATAGGCAAATTGTTCGTCATGTTCAATAGATTTAGCCTTGTATTGTGAAATCAAGTTATTTGTAATGTTAAGGATTTTCCTTTGTTTTCTGCTTTTTGCTGTCAACTCACGGATGTGATCCAAAAAGAATAATTCGCTTTTTGCCCATAGGTCATCGCCCAGAATTTCTGGTAATTTTGCCAACAAAGTTGCATCCGTATAGATAAGACCCTTTTTCAGAAAACGGTTTATATTTTTAATAGCCTTCATGCTTAACATACTGTATCCTTGAGGAATAGCTAACCAAAGGTTTAAAAAAGCTTTACTTTTATCGCCTAAGCATATTTTATTCTCAGCAAAATCACGTACATTTTCTTCGTCTTCGAAAGAAAACAATACATGCCAAATATCATCAATTGAATATGTAATGATGTGACTTTTACCTTTTATGTCTGTTCTTGATTGGGTCGAATCAAATTTGTAAGTTTTCCAATCCTCACCAAAAAGATTTTTAAGTCTGGCTGAAACAAGGCATCCGGCAACGTTAGTTTTGTCTTTATAATTATATGAATAATGATGATTCAAACGTTTTGTCAAAAATTCATTAATTTCTTCAAACTTAAAACTTGCTTTTGTCCTCAAAAAGCAATGTTCAAAAATTGCCTCCTTTTCTTCTTGTTTCAGGTTAATCCAACCTCCATTCTCAATATCTTTTTCGCGAAACTGGATATTATTAATGAACGTCCATGCCCTGAATGATTCAAATTCGGGGTGGCTCATCGGACAACGTTCTTTGGTTGGTTCAAGTGTACATTTACCAACTAATCCCTTTTGAGAACGCAAAGGTCTCTTGTAGAATATAGCTTTGTGTATTTTCGAATAAAATTCACTTTCAGATTTCAACTGATTTTGAAACTCAAAAATGTACTTAATTTCATTTTCGTACTGCAGACGAATAGGTGTCCAGTTTTCCCTAATTCGTTCGCCGGCATTTTCCAATTCTGCCAAAGCCCATCCAACTGTTTTTATCTCAGTGCCTTTTCCCTTTTGTTTTTCAATATAATCTTCTATTTTTCCAGCTAGCTTTTTCTCCGACTTTTTTAAATCAATGGTTATTTCAATATCGTTGTTAATCCCTTTTTCTTCAGCTTCTTTTTCCTGCTCTTTTATTGTTTCACCTTTGCTGCTTTTAAACCCGCGCCTTTGTGCAATATGATACAAAGCCCTCCCAATTTTGTATTTGTTTATTTCGACATCTACGTCTAACTGCAAAGTAGCAAGCTCTTTTCGTAGTTGGAATGGGCTTGTATAGTCAGGTTTGCCATCACCATCAAAATCCAGTTTTACCCATTGCTCAAATTTTACAGCATCAGCGGGATATTTTCGATTTAAGCCATTCGCTTTATCGTATCTTCTCCATTGATTTAGTTCATCTTCTTTAATAGGACAAAATCCATGTTTCATCATTACATCTAATGTTTCCCAAAGCCTATATTTGCGTTATTGATTCAATCTTCGAATTGATCTTTTTTGAGTACGTTGAGCAGCAAATGAAAATTCACCTGTTTTCCCTTCACCAACTCCTTTCTTAAATATAACTGAACCATACTTTTCAAATTGCTGAATGATGTCGGAATTAATGTTTGGATTACGAAGTGAAAATCCAATCGAATTTGTGCCCAGGTCTAAACCAAGAATATTTTCCATAGTTGTATTGTTTTTTGAATTTTATAATTACATTTGCTGTGATACAATTTTAAAGACTCTTCACAATAAGGCTATAAGCCGAAGAATTTTAACCTCGCGTACTCCGTGGGGTTTTTTATTTTGTCAAACAATCCATTTTTTCATTATCCAAACATTCCGTTGTGAAAACATTTAAGGTGGTCTGTTAATAGCGGGTCGCCTTTTTTATTTCTATCACTTTCAGTATCTTTTTCTCAAAATATATCTTCCTGAATTGTAAAAAGCTGATTCGTGAAAAACGAGCTACTAATTTATAACAATTTGTAATTGTTGAATTTAAAGTTGAATAAATTATTTTCCTTAAAACTTTACTTTTCTTCAATACCGGAATTATTAATATTGATCATCCGGAAACTGAAATCTCGAATCCGGTATTTTCCAATTTTTCATTATCATTGCTCTCTTAAAAATGCTTAGATATGTTCAGAAATATTTTGTTTATCACCACATTAGTAAGCCTTTCACTGGTTTCATCCGCCCAGAAAAACTACCTGGTTGAATCAAAAGCTGATAAAGACAAACGCATGGAATGGTGGCGCGATGCACGATTCGGAATGTTTATACATTGGGGTTTGTATGCGGTTCCGGCAGGCGAATATAAAGGAGATAAAGGCTATGGCGAATGGATTATGGATGAAGCACAAATTCCTGTCCCTGAATATGAGAAATTTGCTAAGCAGTTCAATCCGCTTAAGTTTGATGCTGATGAATGGGTTCATATGGCTGCGGATGCCGGTGTGAAATACATTGTTATTACTTCAAAACATCACGATGGCTTCAGCTTATTCGATTCAAAAATAAGTGATTACGATATAACTGACAGAACACCGTTCAAACGCGACCCATTGAAAGAACTGGCAGATGCATGTAAAAAACACGGAGTTAAGCTCTGCTTTTACCATTCCATTATGGACTGGCACCACCCTGATGCCAAAGGCGAAAAATTTTCGTTATACCGCGACAATTACCTTAAAACACAATTGAAAGAACTTCTGACTAACTACGGACCAATCGGAGCATTGTGGTTCGATGGTGAGTGGATTGACGAATGGACCGAAGACCAGGGCAAGGACCTTTATAATTACGTTCGTAGCCTGCAACCGGATATTATCATTAACAACCGTGTAGGTAAAGGACGCTCAGGGATGCAAGGAATGAACAGCTACGAAAATGCTGCCGGTGATTTTGGTACTCCCGAGCAGGAAATTCTGTCAACAGGCTCAAGCCAGGATTGGGAAAGTTGCATGACTATGAACGATCACTGGGGTTACAATAAATATGATAAAAACTTCAAATCGGCCGAATCACTTATATGGAACCTGGTCGATTGTGCTGCAAAGGGAGGAAACTACCTGCTGAATGTAGGCCCGACAGCAGAAGGACTTATTCCCGCCGAAAGTGTGGAACGCATGGGAGAGATCGGCGATTGGATGAAAGTAAACTCATCAGCAATTTACAAATCAAAAGCATGGACTCATTTCGAAGACAACGTGAATATCCGTTACACCACTGATAAACAAGGCAATGTGAATGTATTTGTAAGAGGCTGGCCGGGTGAAAAACTTGTGCTAAAAAAGATTAAACCAGCTAAAGGATCAAAAGTGAAACTCTTAGGAATAACAGAAGCACTATCCTGGTCTTCAACGGAGAATGGCATAGAAATTATACTTCCCGGAAAATACAACAATGAATCCCATCGGCCTTGTAAATACGTTTATGTATTCCGTATGAAAGGAGATGCCCAGCCAGTTAGTCTCCCTCCGGTTATAGGTAGAAATGATGAACAAAAAAATGCATCCCGGATTTTCACTAAGGAAACAACCCTCATCATTAATACGCCCGAAGCAGGGGCAAAAATATACTATACTCTTGATGGAACCGAACCTGGGATATCATCAACTATTTATTCCTCACCAATTCCCATTACCAGGAGTTGCGAAGTAAAAGCAGTAAGTTTTGTAAAAGGAAAAGTAAGCAGCAATGTTGTTACTTTCAGCCTGCGTAAAGCAAAATATGAAATTAACCTGCTTACGGAAGCATCAGCCAGGTATTCCGCCTCAGGGCCGAGGACATTGGTTGATGGATCACATGGCTCGCTAAAATTTACAGATGGAAAATGGTTAGGATTCGAAGGCATTGATTTTGAAGCAGTTATTGATCTTGGTGCTATCAAACCCATCAATGAAGTGTCAGCAACTTTTTTACAATCACTGAATTCATGGATATTTCTGCCACTTTCGGTCGAAGTATACATTTCTGACGACAGCAAAACTTTTGCGCCGGCTGGTATTGCATTCGGGACTCTACCACTGGCTTATGAACCGGACAAACTTGCAACCTTTTCTGTTAAGACCGGTAAACCCTCACGCTTTGTAAAAGTTAAAGCTAAAAACACAGGCATATGTCCTGACTGGCACAAAGGGAAAAACGGGAAAGCCTGGCTTTTTATTGATGAAATTGAAGTAAAATAATCCAGCCTTCTGGGTCAGGCAGTTCATTTTTAAAAATACTTCAATGACTAAAGCATGGTTACATAAAGCAGAAAATTAACCTATTAAGTTCAGATGTCGAAAATTTTGAACCATTAACAATAATTTACAGATTATCAGAGTTTTAATACTACATTTAACTTTTCAGTAAACCCTTATGAAAACACTATTTACATTGCTGTTTTTTGCATTTATAAGTTTATACAGTGCAGTGGCACAGGATATTATTTCCTTAAAATCGGGAGATGACTTAAAAGGTAAAATTATCAGGCTCAATCCGAAAGATATTGTTTTTATTCCGACAGGAGTTAGTGATACTATCATAATGGAGCGCGATGATGTGGTAAGGCTGAAATATCAGAATGGCACTATAATTAACCTTGCGGATGAAAGGAAGATTACTGAGAATCCCGGTACAGTTTATGACAGTATGTATTATGCCGGTGTTTCGGATGCCGCAAAATATTACACAGGGTACAAGGGGGCATCTACGGGCGTCCTTGTGTCAGGTTTAATTTTCCCTTTTAATATAATTCCTGCTATTGCCTGTTCGGCTGCATCGCCTGATGAGCATAGCCTGGGATACAGGGATTCCACTCAGATGAAAAACCCCGCATATAATTCCGGTTATAAGAACCAGGCACACAAGATCAAAAAGAAAAAAGTCTGGACAAATTATGCCATTGGTTCGGGGGCAATAATTGGTTTTTATATCCTTGTAAATGCCTTAATTGTAACAACCATGGTTTACTGATTAATCATTTCTGACCATAATCTTACACGGGCACCATACAATTCTTTCTGTGGAAAGCAGCTGCAGCAGGACTTTCTGAACCCTCTAATTTAATGATATAAAACAAAAGGATTTATCTACTTTTGTAAAAAAAAATTACTGAATAAAAATCAAAAACAATGTCGAATAAAATAATGGACCCTATCGGGAAACTGATGGGATTAAGGTATAAATCGCATCCCTGGCATGGGGTTGAACTTGGCGACGAAGCTCCTTACCTCCTCACCTGCTTTATCGAAATGGTTTCGACCGATACAGTAAAATATGAAGTTGATAAAGTGAGTGGCTATCTGAAACTCGACCGTCCTCAGAAATACTCAAATGTAGTGCCTGCCATGTATGGTTTCCTTCCCCAAACTTACAGCGGAAAATCAGTTGCCGAATTCTGTATGGAAAAATCAGGACGAACCGATATTAAAGGCGATGCTGACCCGATTGACGTTTGTGTTTTGACTGAAAAAGTCATTTCTCATGGCGACATACTTGTAAAAGCGATTCCCATTGGTGGATTCAGGATGATAGATGGTAATGAATCGGA
Source organism: Lentimicrobiaceae bacterium (assembly GCA_041753535.1). Lineage (GTDB taxonomy): Bacteria > Bacteroidota > Bacteroidia > Bacteroidales > UBA4417 > UBA4417. The sequence continues at coordinate 6,164 of JBGSUB010000072.1, forward strand.
CGATAAAATAATTTGCGTCTTGAGCAACGATGCAGTTTATGGCGATTATAAAGATGTATCAGATTGCCCGGAACTTGTTATCGACCGGCTGAAACATTATTTCCTAACTTACAAAGACTTGCCCGGGCAGGAAAAACGAGTAGAAATTACTCATACTTTCGGCGCAGAGGAAGCTCACGAAATTATAAGCAGGGCCGGTGATGATTATCGCCGCCGTTTCGAAAATCTTGAAATGCTTTTAAGGGAAGTATAATTGGCATTTCTTTCGACAAATCACATTCTCAATGAACAAAACCACTTTAGTTATAGGTGCAAGCCTTAAAGAATCACGTTATTCACACACTTGTGTAAAAACACTTGTTGCAGGCCATTTTCCTGTAAAGGCTATCGGGCTGCGCGAAGGCACTATTGATACTGTTCCTGTTTTGTCAGGGCAACCACAATTTAATGACATACAAACGGTTACACTTTATCTTGGGCCTGAGAACCAGAAATCGTGGTACGATTACATCCTACAACTGAATCCTCAAAGAGTGATTTTTAACCCGGGTACTGAAAATGATGAATTCCGCGATCTGCTCACTTCAGCTGGAATTGCAACAATTGAGGACTGCACAATTATGATGGTGCAGTCGGGGCGATATTAATTCTGCCTGCAAAACACGAAAACCAGCTCTGGCACGTTATGTTAGAAGAAATGAGATAAAATGTCTAATTTAGTGCCCTGTTAAGCTCTTTTAAAAGAGCACAATCTTTGAATTCAAATGAAAGTATGCGCAAGTTTCTGACCTATATTTCAATAGTTTTATTGTTCCTTACAATAGCGCCCAGGCAGATTTATTCCCAGGTTATTACAGAAATCGGTGATTTTCAGATGTGTTACAATACCTCGACAGCAATGCCAATTGTAGTTCAAAACATGAATGCTGTTGATACATTAAAGCTCGTACTTGAATTCGACGGCAATGTGGTTGAATTTGTTGAGCATTATGGAGTTAACGCAGCTTTTGCAGGAGGCTCCTTTAGCGTTACTGATGAAAATGATTCAATTATTATCAAATGGGCAAGGGGCAATGGGGCATCACTTGCTAATGATACGATGGTGTGGATTAAATTTAATGGACTTACGGGTTCTACACCTCTGCAATGGAATATTTCAGGCAGTTTTTATCATACTTCCGGTGGCAATGCTATCGCCTTCTATGTTAATGGGAGCGCTGTTGTAGCACCCAAAATAGAGGTTGTCCTTACCGAAATAGATGCAACCTGTACAAAAATTTGCGAAGCAAATTATATGGCAAGCGCTTCAGGCGGAATACCTCCTTACAGTTACTTATGGGATGGCAAACCAGGCAGGTTCGATTCCATTCAAACAGGATTGTGTTCAGGGAAAAGACACATATCAATTATAGACACATGGGGATGTAAACTCGATAGTATTTATACCATAAACGGGTTGCCCGGAGCAAATGTAAAACTCATTATCGAAGGCAACGAGGATACAACCATATATCTGCAAAATCCTGTCCTCTCATTCCGTTTCGAAGAAAACTATCCAACTCACGTGGTTGAACCACCTATTTGGTTCTTTGGTGACGGCGATTCAGCTGTCTCTTTCAACCCTACACATCTGTATAGCAGGGCAAACACCAATACAGATGGTTATTACGACCTTACACTTATCGTAAAAAATGAAAACGGATGTGATTCGACTATTGTAGTCCAGATTAAAATTAAAGATGCTGACCTCAAGATTCCTGGTGTGATTACTCCCAATGGGGATTCGTTTAATGAAGCGTTTATGATTTTGAATCAGAATAAGACCGGATCAGGTGAGGAAATTAAAATTACCACCGAATTCCAGCGGATGGAACTTGTGATATTCGACCGGTGGGGACGTAAAATTTATGATGACTCTAACTACCAGAGCGACTGGCGTGGAAACGGAGTACCCGATGGTGCATATTATTTTAAACTCAAGACTGTAGGGTTTTATAAAACGGAAATATACAAAGGTTCTATTACTATTTTAGGAAGCGGGATAACCAATTAATTCGTTTCCGTAACAAATCAATAAGTCCTTCTGATTTCAAATACCAATCTATATTCTGCCGGTTGCAAAGGCGAAAACCGGATCAGTCTATTTTCTGAAAACCATTTTCTGAACATCAACACCTTCGAGTGCCAGAAGCTCATTTTCAAGCCTGAGGCATTCCTGCATATCTCCAATAATTTCAAGCAACATCAGACCTGTTTCACTGGCATATTCTTCATCAATATCGTGGATTCCAAGCCTGGTGCGTATGCTGCATCCGTATTTTGTAAGTATATTCTGAATTTTATCCGCGCCTTTTGCCGGATCATTAATCATAACACCCAATACTCTGACTTCTTTCATCGCATGCAGGAATTAATAAGTAAACGACATAAATTGAACTTCAAGTCCGCCGATCAGGCTAAGTTCAGCCTCAAATTCCTTCCATTCTTCTGGAAGACCTGTAAGGTGTAGCACAATAATACCGGAACGGCTGCAAACATTATCATTCAGTTCGTGAAATCCCAGCCGGGAACGGATAAGTTTCGAATATTTGCTCAACAGCAACTGCGTCCGGCCAGCTTCCTTAATGCGGTCGGTAATAAGCAAACCAAGGATTCGTGTTTCGGTCATTGGGGAAGAATGGTTAATGGTTAATTGAAAATAGTTTCAGGGTAGAGTCGCGGTGTACCTTGTCTGCATTACCATGAAAGGGGGCAATGGGTTGATATTTTTTAAAGGGTTTTGGGTCAATGGGGTTCATTCTCTAAGATTCAAATTTTGGGCTATCAGTTATCACAAACAAACATCAAAAATCCCACATCAAAAATCTCACATTAAAAATCTCACATTAAAAATACAAGTCCCTCTCCCCTGCCCTGATCTTTTCTATCCGCGCTCTTATTTCCGGAACATTTACTTTTTCGTGTGCTTTTTCGAGTTCCAGAAGGTTTTCCTCCACCACTTTATATCCTTTTTCTTTGGTTGCAGGGGGCGCATAATCTTCAAGGTACTCAGTTAGGGTAAGAATTGCATTCGGAGAACAGAATCTTTTTATGAACCCGGGAACCGAGAATTCCATAAAATGCTCCCCGGTGCGACCCAGACGGTAACATGCAGTGCAAAAAGATGGAAGATAGTCGTTTGCCAGCAATTCATCAATTATTTCATTCAGCGAACGTGAATCGTTAATATGGAATTGTTCCCGGTTGAGATTCTGTTCCTCGTTTTTATTTTCCGAATAGCTTCCCAGTTCAAGTTTCGTTCCTCCATCAATCTGCGAGACGCCGAAACGCATTACTTCGTCCCTGACAGCTGCATTTTCTCGTGCAGTAAGAATCAATCCCGTATAAGGAACCGCAAGCCTGAGAATGGCCACAAGACGTGTAAATTCTTCGTCCGAAACCCTGTATTTCCCATCAAAGTTCATTGCCGAAGCATCCTGAATACGAGGGAACGAAATGGTATGCGGACCAACATTGTAGCACGCTTCTAGGTGGTTGGTGTGCCTCACTAAAGCCATTACTTCAAAACGCCAGTCGTATAATCCGAACAATGCTCCAATTCCGACGTCGTCAATTCCGGCTTCCTGCGCACGATCGAGCGAGGTAAGGCGGTATTCGTAATTCCTTTTTTTACCACCCAGGTGATAATGGGTATAAATTTCAGGATGGTATGTTTCCTGGAAAATTTGGTATGTACCAATTCCTGAATCCTTTACAATCCGGAACCCTTCTATTTCGAGCGGTGCTGCATTGACGTTAACTCTACGGATTTCGCCATTGCCCTTTTTTACTCCATACACTACTTTTACTGAATGTGCAATGAATTCCGGACCGTAATCAGGATGTTCGCCATACACAAGGATAAGGCGTTTTTGCCCGTTGTCCTCGAGTGCTTCGACTTCCCTGATAAGTTCCTGGTCTTCAAGTGTATTGCGGATTGCATCCTTGTTTGAAGAACGAAACCCGCAATAAGAACAATTATTCGTGCATTTATTTCCAATGTATAAAGGCGCAAAAAGTACGATTCGGTTCCCATAAACCATCTCTTTCAAACGGCGTGCGCCATCTTTGATCTCTTCAATAAGTTCGGGGGTATCAGCACTGATCAGTATGGCCGTTTCGGCAAGTGTTAGCCTCTGTTTACCAAGTGATTTGGCAATAACTGCCTTTACTTCATCAATGGTAGGTTTTGCGTTGTTAATGTGTTCCCACAATTCGTCGGCATCAATAAATGGTTTCATCCGCTGATCTGGAATCCTGCATGTTTCGGGTTGAAATTTCATTCCGGTATTTTTCTATTTTCAATTATTCGGCAAAATTACTACTTTTTCGTCCTATTTAAGCAAATCAATACCTAAATTTTGTGAAATAATTAACAACAAAATTCCAGGGCAGAATAAAGGGTAAATCGGACTTATTATCCACTTCAAAATCAAGCATGTATCATATTTCGATCTGAAGGCCATCGTATGCCAGGTGAACCCAGTTTGGTAACTTTTCCTCAACAGCATCGAACTTTCCAAGAAAATGGCTGATATGTGTCAGGAATGCTTTCTCAGGTTTCAATTCAGTGAGTATTTCCAATGCTTCGCCTAAAGAAAAATGCGAAACATGCCTCGAATTCCGTAAAGCATTGATAACTATAACTTTTGAACCACGCACTTTTTCCAGCTCAATAGGTGAAATATAATTTGCATCAGTTATGTAGGTGAAGTCTCCGATTCGGTAACCAAAAACTTTCATTTCCTGATGCATCACCTGCACAGGAATAAAGCTGAAATCTCCGATACTGAATGGTGCTTCGGTTATCGGATGCAGGTTCAGTTGTGGAGCTCCAAAATAGCGGCCCGGAATAAAAATATACGGAAACTGCTCTTTTATAGCATCAAGCGTAAGCTGCGAGCCATAAATATCAATGGATTTATGCAGGATATAATTAAAGGCCCTGATATCGTCGAGGCCTGCAATATGATCGCGGTGTGCATGTGTGAACAATACAGCATCAATATCTTCTACTTTGTGCTTTAACATTTGAATCCTGAAATCAGGACCACAATCAATAATGATATTTGAGTTTCCACGCGAAAGCATTACCGATGTCCGATACCGTTTGTCGCGTGGGTCATCACTGGTGCAAACGTCGCAGTTGCATGCAACCACCGGAACACCGGTAGAAGTTCCTGTTCCCAGGAAAGTAATTTTCATATTACTGTTTTCGTATGGCACGGGCTTGGGTTAAAGGTTAAAGGTTAATGTTAAATGGTTAATTGCTAATTGATAAATGGTTAACGGTTAATTCTGGGTTTAGTTAATGATTAATGTTTGCTGCTTATGGTTCCCCACTTTTCTATTTTCTATTTTCTATTTTCTATTTTCTATTTTCTATTTTCTATTTTCTATTTTCTATTTTCTATCTTCTATTTTCCACTTTCCAAATGCTCAATAAATCAATTCTTCAACCAAATATCTATCCTTTTCTAACTGATTTTTCAATTCGTCTAATCCCCTGAATTCAAGCTCCTGGCGAATGTATTTGGCAAAGTATACGGTAGCATCTCTGCTGTTCAGCGGTTCTTCAACCGCAAACGGAAAAATCTCAATCACAATTCCCTCTTTGCACCGGTCGACACCGTAGCGACTGTTCTTAATGTTGAGGATTCCTTTATAGGAATTACTGCCAACCTCAATCCTTACAGCATACACGCCATCGGGTGGAACTAATTTACATTCTTCTTCAATATCGAGGTACAAAGTATTCAGATTCCTTTCTTTCAGTTCATTGCTGCCTTGAGTGAGTTTACCTATTATCATGTAATGGTGATCGAGGTATGCATTCGCTCGCTGAATACGCCCTTCCTGTAATGACTTCCTGATTAGTGTCGAACTTACGGTTTCATTGTGCAGATCCTGTTCAGGAATTTCTTCAACATCGAAATTGTAATAGGTACCAAGTTCTCGCAGAAAGTCAAAATTTCCTTCACGGTTATACCCGAACTGGTGATTAAACCCTATAACAATTTTACGTGCGTGCAATTTGGCTACCAATATGTTCCGAATAAAATCGATGGAAGAAATATGCGCAAATTCGGGCGTAAAGGTTACAATAATAAGATTCTGCAATCCGGCTTTACGAAGAAGTTCAATTTTTTCACGCTGTGAATTAATCAGGAACAAATCCTTTCCGGCGGTTTCCGGGAAAAGCACTTTTCGCGGGTGGGGATGAAATGTAATGAGCACACTTTCACCTTCAATGTCGCGGGCAATCCGGTTGATACGGTTTATAATAGCTTTATGACCTACATGCACACCATCGAAACTTCCTGTTGTAACCACAGGATTAGGAATTGCCGAAAGGTGATCAAAATCGTAAAAAATCCGCATAGCGCAATTAAAACCAGTTGGCGGGATGAGTGTGCCGTTTGTTAAACCTGAAAAGAAATTAATAGTTCGCGTTTATTGCCTCCGTTAAACTTTCTTTACGAAATAAGCAAGCTTTTCGAGCGAAGTAATTATGTCATACTCTTCGAGATACACATTGGAAGGCACATTGATTGGCTTAGGTGTAAAGTTGAGAATCCCTTTTATGCCGGCCATTACAAGGATGTCAGCAACATAGGCTGCTTCGCCTGCAGGTACTGTAAGTACAGCAATTGTGATATTCTCTTTCTTAATAATTTCAGTCAGCCTGTCGAAATGATAGCACCAAACACCTGCATAAACACGGTCGATTTTTTCGGGATTGAGGTCGAAACCAGCCACAACCGAAAGTTTGGTTCGCTTACCGCTGAAATAGCCGATAATGGCCCGGCCTAGGTTACCAATGCCGATTACGGCGACTTTTTGTCCTTCTTTACTGTCGATGATCTTTCCGATAATTTCGATCAGTTCCTTCACATCGTAACCCTGCCGCAGCGTACCTGAGTATCCGATTAGCATAATATCCCGTCTTACCTGCACCGAAGTAATATGAAGCAAAGCTGCCAATTCATGAGAAAAAATATGATGTTTCCCTGCAGAGTTGGCTATTAATAAAGTTCTCCTGTATTGGCTGAGACGTTCGACTGTTTTATCCGGAAGTTTTTTTGCTGCCATTTTTTTTATTCGATTAATGTTGATTTATAAAAACCTTTTCTTATTTCGATAATTATGCTTCAGGCTCCATTAAAGTGATGATAAATGTCGTTCCTTTATCGGGCTCACTCTGCACGTCAATTGTCCCCTGGTACATATCAACTATTTTCTTAACAATGGATAATCCTAATCCACTGCCTGTTACTTCGCGCGTCTGGCTGCTTTTAATCCTGACAAAATCATCAAAAATCTTTTCTTTGTCTTCCAATTTTAAGCCAATGCCTGTATCAGAAACAGTAATTTTAAGTTTACCCTCTTTCTTTTCGAGAAAAATATCAACTCGCCCACCGGCTTTGTTATATTTCACTGCATTGGAAATGAGGTTGTTCATAATAATCTCAATTTCCCCGGGGTCGGCTTTCATTTCGATATTCTCGCGTGAATTAATATACAAATCCACATCCTTTTGAATTGCATAAGGACGTATTGTATCAACAGCCATCTGAACGATCTTCCTGATCTGAACCAGTTCAAGTTTTTGGGTTGGTTTTCCCGTTTCTATCTTGGTAAGATCCAGCAAATCGAGAATCAGTTGCCGCATACCTTTAACACGTTCCATGGATCGGTCGAGCATTTCATCGTAAGCATCAACGTTATTTCCAAACTGCCTCTCCTTTATCATCTTCAGATAGCCATCAATAGCATTGAGAGGAGCTTTCAATTCGTGCGATAAAACGGACAGAAACTGGAAACGGATCTGCTTACCGGTTTTATTGAGGGTTTGGGTCATCCTTTTCAGGAAAATCTGCTTCGTAATATTTTCTACAGAAGCCCTGATTTCCTGCGGTGTAAATGGCTTTGGAATAAAATCGTATGCTCCGTCGCGAGTGGCTTTTACTGCCAGTTCGAGAGATGCATACGAAGTAATCATGACAACAATAATATCGTATTGCTTAGTTTTTACATACTCTAACACTTCAACGCCTTGAATATCAGGCAATTTATTATCAAGTAACAAAATCTCCGGTAATTCCCTGTCAATTATTTCAATCCCTTCTTTACCGGTACCTGCTTCAAGCACCTGGAAATCGATCTGTTCATCCATAAACGGATAATCAACCCTGAAATTCTGCAAAATTCGCTTCGTTCCCTCGCGGATGCCGGGTTCATCATCAATGATTAGAATTTTGAATGTTGCCATAGCTTAGAGTTTCAGAAGTTTTTTTATTTCACGTTGCAACTGGTCGAAACGTATTCCTTTATCAAGAAATAAATCGGCGTTGATCCACTGTGTATTTTCATCGGCATGAACATCGAAAGTCATCCCTGTTTCAGCTGTTACAGCGGTTGCAATGATTACCGGAACATCGGGATATTTCCTCTTGATTTTATAACTCAGGATGAAGCCGCTATCGTCACTTTCCATCATCAGGTCTAGAATACAAAGGTCAGGTTTTATTTCCTGTATCACTTTCTCAGCCTCAGCCTGACTTTCGGCAGTAATAGTATCAAATCCCATTTGTTCCACTTTAACACGCATCTGGAACAAATAATCCATATCGTCGTCAACAATCAATATTCTCTTTTTCATTTTTATGACATTTGTTTTGAAGGAGTGAATAAAATTTGAATGAGTTAATAGAAAATGGATAAATAGAAAATAGTCGGCCTAATCAATAACTATTTTACATTAACTATTTTCCATTCACTATTTTCCATTCACTATTTTCCATTAACTCTTTTCCATTAACTCTTTTCCATTCACTCTTTTCCATTCACTCTTTTCCATTAACTCTTTTCCATTAACTATTTTCCATTAACTCCAACTAAACCAACCTCTTCCTCGGCATCGCAATAGTAAAAGTTGTGCCTGTCGGTCCGGCAGCAGGATCAACATTCGATTTCACTGTTACATCGCCTTTATGCATCTTAACGATTCCATAAATAATCGGAAGTCCAAGTCCTGTGCCTTTTCCAATACCTTTGGTAGTAAAGAAAGGCGTGAAAAGTTTATCCATATTTTCCGGTTCTATCCCGGTTCCATTATCCGAGATGCTCATGGTTATCTGATCGCTGGTATCGGATAAATCAAAATAGATCATTCCTTTTCCTGGCATCGCTTCCACTGCATTTTTGAGCAAATTGGTACAAACCTGTGTCATTTGGTCAAAATCCAGCAGGGCGATTGGATCAGATATCTTTGAATTGAGGCTCACTTGAATTCCATCTGGAATAATAACCGAATCAATACTATGGTGCGCGAGTTTGATAACATCAGATTCAACAAGGTTAACCTGGTTTTTGCGTGCAAAATTCAGCAAACCACCAACTATTTTCCGGCATCGGTCGGCTTGCTCAACAATCAGGTCAATATCCTGAAGCATAGGACTATCCGAAGGTAATTCTTCTTTCAGTATATTACTGTACATGGTAATTACACCCAACGGATTGTTGAGCTCATGAGCAATACCTGCTGAAAGTTGTCCCATGCCGGCCAGTTTTTCGGAATGCCGAAGTGCTTCCTGTACATTAGCCAGTTTCTCTTTCGAAAGGTTTAGTTCGCGGATGTATTTATGCAGTTTTTCGATAGAATAAGGCAGACACATTTCCGTTTCAGCAAGTCCGTTTATGATCGCAATGGCATGTTCCTCGCACGAATCGTAACCGCATGCTCCGCAATTGAGGTGATCCTGCTGGCTATATTTCCCCATCTTGTATAAAACGTCCTTGATTTGCTCAGCAGGAGGGCGAACGGAACGCATATCGCGTGATTCGAACTTTCGAGAAAAATCCAGTTTTGAGTATTCGTCAAGGTTTGCCTGCCATTGTTCTTTATCCAGAACCGCCATCTTTCGGTTAGCGTATCCTATAATCCGGGCTTTTTTCGCAAATCGCAGGCTGGTGGGTGAAGTATTAGGATAAGGCGACATACCGGGTCCCAGAATACAACCTTCGCAACACAATAAATGCAGGTGATGTCCTTCGAGATTTCCCTGTTCAAATTCGCGTAATGCATCCTGAAAATTTGCCCTTCCCCCTGCAACCAGCACATTTTCACTCAATATGTCTTCAGTAACTTCCATAGTATGAAGAAGTCCGTGGCTGAGTGGAAAGATCGCTCCCCGGCCACCAACAGGAGGATCGAAATCAGTTGGTACAATTTTCGAAATATTTATGCGATCCGTCTCAATCATCTCGCGTATTTCCCGAAATGTAAGTACTGCATCAATTTCTTCCGATTCAGCTTTTTTTGCAAGGCAAGGGCCGATAAAAACCAGTTTGGCATCATTACCGTACAGTTTACGAACCACCCTAGCCATAGCAACCATAGGAGAAACAACGGTTGCAAGTTTACTGGTCAGATCAGGAACATATCTTTCAATATAGGCAACAATTGCAGGACAATCGGAAGAAATTGCCGGCATTTCAAGGTTAAGCTGCTCTTTATAATATCGTGCCACAAGATCGGCACCAAACGAAACCTCTGTTACATGACTGAATCCAAACGACTTAATCAATCCAACCAAAATTCGATAATCGTCGAAATCATAAAACTCAGCCGGAAAACTTGGAGCAACCAGCGCAATTACTTTAGGATATGCAGCAATTAGCCGTTTAACCTGGTCAATTTCTTTATAAAAAACCTTGGCATTCTGGCTGCACACCTTTATGCAATTACCGCAGGCAATACACCTGGCTGTAATTACTTCGGCCTGCCCGCCAGTAATCCGGATTGCCTTTGCCGGGCATTCGCGCACACAGGTATAGCAAACCCTGCATCTCTCCTTTACGGTGAAGACCAGCTTTTTATCAGTTTCCTGATTAGATGGAGGGGTTGGGACAGTATTCATTTTTCTAAATTAAAATTAAGACAATTTGTTTCGGGTTGGAAGGGTTTCGGGTTTGGAAGGGTTTCGGGTTGGAAGAGTTTCGGGTTGGAAAGGTTTCGGGTTGGAAGGGTTTCGGGTTGGAAGGGTTTCGGGTTGGAAGGGTTTCGGGTTGAAAAGGTCTGGGTTGTAAGAGTTATGGGTTGGAAGAGTTTCGGGTTGGAAGAGTTTTGGGTTTGGAGAGTTTCGGGTTAAAAGATTTTAGTACCTGAAATCAAGCCACCTTAACGCATCACTTCTCTTTCCTCATAAGTTGTGTACAAATGAGCAAGACTTACTTCACTTCCCGGTTTTTTCAGAAAGGACTCATAAACTGATTGCAGTGAAGCATTCTGATGAGCAAAGCGGTTCGATTCCTTCTCATCCAGTTCATAAATTGACTTTGCCCTTGCCCTGACATTATCATTTTCAGGATGTATGGGTTGACCGCCTCCACCCACGCAACCACTTTCGCAAGCCATTACCTCGATGTAATGAATATCGCTCCGGCCCTTCTTTATCTCGGCTAATAAAGGCTCAATATTACCTATTCCATTTACTACTGCAAAACCAAGCTTAAAGTCACCAATCTTTACAAAATACTCTTTACGCCCTTTCCCTGATCTGAGTTCCTGAATTTTTAGCTGGGTGGTTTCTTTACCTGTAATAATAAAATGAAGCGTTCTGATCATAGCTTCGGTAAGTCCGCCGCTTACAGCCAGCATTTTTCCTGATGAACTCCTCGATTGATATGGCTGATCAGAGTGTTCAGGCTCAACCTGCTCAATATCAATACCATTCAGGCGGATTAAGCGTGCCAGTTCGCGGGTTGTGAGTACCAGGTCAACATCAGTAATTCCCTTATGCGTCATTTGCTCGCGTTGCGATTCAAACTTCTTGGCAGTACACGGCATGGCCGAAACTGAGTAAATATCTTCTGTTACTAAACCTGCCTGCGGAGCAAAATGATTGGTAATAAGCGCTCCGAGCATTTGTTGAGGAGATTTACATGCTGAAACATTTCCAAGCAGATCAGGGTGTGTTTGTTCGGCATATTTGATCCATGCCGGGCAGCAACTCGAAAACATTGGAAATCCTGTGCCGGCTTTCAATCGATTATAAAACTCAGTTGCCTGCTCAGTTACCATTAAATCAGCTGCGAAAGAAGTATCGAAAACATAATCAAAACCAAGTTTGCGCAAAGCTGCAAACATCACCCCTTCAATGTCTTTCCCTGCGCGCAAACCGAATTCTTCTGCTAAAGTCACTGATAATGTAGGTGAGCACTGAATTATAGTTTTTACTGCGGGATTATGCAATGCATCCTGCAACTTGGCTGGATATTGTTTTTCGGCCAAAGCTCCGGTCGGACAAACCATTACGCACTGTCCGCAATTGATGCAGCTCGAAAGGTTCATTCCTTTGTTGAAAGCCGGTCCAACCTGCATCTTGTTTCCGCGCCCGATGAAATCGAGAGCAGTTATTTTCTGAACTTCTTCGCATATCCTGATGCATCGTCCGCACAATATACATTTAGCAGGATCGCGCAACAAACTGGCACTTGACGGGTCGGTTTTATACTTGTTTTTTTTGCCATAAAACCGACGTTCGCGTACATTTAGGTCTTCGGCAAATTTCTGTAATTCACAGTTGCCGTTGCGTTCGCAATACAGGCAGTCGTCGGGATGGTTGCTGAGTAGTAATTCGGTGTTTGTTTTACGGGCTTTAATAACCCTGGGCGAATGGGTGCGCACTTTCATCCATTCTTCAACCGGGTGCGAACAAGCAGGAATAAGTCCTTGACGCCCTTCAACTTCGACCACACACATACGGCATGCACCTGAAGGCAATAAATCCTTGATATGACAAAGTGTCGGGACTTTTATCCCGTTCCTTTCGAGTGCCATAAGCAAAGTATCGCCTCTTTTGGCTTTTATTGTTTTACCGTTGACTTCTATATCGAATAACATAACTTCTGTTTAAACTATCTCAATGTGTTAATGAGTCAAAATGCTAATTTGAAAATTCGAAAATTGGTGTAACTATTACCATAAACAATTAACTTACAGCATCTTATTTAACTTTCAAATTACTTTAGCTTTACTGCCACAAACTTGCAAACATCGAAACATATTCCGCAGCCAATGCATTTTTCTTCAATGATGAAGTGAGGCTGGCGGGGCTGTCCGACAATGGCATTGGAAGGGCATTTGCGCAGGCAGGCAACACAACCGATGCACTTATCCACATCAATGTAAAACAAGCGTAATTCCTTGCAGACACCTGCCCTGCATTTGCGATCGAAAACATGTTCTTCAAACTCCTCGCGGAACCATTTCATGGCACTCATCAGTGGGTTTGGTGCTGTCTGCCCTAATCCACAAAGCGAAGTATCCCTTATAACTTCCGAGAGGTCAGCTAGTTGCATTATACCTTTAAACCTTTCGAGAACTTCGAATCCGGATTCAGCTGATGGTCTGCGGGTAATATTTTCCAGAATTTCGTGAATACGCCTGGTGCCTTCCCGGCAAGGAATACATTTACCACAACTCTCCTTTTGTAGAAAATTCATGAAAAATTTGGCGATATCAACCATGCAGGTATCTTCGTCCATCACAATCATTCCGCCGGAACCAATTATTGCTCCCTCATTCCAAAGTGATTCGTAACCAACAGGCAGATCAAGTTGTGAAGCTGGCAGGCAACTTCCTGATGGCCCTCCTATCTGAACTGCTTTAAAATCCTTTCCATCTTTAACACCGCCGGCAATTTTAAAAATGATATCCCTGATTTTAGTGCCCATTGGAACTTCAACCAGACCAGTGATCATAGCTTTTCCTGAAATGGCAAAAACCTTGGTACCCCGGGCTTCGGTAGTGCCAATTTCATTAAACCGATGCGGACCATGGCGAAGGATGAATGGAATATTTGCCAGTGTTTCAACATTATTGATAACAGTGGGTCTTCCAAAAAGTCCCTCAATTGCCGGAAATGGAGGCTTAGGCTTAGGCATACCCCGTTTCCCCTCTATACTGTTGATCAAGGCTGTTTCTTCACCGCAAACGAATGCACCAGGCCCTTTCACAAGGCTTATTTTCAAATCTACTCCGCTATCAAATAGGTTGTAACCTGTTAATCCGTAATCTTTTAACTGATTCAGTGCCTGGTTAAGCATAAAATATGCCTGGCTGTATTCGTCCATAACATATATATATGCTTTGGTAGCACCTATAGCATATGCAGCAATGGCAATACCTTCCAGCAGCAGATGAGGATCACCTTCAATTACAGCCCGGTCCATAAAAGCCCCCGGATCACTTTCGGCAGCATTGCAAATAAGGTATTTCTGATCACTAACCGAATTATGAGCCATCGTCCATTTTTGCCCGGTAAAATATCCACCTCCACCCCGTCCGCGTAAAGCACTTTGTTCGACAATCGTGCATATTTTTTCGGCAGTATAATTACGGATGCATTTCAGGTAAGTCTGATAACCGCCCCTGGCTATATAATCAGAAATCGAATCAGGATTACTAATACCGCAGTTGGCAATCACAATCCGATGTTGATTTTTAAAAAAAGGTAACTCGCTAATAACAGATACGCTATCCCATTTACTATATCTCGGATTATGAAATTGTCCGATAACATTTTCATACGGCACTTCACTGTTAAAAATATCATCCAGTAAAGGTTCAACCTTCTGAAAAGTAATATTCCTGAAGGAAATTCTTGCTTTCCCTGGCAACTGTATATCTACAATGGGTTCATAAGTACATAGACCGATACAACCCACCTGTATGATTTCGGCTTTAATATTTTTCTCTTCCAGGTATTTTGAAACAGCATCATAGGTAGCGTCAGCTCCTGCAACTTTCCCACAGGTGCCCGATCCGATATAAACAACAGGTATATTGACGGTTTCATGCCTGATTTGTGACAGAAAATCAACAACTTCACGTTGAGTCAAATCTGCTTTTGCTGAAAGTACTTTTTCAATCAGAAATTGTTTCTCGTCCATGAGTAATTATGTAGTTATATAGTACTTTTATATTGGCCGATGATTACTGCAATATCGGGAATGGTAATAGCTGTATGGAATTGCCCGTTAACATTAAGCACTGGTGCTGATCCGCAAGCACCCATACAACTAACCGCCTCGAGACTGAACTGGTTATCGCGCGTTGTCTGACCCTCTTTTATATTAAGCACCCGCTCCACTTCGCGCAAAATACCCGATGAACCAAACATATGGCAGGAAGTTCCCCGGCAGACCTTTATATGAAACTTTCCCTTTTGAACAAACCTGAACTGATCGTAAAAAGTAGCAATACCATATACTTTACTCGAAGGAAGCTTTATATGCTGCCCGACTTTCAGTATAGCTTCCTCATTCAGATAACCGAATTCCACTTGTATTTCCTGTAATAAGGGCAAGAGTGATTCCCGCGAACCTGCCTTATATCTGCCAATTATTTCATCAAGCGAAGCATGCATGATTCTTTTCGTATTTGATATTCTGATAACTGACTACAAAAATAATGTTTTGATTTCGATCTGTTGACATTTATTGTGAAAAAAATAACAGTGTTATTCTGTTAACAATTAATTTTGATATCCAATAATATCTATATTTGTTTTCTGAACAAGACTTTTCTTAAGCCAGTTAAACAAAACAATACATCGAAGAATGGAATTCAAAAAGAAAGAGGTTGTAATTTGCCTTGGCAGTTCCTGCTTTGCAAGAGGCAATAAGTTAATAGTTAAGATAGTAAACGATTATCTACGCGATCGTAACCTGATGAATGAAGTACGTTTTCATGGTGAGCGATGTTTCGGACAATGTTCCGTAGGCCCATCTTTGAAACTTGATGGCAGATTAATAGAAAAGCTGGATGAGGAAAGTGTTGTTGCGTTTTTAGACGAGTTTTTTGAATCGGTTGAAAAATAAAAGGATTTCAGGTTTGAAATGTTTGAAGAGTAGCAATTAAGTTCGAATAGCCTGAATAGCAACCAGGTTTTCAACGTTTCAGGTTCAGGAGAAGAGAATTAAAAGAGGTAAAAACCTGAAGTTTTAGTATAAAAGGAATGTCTCTCCATTTTTAATTTTTTATTCACCTTTAGCTCAATACAACAGGTAACTTTAAACCTGCAGAAAGGGTGAAAAACATAAAATCTCAAAAGATGCAAGCACCTCTAGTGTTTATAGAAGAAGATAAATGTAAAGTCTGCTATGCCTGTGTTAGGGTGTGCCCGGTTAAAGCTATTGAACTCCGTCCTTCAGGCGATGTTCCGTATATTGATCCGGATAAATGTATAGGGTGCGGCAGCTGCCTGGAGGTTTGCCACCCGGGAGCAATAAGATATTACGATTCTATACCTGGAGTTGATGCTTTGATAAAATCGGAAGATAAAGTTGTGGCGTTAGTTGATCCAAGCATTTCGGCTGAATTTGACGATATTACTGATTACAGAAAGCTGGTTCGCATGTTGCATGGAATGGGGTTCGATTATGTGCATGATGTAGCATTTGGTGTTGACCTCGTAGCAAAAGAATACAACGAACTGGTTTCAAATTTTTTAGGTAAATACTATATCCTCGCCAATTGTCCGCCTATTGTTTCGATGGTTGAAAAATATTTTCCGCACCTGATTGAAAACCTCGCCCCTATAGTAAATCCGATGATCGCCAATGCAAAAGTTGTAAGGGAAATTTATGGGAGTGATATAAAAGTTGTTTACATAGGGCCTTGCATAGGTGCCAAAGAAGAGGCAGACCGTTTTGATGGAAATGCCAAAGTTGACGAGGTACTCACTTTTGCTGAACTTCGGGAAATGTTTGATCAGCATGGTATTAAAGAGAGCACCATTGAATTTTCAGAATTTGATGAACCCCGCGGATACAAGGGCTATTTGTACCCAATCAGCACCGGTATTATTCATGCTTCGGGACTAAACCAGGATTTGCTTTCGGGTACAGTAGTAACAGCCGATGGGAAAGACAGAATTAAAGCCGCCATCAGCCAGTTTGAACAAGGCATCGAATACATTCAGAAACATTTCAATATGTTTTATTGCGAAGGCTGCATGATGGGCCCCGGCATGAAACCCGGAGGTAAAAAGTATAACAGGCAAACATTAACAAGGGCATATACAGCAAAAAGGTTGAAAGAGTTCAATATGGCCAGGTGGAACAATGACCTGAAACTATATCAGCATCTCGACCTTAAAAGGGGATTTATCGCCAATGATCAACGATTACCTGATCCGCCTGAAGAAAAAGTAGAGGAAGTACTGAAGATCATTGAAAAGAGCAACAACTCCGAAAACTTAGGTTGCAGAGCTTGCGGATATGATAGTTGCCGTGATTTTGCTATCGCTGTTGCAAACGGTGTTACCCGGCCTGATATGTGTATTATGCATTCCCTGAGAAGCAAGCAAGAGTATATACGTTCATTGAAACTGACCAATGATAAACTTGCCAAGACCCAGCAGGCCTTGCAGATTTCAGAAAAAAGGGCTTTGGCTGAAAAACAGCTTGCTCAGGAGGCTCTTGAGACTTCCCAGACCATGCTACATAAACTCCCGACAGCCGTTGTAATTGTTGATGATAACATGAAAATTATCGGCTCCAACGAAAGTTTTGTTACCATTCTGGGAGAAGACGCAGTAGAAATTAACGAGATAATTCCCGGTTTGCTTGGTGCTGACCTTAAAACATTGCTCCCGGTGCAATTTTACAAGCTTTTCGCATATGTACTCAGCAGTAACGATGATGTTATCGGTCGCGATGTTCACATAAACGACAAATTGCTGAATGTCACTATTTTTACCATCAAAAAGAACAAGATCGTAGGTGCTGTGATCAGGGATATGCATATGCCTGAGGTACGCCGGGAAGAAGTAATAAACCGGGTAACAGAAGTTATTGAGCAAAACCTCGACCTGGTGCAGCAAATCGCCTTCTTGCTGGGTGAAGGTGCAGCCAATACCGAAAAAATGCTGAATTCAATTATCGAATCACATAAAAGTAAGGAGTAAAAGATGTTCTGGTTTCTGGTTTGAAGAGTTCAAAGGTTCAAAATGCATGCGGCATTCAAAGTTGTATTAATACGAAACTTGAAGCACTGTAACCTGTGATAAAATATTTAAAACAATAAAATTCCGTAAAACAATAGGATGAGTGACGAGCAATTTTATGTAGAAGTGAATGCTGTACAGAAAAACCATGACCTGGAACGTATTTGTGGCGACAAATTCCTTTCGCATCGTATCTATGAAGAAAATAGGATCATTGCTGTACTTTCGGATGGAATGGGGCATGGAGTAAAAGCCAGCATGCTTTCGACTCTCACTGCAACTATGGCACTCAAATTTGCCGAAGAGCATAAAGATGTGCGTAAAATTGCTGAAATCATCATGAACACCTTGCCTGTTTGCAGCGAGCGGCAAATGAGTTATTCTACTTTTACTATAGTAGATATTGACATCGAAGGTGAGACCCGGATACTGGAATACGACAATCCACAGACTATAGTTTTACGCGGACACAACCATATTGATCCGGGCTGGGAATATATCACCATGGATTCGGAAAGAAATGCAGGTAAAGAACTCAGAACTTGTAACTTCCGGCATCAGAAGGAGGACAGGATAATTATCTGCTCCGATGGTGTAACTCAATCAGGTATGGGCAGTCCTAAATTTCCATTTGGTTGGGGAACCGAAAACCTTGAGCAGTATGTTCTGCAACTGGTGAGTGCCGACCTTACTATATCAGCTACCCAACTTGCTGCCAAAGTTGTTAATATAGCAAATTTGAACGACAATTACCACCCGAAAGATGATACTAGTTGTGCCGTTATTTATTTCCGCGAACCGCGAAAACTACTTTTATGCACAGGGCCTCCTTACGAAGAGGTGAATGATGAACTACTTGCTGATGCGGTTAAAATGTTTGACGGAAAGAAAATACTTTGTGGTGCCACAACCGGGGATATTGTTTCGCGCAAACTGGATTTACCAATCATTGACAGTTTCGAATTTGATGATCCTGATCTTCCCCCTGTCTCGTTTATGGAAGGGATTGACCTGGTTACTGAAGGGATTCTTACCCTTGGAAAAGTTTCGGATTTACTGAAAAAGTATTCTCCCAGGCTAAAACTTGGCAAAGGACCTGCTGACCAGATTGTACGGTTGTTGCTCGACAGCGATGAAATCCATTTTATTATCGGAACCCGCATTAATATTGCACATCAGGATCCAAATCTGCCGGTTGATCTCGAAATCAGGCGAACGGTAGTGAAACGAATAAAGCGTACGCTGGAAGAAAAATTTCTTAAAGAAGTGAAGATCAGGTATATTTAAAAATTTGACTTCTTATCTTTCACACCCCGGCAGGTGGCTAAAAGACCATATCCTCCGTAAATTGTTTTAGAAGATGTTTCGGGAAACAGCGGTGAATTTGAATCTTTCTTAATGGGAAAGGCTCACAACTTCTTCTATTATAAAACTTCCTTTCCTGCTAGAATGCTTTTGTTTTACACTCCGAAAAACAGAAGCCAAACTCTGTAGTACATATAAACCAGAAAAGGATTATGATTTCAGTTTTGGTTAAATTACTTGTCTTTAACACACCGGCAGGAACCTTTCGAAGTTTTATAGGAGTATGCAAGTTGAGCCTGATCACCAGAATAGTTTAGTAGTAGATAATAGGCCCTGTACTGTGGATCGAAATCATCAGCTGACCAAAATATTGTTGTTCTGCCGGAGTTGTTAAATTTATTCAAGGCCCAATCCCAGTATCCTGCAGGCAAAGCATTAAATCCACTTGAGTTAGTTCCGCTGCCATTAAATTCCCACCCGCTTGCCGATTTCAAGGCTTTCCCAGCAACCAAAGTGCCGCCATTTGCATCTATCAATTCCTGCCATTCTGCATTCGTAGGAAGATGCCAGCCAGCTGGACAGACGTCTTCATTAACAACTGACAACCAGTCATATAACCGACCATACGTTGACTCATATATTACACTGTCATTATATACAACGCTTCCAGATGAATTATACCTGACATTTTCCGCCATCCACACCTTATCACCAACACAAACGGTCTTATATTTATTCCCGTCACGCGGGTCAGTGAAATCCTCTCCGCATTTTTTATAGCTATAGTCCTTGGCACCGTTTTGTTTCAGATAACCTGGGTAATAAGGATCTTTAAACTCATCACCCTTGTAGCTGAGGTGCGAATTTCCAGTACTGTCAATATCGAACAATAAAGATTTAGTGAGTGAATCTTCCATGGCTTTTGCAAATAAGTTGCTTACCCTGTAGGCATCACCTTTCCCGTCATGGTAACCATAATAACTTATTAGTTTTTTATTTTCAAAAGCCGCACCTATCGGATCTGGATATTCCTTAGTTGGATTAGTTTGACCACTATAACAAAAGTTACCAAAAATGATGGTTTTTGGCATATCGGGCAGGCTCCTGATGTATTCACTTCCTATCCAGATTGTAAATCCGCCGTATTTCCCTGCATAATTTTTAACCCAATCCGGGCCTGAAGAAGTCCTTACCTGCGCACCAAACCGCAGAAGGCCTGCAGTAAGATCGTCATAAGTTTTCTGACCTAAATAGGTAATAACATTAAGCTTGACTTCTGCCTCGGTTTCGTCACCATAAAAGTTTATCTTACTTCCGGATAAGAAACAATCCTTAAAGCCATGAGTATTAATGATTACCAGGCCATAATTTCCAAAAGTACTGATCAGTTCAGAGTTGACTTCAAAATACTCCTTCTTGGTTATTTCCAATCCCAACTCCGAACTCTGCAAACGGGCAACAATGTTCTTCACTTCATCCTCTTTATAAAACTCCTCCAGGATAGGATAACATAACAAAACCCTTTTATTTTCGATGATATACTTTGATTTAAAAGGCGCATTCAATTCAACGGAAGTTCCACCGTGACCACCGCCACGTGTAATACTGATGCTATCTTGATCCATAATATCGAGAAAGAATACTGCCGATAGACCAGAATTTAATCTGATGTCAATAAATGCATCGTCAACTATAGTGGCCGTATTAATATTGGGTTGTGTCTTGAGCCAATCGGCCGTTAACCTCAGGGCTTCTTGTGGAGTAGTTCCGGATGGCTGTCCAAATCCGATAAATTTATCTTCAGTCGAAGTAAGCAACTGAGTTACTTCCAACAGTGATACCGGTGGGGTATCGGATGTGGTTGGGCTCTTTTCTTTCGCACAAGCAGAAAGTAGTAACGCAAAAACAATCAAGACAAAGAGTTGAAATATTTTCATAAGTATGTTTCTTAAACTGAAGCCTGAAAAAATTGTATTATAACCCTTATTAAAAGATTTTTTGTTGTTAATGGACTCAAGTTTATGGCAAATTGTTTTGGTTTGAGTAGCGTTCCGAAGTTAACTCATTTAGTATAATAAACTTCTTGTACTTTACTTCCAGCTTCCCTGTAATCGAAACCTGCGCATATATTGCTCATCAGTATCCAAATCTGCCGGTTGATCTCGAAATCAGGCGAACGGTAGTGAAACGAAAAAAGCGTACGCTGGCAGAAAAATTTCTTAAAGAATTGAAGATCAGGTATATCTGATATGCTAATTCTTGTCCTTTAAACATCTGCAAGCGAACCAACCCCAGTCAAAAGAGGTGGAGGGATAAATCACCGCACTAGCAGTATCTTTTGTAAGCCTGACGTAGCTATTGTTGGCGCTGGTTGCCGATGCTGTTCTAAAAACAGTATATTCGCCCTTACCTGCCGGATAAATCGGAAAACCTGGTCCCTGTCCTCCCATGCTTCCTCCGGGCAAAGCATTGAATCCTGAACTGTTAGTCGCTCCGGTATTTGGGCTGCCCCATAAATTGGAAGTAGATTTTAATTCACCACCGGCAACAGAATATCCACCCAGGAAAGTGAATAATTGTTCCCACTCAGCCGCGCTGGGCACATGCCATCCTGTAGGACATATTCCACGCACTCCACTGGGATTTGAATTACTGGCAGCTGAACCATTCATAACTTCATTCCAGGTATACATCCGGCCATAAATGCCGCAGTTTTCTGCTAATTCATCATAACACAACCCTCCAGCCGGTTCATAATTCAGGTTTTCGGCCATCCAGACCTGGTTGCCAATACACACGGTTTTGTATTTCTTGCCGTCGCGGGAATCAATGAAATCCTCTCCGCATTTTTCATAGCTATAGTCCTTGGCCCCGTTTTGTTTCAGATATCCGGGATAATTAGGATCTTTAAACTCAGCACCCTTGTAGCTTAGGTGCGAATTACCGGTACTGTCAATGTCAAACAATAAAGCTTTTGTCACTGAATCTTCCATGGCTTTTGCAAATGAGTTGCTTACCTGGTAGGCTTCACCTTTTCCATCATTGTAGCTATAATAACTTATTAATTTTTTAGCGTTAAAAGCCGCACCTATAGGATCCGGATATTCCTTGCTCGGATTAGTCTGGCCACTGTAACAAAAGTTACCCAAAATGATAGTTTTTGGCATATCTGGCAGGCTCCTGATGTATTCACTTCCAATCCAGATTGTAAATCCACCGTATTTCCCTGTATATTTCTTAACCCAATCCGGACCTGAAGAAGTCCTTACATGTGTCCCCATTCTGAGAAGGCCAGCAGTAATATCGTCATATGTTTTCTGGCCGAAATAACTAATAACAGTAAGCTTAATTAGTATATCGGTGGTGTCGTCCTCATAAAAATTTATCTTACTTCCAGATAAGAAACAGTCCTTAAACCCATGAGTATTAATGATTACCAAGCCATAATTGCCAAAAGTTCTGATCAGATCGGGGTTGACTTCACCATACTCCTTTTTGGTTACTTCCAATCCCAGTTCCGAACTTTGCAATCGGGCAACAATATTCTTCACTTCAGCCTCTTTATAAAACTCCTCCAGGTTAGGATAACATAACAATACCTTTTTATTTTCGATTATATACTTTGATTTAAAAGGCGTATTCAATTCAACTGAAGTTCCACCGGGACCACCGCCACGTGTAATACTGATGCTATCTTCATCCATAATATCGAGAAAGAAAACTGCCGATAGACCAGAATTTAATCTGATGTCAATAAAAGCATCGTCAACTATAGTGGCCGTATTGATATTGGGTTGTGTATTGAGCCATTCGGCCGTTAGCCTCAAGGCTTCTTGTGGAGTGGTTCCGGACGGCTGTCCAAATCCGATAAATTTATCTTCAGTCGAAGTAAGCACCTGAGTTACTTCCAACAGTGACAATGGGGGTGTTTCAGATGCTTTGTCTTTCGAACAAGTGGACAACAGCATGGCAAATGCAATTAAGGGAATGAATTTTAAGGCTCTCATAGGCATGGTTGTTAAATGGAATTTTAAGTGTTGTATTTAATTCTCAATGATTTATGAATTACCAACTCCGGAAATTTCTCAGGATTAGCTTAGATACCCTTTGCTATGCCTCATTCCTTTATTGTATTCCCTTCAGGCATTACAGTGTTTTGCTTTACACCTCAAAAAATAGATTCTCTGTTTTATTCCGTAATGCTTTCATGGAAGAAAACAGAAAGTGCTAGTTGCCCTGGTCCTTACTAATCCTTCACACACCGGCAGGACAACCCGACGTCTTTTTGCTCCGCGAAATAAAAAATATTCGGTGAATCGTTTGTCAAGGAATAATGACGAGCTTGGGTTGTAGTTGAGGTTGATTCAGTTGATGTCCAAAAAGCAGCTTTCACTCCTAAACTGGCAAATGTTGTACCTATTTGAGTACTGATGCCTCCTGGAATTGCAGTAAATCCACTGCTGTTGGTGGCACCATTATTAGGATTGTTCCAACCCTCAGTATTTTTTAAGGCACCACCCGCAACTGTTTGTCCACCTAAAAAGTCCATCATTTTAATCCATTCGTATTCACTTGGCAAATGCCAACCAACCGGGCAAATACCCCGCACACCACTTGGAACTTCATTGCTAGATGCTTCACCATTCATCAAAGTATTCCAACTGTAAAGCCGCCCATAAATATTGCCATTTGCAGATTCATTGTTGTAAAATACGCTTCCGGAAGCATTATAATTCAGGTTTTCGGCCATCCAAATCTGGTCACCTATACAAGTCGTCTTGTAAACTTTCCCGTCGCGCGAATCAGTAAAATCATCTCCGCAGGAGACGAAACAGTAGGTTTTATCATTGAATTGTTTCAACCACAATTTCGGATTATAATCCCGTAAATAATCATAAAACTCCGTATTATTGGAACGCAAATAGGCATTTCCGGTGCTGTCACCATCCACAACAAAAGCCCTCGACAACGAATCTTCCATCATTTTGGAAAAAGGATCATTCACAGGTGCCGAGCTTTTATTATCGAAAGCATATCCAAAATAGCTTATTAATTTCCTGTTAATGAATGCTTTGCCAATGAAAGGTGAATAATAATTGCTATTCTCGGTACTCTCATGACTAACCCCTGAATAACACATATTGCCAAAAATCATGGTCTCCTTCCATTCGGGTAATGAATTGATATATTTAGAAGTTACAAACAGCTCTTTGGGGAAAGAAGTGCTTGGTTTTTCATACCAACCAGGCTGCTCTGATTTAATATAATGTCCCTTCATATAACAAATATCTTCACTGAGAATCATATCCCAAAGTTGCTGTCCACCAGCATCTACGATGAGAGCTTTCATTTCTCCTTCTGTTTCAATATCTTCATCACTGTATAAAGTTGTGCCTATCTTGAATCCATCGGGAAGGCCGTGCGTATCAATAATAACGAATCCATAATTTCCAAATGTCTTAACTATATCAACCGTGCATTCACTGCCTCTTAGCAAAGTAACCGGGTAATCTCCGCCATCGGTAAAAATCTTAACAATTTTTTCTATTTCACCATCTTCATAAAAGTCATTCCATGCAGGAGCATAAATCAATACTTTTTTGTTCTCGATCTTGTTAGAGCATCCACTTTTCTTAACTGTTTTTACCAGATTTCCGGATCCACCTTTGCTACTCCCGCGGAATTTCGCCTTTCCGTCAGGATATGTATCTATGAAATAAAAAACAGTCCTCAAACCTGATTTCATCTGAATTCTCAGATAAGTGCTGTCGTCAACAAATGCATCCTCAACCGTTTCCTGGGTTAGAACCCAGTCTTTTGTAAGGTAAATCGCAGCTCCCGGATCACCATTTGTTTGGGCGGCAAATTCAAGGAACTTTGCGTTTGCTTCATCTAAAATATCATTAACTTCCAATACCGATGGCTGATTACCGGCACCGTTGGAAGAATCTTTTTTGCAAAAGAGAAACGTAAATGTAAAGCAGATTAAACATACAAAATAGAGTTTTTTAATCATGGTAGTTTGCTTTAATGAACAATGAATTCTCAATTATAAAACTTTTTTCTGTTCTTGAACATTCTGATTAAAAAATGATCATAGGAATCATAGAGTTAAAACTTTAGTATAATGAGGAATGGACGGAACCAACGTGAGTATTTGCGTTCGAGCAGGGCTTTTGAAACTGAGTCCTGTCCCTGACACCGAACTGAATAAAAATACGAAAACGTTGAACTACACGTCAACCCCGTTTGACGCAAATACATTGTTGTGAGTTCGGCTTTCCTTTTTCATTGGTCGAAGTCAGATTACATCTTATCTTTTTTATTCTGGTTTTGGGCCTTTTGAAACAATAGTTCTCAGCAAGCCAGGAAACCAACGTTGCAACCAAACAAAAACTCTCCCGTGGGTTGTGAAAATATAATTTCTTTTCCGCTTAATTATAGCCTTCGCCATAACTTTCGCAGCTTTATCTGTAGGCCACATTAAATTTGCC
>JBGSUB010000073.1:0-2030 GCA_041753535.1 Lentimicrobiaceae bacterium
AGTCAATAAAGTGTATTTTCTCAATGTGGTCCGTTTGTTTTTGGGTTAAAGCTTGTAAAGCTAAAAATATATATCGGTGAATGATTGCTCTGACTTAAAAAAGCGACATGATGCCTTGGGATTTAACATTCAATGCGCTTGTAAGAAATGTAGACACGAGGTTTCACTGTCCAGAAAAACTGTGAAACTTCGTGCCCTGAATTTGTTGTAAAATTAATTAGTGTCTGTCCATAAAGTCTCCTATTTTGTTATTAAGCACTATAATTTTTGATTCACAGGGAGATTTTGCGTACCAAAAATGATTTCCGATCCATAATAAGCCAAGCACCCGTTAATAACGCGCCCCATTTTGTTAATATCAGCTGAAAATTTAGATTTTCTTACATATCTCTCTCATACCATTTCCTGGTTATTATTCGGGAAAGTCTGATTTTACAACTAATTCAGGCGATCAACATATCAGAGAGCCAGCATTAAGCCGATTAAGAATCAACCCGGTCATCACTCTGAAGTTATATGCCAAAACGCTCCACATTACTTTTGCCTGAAAATGTACCCACCCTTTCCAATTGCACGTTCGTATATTGAACCCTCGCTTAATATTTGAGATTATAGCCTCCATTGCACTGCGCCATTTCTTAAGTCTGGTTTCCATATTCAAACTGCTTACAATATTCCGCATACTACCAACAACCTTATTAAACACAACATTTGAAATACCGGCCTTCTGCGCATACGCCAGGTTGGCTAAGCTGGCATATCCGCCATCGGTAGTACTGTCGCGTGGAATGGTCTCATAATTATGAATAATATTGTCAATAACTGGCTGAAACAATAATTTATCCGATGGGTTACCCCTCAAAACCAGACAATCCAAAACAAGATTGCTTTTGCCTGCTGCAAAGTTTATTTTATGACCAAACAAAGCTTCCCGTTGACCCTTAACAATAATATCTGTGTGCTGCTCATAAATCGAAAAAATCTTTTCCTCACTTGGAACTTTCTCCCCGGCAATTTCCTTACGATAGGTCACATCATATACCTGTTCCATCAGGCCAAGCAATTTAGCCAGTTCTTCCTGAATGCACCTGGCGATAATACTCGTGGACTTTTTTTTTATCGCGTTGGAAGTTTGGTTGATCACTTTGGTAAAAAGAATCAGTTGTTTATGAAAAAGCGGAAGCCTGTTCGATTCTTTTCGTGTGACATTGATTTGATAAAAGGTCTTCTTTGCCGATTTTGTATAATCAATAAAATCAAGCGTGGTAATCTCTTCCTTCAATTGGGCCAACAACCGGGTACTTGTTTTTACACAATCCCATACCAGAGAGTTGTTGGTAGGATAATGAATATTGGTTTTAACAACAGTCGCATCCTGCGAAACGCTTTTCACATCTTCCAATCCCTCGCTTATTGCAATTCTATTGATCTCCACAAGTACACGGTGCAGGGAATCAGGGTTGATCCGGGATATGTATTTTTGAAACATCTGAAAACTATATGGATTGCGGCCATCCAGTTTTATAAAAGTTTCACAGATCCTGGAATCGTTTTGCGCATATTCCAGTTCCCTGTAATCCATTCCACGCATCTCCTTAAAAATAGCTGCACGGACAATTTGTTCAACACTGGGGGTATCTTGCCGCCCAAAAGTCGAAGTGCTTTCGTCCCCAATAATGTCTGGTTTCAAGAGCAAAATGATATCAGGACGCGAGTCCAAAATAGTGTCAATAACACAAAACTCCGGATTGCTAGACCAATCGGGCTTTTCGAATTTCAGAAGCAGATCGTTGAAGATTTTCATGGATTCATTATCTTTGATTCGAATGTACCTATAACTTTTTTGAAAATACCTTGTAACACCACGGATTTATTAACAATTTCAGTTTATAGACAGACACTAATTAGTTTCATTATTGATACACAGTCACGTAGTGTTCCTTACTATGAACGCTAACGCTCGGCGGTAGGCCCAGTGCCGGCGTTTATATTGTTATTGTTCGTTCTAAGTAAGAGCCAATTTAAGTAAT
>JBGSUB010000074.1:0-10362 GCA_041753535.1 Lentimicrobiaceae bacterium
AGTTCGCATTTTGGGCGCAATTTTTTTAAGGAAACACTTTTTTTTACAAAAAATCACATTGCACATCCCAAAACCTGTAAAGGCTTGAAATAAAAGGGAAAGACAAATTTACCTATTGATTTTTGAGGAAACTCCAGTGAAGTATGCATTCATGATTTTTTGTATAAATTTATTTCAAACTCTTGTATAATATTTCCGATATCAAACATTCAACATTCAACATCTGGCATCGGACGTCCAACATCCGACATTCAACATCTGGCATCAATAATTGTTTCTCCATTCTCCCATGATTACTCATACCCATTCCGTATCACAGCTTTTCCGCCTTTTTCAAATTTCAGGATCAACTCTTTGCTGTTATCGGATCCCATCCGTTCCATTTTCTCGGAATCACCTACATAAAACGTTGGAAATGGCAGCCTGATGCGGGCAATACCACCTTCGGGAGCCAAAATTGTGAATGAGTCCAAAACCCCGTTTTCCTTCTTTGCACTGACAAGGAATGCACCCTCTGTTCTCAGATTTTCGAACGATATATTTTTCCAATCGGAGGGTATGGCAGGGAAAATCTGAATAATCCCGTTATGACTTTGAAGCAACATTTCCTGAATGGCCGAAGCAAAAGCAAAATTACCCTCAAGAGTAAAGGGATCGTATGTAAAACTGCTGTGTCCGGCCTTGCATTGGTCACCATTGAGGTGAAAACTATTTGGCGAACAAAAACAGGACGCGAATATACGGAGTGTTTTTGCTGCATCTTCACCACGATACATTCGCGCATAAATATTGGCAAGCCAACTGAAGGAATAGCCACACCATTGCGATGAACCGTTTTTCTCCATACGATAAATACTATTCTCAATGATTTGTCCATCTTTCTCATTGTTGAAATCCAGTAATCCAAGCGGATGGAATGCCATTATGTGTGAAAAATGCCTGTGCGACTCATTCAACGGGAATCCTTTTGCAATGCTTAATCCACCTGTTTCATCAAGATCATATTCGCCAAATTGCGAAAGAATAGCCTTCCAATGTTCGGCCTCCGAATTAAGATTTAATTCAATTGCCAGTTCGGCTGCTTTCGTGAAAGTGAATCTGCATAAAGCCAGGTCATAATTACTCATATCAAGGAACCATGCCTCTATATGGTTATCCCGGAATTCAGGACTAGAACTCATAGGTAACTGACGTACACCGTTTTTTATTTCTGTAACCTGTTCGAGGAATGTTGCAGTTTGCGAAAACCATGGATATGCCTTGTTTGCAAGGAATTCACGATCCATAGTATACCTCCATTGCAGGTAAAAATGTTGTGCCAGCCAGGCACCTACAGTAGGGGAGAGGGAATACATATGCCAGCCCCCCATAGGTGCGCCGGTTATTGTAGCAACTCCCGGAACGTTCAGGCCATTAGCATCGAAAACTTTTTTAGTGTACTGCTCAAAACCGGATTTATATTTCCACATCCAATCTGTAAAAACGGATCCTTCTTCAGGATGATTTCCGATGTATGATGGCCAATAGCTTAATTGTGTATTGAGATCGTTATGTAAATCGCCTTTCCAGGGCGGAAGTTTGCCGTTATCGGCAGTCCATACGGCTTGTAATGTTATTGGCGGAGAGCCTTTGCGGGATGCTGCTCCGAACTTGTACATTTCCAGGTTGTATTGCTTTTGGAGCTGCGGATCAGGTATTGAAATGGAAGATTTCTGCCAGTAGTTGAGCCACCATTGTTTATGGTTTGCAGCACCAGCATCGAATCCCGTTTTCGAAAATGCTTTTACAATTTTACCTGCCGGGGTTTCTTTTGTTTTATCGCTTTCGTGAGAAGTAATAGTAAAACAACCTTCGTTGCCCGAATTGGTTTTGGTATAATTCACAGCAGCTTCATATTCAAATGTTTGCCATCCTTTTTGCCTGTATACTGTAAGGTTTTTCCTGGTCTTGATTTTTCCTTCAGGATACCCCAGGCGCCGCAGGTCACTTCCACCCACTACCTGGTTTTCGCTCTGCTGAACGTTGTTCGAAACATAGGCAGGTGCTTTAAGTAATGGAACCGGAGAAGTTCCCTGCCAGTCGTAACGGACAAGAGGCTGAGTGGCATCAACAAAAGTGCGGAACACAATACCGTTCTTCCATTTGATAGTACAAACTGCCGAGGTAATATCAAGTGTTGCTGATTCCACAGTCCCAAGTTTGCTGATATCAAATTCAATTGCGGCTCCCGGGATTTTTGTGGGTGCGGCATCGCGGTCATAAGGCTCGTCCGCCACTTTCCACACGGTATCAAAATCTCCCAGCAATCTCTGCCTGTAAGCCCATTTGTAAGTGTATTTTTCAATTTCTGCAGTCGGACGAAGATCCCACAAATCAGCCCTGTCAACTGAAAGGCGAAGCATTCCGTTGTTTTGCCATACCAGTATACCGATCATTCCGTTTCCAAGAGGGAAACCTCGGTCCCACCTGTCAGGGATCGAACTGAAAGTTAATTGGACAGAAGCTTCAGATTGAGCTTCTAATACAGATAGATTACAAAATATGGCTAACGAAAGTATTAAGCTTTTTAACCAATTCATATAAAATATGTTTTGCGGATTTTATTAAGAAGTTTACTTGTCGACATTTAAAAGGATACCCATATTCTTCATCAGGTAAGTGGCATTCAGGTTTTTACAAACTCCATCATGAAGTTTATAATCAATAAGCATTTTATCATTTTCAATCTGAATTTCGAAGCACAGGTTATTTACCTGTCCGGGAAATCTGTCAGCAAGTTCACCAAGCATTAAATCATGGGTTGCAAAGAGGCCAACTGATTTATAATGTAGCAGTTGCTCAATCAAAGCAATGGATCCGGCTTGTTTGTCTTTTGAGTTGGTGCCTTTCAGAATCTCATCTAAAAGTATTAGTTTTTTCTTGCCACTTTCCAATTCATCGATTATCTGTTTCAACCGTTTCAACTCAGCATAGAAATAGGATTCGTGTTTCACCAGTGAGTCGCTGGTGCGTATACTGCTGTGAATCTGAATAGGGTAGAAGCTTAGTTTTGATGCACACACCGGTGCTCCGGCCATGGCCAGGATATAGTTTGCACCGATTGTCCTTAAAAAAGTGCTTTTCCCCGACATGTTTGCACCGGTGATGATAGCAAACTGGTTCCAGCCTTTTATTTCAATATTGTTTACAACACGCTGATCTGCATCAATAAGGGGATGACCAAGGTTTTCTGCTATAAATGCGAAATCATTGGTAATCAACTCAGGATAAATTAACTGATTGTTGTTATATGCAAAATTAGCCAGGCTGCTCATGGCATCAAATGTGGCAATGCTTTCAAACCAGTTCGGAACATTTTCCTGGTTTTGTTTTTTCCATTTTTCAACTTTCAACAAAAGATGAAGGTTGAACATGAAAAGGCCGTTCAGGATAATCGAAACCAGGATATTCAGGTTCGAATCCATATAATTTAAAATCACCGAAAGTTGGTGAATAGCTTTAGATGGGATTTTGCCTTTTTCAGCCACCAATCGTTTCTGAATATCAGTAAGATATTCGGATTTGAAATTTGTATTTTCGATCAGAAGCAGGCTCTGGGCAAATTTATTCAGGATTTTGCTTTTTGACGTGATAATATTCTGTACCTGCATGGTTTGCCTGGCATACTGGAAAACAATCATCAACTGTAAAACAATCAGAAAGGATGGGAATGCAATTATTCCGGCGATGGATAACACAATACAAGTCAATGTGATTGCAGGAAGTCCGTAGGCTAGTATTCGTAATAATTTCAGGTTTTTCACCGGACTTTCGCTCTGAAGCCACTGAGTCATTTCAGTTTTATCGGATTCGGTGATTTTTTCATCGTTAAATATCAACTGTAGTTTCTGCCGTAACTCAACCATTTCAGACAATTCTTTTACCGATTGCTGTCGTTGAATTACCTTATCACTTTGCCCGAAAGCATTGGAGAAATATTCCGCCAGCCGGAGTTTTCCGAAAATAGTTGACGTACGGTTTATAAACTGAAATAAGGATCCTTCAGCGAAAACATCAAGGTCGTGGGTATAATCGTGCGACTGGTCGATAAATTCGTTTCCGGGATCGAAAGAAGTGTAATCGCCGGCCAATGCTTTAACCTCTTTCTCATTGATATGAATAAGGATCTGAATGCGTTTTATCCGTTTTTTTAATTTGCTGTCGAGTAAACTGAGTATCACAAAAGAAAGAAAAGCCGAAATTGCAAGCATCCCTGACCAAAGCGACTGTATCGTAAGGTAACGGTAAACCAGGAAAGCAAACAATAAAAATAATCCAAGCCGGAGCAAAGGCAGATTTTTTTGTTTCTTATCCAGGTTCTGTTTTTCAGCGGAATAAGTGGTGATGCGTTGGGTGTATTCGGATAATCTGTCAGTCATAAAAGGATTGTAAAGCTGGCGTAACGGATAACTTTTTTTTATTTAAGTGATTGGGAAATGCGTTTAACATGCATATCATCAATAATATGACCTATGTATATGCGAAATTTTTATGGAAATAATTTGTAAACATCTTTTCGAGGCAGGCACCTCACAAAAAATAGTTTATCATCTTCTAGGGCTAAACCAATTCTATAAGTTCCTATTCGGATACGGAAATGGTTTTTTGCGCCTTTTAATTGTTTAATATTAGGAATATCATTTATGCTCTGGCATTTCTCTGCTTTTTCAATTGAATGACTGACAAGTCCAAGAATTTGTTGATTCTTCACTTTTTTTAAATCGCGAACGAAACTGGTTTTGAAAGCAGTTATCATCGTTTCAGTGCTTTCATAACATCATCGCGTGAAGCATCGGCTGTTTTCATTCCTTCCTCAATTGCCGAAGATAAATAGTATTCTTCCGCTTCTGATACGGACAATACCTTCGACTTAATACCTAATTCTTTAGCCAGTTTTAGCAAGAGTTTTATCTTTTCTTTTGAATCTGATTGCAGAATCGCGGTTTCTGTAGACGCCATAATAATTTTCTTTTTGCAAATTTAATATAAAACCAGATTAGTGAGTGAACCAATGCATCACAAATACCTTCTATCCTTTACAAACGGCAGTTTCGCCATTTTCTCAACCTCAATACTCGGGAAACCGAATTCTTCAACGATTTTTCCTTTTATCAAATACACGCCACGGCCTTTAAAAGGGTATTGTTTTGATGATTGCGGGAAATGAACCGTATCGAAAAACTCACCATCTACATCAAAAAAAGTTCCGAAATGCATAATCTCGTTCCGGATGGTCCGCACATATTTAATGGTAACCAGCGATCCCAGCATCCTCACCGTTTCGCCAACATGTGAAGCAATATCCTGTGCCCTGAATTCGCCACGGAAACTGGTTTGCAATAAATCGAAATAACCCATTGTTACCGGGAATCCCAGTAGTTCAATTTCATCAAAGGCATCATCAACTATGGAATGATCCAGATCAGGCATACGAAACTGCCTTGCCGGTGTGGTAAACAAGGAACCATCGGTAGGAGGCGGAGCTGATTTACGCAACAGTAGGTGCACTTCCCATAATAACTGTTGCTTACTGGTTCCGGTAAACCGCAGCGCATTAAGCCTGATAAGAAGAATAGCCTGATCTAACGTAAGCGGAACACGGTTTACAAAATCAGCGAGGCTCAGATAAGGGCCGTTGCGTGTTCGCTCGTCGATAATGGCATTAACAGTATTGCTTTCGAGATTGGAGATATATACAAAGCCCAGCCAGATTGTGCTTCCGCTGATGATGGTGGTGTGATTGCTCCGGTTGATGCATGGAAGTTCAATGCTTGCACCGCATCGCTTAGCTTCGTTGATATAAACCCAGGCCTGGTAAAATCCGCCGAAATTGTTGAGTACTGCCGTCATAAATTCAAGCGGGTAGTACGATTTCAGAAACAAACTCTGGTAGCTTTCCACCGCAAACGAAGCAGAATGTGCCTTTGAAAATGAATACCCGGCAAATGACTCGATCTGTCGCCAGACTTCTTTGGTAACTTCTTCGGAATGTCCCTGCTGGTAACAACTTTCGAAATATTTATCCACAATTTTCTGAAACTCAATCCGTGACCGGTATTTCCCGCTCATGGCACGGCGCAGCACATCGGCATCAGCAAGATCGAGGCCGGCAAAGTGGTGGCAAATTTTAAGTACATCCTCCTGGTAAACCATTACGCCGTAGGTTTCGGCTAGTTGCTCTTCCATAATGGGATGCAGGTATTTGAATTTATCCGGATTGTGAAACCGCCAGATATATTCCTTCATCATGCCTGAGCGTGCAACGCCAGGTCGTATGATACTGCTTGCCGCTACCAGCGTCAGATAATTATCACATTTCAGCTTTTTCAGCAGCCCGCGCATAGCTGGACTTTCAATATAAAAACAGCCGATAGTTTCGGCTGATTTCAACTGTTTCTTGATTTTAGCATCTTTTTTAAAGTCACTTACGCGGTGAATGTCAATGCTTACTCCCCTGTTTTGCTTTATAATTTCAACAGCTTCCTGTATATGCCCGAGGCCGCGCTGGCTCAGGATATCGAGTTTTTCGTACCGCAGGTCTTCGGCCACGTACATATCCCATTGTGTGGTCGGGAAAGCCTTTGGCGGCATATCGATTGCGGTGTAGGCGGTAAGGGGTTCTTCCGAAATCAGCACCCCGCCGGCATGTATGCTGCGGATGTTCGGGAAATCCGTCATGCGCGTGGCAAGTTTTACAATATGCTCTGCAACAGCGTTTTTATTTAATGGATTATTGGGTTCTTCTACCAAAATGTCAATTTCTTCTTTCGGTAAACCATATACTTTTCCCAGTTCGCGAAGGCTCGATTTCCCTTTGAATGTAGAAGTCGCGCCAAGCAAAGCGGTATGTTTGTGCCCGTATCGTTTAAAAATATAATCGAATACCTCATCGCGGTCCTTCCACGAAAAATCGATATCAAAATCCGGCGGACTGCTTCGTTTCGGATTCAGGAAACGTTCGAAATAGAGATCTAACTCAATAGGATCCACGTCGGTTATACGGAGGCAATATGCCACTATGCTGTTGGCCCCGCTGCCACGTCCCACATGGTAAAACCCACGGCTCATGGTATAACGGATTATGTCCCATGTGATCAAAAAGTAGGACGAAAAACCTAGTTTGTCAATAATTTCGAGTTCGTGTTTAATACGCTGTTTGGCTTCCTTATTGTTTTTGCCATAACGATAAATAAGTCCGTCGAAAGCTAATTTTTCGAGCAGCAGCCGGTCGTCGTAGGCACTTGCCGAGAATAGTTTTTTATTCTTTACATTGCTGAAGTCAATATTTATAATGCAGTCATCCAGTAATTTACGCGTATTGGAGATAATCTTCGGGTAATATTCAAACAACTTTTCGAGTTCTGCAGGTGGGGTAAAAAGTTCGTCGGGAGCAGCCACCTGCGAAGGGATAAGCATACTCAGCAAGGTGTTGTTGCCGATGGCGCGGAGATTGCGGTGCAGTTCATATCCTTGCTCGTTTTCAAACGTAACGGGACATAAAGCCACAAGTTTTTGTTGCTTGTTGCGGTTTTCTGCCGAAAGCAGTTTGTTGAGTTCTGTGCTCCGGATTCCGGTATATTCATTTTCGCGTAACTTCTTCGGTGATTTCTCTCCAAAAGGGTAAATTACATAACAGTGGATGAATTCCGGTGTCTGGTGAGGTAAAGGGAGTTTGTTGATATTATGATGACTCAGGAACTCGTTCAACTCCATAAACCCTTCGTTGTTACGTGCTATAGCTATATATAACAGCTCATTTCCATCGCGGAATTCGATACCGGCTACTGGTTTTACATTATTCTTATTACAAGTGTTCACAAAGTCAACCACGCCCATGCTGTTGTTGATATCGGTAAGAGCAAGCGTTTCAATACCATTTGCAACAGCAATATCCACCAGTTTGTCAATGGGAAGTGTGCCGTAACGGAGGCTGTAATAGGAGTGGCAGTTGAGGTACATTTAAATGTGGGATGTGGGATGTGGGATGTGGGATGTATGATGTATTATGTTGGATGTGCGATGTACGATTTACGCATTTACGATGTACGATTTAATTAAGAGGTACGATTTAAGAGGTACGATTTGTGATTTGTGATTTGTGACTTGTGATTTACGAATTACGAATTACGAATTACGAATTACGATTTACGATGTACGATGTACGATTTACGACTTGGGATTTGAGACTTGGGATTTGGGATTTGGGATTTGGGATTTACGACTTGGGATTTCCGATTAGTTTCTACTGTTCAGGATTTACATCCGACATCCGCAATCCGACATCCGCAATCCGACATCCGGCATCCGGCATCTGACATCTATTCTCCCGATCGCCCCTCACCTTGTCGCCCCAACTCCATGTCCCCTTGTCAACCGCTCCTGTCTCAATCCTCATCATCATCTACCGCCCCGACTCCAACAGCCCTGTACACAGCATCCCGCCCGTAGCGCAAACGCATACGGTCCACGGCCTGGTAAAGGTTTATAAGTTCAGGCGTTTGGTCGAAAAGGTCGATTTGCTGCACGCCGGTTACCAAGTAGCTGAATTTTATACCAACCAGCCGTATCAACATGCGTCGCTGGTACAACTTGCGAAACAGTTCTTTAGCTACCGGTATCAGCACATGGTCGAACGAAGTGTAGCCAATACGTTGCTGTACGGTATGTGTATCGAAGTTGGAGTAGCGGATTTTTAACGTTACGCAGGATGTTAGTTTCTGCTTTTTGCGAAGCGAGAAAGCGATTTTTTCCACCATTTGCACCAGCAGTTCGTTAATCATATGAATATCAATAGTATCCTGCTCAAAGGTGGTTTCGGTGCTGATCGATTTCCGCTCGGAGTAAGGGATAACCGGCGTGGTGTCAATGCCGTTAGCCTTTTTCCAGATAACCAGTCCGTTTTGTCCCAGCACTTTTTCAATCATTTCGGGAGGCATATGGCCGAGTGTATCGATGGTAGCAATGCCCATGGAGCGCAGCAACCGGTAGGTCTTTTCGCCAATGCCGGGGATTTTGCTTATCGAAAGCGGTCCCAGGAACGGGATTACCCGTTCGGCGGGAATTTCCAGTTCACCGTTGGGTTTGGCTACGCCGGTGGCTATTTTGCATACCGTTTTGTTTACCGAAAGTCCCAGTGAAATGGGTAAACCGGTTTCGCGGATGATGCGTTGCCGGAGGTCGTGTGTCCATTTCACACTGCCGAAAAAGCGGTCCATACCGGTAATATCGAGGTAATGCTCATCGATACTGGCTTTTTCGTACACGGGTGCACTTTCGGCAATAACATCAGTAACCATATTAGAGTATTTGGTGTATTGCTCCATATCGCCGCGTACCACGATGGCGTCGGGGCAGAGTATACGTGCCATTTTCATGGGCATGGCCGAATGTACTCCGAACTTACGTGCTTCGTAGCTGCAACTCGATACCACGCTGCGGTCCGAAAAGCCACCTACAATTACAGGCTTCCCGATAAGCTGGCTGTTCATAAGCCGCTCTACAGCTACGAAAAACGTGTCG
Organism: Lentimicrobiaceae bacterium; assembly: GCA_041753535.1. Lineage (GTDB taxonomy): Bacteria > Bacteroidota > Bacteroidia > Bacteroidales > UBA4417 > UBA4417. Next base: position 9,559 of record JBGSUB010000074.1, read on the forward strand.
AGATCCATATGCACAATGGTGCGGCCCATCCTGCGGAGACTATCAGGAAACCCCTGCGGTGAAATTATTTTCAGATCGTTGTACATTATGATTAAAAATGTATTACTTTTGATTAAAATTTAATCAAAAATTTGACTACAATATAATCATTATTTTTGAAAGATGGATGATAGAACTGAAAAAAGAAGAAATATTTTGATAAAAAACTCACCCCCCGGCCCCCTCTCTTCACGAAGAGAGGGGGTGACTTCTCCGATTGAAATTTGACTTTAACCCAACTATTACCATGTTTACGTATGTTCTAAAATAACTAATTCCCTCGTCTTCACCCCCTCTCTTTTCTTCAAAGAGAGGGGGACGGGGGTGAGTTTTTTACAAGCCATGAAACCTGATTCTCGAAAGAAATTTGTTGTTGCAATTTGCCGGGAGAACCGTAAAAACATGACGGAGGCAGAAAGAATTGTCTGGGAATTAGTCAGAAACAGAAGACTTGACGGAAAGAAGTTTCTGAGGCAACACAAAATAATTTATGAAAATTCGTTTGATTCATTTCAATTCTTTGTTGTTGATTTTTATTGTGCAGAAGAAAAGCTGATACTTGAAATCGACGGGAAAATACATGACTCGCAAAAGGAATATGACCTTTGGCGAACTTCAGTATTAAATGACTTAGGATTTCGTGTTCTGAGAATTAAAAATGAAGAGACAATTTATGTAGAACAAGTCCGAGAAATAATTCGGCAAAAGTTTCTAAAAACTCACCCCCCGGCCCCCTCTCTTCACGAAGAGAGGGGGTGACTCTCC
>JBGSUB010000075.1:0-198251 GCA_041753535.1 Lentimicrobiaceae bacterium
AGTTCGCATTTTGGGCGCAATTTTTTTAAGGAAACACTTTTTTTTACAAAAAATCACATTGCACATCCCAAAACCTGTAAAGGCTTGAAATAAAAGGGAAAGACAAATTTACCTATTGATTTTTGAGGAAACTCCAGTAAAAGTAAGGCAGCAGGCAAGAAAGCTGATTTATACATTAAAAATGTAACAAAAGGTAAAGCCAGCAGGGCATTTTCAATAATCCGGATTGTGTAATATTCATCTGCGCTGAAGCATGTTTTTAAAAAGCCATTCCTGCCTGATTCGCTAAGCATATATGTAAATCCGGTTGCAAGTGCACAGTAAATATATACAGCATATTCTGTTTTCAGAAAAAGGTAAACCGAAAGTCCGATAAAAGCTGCCACCGATAAAAGGTAAGCTGCCAGCGGATGAAGCCCGAAATCGGAAAGTTGCCGGTTCAGCATACGGTATTGCAGGCTGAAATAGTATCGGAAAGCTCTTTTGTTTAACATATCAGTATTGTACATTGCAAAAGTACAGAAAACACTTTTCCGGGCTACAACTGTAGCGTGATCAACATTTTACTAAGCGAAAAACCGACTTTACTTTTTCCTGGCTTTAGCCTTTTCAAGGTTTTCTATTACCCTGAATTCAATTATTTGCGAAATCAATTCAAGCGGCAGTGGTTTATCAAGCGGAAATTGAACCGATCCTTTGGCTCCTTTGTAAACGGAAAGTTCCTTTTTAAACGCAAGAATGCCTGATGGTGCAGGATAAAAGCCTATATGGTTCTTGTAACCTGCAAAATGAACGAGCAATCCATTAAACTTATACGAAGGCATACCGTAGCTTATTATTTCCCCGGCTTCGGGTGCTGCTTTCCGGATTGTTTCCCGCATCTGTTGAAGCATTTGCTGAACTTCAACAGGAAAACCTTCAATGTATTTGTCAACTTCGTTTAGTGAACTCATAGCTACTTTAAAATATTTTTTTTCTGTGAATCGTGCCTAATTTGCTCCTCATAAACTTACGCCCAACTATGTCTCATTCGTTATCTAGGACGAAAGGATTAAGGGTAATGAATTATGAAATTTCAATACTTTTTATGCCTCGTAAATCTCAATTCTTTCTTTAACTGTTATGGCTTCACTTTCCAGATTTTGTCCGAAGCTTCAATATATAATGGCAAAGCAGCAGAACCAAACCAATTGTATAAATCGGCAGCAAGAATATTTTCATTTATGGCCGCATCGGTCTTCATTAATTCTTTTGCTTCTTCAAAAGATGTGACATTGAGGATAAAAATCCCTCTGTATGTATTATTGTTTTTTCCAAGAGGTCCTGCCACTATTAGTTTACCCGCCTCAACCAATCGTCCGATATTCTCCATATGGCCCCTGAAGCAACTGTCAATAAATGCCTTATCAGTATTGGTATTGCTGCCGGTTTTAAGAATTACCAGAACATATCTTTTCATGCCATACTCATCGGCACCTAACGATTCAGCAAGTTTTGCGTCGTAATTCGGGTTGGCAGTTTGTGCCGGAACCGAGATGGCCGCGAGCACAAAAAGTGTGATTATTAAAAATGGTTTCATAGGAGTTAAAGTTATTGGAATAAAAAATAAATCAGTAAAAGCCATTATCCAAAGAAAGAAACAGATGAAGGCAACCTTTGTTTCAACCCGATTTCGCAAGCTTGAGAACTTCCTTAACTGAGGGTTCTTTACCGCTCATAAGTATGGAAACATGGAAAATTTTCGCAGCCAGTCTGCGCAACATGTAAAACGTTGATGCAATTAAAACAAAAGAGCCGGCCAGATGCCACCATTCCACCTCTGTGGCTACCCAGCGCATAGGCATTGCTGTAGCGGATGTGAGTGGAAACCACGACAGAAATATTGAAAACCCGCTATCCGGATCACGCAATACCAGGAACGAGGCCACAACAAAAATAACGGGCAGAAGCATAACCGAGCTTTTCCCTGAATTATTGGGATCGGTGATCATGGAGGCGATTGCAGCCAGAAAAGCATTCCATATCAATATACCTGTAAGTGTGAAAGCTAAAAACAGTAAAACAGAAGGCAGGTGCAGAAATGGCAGGATACGGGTTACAGATGCCCCGGTAAATTGAAAATAGAGAATTCCGCCCAGGATGCTGATGATTGAATAGGTTAGCATAGATGAAAGCCCGGTAAGAGTGATTCCTACTATTTTACCATCCATCCACGCCTGCGGCTTAATGGCCGAAATGATCTGCTCGGTGATCTTAAGTTGTTTCTCGCCGGTGATAGCTGTGAACTGGTATGCAAAACTCAAAAACACTGCAAGGATCATCAGTCCGGCAAAAAAATATGCCATAATTGTCCTGCTTTTATTCCCTGTTTCATAAAAATATACTTCTTCGAGGCTGGCAGGGCTAAGCACTTTGCCAAGGTTCTCTTCCGAAAGCCCTATTTGCTGCATCAACTTTTGCTGATTGTAATTGGCAAGCGTTTTTCGCAAGGCTTTAATATTCCCTGGCTTTTTCCAGGCATGGAGAAGAAAACCTTCATCAACGATTTCCAATAACAGTCCCTCCTTCGAAACAGCCATTTCTTTGAGGTATTTTTCCTTTTCTCCGGGGGATAATGCTTTTACAGTATACGTCTCTGAAAGCATTTCGATGAGTTGAGGATCAAAATCATTAATCACTGACAGGAGTGGTTTCCCGGATGATCCGGAAGCTGCATATCTGCTGCCAAAATAGCTGATTGCAAAAACTAACAGCAAAACTACGATTCCCAGAAGTTCGTTCTTCAACTTGAAAAACCGGCGGTATTCCCACAAGGCAACTGTTAAAACCTGTTTGTAGTAATTCATGACTGGTGTTCTTTTACAATTTTGAGAAAAATGTCGTGCAGACTCGAATTGTTACTCTTAATATTGGTGATACCATCAATGGCTGAAAGTTCGCTTAGTATTTGCTTAAAATCGGTACCGGCAAGGAAAGTGATGCTTAAAGAATTTTCGCCTGATGCAGAGGTATTCTCGATATTTTTCAGCAGTTTCATTTTTGACAGTGATGCTTCAGACGAAAAACTGATGTCGAGGATATGTTGCCGTCCGAATGTTTTGTATAAATCAGCTAAAGATCCGTTAAAAATTTCTTCTCCGTTGTTAATTAGAAAAACTTTGCGGGCAATTTTTTCGACCAGCGACATCTGGTGTGAACTCAGAAGAATTGTGGTTCCCTGTTCATTCATTTCCCTGATAAACTCGATGAATTTTTCCTGGTTCTGAGGATCGAGACCTGAAAATGGTTCGTCGAGTATAACAAATGAGGGGTTGTGCAGGATGGATGCGACAAACTGTATCTTTTGCTGGTTTCCCTTCGAGAGGGTTTGAAGTTTTTCTTTCGCCCTATCGGCAAGGTCGAGCTTTACAAGCCACTCCATGGCTGCTGTTTTAGCTTTTTTAGGATCCATTCCCCTGATTGATGCAAGGTAAACCAATGACCGTATTACGGGCTGATCGGTGTAAAGACCCCTTTCTTCAGGCAGGTAGCCTATTTTGCATGAAGGTGGAAAAGCATTCTCATTTCCGTTCATGTTCCATGTTATGCTACCGCTGTCAGCCTTAATTATATCGAGCAGGATACGGAGTGTAGTGGTTTTACCGGCACCATTAGGCCCCAGGAAAGCAAAAACATCTCCTCTTTCGAGTGAAAAGGAAATATCCTTTACCGCACGTATGTTTTTAAAGCTTTTACTGAGGGAATTTACCTGGAGGATATTTGTGCCGGACATGCTGTTTTTTTAAGTTTCTGTAGGTACTTATTTTACTTTTTATGCAGGCTAAGGGACACTAACAAGTCTGTTACATCGAAAAACCCAGGTACTCAATTGAGACTGGATACTTCTATTTAATTGCCATGTCAAATATACGAATTCCACAGAAGGGTGATTTGAGATAAACTTATGAATATTTTTCGCAGTACATCCTCCGTTTTTTTTATTGAAAGATTAACAGCTATAACTATCTATAAACCAGTTATTTCCTTTTCTCCATTATCATTGTTTTTCTGATGATTAAATTGGAATTCTTTCCACCAACTTTCAAATTCGATTTGTTCCATTTTCTGGTTTTAAAATTTCTTCCAACTCATATATATGTTTTCAAAACAATACTATTTATTCAGGTTCAGTCAAATACATGCAATCCTTCAATCATGTATAATCCATCAAAAATAACTTTTAGTATACAAATACCAAAATCCAGACATAGCAACAAATAAGATTTCCAGCTTCAAATATGGAACTTATTAAAATATTTGTAAATTTGATTCTTCATTATGTTCATTTTTTTTAATTAACTCCAAATAAAATCAGGAAGCAACATGAGCGATTTATTTTCAATTAGTCCCGGCGGAGAAAAATTTCCATTGCCAAAACCAGAAGAATATAAAGCTGAATTCGAAAGCCTTAAAAAACGTGTTGACCAGGAACGAGCCAAGAACCGTGAGATTGTTGTGGTTATGGGCGTTGGGTTTGTGGGTGCCGTTATGGCCGCCATTGTTGCCGATACGGTTGACAAAAACGGACAGCCCTCGAAATTTGTAATCGGTATGCAACGACCCAGTGCACGTAGTTTCTGGAAAATCCCGATGCTCAACCGTGGAGTTTCTCCCGTGAAAGCTGAAGACCCGGAAGTGGAACTGATTATTTCGCGTTGCGTGAACGAGAAGAAAACCCTGATGGCAACTTTTACCTATGATGTTTTGAAGCTGGCTGACGTGGTTGTGGTTGATGTACAGTGTGATTATATCAAAGAGGATTTGGGAAACGTTCGCAACGGAGAAGCTGATATGGCTGCCCTGGAGGCTTCCCTGGGTGTAATTGCCGAACATATCCCGGCCAATGCCCTTGTATTGATAGAGACAACGGTTGCACCCGGAACTACTGAACAGGTTGCCTATCCGCTGATGAAAAAAGTTTTTAAAAAACGAGGCATTAAAACAGATCCATTATTGGCTCATAGTTATGAAAGGGTAATGCCTGGCCGCAATTATGTTGCCAGTATCCGCGATTTCTGGCGGGTTTGCAGCGGAATAAATGAAGAGGCAAAAGGAAGGGTTGTTAAATTTTTAACCGAAGTGCTGAACACCGAAAAATTTCCGCTGACAGTTATGGACCGGCCCATAGAATCAGAAACAGCTAAAATTGTCGAAAACAGTTACCGGGCCACTATTCTTGCTTTCCTCGACGAATGGAGTTTATATGCTGAGCGCAATGGCGTGGATATGGTGAAAGTTATAAAAGCTATAAAAGTGCGGCCCACGCACAGCAATATTCTTTTCCCAGGACCTGGCATTGGCGGATATTGCCTTCCGAAGGACGGAGGCCTGGGAGTATGGGCGTATAAACATATTCTTGGTTTTGAGGATGATATATTCAAAATCACGCCCATGGCAATTGACATTAACGATACCCGTGGCCTGCATGTAGGGCAGCTTACCCGCGATGCATTACGTAATATGGGGCAGCCGATTGCCGCGGCTGATGTACTGGTACTTGGTGCGGCTTATCGCGAGGATGTTGGTGATACCCGGTATAGCGGCTCGGAAGTGGTTATCCGTAAACTTGCCGAAATGGGTGCCGAAATCCGTGTGCATGATCCGTATGTTGAACATTGGTGGGAATTCGAACAACAGGACACCTACCCTGCAACAGGTCAAAGCAAAGCCAGATTTTTCCGCAACCAGGAAAGGCTTAAAGAGATTCGTATTGAACAGGATCTGAATAAAGCACTGCAGGGTGCTGAAGCAGTTATCCTGGCAGTACCTCACGAAGCATATCTTAATTTAGATCCCGATTTGGTGGTAAAAACAATAGGTCACCCTGCTGCAATCATCGATTGCTTTGGAATTCTGTCGGATGATAAAATCCGTCGGTATTTCCAGCTTGGTTGCGAAGTGAAAGGGCTGGGCCGCGGGCACATTCGACGAATTAAAGAAGAAATGCGAAAGGCGTAGCAGTTCGTCCCTTAATACCCTAATAAGCAGGAGAAGAAAACTGGCAGCTATTCAGACCTGCTGGCTTAATGATTCAGGGTAATAACCACGTTTCCGATTTTTTGCCCCGTTTCCACGTATTTGTGTGCGTCAATAATTTGTTCGAGGGGATATCGCCTGTCGATCACCGGTTTATAGTGGCCGGCCTCGACAAGTCCTTTTAAAAAAATTACATCATCTTTGGTGATTGTCGGAATAGGGAAAAGTACTTTTTTACCTCCAAGTAAAGGGGTGATCAGAGCTAAAAATGGGTTCTGCGACATATAGCCAAGTTCAGTTGACATATAAATTCCCCCTTTCCGGAGCAGTGGTTTGCATTTACCGAATGAACTTTTTCCAACAGCATCGAATACTACATCAAAGGTCTTTTCGATCCTGGTAAAGTCTTGTTTGGTATAATCAATCACCTCGTCAGCTCCCAGCGATTTTACAAGTTCTATATGTTTTGTGTCACAAACAGCGGTGACTTCCGCGCCTAAATACTTAACAAGTTGCACCGCTGCCGAACCGATAGCACCAGTAGCACCGTTGATCAGAATATTCTGACCGCTCCTTATTTTTGCTGCCCTGATATCACAAAGAGCATAGTGCGCTCCTTCGGTGATGGGTGCCGACTCCTCATAAGTCAAGGCTGAAGGCATGGTGGTTATTGAATCCTTCTCATCCATCACCATATATTCGGCGTGAGCACCAAACTTTGTATCGTTATATCCAAAAACTTTATCACCTGGTTTGAATAATTTGACATTTTTACCAATTGCCTCAATTTCTCCGGCAAACTCGTTCCCAAGTATTTTGTTTTTTGGCCTGATAAGTCCGCTGAAAAACCGGACAATAAAATACTCCGCGCTCCGAAATCCGCAGTCGGTGCGATTTACCGTTGTTGCATGCACTTTTATGAGTACATCATTGTCTCCGGGAATTGGTACCGCGATATCTTTTATGCACAGGACTTCAGGTGGCCCGTATTTCTCGTAAATAACTGCTTTCATGTGATAGTCATTTCTGCAAATTTGTATTCCGGATGGTCTATCAAGAATCGTTTTATTTTTTCTCCTCTTTGCCTTCTGCCGGGGCATTCTGTATTTTAATCTTATCTTTTTTCGTTATCCCGGAAAGTACCTCAACATTTACACCATCGCTCAATCCTGTTTTAATTGTTCTTTTTTTGAATACCTGGGGAGCTGATTCTACTTCGACCCATGCGGTATCAGCGTCATATTTTACCAGGCTTTCCTGAACTGTCAGCACACTATCGCGGTGCTCGAGCACAATGTCGGCATTGGCACTGTAGCCGGCCCGTATAAACAGGTTGTCTTTCAGCGCGACAGCCGCACGTATTTCGAACTGTATGGCCCCGTTTTCTTCAACGCCTTTTGGTGAAATATGCTCAAGTTTTGCCGTGAATTTTTCCGTGTCAATAGCTCCTACCGTCATTATAAGCTCCATGCCCTCGTGAAGTTTTCCGACTTCCGATTCATCAACCTTTCCTTTAAAAATCATTTCGCCCATATCGGCAACAGTAGCAATGGTAGTACCATCGTTAAAAGTATTACTTTCGATAACCGAATTTCCGACTTCCACGGGAACGGTCAGCACCATTCCTTCGATGGTTGATCGGACAATAGTATTACTCACTGCACCGGAAGTTTTGCTGATGCCATCGCGAATGAGCTGGAGATTATTCTCGGCTGCGTCCAGGTCTTCCTGCGCCGTATTCAGCGCAAGTTCATAATTCTGGAGTTCGGCAATGGCAATCACCCTGTTATCGTAAAGAGGCTTCTGTCGGTTGTAGTTTTGCCGGGCATTTTCGAGGTTGATTTTGGCACGGTTAACCCTTGATTCAGCTTCATTCAGAGCTACCATATTCGGGATAATCCTCACTTTGGCAATCATATCGCCCTTTCTGACCTTCTGACCGGCTTCGACATATAATTCAGAGATGATACCTGAAACCTGGGGTTTTATCTCAATTTCCTTGCGTGGAACAACTTTACCGGTTGCAACGGTTTTCTTTACGATGTTGTTTATCTGGGCGGTGGTCGTTTCGAAAATAACCGGTTTTGCCTGTGATTTCTTATACAGGTATGCGATGGTTCCGACAAATACTACCAGGATTACGATGCCAATCACTATTTTTAATACCTTCTTCATTGTTTGCTGATCTTTATGAGGTTACATGTTTTGTTATTCATATCTGAGTGCATCAATCGGTTTGATGCTTACTGCCTTCCGGGCAGGTATCATGCCGGCAACGGCTCCTGAAATTACCAGGATTACCAAAGCTGTGATTGCCATATTGAAATCGATATTCGGATTTTTAAACATTTCGGACTCGCTTCCACTCGAAACCAGTGCATAGTTTACCGCTTCGAGAATTCCTATCCCGATTACCAATCCCACATAGCCGGCGAAGGTGGTAAGGAAAACCGATTCAGTAATTATTTGTGAAATTATATTCCAGGGTTTTGCACCAATAGCTCTCTGAATTCCAATCTCTTTGGTACGCTCTTTTACAATCACCAGCATTATATTGCTTATGCCGATTACACCAGCCAATAAAGTGCCTATGCCGACAATCCAGATCAGTCCATTGATTCCGGTAAAAAGGCCTGTCATCTGATTGTATTGTTTTTCGAGGTTGAATGAGCCTATTGCCTGCGGATCGTCGGGTGAAACGGAATGACGACGTTTGAGCAAGGCAGCAGCTTTTTCTTCGACCAGCGAAGCCGGGATCCCAGGCTTTGAGGTAAAGGCAAACCACCCGATAACATCGCCCCAGTTGTAAACCCGCTGAAAAGTGGTAAGAGGAATATAAATGCTTTGTTCTTTGTCGCCGCCAAAATTCACACCTGAATTCTTCGGCCTGAAAACGCCGACTACCTGGAAATAAATTCCCTGCACCTGGATGTATTGCCCAATGGCTTCTTCTCCAGGTTTGAACAACACTTCATACACCTTGTTTCCGATTACGGCAACTTTGCGTTTTTCTTTTAAATCGGCATGGTTCAGGAACCTTCCGTTGTAAACCACAACAGGGTCGATTAGATTCCATTCGGGGTAATCGCCCATAACCGAAAACGCGCCTGACTTTGTGCCACGTACAATATTATTGCCTCCATTAAATCCACCGCCCTGTGTTCGGGGGGCAAGGATTTCAATTTCGGGAATCTCGCGCCGGAGTGCGTCAACATCATCATTTTTGAAATTATAATGCCGTGCCCTCGGCAGACCTTTGTACGGAACAGTAGTCGGACGTGTCCACATAAATACACTGTTGGTCGCAAAGTCGCCAAAATCGCTGGTAACACCATTGCGGAGTCCATTGCCTGAACCCAGCATCACAACCAGCATAAACACGCCCCAGAACACGCCAAAAGCCGTGAAGAAGGTACGAAGCTTGTTCTTCTTCAGCGCACTCATAATTTCCTGCCAGCGATCGAGGTCGAACATGGGGGGATGAAAAGTTAATGGTTAATGGAAAAAAGTTAAATGGTTCAAATTTCAAAGGTTCAAATGGCTGCGCCGATCCTGCTTCGTTCCTCGCAGTGACGGGTTTAATGTCCGCCCCTCTCCTTTTCGCCCCTCTCCTCTTCGCCCCTCTCCTTGTCCCCTTGTCTCCTGTCCCCTTGTCCCACTCTATCCCGTCCCACCTATTCGTCTCTCAAAGCTTCAATCGGCTTAATGGCAGCAGCTCTCCGTGCAGGTATAAACCCGGCAAGGGCACCGCTGAAAACCAGCAATAGCAAGGCGTAAAGAGCCACTCTTAGATCAACCGAAGGATGAGAAAAGAAAGGAGATTCTATTTTGCTTCCAACAGTCTCGAGCACCACAACTCCCAATACCAGTCCAAAATAACCCGCAAAGGAGGTAATCAATACAGCTTCCTGCAGGATTAGGCTGACTATGCTCCAGGGAGTGGCACCCATTGATTTACGGATGCCAATTTCCTTGGTGCGATCCTTTACTACTATCATCATGATATTGCTTACGCCAACTATGCCGGCAATAATGGTTCCGAATCCAATGATCCATATAAAAAGCCTGATGCTGGAAAACAACCTCTGGAATTTCTGAAATTGCTCAAGGCTGTTCCAGGTAAAGATGGCACGCGGATCGGCCGGGTCGAATTTATGAAGGACAGCCAGTTTGGATTTAACATCCTGCTCTATTTGTTTGCTTTCCTCAACGGTGGCATTACCCACCGTTAAAGCAATGGTATTGATCCTGTTATCGCCCGAAAACACCCGCTGTGCTGTGCTGATAGGCAAGTAAATAAGGCGCATATTATCATCACCGTTGTTGTCGTCGTCAGTAAAAGTTCCAACCACTTTAAACGGAACGCCATTCACATTGATATATTTATTAATCGGGTCTTCCCCTTTGAAAAGGGCTTCTTCAACCTGTGTGCTGATGGTGGTTACTTTGCGGAACTCATCAATATCAGGCTGGTTGATATACCTGCCTTTGATAATTTTTATCTTTTCGATTTCGCCATAATCCGGATAGACATTCCGCACGTTGAAACTGCCAAACTGTTTTTTGTACGACAGCGTGTTGGTTCCCCATATGTTATATCGTGAAGAACTTTTATCAATTCCTTTCACCGTTTTCTTAACAGCGTCATAATCCTCATTCACAAGTTGAATGTTCCTTCCAGGTTTCATGCCCTTGTAAGGGAGACTGGTTTGTCCGCTCCAAACCCAGATGGTATTAGTTGCCGAAGATTCGAATTCTTTCTCAACGCCTTTCTGCAAACCGTTTCCCGAGCCAAGCAATATCATCAGCATAAAAATTCCCCAGGCCACACTGAAGCCAGTCAGGAAGGTCCTGAGTTTGTTCTTCCTTATGGTGCTGAAGATTTCCTGCCACTTGTCGGTATCGAACATTGTGCTGAGTGCTGAGTGCTTAGTGCTGAGTGCTTGGTGATTGGTGCTTGGTGCTGTGCACTGTGCACTCAGCACTATTAATATCTCGGTTTTCTGTTTAATTTTTCGCCATGAACTGATTCTTTCCATTCAGCACCTCGCTTTCAATCAGTCCGTCTTTCAAGTGGATAATCCGGTTGGTCATATGGGAAATATCGTTTTCGTGGGTTACAATTATTATGGTGATTCCCTCCTTGTTAATTTCCTTCAGAAGCTGCATTACCTCGTAGGAAGTGCTGGTATCGAGTGCCCCGGTTGGTTCATCGGCAAGTATAACTTTGGGCTTAGCAATCAGGGCACGAGCTATGGCAATCCGTTGTTTCTGCCCGCCTGATAGCTCATTAGGCATATGTTCGGCCCATTCGGCAAGTCCCATGCGTTCAAGGTATTCCATGGCGATGCGGTTGCGTTTTTTGCGGTTAACGTTCTGATAATAAAGCGGAAGTGCCACATTTTCCATGGCATTTTTGAACGAAATGAGGTTGAACGACTGGAATACGAACCCGATATACTGGTTGCGGAGTCCGGCTGCTTTGGTTTCGCTCTGGTTGCGGATAAGGGTATTATCGAGGTAATATTCACCGGTATCGTGTTCGTCGAGGATGCCGATAATATTCAGCAAAGTTGATTTTCCGGAACCGGAGGATCCCATGATGGACACAAACTCGCCCGCCTTTATATGAAGGTCAATTCCCTTAAGAACATGCAAGGTGTTGGTACCTGTAATGTATGATTTATTAATTCCGTTCAGACGGATCATGCTTATTGTTTTTGGTGACCTGAAGAATTTTATAGTAAACAGATTTCTTCGATTGATTGTTTTTTGGTTTAGACGGCTATAATTTTGAGTAATATGAGGTTAAGGTTAAGGTTGAGGTTAAGGTTAAGGTTGAGGTTAAGGTTAAGGTTGAGGTTAAGGTTAAGGTTAAGGTTAAGGTTGAGGTTAAGGTTGAGGTTGAGGTTGAGGTTGAGGTTGAGGCCGACCTTTCGGCTCATGGTGACAGACTCAGGGCTAATACTGCTTTGTTTCGATAAACTATGTATTTCAAAATACTTATATTCATTCCGCTATAATATTTCTTATATTAACGAATGAAGCGGATTGCATAGTATTCATTAAGCTAATTGAATTGAGAACATGTGGTAAGACGTACAAAACCTGAAAAAGTTACAAAATTCCTATAGGAAATAAACTTTCCACTGCACATTAAAAATGGGAATCATTTACGAAGTGACCCAACATATGAGTATGACCTATTACGAAAAAAGCCATCACGCTTTCACGTGATGGCTTAAAGTCGCAGATGAAAATATTTTTCAGCTATCAGTATTTCCCGGAATTTGGATTTATCCTTTCTTCATTAATTTGATAAAAGCATCTGAATTGAGAACGCTGTTCATCTTTTCCTGGTTGTCACGGATGATTTTCAGTTCTTTATTCAATTGCAGGAGTTGCTTATCTTTCTCGGCAAGTGATTTTCTTGAAAGGGCTAATTCTTCCTGCATCTTTTCCAGTTGAAGATTCTGTTCATCTGAAGTTTTTACTTCAGCAACATTTGCCGTAACAGGTTCCGGAGCTATTGAATAGTACTTTACTTTCCCGTTTTCCTGGTATAAATTAACCCTGTGCCCCGTTTTCAGGTTTTTTGGAAGAGTTTTATATTGGCTGAAAGATTCAGCATTCATTTTTGGATTGTACTCTCGAACTTCGGCAACTTCAATATTGCGGTTTTCGAGGTTTCCCTTAACATGGGTTACATCATTATTCACAATTTCATCTTCCTTCACACCTGTTACCTTAACCGGCTCGAAATCAAATTTCGTAATCGTATTCATGACCATATCGGAGACAAGGCTGATTGATGTTCCTGCTTTTTTCTTAAAATTGCTGTAAACACCAAGAAAATCGGAATCCTGGAAAAATGCAGCCGCTTTCATCACCTGTTCGGTGCTTACCCTGTCCTTTCCCTCGGGTCGCACAAAAACAGGCATATTAATAACAATTACCACGTTTTCAAGTAGTTTTGCATTTTTGATAGGTGCATCCTCAGTACTTTTCACTAATCTTTTACCGGCAAAAACCTTGAAAAACATATCAGGTTGTACATCAGGTGAATATTCCCTGAAATAAGATGTATCGAAAGAAATATTAAATCCCCCGTCTGCATTGGTGATAGTACTTCCAAGAAGGTCGTTGTATTTAATATCCTGATCCCAGGCTTCAACACGCAGATTTACTACTCCTTCTTTCGTTGTCCCGTCAATTACCCTTCCGGTAATTTCGTATATTTCATTAGCCATGACAGTTTTCTTTGTTGTTATATAAACTATTGCTTCGTAGTAGTTCCCTTTTTATCGGGGCGCTCAATCACCATACAGCAGAATTTGGAGAATGCCTCATTTACGATTGGAAGAACAGGAATGGTCGAAAGCCAGTATTCCACAGTCCTGAATGATTTTACATATTTCCTTTTCGTGAAATTACATATATGATGAACCTTAAAGTCTTGAACATCAACACAGCCAAGGTATACTTTGTCTTCTTCGTCGCAATCCGGGCAATCGACCAGGAATTTGTCGCAGAAACAATCCTTCAACGACTGCACCAGGTGGCTCAGTAAATCAAAATAGGCATGATAAACTCCTACACGGTATTCAGCCAGATCATCAGGTGGTTCAAATGTATAACGCGGCTGAGGCTGTGTATGGAAAACCTGGCTTAAGTTGATGGTAGTCAGTGTATTTACCAACATATTCAGAACATAGGCCGACTTGCGTTTGCTATCAACTACTATATCCATCGGAAATAACTGGGTTGGAATTCTGAATTTATCGTCAACTTCCAGAAGTTTTTCGTTGTTTAAAGGGATGCGAATCACCTTGCACTCGTCAGAAAGTGAAACAAGCAGGAAATCCTGTTCTTTCTCGGAGACCACCGCCATTCGGATATATGCTTTGTCGTCAACCACTACCCTATTTGATGATGGAACTCCCTGAAGATTATATTTGCATACTACTCTTTGCCCCGCATCATCGCTGCTGGCATAAATAAACCGGTCGTGCATCAGTATATCATGCGCTGCATCTAATCCGGAAATACCTATTTCTCCTGTCTCACCCTGTCCTCTGAGCTCAATTACAACATGATGATCGAAAGTATCCGATTCGGCACCTGAATTCTTTCCAAAGGCAGCAGCAACAGCAAGCCATCTTTCCTGTACCTGATTTATATGCAACAGACCGGTAGCATTGAATTCGAATACGCTTTGTGCCTTGAATGAAGTTTTCCCGATTCCTGAAATTTCGTGAAGCCCCCTTGATTTGGCAATGGCGTATAATGATTTATTGTCGTCAGTAGTGCCCAGGCTTACATATTTTACATTGCTGACTCCGGAAGTCGGGCCCCAGGTAAGTTTCCCACTATTCTGATTGATTCTTGCTTCGGCAAACCATGAATTGGTATTCTCGAGCGCGACGGCATATAAAGTATCCCCGCTGAAGTTGAAGGCTATATCCTGTATTTTAATGCCTGTTCCGCTCGCAGGGAATGCGCTGATTTCAACAAGTTCCTGTGTTTCGGCCACGGCATAAACATAAATTTTATTATTCTGTCCGCAGGTGTATGCAAATTCCCCATCCGGCCTCAAATGAAGTTTTTGATGCACTTTGATAGGGGGGCCAAAAATTGTGTCTAAACCTGGTTCAATTTTATAGTCAGGAAAAGGCCTGTCGCCATCATACATGCCACAGTAGGTTTCGCTTTCCAGTTTCTTTCTCAGTAACAGGTAAAATTCACGAAGCAATTCATCTTCGTCGGAACCATCTCCTATCTTTTCAATCCTGCTACTGTTACCTGAAATAAATGCGTAAGTGCCGCTTGAAGGATTTATAACCTGGGCAAAAAGATTGATAAAGGCAGTTAAACGTCTTTGACTCCTGTTAACAGGTACTTCTTCCCCTCCTTTGAAGGGAATGGGGAAATTGGAAGTAACTAAATCAATCAGGCTTTTGATGCACTCATCCCAGAAATCTTTTATAAGCGTACCTTCCAGCACCCGATCCCAGAAGGATTCCAGCACAAAGGGCTCCATTGAGATTACAGGTTTCCTGTTCCTCCCTCCTGCTATAGTCAGGCAGAAACGTCCATTGCCATTTTTATCCAGGAGTTTGAGTTCTTGCGCCCTTTCAACGAGATTATAAGTGATCGGCCTTTTAACCCTTATCATATAACCTTCACAATCAAGCGCAACGCCGGTGTCAACAACTACCCCTTCACGGCTAATTCCGCATTTAACCTTAAGCCCGCAAACGACCCCAAATCCATGCAGGTACTTATTATGAAGTCTAAGATCCTCGGCAGATGCTAATTCAGTTAGCGGAAGGAATGGTATGCGGCAATCATCAATTACTTTACCTACAAAAACTTCTTTGTTTGTCAGTGTCCATTGAATAACAGCCAGTGGAGCGAAATACCGACGAACTCCATTGGGCGAAATTCCTTTTTCGGCAGCCCAGGGAATTATTTCGTCAGGAGTTTCGGGCCGTGCGGCAATAACCCAGTAATCTTCAGCAACCCTGTCGTTGCCGGTAATTGTAATTTCGAGCCCGGTATGGCCAAGTGCAACAGGAGTGCCTGGCGTAAATGGAATTTTAGGTGCCGAAACCAGATCAGTTCCCCTGTTCCAGACCCGCATGTAAAAGTATTCAGCAGGGGTTTGATTATCCAGATCGTCTTTATCCGCCCTGCTTTTCCATTCCATCCCGAAGGAAGAACTTATGGCATTTTGTATGGTAAATTCACTTTTATCCGGATCAAATGATGTTTCAACTTTGGTTAAATGACCTGATTCTTCCGCTACTTTTTCCCCGTTTGGCAATACAGCCGACCAGGGCAAAATTTCAACCACCTGCCCGCTTAACGGCCAGTGATACTGATCTTTCGGCCCGGTAAGCATGGTTACCGTTTTCCCGCCTGTATCCAGGGTTACCCGGTAAATGGGCGAAGCATTATCGAAACCCCAGGTAAAATGATCTTTATCTACAATCTGGATGCGTATGGCCTGGTTTTCAGCACCCAGGTATCCTCCTAAAGCACTTGGAGTGCAGAGGTCTTCGGGTAAACCTGTCGAACCAGAAGATACTTTCAGTTGAGTATCTGTAATTCTTACATATTCTTCATTTATATTGCCAAGCTTGTTATTTTTCCATTTGAGTTTCAGTTGATCCCAGGCATCCATGCAATTATCAAAATCCATATCCTTAGCCAGGTGCACCCTTCTCATCGTTCGCAGGCGGGTAGTCGTATCCGGGCCTCCCAATGCAACTTCGAAAAGCGAGCTATCTTCAACCGCACTGACTGCTTGCTGCCAGGCCTCGATATAAACCAGGTCGAATCTTATCTTTTTCTTAAAATCAGGACTCCCGTTTGCATTTGCCGGCAGTTGCAGCCAGTCTTTCTGAGTGCGGAATGTCTCCGGTGTATCAAGTTCCAGCCTGATCCCGCCAAGGTGCATCGTTCCAGGATGTATATCAAAATTGATAAGCCCGGCTTCTATTCTTGGAGGATCTTTAATTAGAAATCCATCATCGGGGGTTCCGTATGGTCCAATAATATCGACCCTCGACCGCCTCAGTTCTTCTTCTTCAATCCGCTCATTTTCATTCCAGTCATCATCAGTCAATACGCGGCCCTGTTGCATTCGCACACTCGAATAGTGCTTTGCAGCATCAAAATTTATTCTGGATATATCAAATGTTCCCATAAGACGTAACTATGTTTCGTTAATAAAAATCGGGATTAGCCCGAAAGGCATGTATTCGTCAATCTTGTTATGTAAACCATCGGATTTTATAGCGTTCAGCAGGTTACTGAAGGTCCCCATTTCGGAGCCGTTTTCAGCGCCACGTTTGAGTATTTCCGGGGCTGTATCGCTCAACTGGGCATATCCGGGGTCACCAAACCTGCGCGAAGTGAACCAGTGATTCGTATCTTTTTCGAAAAGAAAACTTTCGTAAGGATGAGGCAGCCTGCTAAGAACCGGTGCAGCACTGAATCTGAAACAGCCGTTTTGAGTATCAGTAACATGAACAAGCCCGGTTATCAGTGCTTCAGTTGCTTCCAGCCTGTGTACATTTACATCGCCAAAAATGGTTGAGCGTGAAATCCGGATTTTACCAGTATTAATGTCAATGGCTTTTATGGTAGGATCAATGGATTGAACTATAGAGTCTGCAATAATCAGTTCTTCCACAATTCCGCTTCCCTGGATACGAACTGGTCCTGTTAAACTTGATTCTATGCAAAGGGTTTCAACCCTTCCCTGTATGGATAAAGGCAATGGGTGAAGAATTTCATTTTTTAAATTCAGGCTGCCACCGGGGTCGAGGCTGCAATTCCTGATCACAACGCATTCGAAATCTCCCCGAAGTATAATTTCTGCCGCCAGATCTCCCGCTGCTCCAATCCATAAACCGTCAAGAACAAGGGTTGAATTAAGGTTACTACCTGTGTTAAGAATCCAGTTGCTTTCGAGGCGTAAATAAGGCCTTTTTTGATTGCCTGACCTCAGTTCCAGGTTTACAATACTGTTTTTCGCTCCGACAGGGCCATAGGTTTTACTGTTGTTGATTTGTGTAATGCCATTGTTTAAAATATCTCCTGAAGCGATAGGCCCACCTCCGGTTAAAACGGAATCAGGGACCGACTCGTTAATCCATGGCCGTTCGTAACTGCCGGCACCAACCGGACCGGAAAAACCGTAATGATAAGCTATAAAAATCTTTTGCTCAGCCGTGGGGGCGGATTGCAGCATAAAGCAAGCGTTTTCGGCATCAATGGCAAGTTCCTTGCTGATTGCAGCCGGCCAGGGCTGAAGATTGGCTGCCGAAATCCGCTCTGTAGTAAATACAGTATTTGCAGGAGAATCAAATCCGACCAATATGGAATTAGTTTCCAATGGATTACTGATTACTGATTTGGCATCGGGAAGTAAAATGCTTTTACCACAATCTTCAACAAGGGATAGGGACAATAATGGCAATAAGACAGCTTGATTTAATATTTCGGCTTTTATAATGGCTGGAAAGGAATTTATCAGAATGATCAGGCTACTTTCATTTTTAAAACTCATGCCTGCAATCTTTCGGAGTTCCGTTGCTGCTGCTGAACTTAATGGAATAACCTGGTTTGTTAAATGAGAGATAATTTCTTCAGTGATAATGTAAATTGCATCGCCCAGTAACCTGCAAGGGATTGGAGCAGGCAATTCTGGTTCTGTTGCCGGATTCCATGAGTCCCAATCCGGGTTTGTTGAACGCTGGGATTTACTGAACAGAGGTATTTTCCTGCCTGAAGGATCAAACCCAAAATGCAGTCCGTTGCCTAAAGAAAAAGGCGTGACATCAACAGCTTCGTAGGCGTTCAAACGGTATAAATAAAATGCCAGTTTTGGTATGGAATAGCGTCCATATAATCCATTGTGCTTTCGTGTATCAGTAGTATGAAAGAATTCGTCAAACGGTCCGTTGGTTAATTCGCTTGCCCGTGGGTTGCGCATATCGGCCCAGCCTCCCGGTAAGGTTCCGGAAAATTTACCGGCCAGTGTTTCCGGTTTTGCATCCAGACCATGCCGCGTCCGGGCCAGTTTTTGAAACTGTTCAACCAGCTTGCCTTCCCATCCGCTGATATCGCTTATTAATTCTTCGAGTATTCGTGGGGTTCCTTTACGCCGGCGGTAATAAATCGTTTTGGCAACATCAACACGCCTGCCTCTTTTGTTTTTGTCGGACAACATGCTGGTTGCTAGCAGATCGCCGATGTAGGGTACTGCCCATTCGTTGCAAAACTCAATGAACTGATCGTCCCACAAACTGTCCTGGCTCCGTCTTACGATGGCAGCCTGCCTGGCAAGCACCTGCACAACGGCTCTAAGCACACCAGGTTCTTCAGCTAATCCATCTTCATGACGGTAAATTGAAGGGATGGCTTCCCATAGCTTCTCGGTATAATATTGTTCAAATAAGTCTTCTGCCATGGTTCAGTTTCAATTATCTTTCCCGTTTATGATGAGCGAACCTTGTTCAATATCAAAATAGAAGCCTGTTCCCGGAATAACCGCGAAGTCAGTGAAATTTGCAGTTCCATAATAGATACTCTGAATAGTTTCAGTTCCTTTCACATTCAGAACTGCTTTAAAAATTTTGCTCCGGTACAGGGGTAATCCGATGCCTATGTTTTCGGGAGACAATAATCCGATTTTTGTATCAAGCAATGCCGAACGTACTTCACGGATAACATCCTCTTCATTATAGCGAGGATCAATCTTTATATTCAGTGAAAGGAAAAGTGGATTGGATCCGGCATTTTCGACAGTTATCGGCGTAGTAGGATCGGCGAAACTGCGGATTTTTTCGGACAGAGATGTTTTAATGGCTACTTCACCGATATAAAAAATATGGGCTGCGGCACATTGTTTGTTTTTATCCCAGCGCCATTCCGATTGAACGGCACGCACACCGGGGAAACCTGCTGCCAGGGCTTCCATGTCCTTCATGGATACAACCCTGCCAAGCAACAGCGCTGATTTAGGTGCATACGTACGTAAATTTTCAGGATCTTCGGCATCGGCACCTCCGAAAGCAGGAAGGATATTCTTAATACTTTTCAGACCTTTTACCGGTTTGGCAATCTGCGTAACTGAACCCGCAGGAGGACATGCAGCCCCGGCACCAAAGCGATAATTACAGATGATATTTCCGGAGCCCGACGGAAGGCGTTGCCCCCTGATGCCATCACCAAATGTAACCAGTGACTCTCCTTCATCATTTTGTCTTACAATATAAATTTCTTCAGTTTCGCTTTTTCCATAAAATCTTGGAACTTCTGTCCACCTGATTCCATTTACATAAACTTCCAATGTACTTTTTACGAGTTGATCGGTATCTGATGTTATCGAAAGGTGATAAGTAAGAGGTTTCTTTTTCAGTTTGAATGTTTGGTTCGCTATGGATGCGTTGCCGCTTCCCAAAATTTCATTCGTGACTTTTTCACCGCGCGATGCCGTTATGACATTGCCATACACTTCGACCGGAGAGGTCAGTTCCTGCGACCAATCATCAGCATTGCCGGGCACAAGTTTATTCTGTTCGTAAGAAATGCTTCCGTTAATACCAACACCATACGTGTTTTTATCCTGCAGTAAGAAGCGGGAAGAAGTAAAATCTTCAACCGGTATTTCCAGAGTACTGTTAATATAAAGCTGATCAGCAGCAGTAAGCATTTTATTTGGTTCATCGATAATTGTTGCAATAAGCTGCATACCGAAATGAACCGTGATGCCTGCACAGTTAGCTGATGTCCAATCCACTGCTCCCGGTGATTTCCTGTCAGCTGAATTAACTTGCTCATCCAGCGTTAATACTGTCACAGGTGCTGTAATACCAGGCATATTGAAAGTATTCCCATTAATCTCAATATTGGTAGCGGGCATATTATACCTCATCTCTTCGGCTGCTTCCACTACCTGGAACCATCTTTTTTCACCTTTATAATCCATCAGGACAAAATCCTCAGCTTTTACCTGGTGACTCAAAACATTAAGAGTGATTTTATTTCCATTCAGGGACTTAGCCGTTTCGCTTATCGTCCACAAACCAGAAGTTAAAGTTGGCTTCAGCAGCAACAGATTATCTAATAAAGTACCTTGTTTTAGTTGTGTACCCGAAGTAAAATTGAGTTTGTTGTATTGCCTGTCATCAATTCCGGAATATTTTTCCAGTCCTTTCACTGTAAGAGCGCTTGTTTGAGCTTCATCAGCCTTATTTACCAGCAACAATACAGTTTCTTCCTTAATTTCTCCTTTCAGGTTTACCAGGACAGAAGTTGGATTATCAGTATCAATTGTTCCGTTATGAGGTGCAATTATGCCAAAGCGGTTAGTAAGCGGATGAATGAACGTATCATTGTCAAGTTCAAAAACCTGTGGAGGATTTCCATCGAAAGAACCGGAACGAAAAGCAGTTCCGGCAGGCAGTTTCAATTGAAGTCTGCCTTCTGCCAAAGCAGCCAGTTCAACAACCGAGCCAACAGCCGGCCTGGGCAAATATCCGAGTAATGCAACCAGCCTCCTGAGATTGGGGCGTAAAAAACTGGTTCTCAGATAAGCTTCATTAGCAAGTACTTCATCGTAAAATGACAGGGAATCGCAGATGTAAGCCCACATTTCCAACAACATGATACCGAAGTCGTCTTTATCCCTGGCCCGCCATTCGGAAAGCGGAATAATTTTGACAAGCGAATTATTTTTATCAATAATCTCAACCTGTTCCGCCTGTATTGACTTAAGCATTGCCCTACGGAATTCGGGGAAAGTACCGATCTGGCGCGGCAATGTATCAAGGCCGGCAGCTATGTTTAAAGGAAGAGGGTGAATAAACCGGTCGCAGGCACAGGGATATTGATCCGATACCATGCTTTGATTTTTATCAGCACATTGAATACAACTCATAATCCTCCGTGAGTATAAAGTTTAAGTATTCCCCGCTCAGGGTGCAGGCGGTCGTTTGCAATCCGGATGATAACATTTTTACCTGGATCGTAACTCAGCCCGGAAAATTCGCGCCAAGCGAACCATCCCCTTCTCCGGAAACTTATTTTTTCGATTGCCTTAACTCCTGGCACACTCTGAATTGCCGCTTCGAGAGTGGGGCGTTCGAGGAATGTTCCGAAAGTAAACCTGTTGGGCGAGAAATAACCCTGTACGGGGCGTAATCCTTTTTTGCCCATCAGGGCTTCGAAAACCCTTTCCTTCACCTGGCCGGGATACGCATCCGGCGAAACGCAAATATCAATTTCGAGATCAATACTGGCATACTCGGGATCCATAATATTTATTTCGCGGCCTGCCTGGCGGAACCGGTTTAACTGGGCGGTGAGGTCTTTGCGCTCAGGTTTTTCGAGGGTGATTTTACCGATAGGGTCAGGTGTAGCAAAGGCAGTCAGCCAGCTACCAGTCCAGCGGAAAGCAGCTCCGGCTTTCTGTACCCAGGGCAGGCGTTCAGCAGCTTCGGCATAATCTTCGGGGCGTACCGCCCGGAAAGTCAACGCCCGGAAGGCTTCCGGGGCCAGTTGCCTGACTTCTGAATAAGTTTCTGCGTCTGTTCCTCCTATTGCCACTATTGGATTGACTGCAGTAACACCCGGAACCTGTGATGAAAAATGTTTAATGGTGGCAGGGGCAACATTGCTTCTCCGGGTTCCTCCTAAACGGTACATCACTTTGAAAATGGTATCTTTATCAGGAATTCTTCCAAATTCGCCATCGCCAAAACGGATGGTTACTCCGCTGTTCATTGCGTAATCGAGATGTTCAATTTCCGCTCCAATCCGTTGATATCCCGCCACCCGTTGCCATGATCCATCGTCAAGCGTGAAATGTTTATCTCCCGATTTTGAAGAATTAATTCCCACGAATGCGGTCGTATATTTCCAGGCTGCCGTAAAAGGTTTTGGCTTCCACGAGCCGGTAAGTGAATCAAAATCAATTTCTTCCAGATATATCTCAGGTGAGTTTGCCAAAAGAGGATCATCCCCGAGGTAAACCAAAGGCTGGTTTTGTGAAAGGGGAAGTGTAAACAGATGGATTGCGGAATCATCATGTCCCTGCCTGTTAACAGTTCCTTCGGCAGGCACTTGCGAGCCAAGGGATTTGTCAACAACAAAATATGCTGTCTGGGTTTTACCGGCAGTAGCAGGTATCATATTTCCCCTTATAGTAAGGACTGTAAGATCAAATTCAAAACGAAGGGCCTGTTCCTGTTCCCACACGATATGTGTAATATTTTTATTAAAAACAGGATCGCTTGTATCGGTTATTTCGGTTAACCGGACCATTTGCGCCCTCGCGGGTTGAGCCGGATCGGCCGGGTTCGTTTGTAATAAAACCCATTTACCGGCTTTTTTATCTGAAGAGAAATCGTCGAAAAGCAGGTGAGAGGCGTGATGTCCTTCGAGGTATAATTCAGTAGAACCAACCAATAAACAGGTTTCATCTTCATTCCACAAATGGGGAAAAAATTCATTATTGGCTTCGTTAACAGAGTATGTTTTGCCGACAATTGTTTCTGCAATACCATTTCCTGTTTCGAAATCGGTTTGTGTATCATCATCACCAAGGGCAAAAACATTTGTTCCTGCCGGAACCAGCACCACTCCTGCGTTTACGGTAATATCGAGCCAGGTTTTTGCGCCAAGGCCGTCGTGCATATGGTAATCAACCAAACGGGCATGCCTGCGGACAGAACGCCGTTGGGTAGCCGATTCGAGATATGCTTCCCGACTGACACGATCCTGGTAATAAGACATTTCATCACCCAGAGCACTCATGAGTTCAACCATCATTATACCTGCATCTGCTTCGAGGCGGTCAGCCCAATCGGGATAACGCAAGGAGGCAAAATCGAGTAATGCTCTGCGGTAGCTCCAGAAATCCCGGGCTTCGTAGTCTATAGGAAAATCTACAAGCTCATCAGGCGGGCATTCGTGGTCTTTAGGTTTACAATCAAGATCACTCGGGCAACTGGCTTTAAAACTAAAACTGATATCATTGTAATGAGGATCAATTCTCAGATCATCAATTTTGAACATGTATAACGAAAAATCGCCACTCTGCATGGTTTTTAAACGAAGTACATCCTGGCCGTCAACAGTTGTCCACAGGATAATTGCTTCAACCGCAATTTCAGGCAATGTGGATTCAGGACTGTAAATGTTGATATCATCAGCTGTGATGCTGCCCGGAAGAGGACTATCGAGCGATGTTACCGGGCGCAGGAAATATACGTCCAGGGTCATCTGGTCGGGATAAACATAAATAAAGTCGATCCCGGTTACACGGCTCTGCAAAAGCAACTCAGTAATACGGTCAGGAGTAGTACTCATAAAGTAACTTCAAGGTTTAGATAACGGCGTTCCTGGCGTGCACGCAAAAGGTAAACGATCTTTATTTCCAGCCTTTCCTCAATTGTTGTTACCTGAACATCAATAACTTCAATCAAAGTACCAAGCCATCTTTCCAGGGCCTGGTTTATGATTACCTGTGTCAGGTTTGCGCTAACATCGCTGTTGGGCGCGAATACCATCCGGCGGATACCGCATCCGAAGTCGGGGCGGTTGATCCTTTCGCCGGGGTTGGTAAACAGCACCTGGCGAATCATTTGCTCTACATGACGGCTATATTCGGTTTCTTCGGCCAGTGTGCCGAGACCTTTGTCGATGGCAAATGGGTAGCGAATGCTGTGGATGCGTTGGTTCATACTATTCAACAGGTATTATTCAGTGAAACAAATTCCAAATTCATGATTTCAGGACTATTAAACCATGTTTCATATTTACTTCTTTCTTGGGATTTGTATCTTGGAATTTGCGGCTTGGAATTTATATATTGCAGATTAATCAATGCCTGTTACATTGCCGGTAGAAGTATTTCCCGAACCAGTCTGCGTCACTGTAACTTTAAACGCTTCAGGGTTTGCTTTCAGATGGTTAACAACTCCTTCGGCAATAGCCAGGAACATCAGGTGCATCTGGGGGTTCGTGCCGGGAGCATCGGCATCACCCATAACATTTGGCCACTCATTATCAAATGCAACTTCCATTGCCTGTGCCATTTTTTCAGCATTAATCGAATCGGCCATTGAATTTTGTTTTATCCTGTTTTTACTTTTACCGACAACAGACTTGGCATGGCAGGTGACATGGGTGGTACCGGGATCATAGGCGTGACCGGTAAAGCTCCCAGGGCCAATTCGCCCGGATGCATATGTGAATTAAAAGTCTGGATCATTTGGTTGAGGAATTGAAGCAAGTCATCACCGAATACCAGGGGATGAGTCGAATTCTCTACCAGTTCTATCTGGGGTGCTTCCACAACTACTTTGATGGCTGCTTCTATTCTTATTTTACCAGATTGTACCTCAAAAGTCATAATATTGGAACCATCTGAATCGCTTAATGTTAGTTTTTCGGCATTGTCATCAAAAGTTATCATGAGTCCTGTTTTGCTCCGGATCATACGCAGAGAAGGAGTTGCTTCAGTGCCCTGTTCATTCTGGGGTAATTCTCCGTCGGCCCAGAATCCACCTGTCCAGATGGCATAAGAAGGATCTCCTCCTTCGAACTCGATCCACACTCCTGAACCAGGTTCAGGAATTGTATAAACCCCTATATTGCTGCCTGCCATTGGAAGACAAGGCATTGCCCAGACTTCGAGATCACTGAGTACAGCAGGAACCTGAACTTTCACCCGGCCACGATGTGTCGGATCGTCATTATCTCTCACCAAACCACGGTATTTACCAAAAAACCGGTTTCTGATATAGTTTAAAACCTGGTCAAGATCTTGGGTAGACATTCTTTAACTTTATTATGTATTGCACTTAAAAAAGGCTGAGGATGAGGTTGAGGTTGAGGCTGAGGTTGAGGCTGAGGTTGAGGTTGCACCCGCTTAACCTTAACCTCAACCTTTACCTTTCCAAATTATATGATATTTTGCAATTCTGAAAGATTAAAATATACTACTCAATATGCCGCCAACGCTAACACTCTCGTTACCCCAGGCATTCCGGGCCAGTTCCAGGTCCATGTTGTGAGATGTAGCATCAATTATATGTT
This sequence comes from Lentimicrobiaceae bacterium, assembly GCA_041753535.1. Taxonomy (GTDB): domain Bacteria; phylum Bacteroidota; class Bacteroidia; order Bacteroidales; family UBA4417; genus UBA4417. The sequence continues at coordinate 25,633 of JBGSUB010000075.1, forward strand.
TTACGCCTGTTACATAATATTTGCCACTGTGTTTTGAACCTGCGCCCTGCACTTCAACGATAGTATGATTGCGAACCACTTTGCAGAGCCTGTGTAAACTTGTATGGCATGTTGCCTGTATAAACCACTGGGCTTCTCTTAAAGCTGCCTGGCTTCTTGCCTGCATAGCCCCGGAATCATCAACCGTAGGTGCAAAATGCGTGGACTGAGGATTAGCTGAAGTGACCTGAACCAATCCGGCGGCTCCTAAAGGTGTATCATCCAATCTTACAGTTCCCCCTATTTCTGATTTATTCCTAAGGTCAAGTTGCTTCCCTTCGGTTTGCGTAGGCACCCGTGAATCTGCTGAAATCTGCAGTGAATCAATATTATAATTTTCGTGATTAATGATAAAAACAGCAACAGGTTCTCCCTGAAGATTACGTGACTTAAAATGACCCGTTGCCAATCCTTCGGGTGAATAGGTTATCCAGAAATGATATCCATTGCGCCGGGCCAGGCTCCTGATCAGACTAAGGTCGGTTTCCCTTTGTACATGACTGTGGTTTTCTTCATTATGCATTGAGTCGGGAGTTGCCTCCACATCAGCAATCATCTGGCTGCTTCTGCTTATTATAGTTGTAACAATATCAGAGTCAGAAGCTGAATCGGAAAGTTGGAAATTGGTTGTGTGGTCCAAGGTTTGCGCCGTATCTTCCCCTTCTATATGCAACCAGGATCCTGCACCTCCATGTTGCAAATGAGCTTGTTGCTGAGTAACAGGTCCTTTTACAAGGCAGACTAAGCTATCGTTTACTTTAACCTGAATACTGATCATTTTCCCGGGGGATGTATCTTCATCAACCGGTCCGGCAATATCTCCGTCGTGAACATCAATCATAAAATTCAGCTTATAGGTAGTGTTCTGATCCATCCTTTCATTTACTTCCACAGTGCTTACCTGCTGGGTAAGTTGCTCATTCGGAACATCATCAACACAAATCACGATATCTAAACCCATAGTTTATTTTTTATCAGGGATAGCAATCTCCGGTTGCTCTGTTAACGATTCAGCCAACATAGCATCATTGGCTTCAGCTATGCGCCAGAATCCGGCGGCATCGTTAAGATATCGCGAAGCCAGGTGATCGGTACGCTGGCCTTGTTTCAGAGCATGAAATCCTAATATACTTTGTTGCGGTACATCAGGAGTAGCAACCACTTTTACAGTACGCCCCCTGTGATCTTTCAATTCGTACTGCACGGCTTTTTTGTACCTGCTTTCGTCAGTAAACATGATTTTTGAATTAGAATAGTGAGATTAAAACGGCAGCATCCCTAGAACAGACTCGACACTGTTGGCCATATTGGCTGCTGCAAGCACTTCTTTCTGTTTGCGGGTAAATTTAAACGCCATAATGGCCATATCTTCGCTTAATTTCCTGTTCGTAAGGGGGAAATCTTTTGGTGTCAGGATTTTCAAACCAATACTCACTTTAGCCCTGATCGGGTATAACATAGGCGAATAGGCTTGCTCTTCGACAGAGAAGGAAGTCAGCCGCACCGGTACAATACGTCCGGGTCCCCAAGCGAACAGAACCACAGGTACGGTGCCACGGGGTACTGGCTGGGCTCCTCCCGGTATACTATTTGCACCACCACCTATACCACTTCCGCTTCCCACACTTGCACCCACACTTAGTGAGCCGGTAATGGAGCCTAACAATCCTCCCAATAAACTATCGCCTTGCGGATATAAAAGCATTTCCATAGCTGCAATCCGGTCAGCTACTCCCGAGATAAAAGCCACAGGATGACTATCCGGGTTTTCCAAAGCATCTGCGGCATCCAGTTCCAGGGCGAGAGTAAAGGTTTCGGGTGGGTCGAAGGGCTGGGCTGTAAGGGAAGTATTGTTTCCTGAAGAGGATTCTCTTCCAGATGCACCACTTCCACTCTGATTCCATACTTCAAGAGAACGTGTCATGGTTTCCGGGTTGTACTGGAAAACAATCACATTGGGTATGGGACCTATAAAACGCTCTGAAAATTCAATCAGGGCACCTTTCAGGAGTTTAGGGGAGCGGGAATAACCAGTGGGCATGAGAAGTTTAGTTTGTAATTGAACTTTCTATAATAGAATTTTAAGTAGAGTTAACACAATCAACCGATTTGATAATCAAAATAAGTTGTAGCCGATACATTTGACAAATCGCTATCTGCTCTTAATGTAAATATTCCACTACCAACAACATCAGGAATTATCCAGGAATTATTAGTACCCATATTTACCGTAATTCTAATTGATGACATGCCGGAACTGAGACTTCTAGGAGTAATGTTAACATTTACATTTCCACCCCAAAGTGAATTATCGTAAACGTCAATAATGTTTAAAGAAATATTTCCTATAGCTAAACCATCATAACTGAAAGTTATGCCAAATTTTATACCCATTTCTCTATCGTCCCATTTAGATCCAAAAAAAACTGCTAGTTGATGTGTTGCTTCATATATTGTCCTTGTTGGATTTTGAGTTCTATAAGCAGGCACATCACTTCCACCAGCTGGAAGTAAAACACCTTCCATTTCGTCAAAAGTATAGGAAACATCACCTGAAGCCGAACTAATAGCATCCCCTGCTACCACATAACCAGTTGCACCTATTGCAATCCATTCAGCGGCTCCTATACCTAAAAAAACAACTGGCCCTACTCGTTGAATTTTTTTTGATTTCAAATTATCATTTTGTTGAACAACATGGGACAGTTCATGAGCTAATAGTTTTTTCCCTTCTGCATTTCCAGGTTTATACTCTCCATTGTTAAAATATAAGTCATTACCCACTGTAAATGCTCTTGAATTTATTTCCTTGTTCATTTCTGATGATCTCTTGTCATTATGAACTCTGACAGCAGAAAAATCTGTACTAAATGCATTTTCCATAAAATTTCGAGTTTCACTTGGCAAGGGAAACCCTTCTGCTCTGGTAGCATTCAAAGAAGAAGTCAATGAATCTGATGCCACGCTAACTGCGTTATTTGTTTGATGTATATTCACTGCAGAATTATTTTGATTTACTTCGGCTTTTTCAGATGCTACCTTCCTTTTTAAAGATGCGCCAATTAATCCGGTCCTCGGTTTTACTGTTTCGTTTGAGGACATCCGCATTACGCTGTCGGCCATAGCATCGGCTTCCTGTTCATATTCATCACCAGGAGCATTGATTGTCAGCTTAGGCTGAACAATAGTCCTTGGGTTTCCATGATGAACAAGCTGGCTTGGAGCCAAAGGGTTTTTATAATGAAGAGAATTCATAATTAAATTGATGCTAGTTTTATCTGTCTAATAATCTGTTCAGCAATACGATCCGCCATCAGGTTTGTATCCTGGGAGAATGAATCTTTCAACTGAATATTTATTTCCGGGATCCGCTGATTAGTATGGTTATCGGGCAATGCGGAGGCAACTTTTTCGGCTACAAGTCTACCAAAACCTGTACCCTGCTCTTCATTCATTCCGGGAACACGTATCTGCAATTCAACAATCTGAAGCATAAACTATAATCTGAAATTTTGATACGCCTGTTTTCCCAAACCTTTGCCTTCTTTCGTTAATTCGCGTTCGAGGCCTTTCAGCAGGTGAGAAATATTGATTGTTATTTTATCGCGGCGGGCTATAAACAGTGCAGACAATACTGCTTGCTTTATCTGCGCCCCGGTTATTTCGACCGATTCGGATAACTGAACCAGTTGTTTGTCGAGTTCAGCAGCGGTTTTTTCACCAGCCAATTCCCGTATGATCTGCCCCCAAATACGGATGCGCTGTGCAGCATCTGGTTTTGAAAATTCAAGCACGTACCGCAGGCGTCGCGTGAACCCGCTATCAATATTCGATTTCTTATTGCTGGCAAGAATTACTATACCCGGGTAGTTCTCGATAGCCTGAAGAAGGTAATTGGTATCGGTGTTGGCATAGCGGTCGTGGGCATCTTTTATATCTGTCCGTTTGCCAAAGAGCGAATCGGCTTCATCAAACAGAAGAACCACATTCATGTTTTTTGCCCTGGTAAGAATCCGCTCAATATTTTTCGAGCTCTCGCCAATATATTTGCTTACCACGGTTGAAAGATCAATCCGGAAAAGTTCCAGTTTCAATTTCGCAGCAATCACCTGTGCAGCCATGGTTTTTCCCGTTCCCGGGCTGCCGGTAAATAATCCGATCAGGCTCCTGCCCTGCGGGAAAAGGCGTTTTGCCTCCGCTTGTTCCCAGAACTGTACCCGCTCGGTTGCTTCGAAAATAAAATCTTCAATTGCATTTTGTACATATTCGGGAACAACAAGATCGTCAAAAGTAAATTCGCAGTTCATGCGATGCGCAAGGCTTCCCAGTCTGCGTCCAGAGTCCGAACGCAAAGCTTCGTAAGCTTCAGTTATGGTCGGGGTCATTTTTTTGCCAATGGAAATGATCTGTCCGATTGTGGTTTCGTGGCGCAAAACCATTTCCTCCATTTCAGCTTTTGGCCAAACCGCGGATAGCGGAACATGCCTGTGCCACAGCGAAAGCCTTTCTTCGTAAGAGATAACCGGAATGGAAATATGCAAATCCAGAAAATGGTCATCTGGCATTAACGCGCTATCCGATTCTCCAATAATAAATTGTATCTGACAGGATGGGAAGTTTGCGGGCCAATAGCGTTCCTGCATGGATTCACCATACCATACCGGAACCGTATTCGAAAGATAAGCCTGTCGTTGTGCAAGCATATATGCCTGTGGCCAGCGTGCTTCAGGGATCCTGTCGACATTTATACTTAATGCGGATAGGCCAAACCTCTTGCATACAATTGCAGCAAAACTTCTTCGGCCTGCTCCTTCGGGTCCTTCCACAAAAATCCGCAACTTGTTCTGCGCATTATCTTCAACCATTCTCTTAATATCGTCTACCAGCTTTTGTGCAGGCCAGTTCTGAAGTGGTTGTCTGACAGGCTGTACATTGGCAAAACCGATCAACGATTCGTCAATTCCATCCAATCCGAGAATCCAGTTTTTGATACACGAATCACATTCCAGACGGGCAGGTTCGCCAGGTTGTGAAACCGTTTCCTTTACCAGGCTCCATGTTTTTAAAGGAGAATCCGCTTGTAAAACAATGCTGTTACCATACCCGAAGAGCCTGGATACCAATGCTTCTGTAATATATCCCCGGCCAGAATGGTCCTGCAGGTAAGCAAATACTCTACCCAGGTTCGGATCAATGGAAAGAGCAAGACATGCTTGTAAAATATCTGTTTCCAGGCGGTTCAAACCGAAAATAGTGCAAAGCGTTTTTAACCTGGAATGGCTGTTGCCGGAAATTGCCAACTCGTTTTCCTTTATGTAAAAAGTCAGCTCCTTCATGGCCGCGTCCTGCTCGTACCAATCCTGTTCAAAAGAAGGAATATCTAAGTTCAATAAATAGCCGTCAACTTCGGAATGTGCCGTGAATTCATCGTTGCCGTTATCACCGGCTTCGGCCCAAACTTTTCGCAGCCATGCTACACGCCTTCGCGAAAGCAGACGGATCCGCTGAAGCACAAGCCCGGTAACATCCTCATGGACTTTAGTGGTTTCCTCAGAAAGCATGTGTTCTATAACTTTATTCAAGCTATTTGTTTTAGGCATTCGATTAAGGAATGTTAATCCATTTAGGCTCCGACTCAATTCCTTTTACCATAATCCTCAATGGAATATCGTTGCCGTGAATTCCTGCCGGAACATGCAGCACTATGGTAGTATTCCCGGTGATCCGGAATTCTCCTGCAAGCGGTACCGCGTTGGTATTTGTGAGACTGGTCTCCCCGATATAAACCTGAATATCATCAATTTTAATGTCAGCGTGCTGAAACAAATGGCCGGTAACAGTAAATACCCCGGCTGCACCGGCAACAATGCTGGTTATGCCTGGCATTACCGAAAACGGGAACTGGTTCGAAAGGTGGTTGAAAGATTTTATCGTTCCGTTTGTCAAGGTGCGCTGCTCCGTGAGGCTGATCCGGGCTGCATAAAGTCCGGGAACGATATCAACTACGGTAACAGTGCCCTGGAGAATTGCTGTACCCTGAACTGTCATGTCTACCTGGTTTTCCGAAACCCTTGTTATAAGCCAGGCAGCATCGGTTTCGGCAGGTTTTGGCCAAAGCGGACTAACCAATAACAATTTCAGTGTACCTGAATAAAACCCGTTTCCATAAAAACTGACTTTATTCCCGATAGGTGCCTGTGCCGGTTGAATCTTTACGCTTCGCGGAGTCGGATCGCCCGGCACCAGGTATTCAATTGTATTCTGACTTGCGGTAATCTGTGGTGTACCCTGAACAAAGATAAAATTACCATACGAAAGAACCCGGCCTGCATAGGAAGTTGTTTCTTTAGGCTCAAGGAATATGACGGAAACTTCATAAAATGCTGAAAGCTTAACAGGTGATTCCCCGGCTGTCCAATATTGCACGGCTTCACTGGGTGACAATTGTTGTAACGTTATTTTAAAACGGTTTTTACTCCCGGCCGGCAATGTGTCACTTATCTCGGGACTATCGTGCAATGCCTTCATGGCAATGCCCATCAGCAATTGCTCCTGCAAAGGGCCGGTTCCATCATCTTCGGTACTGTTGGCACACAACTGGTAATAAAGATTCAGCCCCATTGGAATATAGGCTGTAGGGGGAGTATCTTTTCCGGGAGCAGGATAGTTCTTGAAATGGTTGCTTTCCTGGGCATGAAACAAATAAAAACCGAGTCCTTCTTTTTTAATCCGGTTAGGCAAATCAGCAAACACATCAGGTTCAGTGCCCGGGGTCCAGTGTTTTGTATCCACCAAAGCCTGTTCAATCATGTTAATGATTGTTCGTGTAATGTCAGCTAAATCAAAAAGTGCCATATTTACAATTGACCCAATCCAAAACTGAGCCTGTTTATTTTTGAATGATTTTCGTTTGATGGAGACTGAACAACCCTTGTTATAATTTTTTGCGCTGGCTGAGCCACCGGCGGCACTATTTCAACCGTTATCTTGCCAATCACAAGTTTGGGTGCTGCCTGGTTATTCTTTTTCACTTGCGGATTACTATCCCTAACCGGCTCAACAGGCGCAAGTCGCGCGGGGCGAATGCTGTTTTTAATTTCGTTGAGATTCCCTTTTGATTGAGATTTCACATCGGGAAGGAGGATCGCTTTCTTTTCAGATTTTATTCTGTCTGATCGATTGTCCACCTTTGTAAAATCATCTGGCACAGAGAATTTTTCAACACCAGGATCGTTGCCTGGTTCTGCTTTCGGTGGTTTGCTTATAACAAAAACTGTATCAATGCCATTAGTTTTAATGTTGGAATTTGCATCTGAACCAGTTTGTAGTGTTTTCTCACTGATAAATTCCCGGTCTTCAACAATCATCCGCTCAATATGTTGCGTGAAATAAGGCAATGCATTTTTATTTTCCGTCTTTATCTCTTCACTATTGTGGAAAAACACCGAAGGTTGCTGCTGAGGATAATCGGGAAAAAACATATCGGGATTATCCTGAACCTGCTCTTTGTGAATAGAATTATCAGGTGATTTAGCTGATTCAGTGGGACTTTCTGTTTCATCAAAAAGTTCAAATCCCGAAACCTGAGGCTGAATATCCCTTAATTCCGTATATGAGGGCATTACTGAAATACTATCACTCTGTGAACTTCGGGAAGCTATATTAGCCAGGTAATTGCTCACGATTAATTAGTTTCCTGAATGTATCATTGCTGCATATTGCTTTCGCACATTCCTTGGCAAGTTGAGAATCTCCTTCTGCGACCAATGATATTGAGAAGCTATCGCATGTATTTCCCGCAAAAGAACATGTCTTCCCTGTTTTAACCTCATCATGAAAAACGACTGCATATCGAACTGCACCTGTTGAACGCCACCACATTCCGGGCAGGAAGCCTGCATCTCCATGTTGAGCACAGGGGCAAGTTCTGCCATTTTTAACTGAATTTTTTCATTATCGGTTTCCGGGTTTCCTTCAATCATGCATCTTTCGAGCAATAGCTTTTCGGCTTCTTCACTTGTATTGGGATCAATCATCATTTCGTCTTCCCCGTTAGGAAGCCGGAAACTTACGCCAGGTTCAAGTTCATATGTACCGTTATCAGAAGCCTGTGTTAAAGCCGGCAAGGAATGATCCAGCAGGTCATTGAGTGAAAAATCAAGATCGAATTTTTCCCCGCAATTCCGGCAACTCAACGTACTTGCTACCTTGGGGCCAAAAAGAGAAATGTACAAAGCAGCCAATATCCTGTCGCGGTCGGACGTTACAATTTGTGCGGCACCTATTTTATTTGGCTTTGAACCATCGTCCATCATTGAATCAAGGAGATGAATCAGGTTTCTTGTATCCGTTTCTTCAACGGCCAATTCATCAGCACCGCGTAACCCTCTCAGGTAAATACCCTTTGCTCCTGGCGTAACCCGAAGTGGAATAAATAATCCGCTCACTCTTAACTTGTATTAATTCCCTAAGTCTGGCTTGGTTCAGCAACTTCTACATCGCGCTCCCATCCTTCATTTTGCAGAACCATGTGTTCGATGGCAACCGCATGTGCGTTGGAATCCAGTTCGGGAAGGGCCTGGTAGTCGGATACCCAACAACGATAAACCTTGTATGCTTTAGCTACGATGCCTTGTTCATTCAGTAATTCAATGATGATATCCTTTCGGAAATCTTTCAGTGAGATGGAGGCGTCGCCATGAATATCCCAAACTTTCTGGGCCCATTTCTCGAATTCGGGATCGTGAGTAACGCCCCGCTCAAGTGTTATGGGTTCGAAATTCCATACACTCGGGGTTACCCTCGAACTGCTGGGATCGCCACCTTCCCTGTGTTTAACTGGCTCGGTAGTTTGCTTCAGAGCACTGACTTTACTAACGCCGGCAACGACTTTGCCATCCCAGCGTACCCGGAATTTAAAATTTTTGTACGGGTCGAAGCGATACGCGTTGACCACAAATTGAGCTGCCATAATAATACGTTTTTAAAATTATACCTGGATTTGACCGGTCATTTGTTGCAAATAAAGTATTACGAATTCTGCTGGTTTAAGAGGTGCAAAACCAACCCATACATTTACTATTCCAAGATTGATATCGTTTTGCGTGGTAGTTTCGCTGTCGCATTTAACAAAATAGGCTTCCTGCTTGGTTTTTCCCTGGAATGCTCCCTGGCGGAAAAGGTTGTGCATAAAAGCACCTGCATTTAACCGTATCTGAGCCCACAAAGGTTCGTCGTTGGGTTCGAATACCACCCATTTCAGGCCACGATAAAGGCTCTCTTCAATAAACAGCGCGGTACGACGGATAGGTATGTATTTGTATTCACTGGCAAAATCATCGTCCCCATCCATGGTCCGGGCTCCCCAGTTTACAATTCCATTCGGGAAAATCCTAATAGTATTGATGCCCTGCGGATTTAATACGCCATTTTCACCATCAGTAAACCGGTACTCAAGCCCGCTGATTCCGCGTATGTCGGCATCGGTTCCTGCAGGTGCTTTCCAGACACCACGGTTAGCATCCGTTCTGGCTATCAGCCCTGCAATTGCGCCACTTGGTCCTATATGAATATTAGTTCCGTTTTCCCTGATCCTGAGCCTGGGGAAAAACAGTGCGCTATGATCGTTTACCAGGCCGGTTCTGAGCGCATTTACACCTGTGGTTGTATCAGTAGCTTCCTGTACGGTTGTCCACGAATCTTCCGGATCCATTAACAGGAAAGCACGCCTGCTTTCGCAGAAAACACTTGCATTGCCCCATAATTCGCTATGCGCCAAAGCACTGTTGTTCCTTGGCAAAACCATCAGGTTGAAAATATCCAGTTCTTTATCAAGAATGGGGTAAGCGGCATCGTAGTCACTGGCTTCAATGTCAGTTCCATCATCGCCATCCTCCAGCTCAAACAGAACGAGCGGCGGCCCGGCAGGGTTTTCAGCAGGCCTGTTCGTATTGGCAACAGCCGGTAACGAAAGTGCTGCCCACTGGTAACTAACATACCTGACTGCAAATCGCGGGTGATTCGGATCCATGCTTAATCCTGTCCATACCTGGATATCTGTCGGAACCTCCTCCCCTGCGCTATTTACCACAACGCGGAATAAACGCAGATCGAATAAAGCGGCATCGGTTGGATGGTGTTCAATAACGGCACGAATGCTATTTCCTAGGTCACCGGGACTGCTGGCAGTGATAATAAGGGTATCATCAGCCGCAGCTGTATCGTCAACCAGGGTAACGCTTGCCGAAACAGCATTATTTGCCAGAACGACATCATTCTGACGCGCCAGGCGCATGACATAGCATTGGGTTCCACCGTTCAGGAAGAAAAGACGGACTGCCCGTGCCAGATCGCCCTGTGTTACCGAGGAAGTGAAATTTCGCTGGAAATCAGAGTAATTCAGGCATAAAACAGGTTCATTTACAGGCCCCCAGACTGCCTGCCCTAAAAACACTGCTACCGAAGTACTCACTCCTGTTATTGTTCGCACCCCGCTTGGTACTTCCTGAACATACACACCGGGATAAGATGTTTGTACTGCCATAATTTTGTATTTTAAAAGTTAAGAAAAGATTAAAGCGTTAAAAGATATTATGTGCCAGAGGCATGGGTAGGATTTAAAGAAATAAGAAGTTTAGGTATTTGCTTTAGCGAAAGAACCAGCTCAGGGAACAGAAAAAAGTTTCAGTTTGAAACTTCATTGAAAAAAATGCTAGAAGTTTTGGGTTGTGCATGACAGGCTTCGCCCACTTAAGTCACATCAAATAATGTTTAACTTATTCATTAAAAAAGAAATCAGAGTATAATGTCCCTGTAAGACAAATTCCTCAATTAATTCAAAATTCTTTTTGTGGTAACATCCTGTAGTCGACAAGATAATAAGCACATCTCCAAATAATTAGTACATTAAAATGTTGAGCAATGAGTGAAATAACGTACTGATTAGCAATAGCAGATCAAAAATACTCCCGGAAATACAGCTTCACAATAGCACAAACGTGTCATTTTAATATAACCCATTTTTAAAACAGGACTTTTATAAACTGAAATTATTGCTATGAACTCAGGCATAAAAAAAGCCGGACAATGGGTTGTCCGGCTCTCAGTGTTTAATTTTCATACCGCAAAAGTTTCCTGAAATAGGAATATATTTATGGACTGATATACTGCGGGGAATCTAACTCCTGGTTAAAAACTGAGCTGTTAATGCTGATGAAACTCAGGTCGTCCTTCGAAACCACCACGCTTCGGTGCTTCAGGGATTTTCCCGTTGAATTTCCTCAATTTGTATGTAAAGGATAACATAAAATATTGCTGTAAAACTTCTGTGTCAGAATCTTCAATATAGGTATCGGCAACAGTACGGCTCAGGCTCTTGTTCTGATCAAGAATATCATAGCACGATAATTTAATTTCCCCAGTTTTATTCTTAAATATTTTCTTTCCGAAATTCACATTCCACAACGTGTAGCGGCTCGAAGTATTCGAGGAAATAAAGTTATAATCCTGGTAAGTAACCGTATTCTGGATAAAAAAGCCTTTCCAGAATTCCCAGTTAAACTGCAATGAACCGATCTGGAAAAAATAATTATTATTCAATTCAGGCTGTATAGTATTCTCCACGAGGTTGTAATTGAGGTTGTAAGAGAGCGTAAAATCGAGCTTCTCGCTGATGTTGCTGCTTAAAACTGCTCCCAAGTTTATTCCGTAAGTATTCGATGCATTAGTGATAGTATTTATAAGGCTGGGTAGACGATTGAAACTTACACCTGTATTGAAATTAATATTGCTCTTAATGGGTTTTATCGGGAAACCAACCGTTACCAGGGTGCGGGTATTCCAGGCACCATCCAGATTTACAGGTATGCTGAGTTGCCGTCCTTTTTTAACCTCCTGCCCGTTTATCAAAGTGTCGTTAAGTGTTCTGAAAGTTGCATTTCCGATATAATTCATAGTCTTCTGAAAAAACAGCATTCCGAAAAAATTTGCCGTTTTATCCTTGTTGGAAAGTGAAAACCTTGCCATCGAAAAATGCCTGAATTCCTGTTCAAGTGAAGGATTACCTGTTGACAACAGCAGTGGATTTGAATTATCAATTACTTTTTGCAGTTGTGTAATGGAAGGAGCATTTGTACTGGCCCGGTAAACCACCCTCAGGTTGGTAGTACTGCTAAACTTATAATTAAACATCAGGTTGGGCAGTACATTGTTAAAATAGCGTTCGGTGGAATCGAGAAAAGGGAAACTGGTATTTCCGATCAAACTGGCATACTGATAGGTTATTCCGGCATTCAGATTGGTTTTTTCAGTTTTATATAAATAGCCCGTTCCCACTCGTTGAGTCAGATAAGAGTTGTTGTATATATTTGAAAGTAATGTATCGAACTGGGTATAATCCTGCAGGTCGCTTGCATAGTTGTAAGTTTTCTTATCGTTATCGTTTGTTGACCAGGAAATATTATAGTTTAGCTGGAGCTGGCTGTTTTTACCGACCGGTTCGGTGTAAACCACGTTCGACGACAGTGAAAGGCCTTTAGTAAGAGCTTTTCCGTACTGATTTATCGAATCGTTGATTTGGCCCTGAACCTGCTGGTAGTATATACTCTGCGAATTCACATAATTGTCCCTGTCGCGGTTAGTAACTCCCGTGCCAAGGTTAACAGAGAACGTTCTACCCTTTTTGAAAAACTTATGACGGTACAAAAAATCGTTATTGAAATTGTACCCTATAGTAGCGCTGTTACTCGCATTGATGGATGAATTAACCAGGTTTTCCTGGATGTAATCGGGTGTAAGCGCTGTTTTAGCATCCAGATAACTATCCGAACTATTATCCTGAATACTAAGCCGGGGTGACAAAACGATCGAATTATTTGAATCGATATTGTATTCCAATCTTGCGTTAAGCCGGTGATTAGTGTTGTTGGTTGTGGAATTGCTCAGTTCATTATAATATTGGCTGGCCTCCCCGGTTAAAATATACTGCCGGTCAGTTAGTTTGTTGGTAGTACTTATTCCATTGTTCCAGAAATAACTTGCATTCAGGGTCAGTTTGGTACCCCAGGCGTTGGTATAGTTACCTCCTATAGCATTGGTGCTGAAAATACCACTCTGCGGTCCGGCCTGAAATCCCTGTCCGCCACCCTGCCTGCCTCCTCCGCCCATTCCAGGCTGACGGCCACCTCCGCTGCTGCCGATAACATCATCGGCTGAGAAATTCTGCTGGTTCACATTATTACTCATTCCAAGCAAGGTAATACGCCTGTCCCCATCGAAGAAATTCATATTTGCACCCAACAGGTAACGTTCATCCGTTCCATATCCGGCTGAGAATTTTCCGAACTGACCTGAATTTTTAGCACTTTTGGTTACAATATTAATTGTTTTCTGCCCGCTGCCGTCATCGAAACCTGTCCAGGCGGCCTGGTCGGACAATTTGTCGAAAACCTGGATTTTATCAACCACTTCGGCCGGAAGATTTTTAAGCGTTACCGACGGGTCGTCGCAAAAAAACTGTTTCCCGTCGACCAATATTTTTTTAACATCTTCGCCATGAGCTTTCACAGTGCCATTCTCGATGGTGATGCCTGGCATTTTTTTTATCAGGTCTTCGGTAGTTGCATCTTCACTAACTTTAAAAGCGCTCGAATTGTACTGGGTGGTATCCCCTTTTTGTTCGGCACGAACGGCAACACCGCTGATATCAACTTCACCAAGTGTAGTGGATGAGGGTTTAATCCTGAGCTGTCCGAGGTTTTCCATTTTACCTCCGGCTCCTACATTTCTCCGGTAATTTTCGAATCCTATATAACTGATTTCCAAAACATAAGGGCCTTTGATGAGCTTTGTAAACTCAAATTCCCCTTTCAAGCCACTGGATGTATATTTAAACTTCAACGAATCGCGTGCGCTGGTAAGTTTAACAGTTGCACCAACGAGTGGTTGCTGATCATCAGCATTTAAAAGCGAACCTGCAATACAAAATTCCTGGGCAGAAGCAAAACCGGAAGCAAGGATCAGTAAAGTAAAGATAAGTGAGCGGACTTTATGCATTATAAATTAAATTGGTACAAAAACATTTTAGTTAGATTGAAAATACAGGCGAAAGATTAATCTGTAAAAAATAAAGTTTGCAATTATTTATCCTTTTGGGAAGTATGAAGAGAAGGTATTCAAAATGGAAAGTTCAAAATTCAAAGTTATAGCCAATCTATATTTGAGGAAATGCACTTTTAATCGGGTTGAATCTAAAATTGACAATCTTGTAGTTTGTAAAGATTATTTGCTTTGTTTCCGCACCTTAAAAACTTTGAATTTTGAATTATTTATCCTTTTAAGCTTCGGGGTAAGCGACACCTGATAGTTAAAAACGCATCTCCAGATACTTACCGACCAATATTTAAAAAGCATAAAACTCCATGTGTATTAAGCTATTTATATTTAACGGAATATGATCTGAATATACCGTCTTCGCTAAAGTGACAACAACAACTGATAGTCCGGTATAAAGTCCGGCAACACACCTAATATTTATTCGGATCGTGCTTAATGGTATAACCAACTGTCCATTCGAAAATATCGGCAACACCTTTATGGGCTTTAATGGTAATTCCTGTAAATATATTGTTGTTAAAGCGATAACGAATTCCTACACGCTCGTAAAAACCATCGCGTTCTCCATTATCTTCACTGCGTTTGAGATACACCGCAAAAGCAACCGGAACATATAAATGCTTGTTTAGAGACCATTCCCATGAGCCTACTACAGCATACGAAATAGTATTCGAAAAAGTAGCCGTGGCATTGTTACGCTCTTCGTAACCACCTGCATAAAATACATCAAGTCCCAAACCAGCCTTGTATTTGTAACTGAACGCCCTGAGCCAGTTTACACTTAGACCAGCTTTCAGATAGTTAGGTTCGCCTTCCGAATAATTTTTGCTGCCGGCTATCAACGCAATGTTAAATTGGTTGTAACTGATAAATTCAGGAATAACCATATCGCCTTCGAACGGTTTGTAAGCCTTTGGACGGTAGGAAACACTCAAAGCAACCGGAACAAGGTTAATACCATAATTCGGTTGTTTAAACGAGCCGTTCGAAAAATGTTTAAATCCTATCGAAAGACTTGTAGTCCACCTGGGAGTGATATGATAATTCATAAGCAATGCCAGGTTGACATAGCAGTTTCGGTAAGAGCCGATAAAAACATCTCCCGGATTGCTTACTTCGTCGTAAGGATTAAAATTGTACGAAAGTCCGAAAGCAGCAAGATAGGACATGGTTATCTTCCGGCTTCGCTCTATGCGTATGGGCATATCAAAATAGTAATAAATCGCATTGGGTTTGCCAATTACTTCGTCCTGCTGAAAGGTAGATGTATACCAGCCTATCCCCATAACCGGGAGCCTGTAAACCTGGTTATAAATATCCGAATAATCATTCACACGGAAACCCAGCCGCAAATCAAGCCCATTATAATAAGATGCTTCTGCCAGTTGATCGCCAACTTCGGTGCCGTTGCCAAGCATGGCTCCCTGTTCGAATGAGAGATTCCAGACTTTGGAGTATTTCCTTGTTTTTGTTACAGACGAACTGTCGGATTGCGCATAAGCAAAGGTAAATAGTGAGCTGATAAAGAGCAATAATGCAAGTTTTCGCATAAATGTAATTTTTATTTGTGGATTTTGAGGGGCAAAAATAAGGAAAGGTCATCGAACAGAAAATACTTATTGAAAAGTATAAATGTGTATTTGGGATCATATCTTTCGCCCAATAAAAACAAACTTCGTATTATTGATTATGAAGCTGAATTAATTGGTCTATATACGATTACTGGAATCTAAACTCTTAATTCGATGAATTTTTCGACAAATTATTCATTTCTATTAATTCAAAGTTCAAAGTTTTGGTAATTCAATGAATTTATAATTGAACATTAAATGAGTTGTTCACTAAAAGATGTTCTCGTTTGCTTTAAAAATATTCTACTCGTTAAACACTCTTTTTGACTTTTGCTTTTGAGCGATTTTCTTGTTCTGGCTTGTCAGGGTCAGGCAGGTATAAGTAGGAAGACGGAAGAAGTGAACCTTACTGGACCATGCTGGTAGTGAAGGGCTTTGGATGAAAGACTCTCCTTGCTTCTAAATAAAACCAAAAAACCATTTACTTCGCTATAAGCGTTTATTTCTTCTTCGCTTTCCTGTAAGCTTTTTTATTCTCCTTCGACATAATCATGGTTTCTTTCATTCCCGAAAAGAAAGATTTCAGAATAATATTGATAAAGCCCCGTTTCATATCCCTGTCGGCCTGAAATTTCACAACCTTTGCCGGTTGACCGGACTCAGGAGGGTTAGCGTTATGAAGTAAAGTGTTTGCCGCAAAAGTAACGATTGAATTCTGCCATTTTGGCTTGTCGGCTAGTTGCATCTCAATATTGAGATCATGAAATAAAAATTCCATGGTGCCGCTTGCATTTGTCCTAAAGGCATTACCCGAGAAGGTTATTCCATCATTTATCCCTTTATTAAAGGAGAACGGCAGATAGGTTTGAATAAAGGGATTTAAATCGGGCATATTGAAGTTGCCTACTTTCCCGCTGAGACTAAATTGCGGCTCCAGGTAACTGAAACTTAAACCCAGGTTAAAAAAAGCTTTATCCTCAATATATGCCTGGGCATTCAGAGTAAGCATTTTATCCGTAGGCAGGTTGGTTATGTTGTGAACATCTAGTGTACCACGTTTTATTCTAACCCTGCCATAATCACCATCCTCTTTCCGCTCGGAATTATCAACATTTACGCCTGTTGCTCTTATATGTTTTATCAAAACCGGAAAAGGAATTGACTGAACAAGCTGCCCGGGGTAATCAGGAACATTATCTTTATCGAGTGGTTTGGTTTTGTCTTTAAAAACTGAAACCTCCGCATTAGCCAGGTGAACCTGATCAACAAAAAGTTTATTCCGGTAAATGAGAGTGTCGAAATTAATATTCACCAGCTTTAGAGTATCAATTGTACCCGAAAACTGAGGGACTTGAAAGTTGAATCTTTTCTGCACCGAATCACGGCTGATATTAGGTTTGAACGACAGATGAGCAAGTATTAATGATTGATTCGGGTACGAAATATCGATTGATTGCACGTCGATCTGGAAAACACTATCTGCCGTTAGTATATCCAGTTCTTTCATGCCTGTGTAGAATTTGGCGAAATGAAAAATCACCGTATCCATTGAATTCTGAATATTTAGTGAGTCAATATCCAAACTGAAATTCTTCAGATCTACATTTCTGAATGCCTCATACTGAAGTTTTCCGGAGATTTTGCCTACCCGGAGATTTACTTGCTTGAATGAAAGCAGATCCCGGCCCGTTTGCTGGTTCAGCATCAGGCTGGCAAAAGAAATATTCAGTTTATCAACTTTAAACTCCCGCTGCTTTCCCTTGTTGGTGAGATGAAATGAAGCATCGGCCAGTTGTAATTCAGCCAGGAAATAGGAATCAATAAATCGTTTGAGGTTTTTGATTCCCGAACCTGAATCTGCAGTTGTGTCGGCAAAAGGGAGAAAGATGTTTCTTTTCCCAGCTAACTCGACCCGGATGTCGGGTTCCAAAATTTCAATTTTTAAGAGCCTGAGTTTGTTGGTTTTGAAAAGCGCAAAAATATTGACTTTCTGCAGGAGAATATTTCTGGTAGTCAAATGGAATGTGCTGTTGATGTAGGGATAGTTTTGCAAATGCTTTTGGCGGGGCTGTATTACCACATTCATGACCCTTATGTTGCCCTGAAATAAATTTACCCGCAGTTTTTCAAACTTCAGTTCATATACATCCGAAGCGGCGGTTGAATTGAAACTTCTGAGAAGGGCATCGGCAACAAACTGATTGAACCTGACAGATATAAAAATGAAAGAAATAATAATTATAACAACCAATGCTGCCAATAGCCACAGAAATACTTTTCTACGGGGTTGTTGCTTTTCTGTATTGATTGCGCTTTTTACCAAACCTTTGTGTATTATTTTAAGCAGTATACTGCTTTGGCAAAGGTAGTGCATGTATCCGGTAAACCACAGATAATTATGGTATTACAATCACTTATAGATATCTGTCATGCTGGCTTTTCAGAAATTATAAGTTAATCAGGAGGAAACCAAACATTTGAAAATCCAAGTCCCAGCAACCAGTTTTCAAATTCCAAGTGGAAAACTGTAGAGGATCAAGGTTAAAAAACTTAGAAGGAAGGGTTTGGAATTTGATTTTTGGTCTGCCAAGGCGGATGCTTTTAAAATGTCACAGTTTACCCGGTTTGTGTTATTTAATGAACCTCCGCAAGTAATCAGCCTGCCAAAACCATTTCACGAATCCTGAAACCTTACTTCTTCTTCAATGGATTCCAATTCTTCTTTCCACCGGTACTGCCTTCCTGCTCTGCTTTTGCGGCTTTCTTCTGTTCCTTATAAGCTTTTTTATTCTCCTTCGACATGATCATGGTTTCTTTCATACCCGACAGAAACGACTTAAGAATAATATTAAATCCGCCTTTATTCATTTCCCTGTCAACCTTGTAATTCACCACTTTCGGCGGTATGCCTGCCGAAGGCGGATTGTTAGTCGAAAGATATGTGTTGGCTGCAAAAGCAACCACATCATTCTGCCATTTCTTTTCACTGAGTTTCAGATCAACATCAAGGTCATGGTATAAAAACTTCATAGTACCCGCAGCATGTGTTCGAAATGCTGTTCCCGAAAGCGAAATTTCATCAACCATACCTTTGCCGATCTTTGCCGGGGTATAAGCTAACAGCAATTGATTAAGATCGAGCAAATTAAACTTTCCTGCCCTTATATTTATGTTGAATTGTGGCTTATCGTAGCTGAAAGCAACATCAAGTTTTAATAAAACTTTGTTTTCGATATAGGCCGAAGCATTCATAGTTAGCCTGTCTGCAGTAGGAGAATTGGTTATGTCTTTTGCTTCTAATGTTCCTCGTCCCACAATTACTTTAGCTGTCTTCCCATCCTCTTTCCGTTCGACATTAACCAGGTTAACGTTTGTGGCTTTAACATGTTTTACGGTTAGCGGAACAGGAATTGCTTTTATCTTCTGACCCAGGTATTCAGGGAATTTTTTCCTGTCAAGCGGTTTGGATTTATCTTTAAAAAGGGATAAATCCAACTTATCAATACTGATTTCATCAATTAATATCTTCCTGTAATATATCAGCGAATCGAAATCCAGTCCGGTGATACTCAAAGAACCTAAGGTGCCGGAAAATTCCGTTTTTTGGTACCGCGACTTTGCCTGCAATACGGCATTGCTTACATTAGGTGTAAATGCGAATCCGGCTAATTGTATTACTTTGTCATTGTATCCGAGATTGAATGATTGAAGTGAAACATGAAACGTACTGTCGGCTGTATGTATGTCAAGCATTTTTAATCCTGTGCTGAAATCAGCAAAGTGATAGATCAAGGTATCAACTGATTTTTGAATTTTAAGCGAATCAAGGGTTAAATTATAATCGTTGAACTTTAAATACTTTAAGGCCTCATTCTGCATTTTTCCGGAAAGTTCGCCTATCGAAACCTCAATATGATTGTAGGACATCACATCTTTGCCCGGGAGCTGCTGTATCAAAAAATCTGTGATCTTAATACTGAATTCCCTGACATCGAGTTCCCTTTGTTTGGCTGTATTAACTGCATGAATTGAAGCATTTATTAATTCGAATTCCTTTAAAAGAAAAGATTCAATCGATTTCTTTTCACTTGCATTAACTTCAGGTGCTTTTGCGGTAGTATCTCTAAAAGGGAAAAATATGGGTATATTATCCGTAATACTTAATTCCACTTCAGGTTCCGTTATCTCAATTCTGTCGAGTTGCAGGATATTTTTTTTCAATAAATCCAATATCTGAACATTCCGTAGTAAGATTTTGTGGGTGGTCAAACGAAAGGAACTATTTATATACGGATAACTTTTCAGTGGCTTCTGCCTGGGCTGGAATACCACATCAAATACCTTAATGTTCCCTTGCAACGGACTAACACGCAATTTTTCGAATTTCAGTTCATATACATCCGAAATAACACTCGAGTTAAAGCTTTTCAGAAGTGCATCCGTAAGCAGTTGGTTGAAATTCCGATAGACATAAATACCTGCAATGGTAACAATAACAAAAAGCGACGCCAGTATCCAAATAAAAGTTTTTCTGATTGGCCGCTTTCTTTTGGTGATGATCGGATTTGTTTCCATAATGCTTTCATTTACTGGTTAATGCAAACATATAGACATTACTATCTTCAAAATCAGAATGTTAAAATTCCGGATTCATCTTTTTTCCCTTTACACTTTTCAAAGAAAATTGCTGTCAACAAGGAATCCCGGAGAGTTATATAAAATACTTTTGCACTCTGCCTTCTGCCATTCCACATTCCACATCCCATATCCCACATCCTACATCCTACATCCTATACATCCCGCAGCCTTATTTTGTTTTATGCTTGATTTTTAAATTCGAAAACAAGGATTGTAAAGCAAGAGTCATGGTCTTCCGTGAATCTGCCGAGTTATCAACGGTTTTACGCGCTCCGCCGGTCCAAAGTAAAGTACTTGTTTTTGTGTCGAACATCTGAATGTAAATAAAAGCTTCATCGGCACGATGCTCGGTTACTTTACCTCCGGAGACAGGAACAGATACGCCGCCATAGTATCCCATTCCGCCATAATATCCTGGTCCGCCATAATACCCAGGCCCGCCAACCGCAACCCCAACGCTTACCGTAGGCGATTGGGAGTAAGCAGTTTTAATATCAATACCCATGCTGAATTTAAAAAGAACATCCGGACTTACGGTGTCAATTACCATTCCTTTCTTTTTTAAGATATCATTGGATACATATAGAATTACTTTGCTATACGTTTTTTCGATTTGTTGATTTTGAGGGCTGTCTGTCGCATCACCCGGGGCTAACCATGCGTAGGACTTGTATTTATTCAGGTCGGTATTTTTATCGTACTCCGAAAAAGTGTTCAGGCTGCTTGTGCAGGAAAACAGGAATAGCGTGAATGCAAAAGATGAGAGTATAAGTATTTGTTTCATGAGAATTGTTTTTTCTTAAATAAATTATGATTGACTGACGACCAATTATTTCCGGATAAAGATACAAATATTTGAAAATCGTGTTTCCCTTTTTGTTATTTGCATAAGAATATACTTATTAATAAGTATGCTAAGGCAAATCCGTTAGTAAAGTACAACTCTCAAAGAATTGCTGAAACCATTGTCAATGCTGCAATCTTAAAAATAAAATTTGCTTTTCCCCTGAAATAATTTCTGAACCTCAACCTGGACAATCCAGAACCGTTCGAATGAGTGTTTGATCGAGCGTTCGACTTAGTTCAAGCAGAAGTCTGACGCCGAAGTCAAAAAAGGGTAACAATTCAAAGTGCAAAAGTTAAAGGTCAAAAGTCAAAGTGAAGGTTATCAGGAAAATCCATTTAGTTAAAATAGCTGGCATCCTGATTTAAATTCTCCTGGCAGATGCCCAATTTATTGTATATTTTTGGTAAGCAAAAACACTTCGCCTTTGCTCAGAACATCGCCTTTAATCTTTTATTTTTAACCTTTGATTTTTTTGTACTATCCGAACCTTTTGCTAAAAAATACATCAACTTATAAGTTTATATCTTGGATACAGAATTGATATATTTCTGTATGAATCTATAATTCTGTATTTTTACAGCTATTTACAAAGATTTTGTTGAATCAGTTCAAATATCCCTCTTGCTGTCTCTCCGGCATTTATTTATTGCTTTTCTGATTTCATTGCTTTTTGCAAGCTATGCAACTGGCAGCTGATGCGATCGGAATTGAATAAATTGTTGAAACCACCAACGAAAATATTCATACATAATCAATGGGATTCCTGATAAATAAATTAGCTTTAATTGACGAGTAACAATTATGGAAGATACAGCTATGAATATAACTATGCTTGGAGAACCCTTATTCTCCTCACCAATCGGACGTTATGTAAACAATGACTTACGTGTACCTGAGCATATAATAAGGGATCTTCACGCACCTGTTGCGGATGGGTTGCTGTTCGAACTGGCCGGTCCCCGCGCAAAACTTTTCTTCGATCCAAAGTATACCCGCGCCGGCATTGTTACCTGCGGCGGTCTTTGTCCCGGACTTAATGATGTTATCCGTTCACTTTTTCTCGAACTGCATTTCGCCTATGGAGTGGAAGAAGTGCTGGGTTTTCAGGGTGGTTATATAGGATTGGATCCGGTGCGTGGAAAGGAACCAATTGTTCTGACTCCAAAGTATGTGGATGATATTCACCAGGTAGGCGGAACTGTACTCGGAACTTCCCGTGGTCCTGTGGATATTGGCATTGCCGTGGAAAACCTGATCCGCCTGGGTGTAAACATCCTCTTCACAGTTGGTGGCGACGGAACGCAGCGCGGAGGCTACGAGTTGTTTCTGGAAGCAAAGAAACGCGGTTACCCACTCTCGATTGTGGGAGTTCCCAAAACGATTGACAACGATGTGGCTTTTGTTTCACGTACTTTCGGTTATCTCACAGCTGTTGAAGAAGCAGCTAAAGTCCTCGATCGGGCACATATCGAAGCAAAGAGTGTAGAGAACGGAATTGCGCTTGTTAAGCTAATGGGTCGCCATGCGGGGTTTATTGCCGCAGGTGCAACTGTAGCCAGCCAGGACGTGAATTTTGCCCTGATCCCGGAAGTGCCGTTTAAGCTTGAAGGTCCGAACGGTTTTCTTGCAGCACTCAAAGCCAGGATACTGAACCGGTCACATGCATTAGTTGCAGTGGCCGAAGGTGCAGGGCAGGATTTACTGGACCAAAGCGGAAAGGAGCGCGATGCTTCCGGAAATATTAAAATTCAGGACATCGGCTTGTTTATGCGCGAAAAAATCGAAGCGTATTTCAAAACTGAGAAGATTCCTGTAGTTATGCGCTACATCGATCCGAGTTACCTGGTGAGAAGCAGTCCCGCCAATGCCGAAGATTCTATCCTTTGCGATCTGTATGCCCGTCATGCCGTTCATGCCGCTATGGCAGGTAAAACAGGGTTAGTGATAGGATATCAGCACAATGAATTTATCCACATTCCCATCGAATTGATCACAAGCAGGAAAAAATCAATAGATACAAACGGTTTCGTGTGGAGCGCGGTGCTGGCGGCAACGGGGCAAGCGGATCGATTCGAATAAATGAACCTGTTTGCTTTTAAAACTGATTTTTAAATTACTTTAAGCAATCTCACCATGTCAAAGGCAAATAATACTGTTAACATTAAACCAAGCGATATTGTACCGGCAAAAGGTGTTCGCACCGGTCTTACAGTTACTGATCTGAAACAGTCGTTCCTCGATAACCTATTATGTGGCATGGGTCGTTTGCCGGCAGCAGCAACACGAAACGATGCTTACACGGCACTGGCCATGACAGTGCGCGACCGCGTTTTCAAACAGTCGGTTCAAACAATGGAAGCATATGCCAGGCACGACACACGAATGGTAGCTTATCTCTCAGCCGAGTTTCTGCCGGGTCCGCACCTGGTGAATAACCTTCTCAATCTCGGTATTGTTGAACCAGCCCGGCAGGCTATGTCGGAACTGGGAATAAATCTTGACGATCTCGCTGAACAGGAAGAAGAACCTGGCCTTGGCAACGGCGGTTTGGGTCGCCTTGCATCCTGTTACCTTGATTCGCTTGCTTCTCTTGAAGTACCGGCCATCGGCTATGGCATAAGGTATGAGTTCGGGATTTTCGACCAGGCGATTAAAGATGGCTGGCAGGTTGAGATCACAGATAAATGGCTGCGCTTTGGCAATCCATGGGAAATCGTAAGGCCCGAAATTGCGTATGATGTTAAGTTCGGCGGTTACACTGAGCCCTGGACCGACGAACAGAGCCATTTCCGGATTCGATGGATTCCCGGTACGGTTGTAAAAGGTGTTGCATACGATACACCTATACTTGGCTACCGTGTGGGTACCAGTAATCACCTCCGCCTCTGGAAAGCCGAGGCTGTTGAGTCCTTTGATTTCACTGCTTTCAACCATGGTAACTACTACCGAGCTGTTGAGGATAAAATGCGATCGGAGAATATAACCAAAGTGCTTTATCCGAATGATGAGGTTACTGAAGGTAAGACGCTCCGTTTGCAGCAACAGTTCTTTTTCGTTACCTGTTCGCTGCAGGATATGATCCGTATTCACCTTCTGCTAAAGCGACCGCTTGATAAATTTCATGAAAAATGGGCCGTGCAGCTCAACGATACGCATCCTTCCATAGCAGTGGCTGAGTTAATGCGACTGCTCGTGGATGATCATCAGATGGATTGGGAAACAGCGTGGAATGTGACTCGGAATACTTTTGCCTATACCAATCACACGCTTCTGCCCGAAGCTTTAGAGAAATGGTCTGTTGGTATTTTTGGCAAACTCCTTCCCCGTCATCTTGAAATTATTTATGAGATCAATGCTCACTTCCTAGATGAAGTCCGTTCAAGGTTTCCTGGCGATAATGCCAGAATTGAACGTATGTCGGTAATTGATGAAAGCGGCGGACGTTTTGTGCGTATGGCCCACCTGGCAACAGTTGGCAGCCACCATGTTAATGGCGTTGCCCGCTTACACTCCGACCTGCTCAGGCAAACGGTAATGTATGATTTTACTGAACTTTGGCCGGAGAAATTCTGCAACGTTACTAACGGCGTAACTCCACGACGGTTCATGGCTGTAAGCAACCCGGGGCTGGAACAACTTATCACAGGTAAAATTGGCGACATCTGGCTTCATGACCTGGATAATCTCCGCACGCTGGAAGCTATGGCAGGTGATTTGAATTTCCAGCAACAGTGGCGTGAAGTCAAATTAGCCGCAAAGCGCGACCTCGCCGGGCTTATTGAACAGCGTACCGGTGTAAAAGTAAATCCCGAATCCCTCTTCGATATACAGGCTAAACGTCTTCACGAATATAAAAGGCAGCATCTGAATGTGCTGCATATTCTTACTCTTTATCTGCAGCTTAAGCGCGATCCTGAGGCTGACATACCGGCACGTACATTTATTTTCGGGGCAAAAGCTGCGCCTGGCTATTTTATGGCAAAGCTTATCATCAAACTTATCAATTCGGTTGCCGACCTGGTTAACAACGATCCTGATATTCACGACCGGCTTAAGGTGGTCTTCTTTCCCGACTTCAATGTAAAGAATGCTCAGCATATTTATCCCGCCGCCGATTTATCAGAGCAGATTTCAACAGCCGGATTGGAAGCAAGTGGTACAGGCAATATGAAGTTCTCGATGAACGGCGCACTTACAATCGGTACGCTGGATGGCGCCAATGTTGAAATCCGTGAAGAAGTAGGTGCCGAAAATTTCTTCCTCTTCGGACTCGACACGGCACAGGTTCAGGAACTGAAATCCCGCGGCTATAATCCTCATGATATCTATCAGCAGAACCCGGCGCTTCGCGAAGTGCTGGACTTCATTGCTTCAGGCGCACTGTCAGCCGGCGACACAAACCTGTTCAGTCCGCTTGTTGACAACCTTTTGTGGCATGATCCTTTCCTGGTACTGGCTGACTACCATTCATATATTGATTGCCAGGCGGAAGTAAGCAAACTTTGGGCTGACACGGAAGCATGGACGCGTAAATCCATACTGAATGTGGCACGCATGGGCAAGTTTTCGTCCGACCGGTCTATCCGCGATTACTGTGAAATGGTTTGGAAAGTGAAGCCGGTTTCGGTGGTTTAGGCGCTGAAAAAGGCCCAAGATCCAAATCCCAAGTCCCAAATTCCAAGTTCCAAGTTCCAAATTCCAAATTCCAAGACTCAAATCTTGAGATTATTATTTTCTTTTCGAGATTTGGGTTTTGGGGTGAAGATGCCATTGCAGATTGATATTATTTTTAAACATCCAACCCAGCAAGGTTTGTTCATCCTGCATTCAGATATTGTTTGTTTCAATATCGTTTTTCAATAACAATTTAAGAGCCAGTACTAAAATTTAACGAACCTAATTGTCTCTGCATATCCATCAGCAACTATCTTTAAAAAGTAAATCCCGGAAGCCATGCCTGAGAACCTGAATGTATGCTCTTTTTTGCTGATCATGGTTTCGCTCATCACCTTTTTACCATGTGCGTTGTATATCTCAACCATTATGTTGCCATATAGTTTCTCGCCTTCCTGTATCAGTACGAAATTGCCTGAGGTGGGGTTCGGATAGATTGAAAAGAAAGTCTGCCCCATACTGGAAACAGGTTCTGAACCAACTGATGATGTGGTGACGGGAACAAGATCATTATAACGGTAAAAATTATGTTTTGTCACAGTTACTTTAACCAGGGATCCATCGGGAATTAACGGAATTGCAAGCGATACGGGTCCGTTTGCACTGCCATAACCCGTTGCAAGTATCTGATTATCCATCGTCAGAGCGATGAAAGCACTGTCATTGGCTTGTATTGAAAATGTTGCTGCACCGTAAGTAATTTCCTGATCATGGGTAACGGTAAGTGGCACGGGTATTTCGGAATAAATTTCCTGAAATGCATCCCCGAACATATGGAATAAGCGGTAAGTGACTTTTTTGTACTCAGAACTGTAAGGCCAGCTGGATTGTTGCAGAAAATATTTCCCCGCAGCAGAGCCGAAAGCCGGCATTACGCCGCGCGATGCCGGGGTTGTGCCTTCAGCCGGCATAAAATCGGGCCACATATTGTCAAACATCCCCCAAACATAAGTATCATTCGCAAACGAAAAAGATACTTCACTCGGGCAAACCAGTCCCAGGGCTCCTGAGTTATGTCCGTTGGCAACAAAACGGTGAAAATATTCTCCAAAACAATCGTTGGAACGCTGGTAAGCCCCTGTTTGACAATTGACTGAGAACACAAAGGGAAGGTCGGTATTTGTCAATTGATTGATATCTGTGATGTGGTATGCCGGTTCGCCCCAGGAGTCGTAAAAACCATGATCACGATGAATAATCATGAAGGCTCCTGAGTCAATTGCATTGTTAATGTCGGTTGCTGTGCCGCCGTCCCATCCACCAAGAGCAGATGGTGATTGGGGAATGTAATTAAGCCCGGCGGGGCCGAAATAATCAACTATGGTATTGGTGTTGGCGGCAGTTGACCAGATTGTGTCGGGAGTCCCCTCGTAAATTTCATTGATGCGTCGCGGGTGCTTGCCCTGAATGTTTGTAAAATAGCCACCGACAATTTCCGAGCAAAGTTGAAACCATCTTTGTGTTTCCCATCCCAGTGCGGTAATAGGCTTGTCATAAAAACGTGGATTGACAGGAGGTGTGCGTTCATAATCCAGGAATTTAGTGACCATGACCTGCAATTGTGTGGCATCGTTGGCTGTAATTCGTGAAAAGACTATATCGGGCAGCTCGTCACCGTTAACATCAGCATATCTGTTATCCGATGCATATTGGGGGTATCCCGCAGGGTGAGTATACAGCCGCGAAATTATATTCTTTGTTCCGTCAGTCCCATAATCGCCAAGTATAAGGCATGCAACCGGTTTAATGGTCCAGGTAGTATAAGCACTGTCAATGAATGCTTCAATGGAGTCTACTTTATTCCCGCCAACCTCATCAACCGTAAATACTTTGGTTAAAATTCCCTGTTCGGTACGGAATTTACGGATAGAATCTGCCCATGTCAGAAAATCGGGACCTGTCGGACTAAGTATGATGTACTCACATTCGCCTTCCAACTGTGCTTTTCCAAACGATTGAAGGCGTGCGTTGTAATCAACCACAGGCAAAGATGAATAATTCAGCAGGTTATCCTGTAAAATGGGATCCCACCAGGTGCTGCGAAATGCTTCGTTACCAAATTGACCATTTTCACCTTCGAAGGTAAGTTCCACCTGTATGTCTTTATAAACTATAAGATCTTTCGTCACCGGGTTGTATTGAAACGGAGCTATTCCCAGGATAACAGCATCGACGCCGCGAATCTGCGTTACCTCGGAAATTGATACAGGAGTTGCAGGGTACAACTCATTTTTCGAATATACCTGCATGTTTTTTTTGTATTCAACGGGGCGGGTATCATTGTCGAGAGGGATACGCGGGGCAGGCTCGATGTCAACATTGGGAATGATCTCCGTGCGCTGTGAAACGATCCTGAAACCAGGGGTTGATCCGTGGGGGATTGCGATGTATCTGCCTTTTCCTGGCAGGTTGGGCATACCTTCGTCGTTGAAAAGGAATGTTCCAGGAAGGCTGATGTGTTTCATTACTGTACCCTGCACCATCTGATCTTCGAGAGAAAAAGAAGGTACGGTGAAGTGGACTGTGACAGATGCCGGCTTTGAATCGATCAGGTTAAAACCGGGCTTACCCGGAACATCAGTGTAATTGAACAGTTGTGCCATTAAGCCCAATGAAGCAGAAAGGAGCATTACGAAGAAAAAGGTAAATTTTCTCATACGTTTAATGTTAAAGTTTTTAAATAGGATTACCCCAATTTTTGTCGGAAATATACGACGAAATGAAAAGAAAAGCAAGGATTTATCTCTTCCGGGAACGAAATTCCTGCCTGTAACTTTAACCATTGGAAAGCCGGAACATGCGACTTCATTACATTGGTTTAGACAAAATCACTTATTGATTTGACAATACATTACTTAGCCATTTTTAATAGCTTTGCATATATTTGCAGTTGCAAGGTTACCGGAGACATTTTATCTTTGCGGCGACGGTTGTCATTATCTGAGTTATCGGTAGCAATGGGTTAGATGAAAAGAAAATTACTGTACTTTTCCTGCAAACTTTTTCTTCCAAAGGCAATGCATTTGGTTGGGAAAATATTTTTTTTTCTTGTTCTGTTTTTCAATACATCCGGAAAGGCTCAAACTAACAGTTACACGCAACTCGGTAATGAATTTCAGTTTGTGCGCGCCGTCAGCAATAAAGTTGCAGCAGAAATTTATATTGGCAGCACATTCAGCAATACACCAACGGAACCCAGGATTTTGAGCACTAATATCCAAAGGTATCTTTCCGGCTGGGTTCATTATTACTATTCGCCGCGCTGGAAACTTTCCTCATCGCTGGCCTATTATTACAATAAAGATGTGCCTGATATCGGGCAGTATTTTTCGCCCGAATGGCGCCTGAGCCTGCAGGGAATGTATTATATTCATAAAACCGGTTACACCCTGGTTACACGAATGAGAGGAGAATTCAGATATATGATGAATTCAGAAGGTGTCTATGAGGACAAGTACCGTTACCGCCAGATGATCAGATTCACTAAACCAATCAACGGAAAGGTGTTGCGAAAAGGTATTGTCTATTTTACCACATCCGAAGAGTTACTGTTTAAACCGGCTGCAAAAACTACAGGTGTTACTTTTTTCGATCGCAACCGCTTCGAGATTGGTGGGGGCTACCTTGTTACGGATGATTTGCAGCTGGAATTAACGTATGTAAATGAATTTGTGCCCCGCGATAATGTAAATGAATTGTACAATGTTATATCCTTTACAGCGACTTTTAATAATCCGCTGACAAATTTGAAAAAGCGGATTGGTTTGTTGGGTTCAAAAACGAATGAGGAGGAATAGGTGCTTCTGAAAGACCCAAGACCCAAATCCCAAGACCCAAATCCCAATTCCCAAGACCCAAGATCGAAATTACAAATTTTTGCTATTAAGGGTCTGCATAAATACGCATATCAAGCATATAAATAACAGAATTGGATTTGATATGAATGTGTCAAATGCAAGGAAAATGAACAATATGTATAAAATCTTTGCATTATATATGTTGGTGCGCTGCACCTTTATTTATTAAAATAATTGGGTAATATAAAGCCACAGAGTGGCGTAATATTTGTAGTCTGTCGAAATAAAGTATAATTAAAGGTGCAGAGCACCGAAATCTATAAACAATCAATATAAAGGTGAGTTTTTCAGCAAGCTTTAAATTGAAGTCAAATTGGCAGGAAATATAACGGAATGGATACCGGTAAGGCCAATTTTGTTATAATTGCATTTGTATTCCCTTTACCAGGTGCAGAGCACCTCAATACGTGTAGAATAGGAAATCAGAATTCTTTATTAAGGTGCAGAGCACCGAAATATATTGTAGATTTAAATTGTTCTTTCGAAGAATTCGAACAAATATTCATCTTTGAATTCAATTCCGTTTTTAACAAGTATTTCTGAATATTCATCTTTAAATGATTTCTTCTGATGATGTCTTTCCTGATTCTCTATATATTTTACTACCTGGTTTATCTGGGAGCGTGAGTGTGTAAATGCTCCATACCCCTTTTGCCATTCAAATTTAAATTTCGAAAACCGCTGCAGCTTTATCCAGCTGTCACTTGATGTTTTTATTTCTTCTACCAGATCAGGGATAAGCTGATTAACATTATATCCTATAAAAATATGAATATGGTCGGGCATGGTTCCAATAGCTAAAAGCTTATGCCTGTGGTTTTGTATAATGCCGGTTATATACTTTTCAAGTTCATCTTTCCATTTTTTCTCAATCAGCGCCTGCCGGTTTTTAACAGCAAAAACCAGGTGGAAATAACATTGCGTATAGGTATTTGCCATTGTTTCTCTATTATTTCGGTGCGCTGCACCTGTAATTAATTGTTAATTTGAATATCTACAAATAGAGCGGTGCGCTGCACCTGTAATTAATTGTTAATTTGAATATCTGCAAACTGTAACAACCTTTCACTGAGATCCTTTTTCACAATTATATTTTATTCGTGGAATGAGGAATGTGGAATGTGGGATTTGGGTCTTGGAATTTGGAATTTGGAATTTGGGTCTTGGGTCTTTATTTTTCCTTCCCCTCTTCTTCCTTCAAAAAACACTCCAACTGTTCCTTCAATGCTTCTTTGTGCAATTTAAACACATAAGTCCTGATGCCTTCGTCGCCCTTCATATTAATCCGGGCTTCTGTAACCTCAAGATTAAATAACCAATCCAGATCTTTTTTACCAATCAGGTACACTAATTTGAGAACCGTGTCCTTGCGGATATACCGGCTGTCGTAGTGTTCAAGCGTATAGGTTTTTCCATCCGACAGTTTCAGTTCAAGGTTATCTCTGAGATCTTGTCCTTCGGGTTTTTCAGGAAAAGGGATGGGAAACAGTTCCAGGAAATAGCTCTCTTTATCCGTAACAATACCTCCGCTTAACGATTTCGCCTTTGTCCAGTAAAAATTAACAGGTTCCATATAATATACCATAGATCCATCGGGTGCTACCCGGTTAAGGATGTCGCATTGCGGAAACGAAAGGATTGAGATTGTAAGGAATCCCAATAGCAGAGCTGTTTTCTTTATCAGGGTAATCATTTTCGAAAGTGTATTATACAAAGATACGTTCTTTTTAATTTTGTTTTTTTGAATCATCAGTTAATTTACAGAAATTTGAATACAAATATGAGTGATTCGTTGCCTTACATTCAGGAGTTTTAATAAAATCCGATAATATACGCGCTTATGAAAAATCAATCTGCAAACAATTCAGTTTACGACACAACCATCCGGCTTTTCATTCTTATTCTTATTGTTGGCTGGTGCCTGGCTATCATGTATCCTTTTGTGAGCATCATACTTTGGAGCCTGATACTGGCAATGGCACTGCATCCGCTACACAGGACCTTATCAGCGAAAATAGGCGGCAGGCCTAAACTGGCCTCTGTGATTATTGTTGTTTCACTCCTGGTTATTATTTTCGTACCGACCTGGCTGCTGATTGATTCACTTATCGGTGAAGTTAAAGCACTCAAAGCCAGTTTTGACAATGGTACTCTCACCATACCACCACCTACTGAGAAAGTTAAAGAATGGCCGGTTATAGGCGAAAGACTTTACGATCTCTGGTATGATGTCTCTGCTAACCTGGGTCAGACTGTGATGAAGTATCAAGACCAACTGATGCAAATTGGCGGGAAAATAGGAAAAGGAATTTTAAGCGCTGCTGGTGGAGTGATTCAGATTATGGTGTCATTTATTATTGCAGCAATAATTTTGGTTTTTGGTGAAGCAGGCCAGGAAATCCGAAAATTTTTCAGAAAAGTAGCCGGTGACAAGGGCGATGAATATGCTGATATGACAATGAAAACTGTAAGTAATGTAGTTAAAGGAATTATCGGAGTTGCCCTTATACTGGCCTTACTTAACGGTATCGTATTCCTGCTGGCGGGTGTTCCTTATGCCGGAATATGGACATTGGTAGTTTTTGTTTTAGGTGTACTTCAGATTCCTCTTTTCTTTGTAACACTGCCCATTATAGTATATTTGTTTGCAGTGAAGGAAATAATACCGGCTATTTTGTGGACAGCATTGCTTTTGGTGGCGGGTCTTTCCGACAACGTGCTCAAGCCAATTTTGCTTGGCAAAGGTGCTCCTGTTCCGATGTTGGTAATATTTATCGGTGTTATAGGCGGATTTATCTTTTCCGGCTTTATTGGCCTCTTTACCGGCGCAATCGTCTTTTCACTGGGGTATAAGTTATTTGTAACCTGGATCGACTCAAACAATCTGGAAGAACAAGAGTAAAGTGTTATTTTGCTGACTTGCAGCCTGAGCTTTTTTGTTTTCGTGTACATTTATCATTGACCCTGAAACATTTGAATCTTAAAAATTATGATTAACACTCACTATAAAAAAGTCATTATGTGGCTTGAGCGAAAGCGTTTTCCCCTTTTACTCTTATCTACTATTCTTACCTTGGTATTACCTGCATTTTCAGGAAACGGCTTGCTCTCTGATATTTTATTTGTTGTTGCATTAAGTTTCCTGTTTGTGCAAAGTATGGTGGTGGCAAATGTCAGGAAATCAAGAAAACGGCTGCTTCAGATTATTGTGTTATCAATGATTCTGATATCCTGGCTCGAATCGGTTGGATTAAATTCCAATTACATCTTAGTTATTAAAATGACCTCTTTTATCGCCTTCTTTACATTTGTAATATCCTATCTTATCAGGTTCATCTCCCGATCCGCTACTGTTGACAGGAATGTGATTATTACTTCGATAAATGTGTATCTGTTGGCCGGAATTATTGGCGCAAGTTTGTGCATGGTTTGCTATAGTATTTATCCTGATGCATACAACTTTCCGGATTACATTCAATGGCCCGATTTCGTTAGTTTCCTTTACTACAGTTTTATAACCATGTCGACCATCGGCTATGGTGATATTACCCCACGAATTCCAGAAACTCAGACGCCGGCTTACATTATATCCATTACAGGACAGTTATATGTGGCTATTATAATTGCTTTCCTGATAGGTAAAATGTTAATACAGGGTGATCAGAAAAGAGCAGTTCAAAGGAAAGAGAATGAGGGAATAAAATAATAGTGGCTTAAG
The DNA here is from genome assembly GCA_041753535.1 of Lentimicrobiaceae bacterium. Lineage (GTDB taxonomy): Bacteria > Bacteroidota > Bacteroidia > Bacteroidales > UBA4417 > UBA4417. The sequence goes on from JBGSUB010000075.1 coordinate 59,089, forward strand.
GTTAGAAATTTTATGCCTAAGCCGGTCCTGTGCTAATCGCCTTATGATGCAAGTGCTCTAAATCCCTCAATTTACAGCAAAATACTTCCGGCAAACGTTAGCTTTTGGGCGACGGCGACTTTTGTAAATCAGTAAATATCTTGTGCTGGTGCAATTTCCGATCATTCATTCTTAAAGCAATCCACTCTCTTTTAAATGATAAATAAGCTCCGGTATGGATGCTTTTCCAGCCTTCTGCAATATGTTGGACCGATGAGTATTAACCGTATGCAGGCTTAGAAAAAGCTTTGAGGCAATTTGTTTACTGTTGAGTCCTGTTTCAATCATTCTGATTATTTCAAATTCGCGATCGGAAAAATTAACACCTACACTCAACAATTTATCGTCCGGATATCTGAAATTCAAACTCTCGTTTCCAACATAATAATGATTCCCGTTTTTGTTTCTTTTAAAGCTCTCAATATCAGTATGTACCTGAAAGTAATGAACAGTTTTACAGGGAACCGTAACAAAAAACATATAACATTGAAATAGAATATTTTTATATCCACCTGTTGAATTTCTCATCTTTAGGCTGGTTGATAAAAATAGTTCTCCCTTTTCTTTAATATACAGATCTTTTGACAGACTAAATATTTTAGTTCTTGCCAATCCGTGTCGTTGAATATCATCAGGGTGAGTGGCTTCGAAAAAATGATAGGGAGTTAATTCCGAAGGCTCAACACCAATCAATTGAGCAGATCGTTTACTTGTGTATTGGATTTGCATCTGGACAATATCACCAACTATGAAAAACTGGTTATTTTTCTCCATGTATTCTTCCAGTTCAATCATCAATGGATCCGCAGGATCAATACCGTTGAAGCCAACCGGTGAATAGGTTTTGATAAACTTAAAAAATAAATCGTAGCTGCGTAAATCGTTTATCATTACCGTTTTATGATTTGCACAAAAAGAAAGAGCTTGCAAAGATAGAAAAATACTGATTGTTCGGTATTGTAGAAATTGGGTTGTGTAATTAACTTTAAATATCCTTTTGAAGAGTTTACTTCTCCTATTTTTTCTTTGATGCAATGTGCAAAACAATGATTCTTATTTGAAAAATATGGAGGAGGGAATACAACATGCAGTATCATTCGACGCTGACAAATGCCTGCTTGACGGCAATAAGCATTTCAAATTGCATTTGCCTACCAGTATACCAGCCAGTAACTTTTGGTCGGTAATTGTATATGATTCTCAGTCCCGTCTTATTTTCAGCACCGATCAACCATGACCCTCGACATACAGCGACAGCAGTCAGTTTGCAGTCAATCCGGATGGTTCAGTGGAAACTGGTTTGGTCCTGTGTCTCCATCGGGCAATCAGCACAACCGGATACAAACAATACATGTGAAAAGCTGGAATATGATCCTGCGCTTGTATTATACAACTGAATCATGGTTCGATAAGACTTGGAGGCCTGGTGAGATTGAAGATATAAAATAACATGTACCCTCGAGGAAGATTCGGAGGTTTTACTGCCCGGTATGAATGCAGCACAGAAATTTGATCCCGATATTCATTTCTACTGAAGAATTTTGCAAAAAAAAGCTATTGCAGGATAAACAACAATTTTCTTTTGACAGTTTGTTTGTATTTCAATGATTATTAAATTTGCTTAACAATACATGCCCCCAATGCTTTGAATATACTGACCGATAAGTATTTCAAAAAGCTTGTTTGTAATTTACTTTTGCATTTCCTTGGAATACTTGGCAAAGTCTATATTAAATAATTGATTGAACTTCTCACTTTCTAAACAATTAGTATATGAAAACAACTCTCAAAATTTTTGTACCTCTTTGCATGTTGGCATTACCTTTCTTAAAGGTAAACCATGCACAGGCGCAGCAGGCTAACAAAGGGTATGAGTACGACCGAACCTCACTCCCGATCAAAGAACCTGCACGTCAAACCTATAAGGAGCTTGACGTCCGAAACGCAACCGCACCACCTCGCTTTAATGTAACTGCACCAAAAGGCGCGCCCAATGTGGTGGTTATCTTAATTGATGATATGGGTTTTGGTGTGTCCGAAGCTTTTGGTGGTCCAGTTACAACGCCCACCATGGACAAACTGGCCGAGAACGGATTGAAGTACAACCGTTTTCATACCACTTCGCTTTGCTCACCTACTCGGGTGGCATTGCTGACTGGGTATAATCATCATAGCAACAATATGGGATGTATTGGTGAAGCAGCAACAACCTTTCCCGGGAATACTTCGGTTAGGCCGCAAACCATAACTCCTATGGCAGAAGTATTGAGACAGAATGGTTACAATACTGCTGCATTTGGGAAATACCATGAAACTCCGCCCTGGGAAATCTCCAATTCGGGTCCGCAGGACCGTTGGCCTACCCGTTCAGGGTTTGAAAAGTTTTATGGTTTCATAGGTGGCGAAACTAATCAATGGTCTCCGCTGATTTATGATGGAGTTACCCTGGTTGAAACACCGGAAGATCCGAATTATCATTTTACTGTTGATATGACCAACCAGGCTATTTCGTGGGTTCGTTTCCAGCAGGCATTGTCGCCTGATAAGCCATTCTTTATGTATTATGCACCGGGAGCTACCCATGCACCACACCATGTCCCAAAACAATGGGCTGAAAAATACAAAGGAAAGTTTGACCAGGGTTGGGATAAAATTCGTGAAATGACACTGGAACGCCAGATAAAATTTGGTATTGTTCCTCCCGGCACCAAACTTGCACCAAAACCTGCCGATATTAAAGACTGGGATAAACTTACAGCCGACGAAAAGAAATTGTTCACCCGCCAGATGGAAGTATATGCCGGGTTTGCAGAGCAAACAGATTACGAAGCCGGAAGGCTTATTTCAACCCTTAAAGATTTAGGGGTAATGGATAATACAATAGTCATATTTATTGCCGGGGACAATGGCGCAAGTGCCGAAGGACAAATGAACGGCATGTTCAGTGAGATGACCTATTTTAACGGAGTACCCGAAACGGTTCCGGATATGCTTAAGCATTACGACGATTGGGGCGGGCCCAGCACATACCCACACTTTTCAGCCGGATGGGCTGTGGCAATGGATGCTCCTTTTTCGTACACCAAACAGGTAGCCTCTGATTTTGGAGGTACACGCAATGGAATGATTATACAGTGGCCGGCAGGCATCAAAGCCAAAAGTGAAGTGCGTTCGCAGTTTGGCCATGTAATTGATATTGCACCAACTATTTATGAAGTAACAAAAATACCTGCACCAACTACTGTAAATGGCATTAAACAGGATCCGATTGAAGGCACCAGCCTGGCCTACACATTTGGTGATGCCGCAGCAGCCGAGCAACATAAAGTTCAATATTTTGAAATGTTTGGCAACAGGGCTATGTACAAGGATGGATGGTTAGCCCGTACAATCCACAGACCGGCATGGAGACCCAAACCACTCACTGCGCTTCAGGACGATGTATGGGAGTTATACAACACCAACGAAGATTTCAGCCTTGCAAATGATGTGGCCGCTAAAAACCCTGATAAGTTGAAAGATATGCAGGCTTTATTTATGAAAGAAGCTGAGAAATACCACGTTCTGCCAATTGATGACCGCTTGCTGGAAAGAACCAATGCTGAGTTGATGGGAAGGCCAACTGTTATGGGCAACAGAACTTCAGTTACTTATGGTGAAGGCATGAGAGGAATGGGCACGGATATCTTTATTGACCTTAGAAATAAATCATACACGATTACTACTACTGAGGTTGCAATAGATGCCAATGGGAACGGCGTAATTGTATGCCAGGGTGGGCGCTTTGGCGGTCTGGCTTTCTATATAAAAAATGGGAAACCGGCTTTTACCTACAATTACCTTGGGATGGAATCAACTGATATCATAGCCCCGGAAGCACTAAAGCCAGGAAACTACAAACTGGTTTACGACTTTAAATACGATGGTGGCGGAATGGGAAAAGGCGGCGTTGGTACCATTTATGTAAATGAGAAAAAGGTTGTCGAAAAGAGACTTGAAAAAACACAACCGGGTATATTCTCGGTTGATGATCTTGCAGATATAGGTGTGGATGACGGCACCCACGTTGCTGATTACGGCAAATCCTCAAAATTCAACGGGAAAATCGAATATGTAACTATGGAACAGAAAAAATAGCTTTTTAATTGCCCTGTCAGTAAAGATGAATATTTCCTGACAGGGCAACTTTTTTTAATTATGATTGTTGGATTGGATTCTTGCCTTTCCAGGTTAAATAAAATCAGATTATACTTTTGTGCTTAACCCGAAACTGTTTAAATAATACGCTCACAAAGCATAGTGAATTCGAATAATGGTTTATTAAACCAGTGTGAAAGAAGATGCTAAAGCACGCAATGGCAATAAAAATAAAGACACTACTCGCTGTAACGGCAATCTTTGAATTGGGGACAGGTCTTTTGCTGGTAGCGGTTTCCCGGCTACTAATCACACTCCTGTTTTTCATTTCCAGGTATGGTTTTTACTTCCACAGTTGCACGCGTGGCAGGAGTTGCTGTTTTTGCCCTGGCGTTCGCGTGCTGGTTTGCCCGACACGAGGGGCTTAGAAGAAATGCTGTAAGCGGATTGGTGAGCGCAATGTTTTGATCGTATTTGTGGATGATCTTGATTTTGCCGGAGCCAGCCAGTATAGAAATAAAATTTAGTAATTAATTAAATATGAAAATTATGAAAAACACTATTACCACATTGATGATTGCAATTGTAGTTTTATCGCTAACTGCATGCAACTCTACATCTAAAAAAACAAGCGATTCTTTGGAAACTTTACCCATCGACTCTGTAAAAGCAATTGCTAAAGAAGCATACATTTATGCTTATCCAATGGTGGATGCCTACCGGATTGAATATGCGTATTTCATCGATAAAACTAATCCGGAATACAAAGGACTCCCGAACAAACTGATAAATATGGCACACGTGTTTACTCCGAAGGATAAAGCTGTACAAACACCTAATTCGGATACACCTTATTCTATGGCGGGTTTGGATCTACGCACTGAACCCATGTTGCTTACAGTTCCTAAAATTGAAAAAAATCGTTATTTCAGCTTCCAGCTTGTAGATCTCTATACACACAATTTCGATTACATTGGCAGTAGGACAACTGGTAATGATGGCGGGGTTTTCATGATTGCCGGGCCAAACTGGAAAGGAGAGACACCAGAAGGTATAACGAAAGTATTTCATGCTGAAACAGAATTTATTGTAGTTATTGGAAGGACGCAACTTTTAAACAAGGATGATCTTGACAATGTTAAAAAAATCCAGGATAGTTATGTTTTACAACCACTTTCAGCATTTTTGGGCACTACTGCCCCTGAAAACCCTAAGGCTATTGATTATCAGGCGCAACTTACTCCGGAATTGAAAAATAAATCTTTTGAGACTTTTAATAATGTACCACCACTTTCTTCCGAGTTAGAAAAAAAGTCAATCGGGACTTTCAATGTTTTAAACTTCCTTCTTCAGTTTTGTCCAACAGTTCCAAGCGAAAAAGAACTGATGGCACGGTTTGCCAAGATCGGAATTGGTGCTGGTAATACTATTGACACAACCCAATTATCACCAGAAGTGATTGCAGCAATGAAAGAAGGTATCAATGAAGCCTGGACACAGGATTTTGCAAATCTGAAACAACAAATAGATGAAGGAAAAGTGACTTCGGGAGATGTATTTGGTACACGTGAATACCTGAAAAATAATTACCTCTACCGTATGGCTGCTGCTGTACTGGGAATTTTTGGAAATTCGAAACAGGAAGCCATGTATCCGTTTTATTCCCTGGATCATAAAGGTCAAAAATTAAATGGTGCTGATAATAATTACACCCTTCACTTTAATGCCGACGAATTACCTCCGGTAAATGCATTCTGGTCGTTAACAATGTATGAATTGCCTTCGAGTCTGTTGGTTGACAATCCTATTAATCGTTACCTGGTTAACTCACCCATGTTACCCGGTTTTAAACGCGATAAGGACGGTGGAATAACATTTTATATCCAGAACGCTTCTCCGGGAAAAGACAAAGAGTCAAACTGGTTACCTGCACCAAAGGGACCCTTTATGGCAGTTTTAAGATTGTACTGGCCAAAAGAAAGTGCTTTGGATGGTTCATGGAAAAACCCGCCAATGCAACTAGTCAAATAAAAAAATGGAAGTGTTTGTAAAAACACAAAAAATAACATTACTATGAGTACCAAAGACAAATTATTAAAAGAACTAAAGGCAATTTTATTGGTCTCATTATATTTTCTTGTATGGTTTGGAACTCTTATGATAATAAAAGTGCTCTTGTTGAGTGAGTACAGAATAGAATTCTATGGCGCTTCAATAGTTATTGTTGGAGCGCTGATAGCAGCTAAGGCTGTACTTATTTTAGAGCATGTGCCCCTGGGAGTTAGCAATAAACCGGCAATTGTAGATATTCTTTTGCGCACTCTTTTGTATTTGGCTGGCATAACAATCATTTTAATTCTGGAACGTGGAATAGAAGGACGCCATGAATATGGAGGTTTTTTAAATGCAATAAGAAACTTAAGCAAAGGTGTCGACTTATACCATATTGTGGTCACAGTTATTTGTGTGTTTGGGGCTTTGTTTTTTTACAATCTGGGATCTGTTGTTAGAGGTAGATTAGGAAAAGGAGGATTATGGGATATGATGATATCTCCTGTTCAAAAGCAAGAAAATTAATTCATTACCAGAGAAATTTTAAAGTGAAAATGAACAAAATAACAGTAGCAATTTTCGTTTTGTACTTAATGGGAAGTTCAGTACTTGCCCAGGAAAAGGAAAACTCAAATTGGCATTACCTTACAGATGTTTATTTAATGTTACCGACAACGAGCGGAGATGTTGGGGTTGCTGAATTACCTCCTCTGGAAGTTGATGCCGGTGCCGGTAACATTTTTAGCCATTTGAAAATGGGGACCATGTTATATTTAGAAGCTACCAATGACGATTGGTCTATTACTTCTGACCTGTTGTACATGAAATTGGGGCAAGGAGTGGTTCCCTCTAACTAATGTTGTTGCAGGAGGAGATGTTACCATGAAAGAAACTGCCTGGCAAGTTGCAGGTTTAAAACGTATTATCCCCCATCTGGAAGCTGGAATTGGTGGAAGGATTGTTAGCCTCTACACAGGACTCAATTTGGAAACAATACAGAAAACAGGAAGTGGATCTGCGAGTAAAACGTGGTTCGACCCCATCATTGTAGTTCGCTCTCAGGGTACTATTAAAGAACACTGGCTTCTTCAATTCAGCGGAGATATTGGTGGATTTGGAATGGGATCAGAATTCTCATGGCAGCTTCAGGCTTATGTAGGATACCATTTTTCAAAACTATTCCAGGCAACTGTTGGCTACCGCTATATTGGAAATAATTAGGATAAAGGAGATGGAGTAGAGAGGTTCCTTTATGATGTAAATACTTATGAACCCCTTGTTAGACTTGGATTTAATTTTTAAAGTAGAAATAAAATAAACAATTTTAAAAGATAAGATGAGATGAGGCAAAATATAAAAATTCATTTACACAGTGTTGTTTTGCGCATTTAAATTTACGCTAAAAAATGCAGGAGACTTTTTTCAAAAGCATTAATTTCTCTTATTTGTAATAATCTGTTCCTAAACAATTCCATCTAATCCAAATTCCAATACTAATTCTTACAAACCTACAATGAAAAATCTACTAAAAATCAGTCTTTTATCATTCTTTTTACTTTTTTCATTAACACCTAAAGCGCAGGTATTAATTTCCATTTTACTTGGTGACAAACTTAACACGCCAAAAATTGAATTTGGAATGGTGGGTGGCTTGAATCGTTCTTATCTCAATGGTTTATCTGGTTCCGAAGGCCTGAACCATTTCAACCTGGGATTTTATTTTCATGTTAATATGAAAAACAATTCCTTTTTAAGCACAGGGGTATTGGTAAAATCCAATGTAGGCGCAACCGGAATGCCGGTTTATTCAATCGGTAATGCCGATTTTGACAGCATTTACCAGGGTGGAACTTTGACAAAAAAGATAAGTTGTTTTTATGTTCCGATAATGTATCATCACCGGTTTAATAATCGCTGGTATCTTGAGGCAGGGCCTCAGGCAGGCCTTCGGACGAAAGCCGATGATATTTTCGAAACATCAACACTGGATGGTGAACTGAGCTATACCAAAGATGTAAAGGATCAATATGCCCGACTCGATTTCGGCTTTGTAGGAGGAGCTGGATATAAATTAAAAAAAGAACTAAAAAGTATGGCCGTTGGTGTTAGTTACTATTATGGCCTGGTGAATGTTAGCCTTACCCCGGATGTTACAATGAAAAACTCATCGCTCAATTTATACATGAAAATCCCGATTGGTTTAGGAGCAAATACATCAACAAAGTAAAAGAATGGGCAACACCAATCAAAACTATATAATATTGTAATACAATCAGTTACATTTTGATTAAAATCACATCAAAGTGCATTGCACTACTAATTCAAAAACCAACAAATCATGCAAAAACTAATCCTTATAATTATACTGGTAATACTTACATCAGTTTCATACGCACAAATTGACAAAGATCAACTGGCACTTACTGTGGCCAAAGCTGAAGACCAGAACCTTACAAAATTAAAAGAGTACATCTGGAAACGAAACTCCAGGGTTATGGTTGATGACCAGCTTAAGCTGACAACTGTAACCGAATTCAGTTTCGACGAAACCGGTAAGCTGGTTCCTAAAATGGTGGATGCACAAACCACTGTAAAACAGAAGCCCGGTTTACGCGGTGCAGCCCAGAAAAGTGCTGCCGGAGATAAAGCCGATTATATTGAGAAAGCGCTGGGATTATCATTGGCCTATGCTTATATGACGAAGGGCGAATTGATGGATTTTTTCGATAAAGCCACTATAACCGAAAAAGATGGATTTATTGAAGCTGTCGCAAGTAATGTTAATGTTCCTAACGATAGATTATTTGTGAAAATAGACCCTAAAACACACTTATTTGTTTACAAGGAATTTTCGAGCTTCCTTGGCAAAGACCCGGTTGACGGCAAGCTCAGTTACGACAAATTCAGCAACGGCACCATGCATGGTACCACTACTTTACTGAATATGCCCGCACAAAAAATGAAAATTGAAGGTACTAACCAGGATTATACCATACGTGTAAAATAATACGATTGACGAATGCTTTAAATTACCAATTTAAAACCAAAAAATTATGAAAAAAACTTTACTCATTGCCAGCATTGTTTTGTACTCAGTTGCCCTGTATGCACAACCCGGAACCATCAGCCTTAACCTGGATGCAGGGTACACTTTTCAGGACAAAGTAGATTTCGATGCCGCTTATACCGAAGTTCAGGGTGCATTCCGTTACGGTGGTGGTATTGAATACTTTATGGATTTCAATAAATCAATCCAGTTAAAGTATCACCGGATGGATACGTATTTTCCGCTCTATACACAGGCCGGAGTAAGATTAAATTCTGATAATGACTATAAAGGATCAGTGAATTATATACTGCTGGGTTGGAATTCGTATTTCAGTATGGATCCTGATGCAAAAATAAATCCCTATGGCGGACTTGGATTAGGCGTTGGTGTTATTGGTGTTAACGATAACACAGCCACCAAATTTGCCTGGGATGCCCGGCTGGGTGTTAAAATAAAAACACCTTCGGTAGTTTCCCTGAAACTGGAGGCTTATATGCAATCTATAATTTCAACATTTGGCAGTGATGTGTGGATTGGATATGGAGGTTATGCTTACGCAGTTCCAGATTACGCAACACTTTGGCAGTTCGGATTTACCGGTATACTTTGCTTCGATTTTCAGAGGTAGTCAATAAAGAACTATAATCAGGGTTTGACTTTGGAGCAAACCCTGATTATTGAACCTGTTCCCGGCTTTCTTTTTTTAATGGCAAATAATCCGTTTAAATGCAAAAAATAAGCATATGAAAACAAAAAGTTCTACTTCATTACGTAATTCAATATTTGTCACATTCCTCTTTTTTCTGATTTCAAATGCCGCCATTTCGCAGGTGGTTGAAACCCCGGATTCGCTGAAAATTACTAAGGCGGATACATTAACAACAGCTACTTCAGATTCACTTAAAGCCATTCAGGCGGCACCGGCTGTTGTTCCGGTTGCAGTGCCAAAAGAAACTCCTGCAGAAACACCAAAAGAGACTCCGGCAGAAGTTACGGCAGAAACGCAGAAAGCTTCCGAAGGAAAAACTGATGATGACCCGGATAAAAAGAAAGATAAAAAGGGAAAAAAGAACGAGATCATTTTTTATGGCGGCGTAAATTTCACCCAGTTGGGTAGTTCATCTGGTAAGTATGAGTCGGAGGCCAAAGTGGGTTATCAGTTAGGAGGATATTATAAACAGGGGCGAATGTTCTATTGGCAGGCTGGTGCGCGGTTTGCAAGTGCCATGATCGGGTATAAGCCGACTGGCAGCGCAGACTTCAGCGACATCTCAGTAAGCGATATTGATATCCCTTTAACCCTCGGCATTAATTTTACATCGTTTATGAACCGTGTACTCAGTGTTCGGCTTTTTGCCAGTGCAGTGCCTGCCTTCACTTTAAAAGTGGGCGAAAATCCTTATGGAATTACAAAGGATAATGTAAATTCATTTATACTATATGGCCAGGGAGGCCTTGGTATCAATGTCGCTTTCCTGGTTATCGAAGGTGGATACAACTATGGTTTTAACGAATTGCTGATTGACAATACCAATTCAAATCCCGGGCAGGTGTTTATTAACCTGGGCTTCAGGTTCTGAACCTGAAAGTTATGGATGCCTTTTAAATCGGGATCAAACTAAAAATATAAATTTACTGACTTTACATTCTGAACACAAAAATAATTGAACCAAACCACGAGTATATCATGAAAAAGTCATTCTTATTTGTCGTCGTTGCTCTCATTTTTGTAAACTTTACTTTTGCCCAGGTATACACCAATAAAGAAGTCGGCAAAAAGAATGAGGCTCTGATTGATAGTATCAAAGCGGAACCCTATCCGTATTCACTTCCTATTTGGGGAGCTAAAGTTATTGCTAAAGGTTACAGCCTGCCTTATTCGGCAGGAGTTAGTGTAAACTACTTCCAACAGGAATCATCCCTTATCATTGATAACCTGTTTGTGGGTTTTAATAACGGGCCGATGTATGACCTGGATGAGATAATCCGCTTTGATGATGCAACTGCCAGAGCCGGAGCTTTAACCGTAAGACCGGATGTTTGGATTTTGCCTTTCCTGAATATTTATGGTATTTTCGGTAAAGCCAAATCCTCAACCGAAATAAGTGCCGGAGTCTGGCTTCCTGACACAGCAAGTGTGTGGAGAGAAATTACCTCATTCTCAACAAAAGCAGAATTCGATGCAGTTTCAGCCGGTTTCGGAATGACACCTACCATTGGTGTAGGCGGAGGATGGCTGGCACTCGATATGAATGTTGTCTGGACTGATGTGAGTGCTCTTGACAAACCGGTCTTTACTTTCGTTTTTGGTCCCCGTGCAGGCAAAACTTTCAAGTTAAAAAAACCCGAGCGGAATATAGCTGTTTGGGCAGGTGGTTTCCGGGTTAAATTTTCGTCCGAAACCAATGGTTCGCTCAATCTTTCGGAAGTAATTCCTACTGATGAATTACAGGGAAAAGTGGATCAGGGATTTGAAAAAGTAAATGAAACATCTGCCCAGGTAGAAACATGGTGGGGTGAATTAACCCCGGTTGAGCAAAAAAATCCTGTCAACATCGCAAAATATGAAACAGCCAACCGTACCCTCACTGCTGCCTCAAACCTGTTAACTTCCGTTGATGGAGCTCTTAATGATGATCAAACAGCAACTGTGCAGTATTCCCTGGATAAAACCCTGAAGGACAAGTGGAACTTCGTTGTCGGATCACAATTTCAGATCAATAAACATTTTATGTTCAGGGCTGAAGTCGGTTTCCTGGGTTCAAGGACTCAATTTATGGGTGGTGTTCAGTATCGATTTGGGTTGTAAATTGGAGTGAAAAGTGAATAGTGAATGGTGAAAAGTGAATGGTGTTTAATTGAAACAGGTCTTTTTCGTAGTAAGGTTTCGGCCTTATCAAACATTCCTATTAGCAATACCTGGCACTAAGCACATAGTACTGAGCACATAGCACTGAACACACAGCACACAGCACAAAAAAATACAGTCAATCAAATACTCACAATTAAAACCAATAACCATGAAAATCAAATTACTCATTTCAATAATCTTGACCGGGCTTATGTTTGCCTGTGGTCCTTCGACCAAGCTCGAAAAAAGCTGGGCCGATCCTTCATTTAATGCTAATATGCAGCCGTTTACCAAGGTTTTGGTCATCGCTCCGCTCCGGGATGCTAATTCTCAGCGGATAGCAGAAGATAAAATTGTTATGAAACTGCAAAAAGGTGTTGTTGGCGTTCAGTCCTATTCATACCTGCAACCGAATGACACTGCTGTAACATTTGTAGAAAGCAAACTGAAAAAGGATGGTTTCGATGGTATTATACTGATGCGCCTGACAACTATCGAAAAATCATTGTCATACAATCCCGGCACTTCCTACGGAGGATATTACGGAGGATATTATGGATACCGCGGTTATGGGTATGGCGGATATTATGGAGGCGGATATGCACCTGGATATTATTCCGAAGACCAGACCTTCCTGGTTGAAACAAACTTCTACAGAATCAGCGATCGCAAATTACTTTGGTCAGGTACTACATCAAGTCTTAATCCTACAAGTTTGAATTCAACTCTTGATGAGATTATCTATACAATTAAATATGATTTGCAAAAGAAGGGGCTGATAAAAAAGTAGTTTTATCGTTTGTTTATCTGATGAATTTAAAGGAATGCAGGATAACCGAATTCTGAAACTGTTTTGTCCTGATTTACCATAATAGAATTCAACATAATTTTTCAGTTTTTTAGCACTGTGCTGAAGGTTGTAAAAAATAAAAAAAATGCAGGTACCTTTGATCTTCGAAAGGAACATGTTAGTTTTATTTTAGCAAAACTGACCGAAAAGAATATTTTTGCATCAAACCGTAAAAGCTATTCTATCTGTCAAAAAACCTTTTTAATACCAAAAAATTGAAAATATAAAATTCTATTTTATCTTTGAATAAACTTAGATAGAAACGCCTGATTTATTGTTCAACAAGCCGAACTTCAGTTTGTCACTTGTAGAACTAAAGTACTATTTATAATCGTTGCATTACCTGATACTTTTGTAATGATTACCTGAAATCCGGTTCTATTTATCAAGGAAAATAATCAACAAATATCCTCACTACAATTGTTTTAAAAAAAATGTGTATGAAAAAGACAATTACATTCCTATTGCTATTGCCGATAATGCTTCTGACTTTCTCTTGCGGAAAAAAGGCCGCACCTGTGGCTGCGCCGCTTGAGGTTCCTGTTACTTCGGTTGTACAACAGGATGTCCGGCTCGAATCGGAATACACAGGCCAAACATACGGACAATCGGACATCCAGGTCAATCCACGCGTTGATGGAACCATCCTCAGCCTTGATTTTAAAGAAGGTAACCTGGTTACCAAAGGGCAATTGCTATATACAATCGATCCTTTGCCATACCAGGCTAAAGTAAACGCGGCTGCAGGCTCGCTTGCAGAAGCACAGGCTAAATTGGCAAAAGCCAAATCGGACCTGGACATGATAGAGCCTCTTGCTAAAATTAATGCCGTTAGTCAAAGAGAATTGATAGCTGCCCAGGCAACCTACAACGCTTCATTAGCTTCGATACAAGCTGCTGAGGCATCCCTGGATAATGCAAAAATAGAGTTGGGGTATTGCAGGATTACGGCACCGATTTCAGGTTTGATAGGGATATCGAAAGTCAGAATTGGCGATTATGTGCGGCCGGGTGCAATGTCATTATTAAATACCATTTCCGACCTTGGCGATATGAGGGTCCGGTTTACCATCAGTGAGCAGGAATACCTTCGCATCATCAGGGAAGTAAACAAGGAAGGTTCGCAACTGAAAGGGGCCGGTCAAAATATTACCTTGAAATTATCGGATGGTTCATTGTATCCTCAAACCGGGAAACTGAGTTTTGCCGACAGGCAGATAGACCCGACAACCGGCGCCATGACATTGGAAGCTGCTTTCCCGAATCCCGAAAAACTACTCCGTCCTGGTCAGTATGTAAAAGTATTGGTGGTAACTGATGTACGTAAAGACGCATTACTCATCCCGCAGCGCGCTGTTATTGAAATGCAGGGTATCAGCCAGGTTTATATGCTGGGCGACAGCAGTAAAGTGCAGATGAAAATAATTACAACAGGTCCAACCTACAAAGATGCTTACGTTGTTGAAGATGGACTGGCAGCAGGCGACAAAATCGCTTTCGGCGGTACCGCACTATTGAGAAATGGCACTGTCATTACTCCGAAACCTGCCAACTGGCAACCCGGTATGCCCGGAGAAAAAACAGCACCTGTTAAATAACACTTTTAGAAAGCAAACAGTATGGGAGAATTTTTCGTCCGAAGACCAATAGTCGCCATGGTAATCAGTATCATTATCTGTATACTGGGTTACCTTGCCATGCAAAAAACACCTATAGCGCAATACCCTGATATTGTGCCGCCATTAGTAAAAATCACAACCAGCTTTACAGGTGCTAACGCGTTAAATGTTGAACAGGCAGTTGCCACACCCATCGAACAGAAAGTTAACGGGGTTGAAAACATGTTGTACATGAAATCAATCAACACTTCCGATGGGGCGCTTACTATTGAAGTAACCTTCGATGTGGGCACCAACCTCGACAATGCCAATATGCTAACCCAGAACAAGGAAAAGCAGGCAGAACCATTTCTACCTCAAAGTGTGAAACAACAGGGTGTTACTATCAAGAAATCCTTGTCGTTCCCCATGTTGCTTTTTACAGTTGTTTCAAAAAATCCAAAATACGATGCTAAGTTCCTGAACAACTATGCAAGTATTAACATCGTTGATGCTTTGGCAAGGATCAAGGGAGTTGGAGAAGTTACTCTTTTTGGAAGTGACTACTCCATGCGAATCTGGTTGAAAGCCAGCCAGATGACTAAACTTGGTATTACCGTTGCTGAAGTAAAAACTGCACTTAACGCTCAGAATATGATCAGCCCGGGTGGAAAATTTGGCGCCGAGCCTGCTCCTCCGGGAACTGAATTTACGTATAGTGCTACCTTACAGGATCGCCTGGTTACCGAAAAACAATTTTCCGAAATTATTGTCAGGAGCAAGGAAGATGGATCGCAGGTACTGCTTGGCGATATAGCCCGTATTGAGCTGGGAACCGAAAACTACAGTTCCACAGCCCGCAGAAACGGACAGGCTGCTGCCGCAATAGCTATATTTCAGATGCCGGGCAGTAATGCCCTGGAAGTAGCCGCAAAAGCTAAAGAAGCGATGGCCGAAATGTCGCAACGCTTTCCGAAAGACATTGAGTACGAAGAGTCACTGGATACCACGCTTGCCATCACCGAAGGGATTACAGATATTATACATACGTTGTTTGAAGCTATATTGCTGGTAATCCTCGTAGTATTTATCTTCCTGCAAAACTGGAGGGCAACACTTATCCCATTAATTACCGTTCCGGTATCGTTGCTTGGAGCTGTTGCTGTTTTCCCGTTGCTGGGATTTTCAATTAACACACTTTCATTGTTAGGATTAGTGCTCGCTATCGGGATAGTGGTCGACGATGCCATTGTGGTGGTGGAGGCCGTGATGCATCATATCGAACACGGCAAATCACCCAAAGATGCTACCATACAAGCTATGAAAGAGGTATCAGGACCGGTAATTGCTATTGCCCTGATATTGATTGCCGTGTTTGTTCCTGTTGCAATGACTCCGGGTATTACCGGCAGGTTTTACCAGCAGTTTGCCTTAACAATTGCGGTTTCGGTAGCTTTCTCAGCATTCAGCGCTTTATCGCTCAGCCCGGCCTTATGTGCCATGCTGCTAAAACCAACCAAACCACTCGATCAGCAAAAAGGAATACTACCTAAATTTTACCGGTGGTTTAATAAAGTTTTCGGAAAAGTGACCAACAGTTATCTGGGTGGTGCAGGCTTTTTTGCACGGAAATCTTTCCGGGTTGTCGGTCTGCTTTTAGTTACAATAGTTATAACAGGATTATTGGGGATTAAGGTGCCATCAGGATTTATACCTGAAGAGGATATGGGTTATGTGCTTGTAAACATTAACACCCCCCCGGCATCATCCTTACAACGTACCGACGAGGTTACACGTAAAGTTGAAGCCATACTTGCAAAAGAGGAAATTCTGAAAGCCTACACGACCATCAACGGGTTCAGTTTACTCACGGGTTCGTATCTGCCATCCAACGCATTTATTTTTGTTTCGTTGAAAGAGTGGGGCGAAAGACCGGAGATGACCGCAAAACAACTGGCAGATAAATTAAATAAGATTTTCGGGGCCGAAATTACCAATGCAACGGTAATGGCATTCGGGCCACCGGCCATACAGGGCCTGGGGGCATCGGCCGGATTTAGCATGATGTTGCAGGATAGGGGAGGAAATACACCGAAATACCTGGAAGACCAGACTAAGTTGTTTCTGGCCGCTGCACAAAAACGACCCGAAATAAAAAAGATTTATACCACCTTTAATGCAGGTTCCCCACAGATAAAACTTGAAATTGACAACGAAAAAGCCATGAAACTCGGGGTGTCTGTTTCAACGGTTACCGAAGCACTCGGAGCCTTTTTGGGAGCCAATTATGTGAACGATTTTAACCGCTTCGGACGACAGTACAAAGTCTTCCTCCAGGCCGAAGGGCAGGACCGGTTAAATCCCGATGCGCTTCAACAAATGTCGGTTAAAAACAGTAAAGGCGACATGGTGCCACTTTCAACCTTAGTCACAGTTACCAGGGTAACAGGCCCCGATTTTACCAACCGCCTCAACCTTTTCCGCGCCGCTGAAATCGGCGGCCAGCCGGCCGATGGATACAGCAGCTCACAAGCGCTTACTGCACTGGAGGAAGTGGCAAAAGAAGTCCTTCCATCCACTATGAGCTACGACTACATTAACCTTTCGTACCAGGAGAAACATTCTCCCTCAGGCGCAACGGTGTTTATTATGGCCATTGTATTTGTTTTCCTTATCCTCGCGGCACAGTACGAAAGCTGGAAACTCCCTTTCAGTGTGCTCCTGGGTACTCCTTTTGCCGTTTTCGGTGCTTTTCTCGGGCTATTCCTCGCACGGTTTACAAGCGATGCCTATGTAATCGATGTGTTTGCACAAATCGGGTTGGTCATGCTTATCGGGCTTGCAGCTAAAAATGCAATTCTTATCGTTGAGTTTGCAAAAATGGAACAGGAAGCCGGTAAACCTTTAATGGAGGCAGCTATGAATTCAGCCAGATTACGTTTCCGGCCCATCCTGATGACAGCATTTGCCTTTATTCTCGGAGTTACGCCTCTGCTCACCGCAACAGGTGCAGGTTCGCAGGCACGTATTGTAATGGGAATGGCAGTATTCGCAGGGATGCTTATTGCTACCATATTAGGTGTACTATCAATTCCGGCTCTGTTTGTTATGATTGAAAGTATGGGTAAGAAGAAAAAAGTTGAACCTGAAGTAATTAAAATAGAGGAGGGCAAGTAATATGAAGAAGATTTTAAGTGTTATTTTACTGACAACCATTGTTTCGTCCTGCCTGGTAGGGCCAAAGTATGAACGTCCTGAAATGAAAGCCAACACTGCCTATACCGGCGGCGACGCAACAATTGCTGTTTCAACGGTTGTTATCGATTCTTCGGCATATAAAGATTCAGTTGCCTTAATTGCATGGACAGAAGTATATAAAGATCCTGAACTCACAAAACTTATTCAAACCGTTTTGAAGAGCAATCTCGATTTACTTACTGCTATCGCACGGGTTGATGAAGCGAGAGCCATCTATGGTATCTCTAAATCTGCGTTATATCCTTCGTTCGGCTACAATGTGAATGCAGGCTTCAGCGACATTGGTGACAATGCAAAACTAGTTGGGGCAGGTGTTGACGGACAATCCTACAGCGGTTATGCTACTATGAACTGGGAGATTGATTTATTCGGAAAGCTTCGTCATCAGAAGCGTTCGGACTGGGCGCAGTTCCTGGCAATTGAAAATAACGCACAGGCCGTTCGCGTTAGCCTGATTGCCGAAACAGCAACACTATACTTTTTACTGCGTGATGCCGATAACCGCCTGGCAATTGCAAAAAAAACCGTAATCTCACGCACCGAATCTTTAAAAGTAATTTCCGAAAGGTTTAAAAAAGGGTATGTGTCGGAATTGGATCAGCTTCAGGCCCAGCAACAATTGGCAATTGCACAGGCAGCTGTTCCTAACGCCGAGCGAGAGATTATTACAAACCAAAATGCTTTAAGGGTTCTGACAGGATTTACACCGGGGCTGATCACACGCGGACAAAATATTTATGACCAGCAACTGCCTCCGGAAATTCCTGCTGGTATCCCATCCGATTTATTGCTGCGACGCCCCGATATTATTGCTGCCGAGCAAACCCTGGTTTCGCAAACCGAACAAATTGGTGTGGCAACGGCAATGCGTTTCCCATCCATAAACCTGACCGGATTTTTAGGATCGGCAACCCCCGATCTGGCTACCATTGTTGACCCGGCTTCCCTCGCATTAGGCATAAGCGGTGGAATTGTAGGTCCGATTTTTGAGTTTGGTAAAAACAAAAGACGTGTCGAAGCACAGAGGTTCCGTACGGATCAATACAACTACCAATATCAGAAAACGGTACTGAATGCTTTTGCTGAGGTTGACAATTCACTGGCAACACTCCGCCTCAACAGGCTTGCATATGAAGCATATAAATCTGCTCTTGATGCAGCTACAAAAGCATACGGACTTACCGAAGCCCGTTATTTTGACGGCTACACCAACTACCTGGAATTACTCATCCAACAGGATAATCTTTTCGCGGCTGAATTCAACGAATCTGCATCAAAAACCCAGCAAAATATTGCTGTAGTAAATTTGTTTAGAGCTCTTGGCGGAGGATGGGATGCGAAGTAAAGCTGGGAATAATTCTAATAATCAATAAAATAATCATCAAATAAACCCATATATAGTATGAAAAACAAAATTGTAATGAGCAGCGTATTATTTGGATGCATAGTGGCATTGTTTTTCGCCTGCGCTCCAAAGAAAGCAGAAACAGAAGCAGTAGTAATTGACAAGGAACAAATCAAAGCTGAAATACAAGCTATTGAAAATAGATTTGCATCAATTTACACGCACAGAAATATAGATTCTTTAACTTATTACGCTGATAGCGCTGTAAGTTATTTTGTAGGACAGGAACCTATATCCGGGAAAGCCGCCATTCACCAATTTATAGCAGAAGAATTAAAAGATTTTCCTGCAGGTGCAAAAATTATTAATGAAACCATTGAGATTTATGTAACGGGTGATGGCAATAACGTGGCTGAAATCGGTGCATACAAAAGAGTGGATTCCACTGGTAAAATACTCCAAAACGGGCACTTTTTCAGTTTCTTTGCCAAAAGAGATGGCAGGTATGTTTGTACCAGGGATATGGCTACTGCTCATCCGTTACCTGAGTAGAATTTTAGCAATCCTGAAGAATAGAGACTGCCTTTAATTGTTAAGGGCAGTCTTTTTCATTTTTGATTTACAAACAGGAATAATTTATACGTTTATAAGGTTCAAATTCCTTGCGCCAGGGGCGGGACCCGGTTCCAGATTACAAGTTATGATAGAAGTCTGCGGTTCTTGAAACTTAGGACTTGCATCCCGTGACTTTTATTGAATAATGAAAGTATCTTGTGCGGAGCTTAATGCCCGGGTCATTCATTAATTCTCAATCTGTTTTAGAAGTATTACCTGTTTCCTGATATAACAGAACGAGGCTGTTTCTTTCCAGGAATAACCTCGTTTATATGAAAATTCACTGGCGAAATAACCAGGAATTCTATTCAAATACTTCTTTATCTGCTTCTATCTTCTTCCGCCACCGCCACGACCACCGCCGCCACCGCCACGGCCACCGCCGCCACCACTATAACCGCTGCTACTGCGGCTTCCACCACCGCCACTGTAACTTCCGCTGCTTCGGCTGCTGCTTCCACCAGTGCGTCCTCCTCCATTGTAAGAATTTGATGAACCGGACGGCTTGGAATAATTACCAGATGATTGACGTGTTGAAGGACTTGCCTGGCGTGTGGATGCGGAAGTTCCACCGGAGGGACGTGTTGAGGCTGAAGCCCCGCCCGACGGACGGGTTGATGCAGATGCTCCTCCTGATGGACGGGTTGATGCTCCTGTTGATGGGCGGGTTGATGCAGATGCTCCCCCGGATGGCCGTGTTGCTGCACTTGCCCCTCCCGACGGTCGTGTTGATGCATTTGTCCCTCCTGAAGGGCGTGTTGAGGCCGATCCTCTGTTTCCACCGTAATTGCCGTTTGCTTTATTGTGATTAACTGTGTTGGAGGTATTCCTGGAATTATTGTAATTGTTATAATTATTGGTATTATGAATCACCACGGTATTTCCGCCACCGTGATAACCACCATGATACCCTCCGTAATACCCTCCATGGTAATAGTTATTATGACGATAAATGCCTACCGCTACTACCGTTGCCATTGCAAAATATGGTGGGTAGTATGCGTAATGATAAGGTGGATAATATGGTACATACACAGGTGAATACACATATTGTACGATAGGTGCCGATTCGACTACAACAACCGTAGTCGGTGCAGTTGAAGCTGCAGCAATAGGGTCAGTTCCGGCATATCCCGGATTAGGGGTAACTACAGGTGCAGCTGGTTTGGGCTCAATTACATAATCCTTGCCATACAAGTCTTTGTCCCCCACAATCTGCATGCTTACTTTATCATTTTTGTCTTTCGAAACAAAAATAACGGCAACATCCTGTGTTTCTTTCTCGGTTACATCAACCTGCAGAATAAATGTAAAATCCTTATCCTTTTGCTTTGTCACGACCTTAATGAAATCAACTTTTTCATCTAAATTTAAATCCAGGTTATTGATTTTTGTTTTTGAGTCATTTAAACTTTTTTCAAAATCCTCGATGGTTTTAGACTTTTGAAATATATCCAGCACTGCAAACAGATCCAGGTTATCCCCCGGCAAACCTAGCAATGTTGTATCGCTCTCTGTTTGCGAAAAAGCGGGAAAGCTCAAAACAGACATTACCAGCACTAAAAGTGATAAGAAAATTTTTTTCATAGTAGTTTCATAGGGTTAAATCATGTCCAAATTTACAAAAAATATGTCTGATTTCTGATATAAAATAAAATAATCGGGCTGGCCCACTGAATTCATAACCTGGCAAGCTGTCAATTTTAAAAAAATTAGTAAAATGCGAATAAAGAATCCAAACCCGCCTTGATTTGGCACAAGTAGTACTTAGGAATAAGTATTTTATCCATCCGATAAGTAAATACTTTATAATTGAGTATCTTTGAAATTAAACTCTATTAATCAGGACCAAATACCAGAACTATGAAAGGGAAAACTACTATTTCTGCCGCTCTTATTTTGATCACATTCGCATTCAACTCAATTGCCCAGACTGTTGAACTAACTCCTCTTTTCGGATACACTTTTCGGAGTACCGTGCAAATTACCAATGGTGAAGCCAGGGTTGAAGATGGATTCACCTATGGCGGTGCTCTCACTATTGCTCCCAGTCCATTCAATGCCATTGAGATCTCCTATTACCGTTATGAAACCGATGCAACAGCTCAATCGAGTTATTCCGGCTTTGAATTTGTTTCTACACCAGTGGCTGTTAATTATATGCTGATTGGCGGTCAGCGGTTGTTTCCCGTAAATGACAAAGTAACGCCATTTACCGGTTTTAACCTGGGAGCCGGGTGGCTGGGATCGGGTGATGATAGTTTCAGTACCATCACAAAATTTGCGTTGGGCTTTGATGCCGGGGTAAAAATTATGGCCAGCGAAAAAATCGGAATCCGGTTGCAGACTAATTTCAACTTCCCCATCACAAGTGGCGGAGGAAGTATGTATTGGGGTTCAGGCGGCTCAGGTGTTGGGTTAACAGGATATGTTCCTATATGGTCGTTCGGTTTCAACGGTGGTTTAATATTTAAAATAAAATAGTTTCGCTATGATACGTTTACTAACCTTCTTACTGGTGCTTGTTGTTATTTCGGCATGTACTCCATCGCAACAAGTGATTAATTCCTGGAAAAATTCTGATCTGAAACCTAAAGATCGCTACGAATCCATATTTATAATCGCTTTTGCCCAGGATATCAACGCGAAAATAGCCGTCGAAAACGAGCTGGCAAAGGTGATTGAATCGCGCGGGCGCAAAGCCGTGAAGAGCAGTTCTGTTTTTACTTCAGCCTATCTTGCCGACACGAACAATACCCGGGAAGAATTTACACAAAAAATCAGGGAAACAGGTTGTGATGCGGCATTTACGGTTGTGCTGTACGATGTAAAAACAGAAGAGAGTTACCAGCCGGCAACTGAATATTACCCTGTTGAACACACTTTCTACGATAGCTACAGGAGGTATGCGGTTTATTATTTCGATTATGTTGAAGAACCTGGTTATACAATCATTGACAGAACATTCTATTTCGAAACCAATTTCTACGACATAGCTTCGGGTGAGATATTAAGTTCGATACAATCGGATGCTTTTAATCCTTCTGATATCCCAAGTCTGATGAAACGCTACTCCAAGCTGATGATTTCGCAACTTAAAAAAGATGGCCTAATAGGCGAATAACCGTTTCGAGTGAACATTGTGAACTTAAATATTTTCGATTCAATTAACTAACCTGCACAAAAAAATGAAAAAACAATTATTCCTTATCACAATTGCTACGTTGCTGATAGTAATTGTGTCCTCCTGTGGAAGTACCTGCAAAATGGCCAACAAAAACAAGCTTACTTCCCAACCATGGGAACTCAGTACCCTTAATGGAAGCACACCCGACGTGAATCAATTCCGCACAGGAATGCCATTTTTACTCTTCGCCGACAAAGGGAAGCTTTCCGGTTCAACCGGCTGCAACAATATGTCGGGATCGTATAAGTTAAAAAAAGCCTGCCTTGAACTTGAACCGGGCGCTATAACACGTATGGCTTGCCAGGGCAATGGCGAAGCACTGTTCCTCGACGCTATTAAACAGGTGAAGATGATGAAATCAGATGGAGATAAGCTTATCCTGCTGGATGGCACTAAGGAAATAATGACACTGGTTCCTAAAAAATAATTCAAACTTATCCTGTAGTTGATCGGACAGAAATTGAATTTGAATTTATTTAGCGAAGGTATAACTGGAAAAGTTATACCTTTTTTGTTTTCCTTTTCAAATTTTTACGACTTTAATTTCTTTACTTTTTACTAACTTCGTATCAATTTCAGCCAGATGAATTTTCGCGAATTACTTTTATCGGTTTTCTTTAAGGTCGTTAGTTTAATGCTGATTATTTTATCCTGCATTAATACCGGCATTTATGCAAATATTCCGCCAAATTATAACCCTGTATATACAAGCGAACAAGTTCTGATAAACACCCTGGTTAATCCAAATGATAAGCCTCTTGGAGATTTCCAGTCGATTACAATTCCACTTAAACGTGCCGGACGTTTATTCCTTATCGAAGCCAGGATTGATGACGAGGTAGGTAACCTGATATTTGATACCGGTGCTTCGGGATTGGTTTTAAATAAAACTTATTTCAGGAAATATGCCGGTTTCGTAAAGCCTGGCGGAGCAGGAGTTACAGGATCTTTTGATAAAATATCCCGGATTGTTGTAAAGCGCATTGATATTTCAGCATTGTATTACGAGGACGTTGCTGCTGATGTAACAGACCTTGGACATATCGAGAACCGGCGGGGAGTCAAAATCCTTGGCTTATTCGGCTTAAATATGATTGAAAATTTCGAAATCGTATTTGATGCAAATAAAAATGAATTGCAATTGAACAGAATTGATAAACAAGGCAATACGCTTAAAACAGACCTGGTAGTTACAAAATTCGACTTTACCCAAAAAATCGAAAAACAAAACAATATTTTACTCATAAAAGGAACAATTGGCGAAAAAACTCTGAATTTCTGCCTCGATACCGGTGCCGAATCCAATGTGATAAGCAGCAGCGTTTCGAAAAAAGTAATGAGTACGATCAAGATCAACCGCCGCTCGAATCTGGGTGGTGCCGGGGCACAATCCTTCGAGGTTTTATATGGAACAATGAACGAGTTCGAATTTGGCTCCCACCAGTTTGGCAGTATGGAAACTGTGGTAACTAACCTCGATGCCATGAGCGAAGCCTACGGCTGCTCCATTGATGGCATGTTGGGATATGATTTCTGGCAAAAAGGCATCTTTCGCATCAATTTTGGGAAAAGTGAAATCAGTTTCAGTTTAGTGAAAGGAGAAAATAAATGAAATACGGAATTTTGGTTTTTCTTCTGATTTTTACAGCTTTCCTTTCACCGGAAAGTTATGCACAGCATAAGCCCGAAAATGTCTGTTACATTAATAACGACAGGATTTATTTCCAGCTCGATAAACGTTGGTCTGAAAAAGAAAAGAAAGAGATTTCAGTACTTTTCAGCCTAGATAGTACTCTTATTGAATTAGCTTTTCGGGGAAAGCAAACATTTGAATACGACAGTATAACATGGGATGTAAGCAAACTGGATGCAAACCTTTTTGAACTATCAAAGAAGATGGAACAAGGTGAATCTTCGTACCGTCCCAATGATGTGTTTTTAGTTGACGAAAACAAATTCATTAATCCTTTTTTAATTAAGCCGGTATTTTCTGTTCCCAAACGATACGGTACAAATAAGTTTACAAAAGTAACCAGCGTCCAGTATTCCGGCGACACAGCACACTTTTTACTGCCCGGATTTCCTAAAGCTGAGCAGGTTTACCTTTCGGGAACATTCAACAACTGGAGCACTATGCAGCACCCTATGCAGAAAACCGCAACCGGATGGACTATTAACATCAGGCTCTCCCCCGGACGATACCTGTATAAGTTTATTGTTGATGGCCGCTGGATTCACGATCCAAATAACCAGCTTAAAGAAAATGACGGTGAAGCCGGCTATAATTCCATCTTGTATTGTTACAATCACGTGTTCCGGTTACGAAGCTACGAACATGCAAAAAAAGTAATTGTCGCCGGTAGCTTCAATGACTGGAAAAAGAAAGAACTTCAGATGCACCATGTTGGAGGTGAATGGGAACTGCCTGTCTATCTCGAAGAAGGCACACATGCCTATAAATTTATTGTAGATGGCACATGGATAAACGATCCGGATAATAGAATTATCCGCAAGGATGCTGACGGAAACCTGAATTCTTTTATGGGAATCGGCGATACCTTGGTTTTCAGGCTTAAAGGGTATTCAACTGCCAATACCGTAGTGCTTTCTGGCAGCTTCAACGGGTGGAGTACCAACGAACTGGTAATGGACAAAACTGATGATGGCTGGGAACTCCCGTATGTAATGGCAGGAGGAAATTACGAGTATAAATTTATTGTTGATGGCAAATGGATGCCTGACCCCGACAATCCTTTGACAACCGGAACCGGGGATTTTATCAATTCATGCGTAACATTTAAACCCAATTACACCTTTGTGCTTTCCCAATTTACTGAAGCAAAAACTGTATTTGTATCAGGTAGTTTTAACGACTGGCGTGAGGATGGCTACCAGATGTTTCAAAAGAATGGAGTTTGGACCTTGCCTGTTTCACTGAAACCAGGCAAATACACTTATAAATTTATTGTTGATGGACAATGGCTGATTGACCCGGCCAATGAGTATTGGGAAGAAAATGAATATGGAACGGGAAATTCCGTTTTGTGGATTGAACCATAGTGTATTGCGGATGGCAGATGTCGGATTGAAATCAAAAATCTACAATCCGAAATCCTATTACCCTCTTTTCCGCGAACTTCCTTTCCCTCCGAAAAAGCCCCAGCCTCCGCTTCCCAGCAGGAATCCGAAAGCATACCAGGCTCCGTTGTTATTAGGAGCATACACTGTAATGTCGTCGCGGAACAACATGGCTATCAGGTCGAAAGGCGCTATAAAACCATGCAACAAACCGCCTAAGAATCCATACGTGTGACCTGTAAGGCAAGGGGTTACAACTTCCATGTTGGAGCAACTGGTCAGAATTGCAAAACCGGATAAAAAAAGAATTGCAAAAAAAATGCGGGTAACGCTGTTCATGCTTTTCATATTTAAGGTTTTAGAAATCAGGCTGATTTTATCATTGAGTAGAAATTCAAATGGCTATAAAGTTAAAGCTTTCGGCAAATAAAAAACAGGGTACTTTCTTTTTTTATTGATCAGGAATGTTGATTTACTCAGATTATACTTTTTTTCATGCAAAAAGCATCACCAACATCTGGGCTGTTACAATCCTCAGAAACATAACAAGCGGATAAATTGTTGCATAAGCTACTGCCGGGGCTTCGCACTGAGCTATTGAGTTTGCGAAAGCAAGTGCCGGAGGATCAGTCATACTACCGGCCAACAATCCACTGACTTCGAAAAAACTACGTTTAAGTACCAGTTTGGTGAAAAGTCCGATTATTACTAATGGGAGCAATGTAATCAGAGCACCATATCCCATCCATAAAAAACCATCGCCCGAAACCAGGGTGGGAATAAATTTCTCGCCCGCCTTAATGCCGACACTGGCTAGGAAAAGTACTATCCCCACTTCGCGGAGCATCAGGTTAGCACTGGGCGTTGTATATGAGGCCAGGGACAATTTATAACCATATTTACTGAGTAATATGGCAACAATCAGTGGTCCTCCCGCCAGCCCGAGTTTGATAGGAGTCGGGATACCAGGAATTGCAATAGGAATGCTGCCTAACAAAACACCGAGCAAAATCCCGATAAAAATTGGAAAGAGGTTAGGTTCGTTTAGGCGTTTAAGGGAATTACCCAATACCCGGGCCACACTTTCTATAGAGGTTTCCTCACCCACAATAGTAATTTTATCGCCAAGCGAAAGTTTTAGTTTTGGTGAAGCGACCAGCTCAATACCGGCCCTGTAAATTCGGGTTATATTTATTCCGAAACGTGGCCTGAGTTTAAGCGATTCCAGTGATTTTCCCGAGACCGCTACATGGGTAACCAATACCTGTTTCGACATCAGTTTCCCGGGCTGAGCGGCTAAATCCAGTTCGCTCTTTTTACCAAATAGTTTGATTAAACCGGCAATATCTCCTTTTTGTGCCACCAGCAGCACGATATCGCCTTCATAAAACACTGATTCGGAGTTAGCTCCTGACACCTCGCCATCATGATAAATACGTGAAACAACGGTATCATGCTTCATCAGGTATTTTAAATCCTGCACCTTTTTGCCAATTATCCGGGGATTGGTAACAACAATGCTGATCTTCTCAGGCATGGCTTCATCCGGATTCTGAAGCTCATTGTACAATTTTATTTCGCTGTCAATTTTGGTACGGGTAGCTTTTCGGATAAAGAGCATTGTGATAATAATTCCCAGTACACCAAACGGATAAGCAACGGCGTACCCCAGGCTGATATCCGGTATTTCGGCTCCCGGATTATTCTGTATAACCTCCTTGAGAGCCTGCTGCGCGGCTCCCAGGCCGGGTGTATTGGTAACAGCTCCCGAAAGTATCCCAACCATCACAGGCATTGAAACACCTGTTATAAAATGCAGGAAAACAGCGGTAACTGCACCGAGGAATACTATTGCCATTGCCAGCAGGTTCAGTGTAAGACCGCCTTTCCGGAACGAAGAAAAAAATCCGGGTCCAACCTGCAACCCTACCGAGAAAACGAATAATATAAGCCCGAAATCTTTTGCAAAGTCCAGGACCTGGTGATTAACAGTAAATCCGTAGTGCCCCACTGCAATGCCCGTAAACAAAACAAAAGTAATACCAAGCGAGATTTTAAATATTTTTAGCTTGCCTAACACAACTCCGATGGCAATAACAAAGCTATAGAGTAAAATTGTTTGAGCAATTGATTCTTTTGTCAGCAATTCGTAAATCCAGTTCATATCGGGGACACTTTCATCCGCAAAATTAACGCATTAATCAACGGCCTGGATAAAAAATCCGCTTATCTGCCATCTTCAAAGCCAACCAATATTTGTTTTCACAGGAATCATTTAAATATGCATAATAATGAATACTTTTGCATCACAAAAGGGAAAAAACAAATCATATAACAGAAAACTTAATCATGAAAATGAAATTAAATTTATTTATCATCCTCGCCGGCATAATTGTTTTTGCAGCTTCATGCAATTCGAAAAGTACAGTCGATGAAAACCTGGCCCCAAACGTGCGTAAGGTTAAAGTTGAAGAGGTAATTCAAACCAGCAATTATACCTATCTGCGTGTGTCGGAAAAGGACCAGGAAAGCTGGATTGCCATCAGCAGGGCAGAAGTGGAAGAGGGCAAAAACTATTATTACGAACCAGGCATCGAAATGAATAACTTCGTCAGTAAAGAGCTAAAACGAACCTTTCCGGCAATTACTTTTGTTGATAAATTCAGCGATCAGCCTATCATCGCCAAAATTACGGTGGCCGATTCAATGAAAGGCAAACAGGCTGCAGAACCTAAAGAAGGCATTAAAGTTGATGCTGCCAAAGGAGGTATAACTATTGCCGAACTTTACACCAATAGGGATTCATATGCCGGAAAAACTATTAAAATAAGAGGTGAAGTTGTAAAATACAGTCCTGATATCATGAAAACCAACTGGGTACATATTCAGGATGGCACCAACGGCAACGGATCTTTCGATCTTACTATTACAACTGACGATGTTACCAAAGTGGGTGATGTTGTAACTTTCGAAGGAGTAGTTACGCTTAAAAAAGATTTCGGAGCAGGATACTATTACGAAGTAATTGTTGAAAAAGCTAAGCTGCTAACACAAATGTAGTTCTGGTTGCCGGTTGCATATTAAAAAACCCTCATTGTAACTACAATGAGGTTTTTTTTATTTTGAGAAAGTTGATCAATATGGATGTGAAGGCCACCTTTTTAGCCCATTTTCTATTTGTCCGCTTTACTATTTACCGCTGAAGCATCATGTATTTCAAGGTAAAGCTCTTCCACTTTCTTCCTGGCCCATGGCGTTTTTCGCAGAAATTTCAGGCACGATTGTATGCTGGGGTTTTCGATAAAGCAGTTTATCTTTATAAGTTTGCCCAGGATCTCCCAGCCAAAATGATCCACCAATCGTGTTAGAATGATCTCCAGACTAATTCCGTGTAATGGATTGTTCTTTTGCTCTGTCATGAAGAATATTGATTATCGATTCCTAACCATAATTTGCAAAGATAGTTGATGATTTGATTATAGTGCAATTTCTTTCGGTAAGAGTGAACCAATGTTCCGAAAGCATAAATATCTCTATACTTCACGGAGTTTCACTATAATAGTTTTCACATTTTTCTCCTCAAAATATGCAACAATCTTTACGATGAATTTCAGGAATTTTCCGGGAGGATTTTTGATAACAGATCCCAAAGATGTTATAGATTGGTCAGCCAGGTCAATAACCGGTTGTTGATCGTTAACAGGTAGCACCGCCAGTACGTTAGCCAGGTTCCACGATTGCTCCCGTGCTTTTACCATACTGAAATTCACAATCTGTTCATCGGTGTTTTTTCCTGCCAGATCGAGCAGAAACATGAGTCGTGAAACTCTCGAAATCCGGCTCTGCATTTCATTTACCAGTTCGTTCAGAATTTGGTTAACTTTAATAAAATCAGTCTTTAGTAATTGAAGCTTTTCACCACTTGCAATATTGGCCGCGGCAATTCCAAGGTCGAGGTTGATGTGTGCATTCATCCCCAGCATAAGATGTTGCATAATAGTAACACGATCGTTTTTTGCATTAAATGCAGTCAGCCATGCAGAAGAACAGGGTAAACCGGCGCGATATTGACGATATGCCATCAGGTACAGATTGGCAAAGGCAACATCCATCAGTTCCATCCGAATATTATCGCCGAATTGATTGTCGTGTATGGCTTGCTTTATCTGCGCGGTGGTTCTCCGGTAAACGTAAGCGAAAATCCCGAGGAAATTATTATCAGCAACTGTTTCATCAATTATCAGATCGAGTTCATTCAGAACTTCATCAATCGTTTTTGCAGGTATTGCCATAGGTATCGCTTAGTTTCCAAATAAACCTGATTTGTCCATAGTGTGTTCAGTTTATATCCCGATAAAGGAAAATTAAAAAAGGGACCCCTTTTCAGGACCCCCTTTTACAACTAACAATTAAAAATTTGCTTACTGAACAATCTTCAGTTCGTTTATCAGGTTGCTGGCACCTGCATATTTTTCAATTACAAAAAGCACATAACGGATATCAACATTTATGGTGCGCTGCAGTTCAGGCTCGAAAAGGATATTCCCGCTCATGGCTTCCCAGTTTCCATCGAAAGCAATTCCGATCAGGTGTCCGTCGCCATTTATAACAGGACTGCCAGAATTTCCGCCGGTAATATCATTATCCGTAAGGAAACAGGTATAAAGTTTTCCATTCTCGCCATAGCGGCCATAATCCTTTTTGTTATAAAGCTCTTTGAGTTTTGCCGGAACAATAAACTCTTCGTTGTTAGGATCTTCCTTCATCATCACACCGTCCAAAGTAGTGTAATAATTGTAGTGGACAGCATCAGCCGGGTAGTAATCAAGCACTTTGCCATAGGTCATACGTAAAGTGCTGTTGGCATCAGGATAAAAACTTTTTGTGGCATCCATTTCGCGCAAAGCGGCAACAAACAGGCGCTGAGTCTTCTTATTTTTTTCTCCCAGTTCCTTATTGGCTTTCTGTAAGGCCTTAAAGCTATCCATCATAGAATTGTATAGAACCAAAGCAGGATCCTTCTGCATTTTTTTCAGGTTCGGTTTTTCAAGGAAAGCGTTGAATTTTGCTTCCGTATAGAAAATTGATTCTTCGAAAAGCTCTTCCACATACTCATTAAAGTCACCTTTGTATTTTTTGTTGATCTCCTGGAATATAGCAGGCTGCTGATTTACCGGAATATTATCACGGAACAATATCAGCAGGTCTTCCAATACATTTTGTTCAATTTTATTGTTATATTCTTTGAAGTGTTCTTTCGAAGTTTCCTTGTATTTTTCCATTTGTTTTTTCAGGTCATCGCCTTTTGCACCAGTTTTAAGCACGGTTTCAATAGCGGTTGACTGCCCGGGGAACGGGAATGCTTTTGAGCCAAAGAAAAGAGCCTGTGTGTGCCACAACTGCCTGTAAAGGTTTTGATCCTTGTACTGTTTATAAACATCAGCTGAAGAACTAAGTATATCTCCGTATTTTGCCTTCCTGCCGGCATCAGCATCAATCCATTTCTGAAGCCTGGCTTCGAGTTCCTGTTTTTTCGCGATAACATTGAGCCGTTTAAGGTCGCGTTCTTCACCCATTTTATTTTTCCAGAAGTTGGCAAGGCCGGCATAGGTACTTGCATATTGAATGCGGACAGCGTTATCGGCATCCATACCTTCTTTCTGATTCTCAAGTACTGATCCCAGCAACTTAACAATCACAGGATCAATATCGTAAAGAGTGGCATCAACAGCCCATGAATTGCGGTAACGGTCGGTAGTACCGGGGAAACCCCATATCATGGCAAAGTCATCCTTTTTATATCCTTTTACCGAAACGGGAAAGAACTTTTTTGCAACCATAGGCACATTATCTTTCGAGTATTCGGCTGGTGAACCATCAGGTGCTGTATAAATACGGAAAATGCTGAAATCACCGGTATGACGGGGCCACATCCAGTTATCGGTATCGCCGCCGAATTTTCCGATTGATGACGGAGGAGCTCCTACTAAACGAATATCCTTATATTCCTGGTAGACAAACATATAGTATTCGTTTCCGTTAAAGAAACTCTTTAGCTCAACTTCATATTTGCCATCTTCGGCTGCAACTTTTTTCAGTTCTTCAACCTTTTTGGTAATGGCGGCAGCTCGAGCTGATTCATCCATGTCACTAGTAACTTCACCTAAAACCTCGGCAGTCATATCCTCCATCCGTACCAGGAATGATACAAAAAGGCCTTCATTGGGAAGTTCTTCGGCTTTGCTCATGGCCCAGAAACCATCGGTAAGGTAATCCTTTTCCACTGAGCTGTGATTCTGGATCACATCGTATCCGCAGTGGTGATTTGTAAAAAGTAATCCTTCGGCCGATACAACTTCTGCTGTGCAAAATCCGCCAAGGCTGACAACAGCATCTTTCATACTCGAATGGTTGATACTGTATAGCTCTTCTGCAGTAAGGTGAAGACCCATTTTCTGCATATCAACATAGTTTAACCTTTCAACAAACATGGGTAACCACATGCCTTCGTCAGGAGTATTGGCTGCTTTTGCGAAGACCGCCGTAAGCAAACATAAAGCAAGAACAATTTTTTTCATTTTAAATTGATTATAGGTTATGATTTAAGACGCAAAGATAAATTTATAGTTTGAAAAAAATACATTTGCCGGATTTCGGAAGCCTAATCCTATGTGAGATGACGGAAATCGTCTGTAAGTTGGCAAAACAATTCTGTAAAAAAGTAACCCCATTTAAAACCTGTCAGGGTTCTCGCCGCTATTCTGTTAAAACCTGACAGGTTTTAAATGCTACACAAATACATTCCCTTAAAAACCAAAACCCGCCAGAACCAATATCCTGACGGGCTTTTTTAATATTATTTGGCTAAATTTCATTCCCTTCTCATCTCCTCTCATCTCCTCTCCATGTCACTCCTCACCCTTCGCCTTTCGCCCGATCTCTCCTCGCCCGATCTCCCCTCGCCTTGTCCCCTTGTCTCCCTGTAACCTTGTCCTACAATCCCAACGCTCCCTTTCCCTGCTCGAAAACTACATCCTTCGGGATATTGGCAGTTTTCAGTTTGTCGAGTCCAGCCTGAAGATCAGGACGAACTTTGCCGTTTTCTTTCATATAACTTACGGCGTTATCATAGTCGCCTTCACCTTCAACACTTAAAATGAAAGCACTCCATTCGTTAACTGCCTGCCGGGTTTTTTCGATATCTACCTTAAAAGTCCCATCTTCGTTTTGCGAAAAGGCCTTTTTATCTTCAAAGAAATTGAAACACATCATGTTGGCTTTCCCATGAGCTTCGGCGGCTCCAAAACGCACTGAGCGGATGAGGCCGGCCATATATGTAACGTAAGCGTCTTCAACAGTTATATTAGTCAATTCGCCCTTTTCAATAAGCCATGTAACCATCCATAAGCCAACAACATCAGCTTTTGCTTCTTCCCAGCCGGAATACTGTTCTTTCAGGGCCTGGCGGAGATTTCCTTTACCGGTAATGGTGTTTTTAATCCCCAGTCCGTGAGCCACCTCGTGGAACATCACATTTCCAAAGAAAGCATCAAATTTTATATTTTTACGCTGTGCTGGTTCAATAAGTATTTCGGAAATAGGAACCAGTATTTTATCAAATTTTGCCTGCATCGCATTTTTTAACTGAAGGCGGCGGCTGCCTTTTGCCAGCTGTACCTTTTCATCATTCGGAAGATTTATAGCTATAGTTTTACCACCGCTGTTGGTATGGCCTGCGTAATATAGAATGTCGTATGCATTAAGATCGGAACTGGTTCCGGGAACTTCCTTTTTGTATTTCGGATCGCATGGCAGTTCTTTCTGCAGAGCGGGAAGCATGGCGGCAAATTTTTCGAGTCTGGTACTCCATTCTTTATCCTTTACCAGTATGGCACCTTCGTGGGCTGCCTTATAACCAAAAAGCTCATCTTCGTAATTCTCAATCGGACCAATCACAAAATCGAGCGTGTTGGTTTTCATATCCATCCATGCCATATCGCTTTCGAAATAATCGTCAGTCAATAATGCTTTCGATCTTAATGTAAAATATTTTTTCAGGCCTGGATCCTCAGCAAGCTCGGCAGCTTTAAGCAGAAGATCTGATGCTTTTATTATTTTTTCGGCATAAGCCTCATGAAACCAGATACTTTTTAAACTTTTATCCTCATTCCGCCTGATGAGCGTATATTGACTGGCTTTATCCTTATCATTCCACTTCTCAAATTCTTCTTTTGTCATATCGGTCGGATAAAAATTGGCTCCTTTAGGTTTTCCGCCTATCCCGGCAACAAAAGGGAGGTTCTCGTTAAGCCTGTCCCATGGACCGTAATTAATAGCAACAAACTGCTTTGTAAACGGATCCGCAATAGTATCGAGCAATGCATTTTTATCACCCCAGGTTTGTTCCCAGAAAATATCATCCATAATCTGAGCTGCTTCAATAAGGATAGGAATCATCTGTTTTTCCTTTTCGGTGAGTTTGCTCAGGTCGGTGGTTAGCTTAAC
The DNA here is from genome assembly GCA_041753535.1 of Lentimicrobiaceae bacterium. Taxonomy (GTDB): domain Bacteria; phylum Bacteroidota; class Bacteroidia; order Bacteroidales; family UBA4417; genus UBA4417. The sequence goes on from JBGSUB010000075.1 coordinate 93,653, forward strand.
CACGGCATAGTCGTTTACATTTTTCTGCATCTCGCTCATAGCGGTTGTATCGTTTGCTGAATTATCACTGCCTGATTTTTGCTTACAACTGATGGAAAGGGCTGAAATCAACGCAAATGAAAGAATTACCGGAAGGAATCGTTTTAACATAGGATTGGTTTTTAAATGGTTAAAATCTGAGGCGAAATTAGTAAAAAAATGGGTTTGGGGTTTAGGATTTAGGGGTTAGGGAGGAAAATCTCTTTAATTTCTGAAAGGGGCTAAATTTGCTGGAAGTATAAAAATTTTAAGGATACCAAATCTGAACCTACGTCATTTGAAGGGAAGTTATACCAGCTAAAACTTGGATCGTAGCTGGAATTTATGCATCTAATAATTTATTTTCACATTTTGCTTGTCCTGATGTGTTAATTTATAATTTTGCATTGTTATTCAAATAACAATAAAGACTAAAAAAAAACAATTTATCTAACTTACTTGTCTATCAGTTTATTAGATCCGTTAATAAATCCAGATCCGAATCAAACAACTACCTCCACAAATGAAAAAAAAGCTTCTTATACGTGATGTAACACTCCGCGACGGGCAACAATCACTTTTCGCCACCCGTATGACTCAAAAGCAGGTTGAACGCACTCTGCCCGGATTTAAAAATGCAGGATTTTATGCTATGGAAGTGTGGGGAGGTGCAGTTCCTGATTCAATTATGCGCTATTTAAACGAAAATCCCTGGGACAGGCTCGAAAGCATACATAATGCCCTGGGCGACTCCACACTTCTAGCCGGATTATCGCGTGGCCGGAATCTGTTCGGCTACAATCCTTATCCGGATGAAGTTATAAGCGGGTTTAACCGCAATGCCATTCATTCAGGCATTGCTATAATGCGTGTTTTTGATGCTTTGAACGACCTGGAAAACATTCGGTCAACTATAAAATTTGTAAAGGAAAACGGCGGAATAGCAGATTGTACCATTGTTTACACGGTGGACCCGAAATATTCGACCCGGGAGAAAGTTAAGGCTTTGCTGCATGCAAAAGTCCTTCCAACAAAAATATTTACCAAGGAGTATTTCCTTAAAAAAGCACTCGAACTTCAGGAAATGGGTGCCGATATCATAACTATTAAAGATATGGCCGGGCTTATCACTCCTCTGCGCGCAGGCAGGCTTGTGAGGATGATAAAGCAAAATGTAACGGTTCCTGTTGATTTTCATACACATTGCACACCCGGTTACGGACTTGCTTCGACACTGATGGCTATTGTGAATGGTGCTGATATCGTTGATACTTCACTAATGAGTTTTGCAGGCGGAACTGCCGCACCGGCATTTGAGATTATACAGTTGTTTTGCAACCGGCTGGGTATCGACACGGGAGTAAATGTAGAAGCCGTTATTGAACTTGACCAGCATATGAGGGCTATCAGGCTCGAACTGAAAGACTTTGACAGTTATAAATTCCCCCGCGAATTCAACATTTTAACAGACACCTTACCACGTGATATTGATCAAATGATGGAAATGGCCATTGCATTTGCCAAAGCGGATAAAGAAGATGATTTGCTTGAAGTATGCCACCGTATTGAAGGTTGGTTCGGATTTCCGGAGCCCGACAGCAAAATATGTGAGGCTGAGATTCCAGGCGGAATGTATTCGAATATGCTTGCACAACTCAAAGCACTTAAGCTCGAAAAACTTCTTCCGCGAGCCCTGGAACTAATTCCTCTGGTTCGCCTTGCTTCCGGCTGTCCTCCCCTTGTTACCCCAACCAGCCAGATTGTAGGCGTTCAGGCTGTAAACTGCGCACTCGACGAGTCGAACGGAGTGCCGCTATATACAACCAAATCCATACAATTTGTAAACCTGGTGAAAGGTGTTTACGGACATACGCCTGTTGCTGTTGATCCTGAGTTCCGATTCAAGCTTGCAGGTGTACGGGAAGAAATTCCATACGATACAAAATTCTACAAAAAACAGCTGAACCCGGTTTTTGAAGAATATGGAGGTGTAAAACTTGCACTTAACGAGAAAGAAGAATTGTTACTCGAATTATTTCCTTCAGTAGCTCATGATTTTCTAAAAAAGAGAATGGAAGATACCTACCTTGAAGAAATTCACCGCGTAGAGGAAGAAAAACGCAAAAAACTTGAGGAGGAAAAACAAAAATATAATATCCTTTCGCCGGAAGAGAAACAGAAAAGACTGCTTGATGGATTGTATAATTATGAATGGTCGAGCGCGGATGGGGAAACGATAGGGCTGTCGTAAAAAACAGTTGTAACTAGTTGATATTGTTCTTCCATCAGTCAGCATCTTCGAAAATAAACAGTTCCTCAATACTCAATCCAAATACTTTCGCTATATCATAAGCGAGTTTCAATGAAGGATTGTATTTCCCCTGTTCGAGGAAAACTATGGTTTCGCGCCGCACCTCGACTTTCCGCGCAAGATCGTCCTGCGTGAGGTTGTTCTTAAATCTGTATTCCTTTATCCTGTTAAGCATCTTTCATTCCCCTTAGATTGAAATAAACCCACGAACCCGCAAAAATCACGGCCATTCCAAGTATTCCCCAGCCAAACATAATATCTGTTTCAATTTTAATCCTGTCAGTCAGATACATAATTACCAGCCAGAGGTAAAGCGAAATATAATAAGACACAGCAGCCGATTTTTGCAAAACTTTTTTCGAGAATTCATCTTCAGCGGGCTGCCCTCGCTTTTCGCTGGTAAAACGCCTGTAACCAACATAAAGCCCAAAACAAACAAGTATCCCGATAATCACAAATTGAATGTATTCGCCTGAACTAACTGATAAGGCATCCGACATCCATAACACCGTGGTTACTAAAACCAGCCCGGAAACAATAACTGCTAAAAACGATTTTTTCATGATTCATAATTGTTAAATATTTCTAACACAAAGTTAGGTAATTCTAACACGATTCCGACAAAACACTGAAAATTTTTTTATTCATAGACCTCCTTACAGTTTGGCTATTTACTTTATCAAATTCAGGTGTTGCGTATCCAGGTTTTTAAAATTGGTCAGCCTTTAGGATTAAAAGGGCAATAATCAGCAATTGCAACTGATTTTCAGCGCCTGCTGTTACACTCAAATCCCTACCTTTGCATTCAATTTTCCCAATATGAAACGAAGATATAAAGTACTCCTTTCTATACTTTCCGGATTATTACTTGCTGCCTCCTGGCCCGAACGTGGTTTCCCCATTTTATTGTTTTTTGCTTTCGTTCCGCTTTTTGTGGTTGAATACGAACAATGGAAAAACCGCGCCAACAATCACTCATCCGGATTTTTACCTTATGCGGCCCTGACTATATCGATATGGGTGCTGCTCACAACCTGGTGGGTGTATATATCAACACCGATCGGAATTGTTGCTACAGTGCTGGTCAACACTTCCCTGGTTGGCGGAGCCTTATACCTTTTTCATATTACGCATCGTAAACTTTCGGGTGCAACAGCAGCATACACGGCACTTATCGGCTATATGCTTACAGCTGAATATATACATTTGCGCTGGGACCTGAATTTCCCGTGGCTTAACTTAGGAAATGGATTTGCGGCTTATCCGAAATGGATACAATGGTATGAATTCACCGGTATTTTCGGTGGATCGTTATGGATAATGCTGATAAACATCATGTTGTTTTTCATTGTCCGCGAACGTATCATGCTTAAAATCAAAAGCAGGAAAGTAGCAATGATCTTTGGTATCACCCTGATAACCATTGTTGTGCCAATAGTTATTTCATTCGTAATGTATAACCGCTATACCGAAAAAATTAATCCGGTGGATGTTGTAGTCGTTCAGCCCAACCTGGATCCGTACAGTGAGCAATTCGACCTTGAACCTATGGTAGTTACTGACCGTATGCTTGCGCTGGCAACTGAAAAATCGGATAGCCTCACCGACTTTGCTGTATTTCCCGAAAGTGCTATCCAGGAACGCTCCTATGAAGATCAGCTTGAACAGTCACAAAGCATTGCAAGGATAAGGCAGTTCAATAAAAGTTTTAGCCGGATGAATGTGATAACCGGCATTTCGACACGCAAAGTATTTCAACCCGGCGAGCCGCTAAGCACTACCGCACGGAAATTCAGGGATGCCGAGCAATATTACGATTCGTATAATACAGCACTTTTTGTAGCACACGACAGCAGTCTTCACGTTTATCACAAATCGAAACTAACGCCTGGTGTTGAAATGATGCCTTTAATTCACTATCTGCCATTTATCGAAAATTTTGCCATTGACCTGGGAGGAACAGTCGGCAGCCTTGGAATAAATCCCGATCAAACTCCGTTTATTAGTAATGACAACCTCAGAATTGCCCCGGTAATATGTTATGAATCAGTATATGGTGAATTTTTAAATCGCTTTATTCAGAATGGTGCAAATGTAATTTTTGTAATTACCAACGACGGATGGTGGGGAAACACTGCCGGTCACAGGCAACACATGCTTTTTTCGGTAATCAGGGCAATTGAAACCCGGCGAAGCGTTGCCCGTTCGGCTAATACAGGGATTTCATGTTTTATAAACCAGCGTGGCGATATCTCGCAACGGACCGCTTATTGGGTACCGGCAGCTATCAGGGGAACAATCAACGCCAACGATAAAATAACTTTTTATGTAAAGTACGGCGATTATATCGGACGAATTTTTATGCTTATAGCCGGACTATTTTTACTATTAACTATTTCTGTTTCGCTTAGGAAAAGGAAGATTTAATGTGGGATGTGGGATGTCAGATGTGGGATATGGGATGTGGGATGTTTAATGTCGAAAGTTGAGCAGTTTCATTTTGAAGTTTCAGGTAACCCCTTAAGCCCACACTTACTTTTACCTTCGAAGGTAACAACCATAACCCTGGGTTCAATCGAAGGCAACGTCATTGCGAGGAGGAACGACGAAGCAATCGTAGCCTTCGAAGAATAATCCTGACCGAAGTTCCTCTACCGGGTCAGCCTTTTCTAACACTCGCTCCCTCCCCCTCATCCTCCCAACCCTCCCATCCACCGCCCAAAATCCGGCATTCACCGCTTTTCAGTTGTGCAACGATCGCTTTATTTGGAGTTTTGTAGAACAAATCAGGACAGGAAACGTTAATTGATATTAAAACGATGGAAACATTTTTGATTTATTTCGTTTCCTGTGTTTCTAAAAATAGTACTTTTGCCGCTCTTAAAAAAATATAATGGACGAAAAATTTGATCGTATTTTGGCTGAAAGCCTGCGTTTGTTCAAAAAAAACGGAATACGCAGTGTATCAATGGACGATATTTCAAAGGAATTGGGAATGTCGAAAAAGACTATTTACCAGTATTTCGCCAATAAAACTGAGTTGGTCGAAAAGGTGCTCAATTTTATGCATGAAAAGGAAAGAATTCCATGCATGGAGGGAGACACAGCCAATATGAATGCCATTGATGTTCTTTTAGCTGTAAGCAGGAATGTGAGCATACAACTGAAAGATATGAACCCGATAAATGCTTATGAGCTTCAGAAATATTATCCTGTTATTTACCGGGAGTTTATTGTAAAGAAACGAGATCATGTTTTTGAAGCCGTCAAAAAAAACTTTGAGCAGGGAATTTCCGAAGGCATATACCGTAACGATCTGGATGTTGACCTTGTTGCCAGGCTTTATATCCAGAAACTGGTTGATGTGCACGACCCCGAATTTTTATCCTCGGTAAATTTTGGTTTCGAAAAAGTATTCCAGGTAATGTTCGACAACCATATACGCGGAATAGCCAATGCCGAAGGGCTGGCTTATTATGAAAAACAAACTGACATTTTAAACAACAATATCTGATTTATGAAATTACCAATTATCACCACAATGTGCTCGGTATTCCTGGTATTTGCAATGCAAATATCCGGTCTGGCTCAGGAAAACCAGGCTGTAACTACTGTTCTTACCCTGAAGCAGGCGCAGGAATACGCTATTAAAAACAATGCCAATTCGCGAAATTCCGCTATCGATATGGAAATAGCGAAAAAGAAAATCTGGGAAACCACTGCTATCGGATTACCACAAATAAGTGCGCAGGTCAATTACCAGCATTTGTTCAAAGTTCCGGAATTAAGTCTTGGCGGCAGTACTTACCTGGCAACAGAATTACCAGCCGGAACTCCAATTACTTCTGATGATATCAACAATCAGAATGTTTATATGGGATTTACTCCGGGGGCACCCATTGCATTGGGCGTTAAAAACAACACTACCCTTGATATAACGGTTTCACAGTTGATTTTTAGTGGTGAATACATCGTTGGATTGCAGGCTACTAAAGTATATTACACCATGACCGATCAAAACCGGCAGAGAACTGAAATTGATCTGAAAGAGAGTGTTGCCAATACCTATGCAATGGCACTCGTTTTCGAACAAACACTTATTGTGTTGAATCAGTCGCTCGGAAATACGGAGAAAACCTTCAATGAAATGCAACAAATGTATCAGCAGGGGATGATTGAAAACACCGATGTTGATCAGATTGAACTGGTTACCCTCACACTTAAAAATGCTATCAGTTCAATGAGCCGGCAAATAGATGCCACGTATGATCTTCTGAAATTTCAATTAGGTATGCCGTTTGCAGATAAAATAGTTTTATCTGATAACCTTGACAATATTGCAAACACAGTGAACCTTGAGACGCTCCTAAGTACTCAGTTTAATATTAACAACAACCTCGATTACCAGATACTTCAAACTTCAGAAGAAATAAGTAAGCTGAACCTGAAAAGGGAGAAAAGCACTTATTTGCCTAATCTGGCAGCGGTATACAGGCACAATGAAATGATGAATGAGCCTGAATTCAATTTTAATCCTAAAGATGTTATTCAGGTTGCGATGAACATCCCTATTGCATCGAGTGGTATGCGCAATGCTAAAGTTCAGCAGCGTAAGCTGGAACTGCAGCAGGTTATCAATACCAAAGATAACCTGGCCAACGGATTGCAGCTTCAATATGTAAATACGCTGAATGAACTTACAACTGCTTTCGAGAATTACCAGAACGACCAGCGTAATATTGAACTCACAAAACGCATTTTTGAAAAATCGCTTATAAAATTCAACGAAGGATTGGCATCCAGCCGGGACATAACTGAATTCCTGAATCAATACCTCACGGCTCAAAGCAACATGTACAATTCAATGCTTTCGCTGATCTCAGCCAAAAACAAACTCGATAAGTTAAACAACAACTTTTAACCAAAATATAAAACAGATATACAAATGAAAACCATGAATAAATCTATTATTTTCCTCTTTCTGCTGGCAATGGCAGTAGCCTGCAAACCTGCTGATAAAAAAGCTGAACTTGCAAAACTCAAAAAAGAACACGACGAACTAGCCTTTAAAATTAAAGCTCTCGAAACCGAATTACAGGTGAGTGATACTACTAAAGTGAGCAAAGTAACAGCTGTAGCAATAACCGAAGCTAAGGCTGAGGAATTTAACCACTACCTCGAAGTACAGGGAAAAGTGGATGGCGAAGATAATATTGCCGTTTCAGCACAGATGCCCGGAGCTATTACTGCAGTTTATGTAAAGGAAGGCGACCAGGTACGAAGAGGTCAGATACTTGCTCAAATTGATAATTCAATCACACAGCAGCAAATTGCCAGTACTCAACAGCAACTCGACTTTGCGGCAAATTTGTACAACAAACAAAAAGCATTGTGGGACAAGCAGATTGGTAGCGAAGTTCAGTACCTCACAGCAAAAAACAACAAGGAAAACCTCGAAAAAGCACTTTCAACCCTGAATGAACAAGTTGAAATGACTCGTATCAAATCCCCGATCAACGGAAGTGTTGAAGAAGTGAACCTTAAAGTCGGGCAGATGGCTTCGCCCGGATTACCTGCCGTTCGGGTAGTTAATTTTTCGACCGCTAAAGTTATTGCTGAAATATCCGAAGCATATGCACCCAAAGTGAAACCTGGCAATAAGGTGATAGTTTTCTTCCCTGATTTCAATATCGAAATCCCTTCCCAGATCAGGTTTACATCCAAATATATCAACCCGGTTAACCGGACGTTTAACACTGAGGTCCGTTTAGGCTCCAGCAAGGTTGAGTACCGCGCCAACATGATGGCAGTAGTTAAGATCAACGACTATCATAATCCTTCGGCATTCACTGTGCCTGTTAACGTTATCAGGGACTCACAATCGGGTAAGTTTATTTACGTTGCCAAAGAAGAAAACGGCAAATTAGTAGCCCGCCGATTACCTGTTACTGTTGGTAGCTCGTATAACGGACTTACCGAAATAACAGATGGAATCACAGATGGCGATAAAATTATTACCACTGGTTTCAACAGCCTTATCGACGGTGAACTTATACAGGTTAACTAAGCGGATTATTCAAGTTTTAAAATAATTCATTACCAAACAGACTATGAAAAATAATTTCAAAGAGTTTTTTGCTACAAGCTGGGCTATTGATAATAAAACCAGTATTTACGTGCTGGCTGTATTTATCACATTGCTTGGGATTAGCAGTTATAACAGTATACCTAAGGAACAATTTCCTGAAATCGTTATTCCAACCATACTCGTGAATACCGTTTACCCGGGAACTTCGCCCGAGGATATGGAAAACCTGGTTACCCGTCCTATCGAAAAGCAACTGAAAGGCATAGCGGGAGTAAAAAAAATCACAAGTAATTCGTTGCAGGATTTCTCATCAATTGCTATTGAATTCAATACTGATATTGCTGTTCCCGAAGCCAAGCAACGCGTTAAAGATGCTGTCGATAAAAGCAAATCCGATCTGCCAACTAACCTGTTAACTGATCCGAATGTAATGGATATTGATTTCTCAGAAATACCTATTATGTTCATTCAGGTTTCGGGTAATTATGATCTTGATCAGCTGAAAAAATATGCCGAAATAGCCCAGGACCGCATTGAATCGCTCAACGAAATCACCCGTGTCGATATTGTCGGTGCACTTGAACGCGAAATACAGATAAATGTTGATCTTTACAAAGCACAGGCTGCCAGTGTAACTCTTACCGATATTGAACGCGCTATTGCATCAGAAAACCTTACGATTTCAGCCGGGAACATCAGTACTTTCGGCATGAAACGATCCATCCGTGTACAAGGACAGTTTGCCAATCTGGATGTAATGAAGAACATTGTAATTACATCATCAAGCGGAGCAACAGTTTACCTTAAAGATGTTGCTGAAATTAAAGACACTTTTAAAGAGCAGGAAAGCTTTTCGCGCCTGAACGGTTCAAATGTAATCACGCTTAATGTTGTTAAAAAGAGTGGACGCAACCTGCTTGAGGCTTCCGATAAAATCAAAACAATCCTGGATGATGATCTCATTAACAAGGAATACCCTAAAGACCTGAAGGTTAATATTTCTGGCGAACAGTCGCGGTATACACGCAACACTCTCGAAGAGTTAAATAACACTATAATTATTGGTATGATCCTGGTAACATTGGTTCTGATGTTCTTCATGGGATTCACCAATGCGTTTTTTGTGGGTCTTGCAGTTCCACTCTCCATGGCAATCGCTTTTATGGTAATGCCTGCATTAGGCTTTACTATGAATATGATTGTGATGTTCGGATTGATCTTTGCGCTTGGAATTGTGGTTGATGATGCCATTGTGGTTATCGAAAACATACATCGAACGCACCAGAAACAACCAAATATTGTAATTGCGGCAAAACAAGCTGCCGGCGAGGTGTTTTTGCCCATTTTGTCCGGAACACTCACCACACTCGCACCATTTTTCCCGCTGGCATTCTGGCCGGGTATTGTTGGTGAATTCATGTTCTACATCCCGGTTACACTTATTATAACTCTCTTCGCATCGTTATTTGTGGCTTATATTATCAATCCTGTATTTGCTGTTTCTTTCATGAAACACGAATTCGATCAGCCGGATAAAAGGAAAGTGAAAAAGAAGATGTGGATACAGATTTTGGTGTTGTTGGCAATTGCCTTAATCGGATATGCTGTTTATGTGGCTAACCACAGCGAAACTGCTTTTGGTATTGGGAATTTCTTTGTTTTTGTCGCATTGCTGATACTCTTTTTCCATATTGCGCTAAATCCTTACATCAATTGGTGGCAGGGGAAAGGCTGGCCCTGGTTTATGCGCATTTATGAAAGGCAACTTCGCTTCTTTATCAAAGGTAGAAATCCATGGTATTTATTGGTGGGAGTAATTGCGCTATTTTTCCTCACTTTTGTTGCAACAGGAATCCGCAATCCGAAAGTCCTCTTTTTCCCTGATAATATGCCAAACAGCATAAATGTAAGGGTTAAAATGCCTGTAGGAACGGATCAGCGCGTAACGGATTCAGTTACCAAAATTGTTGAAACCCGCGTTATGAAAGTACTTGGGCAAAACAATCCTGACGTTGAATCCATCATTACCAATATTGCCCTTGGTGCGGGTGATGATATGGACTTCAGCCGTAATCTCGCTTCTGAACTTGGAAAGGTTACTATCAATTTTGTAGAATACAAAAACCGGGTCGGAATCAATACTACCGATTATCTCGACAAGATACGCAAAGAAGTTAAGGGTATACCTGGTGCTGAAATTTTTACTGATAAAGACGCAGCAGGCCCTCCAACCGGAAAACCCGTTAACATTGAAATAACAGGCGAAAATCTGCCCGATCTGATTGTTGATGCTGCTGCCTTTAAAAACTATCTCGATTCCATCCAGGTTCCGGGTGTTGATGATCTTAAAAGCGATTTCCAGGAAAACAAACCTGAAATTGCAATAAACATCGACCGCGAACGGGCGAACAACGAAGGAATAAGTACCGGACAAATAGCGATGGAAATTCGCACAGCCGTGCTTGGAAAGGAAGTCTCCAAATACAAAATGGATGAGGATGAATACCCGATACAGCTCAGGTATTCGCTCGAAACCCGCGAGAACATCAACAACCTCATCAACATGAGGATCACATACCGCGATATGAATTCTGGTCTTTTACGACAGATTCCATTGTCATCGGTCGCTACTATCGAATATGTAGATTCATACGGTGGTATCAAGCGCCAGAACCTGAAAAGGATCATTACATTATCAAGTGGTGTTATGACGGGGTACACGGCAAATGAGATAGTTGCTGAAATTAAAAAACTGGCAGCTGACTTCCCTCTTCATGAAGGCGTTCAGATAAAACTGACCGGAGAACAGGAAGATCAGGCTGAAACATCCGCATTCCTTGGGAAAGCCATGCTTATTGCGATAGGGCTCATATTCTTCATCCTAATCACCCAGTTTAATTCGATGAGTAAAACACTTATTATTTTAAGCGAAGTACTCTTTAGTGTAATTGGTGTATTGCTGGGAATCGTTATTTTCAACATGTCAATTTCAATTATCATGACCGGGCTTGGGATTGTGGCACTGGGAGGTATTGTGGTGCGGAACGGAATCCTGATTGTCGAGTTTATCGATACTTTGAAGGATCGTGGATTGAAAACACGCGAAGCAATTGTTCAGGCGGGTTTAACACGTATTACACCCGTTATTCTTACCGCAACGGCTACCATACTTGGCCTTGTACCACTTGCGATAGGGTTTAACCTCAACTTCGTAACCATGTTTACCCAACTTAACCCACAGATTCATATTGGTGGCGATAATGTAATGTTCTGGGGGCCGCTTTCGTGGACAATTATTTTCGGACTGAGTTTTGCCACTTTCCTTACGCTGATATTTGTTCCTGCAATGTATATTATTGCTTACGAAATGAAAATCAGGCTGAAAAGAAGAAAATCGAATAGAAATATTATTGACAACGACTAATTTACCTTTATTTCGTTATCAAGGTGGCATCGGGTTCCGGTGCCACCTTTTTTGTATGACCACTTTACGGTATGTTCCGAACATTTGAACCATAAAAGTGTTGTTTACTAAATCAATATCAAAAACTAACCAATCGCAACTCTGTTGAATCTTATTCATCACCGTTTCTTTCCTGCTTGTCCTGCCTTTTTTCCTGAACATCACAAAACTATTTACTCCAAAAATCATTAAAATTAGTTTTGGGAAACAATTAACCGTTAAAAAACAGTATTCATTTAACATTTGCAATTATGAGAATTAAACATCTACCATGGATTTTTGCTTTAACAGCTATTATTTTATCAAGCGGATACACAATCATGTATCCTACAGGTGCTCCTGCCGCAAAGACCGGTTCACCCGGCGATGGTGCCAATTGCACTGAATGCCACGGAGGCACTGCAACCACAACTCCGGGTCAGATAACTTCCAATATTCCTGCGGGTGGTTACGTACCCGGAATAACTTACCAGATTACTGCTACCAACCCTCTTACCAATGCCGGTAAAATGGGATTTGAGGTTTCTCCTCAAAATGCAGCAGGAGCCCAGAAAGGAACATTAGTTGCAGGATCAGGAAGTCAACTTGTTGGTGGAACCAAATATGTAACACATACCAATGCCAATACCACCAACAATACATGGACTTTCAGCTGGATAGCTCCGGCAGCAGGATCAGGAGCTGTAACCTTTTATGGTGCTTTTGCCAGAGCAAAACCAGGCCCGGTAACCCTCAGTACCCTTACTGTCCAGGAAGCTGTTTCAGCCCCCGGAGCTGCAGGGCCAATTTCAGGCCCGGCATCGGTATGTAAAAATAATTCCGAAACGTATTCGGTTGGCGTCATTGCTGGTGCCACAAGTTATGTGTGGACCGCCCCGACAGGTGCCACTATTGCCAGCGGGCAGGGAACCACAACAGTAAGTATTTCTTTCGGAGCATCAGCAACTTCGGGCAATGTAAGTGTTTACGGAACTAACGGAGGCGGAAACGGACCTGCAAGCAACCTTTCCGTTAACGTTGGCACTGTTCCGGCTATGCCTGCCACACCTGAAGGGCCATCGCAGGTTAACCTCGAAAACACCGCAACCAGCGATTATTCCACATCCGGGGCGGCTGATTCCTACATATGGCAACTCTCACCTGCCTCGGCCGGCAGCATTAACGGAACAACCGAAATAGCTACAGTTACCTGGAGTACGGGATATACCGGTGTTGCCGAAATTACTGTCAAAGGGTTGAACTCCTGCGGCGAAAGTGTATCGTCAGCAGCCAAATCTACCCAGGTGCTAAATACAACTTCCGTGGATGAAAACTCAGCTGCTATCAGGGTAATTTCTGCCGCATCAAACGGGTCTATTACTATACAGATAAATACAAATGCCGGTCAGGCAAGCGTATTATTGCTGGATATATCCGGAAAAGTGTTGTCAAATACCCGGATCTCCGGACAAGGAACACATCAGATAGGCCAGAACTTAAAAGCAGGCGTATATTTCATTGTTGTTGATGCAGGAACTTCTATACTTAAAAAGAAGATATTGGTGATATAAGTTACATGTCAAAAGATTTCGGCACCAACTTTAAATTGCCATTTATAAACAATCCCGGTTTACATACCAGACTTCATAAAAGCATCTGAGGGGTAATCCGGGATTTTTATTTTCTGTGGTATCAGATTTTGTTTGTTTGATATCTATAAAAAAAATCGGTCACCGTATAATAAAATGATGAAGAGAACCTGACCATATATAGCTGTACCGCTATATAATAAATTAAGTACTCATTTATGAATTATTAACACTATAACTGAATGCAATAAATTATATCACAGAATACTCTGTAAATGTTCAGAGCAGCTTATTTTTAAAGGTTTCGAACCTGTTTCGGATACAATTTAAATAAAATCTGTAAATCCGAATTTTTGGTTCAAACGAACCTCGTTATGGGTTCAGTACCAATAAATTTACTAACTTTGCATTCCCAATCAAGTGAGTTGCTTAACATGGAGAAAACAAAGATATTATTTGTAACACAGGATATTACTCCTTTTATGAAAGACAGCCCTATGGGGCTAATTTCCAGGCATTTGCCACAAGGCATCCAGGAAAAAGGACGTGAAATCCGTACCTTCATGCCCCGTTTCGGCAGCATAAATGAACGAAGAAACCAACTTCATGAAGTAATCCGTCTTTCGGGAATGAACCTGATTATTGACGATACCGACCACTCTCTGATCATTAAAGTAGCTTCGATTCAGCAGGCCCGGATGCAGATATATTTTATTGATAACGAGGACTATTTCCAGCGCAAATACATATACCGCGATAAAAACAATGTATTTTTTGAAGATAACGATGAGCGTGCAATCTTTTTTGCCCGTGGTGTGCTCGAAACGGTAAAGAAATTGGGCTGGAGTCCGGATATTGTTCACTGCCATGGCTGGATGTCGGCACTTACACCTGTATACGTAAAAAGGGTGTATCACGATAACCCGTTATTTGCTGCTTCGAAAGTAATCATATCGGTATATGATGACGATTTTCCGGAGCCTTTGCATACCAACCTTCAGGGAAAGCTTAAACACGAAAATATTGCGCTCAAAGATCTTAAGCATTTCAAAAAACCTGATTATGTAAGCCTGATGAAAGCTGCCATTGATCTTTCGGATGGTGTAATCATTGCAAGTCCTCAGATTAACAGCGAGCTTTCCGAATATATAGATCAATCGGGCAAACCAGTTCTTCCTCAGCCGGATGAAGAAAACTACATCCAGGTTTACAACGAGTTTTACGACAAAATTTTACAACGCAAATAGTTTTTCCTATCTGGTTTTATTCACTAATAAAAATACATCCCTTGAAAAGGCTAGTCTTTCTCTGCTCATTAATAATTGCTGGTTTCTTATCAACGCTGAATACTTCCTGTACAAAAGAGCTTTCACCCATAGGGATGGAATTGCTTGATACTTTGGATTTACTTAGCATGGGCTATACGGATACCGTTCAGATAGTTGCCTATTCGATACCGGAAGATTCAGTGTTTACGGGTAATCTTCAGTATGCTCAGATCGGGAGTATGTACGATCCGATTTTTGGAATAACCACTGCAAATTTCTATTCCCAGCTTTACTTAACCTCCACCAGGGTAAGGTTCGGCATTAATCCGGTATTCGACTCAGCATTTCTCTACATCCCTTACAAAGGCTCGTATGGCGATACACTTAGCAATATGACGTTTCGTGTTTATTCCCTTACTGACAGCATAACAAAATCAAAAGACTACTATTCAAACTCCACGCTTAGCTACAACCAGGCGAATCCTATCGGGGAAATTACTTTTCAGCCCAAGCCGAACGATAGTTCCTATTTCGAAGGCAGTACACATACTCCTTATCTCAGAATTCCTATAAATTCAAATTTCGGCAATTATGTTATGAATGCTGAGGATACAACATTCCTGAATAACAATACTGAATTTGTTAAATTCTTTATGGGGATTTGCATAGTTGCTGAGCCACAGAGTACACCCGGCAAAGGAGCAATCATTACATTTAATATGCCTTCGGATTACAGCAGGATAATAATGTATTATCACAATGACGAAAAGGATTCATTAAATTATAATTTCTCGATTAATGAGAATGGCTTGCGGTTTCAGCACTACGACCACAATGGATACGCCGAAGCAATTCCCATACTTAAAGAGCAACTTCAGGGCAATACCGCATCAGGTCAGGAGTTCCTTTTTGCGCAGGGGATGGGAGGGTTAAAAATTAAAATTGAATTTCCAAACCTGAGTAAATGGTTCGATTCCGAAAAAGTGGTTATAAATGATGCACAACTTATAATAGGCAACGCTTCTGTTTCCAATCTGTTTCCAAATCCTTCTTCTGTTACCCTTCGGGGTGTTGGTGAAGCAGGGTCAACAAGCCCTTCAACCATTGCAGATGAGTCAGACCCCACCGGATATTTTGATGGGACATACAATTCATCAAGTAATACTTACCGTTTCAGGATTAAGCGCTATATACAACAGGTGTTAACCGGGAAGACAAATGACAACGGATTGCATCTTATAATCCCGGGAGCGTCGTATGTAGGGTCACGGCTTGTATTGAACGGCACCACATCACCTCAATCGGATCTGAAACTCTATCTCCGCTACACAAGGGTACCTTAAATCCTTTAATACTGATCTCTGCATTTCATGCAAGGTGAATATGCAGTGCCGGCAGCTGCACTGTTTTTCCCGTTTCGGGACAAGCTTATTGCTTTTAATTTTTGTAGGGTGAGCTATTCCTCCTGAATATGTTAGGCTTACAAAACAAGAACCAATCGGGGCAGGATTTTTGCTGTTTAACCAAGGCTTATACTAGGCTGTTTTTTGCGGTACTGAAGTGCCTGCAAAGAAAGTTCTGCGTAAATAGTAATAGTTAGGAAGTCCTGATAATAATGAAAGGAAGATGAACGCCAAATAAATCATGGTTTTCGTTGCATTCAGGTAACATTTAGTATTTTTGCAGGCATAAATAAAACTGTTGTTTAGAAAGCTATCATAAATTGAAGAAAAGTTTATTAATCAGATATCAATAATATTATGTGCGGAATAGTTGGATACATAGGCAAGAAACAAGCTTGCCCGATTTTACTCAGTGGACTTCACCGTTTGGAATACCGGGGTTACGACAGTGCAGGAGTTGCATTGCTGAATGGTTCCTTAAAAGTATTTAAAACACGCGGTAAAGTTGATGACCTGGAGCAGTTGCTCGAAGGTGTTGAGGTCACTTCAACCTTAGGCATAGCCCATACGCGCTGGGCAACGCATGGCGAACCGAACGATCTGAATGCACATCCCCACTACTCTTCGAATGAAACCATGGCGATTATCCATAACGGGATCATCGAAAATTACAGTGTACTGAAACAGGAATTGCAGCAGCGCGGGTATATATTCCGCAGCGATACTGATACCGAGGTACTGATGTACCTTATCGAAGATATTATGGCTAACGAGAAGCAGAAGCTTTCCGAAGCTGTGCGCATTGCTCTTACACAGGTTACCGGTGCATATGCTATTGTTATTATTTCGCAGGATGAACCCGATTTGCTGATTGCCGCCCGCAAAGGCAGCCCAATGGTAGTTGGTATTGGTGAAAATGAATATTTTATCGCATCCGACGCTGCACCTATTGTTGAATTTACCCGTCAGGTGGTATATCCCGGCGACGAAGAAGTTATTACACTCAGCCTGGCGGAGGGACTGAAAATCAGAACCATTGCCGATATCGAAAAAACTCCTTATGTACAAACACTCGAAATTAACCTGAGTGCACTCGAAAAAGGCGGTTTCGACCACTTTATGCTAAAGGAAATATACGAGCAGTCGCGCACAGTAAAAGACAGTATGCGTGGTCGGTTGCATATGGACCAGGGAATTATTGTGCTTGGCGGTATACAGGATTATTTACGCAAGTTTCTGGCAGCAAGGCGGATCATTATTGTTGGATGCGGCACATCCTGGCATGCAGGCATTGTAGGCGAATATTTAATTGAAGAACTGGCCCGTATTCCCGTGGAAGTGGAATACGCCTCTGAGTTCCGCTACCGGAATCCTTTGATTTACGAAGATGATATCGTAATAGCAATTTCGCAATCGGGCGAAACTGCCGACACACTTGCTGCTATCGAGATGGCCAAATCAAAAGGAGCTACCATTATCGGAATTTGTAATGTGGTTGGGTCATCTATTCCCCGGGCAACGCACGCAGGATCATATACACATGCAGGACCCGAAATAGGAGTTGCATCAACCAAAGCCTTTACTTCGCAGGTTACCGTGCTCACGTTGCTTGCACTTATGCTGGCCGAAAAGAAGGGAACAATATCTGCGTCGCGCTATTTCCGTATGTTGCACGAGTTTAATACTATCCCTGAAAAGATCGAAAGAACCCTGAAATGCAACGAACAGGTTAAAGAAATTGCGAAAATTTTTAAAAATGCACCCAATGCCTTGTACCTTGGCAGGGGAATTAATTTCCCGGTTGCCCTTGAAGGCTCGCTTAAACTGAAAGAAATCTCATACATACATGCCGAGGGTTACCCGGCAGCCGAAATGAAACACGGCCCTATTGCCCTGATTGATGAAGAAATGCCCGTGGTTGTAATTGCTACACGCAAAGGACAGTACGAAAAGGTTGTAAGTAATATTATGGAGGTAAAAGCCCGTAAAGGCAAAATCATCGCCATTGTATCCGAAGGTGACGAACAGGTACGCGAATTGGCCGACTATTGTATTGAAATCCCGGAGTGCGATGAAATGCTTGTACCCCTGTTGGCTACTATTCCCTTGCAACTCCTCTCCTACCATATTGCTTTATTACGGGGCTGTAATGTGGATCAGCCGAGAAACCTGGCAAAGTCGGTTACAGTGGAATAAAAGCACCACCCAATATTGTTTTTCATAAGGGCGGGGCTTGAAGTCACGCCCTTTTTGTTTTTTCGTGCCGGATTTTTCGCCACTATTTTGAACATGATTCCATCAGCCCCTGGAAAGAATTTGCATACTTGTGCGAACCGGACAATCGTGTATGAAAATAAGTCATCTTAATTTAACGAATGGGCAATATCACTTCCGCAAAACCAATCGTATTATTTAATAAAGAATACTTTCACAAGTATCATAATTAATATCACTACTACCCAAAATATAAAAAAAAGTGTTTCCCCCGGGATTTTTGACTTATTCATAGAAACGGCTATTTGAGCAATGGTAATAATTGCAAAGCTATACCGGAATCCTTCAACAGATAATTAGAATGTGATTAGAATGTCCTTAGAAACTGATTAAAGCACTGTTTCTTAGACTTCTTGGTTTAACTTTGCTTTAAAAAGGCAATTGTTATGGATAAGGTTACCATTTTACTTGTTGAGGACGAATATCGCCTGGCAGAAATACTGAAAAAGCAATTTGAAGAACATGGCATTAATATCGAGATTGCATATGATGGGTATGTCGGAAAACACTTAGCTGAAACCAAAACCTATAACCTTATTATCTTAGACATAAACCTGCCTTTGCTGAATGGCTATGATTTATGCAAAGAAATCCGAAAAACGAACAGTAATATTCCGGTCATAATGCTTACAGCTTTAGGAACTGCTGATAATAAAGTTACCGGGTTCGATGCTGGAGCCGATGACTATGTTTTAAAGCCTTTTGATTTCAGGGAATTGCTTGCCCGTGTGAACGTTTTCCTGCGGCGTTCGGATGCCGCCATAAAAACAGAAAAGCTGGGAATTGCCGATCTTGAAATGGATTTAGAGTCCAAAGTTGTAACAAGGCAGAATAAAAAAATAGATCTGACAGTGAAAGAGAGCTTGTTACTTGAAACCTTTCTGAAAAACAAGGAAAAGCTGCTTACCCGTGATTTTATTATTGAGCAGGTGTGGGGCATTGAATTTGACCCGGGCACAAATATTATTGACGTTTATGTCAATTACCTGAGAAAGAAAATTGATAAAGGCTTTGAGCCAAAATTGATACATACAAAGTTCGGATTTGGGTTTTACTGTAGTGAAAAAGAATTGTAAACCATGAAGATAAAAACCAAATTATCTTTTCAGTTTATGCTCATTGTCGCAGGAATACTATTATTCTTCTCGGCGCTTGTGTACTATTTTACTTATACCACACAACATGCCAGGTTTGCTGAAAATCTCACTAAAAGAGCTAAGAATACAGGTATTTTACTGATAAATATTCCGGAAGTGGATTCAGTGTTGCTTAAGAAAATTCAACAGTCAACCCTGTCGTATGAAAAAGAGGAGATTGCTGTAACCGATACAACGTTTAACCTGATCTACAGCATTAATTTACAATACCTGACCGATGAAGTTTTCAGGCAAAATCCGGGGAATGGTGAAATTAACCGCTTTTCGATTCACGAAAAAGATGGGATATGCTATAAACACAGGTTTAACGATCAAAACTACTATGTGTTTGTCATGGCCTTCGACAAATCGAGGAAAGAAAATTTATCCGATCTCCGTGAGGTACTGCTTTGGAGTATTCTTTTCAGCATCTGGCTGGCTATTCTCCTTTCATATTTATTTGCTAAAAATGCAATTCAACCCATTTCACAGATTATTAAAAGTGTAAAAGACATTAACTCTTCACGTTTAAGTAATCGCCTCAACGAAGGCAATAAGAAGGATGAACTTGCTCAGTTAGCCATCACATTTAACGAAATGATTGCTAATCTGGAAATTGCTTTTAAAAACCAGGAAGATTTTGTAGCAAATGCTTCTCATGAATTGAGAACTCCTCTCTCGGTTATGATAGTTGAGTCTGACTACTTGTTGAGTCGTGACCAAAGTGCTGAAGCATACAAAAAACATACCTCTAACATGGTGTACGATCTAAAAAAACTGAATGCTCAATTAACCAGCTTGTTGGAGTTAGCTCAGATAAACCAGGATAATTCTATTCAGCTTTCAGCTATCCGGATTGACGAAGTAGTTTTCAATTCAATTCACCAGATGAAAGCAAAATATACCGCCCGGAAGATAATACCGGTAATTCAATACCCGGAGGATGAAAAAGAACTGCTCATAAATGGAAATGCCGGTATGCTTCAGATTGCATTTATAAACCTGATCGACAATGCCTGCAAATTTTCGGATGATGATGTACTTATCGAATTTCAAATAGGCCACAAACGTATTAAAGTCATTATTTCGGATAAAGGCATCGGGATACCATCAAGTGAAATAGGTAATATTTATAAGCCTTTCAACAGGGCATCCAATGTACGCTATAAGAGCGGCTTTGGTATTGGGCTTGCTTTGGTAGCAAAAATATTTGAACTGCATAATGTCGAATTTAAAGTTCATAGTACCGAAAATAAAGGAACTCGTTTTGAGCTGACGTTCAAAGTTCACGTTGATTAACCTGAATTAAAATACTGCCTGTTCAATGAACAAGTTTCTATTGACACTATTAATTACAAAAATAAATTGCCATGTACAGTAAATTTGAACCACTCGAAAAACCGGTCATTGCTGTTCTTGGTGCAGGACATGGCGGTTTGGCAATGGCAGGCCACCTGGCGTTAATGGGTTATGAAGTAAACCTCTTTAACCGGGGCGAAGAGCGCCTATGGGGTGTAAAATCATCGGGAGGCATTGACCTGATTGGTGAAGTTGTGGGATTCGGAGCCATAAAAATGGCCACCAATTCTATGAAAGAGGCGCTATCCAATGCAAATCTGATCATGGTTGTTGTGCCGGCATTGGCTCATAGATGGATTGCCGAACAAGTTGCACCATACCTGCGCGACGGACAGATGATTGTTCTGCATCCGGGCCGGACTCTGGGTGCACTGGAATTTAAACAAGTTCTGGACGTAAAAGATGTAAAAGCTGATGTAATTATATCCGAAGCCCAAACCTTCCTTTACGCTTCCAGAGCAGTTGGACCCTCACAGGTCAGGATATTCAGCATTAAGAATTCAATTCCTGTTGCATCCATAAGGGCTTATCTTATCCCATTGGTTATAAGACAATTACGCAAATTCTACCCACAGTTTGTTCCGGGCGACAATATTTTTAAAACCAGCTTCGATAATATCGGCAGCATTTTTCATCCGGCTCTTTGTATTTTGAATGCCGGTTGGATCGAGGATGATGCCCAGTTTCAATTTTACCACGAAGGAGCTACCGAATCCGTTGCCCATGTACTCGAAAGTGTTGACAGGGAGCGTATAGCTGTTGCGGAATCGCTTGGCATACGGGCTTTTTCGGCACGCGAATGGTTTTATATGGCATACAGTACAGCCGGCGCAACACTTTTTGAAGCCATGCGAAAAAATCCGGGCTACCGCGATATTATGGCTCCCAGAACATTGAAAATGAGATACATAGAAGAAGATGTTCCTTTTAGCCTGGTTCCTATTGCCTCGGTTGGAAGATTATTCGGTGTACCCACCCCAACTATTGATTCGTTGATCCATATTGCTTCTATTCTGAATAAGCGGGATTATCTTGCTTTGGGAAGGACCATTTACAGCCTGGGTATTTCTGAAATGGACCTCAGGGATTTACGTTTGCTCGCAATAGGTGAGAAGAGCCAACATTTGGATTAAAAAAAAAACAAACGACTATGAAAACAATAATAGGTGCTGCAATCGGGAACTGCGTTCATGTGGGAGGCTTGCACCACTTCCTGAAACTGGCTGAGGCCGAAGGCTATCAGACCAAATCAATGGGACCGGCAGTTTCGTTAAAACGTATTATTGATGCCGTAAGGAATGAAGAACCTGATATACTCGCATTGAGTTACCGGCTTACACCTGATGTTGCCGGAAATCTGATCGAAGAATTAAAACAATCATTAAAAAAAATGGGTTCCTTTAAAACCCGGTTTATTTTCGGGGGACCACCCCCGGTAGCAGAAGTCGCAAAGCAATCAGGATTCTTCGAAATAACCTTTAACGGTTCGGAGCCTGTTGGAGCCATTAAAGCCTTCCTTAGAGGTGCTTCTGACAGTTCGGAAAGCGTTGATTTTGCCAATGACCTCATAAGCAGGATAAACCAAAAATACCCGTATCCAATTCTCCGGCATCATTTCGGGAGACCATCTTTACCCGAAACTCTTGAAGGAATCAGAAAAATTGCAATGGCAGAAGTACTTGATGTTATTTCCATCGGACCTGATCAGAATGCGCAGGAAAACTTTTTTCGCCCCGGCGAATTAGTGCAGGCACAGCAAGGTGCGGGAGGTGTGCCCATCCGGACATATGATGATATGACAATGTTATACCAGAGTTCCCGTTGTGGAAATTATCCGTTGATGCGCTGCTATGCGGGCACCCGCGACCTGCTGAAATGGGCCGGGATGAGTGTGGAAACCATACATAATGCATGGGCGGCAATACCACTATGCTGGTATAGCGTTATTGACGGGCGATCCAAACGCTCCCTGGTTGAAGCGATTACTGAAAATCAATCCGTAATGCGCTGGTATGCCGAAAGGAACATACCCGTCGAGGTAAATGAATCCCATCAGTGGAGTTTGCGCGATGCGCACGATTCGCTGGCAGTTACTATGGCTTACCTGGCGGCATATAATGCAAAAAAAGCGGGAGTCCGCAATTATGTGTCACAATTCATGTTCAATACACCACCCGGAACATGGCCCAACATGGATATAGCCAAAATGAAGGCTAAACTGGAAATGATTCAGAGCCTGGAAGACGATACATTTACTGTTTACCGTGAAGTCCGCGCCGGTATTGCTCATTTTTCATCAAATCCATCTGTCGCTAAAGGACAGTTAGCCGCTTCCGCACTCATAAGCCTGGCAATGAAACCGCACATCCTTCATGTGGTTGGCTTCAGCGAAGGAGACCATGCTACAGGTGCCGAAGAACTTATTGAAAGCTGCAATATTGTGCATGGAGTTATACAAAACGGGCTGAACGGCTTGCCCGATTTCATGCAGGATCCGGCTATTGTTGCCAGAAAGGAACAACTCAAGACTGAGGCAGGATTAATATTGGATGCATTAACAGCTTTAGGATCAGCAACAAATGATCCGTATTCTGACCCGGTTACAATTGCTTCTGCCATTGAAATAGGCATACTTGATGCGCCTCATTTCAGGGGAAATCCATTTCTTAAAGGAGAAATTTTCACACGGAATATTAATGGTGCATGGTATGCAATTGATCCGGCCACGGGTGAACCTATTAATGAAGAAAAACGCTTAGCGGAAATTCTAAACACAAAAAAATAAAATACACAAATTATGGCAGGAATTGCAGGAATTTTTAAACATGGAGAAACCAGGCTGATTGAAAAAATGCTTAACACTATGGCACACCGCGGACATTTCGGAAAGAAAATTTTCGAATTGGATCATGCCACAGTAGGAATGATTTGGTCAACACAGGAGGATGAGCAGGTTAAAGAACAGGCTAAATCAAGGATTTTCAGTGATGGCCCCGGCTATGGGCATACTGCCAAGGCAGCCTGGAACAAAAACCACTGGGAGTTGTATCGCGATGAACTGGGTGTGGCGCCCCTTTACATGGCTAAGGATGATGAAGACACTTTGCTGTTTGCTTCGGAAGTAAAAGCCTTACTTCCGTATTCTAACGACATTTCGGAAATGCCTCCCGGCCACACCTTATCTGCCGGAAATCTAAAGCAAAATTTCATATTAGAGAAAAGACACCCTCTCATCGCCGATCCACTTATAATTGCTTCTGAATTGCGCTCAATCCTCAGTTCAGCTGTCCAAAAGAGGATTAAATCAGATACAATTG
Source organism: Lentimicrobiaceae bacterium (assembly GCA_041753535.1). Taxonomy (GTDB): domain Bacteria; phylum Bacteroidota; class Bacteroidia; order Bacteroidales; family UBA4417; genus UBA4417. The sequence continues at coordinate 117,858 of JBGSUB010000075.1, forward strand.
GTTCCTGGCTTTCGGGAGGCCTCGATTCCAGCACCATTGCCGCACTTGCCCGTCCGCACGTTAACACCTTGCATACCTTTGCCGGAGGACTGAAAGATGCACCCGACCTCAGGTTTGCCAGGCAAGTCGCAGATCATATCGGCTCAACTCATCATGAAGTCATAATCACAAAGGAGAGCATGGTTCACATTCTGCCTGATGTTATCTACCAGCTTGAATCATTTGACGCCTTGCTTGTTCGTTCAAGTATAATAAATCTTTCGGTTGCTTTTGCAGCTTCTGAGCATGTTACTGATGTATTCTCCGGCGAAGGTGGTGATGAGTTTTTTGCAGGATATGAGTACCTTAAATCAATGCCCGTATCAAAACTTGATGATGAGTTGATTGATATTGCAGGCCGACTTCATAATACAGCTTTGCAGAGGGTTGACCGATCGGCATCGGCCTTTGGTACAACGGCACATGTAATTTTCACCGATCCTGATGTTTTCGAATTTGCATTACGGATTCCAATAGAAATGAAGCTGAAAGATGGCATTGAAAAATGGATTTTACGTAAAGCCATGGATGGATTGTTGCCCGAAAACATATTAACACGCACCAAATCCAAATTCTGGGAAGGTGCCGGAGTTGGAACTCTGATTTCGGAATATGCTGCCACAAAGGTTTCGGACAACGACTTCAGTACAGAAAGAAACCTGAGAAATGGCTGGATTCTGAATTCAAAAGAAGAATTGCTCTATTACAGGATTTTTAAGGATCATTTCGGCGAACCCGGTAACTTATCGTGGATGGGACGATCAAAGGTAACTTCAAGCCCATAAACATGGAACTGTTTAAGCGATTTCTGCACGATTATCTGGTAATGTTTGCCATGGTTAACGCAATAGGTAACCTACCCATTTTTGCAGATCTTACCAGCAACCTGAACAAAACCGAACGTAACCACACGTTCCTGATTGCTGTTGCCGTTGGGGGTGGAATTGTGCTTGCTTTTGCTCTATTCGGCGATATAATGCTGCGAAATGTTTTCGATATAAGTACTTCTGCATTCAAAGTTGCGGGTGGCTTGCTTGTGTTTGCGGTGGCCGCAAGAGGTGTGTTAACAGGGCCTTCAAACGAATACGTTAAAAGTCCTTCTAGCACAAATATAGCCATATTCCCGATAGGGTTTCCATATCTGGCGGGCCCCGGCACAATTCTTACTACCATCCTTCTTATACAGATTGATGGCAGGCTGATAACAGCCTTAACTGTGATTTTAGTTTATCTTACCATACTCCCAATCCTTTATCTGGCTCCGTTAGTGGAAAAAGCAATCGGCAAAGTTGGAGTAATGGTAATCGCCCGGATACTTTATATTTTTATCTGCGCCAAAGGTGTAAGCTTTGTCCTTAGCGGACTAAATATTAATCTTTGAGTCCACTTCCGGCTTATGACAAAAGCAGGGAAAATTCAAAGAAAGCCAAATATGGTTAGATTATTGGTAACTAAACGCATAAATTATTGATACTTTTGTGAATACATCCTGATAACGATGGATTTACAGAACAGAATTAAACCCTGAAATTTCGCAGGTTCTGTTCTTTATTAATAATATCGAACCAAAATAAATTAAAATGGTGAAAAATGTAGTTGACTGGACTGATATCATTATCCCGTGGATATTAACGCATGGACTAAAGATTGTACTAATTATTGCCTGTGCATACTTTTTCAATAAACTGTTGAAGAAAGTTATTGAAAAAGCTGTCAGAATTGGTGTTGTACCTGATAGTTTTACATCTGAAGAAGCGGAGAAAAAACGTGAAGATACCCTGATACATATATTCAACATTACGTTAAAAATTGTACTCTGGTCCGTGGCATTACTTATGGTACTGCAGGAATTCGGTATTATGATCGGCCCAATTTTAGCTGCTGCCGGAATTGTGGGACTTGCATTTGGTTTTGGCGGCCAATACCTGATCCGGGACATCATATCAGGACTGTTTATCTTCCTCGAAAATCAATACCGCATAGGTGACGTGGTGAGCCTGAACGATACCAGGGGCATAGTGGAGAACATCAGCCTGCGAATGACAACTCTTCGCGATATGGATGGAACTGTTCATCATATCCCTCATGGCGAAATTAAAATGGTATCGAACATGTCGAAAGATTTTGCCAGGGTAAACTTAGATATTGGCATTGGTTATAACTCAGACCTGGAACATTTAATTGAAGTAGTTAACCGGATTGGCATTGAATTGTCACAAGACCCCGAATGGAAGTATTCCATAATCAAACCACCTCAGTTCTTGCGGGTTAACGATATGGAAGATTCAGCCGTAATCATTAAAATTCTCGGCGAAACATTACCTCTCAAACAATGGGAAGTAACAGGAGAATTGCGGAAACGAATACTTGTTGAATTCAGAAAAGAAGGAATTGAAATTCCTTTCCCGCAAAGGGTAGTGCACCAGGTAACAAACTGATAAAGCTTTTCATTGAATCGGGTTGGAACCCGAATTATATATCAGAACGTAACCATTTATCCGGTACACAGTTAAACAGTAAAGATGTAAATTATGAAAACAGTTAAACATGCAGAAAAAATTCACAGCGAACAATGGCATGCCCTCGATAGTTCAGTGATTTACAATGAACTGAACACTTCCGGGGAGGGTTTATCCGCTGATGAAGTAAAAAAAAGACTTTCTTTTTATGGCGAAAATAAGTTACCTGAAGGCAAGAAAGTTACGCTGATACAAATTATTCTTCATCAGCTTATTAATCCCCTGATTTTTATTCTTATTGCGGCAGCCGCAGCCTCTTTCGCCATTGGAGAAGGGAAAGATGCCATATTTATTTTTCTGGTTATTTTCATTAACAGCGCATTGGGCACCTTTCAGGAATACAATGCAGAGAAGAGTGCCTCCAGCTTACAGAAATTAATGAAGATTATAGCCAGGGTAAGAAGGGATGGAAAAGAAAAAGAAACTCCCTCAGAAGAACTTGTTCCCGGTGATATTGTATTGCTCGAGTCGGGCATGAAGGTGCCTGCCGATATACGGTTGCTCGAAGTATCGGGTTTGGAAATTGACGAAAGTTTCCTTACCGGAGAATCAATAGCTGCTAAAAAACAAACCGGCATATTGCAGGAAAATCTTGGTGTTGCCGAAAGAACAAATATGGCATTTGCAGGTGCTACCGTTTTGAAAGGAAGAGGCATGGGTGTGGTAGTATGTACCGGTACCGATACCCAGGTAGGTAAAATTTCGCAGGATGTTACCGAATCGGCTTCGGCGAAACCACCGTTGGTGCAGCGTATGGAAAAATTTATCAGACAAATCAGCATTTTTATTATCGCCCTGAGCATTGTATTGGCTCTTTTACTCCGGATGCAGGGGATGGAAATAACCGCTATTTTCTTTTTTGTAGTAGCATTGGCAGTTTCAGCCATCCCCGAAGGCTTGCCGGTGGCATTAACCGTAGCCTTGTCTATTGCGACCAAGCGAATGGCTAAACGCAATGTAATAGTCCGTAAATTGACTTCTGTCGAAAGTCTTGGGAGTTGCACCGTGATAGCCAGCGATAAAACCGGAACCTTAACCGTTAACCAGCAAACAGCCAAACTAATTACACTTCCTGATGGAAGCCGGTTTACTATTACCGGCGAAGGATACAATGGGGAAGGCAATTTCGTTGATGAAACCGGGCCGGGAAATAAAATTTCTGTTTCAGAAAACACCGAACTTCAGAAATTGAGCCAGATAGCGGTACTTGCCAACGAAGGCTCATTGTTGAAAGAAAACGACCTGTGGGTTTTTCATGGCGATGCCATGGATGTTGCCTTGCTGGGAATGAGTTATAAACTCGGTATAAATCCCGAAAAATTACGTACCGGGAAATCAGTGATCGGGAAAATCCCCTATGAGTCGGAAAGAAAGTTTTCTGCATCCTTTTCCCTGACGGATGATGTAGTTTCTATCAGTGTAAAAGGAGCTTTGGAAACTATACTTGGTTTCTGCGATTCCATGTCGGTAAAAGGCTCTAAAATGGTATTGAATGAAGAAATGATTCTGAATGAAGCCGAAAAGCTGGCAAAAGAAGGATATCGTGTTTTAGCTTTTGCAAGCGGGGAATACCACGCCTATGAGAAGAAAGAAAATTACGAAGACGAAGATATTCCGCCTTTAACTTTTTATGGATTGGCAGGCTTTATTGACCCATTGAGGCCGGAAGCAAAAAAATCGGTCGAGCAATGCACCGGGGCCGGAATTAAGGTTATAATGATTACCGGCGACCATCCAACCACAGCCGGTACTATTGCAAAGCAACTTGGTATTGCCGGCAATAACACCCTGGTTGTCACAGGCCAGATGCTTTCTGATGCCGGAGCATATGACAGTCCTGCATTTGAAAAACTGGTAGCCTCTACAACCGTTTTTGCAAGAGTTTCGCCAACACAAAAACTGGAAATTGTTGATGTGTTAATACGTGATGGGGAATTTGTTGCTGTAACAGGTGATGGGGTAAACGATGCTCCTGCCCTGAAACGTGCCAACATTGGAGTAGCCATGGGCTCAGGCACTGATGTTGCAAAAGAAGTAGGCTCGATGATTGTTGTTGACGATAATTTCGCGTCTATCGTTGCCGGGGTTGAGGAGGGACGTTTCGCCTACGATAACGTCAGAAAAGTTATTTTTCTGCTTATATCAACCGGATCCGCCGAAATAATTCTGTTTCTTGCATCGATAATTGCCGGCCTGCCTTTGCCCCTGCTTGCCGTTCAGTTGCTTTGGTTAAACCTTGTCACTAATGGTATTCAGGATGTAGCACTTGCATTCGAAGCAGGAGAGCCCGGTGCCATGAAACGCAAACCCCGCAAGCCTTCCGAAAAAATATTCAATCCGCTGATGATCAAACAAACTATTGTTTCGAGTGCCACAATGGGTGGAATAGTGTTCGCTCTTTGGTACTGGCTGAATAAATACACCCAAATGGATGAAACACATGCACGGGACCTCGTTTTGCTATTAATGGTTTTTATGCAGAACTTTCATGCATTCAACAGCCGTTCTGAAAGAGTTTCGGTATTCAAAATCCCGATAAAAAGAAACCTGATTCTTGTATTTGGCGTTATGGCTGCACAAGGCATTCATATCCTTAGCATGCAGATTCCATTCATGCAGGATATTCTCCGTATTGAGCCTATCACAATAAACGAATGGTTTTATGTATTGGCACTTGCGGTGCCAATGATTTTAATAATGGAAGTGTTTAAGTTTTTTAATGGCCGAAAAGAAATTGATTAAAACCGGAATACTTTCCCGACTGATTCAAAAAACGAAATTCTTTCTCATAAATGATCCTTCAGGCAAATAAAAGTATCGCTATCAGAAAAGCTTCAGGCGAACTGAATTATTTGATGTAGTGATGTTTAAACTCTCACTGCAAAACGCAGGATCATAGAATTCAGTAATTGATGAAATTGCAACCGATATTGATTGTAACTTGTTCTCAGGTTTTACTTAACATTAAAGTGATTGAAACATTTGGACTGAGTGAGCAAAAAAATACCGGAAATTGCTTTCCGGGCTTGAAGATATTTGCGGCCCTGAGTTTAAAAGTGGAATATAAGACATACCTTCCCCACACATTCAATAACAAAAAACTCATTCGTATGACAACCTCAGCTTTAGTAATGTGGCTTACAACAACAACCATCGTTACAAGCCTTTGCGTTTATTTTTTCTACAAAGTTTTAACAGCCAAAAAGAAAAATGAGCCTGACTCTTATACTGACAATGATTAATAACCGAAAGACAAAAAACAATCAGGCTTGCCAGGGTATTGGACACAATGGTACATCTTAATGTCATTGCCGGGAGCAGAATCCCCTTTTGCCTTTAGCTACATCAATACAGGCTTTAAAAGCACTTATCATGAAACAGTTCGGACCAATTCAAAAACTATTGAATTATATTGACCTCGACAGCGACCTTGATGGCTTTGAGAAAATCCATGAAACTATCGAAAAGGAAATAATTTTCAAGGGAACCAACCTCTGGATCCTGATATTTGCCATTATTGTTGCATCGGTAGGGCTTAACATGAACTCTACTGCTGTCATAATCGGAGCCATGCTTATTTCGCCCCTTATGGGACCTATTAATGGCATGGGTTACAGCATAGCAACTTATGATTTTCCCCTTTTCCGAAAAGCCCTGAAAAATTTTACCTTCGCTGTTATTGCAAGTTTAATAGCATCAACAGCCTATTTTGCACTTAGCCCTATATCAACAGCCCATTCCGAATTATTGGCCCGTACAAGCCCAACCATTTACGACGTGTTAATTGCCTTGTTTGGCGGTTTAGCCGGAATTGTAGCTATCAGTAGTAAACATAAAGGAAATGTTATTCCTGGAGTAGCTATTGCTACAGCTTTAATGCCGCCTTTATGTACAGCAGGTTTTGGACTTGCTACCGGGCAATTTAATTATTTCTTCGGGGCTTTTTACCTCTTTACCATTAATACAGTATTTATAGCCATTTCTTCGGTCGCAATTTCACAGATACTGAAATTCCCTATCCGGGCCGATATTGACAGCCGGCAAAAGAAAAAAGTTAATCAGTTGATTTCTATTACAATAACACTGGTATTGCTTCCAAGCATATATTTCGGTTATAACCTTGTTAAAAAAGAAAAATTTATTGAAAACGCCACAAAATATGTAAGTACTATTAGTGTTGTTGATGGTCATTATTTATTAAAGAATGAAATCAGACCTAACAGAAACGAAATTTTACTGGTGTATGCAGGCAGTTCCATGAGCAATGAACAGAAAGAAAGCATCAGGGAAAAAGCTAAATATTTTTCGTTAACTGATGTAACCATCGAATTTCCAAAAGGACAAACGGCGGATGAGTTAAGTAATAAAAATACTGAGAGTGAAAATATAAAAGCAGAGATGAACCGGTTGAACCTGCTGTTGAAAACAAAAGAAAACCAAATTGATAGCATCGAAAAAAGGAATTTTCGCGGACAGTTCCTTTTGGATGAAATAAAAACCCTTTACCCTCAGATTTCGGGTTGTTTATACGCTGAATCTCATATATTTATCGACTCCAAATCAAATTCCGATAAGGTTCAAATAGTTGTTTTTCAGCTTAACAATAAAAAACTGGGAAGAAGTGAAAAAGCAAAAATTGAGATCTGGCTAAAAGAAAGACTAAAAGAGGACAGGATAAAAGTTTTTTATGAATAATAAAATACCTCCTGATGCAAGATAAGATTATTATGTTAACTATTTAACTTGTCGTGCCCCATATTACCTCATACATTCAATAAGCATTTTTAACGCTTTACTGTTAACATAAATAATCCTGGATTTTTAATCGATAAGTGAAAAAAACAAAATAACTTCCTCAAAAATATTTACTTGACTTAGTTTGATTCAGTAATTAATTTCTGTATTTTGGTTTCTAAATGAGAGTTAAATTTCATTTTTTTATGCCCCTGCAATTCTCTGCGGTTCAAGTTCTTGCATATCTGTTACCTAAACGACATTGGATCATTATATTTTAAAATGAAGCAGTATGGCTATTCTTACTCTTCATCAGAATTTAAAAGGCCTTCTATATCTTTCAATTTTCCAAAAAGAACAATCTGGTCTCCTTTTTTAAGTATCTGATCAGCCGATGGCAGCCCCAATGATCTGTTTCTGGTTTGAACCTGACCAAATATGGATTTAGAGTTTTCAGTCCTGATGATAGTTAAGATCAACAGCGAATGGCGGTTGGTAAAATCAACTTCACTTAACATCAATCCATCGTACCTGTCGGGCAAACGTGCTTCAATAATTTTATAATCATCTGTAATATCAAATGAATTACTAAGTCCTGAAAACAGAATACTGTCAGCAAAGCGTGAAGCTGAATCATATTCAGGCTGTAGGATACGATCAACACCAAGAGCTTCAATTACTTTGTGATGCAATGGATTTATGGCCCGGCTCACAAGTTTTTTAACCCCGGCTTGCTTCAGAAGTGCAGTTGTCATAACCGAACCACCAAAATCTTCACCTATTGTTACAATGGCATAATCACATTCTTTTAATGGCAGCGTTGCGAGTGCCTGTTCGTTTGTGCAATCGAGGCAAATGGTCTGGGTTATCACATCTTTAAACTTTTCGGTCTTTTCATTGTTACCGTCAATTCCGATTACTTCGTGTCCTAAAGATGTTAGTCTGGCTGAAAGTGCCGAACCAAAATTACCAAGGCCAATGACTATGAATTTCATACGATTTGATTTAATTGATTAACACGTTTTCCAAAGGATACTGATACTGGTAGCTGTGCAATTTCCTGAATATACCCACCAAAATTGTGAGTGTTCCTATTCGTCCGAGGAACATGGTGACAATAAGTACCCATTTACCGGACAACGACAATTGATCCGTAATTCCCAGCGATAACCCGACAGTACCAAAAGCCGACACAACTTCAAAAATTATTTTGTTGAGAGCTTTATCACCATCAGTAATTACAAGCATAAGCACAGCTAAGCCGATTACAATGAAAGAAAGAAAAATTACTGCAAAAGCTCTTCTTATTGATTCATTAGCCAATTCACGCCCAAAAATCTCAATTCTTCCTTTCCCCTTAGCCAGGCTCACAAAATTAAGAACTGCCACTGCAAAGGTGGTAGTTTTTATACCTCCTCCGGTCGAAGCAGGTGAAGCACCTATCCACATAAAAAGAAGATAAACCAGAATTGTAGCCGGAGCCAGCATCGACATATCCACTGTATTAAAACCAGCCGTACGCGCAGTTACGGATCCGAAAAATGCACCAGCCACTTTGCCGGATAGCGAAAGTCCTCTCAGGGAATGATTATACTCGGAAAGCATAAAGAAAACAAAACCTGTTATTAGTAATACCATGGTGGTTGTCATGGCAATCCGGGTATTGACATTGATTATTTTAGGCATATGAATATAACCGCCTTTGAAAGTAAGTTGCCGGAATTTATTCTTTAAAAAATGCCTGAACAGGCGATAATAATTGAATACAACCGGGAAGCCCAGTCCGCCAAGGATAATTAATACTCCAATAGTATAATGCAAGTGGTAATTATACCTGAAACCCGGTTGGTACAAACCCTGCGAAAGTGTTGAAAATCCGGCGTTACAAAATGCCGAAATGGAATGAAACACCGAAAAACCAATAACTGATAAATTATCGGAAAACCTTGATTCATCCAACGAATAATAAATAATAACGGCACCAATAGCTTCAATGAAAAATGTGAGTGTAATGATTTTTATTAGCGTTTTAAAGATTTCTCCTAATTTCTCTTCATTGATAAGTTCTTTCAATAGGAATTGGTTACCAAAAGATGCTCCTCCCTTGAAGAAATATCCAAAAAAGCTTGTGAAGGTCATGATGCCGAGGCCGCCTAACTGAACAAGAATAATGATAAAGGTCCTTCCAAGCGGGGTAAAATAGGTTGCGGTATCCACCACAATAAGTCCGGTAACACATACAGCACTGGTAGCTGTAAAAAAAGCATCAGTAAACCCTATTCCGTTGTAGGTCGCGTTTGGCATCATAAGCAAGCCTGCTCCAAACACAATTATAAAAAGGAAACTGAAAACGAAGAGTAGTCCCGGGTTAGTGTTACGGTTACTTAACTTAAGAGAACTGCTCGAAACCTCAATAAGTAAAGCAAATGTAAATACAACATATACAGCCAGATTCCGGTTGAGAATAGCGTAAAATTCCGAATGCGACCATCCGAAACCGGGAAAACCTGTTCGTGCATCAAGAATGAGTAATAAAACAGGGACAATTGCCAGTTCGGATATTTTTAGTTTAATTCCCTTACTATGCCACCGTTTCAGTGTTAGTCCGGCAAGGCTGCTAATAATAATAACCAAAAGAAATAAATTATATAAATGCCTGATAATAAGCAGGTCATCGGAATGCTGAAGAAATCCGATGTGAAACAGAAATGTAAAAAAACCTGCCAACGCAGCCAGGATTCCAATGGCATCAAGAAACCTCATGATCCGCTTTCGAATGAGGTTGAAAGTATCAATTGCTTTGACTAACTTTATTCTAAATGACATACAGTATCTGAAAAGTAAAACTTAAATATACAAAGTTAACAGGAATAATTCAGCACACAGGATAAATTCTTTCTGGCACTCAATCGAATCCGTGCCAAAAAAATAAGACTCTAAATTAATTGGTCAATGCAGATTTATTGCTGCATCATTCAGGAAATGGGAAGAAATTACCAATATATTCTCCAATATACTGTCTGTCAAAAATTTACAATACCTATATAGAATAGTTCCATATTAAGCGAATTGGATTATATTTTTCATCTATTGTTATTTCAATAACAAAAAGAAATTAATTTTGCAGAAAATTTCAACCCATGAATTTATCACATATCGAACACATCGGGATAGCTGTTAAAAGTTTGGAAATCAGTATTCCTTATTGGGAAAACATATTCGGGCTCAAATGCTACGCCGTTGAAGAAGTTACCGACCAAAGGGTAAAAACAGCATTCTTTATGGTTGGCCAAACCAAGATCGAACTACTCGAAAGCACCGATCCGGAAGGACCCATAGGAAAATTCATTGAAAAAAAAGGCGAAGGCATTCATCATATCGCTTTTGCAGTGAAGGATATTGATAATGCTTTAGCCGAAACCGAAGCTAACGGAATACAACTTATCGACAAAGTATCGCGCAAAGGTGCCGAAGGAATGAGCATTGGGTTTCTGCATCCGAAATCAACTTTCGGAGTACTGACAGAGCTATGCGAAAACAAAAACAGCTGAGTATTTTGTGTCTTAATACGTGAAACTTTCTCCTGGGATTAATAATCTAATTATAAAAACAACCAATGACAATTGAAGAAAAAGTCAAGCAACTGCTTGATAAACGTGAGCTTGCAAAACTGGGTGGTGGCCAGAAACGCATTGACTCGCAACATAAGAAAGGGAAACTCACCGCCCGCGAACGCATCGATTTATTGCTCGACGAAGGCAGTTTCGAAGAATTCGATATGTTTGTGTCACATCGTTGTACCGATTTTGGTATCGAAAATGAAAAATACCTGTCCGATGGAGTTGTTACCGGCTATGGTACTATCGATGGCCGGCTGGTGTATGTTTTCTCACAGGATTTTACCGTTTTCGGCGGCTCACTGAGCGAAATGTATGCCAAAAAAATCTGTAAGGTGATGGACCAGGCGATGAAAGTAGGTGCTCCGGTTATCGGCATCAACGATTCGGGCGGAGCGCGGATACAGGAAGGCGTTCAGAGCTTGGCCGGGTATGCCGAGATTTTCCAGCGTAACATCATGGCGTCGGGTGTAATCCCTCAATTATCGGCTATTTTCGGACCTTGTGCCGGTGGAGCGGTTTACAGTCCTGCTCTTACTGACTTCATAATCATGTCGAAAACAAACAGTTATATGTTTGTTACCGGCCCTAAAGTTGTAAAAACCGTAACCGGTGAAATTGTTACCGATGATGAGTTGGGTGGTGCCATGGTTCATGGTTCCAAGTCGGGTGTTTCACATTTTGTAGCAGAAGACGAACAGGAAGGCATCCTTCTGTTGCGCAAGCTGTTAAGCTACCTGCCTCAAAACAACCTCGAAGATCCGCCATTGGTTCCGTGTCTCGATCCCATCGACAGGCTTGAAGAATCCCTCAATCATATTGTTCCCGAAAACCCGAACAAGCCCTATGATGTTAAAGATGTTATCCACTTAATCTCCGATAACAACGAATTCCTCGAAGTAGCCCGTCACTTTGCTCCTAATATTGTGACCGGATATGCCCGTTTCAACGGCATGTCGGTAGGTATAGTTGCCAACCAGCCCAGTTACTTAGCCGGAGTACTCGATATAAATGCTTCGCGCAAAGCGGCAAGATTCGTACGTTTCTGCGATGCTTTCAATATTCCTATCTTAACATTAGTTGATGTTCCGGGATTTCTTCCGGGAACGGCCCAGGAATATGGTGGGATCATTATCCACGGAGCCAAGCTTTTATTTGCATATGGAGAAGCAACTGTTCCCAAAGTTACCATAATTCTGCGCAAAGCATACGGGGGAGCATACGATGTAATGAGTTCGAAACATTTACGCGGCGACATCAATTATGCATGGCCATCAGCCGAAATCGCGGTAATGGGGCCGAAAGGTGCGATCGAAGTTCTTTACAATAAGAAACTGGCTGAAATTGAAGATAAGACAGTCAGAGAAGAGGAATTCCACAAATACGAAGAGGAATATAAAACCAAGTTTGCAAATCCTTACGATGCAGCAAGCTACGGCTTTATTGATGATGTAATTGTACCACGCAACACGCGTTTCAGGGTAATTCGTGCTTTCCAGGCTCTGGCTACAAAAAAGGATACCAATCCGCCTAAGAAACATTCAAACTTACCGTTATGATGCTATCCACGCTACTAGTTGTAAAAGCAGGTGAAAGGGTTGCAGGAAAGGCTGCCGAGGAGTTTGGCAGGATGGATCCTACCGGGGTTGCGATGATTATAATTGCAATGACTGTCGTATTTTTAGCTTTGATATTTCTGTATCTGACGTTCAAATACATTGCAAAATTGTATAATATCGATCTGAAGAAGCGTTTCAGGAAAAGTCGGCCGAATGTAATTATACCTGAAGAATTTGAGGAAATTTCAGGCGAAACCTTAGCTGCCATAAGCCTGGCTTTGCATCTTTACCATCAACAGGTACAAGGTCTCGAAGATGCTGTCATTACCTTTAAAAATGCAGCTAAAAACTACTCTCCATGGAGTTCAAAAATTTATGGATTACGCAGAACCCCCAATCATTAAAAAATGAAAAATTTTAAATTCACCATAAATGGTAACGAATACGAGGCCGAAATAATTGGTATCGAAGAAAATACAGCCGAAGTGGCAATAAACGGGGTTACTTACTCTGTTGAAGTTGATCGTAAGCTGCAAACCGTTAAAACCCCAAAGCTTGTTCGCACTATGGCTGTTCCATCCACTGATTCGCATCCTTCGGTAAGCAAAACGGCAAGTCCATCGTCTCCAAAAGGGACAGGAAATATCAAGTCGCCGCTGCCCGGAGTAATACTGGATATTTATGTCCGTGAAGGCGATACCGTAAAAATCGGCCAGAAACTCCTCATGCTTGAAGCTATGAAAATGGAGAACAACATCAATGCTGACAAAGAAGGTCGCGTTTCGGCCATCAAAGTCGGCAAAGGTGACAGTGTTATGGAAGGCGATATTCTTATTGTAATAGGGGATTAACGACATGGGTACTTCTGAAAATTTATGGACATTCATGTCCGATCACCTCTATCAATTCATTGGCTATACGGCTTTTGCCAACTTTACGCCAGGGCATGTGATTATGATCCTTATCGGGCTGATATTCATTTACCTGGCCATAGCCAAGGAATATGAACCTATGCTTCTGATACCTATCGGGTTTGGGATTCTGATAGGAAATATTCCGTTCTGGGGTGCTGACCACATTCTCAATGGAGATCCGAGTAATCTTCAGGTAGGGGTTTATCAAAGTGGAAGTGTAATGAACTACCTGTATTTTGGTGTGAGATATGGCATTTATCCCCCATTGATCTTCCTGGGAATTGGTGCTATGACTGACTTCTCAGCACTAATCTCGAATCCTAAACTTATTTTAATTGGTGCTGCAGCCCAATTAGGCATTTTTGCTGCATATGCTGCTTCGCTGGCATTGGGTTTCAGCCCGTCTGAAGCGGGAGCCATCGGTATTATCGGTGGGGCCGACGGACCTACAGCCATTTTCCTCTCTTCAAAACTTGCGCCTGAACTTGTCGGGGCTATTGCTGTATCTGCATATTCCTATATGGCATTGGTACCTGTAATTCAGCCTCCGATTATGCGTTTACTAACCAGTAAGAAAGAACGCCTAATCCGCATGAAACCTCCGCGCACTGTTTCGAAACTGGAAAAAATTCTTTTTCCCATTATCGGTATGTTGTTTACCTGTTTTATTGTTCCATCAGGTTTACCTCTGTTGGGAATGTTGTTCTTTGGAAATCTTCTGAAAGAGAGTACAGTCACCAAGCGACTGGCTGATACGGCAAAAGGTCCTTTAATTGACATAGTTACTATCCTTATCGGTGTTACAGTTGGCGCATCAACACAGGCGTCTACCTTCCTTACTACCAAATCAGTTGGTATTTTCGCATTAGGAGCTTGTTCATTTGTAATTGCTACATTTGGTGGAGTGATGTTTGTTAAAATCATGAACCTTTTCTTGAAAGAGGGTAACAAAGTAAATCCCCTCATCGGGAATGCCGGCGTTTCGGCTGTGCCTGACAGTGCCCGTGTTTCACAGGTTATTGGGCTTGAGTACGATAAGACTAACCATTTGCTTATGCATGCCATGGGCCCGAATGTAGCAGGAGTTATTGGCAGCGCAGTAGCTGCCGGTATTTTACTTAGTTTCCTGTTTTAACCGGTACCTTGTGCACTTAGCGGAAGAGCCGGGTTACGAAGTCAATGGTTCAAAATGCACCCGAAAAATGGCTTGTGGCACATAAAATTTTACACCATTAATCGGAACTTAATGCAGCGTTTCACCACAAAAAATAAAAGTTCAGGTAATCCCAAAGAAAGCTCCGATAATCCGGGGCTTTTTTTAATTTTACCATCTGTAAGGTTCAAATTTATAATACAATAATATTCTATTAGTATGCTCATTATTGGAATAGCCGGTGGCTCGGGATGCGGAAAAACAACCGTTGTCCGTGAAATCATAAAACGCCTGCCCAAAAATTCGGTTGCTGTTATTCCACAGGATGCATATTATTGGGATAATGGGCACCTGAGCCCCGAAGAAAAACTGAGCATCAATTTCGACCATCCGAATTCAATTGAATGGAGTCTTTTAGTTAAACATATTGATGCACTCCGGAATGGTGAAAGTATCGAAATGCCGGTATATTCCTATATTGATTGTGCAAGGCTGAATGAAACCGTTACGATTGAACCGCGGAAAGTTATAATTATTGAAGGAATTCTGATATACAGTGACCTGGAACTGGTAAAACGGCTTGATATTAAAGTTTATGTAGATGCTGAAAGCGATGAACGGCTTATGCGTATTATCCGGCGCGATACGGTTGAGCGCGGCCGCGACCCGATGAAAGTGCTTGAGCATTATTCGCGCTGGGTGAAGCCTATGCACCTGCAGTTTATTGAGCCAACAAAACGCAATGCAGATATTATAGTGCCCCAGGGAGGTGAAAATAAGGTTGCGATTGAAATTCTTGCTTCGAGGATCAGGATGAAACTCGACTCAGGAGATTAAAAGGGTTTGGAGGGTTTGAAGAGTTTGAAAAGTTTGGAGAGTTTGAAGGGTTTGGATATCTCAATGTTGCGTTTGTATCAAATCTCTGATTTATAATTCCATTATTCTGGATTATCTTCGGCAAACCACTCGGCATAAGACGTTACGGTTTCGCGAAGGAGCAAATGGTGTAGCTTAACATTTGAGGGTAATTTATCTTTAAGCCTTGCAACAAAGTCAATAAGCATATTCTCACTGGTGGGCTGGTAATCAACTAATATTGTTCGCCCGAACATTTCAGCATCGGGTTTGAAGTCATCCACTGATTCACGGTTCAGAACCAACGAATGATCGAATTCGTCAATAATACTGCCACGCACAATTTGCTTCAGATCACCAAAATCCATGACCATCCCCAATTTTGCCGAGGCATTATCCGAAACAGGTACGCCGGTAACGGTAACCAATAGCTCATACGAATGTCCGTGAATATTCCGGCAAAGCCCGTCGTAGCCTTTTAGTGCATGAGCCATTTCAAATTTGAATTCCTTGGTTAAACGTATCGTTTGCAAAGTATAAGGTTTAATTATTTTGATTCTATTGTAAATTTGGTGGGTGAGTTAAAAATGTCGGAATTCCACTCAATTCGTGGAAGAACCATTATTTTTTAATAACCCTGGCCTGGTAAAGTGTATTGTAATCATTCAATGCCAGGCGCAAAAGGTAAAACCCTGAAGGCAGTTCTTCTAAATTCAATGTAGCGTGTTCGCCGGTAATATTCAGATTTGTATTTACCACAACTCCGGTTGAGGAATAAACAACGAAGGTATAATTTTGTTGATTGAATTCCGGAGGCAGCGTAATAGTACATTTTGATGATGCAGGATTTGGATAAACCTGAAGTGCAACCTGGGCAGGTTCGTCAAAAATACCGGTATTGCTTCCCCATATACTGTTGGCATACTCCGGGTGGTCGATAAATGGGTTGCGGTTATCCTGGATAGTATAAATGGCATTGTTCCTGTTGATTTCCTTTTGCGAAACAGGGTCTTCCTGTGCCCAGATCAAAAGCATGGCTTTTGCCCAGGGTTTAAATTGCGAACCGATAACCATCGCGCTGCCCGGCCATCCGCTATCTTCTTTATAGTACCTGGTTGCCATATAAAAATAGTTGCGTGCAAAATCGCCTTTGTACTCGTCGCGTGGCTCAAAAACTACACCTGTATAACCCGGTGTTGCACAATCCCCAAGCTTTGATCCGTTCTGTGAAGTCCATGAAGCTGTGCCTACCTCACCGTAAGGATAATTCGAACGCCTTCCGTTTACATACCCGTCAGTCGGTACAAGGTGAAACATATCCGTGTACATAGGGTTTCCATCGTTAAACCAGCTTTTAGGCCAGGAATGTTCGCGATTATAACAATCGCTTTCACCGCTGTAATTGCCGCATCGGTCACTGCCAAAAGTAAATTCATACGGAGGAGTTCCTCCCGGAATGTCAGAGTACATATCCCATACTTTTCCGTTAGATTTCTTATCAGTAGTCTGAAAATGAGTCCATAACGAAGCATACGAAACAGCCGTATGGTTATCGATAATATCATGAAGAGCTTGTTGCAGAGCGGTACCAAGTTTCCCGGCAGCCGGATCATAATAACCCTGGGGTGGCTGAGCTTTGGTAGTAGAAATAAGTAAAGTAAACAAGAAGAAAAGAATAGTTTGTTTCATTCGGGTAAGTTTAAGAATTTCGTGTTTCAGAAACCGGTTAAATTAATTGCAAGTTTTATGGCAGCCGCCAGTAACAGCAAACCACCAACAGGTCCAAGTTTGAGTTTAAGTATTTCTTTACCCATTCTGATAGCCAGCAGTATTGCTGTAACTATTCCTGAAAGAAGGAATATGCCTATCAGAATCCAGTGTAAGTAGGCATGAAATGACAGCAACCCTATGGAAATCCCGATTGCCAGGGTAGTTATTCCCTCGGCCAGGGCAGCAAAGAAAGTTACCTTACTATCCGAGTAGTCAAAAGCCCTATCCTCTTCCCGATTACGAATGCCGGTAAGCAAAACTTTAAGACCGAAAATAAACATAATGCTCAGGCTGATCAGCATGTTTATCCTGACTTCAAGGCTGCCGGTTTTGTAGCCTATCCATATACCTGCTCCTGCCATAACAAACTGCACCAGGAACATGATACCAGTAAAAGTAACTTTTCGAATTACTGGTTCAGATGATAATACCAATCCTGCATAACTATAAACTATCCAGGAGTTGAAAACCAGAGCGAGGGCCAATATTACAATTTCGAAGTTATTCATCGCTTTGTAAAAACTATCAGGAAGAATAAACCAATGCAGCAATCGCCTCAAGTTGTACCCTATCCGTTTCATCAAAGGAACTGAACGAGATACTATCAACATCCAGCACCGCCAGTATTGTCCCTTCAGCGTTTCGAACAGGCACAACAATCTCGGAATTGGAGCGTGAATCACAGGCTATATGACCGGGAAATTTATGTACATCAGGCACAACAATACTTTTATCCTGATTAACCGAGGCAAGGCAAACGCCTGTTCCCTGCAATACCTGACAGGCAACCGGCCCCTGGTAAGGGCCAACAATAAGTTTATCTTCATGCACAAAGTAGAACCCGCACCAGAAAAAATAGTCGAATTTATGGCTCAGCACAGCAGCAATAGTAGCCATCCTTGCCACCGGGTCGGTGGTTTTGGTGAGCAAACCCTGCAGCTGGTTGATAATCCGCTTGTATCGGCCTTCTTTTTTCGATTCGTCCATGCACTGAAAAATAGCCGGCAAAGTTACAAAGAAATATGGTTAGTTGAAGACTGTGAATAGTGGATTGTGGATTGCCGAAAATGAGAACGTTTTACGAAATGGCATTCCCAAATCGTATATCCTGCCTTATTGAGCAAGCTTGCCAGATTTCATTACAGGGTGCTGCAAGTTAAATAGCGGAATAAAAATTCAGGGTTTCCCGACCCATTTATGTTGATAAGCCAAAGATATCACTTGTGCCTTGGAGTTAACATGCAGTTTAGCATAAATATTTGAAATGTGTTTCCGGATAGTGAGAGTGTTTACATCCAGAATCTCAGCAATTCGCTTGGCATCATATCCATTTACCAGGTTTTGTAAAACCTCCCGCTCCCTGTCGGTAAGCTGGCTCAGTATTTTATTGTTTTCCTGGGTATCAACCTGTGGTTTATTCAGCATTCTCAATGCTTTACGTGCAATAGCGGGGCTCATCGGGGCTCCCCCATATTCCAGTACTTCAGTAATGGCATCATAAATGGATAAGTAATTAGCATGTTTTAATAAATAGCCAATGGCTCCGGCTTTTATGGCTTCAAAAATAGTTTCTTCATCTTCAAATACGGTTAAAACAATATAATTAATGGCATTGCTGTGCGCTTTTGCCAGTTTGATGGTGTCAATACCATTCATTCCCGGCATCTGAATATCCATAAATACAACCGCAGGCAATAAGTTAGCGGGCATGCCTTTAATTTTATCTAAATATTCTTCCCCCGATGAAGCTAAAATTGTGATTTTCAAATCAGTAAACTGTGTGATATTTTGCACAAAATTGCGCTGATTCACATAATTATCTTCCACCAACCCGATTCTGATATATTTTACTGCATTTTCCACCGCTCCAGAGCTTTAGTATTAAACTGTTACAACATTTGTTCTGAATCATTACTTTTAAATATAACCTCTGTTCCGGAAGGTTCAATCCGATTCCAGATTACCTTAAAATTGCTGGCATTTGCCCTGAGTTTCAAATTCCCGATTCCATTTCCTTCAATTGGATTGTCAACATTAAATCCTACTCCATTGTCAGTAATACTTACCTGCCATTTATTACTGTCAGCGCATTGAAAATGAATTCTTATCTCTGAACATCTACTATGCCTCAACGCATTGTTCAAAGCCTCTTTCATCATTAAAAACAGATGCAGGATTTTAATAGGCGTTAATGCGGTATCCTCATCGATATTTTCAGTTATGAAATATTTTATGTTGGGATAGTTTTTCATTACCCGCTGTATCCAAAGTTTAAAACGATCCGCCAGATTGATAAAAAGCAGTTTTTCGTTTTTTAACACCCAGATGGTATCGTTCAGGTGGTTCATAATTTCAGTGGCATTGGTATCCAATTGCGTCAATACCTCTTCATGTTCAATATTCCCATCTTTAAAATATTTAACACCCGAACAGATAGCGGCAACGTGAGTCCCTAAATTATCATGCAAGTCAGCAGCTATTCGCTTTCGTTCATTCTCCTCCGCTTTTTGAACAGCTTCTTCAGCCAGTTTATTTTGTTCCAAAGTAAGCGCGGCCAATTTTCGTTTCTGGTTGCGTTTGAAATTTCTGTACGCAAATGCAAACACAACAATGGTTACTAGCAATAACAGCCCCAATCCATAGGCAGAATACCGGTTTCGGAGAATGCGGTTTTGTTGCCGGATGATGATATTCTGGCTTTTCTGATATTCATACTTACCTTCCAGATCGGCCAGTGCTTTTGCTGTATTGTCGCGGTACATTGAATCTTTCAGAATCAGCAGTATGGACAGCGTTGTTGCATATTCCCCGCTTTTATGGCTCAGTTTATAATTTTCGGCTAAAGCTTCGTACAGGTAGATGATTTTAGAAAGATGATTTCCACTTTGCGCTCTTGAAATGCCTTTATTGGCCAAGGCAATTCCTTTATCGTATTGATGCGAAGTTGCATAAAACAAGGCCAGTTGCGCCATATCCGAAAGCATATAATACTCGTCACCTATTTGCTCCCTGATACTCAGCGACTCTTCCAGATCGCGTTGTGCCTGATCATTTTTCCTAACGTTAATGTAAATATCAGCCCTGATATTTAAAGCATTGGCCGTAAAAGTTAAGTTTTCTCCTTTCCTGGCCTGGTTCAAACCCTCGTTAATAACCTCCAATGCTTTTTGATAGTTGGAAATATTATTATAACAAGAGCCTAAATTGACATAAAGTGCAGGATTTTGAATGAAATAGGTTTGTACAGGGGTATAATTCTTCCCCTTTTCTAACCACTTTATTGCTTCTTCATACTTTCCCAGCTCCATATTAGCCCAGCCTAACATGGAAAAAGCCGCGAGAACAATTGTTGTGTCATTTACCGCTTCGGCCTTTTCGAGCATATCAAACATAATGGCAATGGCCTCTTTTGACTTACCGATTCTGATCAATGCCTTGCATTTCTCAATTCGAACTCGTTGTGATAGTACGAAATTTTGCATGGCAGCAGGTATGCTTAAAATACTGTCGGACAATTGAATGGCAGCTTCATTTTGCCCTGACTTATTTAAATATGAAGTTTTAAAACGCAGAAACTTCAGGTATTCAAGGGTATTCGAGGAAGAAATTGTTAACCCCATTTGAATGTATTTCTGAAAACTGTCAGGAGGAAAAGAATGATTTTGTGTACAGATTTTCAATAAAATTTCCTGCCTGGATTTCACATTCTGAATAAGAAACAAGGTTTTTTTTAAGGTTTCCAAGGTATCCGTCTGGGCGTAACTGATGCTGCCACATAATGAAATGGCAAACACAAATCCTGTCAGAATACTTTTTAGCCTCATATTCTAACAAAAATACATTTATTTCAGCTGTTTTAGTTAATTTTTTACTGGTCAAATGGAACTCACCAGTTATATTCATTCTATGCTGTATCAAGATTGTTGGCTTGGCTCGTCGCAGTTGAAATAATGCATTTATTATGATTTTCTGAAAATATCTTATTACCATCGACAACGGTATTTTCCTGGTCATTAGTTTTATCCTCATTACAGCTCTGAAAACTTTTATTCTGCAATCCTCTTATAAGTGTTCATTCACTTTTTCCTTTATATATGAGCATATTTTGCAAGAAATTATTACTGAAATTATTCAGCACGTTCATCAATATGGGTCTGTTCAATCTTATTTTGCTGAGATTAAAAGCGTTGCATTAACAGAAAAGCTTTCATCATCAGACGTCCGCTTTCCTTCAAATGTAAAATTCCAGGTTCCTAGCTCCTTAACCCAACCAACATTTTCATCCTGCAAGGAGAATTGCATGTTTTTAGCAATGGAATTACCATTCAAATCATAGGATGCCGTTCGAACAGAGATGGGAGAGGTATTGGTAACTTTAGTCATCTTTACATCCTCGTTGGTGCATTTCGCAAAGAATTGCAATCCTTCGCCCCCGCCCTGGAGCTGGACTGTATTAGCGGTTACAGTAAATACCGGCACTTGTGGCGCGGGATCGTCTTTATCCTTCTTACAACTGCCTGAAAGCATAAATACGACGCCAATTACTGTAAAAAAGCAGATCCAAAAGGTTGTTCTTTTTTTCATATCTGTTCAATTTTAAGGGTTAAATTTAATAATTATAAACTTCTTGTCATTCCCGTGTTTGTTGGTTTTTGATCATTCTATTAAAGCCGGCAATAAAATACTACTGATCAATTACAATCAGCAAGTAAAAGAAAATTGAGTAATTCAAAATAAATCAATGAACTCCACAAATTTTAGTAAAGAGCGTAATGTATTTAATTATCCTGAATACAACGCACACAAAACCCGCTATCCTTATAGTAAAAGTTTCTTAATACACCATCGCCTTGGCCAATGAGCCGGATCCAGGCTTCCCAAGTATCGAACTCTGAAGAACTCCCCCAGCTAACGGCGTAGCCAATTTCTTCGAATGTCCCATCCCAGTTGAGATAACCTGCCGGAAGGGCTGTGAAACCATTGCTATTGGTAGCTCCGGCATTGGGCGATAACCAATGCGTTGTACCTGTTTCTTTCATCTTAGCTCCTGCTATACTTTCACCACCCAGATAGGTTGTCAGTGTTGTCCATTCCCCATCAGTTGGGAAATGCCAGCCTGTTGGGCATATTCCCTGTATTCCCGGCGTTGTTGAGTACTGCATTGCCTCATCCCATTGATATAAACCACCATAAACCGCACAATTAGAATCATTATTATCATAACAATACTTTTCGATAATACTGTCGTTGGTTTGATCAACCAAACTGTTGATTCTTGTACCCACATTCAGGTTTTCCGCCATCCAGGTCTGGCTGCCGATTTGCACTATGGTATAGTTGTTATTATCAGCATCAGTGCATGCTGCAAAATTGAAAGTTAACGCTTTACTACTCACCGGCACATCGGTAATAACGGTACTGTATATTCCCGAAATACCTTTGAAAAGTAACTGATCACCCTCGGTGTATTGCATATCAATCGTTGTTGCAGTGCTTTTCAACTGGTTGCTTGTGTTAATCTTATTAAAAGAAACATACGCAATCTTTGCTGTGCCCTCCAGTTTACTTTGACTTATCAGTTTTGCAGAATAGAAATAGTTTTTACCCGTAACTTTCACAAAGTACATTCCTTCTCTTAGACCTGTAATACGAAAACTCTGTGTTCCGGATGAAAGCACTGTGTTCATCAGATAAACAGTTTTGCCGGATAAATCAGCAATACTGATAGCCACACTTCCATTTTCCTGTGTAACAAATGTTAGAATTGACTCATCTACCATAGGATTTGGATAAACTTGCGAACTGTTATTAAATATTTCCGGATCTTCAAAGCCCAATGAAGATTTTAAATGCAGAATATCCGTTCCGCTCAAGGTAACAGTGGTCATCTTTGTAAGGTTATCGACCTTAACGCTACCTACCAAGGTAGTTGCCCCTGTACCTGCAAAACTGATCAGATAGTCCTGTGCCTGGGTTTGCAGAAAACCCAGTGTCAAAAAAAACATTAGGGTAGCTTTTTTCATAACATTTATTATTTATGGGTTAAACCTACTATTAATTGGCTATTTTTGAATGAACTAACAACAGAATAAGTATAAAAGGCCAAAATGTGTTTTGAGGTTTCGTTATTTCAATGTGTTTACTATTAACCAGTTGCCTGATTTGATTTATCTCTTATGAATTATTGACATTGCATCAAGTGATACCGAGTATACTCCATGGTGTAGAAATGATAGATCAGTAGTTTCTCTTTCGACTATCTATATATCAATCAAATATATATACATAAAATGCAATAAAAAATACTCAATTTGTAGTATAAGTCTGATCGCATTATGAGATAATGCATTACACATATTTTATGTGTGTATAGCAGGTAAAAAAACGGACGATAAAAATTAAAATGGATTCTAAAAACATTAGAAATGAAAAACGAAGTACAAAGAAGAATTCTTCTTTCGTACTTCGTTTTTATAGTCTGAATTAGTTTAGCTTTCCTAAAATCAGATTTTCTGGAGTTTAACCGTAAAATGCCTCAATATAGGTGCTTCCTGAACTATCGCAAAGCCTGTAGTAATCTGGTGCCTGCGTTCGTACACATTACCCATTGCAACAGCTACGTAATTCATATGATCGTTGGTATAGGTACGGCGGGGGATAGCGAGTCGAAGCAATTCGAGAGTTGGATAGCGGTTTTCGCGGGTAACCGGGTCGCGGTCGGCCATAATAGCACCTATTTCAACACCTCTGACACCTGCTTCGATGTATAATTCAACAGCTAAAGTCTGCGCTCTGAAATGTTCCTTTGGCAAATGCGAAAGCACTTTGCTGGCATCAATAAAAATGGCATGCCCGCCATAAGGCATCTGAACCGGAACACCATATCCGGTAAGCTTACTACCCAGCAAAGCTACCTGCCCCACCCGGGCTTTCAGGTAATCAAATTCTGTTGCTTCATACAGTCCCTGGGCAATAGCATTAAGGTCGCGACCGGCAAGTCCACCATAAGTAAGAAATCCTTCGAACATGATATTGAAAACTGAGGCCTGGCGGTGCAGTTCAGGATCACGAAGTGCAATAAAACCACCAATATTGACAATAGCGTCTTTTTTACTGCTCATGGTCATGCCATCGGCATAGGAAAACATTTCGGCAACAATTTCGCGTATGCTTTTATCCTGCTGACCAGCTTCACGTGTTTTGATAAAAAATGCATTTTCGGCAAACCTTGCCGAATCGAAAATAACCGGCACATCGTACTTCTGCGCAAGCTGTTTGACATCCTTGATATTTGCCATCGAAACCGGCTGTCCACCCGACGAATTACAGGTAATGGTAACAATGATCATCGGAACCTGTTCGCGTGGATACTTTTTAAGTACATCCTCAAGTTTATTCAGGTCGATATTTCCTTTAAAGGGATGGTCAATAGTGGTATCAAATGCCTCATCGATAGTACAATCCACGGCAGTGGCCTTGCGAAACTCAATATGTCCTTTGGTTGTATCGAAGTGTGAGTTACCCGGAACCACATTGCCTTCTTTTACCAGAACGCTGAAAAGAACATTTTCGGCAGCGCGACCCTGGTGCGTGGGTAAAAAGTAATCGAAACCCAGTAAGTCTTTAATTGCCGATTTAAGTTTATAGTAGGAGGAAGCACCGGCGTAACTTTCGTCACCAAGCATCATTTCACTCCATTGTTTGTCGCTCATGGCACCTGTGCCCGAATCGGTCAGCAGGTCGATAAAAACCTGGTCGCTCCGGAGGTTGAAGAGATTATAGCCTGCTTCTTTTATCCATTGTTCGCGTTGTTCGCGTGTACTGCAGCGGATGGACTCCACCATTTTAATCCTGTAGGGTTCTGCAAAAGGTAATTCCATGTTATTAAATTTTAAAAATAAAAAATGTATTATTCAGTATATCAATTAAATACAGAACACGAATTCATCGCGTCTTTTTATATTTCTGAATATCCACTTTCTAAATCGTAACATGATGAAAGCTTTTTTCTGCTATAATCTGAAGCATCAAATATACATTATTTTGTCACAAATCATAAAAAAGCGAACTTTGAAGAAAAAAATCATTTACTATCCGATTATCCATAACCGAAATGATAAAACAACTGTTTTTCAAAGCCTCCTATTTACCGATTATTCTATTTTCACTTTCCTGTGCATCAGGACAACAGAAAAAGGAACAGGCGTTTGTCAACTCAAAAGTATATCCGGAAGTTCATTGTACTTCGGATACAAGCCTGACTTACGCATTATTTTTACCCCCACAGTATGAAAAGGATAAATCATACCCGGTATTCATATTATTCGATCCGCATGGCGATGGATTGCTCCCTGTAAATCTTTTCAGTGCCGGAGCGGCAAAAAGCGGTTTCATTATTGCCGGATCGAATAATTCGAAGAACAGAATGCCTGTTGAACAAACAACTGCTATATACAAAAGTATATTAGCTGATCTCACAAACCGGTTCAATATTGAAAAGAAGGCTGTTTACCTGGGAGGTTTCTCGGGCGGATCGCGTGTGGCAGGAGCTGCCGCAATTACCGAAGGAGGTATTGCTGGCGTTGTAGGATGTGGAGCAGGAATGCCAAATATAAACCGTGAACCAGTGAATAAATTCAGTTACCTGGCTGTAGTCGGAAACCAGGATTTTAACTTAACCGAATTGCAGCAGTTGGATCAATCGCTCGAACAGGCCGGCTACCAGCATCATTTATTGGTTTTTGATGGAATTCACCAATGGCCGCCAAAAGAAATAATTCCGGATATTTTTACCTGGTTGAGATTTGATGCCATGCGGCAAAATGCCATTCCGGCTGACAGGAACGAAATTAACTCTTTTATAGAAAAAAATGACAAAGAAGCAGGTTCTGCTTTAACAGAAGTGAAACCTGTCAACCTACAGGAAATATACATTAAAATGTTGCACTACCTCCAGGGACTTACCGACATAACACCTTTGCAGGCAGAAATTACGAGGCTGTCTGCTGATAAAGAAGTAGTTGCATATCATGAAAAGCAAAAGCAAATGCTGGCAACGGAACAAGAACTTCAGCGTAAATATGCTCCCGAAATACCGCTGAAAAGTATCGAATGGTGGAAAACTGAAACTTCTAAACTACGATCACCTGCAGAAAAATCTGTAAAGCCTGAAATGACATCGGTTTATAAAAGAGTTCTGGGTTACCTGAGCCTGAATTGTTACATGTACTCAACGGGCGCTCTAAAGCAAAACGACCTGGCTGCTGCAGCAAAATATATCGAAATATACCGGCTCGTCGATCCATCTAATCCTGAACATCGCTACCTTGCAGCAAAAGTTGCGGCAATTAACCATCAGCCCGATGTACTGTTCAATAACCTGAAACAAGCTTTTGATCTGGGTTTTAAGGATATAATAAGATTAAAATCAGATTCCGAATTTAAACCTTATCAGCAGGATGAAAGATTCCGGAAACTAGTTTTGGTTATACATTAAATGGTTTAGATTGTTGAATCTTATAAAGTCTAAAAAAGATTTTATACAGAGCCCAAGTTTTGAGATTTGGAATTTTGGACTTGGGTTTTAGAATGTGGAGATTTATCCCGATTAAATATAAAATCTTTGTTTGTCCAAACACATTACCACCTGACGAAGCAAAAATCCATCAGCAGGTTTTTTCTTTCTGAGGCTGAATTAAATATTTAACGATTGCAATATTTGTATGCTGTATTCTGTATTTTTGTATCATCAACATTCAACTATCCCCATTCATCCCGCAACTGAAATATTTCAATGGCCAGCCGTATTTATGCCGATCGTAAAATAGTGATTATCAGTACATTTCTATTCGTTGGTTTCATATATATTATACGATTATTTTACATACAGGTTATTGACAGGAGCTATACGCTTTCGGCAAACAATAATGTTCTCCGTTATGTTACACAATTTCCGGCCCGCGGCCTTATTTACGACCGTAACGGGAAGTTGTTGGTTTACAACGAGGCTGTATATGACCTGATGGTAATACCTCGGCAGGTTAAAGATGTAGATACTGCCGAATTATGCCATTTACTCGATATCTCTCCTGAAGGATTCCAGGAGCGGATGAAAAAAGCCAGGGATTATTCGCCCATGCTGGCATCGGCATTCGAAAAGCAGATTTCCAAGGAAACCTATGGTTATATTGAAGAGAAACTTTACCGGTTCAGAGGATTCTTTGTACAACCACGTACACTTCGGAAATACCCTATGTCGATAGGCGCTCACCTTTTAGGTTATATTGGTGAGGTAACGCCGGCACAGGTTGAAAAGCACGAGTATTACAAACAAGGTGACTATATTGGCATCAGTGGAATTGAACGCGCCTACGAGAAAGAACTTCGTGGTGTAAAAGGGTTAAAGATCCGTATGGTTGATGTTTTTAACCGGGATGTGGGAAGTTTCGAGAATGGCCGCTACGATACATCTTCGGTGATGGGCAGCGACCTCTATACCGGCATAGATGCTGATCTGCAGGAATATGGCGAAAAACTTATGGCTAACAAACGCGGCAGCGTGGTTGCTATTGATCCTAAAACCGGAGAAATCCTTTGTTTCCTTTCGAGCCCGGGTTATGATCCTAACCTGCTGGTTGGAAGAGTGAGGGGTAAAAATTATAATGCGCTGAATGAAGATCCGATCAAGCCATTATACA
Organism: Lentimicrobiaceae bacterium; assembly: GCA_041753535.1. Taxonomy (GTDB): domain Bacteria; phylum Bacteroidota; class Bacteroidia; order Bacteroidales; family UBA4417; genus UBA4417. The sequence continues at coordinate 145,715 of JBGSUB010000075.1, forward strand.
ACCGGGCCATTATGGGGCAATATCCTCCGGGTTCCACGTTTAAAATGGCCAACGATATGGTAGGGCTTCAAATGGGCGTAATTACAAAAACAACCCGCTTTAGCTGCCAGGGCAAAGGTTCCTCCCCTATTAAATGTACCCACAGCCACGTTTCACCACTCGATGTATACATGGCTATACAGCAGTCGTGTAATCCTTTTCACTGGCAGGTATTTCGTGCTATCATGAACGACCAGCATTATGAAACTACGAAAGAACGTTATGATGTATGGCGCATGCATTTGATGAGCATGGGATTCGGGCGTACACTAAATACTGACCTGGCTTTCGAACTGAAAGGGAATCTCCCCCCATCCGAAGTATTCGATAAAATTTATGGCAAAGACCACTGGAATGCTATGACAATACGTTCATTATCCATTGGCCAGGGTGAAGTACTTACCACACCTCTGCAACTGGTGAATTATGCAGCCATGGTTGCAAACCGGGGATATTTTTATCCTCCGCATGTAGTAAGAGGAATCGGAAACGAAAAAAACAAGACCAGGTTTTCCTCACAAAAAAATGTTACCACAATTGATCCTGAATATATTGATGTTGTAATCCAGGGAATGATGGAAGTTTTTGCCGGAGCACACGGAACCGCCAGGGCTTACAAGATTGATAGTATAACCATGGCAGGAAAGACTGGTACAGCCCAGACTTCAAGCGGCAAGGACAATTCAAATTTTATTGCTTTTGCGCCTGTTGAAAATCCAAGTATTGCAATCTGTGTTATTGTTGAAGAAGCAGGTTATGGTTCAACCTGGGCCGCACCTATAGCTTCGCTGATGATTGAAAAGTATATTACCCGAAAAGTGAAACGCAAGGAAATTGAAGACCGTATGATTAATGCTAACCTATTGTATAATTGAAAGAGCAAAAAGGATTATTCCGTTATATTGACCGCACATTGGTGCTGTTATATCTCACGCTGGTACTGATGGGCTGGATCAGTATTTATGCCGCCGTGTACAACGAAGAACACGGAAGCATATTCGACTTATCGCAATCGTACGGCAAACAGATGCTTTGGATTGTAACTTCGCTGGTAATAGCGGCAATGGTTATACTTACCGATGCCAAATTCTTTAACGCTTTTGCCTATCCGATTTATATTGGTACAATACTGCTGCTGGTAATAGTGTTGTTTTTCGGGAAGGAGATAGCTGGTTCCAAATCGTGGTTCCAGGTGGGTGGATTTGCACTTCAGCCTGCTGAATTTGCCAAATTTGCCACAAACCTGGCCCTGGCTCATTTCCTGAGTGCCCTCGATTTTGACTCCCGAAAGAGAAAATCGCAGATAATTCCGTTACTTATTATTGCGGTGCCTGCTGTGCTTATCCTGCTTCAGAATGACACCGGATCGGCCATAGTGTATGCATCGCTTGCGCTTGTACTTTACAGGCAGGGAATGCCGGGAAGCATTCTCCTACTGGGTGTGGCGGTGGTTATACTTACTATCATGGCACTCCTTTTTAACCAATATATTGTAATTGCTGTAATAGGAGTACTTCTGGCAGGTTTCATCTTTTTTATCCGGCGTACCCTGCGGAATTTACTTACTGTAATTGGAATTTTTATTGTAGCCTCTCTATTTATCCTGAGTGTTGATTATGCTTTCGAAAATATACTGGAGCCACATCAGAAAACACGTATCAATGTGCTGCTGGGGAAACAAATTGACCTTAAAGGCGCCGGGTATAATGTTAACCAGTCGAAAATTGCTATTGGTTCAGGAGGATTCTGGGGCAAAGGTTTCCTTAACGGAACACAGACAAAATTTAACTTTGTGCCTGAGCAAAGCACTGATTTTATTTTTTGTACAGTCGGCGAAGAATGGGGGTTCGTAGGCTCATTTATTGTGGTGTTACTATACCTCGCTTTATGCGTACGAATAATTCTGATGGCCGAGCGACAACGCTCGGATTTCAGCCGTATATACGGATACGGCGTGGCCTCTATTTTGTTTTTCCATTTTTTTGTTAATATCGGGATGACCATAGGTATAATGCCGGTAATCGGTATCCCTTTGCCTTTTTTTAGTTATGGAGGATCGTCGCTATGGGCATTCACCATACTGCTGTTTATTTTCATTAAACAGGATTCGAACAGGCTGCAACTGGTGTAAACAGGAGTTGCAACAGAACCTATAAACTGCTTCAATAAGCAAAATTCAAAACTCCAAAAGTGTGTTTAAAGTGAAAAATATTCTTGAGCAAACGAGAACATCAATTAGGGAATAACTCTCTTAAATTATAAGTGCCTTCAAATGTACCGAATAATACCTGCGAGTAGTATTCAACTGTATTTGTTATTATTCCCTGAATTTCCTCTTTCATAAAAGAACCCATATGCTTTTCTGACTTTGCTCTGTTCAAAGGGTTTCTTCTGATCATGCCGGGCATAAAAAAAGCCGCTCCATTCTCTGAAGCGGCTTTCCGGCATATAATATATCTTTTAATAGAAAATCAACCTGTCATCTTTAATTTCGGCTTTCTCCTGCAGAATGTTCGACAGCATTCCGGCACGTCCCTGGAAATACATTTCCATCTGTTTTTTCTGGTTGGTAAAATCGGTAGTTGCAGGAGCTTCTTTCATCTGATCGAGAATAAAAACATACACACCCTGATCCCCTTGAACCGGCCCGGTTACCTGGCCGACTTTAGCAGCGAATATTTGTCCGGTTAACTTTGCTTCATGACCATAGTTAGGAATATTGGCACTTGCGAAAGAAACATCCACAGTATCGATCCTGATATTTGGGAACTCCTGTATAAGAGCATTTACGTCCTTAAGTTTTGCAAACTGGTTGTTCACCTTTTTCATCAGGAATTCGGCCTTTTTCTCACGAACAACAAGTGGCGTGATCGATTCTTTAAGAACTTCGAGAGGGACAATTCCTTTTTCAACTTTATTTTTCAGCGCTGCTACCACATATGTGCCTTCGATATCGAATACATTTGAAACAGCACCTTTTTCAGTTTCCTCGTTAAACGCCCAGCGTACAACTTCACGAGCCGTTTTCAGACCAGGTACAGTATTGTCGTTTTGCGAAAGTCTGTCAGCCTTGCGGAGGTTCAATCCTTTTTCTGTTACTGCTTTTTCAAATTTCTCGAGAGTATTGTTAGCCGCAGCAAAATTGCTGGCTTCGTTATAAAGGGCTTCTATGGTTTTGGAACCTGGTTCCATGAGGAAATCAACACTGGCCACTTTTATTTTTGTTGAAGGATCTTTTTTCCCGACAACCTTTATTATATGATAGCCAAACTGGGTTTCAACCTTTTTTATATCACCGATTGATCCATTTATAACTGCCTCATTAAACTCAGCTACCATAGCACCGTCAGCAAACCAGCCAAGATCGCCACTTTTCTTTGCGGCAACTTCGTCGTCACTCATAGTAGCAGCGAGAATATCAAAAAGTGCAGGAGTCTTCTTTACTACGTTCAAAATACTGTCGGCCCTTTTTTCGGCTGCTTCGCGTGTACGGGTAGCGGTCTGAACAGGAGTGCCTGCATAGGAAACAAGTATATGGCTTGCCTTCAGCGAATCGGGTTGAGTCTGACGATCGACTACTTTAAAGATACGGTACATGCCATTATCTTCAAGTGGTTCGAAAACCTGACCGACCGGTGCATTGAAAAGCATCGAATCGATTACAGGGGGGAAACTGCCACGTTTGCGCCAGCTGCTGTCGTAACGGTTATCCGAAGTGGAATTAACAAAACCTGCTACATCAGTGGCAACTAAAAATTCGTTATATGCTTTCTGTATGTTGCTTTTTAAAAGAGTTACATCTTCATCCGAAAGTCTAGGCTCGAACATCACAAATTCGAGATCACGGATTGGATTATCCTGTTTGTATTTAAACTTGTACTCGTTGTAATACTTTTCGTAATCGGCATCTGTAACTTTTACAAGGCTGTCGGACACTGTTTGATAACGCACACCAGTTATGCGAACCTGTGCCATTGCGTTCGACTCGGTGAAGTTTCGTTTTGCAAATGCAGTAGGAACATAAAATCCTTTTGTAATCAGGTTGTTGTATTTTGTGGATTGCCTGTCGGTTTTAATTGCTTTTTCCATCAGCAGGTAACGTTGTTTCATTTCGGGTGCCACCATCTCGGGGTTATCGAGGTTCTGCAGGAAGTTATTTACAGCTTTCTGGTCATATTGGCCGGTTTTCGGATCGGTAAAACTTGAGACTATGTACTGATGAGGATTTTTACCCCGGATAAGATCATCGAGCTCTTCAACTGAAACTGAAATCCCAAGCATATCGTATTGCTTGTTCATTACAATTTCATTTACAACCTGCTGCCAGGTTTGCTGGCGTATCTGGTAGTTTTCTTCTGCAGTGAGATTTTCCTTCTGGCTGTTAGCCTTCTGTATCTCAGTGTTTTCGTCAACTCTCTTGTTGAATTCAGTAATTGCGATTTTTTCACCTGCAACAGTACCAATAGTATTGGATTGTTTTGTTTGTTTGCGCTGGAAATCGCTGAGCACAAAAAGTAGAAGTGCAACACCAATAATAGCTACAAGTAACCAGTAACGTTTTCGTATTTCGCCGATAATTGCCATTTGAATGTAATTTAATAGTTTACGTGAAAAGAGGTGCAAATTTACAATAATTCCCCACTTGGAAAAATTATTTTTTCATTCGTAAAACCCAAGGTTAAAAATGGAAGACGTTAATAATGAAACTTTCTATACAAGCTTACTCTTGCGCGCTATTCAACTGTAAATGAGCCGGTAATCAATATCAAAATCCGGTGCTTTTATTGTCCGATCTTTAACAGGACTTTATCAACTCTGCTGCCGGAAGCTTCGAGAATAGTAAACGTAAACCGGTTTATTACTATCTCCTCCCGGATTTGCGGTATGCTTTGATGGTAATTCAGGATGAGCCCGGCAAGGGTTTCATATTCATCCGATTGCGGGAGATTTAATGCATATTCCTGGTTGAGGTAATCGATTTCGAGCCGACCGGCAAGGATGTACTCATTTTCGCTGTTTTGCTTAACCATCAATTCATCCACATCAAACTCATCTTCTATTTCGCCAAAGATTTCTTCTATAAGGTCTTCGACTGTTACCATACCGGCGGTACCTCCGAATTCATCTACAACAACCGCGACACTTTTTCGCTGCCCAATCATCATATTGAGAGCTTCACTTGCTGCGATAGTTTCAGGGATTATCATAACCGGCCTGATAACAGATTTTACATCCCCTTTCTTGCCAAACAAGTCGAACAAATGTATATAACCTGTAAGGTTGTCGATACTTTGCTTATACACCGGAATTTTTGAATGTTGCGATTCGATGAATAATTCCCGTATTTCAGTATTGGTAATTGAATCATCAGCGGCAACAATTTCGTTTCGCGGCACCATACATTCGCGAACTTTAGTTGAATGGAAGTCACGTACATTCTGAATCATCTGCATTTCACTCGACTCATCAACCTGTGCAGCAGCAGGATTATAAAAATCACGGATGTACTCATCGAAATCGACTGACGAAAACTGGTACAGCACCCTCCCTGATTTTATACCAAAAACATACCTGAGAATAAGTTCGGCCAAACCAAGAAAGAAATACATGAATGGGTACAGCACCATGTATATCACATAAACGGGTACTGCAAAAAAATTGAGCAACCCATTGGGGTTAAGCCTGAAAAGGATTTTCGGCAAAAATTCAGCAGTTATCAGAATAAGCAGTGTTGACACTATGGTTTGAAGAGCAAGTATCAGGCCCTCAGAAATTAATTGTACCGGCAGCAATTGCTTTAAAAATGGCTCCAGTATGGCAGCAGCAGCAATACCATATATGACCAGGGCAATATTGTTTCCTACAAGCATAGCACCGATAAAGCGCGATGGGTGATGAATAAACCCTGAAACCAACCTGGCCGAAAGCAGCCCTTTACCCTTTTCGAGTTCGATACGCAGTTTGTTAGAGCTTACAAATGCTATTTCCATTCCCGAGAAAAATGCGGAAAGAGCAAGGGTAAAGGCTATAATCAAATAATTATTCATTTGTTTTTGCGAATGTTATACTATGAAAATTAAGTATGAATGCGGGACTGCGAGTAAGAAAATTATCGGGCCGCTGATTTCAAGGCTTAAAATTTCATTCAATATACTATAATTTTTAAAAATGGCAGAAACTGCAGTATTTGTTTTTACGCCACCAAAGGTAAAGCTCCCTTCCTGATTATTTATTCTCATCCACATATATGGTTCCCGATACATTACGAATAGACCAGTTACCAAAAAGCTCATCCGATTCCATACCTCTTCCTGTAATGATTTTATCAGGTTGTGTAATCTTAACAAATTCCTCAGTCGAGACTTTCCGTTTGTTTTTGTCGTAAAGCAGGCTTTCGGTGTTAAGCTGCTCATGTTTCTCGAAATTTTTTATGATCACATTTCCCCGGGCATGCATGGTTCGCCTGCTATCCCAGCTGATGCCGTAATTGGCGGTAAGTTCGCTTTTGGGTTGCATCACCGAATCGAAGAAAATGATCCTGAGGCCATCAGGAAACTCGGTGTAAGCATCGCGTGTCTGAAAAGAAATCATGCGGGGCGCTGTGAGTTCGAGGGTCATTATGCCCTTTTCACTTTCCTTTACATGCACATTATAAACAGCAACATCCGGAATTGAATCTTTAGAGGACAATTTCACGACGGCCATCATATCGTTTTCGCATGAAAAAAGCATTGTTGCCAAAAGCAGGACAACAATGCTGTAATAAATTCTGTGTTTTTTTGCCGCAGATAAAATCCTGCTCATAATTTCTTATGTGAATGTTATTTTGATGCGCGAACGATGGTGGATTCCCCAATCCAGCAACCTACGTTGTAACTGCTGCCTTCTTTAACATCATTAAAAAATAAACGTTCACGGGTTGGGAAATATGATGAGTACAACGCAATACTCTGATTAGCCTCGTCAGTTACAGATGGGTCAACACTACGGGCCTTAATAAATTTATCAACGGCAGCCCAGTAACCGGCGCGGGTTCCTATTTCGTCAGTTCCGCATGCTGCAGCACTTGCGGCATACATATTCCCGATAATCATGTAGCATTTCCCATCGTTCGGATTAATAGCAAGCGATTTGAGTGCATACGAACGGGCTTCGCTATATCTTTTCTGATCGTAACTGATTTTAGCCAGGTAGTAACAGGCTTTTGCTTTAAGCACATCATCGAGGTTGGGAATTGCTTCAATCAAATAGCTTTCTGCTTTGAGCAGATCGCCTTTCACGAGGCTTAATTTACCCATCAGGTAGGCCGACTGCCCGGTAGGTTTTGCTTTATGAAGGTTTTCCGTTGCAAGGAAGAAAAGTGGCCTGTCAGTACAATCTTTTTTATCAAGCAGACGGGTTATTTTTTTTAGAAGAGTTGTGTCATCAGGCGTCTTGTTGAACTTGCGCGTGTAAATTCTTTCAATTTCGTCGCAGGTTGCGTAAGGTTCGAAACGGGTTTCGACAAGTGTTCTGACTTCTGTCCATTTGGTTTCTTCTTCCTGATCGCCTTTAATCATTTCCATCTTCTGGTCAACCATGTCGCTGAGCCTGTCGTACACTTCTGCAATGGTATCAGCTGGAAACCGCTTGTTGGCTACTTGGTTGCTTACATTGATAAAATACCTGGAAACGATAAAAGGGTCACTGTTCAGGCCTTCTCTTTCGACTGATTTTCGCAAATACTCATACACTCTCATCGTATCGGAAGGACGGAAATTTTCGAGTTCGACAGCTTGCCTGCCCCAAACCATGCCTTCTCTGCTTGTAGGTGAATCGCCAAAATACTTTACACGGTTTTCGAACACCATCATCAGGGTATCTATGTATGCATTGCGGGCATCCGGATCTTTTGCTTCATTTATTTTCACACCCATCATCTTGGCACCATCAATATACACATTCTGGCTGGCAAGCGGGCAGTTGAAGAAAACCCATCTCCAATGCGGTAAGGCATCTGCATAGTTTTTCTGTTTGTAAAATTCGCGGTATAATGATGTGTGAGTAATACACGAAACACTGTCTTCTCCGTATTTATTCATTGTTTTCTGGGCCGAAACCTGGCTGGTTGCTATCGTAACGACAGCGGTAAGTACCAGTAGAATGCTTAACTTTTTCATTTTATTGTTGTTGACTTTTATGAAATTCTATTTAAATCAGGTTGAGGTTGAGGTTGAGGTTGAGGTTAAGGGTGAGGTAGAGGTTGAGGTTAAGGTTAAGGTTAAGGGTTAGGTTAAGGTTAAGGTTAAGGTTAAGGGTGAGGGTGAGGTTTTGTCGATCAAATTTTACTATAACCTTTTTTAGTCTGACTTATTTCACTCTTTTAGGGATAAATCATTCATAATGAGCGACTAATTATAGCGTCGTTTCAGGAACCATCTTTCCTGCAGGGAAGTACCCACGGTGAACCTCACATAGTTTTCCTTTATAAGTCCGTTCTCGGTTGTTCCCTGAGTTCCAACTTCAACGGCAATATTTACAGTGGATCTCGACTTCTTCATAGGTAGTCCTACACCAAAACTTATGCCAAAATCGTTGAGCCTGGTATCATAAATCTCGAGGTAACTCTGCTCAAACCTGAAACCGGCCCTGTAATTTATGCGTTCGTAATACTTCCCTATATCTACTGCTGAAGGCCTGTACTGACCACCCAGCGAAAGCCGCAGGTTATTTTGCAATTTCGGATTATTGCCCAGGTAGCGGAACTCACTCCATTTCTGCCAGTTAACATCGGCAGTAGCAAACCATCTGTTGGTGCTACCTATCATAAAACCACCTCCGATAGCTGTTGGCAATATAACTTCACCATTATCTCCGGCCTCATAACTTACTGTGTCCTTAATCTCCTCGATATTTGTGGAATAATCGTAAGAATAAGAATAGGAAATCTTTTCGGCGAATCCATTAATGGTTTGCACCGGAGTATAGGTAAGGCCAATCTGCATGAATTTACCTTCTTTAAAATTCTTACGGTACATAAGCCCGGCATCAAAATTAACTTTATTTAACCTGGCGGTACTTTTTATCATGGTGTTGGCAAAGGCTCCAGAATCAGGGAATGTAACTGTCCTTTGCTTAATTATATTTCCAAAGATATAAGACATGTTTACGCCTACAGAAAGGTTTTTTACCGGAGAAAATGCATTGCCGAAATATGCTTTATTAAGTCCGCCGCTACCGCTGTAAGTGAAAACCGAATTCCCTACATCTTTCACAAACTGGCTATTTTGCATCTCGAAACCTACCTGTGAAAAGGGCATGATCCCGAGGCTTGTCCGCCACCATTTGGTAACCGGAAAACCGAAATAGAGGTTCGACAAGGTACCAAACCTGGTTTTTTGCGATTCTGTGGTAGTTTTGAGTGTGCCCGACCGAAGGTTGAAAGCCCCGTCGAATACAAAACTGTTGGTATCGAATGCCATATACGAAGCCGGATTGGCCGGGTTGATAAAGTAAGGGCTGCTGAATGCCGTGGCAGCACCACCAATAGCCATATTCATCTGGCTGCTTACACCATATAAATTACCAATCCCATAAAGCGAATACGGAGACGAAATCTTAACCTGTGCTGTTGCGATAAAAGCAGGTAGAAGTAAAACTACAGCCAGTGTAAGTTTGTGAATAATTTTAAAGTGTTTCAATGTTGAAATCGAGTATTAGGTTTAAACCCTCCAGCACCAGATTGGGGGCCGCAAAGGTCTTAATTTTTAATCTTTTATCAAAATAATTATGGTCTCCGCCGGTCAGAATTATTTTGAGTCCGGGATATAGTACCTGGTAGCCCTTAATAATTCCTTCCATTTCGGCAAGTGCACCATTCAGCACTCCCGAATGAATACCTGATGAAGTATCATCACCGATCAGTTGAGCATCATCATAATAATCGAGTAACGGTAAACGGTTTGTAAAAGTGTGCAATGCTTTATAACGCATTGATAAACCCGGTGAAATACCTCCACCCAAATACTCCCCTTCCGCGGTTATCAGATCGTAAGTTATAGCCGTTCCTGAATCAATAACAAGAATATCGCTATCTGGAATAAGGTACCGGGCTCCTACCACCCCTGCCAGCCTATCCTTGCCCAGTGTTTCGGGAGAACTGTACTTATTTATAACAGGTACAGCTGTTTGATGGTTAAAAAAAAACGTTTGGTAGCTTTTGCGGAGAAAACTATCCACTTCGGAAGGATATTCCTTTACTGCTGAAACAATAACGCTTTTGATAGGTGCATTACCCTCACAAAACTGCCTGATTTGCATAACATCAATACCGGCAAAACTTACAAATGCAACCATCTCCCTTCCCTGGAACAAAGCCAGTTTGGTAAGCGTATTCCCTGCATCAATAACGAAATTCATGGTATTTCACTTATAAATAAAAAGTAAGCCTTGGAATGACAAAATTAGAAAAAGCTTATGAGCCTTTTTACCTGGCAGGAGTTATTACCTTTGCATTTGTGAAATTTTAACATGAAAGCAGCGTTACGGGAATTACATTTGCAAACAAAATCTGTTATATCTATACATTGATAAAACCAGCAAACAATAGAATTATGAAACTATTTTTGGTACTAATGTGCCTCGGATGCTTGCTCAGTGCCGGATTATCAGCACAACAGCCAGTAACTATTTATAAACCGGAAGCTGATGCGAAAGCCGAAGTTAATGCTGCAGTTGCAAAAGCCGCTGCCGGCGGGAAACATGTTTTTCTTCAGATTGGTGGTAACTGGTGCCCCTGGTGTATTAAATTTCATAGAATGGTGACTGAAGATCAGAAACTCGACAGCCTTATCCATGCTAATTACGAATTAGTGAAGGTGAATTACAGCAAGGAGAATGAAAATAACGAATTACTGGCAACGCTTGGTTACCCGCAGCGATTCGGATTTCCGGTATTTGTAATTCTCGATGAAAAAGGCAATGTAATTCATACACAGGATAGTTGGTACCTTGAGCAGGATAAAGCTTACAGCCGTGAAAAAGTTGAACATATGTTCCTGATGTGGTCGGATTACACCATGAAGGAAGCAGCTGCCAAGTATGGGAAGTAATGATGTTGGGTGTTGGATGTCAGATGGATCGCCCATCAAATATCAAACGTCTCGCATCATAGATCAAACATCGCATAGTATCGATCGTACTTCTGAACCCTGAACCTGAATTCAAACAGCTCTGCCTTCCGCGTTTCCAAACTTTGTACTTTTGCCGATTGCTTCCAAAATCAATAACTTTCGATACTCAAAAAGCTTAAATGAAAAATAACCGAAGCCTTTATATATACCTGCCCATAGCCTTTGCAATGGTGCTTATAGTCGGAATACTTACTGGATATTACCTGATGCGCAGTTCGTTCGTGCAAAATCATGCATTATTGAGAGGAGCACATCTGAAAAGCACGCTTACCGAATTAATCGGTTTCATCGACAGAAATTACGTTGACAGCGTTGATACGAAAAAATTAAATGACGAAGCCATAACCGGAATGCTGCAGAGCCTCGATCCACATTCGGTATATATTCCCGCATCGGAATTTGCTGATGCAAACGATCCGTTAATGGGCAATTTCGAAGGAATCGGAGTACAGTTTAAGATTGAACGTGATACCGTAATGGTAATAAATACAATCCCCGGCGGTCCTTCGGAAAAAGTCGGGTTACTGGCAGGCGACCGCATTGTTAAAGTTGAAGGCAAAAATATAGCCGGCATTAAGATTGAGAATGAAAAAGTCATGAAATTGCTGAAAGGTCCGAAAGGAACTAAAGTAAAGGTTGGTATTTTCAGGAAAGGATTAAAAAAACTTATTGATTTCACCATCACCCGCGATGTGATCCCTACCTGGAGCATCGATATATCCTATGCTGTAAACGCGGAAACCGGATATGTAAAAATCAGTAAATTCAGCGCTACTACGGGAGATGAACTTCACGAAGCACTTATTGAATTTAAGGAAAATGGCGTTCGTAAACTTATACTCGACCTCAGAGGCAATTCGGGCGGATACCTTCAGGAAGCTATTTCTGTGGCCGATGAATTTTTACCCGATAATAAGTTAATCGTTTATACCCAAGGCCTTCACCGGCCAAAACAGGTTGCAAATTCCACTTCAGAAGGAGTGTGGGACAACTTACCGGTTGTAGTATTGATTGATGAAGGATCGGCATCGGCAAGTGAAATAGTTTCGGGAGCAATTCAGGACAATGACCGGGGTACTATTATAGGCCGCCGTTCGTTTGGAAAAGGACTTGTTCAGGAACAGGTAAGCCTGAGTGACGGTTCGGCACTTAGGCTCACTGTTGCACGCTATTATACCCCTACCGGCCGCAGTATTCAGAAACCATACAGCAAAGGAGCCGAAGACTATTACATGGAATATTACCACCGTATGCAGGATGGGGAACTCGAAAGTGCTGACAGCGTTAAACTGAACGATTCACTTAAATATAAAACCCCGGGAGGAAGAACAGTATATGGCGGAGGAGGCATTATGCCTGATATTTTTATCCCTGTCGAACGCAATGCCGCATTGAAATTCTACAACGAATCGGTAAATAAAGGGATATTATACCAATTTGCCTTTGATTATACCGACCGCAACCGCGCCGCAATGAAATCCTATACGGATGCAAAGCAATTCGATAAAATGTTTAATGTTAGCGGCAGTTTGTTTACTGAGTATGTGGCTTATGCCGAAAAGAACGGAATTAAATACCCTCCTGCCGAAACAATAGCTTCGCAACAACAAATCGCTGACCTGATGAAAAGCTATATTGCCCGCAACCTTTATGATTCAAAAGGATTTTACCCCATTTTCCTGCGGACGGATAAGGCGTTTATGAAAGCGATGGAGGTGCTGGGGAAGAAATAATTTTTCAGAAATTATTGCCTACAACACCACCCTCTTCACCAACTTCCGATTTCCTGCCTGTATTTTCAACAGGTAAACTCCGCGCGATAATTCGTCAATATTAATAGTCTTGTGCGAATTGCCTTTTGTTAGTTTACCGGTCATAACTTCGCTGCCCGACATGGCATAAATTGAAAATTCTGATTGTTGTGCAGACGTTGAATGAATCTCAATTCCGGATGAGGAAACAAATACCGTAAAAGGATTTTTCGCTTCCGGTAATTCAGCGGTTGAAGTATTGAGATCGAGCGGGAAAGTACAGGTAAATAATCCCCTCCCATGCGATGCTGCCAGCACGGTATTATCCGAGGTGCGTAAAGTAAGCATATCCACGCGTACATTAGCCATACCTTCGGTTTGCGGAGTCCAGACAACATTGGTTTCATTAAGATTATTGGTTGACCAAACGCCTAATTCGGTAGCTATCAGTGCCTGTTTTGTATTATGCGGATGATAGATTGCCCAGCGTACAGGCATATCGGGCAGGTTGCCTTCCACTTCTCTCCACTGCTGCCCGCCATCGTATGTTTGCCAGATGGAAGAAACACCATAATTGCTGAACGTAACCAGGAGCGTATCTTCCGAACCGCCCACATCAACACAGGAAATATTACCGGCGGGAAATAACGGGCTACCGATTTCAGTTGTGGAAGGAACTGAATACGCACCTGTATTTTTATACAGTTTACCTGAAACAGTACCCAGGAATAAGTTCGGGAAATAGCCGATACTCAACGGAGATACTTTAACATGCGAAAAATAACTGTTGCTTCCTGTTCCTGCCTCAAGGAAATACATATCGGTATTCGCAGGAATATTATCAATAACTAACAATGAGTCAGCGCTGCCTCCCCAGAAATCGACAGCATTGGCATAGAGTGTATTTCCCCAGCTATAGTAATCGGCGGGATTAATAAATACGCCACTTCTGTAATAACCGGTTTCATTTACCTTGTTGCCATCATAAAACATATAATACCAATTGTAATAGATTGAAGTAAAATAAACCAAAGGGGTTTCCTTGTCCCAGAAACAGTAAGCCCCGTCGCCACCCGAAATCATGCTGTAAATACTGATAGGATCACCCTCGTATAACAGAGAGCCGTTATCCTGAAGGCCGCCCATAAATTTATTCTGCCCTGCCCCTGGGTGTATTGCACCCGAATAGAACTGCAGGCTGTTGAAATTTTTGTTTTTCTGTTTAAAAACCGGTTTAGCTGCATTGCCATTGGCAGTATAAAAAACGCCTCCATCAGTACCGAAAAGTATCACGTTTGAAGTACCTGGCTTGTAAACGACACAATGTTGATCGGCATGGAGATATTCGTCTCCTCCTCCATAATACATCAATGCCCAGTCCGAAAGAAGAGACCATGTAGCCCCGGCATTGGTGGTACGCCATTGATCAAGACCACCGGCATATACCAGGTCGGGATTAGCCGGATCAACGCTTATAACCATGGCATGCCAGGCCAGATTCGCCCAATCGGGATTGCCTCCGGGCAGACTGACTGCATTCCAGGTACCGCCTTTGTTGTCAGACCTGTAAATATATTTCCCCTTGTAAACGGGTTGCTCGCCGGCATTTTTCACTCCGGCAGAAAAGGCGGCATATACAATGTTGGCATCGGATGCCGCAGTAGCTATCACAACCCTGCCGGGCAAAGGCATATCAGAGCCAGATTGAATGAGTGTTGCTACATTTTCAAATTTTGTCCATGTTCCCGGAGTACCATTATCCGAATACAATACTACTCCACCGCCTTTACCTGCAGTGTTTTGCATAGTTCCTACATAAATACGGCCATCAGCTCCCAAAGTAACATCGCTGGGTGGATAAGGAACAGAATACCCGCTTATATCCGGTAAAACCTGTTGCCAGGTCGCCCCGCCATCAGCTGAACGATACAGCCCATCCGTTGGCTGGCTTTGCTGAATTCCATGATAATATCCTGACACAACTCCTGCATAAATAACACTGTTGCCGCTTTCGTTGCGGACAACTACTTTAGTTACATAGGAAAATTGTGATGTTGATGGCAGCAAAGTCCAGTTCTGACCTCCATCGGAGGTTTTCCATATTCCCACTCCCCTTCCGCTTGATTCGCGGTAAGTAATAAGTGCCGTTTGAGCTTCGCCGGTGCCGACATACATACTAAGCGGATTGTTGGGATCATACGTTATACTGCTGATGACGAGGTTATCCCACAAATCATTTACCGGCTGCCACGATGTGGTTTCGGAAGTGATGTCGTCATTGTACCACAATCCGCCGGTTACACTGCCGGCCCATACCTTGTTGTTTATCATTGGATCCCACATAATGCTGCGTGTACGTCCGCCCATTTCAACATCGGTACCGGTCCATTGCAGTTGATATTCACCTGATTTGTATTGTTTTGCCTGCATGGCAATAAGTTCTTCATAAGCTTTGGGGAGCCGTTCGGCGGTAACCCGCTGCTCTGCAGGGTCCATGGTCATAAAAAAATCCTGTAGCGAAGCCAGGTCAGGTGAATCGGCTTTATCCTGTTTACTTTTTTTCGTTGATTTCAGATTTTTGAAAGGCATTGCTGATTCCTTGATAAACTGTTCCAGGGCAGTACGTTTGTCCTGTACCCGTGAAGAATCGAGGCGACGCATACCAAGAGCCAAAACTGCAATAGCGATCATGAAAATAATTGCTGCGTTAATAGTTAATAAATGTTGTATCTTTTTCATAGTAGAATATTTTCTTTCAAAGTTAAATACATTTAGGATACACATACACGACAGATGAATAGATTTTACAATTTACAATGATTTCTTAAAGAATTAATATTTAATAACATTGTTGTCCGGTAAAAATACGTATCGTCCCTGACGGGACTTTCAATTATTTTTATTTCCCTCTCTACCAACATCTTGTCCCTAACGGGACAGTCCCAGAGATTATTTGCGCAAGCAAATAGCATGTTGGTAGAATAAAAAGCAACCCCCTTTTGACAAAAGTCCGCCTCAGGCGGACGAGATATATCAATCATTTCAAGATTATCTGTAATATTTAACCGGACAACAGTGATTTAATAACAAGAATAGTTTTTAAATCAGAGGTTCTAAAATGAAGCGCTATAAGTGTTTTGAGACTTTTTTTTACCACTCTCTTTGCTTCGACCAGGATCAGCCAGGTTCCAAACAATTAAAAGGAAATTCCGAAAGAATTGGAAACAGTTATTTCCGAAAGCTTTCAAAAAATTTTCACTTGTGTTGCAATAATTAATAGTCTATATTTGTTACTCATTTAACCAATAAAATTTTGTGTTATGGGAAAGTCAAAAGATAAAGAAAATAAAGAGGTTAAGAAACCTGCTGCTAAATCGTTAAAGGAAAAACGTCTTGAAAAGAAAGAGAAGAAAGCCGGTAAGGTGTAATTCTCCTATATTGTTAAATCTTCACACTACTTGCACCGGGGCTAATCTCTCCCCGGTTTTTTTGTGCCCAGGCAAACCGTTTGCATGATGAGAGCAAGCTTGCCGGTTTTATTCGGGTTTGTTGAAAAAATACTTAGTATACATATAATCAGCAAAATAGATCGTGCTGACCTATTTTATATGCATGCGGAAAACACAATTCTTGTCAAAATACTTGCATCCGATATTTGGTTGCTATGCACGTTTATTTGTTGCATCAAAGAGTCTATATTTTAGCCAAAGAGTGACAAAATATTTGTTGACCGAGAAAAGTGACTGTAATTTAAGATCCAGTGCATCGGAGTCTAAAACCACTAACATCATAGTTGAGTTTTTAAGCAGACATTAGCTATGATCCAATTTTGAATTCCTTCTGTGCATGGTTCTCATATTTATGCCAAAAACACATGAGATTGAGGCAATAGCAATTAAAGCGAACCCGCAGCCGGCGCCAGTTTAATGGATTTTGCTTTAGTATTTAATTGTTTTAAAAAGAAAACATTTATGAGCTTGTTGTCATCCGAAAGGAATGCTGATGACATACCGTTTACTATATCCATGTACAATATGGCCGGATTATTGGCATCATTATATTTGGCATTCAGTTTAACGCCCATTTTTTTGAGCGAACCATCTTCGAGTATCACACCCAATGTATTGATAATCTGATTGTTTTTAACTTCTACTTTTCCCATATAACAATCTGCCTTGTTTCCTTCACGAACGGTGAAAACAACTTCATGTGTGCCGTCAGGAACCTGGCTTGCACCCCTGTCAGTAAAAACTTTAACGTATTCCTCGTAACAATTTGACTGTGCATTGGTATTGATTGCGCTGCCAAAAACAAGGATGGATGTAACTAAAAGCAGTTGAAATAAATTTTTCATGGTGTTGGAGATTATGGTTTTAGATTAAGTTATGTTTTTACAATGATGATTTTATTTTTTAAGCTGTGCAAATATAAATAAAAGCGTTTGATCAAGGCACTATTGATGTAAAATGATTCAGTAAAGCCGCGACAAGTGAATGTATTTCCCAAAACGATTTTCATCTGTTTGCCGGGGTTTTGGAGCCGGGGATTTTGGTTTGTGATTTGTGAATTGTGATTTGTGATTTAAGGGAAACCCTTCAAACCCTTCCAACATTTCAAACATTTCAAACATTTCAAACCCTGCTTGCAGCAGGCAAGCCTTCAAACCCTGCTTGCAGCAGGCAAGCCTTCAATCTACCCTTTCTCCGCCAGCAACTCCACTTTTAACCTTTGCAATTCAGCTATCTGTTCGTCGCTGATCTTCGGATAGGCCAGTTTCATCGAATCCAATGCAGTAATAATGGCTGAAGCAACAACTATACGCGCATATGGCTTGTTGTCAGCAGGTACTACGTACCATGGCGATTTTTCAGTTGCTGTCTTTTTTATCATTTCTTCATAAGCAACCATATATTGTTTCCAGTATTTTCTTTCTTCGACATCGCCGGCGCTGAATTTCCAGTTTTTTTCTGGTTTGTCGATACGCTCGATGAACCGTCTTTTTTGTTCCTTCTTCGACACATTGAGGAAAAATTTTACAACCAGAATTCCATTCCGGTTCAGGTATGATTCGAAATTCCGCATATCGTTCAGCCTTTCATCCCAAATGTTTTCGGTAAGCAGTTTTTCGGGTAGCTTCTGTGCTTTCAAAATGCCCTCATGCACGCGAACCACCAGCACTTCTTCATAATAGGAACGGTTAAAAATACCTATACGGCCTCTTTCGGGGAGTTGTTTCATGCAACGCCATAAATAATCATGATCAAGTTCTTCAGGACTTGGTGCTTTAAATGAAGTAACATGGCAACCTTGTGGATTTATCCCTGACATCACATGTTTTATAGCACCGTCCTTACCGGCTGCATCCATTGCCTGAAAAATCAGAAGAAGCGACCATTTGTCCTGAGCATATAATTTTTCCTGCATTTCGGCCAATTCCTGCACACCAAGTTGTAAGGAATGTTGAGCAACTGGCTTTTCTCCCTTCCCCAAATCAGTATCAATACTTGTTGGAAAGTCTTTTAATCTAAACTTTTTATCGCTTGTAACACGGTATTGTTTCGAGAGTTTCTTTGCACGTGTTATAAACTCTTTACGACTAAGTTCTGTGATAGCCGTTATTTTGCTTTCCGCTTTAGCGTTTACAGGGGAATTTTCTTTTTTGGTCGCCATAATATATAATTTAATAAGTGAGGTTATAACAAAGGTAAAACTGTTTTTGTTATAATGGCGCAATATTCACACCTTCTCTCTTTTTGGTAAATGTGTTACATTTGAAATGTTTTTTTTGTTTAAAGATTGAGATTTTTTGCACTTCATTATTTATATGCAATGAAACCGGTACCAGGAAAACATTTTGTCTTTTTTATCCTTCTTTTATCACTTCTGTTGGTTCATGGAAGGTTATTCAGCCAGGTTGAATCAAAAGATTTCAAGGATGTTACAAACAAGTGGAGGGATATAATAGATACGCTGACTAAAAATGAATTAGTAGTTGGGAAGAGTTACCTTTCGATATTGCCTGTGGTAGGATATGCCCCGGCAAACGGGTTTCTGATAGGCGGTGCCATAAGTTTCTCGCGCTTGTTCGGGCAACCTCCTACTAATCTGTCGTCAGGTATGCTCAATTTCCAGGTAACCACTAAAAGTCAGTTTATCATAAACGCAAGGTCGAAAATTTACCTGCCCGGAAATAGATGGTTTCTTCAGGGCGATTGGAGATTGTTGCTTTTTACTCAACCTACTTATGGATTGGGTATAAACAATTCCGAATTCAATAAAATCCATATTTATACCAATAATATGGACCTGGTTGGGGAAGATACCCTTGCTGAGCCTATGAAATTTAAACTTGTACGTTTTTACGAAGAGGGTACACGCAGACTGGGCAATTCCTTTATATACGCTGGTTTGGGCATTATGATTGATCAGCATTTCGCCATTGCAGATGAGAGACTTGATACTGTTTACGGTAGTCCTGATTATTTTATCACCAACCATTATGCATATTCGGTAAAAAACAATTTCGATCCCAGGCAGTATGGCACCAACGGGATTAAGATTACGCTTTTAATCGATACGCGTGACAATATAAGCAATTGTTACAAAGGGTATTACGCATCCGTATCGCTACTTAACAATATCAAAATCGGAACCAATTCGCAGCAAAGCATGCAACTTCTGTATGATGCTAGGTATTACCTGGGATTGAGTAAAAAAACTCCCCGGCATCTATTGGCTTTCTGGAGTTGGGGCTCCATTCTCCTGGATGGCAATGTTCCATATATGGCTCTGCCTTCCATTGGCTGGGATACCTATAACCGCTCAGGCCGGGGATTTATACAAGGGCGTTACCGGGGATTAAGCATGGTGTATAATGAGGTTGAATACCGTTTCCCTATTTCGAAGAACGGGCTTTTTGGCGGGGTGCTTTATGTAAATGCCACTACAGCAAGCAACTATGCAAAGAATTTATTTGATAACACTGCCTTTGGAAGAGGAGCAGGAGTACGCATGCAACTGGATAAACGGGCCCGCACCAATCTTACGGTTGATATAGGATTAGGAGCCGATCGTGCAACAGCAATTTATTTTAACCTTCAGGAGGCTTTCTGATAAATGACAAGTATTTCATCCTTTTCATTTCATTCAGGATAAGCAAGAAAAATTCGTGAAATTTGATTTCTGATTCATTATTTTATAATCATTACTAAGTAGTTTCTGCAATTGTATTCGTTTTAGGATGAATTCCCGTTAATAACGGTTATTTTTGCACTTGCTTGCTGTATTGTATGAAACCTATTTCCCTCAGTGTATTTCTTGTATTATGTGCATTTGCCACACTTTCTGCCCAATCGGTTGAAAGCATGAGTCAGCTTTCTGCAACTGACAGCTTACTTAGTGTTCAAAAGACTGACAGCATTAAACCTGTCGACATGGTTGATTACCTGGTAAAATGGTTTAAAATTAAAGACTCAAAAGAAAAGCGCGATAACCGGAAAATCCGATTTGCACTATTCCCGACCTCAACTTCATCAGGTAAAACTTCATTTACTTCATTTAATGCATCTTTCCTGCTGGGTGGCGATGAATCAAATACGAACCGTTCGACCATCTATTTTTATCCATATATTGGATTTGGCGGGCAATATGGTTTCGATGTGCAGTCTTTTCTCTGGTACCCACAAAACAAATGGAACTTTACAGGGGAGTATTTTATTCACAATTATCCCCAGAGTTCATGGGGGCTGGGTGGAGATACAAAGGATGAGAACGAATTTTTGATTGATTATGACCATCTCCGTATCCATCAGAAAAGCATGAAGGGAATCTGGCCTGATTTTTCAGCAGGAATCGGCTACGCCCTGGATCACTACTACAATATTTCATTGGAACAATCTGAACTTGATACACTCGAAACTTATCTGCCTTATTACCAGGAGAAAACTGTTTCATCGGGTTTGCTGATACCTTTGCTTTATGACAGCAGGCATAACTCAGCCAACCCCAAGCAAGGATTTATGGCTGCTTTGACATTTCGTATGAATACCACTTACCTGGGAAGTTCTGACAATTGGCAATCAATGTTCCTCGATGTACGGAAGTATTTCCCTCTTTTTAATAGCCGGAAAGATAACATACTTGCTGTAAGGGGGTATTACTGGACAATTTTAACCGGAACGGCTCCTTATCTTGATCTGCCTTCCGTAAGGTGGGAGCCTACCCCCGGCCAGGCATCACGGGGCATTCAGCAAAACCGTTACAAAAGCAATGCAATGATTGACCTGGAAACAGAATATCGTTTTGGTATCACCGACAATGGGTTTATCGGGGGTGTGGTTTTTGGAAGTGTAACTTCCGTTTCGGAATATGACATCCAACAGTTTAAATATTGGTATCCTGCAGGTGGTATTGGTATGCGAATGAAATTTAATAAATACTCCGATACTAATATTGGTTTTGATGTTGCTGTGAGCAAAGGTTTCGTTAATGTTTACCTGTTTATCGGGGAAGCGTTTTAGGCGCAATTTACAAAAGTAAACCACGGAGGCACAGAGGACACGGAGGAACACGGAGATGAAGATGTATGTCAGCTTTCCTTAATAACTACATTTTTTATCTCAGGTCATGCTTCTGGAATTTGGGAATGGGAACTTTTACCCGATTATTCAATAAAAAAACCGGCCAAAAGCCGGTTTTTCATTTCAATCAGAATGCTGATTATTTCTTAATATCAAATTCTCCGATAAGGGGAACTTCGTCCATAATTTCCATGCGGATGGAAGTTTCGATATACGATTCGAACATGGTAAACTGAGCGGCACGCATCGGGGAAAGAGCTTTCGACAATTTCTTGAATGTTTTTTGCTGAAGCTTTGCGAATTCTCCCTGTATTGCAAATGATTTGTTTATCAGTTCAGCAGCTTTTTCGTCGCTGAGTTTTGCGTAATTATCGGCATAGTCCGAAATATTGGCAATACGCTTCTTACCCATTTCCTTACGGGCGGCTTCGTATTCATCATAAATAGTCCAGAAGGAGGCTGATTCAGCTTCTGTAAGCTTCATAAAATCTTTAACCATCTGTTGTTTTGTCATTCCGAAAGCACTTTGCACCAAAGCAATTTCGTCTTTACTCGATTGGGCTTGCGACGCTATTGCAAACATAAGGCAGATAGCAAAAAGGAAACTTTTTTTCATAGGTATTAATTGTTAATTTGTTATTAATTAAATTTGACTGACGCCGGAAGCCACCGTTTCCGGAATGGTAGAGGATGTAACTATTTTTTGTTTAAACATGAATGATCAGGATAGAAATCTACTTTTTAATTGTTTCAGTGTCACCGATATGCGGGATAATTTCTGATAATTTTTCGCGACCCAGCGCTTCGATATACATTTCGAGGTATATAAACTGCCCTGCTTTTACTGATGACAGCTCTTTGGACATGGCCTTGTAAGTTTTCTGCCACAGGTCCGCCTGTTCTTTGTTTATTTCAAATGTATTCTTAAGTAGTTCATCTGCTTTAGCTTCGGTGATACCGGTATAGTTTTTAACATATTGATTAACATTTTCAGCACGCTTATCCGATATTTCACTGCGGAAAAGTTCATATTCATCATACAGTTTCCAGAATTTATCCGATTCGGCCGGGCTTAACTTCATGCGTTCAGCAATAAGCTGTTTCTTCTCCATACCAAACATGCTCTGTAAATACTTTAAATCTTCGGCGTTTGTCTGTGCTTTGCTTATGAGCGCGAAAACTACGCAAAGAGCAACAAGAATATTCTTTTTCATCGGAACCACTTTTTTATTGGTTAATAATGGCATTTATCAGTATTTGCAGATATGTTTTTCGACAAGCAAAGATAGATAATACTTTATTGTTTTTAATACTTATTATTAAGTATATTTGATGTATTGCTTCATTTTTTTGCCAGCCGTATGATGAAAAATCATAATTGTATTTAACTTTGCTTCCCACAATTGAATTTTTGTTAAGGGCGATGAAAAAACAAATACAAACCAGAAAAAACTATACAAATATGAAATTTCTTAAACTTTTAAGCTTAACAGCAATTGTGTTTTTATTGACACAATGCTATCCCGAGGGTCCTGAATACTATGATGATCTGGACCTTGTGTATTCAAACTATGATCCGGCATACACCTTTACAGCAAAACAAACCTATTATATGCCGGATAATATAATGAAAATTGATGATGACCTGGTTGGCGGCGGTGATCCTAATTTCGTAAAAGATACCTATGCAAAACCAATGCTTGACAGGATCAACGTGAATATGACCAATAATGGATGGACAGCAGTAGGAAAGAATGAAAATCCTGATGTTGTGCTTGCACCCGTAGCTTATATGCTTACTACAACTTATTATTATGGTGGCTACTGGGGCGGATATTATGGTGGCTGGTATGGTTGGTACTATCCGTATCCTGTTACCACGAGCTATACAACCGGCAGTTTGATAGTTACCATGCTTGATCCCAACGACTTAAGTCCTGATGATAAGGCACGGGCAGCATGGACTTTTGTAGTTAACGGTCTTCTCGAAGGCAGTTCAGCTGATTTTACTAACCGTTATGTAAAAGGAATCAACCAGGCATTCACGCAATCACCTTATTTAAAAATTAAATAATAACTACGGCATATGAAAAAGATATTAATTATAACCCTTATGCTGGCAGCCGGAGTATTTATTTCACCGATTGTTTCAGCCCAGAGTTTCACCTCTCTTCAATATACCATGGGAATTCCTACCGGCGGTCTTAAAGACCATGTTGACAAGATAAGCTGGCGTGGATTTACATTTGAATACCAGAGGGAAGTTGCAGAATCGGTTAGTGTAGGCTGTAATTTTGCATGGAGCACGTTTTACGAAAAAAAGGATTACGACAGTTATACTAACAATAATGCAACCTTAACCGGAGTTCAATATCGTTACGATAACCTGTTTCCCATGCTTATAAATGCACATTACACTATTGGAACCGGAACTGTTGTACCTTATGTAGGGCTTGGAATTGGTACCATGTACGATCTTCGCAATACGGATATGGGTACCTGGACAATAGAAGAAGATAACTGGCATTTCCTTATGACTCCTGAAGCCGGTTTTCTGTTTGATGTGTCGCCAGGAACAAGTTTAAAATTAAATGCAAAGTACGATTACGCCTTCAAAATCAAGGATGCTGATGCATTCGGGAACCTGAATATTAGTTTCGGATTCGTATTCAATAGCTGGTAGATTCTTTTTAATTTCCTGAAATCATCAAAAAAACTCTTTTCGTTTATCGGGAAGAGTTTTTTGTTTGGACATGCAATTCACATGTTGACATGGAGCGACGCCCTGGATAAACAGCCGAAAAGAGGCTGAATGAACCTCCCGGACTTGTGACTGTAAAATTTTGATTTATATTCGTAAACATAAAAAGTCAGGCATTATGGTCATTACAATCTCGTTCCGCAAAAAAATCTTTATTTGTTTTTTTATAACAGTGTTGACTGTAAGTAGTGTTCTGGCGCAGAGGCCGAAGGTTGGTTTGGTATTAAGCGGCGGTGGGGCAAAAGGCATTTCACATATCGGTATATTGCAGGCTATCGACAGTGCAGGTCTGAAAATTGACTATCTGACCGGTACAAGCATGGGAAGTATTATCGGCGGCTTGTATGCTATTGGTTATTCAGGTAAGGAAATCGAAAGAATATCCGATAACCTGGATTGGGATGCCATATTGAGCAATAAACCTAATTATTCCGATATAAGTATTGATGAAAAAGACGAATATGGAAAGTATTCGGTTGAATTTGGGATAAAAGACTATAAACCTCAGATTGGTACCGGTCTGATTGAGTCGGAGGAACTCTGGCTCACCCTCAACGAATTGTTTCTTCCCGTTTATAACATTAAGGATTTTTCGAAATTCAATATCCCATTCAAATGCATTGCCACCGATTTAACCGACGGGAAGGCAGTTGTACTTTCGAAAGGGGAAATTGTTACCGCGGTTCGGTCGAGTATGGCTATTCCAAGTGTATTTACAGCTATTGATTATGATTCGACAAAACTGGTTGATGGTGGAATAATCCGGAACTTCCCGGTCACGGATATAAAAAAAATGGGAGCAGATATCGTAATCGGAGTAAACCTCTTTACCGGTTTGCCTGATATTTCGAAACTTAACAATATGCTTGATGTGTTTTACCAGATAACACAATACCGCGATGCCGAAGACCTTGTAAAAGAGAAGAAATATTGCAATCTGATAATTGAACCTCCTGTGGGTGAATACAGTGCAGGGAGTTTTGATGCTACAGCAGAGATTATGAGGATCGGTAAGGAAATGGGGAAGCAGTATTATCCGTATTTCAAGCACCTGGCCGACTCGCTCAATAGACTGTACCCTCTTGATTACAGCCCGTATGGCCGTTTGCCCATAACTGAACACATTGTTATTGATGAAATTAATTTCGTAGGTATTCATAATACAAGCATGAGTTTGTTACTCGATAAGATTCAGATAAAGCCAGGGAATACCTATTCAGCCAAACAAATCAACAAGGGATTCAGAAAAGCATACTCCAGCCGGTATTACGATAATGTTTATTATGAACTTAAACCTACTACTGATGGGCATGCTGAGTTGCTATGTAAGGTTAAGGAATCCATTTTAACGCAGGTGAAACTGGGATTGTCGTATCATACATACATCGGTGCTGCAATTCTGGCCAATGTAACAGTAAGGAATTTGTTGCTCGACAAGTCGCGTACCATGGTTAAAATCGCTGCAGGAGAAAATTTCAGGACATTGATCGAACACAGGCAGGCATTTGGCCCTAAAGCAAACAATTACCTCAACTTTGGTTTCTTAAAAGAGAACCTGCCGTTGAATATTTACAACGGCGAACAAAAGACGTTTCAGTATGACGTAAATAAATCTCAGTTTGATTTTAATTATACCAGGGTATTCGGTACCGACTGGAGCCTGGCTGCAGGAATCAGGTACCAGAAAATTTCATTTTCGCCCGAAGTTGCTGATAATTTAAAATTGGATGGAAAAATAAGTTCAAACTATACCTACCTTCATTCGGAGGCTAAAACAACCGACAGGAAGTTATATCCAACCAGCGGATATGAGTTTTTAGCTGAAGCAGGAATGGTATTTAACCGGAAAGCCAATCTGAAAATTCATGATAATGAAGGCAATACAATTGATACTTCGGAATTAATAAACGGGAAACCTGAATATTACAGGTTTATACTAAAGTTCTCAAGGTACCATGCATTGAACGCGAAACTGGTATTTTTGTATGATTTACAGGCAGGTTTAACGATTAATTCCCAGGGGTTTATTTTCGATAATTTTTACCTGGGAGGGGTGCAGCAACTTTACGACAGGCAGATGGTATTTGTCGGAATTAACGAAGGGCAGATCACTTCAGCATCTTTTACCTCAGCCCAGGTCGGGATGCAATATAATTTTACCGGCAGCCTTTTTCTAACAGGAAAGCTAAATACGGCAATGTATAATTTCAGTAACGAAACAAAAGCATTCGATCAGGAGCAGGTAAAATGGATAAATGGATTTTCGTTGGGACTAGGTTACAACCTGGGAGTATTACCTATGGAGTTTACGGCCATGTATTCGCCCGAAATCGGCACCATTTACCCGCATGTAAAAATCGGGTTCCTGTTCTGAAATTAAGAAGACCCCGGCAGTGAGTATTTTATAGGCAAACGGGATAATTTTCCGCATCCCTTAAGTCCCATGTGTCTTAGGCGGAACAAGCTCCAAATTCCAAGTAGCATCGCTGAGCAGGCCTTGGTTCCTGGAATTTGTTTTTTGGGACTTGGGTCTTTGTTGAATAAGTAATTATATCCCTAGCAAAGTATAAATGAAATTAGTTAAAACGGGTACCCTATAGCTATGTTCCATAAAATATTTTCCCTTCGCCAGGTCTTACTTCCCAAATCCAATTCATGAAACACCCAGCGCTCACCTTCGGGAAGGTATGGTTTACGCAGTTTAAATGCAAGGTCGATACGCAGCACAATAATTTTAAAATCGAAGCGTAATCCTAATCCTGACCCAACAGCAATTTCTTTATAAAATGTTTTCTTATCAAACTTTCCGCCGGGTCTTTGTGGATCGTCGTTTACAAGCCAGATGTTTCCGGCATCGGCAAACACCGCTCCTTTGAAATATTTATAAATATCAAAACGGTATTCGATGTTTGTTTCGAGTTTTATATCGCCGGCCTGGTCGATATAGGTATTATTTATACTATCATTCGAACTGAAAGTACCAGGGCCCAACGATCTGGCAATAAATGCCCTGATACTATTGGTGCCGCCGACATAATACTGCCGGATGTAAGGTATAGTGGTTGAGTTTCCGTAGGGCATGGCTACTCCTCCGATAAAACGCCATGCGATCTGGCTTTTCCTGTTCAGGTTTAGTAAATACCTGAATTCGCTTCGCAGATTTGCAAATTGTGAATACGGAAGTCCAAAAATATCCTGAGGGTTTTCGGCAGTTGCCCATTCTTTTTCCGAAATACGCGTTACCAGGCTTAATAAATTACCGGCAAGGTCGATTGATTCGCTTAGGTAAAACACATGTTTCCGGGAGCTGAAGTGGAAATTGCTGTTCACAAATGTATAGCTGCCTCCAACAATAAACTGTTCCTCAAAACTTTTGCGGACAGTTGGATTTTCGTCAAGATAATCCTCAAATTCCTGGGTTGATTCAACAAGCCGGGTAAAACTTGTTTCAATAGGTCTGAAAAGATGGGATATTCTTTCGTTCCTTCTCCAGGAATAGCCTATTGATGAATTGAAAGAATTCATTTTGTAGAGATTTACCCTCGAATAAATACCGAATCCTCCGGCAAAAATCGTTTTAGGTACAAAGCTCCTGGAAGTTTTTCCCCCCAGAGTAAAAGGTACAAACCGGGGAAGAGCCAGGGTTCCGTCGAGGTTCACCTGGTAAGAGGTCTGCCCTTTCGATTCACCGCTTACCTGCGTTTCGAAACTTCCGCCGAGAGTAAGTGTCAGAAGTTCAGCACCGGCAAACAGGTTCCGGTTTTTGTATATCAGGTTCAGGCCCGGTCCGGCAAAATTGTTCGATTTGATGGCTGCACTCATTTCCGCACTTAGCGATATTTTCTTTACGGGTGTCAGAAAAAGATTCACATTCATCCGGCCAGGGAGCGAATCGTCGGGTTTGAAGCGCGCGTTGGCATACTTATAAACGCCTATTCCCATAAGGTTGCGGAGCGTATTATAATGGCTGGTGCGGGAGTATAGACTGTCTTTTTCAAGAAAAACCACACCGAGTATAGTCTTTGGTTTAAACTGATGTTTCTCAGAAACATAAAAGTAATTTCCGATTTTAATGGTATCAGGCTTGCTGTTGCCGAGTGAATAATCATCGAAAACATAAATATTATTCAGTGTAAAAGCAGTGGAAGCTTCGGGCGGAATACCCGGTTTTACATTAAGCCAGGAGTCTATTTTATGTTCACCAACGGCAGTATCGGCGGTAAAAAGGAGATAATCGGGTTTGAAATAGTAATAGCCTTTTTCTTTTAAAATCCCATCGATACGTACCCGTTCGTTTTCGAAGGTTTTCAGGTTGTATATTTTACCTTGTTTTAGCAGCGAATTAGGGAATAAAGTGCTGATATCGGCTGCAATTCCTTGTTTGGTGCTATCAGGATACGTGATGTTATCGAGTGTATAAGGTTTCCCGGGAATAACTGAAAAGATTACTTTGGCGGTTTTCCCTTTTTCGATTACTTCGAAGCTGGCATTTGCCTGAAAATTACCGCGGTTCTGCAAACGGTTCCCGATAGCTAAAGTTGTATTGGGGAGGTTGATATCTTCGATGAATGCCGGCGGTTTACCTAAAGTATATTTCAGCCAATGCCTGAACCCGGTTTCCTTTTTTGGTTCAGGAAGCATTGTGTGCAGGCTCAGGGCAGGCCTCATCCAAAGGAATTTCTTATTCGGCCTTACATCAATGAGTCCATAAAGTTCTTCTTTTGCGGCAGAAGGATCATCGAGAAACTGCACAGAGTCAATTTTCATAACCTGGCCCGTATACAGATGCTTGCCATCGCTAACGCTCTTCAAGCCCGTGCAAGCTGAGAGGATTGCCAGGAGGAGGGTTGCAGACAGTATCTGAAAATAAAAGCCAGTTTTTTTTAACATGCTATTTTAAAAGTAATTCCTGTTTGTGCCATTTTTTAAATGGTGGTTATCTATTTACTATTTACAATTCAATGTCGTTTAGTTAAGAATTTGCTTAGTCCAAGTGTATCCCCCTCTTATCCCCCTATTGCAAAGACGAACGATTTTACTTCTGGTTGAAGTTTTTCGGTACTAAAATATCTTGATTAGTATGTTCTCCCCCTGTCTCAGGGGGAGTCAGAGGGGATACAATTGGTATTAGACAAAATCTCATAATTATTACTTTTTTCTTAATCCTTAACTAAACGACATTGATTCACTTTTCACTCTTCCCTTTCTTCTTCCTCTTCAGCGCATCAAATTCTTTCTCAAAAATAAGCGCCATGCCGCTGTACGAAATATCTCCATCAAACAAATCGTACGCATCTTCGTAATAGGCTCTCAGCTTGTACTCCCCGCTTTCTGACAGCTGGTAAATTACTGCAAACTCATTGGTCATCTTTTTGGAAGTGCTGGTTGTAGAGTTGCT
The DNA here is from genome assembly GCA_041753535.1 of Lentimicrobiaceae bacterium. Classification (GTDB taxonomy): domain Bacteria; phylum Bacteroidota; class Bacteroidia; order Bacteroidales; family UBA4417; genus UBA4417. Next base: position 175,414 of record JBGSUB010000075.1, read on the forward strand.
TTTTTCGCCTTCAAGATCAAACGACCCCATGGCCTCCACTGTAATCCGGTCGTTAAACAGTTTCTTCGAAACCTGTATGTCCATTTCGGTGCGGATATCTCCTGATGAATTTTCAAAATCCTCGTACGATGTTAATCCGAAATTTACATCCACACCGGTTATGTATTTGCTCGAAACATTATTGAGCTGATCAGCCAGTATTCCGTTTACGCTGTTGCGTGCCGCAGTGGATGCAATGTTGGAAGGATTTGAACTGTTGGAAGTAAGGGGATTATCGGCCATAAAACTACCGGTAACGAGCAGGGCAAATACCTGCTTATTGAGGTCTGCTTTGTTTTCTTCGGAATTGAGCAAAGCTAATTTGGTGGCTACCAATGGATAAGTAAGCATGTATTTTTCCGGCAGGTCGATATTAAAACTGATTTCAGGCTCAGCGAGGAAACCGTTAATATTTAGCTTTACCATGTAGGGCAACCGTTTGTTGAATGTTTGTTTTTCGGCATCGCTCATCTCAGCTGTTTCGTTGGCAACCAGCGAAACTGAAGATGTCCTCACTTCGTATTCAGCGGTAATATTCACATCGGCATCCATAGGCCGCCCCGACCAGGATATAGTGCTGCCCGGTGCAATGGTGAAAGTCTTTTTCACAAGTCCGTAAAACGACAATTGGTAAACCCCGTTTTTAACTTCGTAAATTCCGGTAATGGACTGCTTCCCGTTTGCATCGGCGGTAATGTTCAGTTTTGCGCCTCCGCTTACAGTGAGAAAATCACCTGATTTCGGATCAATATCTACAGTAAATCTGGCCTCAGGGTCAATCACAAGGTTCAGTGTGAGGTCGAAGCCGGTTAGGTGTGAAATGATGGAATCCGTCAGGTAATCACCCGCGAGGGTTAATATGGAATCGTTTATTTGCGACGGATCGAGGAACTCAACAACGCCTTCGGAGGTAACCAGTTGTAATTCACTGCCGGGCAATGCGTAGGTCAGATCGGATGATTTGTTGATTTTTACATCAGCAGTTAATTTTGGATTTTTAGTGTCGCCCCTGAGTTTTACATCTGCATCAAGCGATAACTTGCCGTAAAACAGAGGATTATCGGCAACAGTGCTGTTGATGGGTTGAAAATCTTTGGTAACAAGGTGAAGGTCGAAGCCAACATTTGAAAAATCAGTCATTAAAATATCCCCATTGATTGTCAGCTTTTTTGCGTCAGCGTCTTCAATAACAAAATCAGTAAAATGAATTCCTGCTTCGTCAATATTTATTTTTTCCTCTTTTATTTTTGCAAGGAAATTGAGGCTGTTGACCCTGAAACTCGCTTCTTCAAACCCGACAAATCCTTTTATGTCAGGCTTTAGAGTTGTTCCTTTTATGGCAATTTCGCCATCAATTTTTCCTGTCATCTCCGAAAGGTAACCCAGGGAAAACCTTTCGAGGCGGCTCAGGTTATTAATATCGATCGAGGCATTAAGATTAAGCAGTGGAGTTGCTGACAAATGGTCCACATCGCCTTTTATACTGATCCTGTTCTGATCATTTTCGAAATGGCTATCAATTACCGCCCTGTCGTTTTTGGTTTCGATACCGAAATAAATATCTCCTATCAGGGAATCCTGGAAGTACAAATCTTTGACAGCAATATCGGCATTTATGAATTCCCGGGTGCCGGAAACAGGGAAAACCACTTCTCCGTCAAGATTTCCTTTCAAAAGTCTTCTTTCCCCATTAAATGTTATGATGTTAATTAGATTCTGAATTCCAAAATTGCCGAACACAATTTTTTGGTTTTCAACATCTGTTTCAATACCAATGGATTGATTGCCGTTTGAGAATACAAACAGCCCGGCATCAAACTTATCGTTGCGCTTTTCGAGCCTGTTTCCTTCCTGCACCTTCCATGCCGTATCATTTAATATCAGGCCGCCGGGAAGAAAACTCAGGCGGAAAAAATCTGTTCCGGATTCAATTTTATTTGCAAATAAGTAGGAAGGGTTTCCTGCCGGATCAAGGGTACTTATTTCGGAAAGGATGATTCCCTTATTTACATTTTCCTTAATCCGCAGATTCGCGATGGACAAAGTATCGTAAGATAATTTTAAAAGACTCACATCCATGGCCAGGTTGTCGTTTTCGCCCCTGACGGAAAGGTTGAGCGAATCGAGTTTTATGCCGGAGTACATAGCTTGCGGCAGTTTCAGTTCCACTGATAGTTTGTTGTTATCGGTACTGTATTCTCCTTCCATCAGGCTGGTATTCAGCGGCCCTGATCCAGGCGAGAACAGATTGATAATTTCCTCAGGAATATGAACATGCATGTTAAACACAAGGTGCTGCCCCGGAACTGTTTGTGCGGTATCAGTTAGTCCAAAATATTGTTTATAAGCCGATTGCAGGGTTCTACCCAGTTTATCAGGTGCAATATTTCCGGAAATAAATCCATCAAGCAAATCCGATTTTATCTCTACTTTTGAGCTATCCGGTGCTGAACCCGCCTTTATTTCTAGAAATTTTACAGGCAGATTTTTTTCCGGATTGGTAAGCGTGGTATTTGTAAACACAAAGTTAGCATCTGCATTCTGAAACCCTGCATAGGTTGCTTCAGCAGCAAGGTTAGTCGAAATGGTGAGTTCCTTTTCAGTGAAATTCAGGGCGCGCAGGTTTGCCCTTAGCAGTTCAATATGCGCTGAGTATTTTTGATTTTTATCGCGTAAATCGGCGTCAGCCAAAAGTTTAAAGTTTAAATTAGTATCAGCGGATGAGGCTGTTGCAGTTATCATATTTCCGCTCATTTGGCTATCCAGCGTTACATCTTTGTATGTGTACGAATTATATTGTGCATCATGAATATCGAGATGTGCTGATCCTGAAATCTGCTTACTGCTGATTCCTGAACCGGAAACTTTGCCGGAGAAACTGGTTTTGCCGATCATTGTATCCGCAAGAATGGTTCCTGCCAGAATATTTTGCGCTGCAAAATCAATGCTGAACGTGTCACGACCCGCATTGCCATACGACTGGTAAAAAGCATCTGCCATAATATTTCCAAAGGCTGATCTTAACTCAATATCTCCCTTGATAGAATTGATTTTCCCCCTGGCATGTCCGTTCAACTCAAAGGTTGGCGGCAGCTTTAAACCGGCAAAAACGGTGGGATTAACGAACTTGCTTACATCTTTCAGGTTGGTCGAAAACCGCTCAACAGTTGCATCAAAAACAAGGGAATTCATATCGGGAATGCCTTTGAGCCGACAGTTTGATTTTAAAATGGTTCTATCCAAAAGTCCGAGTTCCAGGTTTTCGATGTTCAGGTCGTTTATTTTCCCATCTGCTTTCGCTGAAACGAGAATCTCAGTGTTTTTCAGTTGACCTACATAAGGATTAGAGGCTAAAAATGGTGCAAACAGTAGCACTTCATTGGCATAAACACTCGAATTATCCAGATCAAAAATTGTTTCACTATTCCATAAATCAGCCAGAAAACCATTGAATGAGGCATATTGCAGGCTCATTTCGCCCGAAATTTTACTCGCTTCAGTTTCGAGCTTCAGATCTTTTAACTCTGCATGACTATCAGTAAACTCAGCATCGGCAGAGAGAACTTTAATGTTGAGGCCGCAACTTTCGGCAACACTCAGGCTTTCAAACTGAGCCCTATATCCTTCAGAATCAATTCTTATTTTGCGGACACAGGCATTCAGATTGCTAAAATCCATATGGCTGTAGTCAATTCCTTCGGATAACCGGGGGGATGAATTATTGTCGAGCCGGAAATTCGTGTTTTCAATGGTTAGCTTTTCAGCCAAAATATGTAAGGCGAGAAAAACACTTGAAACAGGTTGGGAGTTGTCGGCGTTAGGAATGGTGTCAATACTTCTGGTAAGCTCTGCCTGAACGTCCTTTTCACCCTGAGCCGGGGATAATGCAATCAGCACCGAAGTATTTTTCAGCAGGATTTCATTTATATCAATTTTCTTTTTATTCAAGTCAATATCTTTGAAAGTCGCATTAAAATCACCCAGTTCAATTTTCATATCAGTCCCTCCCTGGGCATCATAAAAAGTAGCGCGGATATGTTGAAGGCTCACATCATTCAATTTAATCAGCCATGGCTTTTCAGGCTTCAGAGTTGTATCGGATTCTTTTGTTGTGTCGGGTGCAAACAAATCAACAAGAAACTGGAAGTTAAAAGCACTTTCGTCATTTTTCCTGTGAATATGGGCTACAACACTTTCAATCGATAGACTCTTGATGGCAACCTCATTTTTGAGTAGCCCGAAAAGTGAAACATCCACGCTAAGCGAATGCAGGTAAAGCAAGGTGTCGGCATTTTTGTCTTTCAGGAAAAGTTCGTTTATGTTCACCGTATTCGGCAAAGCGATTTTCAGTGACCCAAGGCTGGCTTCAGTATTGGTTTTTTCGCGGATGGTTTTGATAAACTTTCCGGCGATAAAGGTTTGAACGGCGGGGACATTTAATGCGAGAACAAGGATAATCAGTAAGGCAATAAGAGCAACAAAAAACCAGAGTAAAATCCGGATCACCTGATACCAAATAGTCCTTTTATCCGGATTTTTTCCCTCCATTAGTTTATAATTATGCTTTTCCAAAATTCGGAATTTCCGCTGAGCTTTTAAAGCTAAAAGTTTCGCTATTAATTTTTCCAATCATTTGTGGCGGTACAGAGGGTAAACGGAGTATCCATTTAGCTTCGCGACTGCTACAAAATCATATTTCTTAAGACTTTATCATCCGGAATAAAAAGACTATTCATGATTTTAATAACAAAACTTATTCATTTCTATTCCTCATGTTCCATATCGCTGAGGTGGAGGCTCAATGCTTTTACCGAAATCTGAATTTCATAAATTGAAATACCAAGGGAAGCTATCATCATAAGTAAAGCAACTCCAAATATCCAGATTGCCACAATATACTGGCCTACAAATATCAGGAACATGGTTCCTACACACAGAAACAGGCTTGCAACTCCTAAAATCTGCATATTTTTGGTTAAAACGAGGCGTTTCCGGATGTTCGCAATCTGGCCTTTTAAAATTTCATTCGGATCGGCTTTGAATTTTTCGTGCAGTCCGCGTATCAGGGTGGCATACGCTAAAAAGCGGTTGGTATAAGCTAATAAAATAAGCGATATAGCCGAAAATAAAAGGGCCGGGGTGGTAAGGGTTATTTGTTCGTGCATTTTCTGAAAATGAAATTGTAAAGGTGTGTATTAAAATCACATCTGAAGATAGCAGGTAAAATTAACGGATATTATCATAGTAATGGATCAAGCGATTTCGCTTTCGATCTTTATAACCGAACCCGTGGGTACAAAATCAAAGCCTGTAGTTTTAATCAATCTATTGTTCAGCAACTTTCTTTTTACGGAAAATGCCCAGGATAAAATGATTGACAGTATTGATAATCTCCGGATTTTGAGAAACATACCTGTTAAGCCCATTCAACAAAAGAATTCCTGCCTGCTTCACTACATTCGTTGTGCGGGTTCCGGCAAATGCCCTTTTGCTTAAAAAGCCGGCTGCAAGCGGGAGTAAAAATGTAAGGATATTATTTCGGATTTCAGGCGATTCGGAAATGCTGCTGAATGCATTTTTTACAAAGTAAACCGGGTTTAAACTCTCATAGGTAACTTTGAACTGTTCCTGCATTAATTGCCTGCTCTCAGCCTGCTTGATTTCCAGGATTCTGATAGCCTCTTTCAGATCGTTATATGGAGTATTGTCTGGCATATGTTCTATTTTAACAAAAGTTTGATAACAGTGTTACGGAAGCGTTCCTTAATTCTATCATGCAACATAAAATGCACAATAATTCCGCAAAGGCCATAAAATGCTGCCACGGCAAAAAAACCAAGGTACGCGGAGCCCCATATCTGACCCAGCCAGAAAGCAATGCCCAGGTTAACGAATACCAGGAAGAGTATTGTGAATACAATAGCCAATGCAGAAGGCAGAATTGTTGATGCAACATCCGAAGCTTTGTCTATTGACTTGAGTTTTAGCAGCTCGAGACTCGTTTTGCCGTAATCTTCGGCCTTTTCCCAAAGCGGTTCGAGAATGTTTTCCTTTTCTTTCATTTTATGCTTTTAATTGCGGTTATTATTGGTTGGTGATAAATTGTTCGCAAAAGAATCGCTTCTTTTTCAATCTCCGGCACAATTCGGTTTATCATAGCCTGCCTGGTAAACAAAATGGCAGTATAAAAATTCCACCCGGGAATTTTGCAAAATAGCTGAGGCATGCAACGTTTGTTTCCAGGTAGTAATTTGTTGGGTGTTATTCAGATTTGTTGTGAGGAGAAACTTTTGGGAGGTACTCAAAAACAGCATATTGACAGGTGCTTTGTTATAAAAACCAGGCATATCCATACTACTCAGCGTCTTTGGAACACCGAAACTCTGAAACGCTGAAACCAGAACCGAGCTCAGCGGGCTCAGCGCAGTTAAACTCTTCAAACTCTTCAAACCCTTCTAGTTTGCTTCGGCTTTTTCTTTTATGTCTGAAGCTTCTTCTTTTGCTTTTTCGAAGTGTTCGCTGATGTTATCGACAAATTCATTGAATTTATTCTTCAGCGAATCAGTTGTGTCTTTACTCTTCTTGGCTATTTTTTTGCGGGTTTCGGTTCCTTTGTCGGGGGCGAACAATACACCCAGCAATGCTCCGACGGCAACGCCTGCCAATGCTCCGATTACTACATTTACTTTACTCATGGTTTTAAAGGTTTTTAAAGGTGAATAAATGGGTTGATAATAAAAGTATTTATGGTATAGTATTGTAAACAGTTATGTTTCTTTGCTGTTCGATTTGAATTCCTTTTATTGATCAAAATTTTATTACAGAATTGATTTTCAGGCGGAGATCAGATGAGGCGGGTGAGATACAATTGAAAGTACTTACTGCATCATTTGGCCAGGCATACATTCCACAATTTGTAATTCTTGGTAACATCCCGGGTTCTGTCAGACTGATAATATTTAGTCTTACAAAAGAGTATCTAAAGATACGAAAAAAACCAAAAAAATCAGCTAAAATCTGTTTGCCAGAAGAAAATAAATAATTATTCTGCGGCCGGATCATCATCAACCTGATTAGGTTCAAAGTCTCACCTTGGCTATTTTTAGCCAACTAATCGAAACTTCAGGTTGAGCTCTCAGATTTCGTTTAAGATTTTTTTGAAGTTTTATAACTTTTCTTTTACAAATTTGTTAATTTTGATTACTTGTTAAGCTTTTTTACAATGTATCCTTATCTATCTCAATTAATATACATATTTAAATCAAATCTGTCGCAGACTAAATAAGTCAAATTTTTTCTCTCTGAGGTCGGTTTTCGGTTTTACAATTTTTGATCCGGTCAGATGCAACTTAACTCGATGAATCCCTGCTTACTGAAGTTAACTCAATAAAGATTCGACCATTTGGTATCTAATGAAAAAAAGAAAATTTGTTTACCCTTTAATTAGATAAATATGAAAAAAAGAAAAATTACTTTTCCAGCTACTCTTCTTGTTGCAGCCGTTTTTGCGATGGGAATGTTACTCCCAACAATTTCCCGGGCGCAACAATATGCAAATCCCTTACCGCCTAAAGATTACAAAGGCGTAATCAAACTCGATGTCCGCGATTCCAAAGCCGACTGGGCACCCTACATCCGCAAAAAAGCACCTGCAGGATCACCAAATATCCTTTTCATCCTTTATGATGATACGGGATTGGCTTCCTGGTCGCCTTACGGAGGACGAATAAATATGCCAACCATGGATAAACTTGCTGCTGATGGATTAACTTATACTCAGTGGCATACTGTTGCGCTCTGTTCTCCTACCCGTTCCTGTATCAATACCGGCCGCAACCATAACCTCAACGGCATGGGCGCAATTACCGAAGGGGCTAACGGATTTCCGGGCTACAGTTGCCAGTTGCCACCGCAAGCTGCAACCATGGCCCAGATTCTGAATGATAATGGATGGAGTACGTTCTGGCTTGGGAAAAACCACAATGTTCCTGAAACTGATCTTTCGGCCGGCGCAAATAAGAGTCAATGGCCGCTTCAACAGGGTTACGACCGTTTTTATGGTTTTATCGGAGGCGAAACCAACCAGTTTTATCCCGACCTTACCGAGGATAATCATGCTATTGAGCAACCTTACGGGCCTGAACAGGGATATCATTTATCCAAAGACCTGGCCGACCAGGCAATAAAAATGATCAGTGATCAGAAATCAGCAAATCCTTCGAAACCCTGGTTTATGTGGTATTGCCCGGGCGCTAACCATGCTCCTCACCAGGCACCTGAAGAATACATTGCTAAATACAAAGGAAAATTCGACGACGGATATGATGCATACCGCAAATGGGTGCTTCCGCGTATGATCGAAAGGGGCATTGTACCTGCAAATACAATACTTACTGAATTTAATCCAATGCCGGGTGATCAGGCTAATCCATCCGATTTTGTTCGTCCGTGGAATACACTCAGTGCCGACGAAAAGAAATTATTTTCCCGCTTGTGTGAGGTGTTCGCAGCTTTCTCCGAATATACCGATGTACAAATCGGACGCATCATTGATCATTTGAAAGCAACCGGGCAATATGAAAATACCATTATCATGTATGCTGCCGACAACGGAGCTTCAGGCGAAGGCAGCCCGAATGGCTCGGTAAACGAAAATAAATTCTTTAACGGTTATCCTGATGATCTGGCCGAAAACATGAAACTGATTGATAAATTGGGTGGACCCGATACCTATGAGCATTATCCAACAGGATGGGCAGCCGCTTTCTCCACTCCTTTTAAAATGTTCAAACGGTATTCAAATTATGCTGGTGGTACCGAATGTCCATTAACTATTACCTGGCCCAAAGGCATAAAAGCCCGTGGTGAAATCCGCAACCAGTATCACCATGCAGTTGATATCGTTCCTACCATTCTCGAAATATGCGGGCTTGAAATGCCAACAGTATACAAAGGTGTGGAGCAATACCCGTTGTCGGGCGTTTCGATGAAATACTCTTTCGATGCCAAACCGAACGACCCTACACAGAAGCACATTCAATATTACACCATGCTGGGCACCCGTGCTATTTGGATGGATGGCTGGAAAGCCGTTGCCGTTCATTCGCCATTAACTGGCAAAGGGAATTTCGACCAGGATAAATGGGAATTGTATCATGTAGATGTTGATCGTGCTGAAGCCAATGACCTGGCGAATGAATATCCTGAAAAACTGGAAGCTTTAAAACTAGAATGGTTCCACGAAGCAAGCAGAAACCTCGCATTTCCTTTGGATGACCGCTCTGCAACAGATATACTAAACATTGAGCGTCCTACTGAAGAAGAGCCACAGGATATTTATGCGTATTATCCGCATACCAGCCAGGTCCCCGAAGCGGTTGCAGTAAATATCAGGGGGAAATCCTACAAAATTGTCGCCAATGTTGAAATTACGGCCAATGCCACCGGGGTAATTTTTGCCCATGGTTCCCGATTTGGCGGGCACAGCTTATTTATTAAAGACAAGAAATTGTACTACGTGTATAATTTTCTGGGAATAACCGAACAGAAACTGGTTTCGGCAATACTTAAACCCGGCAAATATACTTTTGGGGTGGAATTCGCCAAAGAGAAGTCTGGTAAGTACGGCGAATCTATTGGTACCATGCAACTATATATAAATGACAAAGCAGTTGCAAAAGGTCCTATGCAGGCACAGGTTGGCAAATTCACACTGGTTGGTGATGGCCTTTGTGTAGGTTGGGATAGTGGCGATCCTGTCAGTAAAATGTACAAATCGCCGGGTGAATTTAAGGGTGGTACTATTTCGTTTGTAAAAGTGAGTACGGGTAAAGAGAAATACAGCGATCTGCAAACAGAAGCTGCAAGAGCATGGGCGAAGGAATAAAAGCTTCAGCTTTTTAAGTAAGTTAAAAACTAAAAAAGGACTATGCAAGAAAAAACAGCGGCCATCCTTTTGGAGCCGTTGTTTTTTCTGCCCTGAGAAAGTATAATAACTTCAACACTTAAACATTTCGTTAACTTTCGTTGTTTCTTTCTGAAAAATATCCGGACGGTGCGCGACTGTTGTGTTCATCAATATTTTTAGCTTTAGAGTGGAATATTGGCGGAGATTTTAAGGAATATTTGCAGATTTTAAAAAACGAACTAATTTTATACTCCAAAATCAAAAATTAACCGAAAACCCGAATCGAAGTATTCAGGTGTAAACCTTTTAACTAACAAAAAACCACATGAAAAAAATCTTTCTCTCTTTAATCCTTTTTGCCGGCATAGTATGTCTGGCATCAGCACAAAATGTAAGGCTAAATGGATATACCGCTTATGTTTTCGACGACAATGTTGATTCATATTACGACCCAAGCAATTACTATGACGGACGCATCGACGGTGGTTTCCAATGGGGAGCCGGGCTTGAATATATGGTAAGTCCATCCAAAGGAATTGAGATTAAATACCTGCGTCGCGATTGTACTGCCCCGATGGAATATTATAATAATGGTGTGAAATACAAAACATTTGATGTTGCTTTGAATCATATCTTACTGGGCGGGAGTAATTATTTCCAGACAGGTGGAAAAGTAGAACCCTATGCCGGTGCTGCTTTAGGAATGACTATTATCACTCTTAAAAATGCGGAAGCAGGAAATGATAACCAGGCAACTAAATTTGCCTGGGGTGTAAAACTGGGAACAAATATCTGGGCCACGGATAAAGTCGGGATTAAATTACAGGCCGATTTAATATCTGTTGTGCAATCAGCCGGAGGCAGTTTTTATTTTGGCACCGGTGGTTCCGGGGCAGGTATTGGAGTTTATTCAACTATGTATCAGTGGGTACTTGGTGGAGGATTAACATTTAAATTAGGACAATAGCTAAAGTTACTGCCTAAAAGAATAAAGAAAATTCTACTGAATATTCTTTCAGAAAGAAGCGAAAGAACAGATGATGGGAAATTTGCTTGCTGTTTCAAAAAATAACAAGGTAAAGGTAAAGATAGTGATTAGCAAGCCAATTCCAATTTCATAGTTCAATGACCAAATGATTTTTGAGTTTTTTTAGTGCGAATTGTATAATTTTTACTTTCGGATACCATGTACTTTATTGCCAGGCTCACTGTTTTTAAATTCCTGAAAAGTGAGCTAAATCTTAAATGATTTATAATGCAGCAGAAAAAACGTGAGCACCCGAAAGAAAAATCAATGCTGCATCCCCGCAACAGGCACCGCGAACGGTATGATTTCAAAGTGCTGATAGAAAGTTGTCCGCAGTTATCCCCATACGTTAAACTGAATGAATATAACGACGAATCTATCGATTTTTTCAACCCGGCAGCGGTAATATTGCTGAACAAAGCCCTGCTTAAACATTTTTACGGAATCGAAGAATGGAGTATTCCTCCAGGATATTTATGCCCTGCAGTTCCCGGAAGGGCCGATTACATCCACCACATTGCTGATGTTTTGGCTGGCTGCAATACTGGGAAAATCCCGACCGGCAGTGAAATAAAAGTTCTTGACATTGGTGTTGGTGCAAATTGTGTGTATCCTATAATCGGCAACAGGGAATATGGCTGGTCATTTACGGGCAGTGATACCGATAAGGCAGCTTTGAAAGCGGCAACCCGAATCATCGATTTGAATCCATCATTGAAAGAACTCATTGAATTGCGTTCGCAGCAAAATCTAAACAATATTTTTTATGGGATAATTCAAAAAGACGAGAGGTTTGATTTAACCGTCTGTAATCCGCCTTTTCATGCCTCGCTTGCCGAAGCACAGGCAGGCACAACCCGTAAATTGAGTAATCTTAAACGGCAAACTGCTGCAATACCAACATTAAATTTTGGAGGACAAAACACGGAACTCTGGTGCGAAGGCGGAGAGCAGAAATTCGTTGAGCATATGATTCGTGAGAGCAGGCAATTCAGTACATCGTGTTTTTGGTTTTCGTCGCTGATTTCGAAAGAATCAAATCTGGGGTATGCATACAAAGCTTTGGTAAAAGCAGAAGCCTTTGATGTAAAAACCATACCGATGGGGCAGGGGAATAAAATCAGCCGGATTATTGCATGGACTTTCCTCGGAAAGGAACAGCAGCAAAAATGGGTGAGTGAGAGGTGGAATAAATTACCGTAAGTATTTGAAAAAAGAAGTGTATAGAAATAAATTCAACAGGTTTCAATCCCAACAATCCAGTAATTTTTAGAAAATAATAAACTTTTAAACTTTCATTAAACCAAATACATTGTTTTATTGTACATTTATGGTCACTAAATCCGCTTTTATATTCTGCTGATTGTATGATAAGTATGAAAAAAATATGAATTTCTGCTCAATACAAACAATAATTAAAGTTGCACTTTTCAAATTCACTAACCCTTAAAACCAAAACCAGATGAAGATTATTTTTTACTCAATGATCGCAGCAGTTCTGATGATTACTGCCTGCCAGCCAAAAACCGAAACTCTTCCTGTTGATGCTGTTGCCGAGAAAGATTCTATCGCTAAAAATCTGGACATGATGTATTCGGCTTATACCTCAAAGGATGCGGAAGCTTTCCTGTCATTAGTGGCTGATGATTGTTATTTCTGTGGCACTGACTCCAAGGAGTTCTGGGATTTAGCCGCCTACACCACTATTTTAAATGAAATGTTTGCCGATACAGCCTTTCAGGCACCAACTTTTACTGTGGATAAACGTGAAATCCGCCTTGATAAAGACGGGAAATCAGCGATTGCCGTTGATCAGTTCGTTTTTGCCGGATGGAGCGACAGGATTCCGCTTCGGAATGTTACCCATCACGTAAAAGTAGATAACAAATGGCTTTGTAATTTTTCGAGTATGAGTTTTGTGCCGAATAACGAGGATTTGAGTACAATTTTCAAATCATTATCGGAGTAAACTGTTTTGTTGGTTTTAGCAATAGCTTGACTTGTTGTCAAGTCCTGGTTGCTTTTGAGCCGGAGTGTTTCGTAAAGTCACATTCCGGCTTATTTGTGTGTAATTTATCTCTGCCTTACAAACTCTACTTCGTAATTTACCTTTTCCAGAGCCTGGTAGTAAATTCCGGCCAGCCCGTCCTCATCAGGATAATACTGCAAAGTGTATGCCGATCCCGGGTAGTTTACATCCTGAAGTTCAACAAATAGTACGAGGTTGTTATCTTTAACCAGCCATTCGGCACGGCCCACATGTATGGGTTTGGGATTAAAATATTCTGCATCCATTTTGCCGTCGGGCATAACACTTTTTATGCGGATGGTTTTATCTCCATCCGTTCTTACCCAATCACCAACAAGTCGATTATAATCCGGCTTAACGGGATTTGTCGCTGTTGCCGTATCGGCGGTCAACTGCGAAGCAGCGGGGTTTTTATTTTGCCCGCCTGCAACAGAGTCAGAAAGAGATTGGTTGTCAACATTTCCGGCGTGAGAATTACAGCTTGTGATGATAAAGGCCAGGCTGATAAGTATTTGGGTGAAATATTTCATATATTTCAGAATAATGTTTGTTGTCTTGATTTGAGTTAAATGTGATTTTTTTATAATGAAGACTAGTAAGATGTTTCTGTGGAAATGAGTCCCAAGCCCTCGTCAATCTCCGAAATATTTATGTTCTGGTTGTGTGCACCTAAAGGATCCGGATCGAAAGTTGGAGGAGCCACTTTCAGGTTTGTCCCGATAGGGACAGGATATTGGTAGAAAACCCGTACGTCTTTTGGTTAAGTGCCGTCAGGTAAGCTATAATCAATATTTACGGGTTTAAAGATGTATCTATCGTCAAAATCAACCTCAAAATCCTTTAATATCTCAAAATATTCTTCGCAAAAATTCATTCTCTTATGGTGATTAGTTTGATTAATGATATATTGAATAATTGCTGGCACTTCGGATTTGCTGTAGGAAAATGCCCCATATCCCTCCTGCCATGAAAACTTGCCCTGAACAAACTTTTTTTCGTTGATCCACTTAGAGGAACTGCCTTTCACATCTTGCATTAAATCGGATATCGATTGTGATGGTCTTAATCCAAACAGAATATGAATATGATCAGGCATGCCGTTGATAGATAAAAGTTTGTGATTGTTACTCTGCACAATTCCACCGATGTATCTATATAGTTCTTCCTTCCAGGAATTGCGGATAATACATCCCCGGTTTTGTACCGCAAAGACAGCCTGTATATGAATCTGGGTGTATGTATTTGCCATGATTTAATGTATAACGTCCCTAACGGGACTTTTTACAAATATAATCGATAATCTACCAACATTTTGTCCCTACCGGGACAAATAACGAATCTGGTAAACAACCTATATTTCTCATCGTATTCTCACCCGCTTTTAAAAGTGATCCACAACTTACCGCTTCAATAAAAAGATTGCAGCTATTGATACCACGGTTATATATGTGATAATACTTTCCATATGAAAGTTTTAGCGTCGAACTAGTCATGGGAAACGGAGTTTTAAATAATTATCAAATTAACCCTTAATCAAAAATAATAATTCTTCCAATCGGTAATTAAACCTGATAGGTTTTTGGAAACCTGTCAGGTTTAATTACCTTAATTACCGATAAATTGGTTATACATCTCCAACACCTGTTTATCATTCGGATACCAGGTTTTTAACTGTTCAATATACGTTGCGGCTTTACCTAGATTATTCTGTTTCATATGAAATGCAAACAAGGCATAGAGAATATCGAAATTCCCGGGATACTGCGAAAGTCCTTTTAGAAGGGTAGATTCACACTTTTCATTCTGGTTGGTCATCTGGTATAGTAGCCCGAGGTTATAAAAAATCCTTGGATTTGTCACGTTTTTGAGCATTGCTGTTTCGAGAAGCCTAATTGCTTCCGCATATTTCTGCTGTTCGCTGTACAACAAAGCGAGGTAATAATATCCGTCGGTTACATCAGGATGGTTGAGAACCATATCGTTAAAAAGTCCGGCTGCCTGTTCCGTTTTGCCTTGGCGGTAATAGATCAGGGCAAGGTTTGATTTTGCCGGAAAGAAAAGGTTGTCGATGGCAATAGCCTCCCTGTAGTTTTCTTCTGCTTTGGCCAGGTCGTTGAGTTTCGAATAATAATTTCCAAGGTTGTAGCGTCCTGTAGGGAAATCGGCTACGTACTCCTGTGCTTTCCGGTATTCGTTCAATGCTTTCTGGAATGCAGTATATTGAATTTCATTGAATGCACTCCTTGGGTAAGTCATAAGCCTGTTAGCTGCCTCCATACGCACCGATTTTATCGGGTCGCTGAGTAAAGGAGCCAGGTGATTGAAAAGAGTGGCCGAATCAACAGCCATATAGTTTTCGGCTGCTGCATGACGTAATAAAGGATCCGGGTCGTTTAATGCCCTTCTGACAGCTTCCTGAGCCTTTGCACCCTGGTATGCTGATAATAAACCAATGGCTGTTGCCCTGATAATTTCGGGGTACAGGTTGCTATTGATAATCCTGAGCAAACCTGAGTCGGCACCTGCTTTACCGGCATCAGCATCGGCTAAAACGGTTCCGTAATGTGCTTTTTTCTTTTCACCATACCATTTATTTACCCATTGCAGAGCCCATTGGTCGGTTTTGTCATCGTGACAGTTGGTGCAGGCATTCGGGGTGCCCAGCGAAATAGAAAGATCGGGCCTTGGGATGCGCATACTGTGGTCGTAGCGTTTGTCAACACCCATATAATACCGGCCCGGCATATGGCAATCGCGGCATAAATCTCCATCGCCGGGTCCAAGTTTTTCGCCACATTTGTTCACAAAAGAAGTACCGGGTTCTCCTTTCGTTTTATGAAAATGGTGGTTTTTGGTATTGTAATCCTCAGCCTTATGACATTGAGTACACAATTCATTCCCTTCGAATTTGCGTTTCAGGCTGTGCGGATCGTGGCAATCGCCGCAACGCACATCCTTCATATACATTTTACTTTGCGTAAACGAACCGTATTCGTAATTCTCGTCTTTGAATTGCCCATCGATATGATATACAGGACGTGTTGGTAATTGCGGAACAGCATAGTTCTGAAATTCGCTGTACTTATGATCGTACGGGCCGAACGAGCTCCGGCGTGCATGGCAGGGGGCGCACGATTCCACGTACTGTCGCGAAGTGATCTTGCTTGTTTTTACAATCAGCCCGGTATTTACGTCCTGTGGCCTCCCCATTTCGGGCAGCCGCGCCCAGTCGATATGTGCCGAACCCGGGCCATGGCAGGCTTCGCAGTTTACATTAATATCGACCCAGGTGGTGTTATACGATTTGGTTTCGAGGTCGAAATTTTTCTGCAGGTTGGTTGAGTGGCATTCGGCGCACATGCTGTTCCAGTTCTGGGCCTGGTTGGTCCAGTACAGCCAGTTGTCGGGTTTAATATCTTCAGGTGTGTAAACCATAGCTGCCATGTGGAACCATTCTTGCTTTATCGTGTTCCAGGCGATAGGCAGGCACTGGTATTTACCATTTTCGAAAGGAATAAGATATTGCTGCAGCGGACGGATACCGAAAGTATATGCAACGAGGTGTTCTTCCATTTTCCCTCCGACGCCTTCGGTGAAAACGTAGAACTTACCGGCACGTTTATAAAACTTCGAGGTAAGCCCGTTATAAGTGAATTCAGCATTATTAAAATCGCCGACCACGGATGTATCCGACGCGATTGCCATGGCGCTGTCGTGATCCGATCCTTTCCAGAGGCGGTATTCTTTCTGATGGCATTCGATACAGGCATGCCCGCCTGTAAAGGTCGGGACGGGTTCAGCAATCTGACCTGAATTCCGGTTCAGGATCAGCGAAAGCGGAATGGTAAGCACAATCACCATGGTAGCGACGAGTCCGGTAGTTTTCCAGGCATTATGGGTCATGGTTATCATGCGTATTGAAGTTGGTCTTTTCTGAATGAATTCCGCTCGACGATAGTTCCGATATCGACTTTCACGATGCCGTTTTCGATCATAACCGGGTAATAATCCAGTGCACGGGCAGCAGGCGGATTCAGCACTTCGCCGCTTATATCGAAGGCAGATGAATGGCAGGGGCATATAAAGCGGTTCTTGTCTTCTTCCCAGGTAATGGAACAACCCAGGTGTGTGCAGCGCAGCGATAGGGCAATAAAACCGCCGTCCTGCTGCCTGGCAAGGTAAAATCTTCCACCCATAAAAGCGCTGACGGTGTTAACAGCAAATGAGTCAGCGGGACCAGCTTCGAGAAGCTGTTTGGGTGCGGATTTACTTTTGGGTTTCGATGAGAAAATAAATCCTGCAAACATTCCCAGCACTTCAAGAGCCGCCAAAATTCCCAGCCATTTCCACGCTGTGTTAAAGAAATCGCGGCGGCTGATTGGATCAGCTTGAACCTTTTCAGCTTTAGCCTGATTTGATTTATCTTGTAGTTTCTTCATTTCAAGGGAGAGCCGGTTGAAAATTAAATTTACGATTTACGAAGTATGATTTACGAAGTACGATTTACGATTTACGATTGGGGTTGATTTGAATATAATCATAACAATGTGTTGAGTGGTTTTTTATAAGTCCTTCATCAATCTTTCTTTATGATTCGTAAATCGTCAATCGTCAATCGTCATTCGTCATTCGTAAATCCTTTCATCCTTATACATTCCACGGGAAAGTCAGTGCCAGATCTTTCCCCCTGAAAAATATTCCAACGATGGTAAGAACAATTAATGCCACAATTATAAAGACGAAAACAGCCTGTACCAATTCTGATTTCGAAAGACTGAGTTTTTTCAGGTGATACCTGTAAAAGCCGGCCATAAATCCAAGTAATATCGCCAGTGGTAAAACTCCGTTACTGATAAATGCCGGAACAGGCGATAAAAGTACTTCGAAATTCAGGATATATTCATTGAAAAGGATACCGGCGATCGCTACTACAAAGGCAAATTTGGCTGTATCCTCCGAAGATTTCTTTCCTTTTTCCGAAATAAACCAATTCCCGTTCGGCGCTTCAGCATATTTTAAGAATGGGATCCATGCCAGGAAAACCACAACACCCAGCGGGATTACAAACGCGGCAAAAAAGGGATGGAAATGCATCAGCAATTCCTGCACACCTGCAAAATACCAGGGTGCCTTGGTGGGATTCATACTGTATGCCGGGTTGGCTTTTTCGAGTAAAGGCGCATTAAACAAGGCTGAAAAAGTAAATAGCACTGCAATCAGCACCAGCGCTACGATAAACTCCTTAAAAACAAGGTTTGGAACCACGGGCACCATTTCAGTTTTTTCATCTGTATCAGGAATTAAAACACCGCCTACTTTGCGAACCCGCCAGAAATGGTATAGTACCAGTACCAGCAGCAAGAATGGCAGCACCGCAGTATGGAAAGTGAAAAATGTGCTTAACGTCCCGGCATTCAGCTCTTTGCCACCGATGATTGCTGTTCGCAGGCTTTCGCCAAACAAGGGCAGATAGCCTATAATGTTGGTACTAACGGTTATCGCCCAGTATGCCAGCTGATCCCAGGGAAGCAGGTAGCCGGTGAAGTTTAATAATACAATGAGTACCAGTAAGAATAGCCCAAATAGCCAGTTGGTCTTACGTTCGTCCCGGTAGGCACCCGTAAGGAAAACCCTGAGAAAATGCAGAAACGCGATGAGTAATAGGAATACTCCGCTCCAGTAATGAATATTGCGGATAAACTGCCCGAACAGCACCTGGTTTTTCAGGAATAAAACTGAATTGTATGCTTCGGACGGTAAGGGAGTATAATAGAATCGCAGTAAAATGCCTGTAATAATCTGAATAACTATCAATAACGCTGCCATTCCGCCCAGCCCGAAGGTGCGGTTGAATTGAACGGCTGATTCATTGATCCTGGCGGGATGAAGATGTAAAAAGATGGTACGCATTCGGAATCTAATCAAAAAAATCCACTCTTGATAAAGGAATGAATTGATTACAAATTATTTAAACAACTGAGTATTGTGGCAAGCAGCCTCAGATAATTAGCGGTAAATGTAATAAAATTTGGATTTGCAAATGGTTGACTTATGGGCTACATATTACTTTGATGTGTTGGGGAAATTGATAGTTAAAAAATTACTGGTACTAATTATCTGATTGATGAAGTTAAATGTAACAAAAGTGAATAGAATCGTGAATAGTGATTGTTAGAAATTAAAAGGAATATTACCATTTTGCAAGAATATTTTCATTCTTTTACTTTTTGCTTGAACAAAAAGTAACAAAAATTCAAGGCTTTCGAAAAATATGTTGCGTTTCTAAGCCGGAGGTATCTTCTCGCAATACAAGGCATGGAAGATTAGAGCAATGCATGGCATTTGTCGTTGCTGTGTATCCCCGCAAAATGCGGGGCGATGCCATCAGCACATACCTCCGTCAAGAACCGCTAACATATTTTTCTGATGCCGATCCCTTCTAAGAAAAATTTTACTTTGGACAACATTTAGGGGCCAGGATTTTGATTTTATCTAAAAAAATCATGGTGTAAGGACCGGCCTGATAGAAATTTTACTTCAGATGGTAGTATATCTCAGCTCATCAAAATATTATCCTTCCCCCATTTCATATCAATTCGGGGCATTTCTATTTTTAACAGAATTATGTATCTTTGAAAAATAATATGAAATAAAATGAAGACGATCTCTGCCAAATCCAACCCAATGAATTCCAGAATACACATAACTGTTTGTCCCATTATACTTTTATTATTCGTGCTTACATTTGCTCATAATACTTATAGCCAGGAGCAGGATTCAACAAAAAAAGCAAGAAAAAACAGTATAAAAGTAAATATCACCAATCCCATGATTTTTGGTGATAACAATTACATACTTGGCTACGAGAGGACCATTGGGAAACACCAGTCATTTTCGGTAAATATGGGGACATTTACTTTGGGCAGACTAATCAATATCAAGACGGATTCCATAGAAGAGTTAAATAAGGATGTTAAAAGCGTGGGCCTGAGCCTGAGCGGCGATTACAGGTTTTACCTCGCTAAGGAGAACAAGTACAATTCGCCACACGGCATCTATATAGGGCCCTATTTTGCTATGAATTCCTTTAACCGGAGTTTTGAGTTTTCGGCTGCAACAGAAACTTTTACAGGACAACTAAATGCCGATTTCGGATTCAGGGTCACTACTTTAGGTTTTCAGCTGGGTTACCAGTTTGTTTTCTGGAACAGGGTTTCGCTGGATATGATTTTATTCGGTCCGGGTGTCTCTTTTTATAAATTAAGAGCCGAACTCAGCACGAACCTCGATCCTGACCAGGAAGCAGAATTGTTCAACAAAATAAATGAAAAGCTGCAGGAAAAAATTCCCGGTTATAGCCTTGTCCTTGAACCGGCTGAATTCGAGAAATCCGGTTCTGTAAACACCACCAGTGCGGGATACAGGTATATAGTAATGCTTGGGTTCAGGTTCTGAGAAATTCTGTTTCAGAAATTATTCATTTCCGGTTTGGATGGATGGCAAACTGCAGCGGAGCCTCGCCCTTGCTTAATGTTGCAATCGATCCGTGCACCGGAATAGCCGACGGCAAATCGGAGGCATTTACCATTTATCCTAACCCGGCAACTGATCATTTAAATACTACCGGTTCGGCGCTAAAAGCCACAGTGAGCATTGCAATTTATAATCATACCGGGCAGCTTGTTTACGAAAGCGGTAATGTAGTGAACGGAGATGATGTGAAGGTTGATGTTTCATCACTGAAAACAGGTATTTATGCGGTGAGGGTTACAACTGCTGAGGAGGTTTTGAGTAAAATATTTGTGAAGAAGTAGCTGCCAGAGGGGAGAGGGGAGAATGGGCGAGGGGCGAAGTGCGATAGCAATTACAGAAATAGGATTTCAATCCCCGATTCCAGACTCCTGACTCCCGGCATCTACATCTACTGATTATAAATTGGCTCCTTTAATCATGTTCTCAATAGTTTTCAAGGAAAATAAAAGCCGTCTCTCCATGAGGGACGGCTTTTTAAGCTTTGCGGCTATAACCTGGATAATAAACCTGGAAAGGGTCACTTACAACTTTACCCCAAGCGAAAGGAATGTAACCGGAAGTTTTATTGATTTCGTTGAGGTTTCCTGCATGGAGCGTGCTGCAACAGGTAGTTCGAAATCATATTTTGTTGAAGTGAATTCGCATCCTACCATAATAAATTTATAACGGAAATTTAATCCGAAGGATGTGCCCAATTTGAACTGGGTTTCAGCTTCGTAGTTATGGTTTTCGGTTTCACCCACTATAAACACATGCGGGTGCACTTTAAAGTAAACATCGGCTATCAGGTGGTCGGCAATATTATACGAAAGGCAGGGACCGACTTTGGCACCGGCGGTGAAATAACTGTCGGACTTATCATCCTCCATCCCGCTTTCGAGATTAACATAACCACTGAAGCTCAGATAATTAACATCGATGCCTAATTTCAGTTTATCGGCGAGCTTAACTTTATTCAGGTAAAAAATGCTGCCAATTTCAAACTGTCCGGCAGATGTAATTACTTCGTTAGTTTTCAGGTCGCCGCCGGGGAAACCGTATGCTGCACGGAAATATATAGCGTTATCGAGCAGGTCGGGCCCATTATCCGACTGGCTGAAAGCGGAGGTAGCCAATAGTATGGATACTGTAAGTAGTAAGATTCTTTTCATAAAATTGTTTTTAGGTTAAATTGGTTATAAATTAATGCAAATGTATAGGATTTTTTTTTGAATGCAAAGAAATGGATGGGTTTGGAGCGTATTGAAGGGTTTGAAGGGTTTGAAAAGTTAGAAGAGTTTGAAAGGTTAGAAGAGTTTGAAGGGCAGTGAGTTTATGGTTTGAAGAGTTTCATGTTTGGAAGCTTACATGTTGCAGCCAGGCTTCCTGGATTTTGGGACTTGGGACTTGGGACTTGAATTTTTTGGATTCTGAATACATAAGATAAATCCTTTTTAAAGTACTACAGCCCCTCCCAAGGCAGAAAGAGTGCAGTAGTAACACGATGCGGTACAGGTAGGTTGAAAAGTTTTTATTAATTTTAAACAGTTACCTTAGGAATAACTAAATCTTTTATATTTGTTGTTAATTACCAGCTTAAATTATTCATAAAAAGCCTGATATAGGCACTAACTTATTGATAATATGATATATAGATTTTTTGTGGTGATTTATTATTCATAACGCGAAGACTCTATTTTTCAATGGTTTCACTAAGTGTACGAATAACTCAGGCCGGGATTTTTTGATCTATGATTCTTTACTTTGTGGGTGAAGGTGCTTTAGGCGTGAAAAATTTATAAGTAAGTATGCATGTTCCTGTTAAACATCATAACGGCATAGTCAATCGCAAAGCCTTTTTTCTTGCAAGTGGACTGGAACATTCAATTTCGTTTTGCAGTTTCTGAAGCTCATATATCCCATTTTTAATTTGAGTATCTGTTTTAAAAGGTTGGAGAGAAGATATTTATTTACAGCTTCAATAATATGAAAGTTTCGTTGATCCGCTGATTTATGTATAGTCTGATTTCTAAACGGTAATGAAAAGTACTATATATGAACTATCGAAGCTTGTGACGGGAACATTGCACCTGGCATGCATTAGATAATAGTAATAAAGGTAATACTGTATTGATTAAAGTTTAACCCAGAATAATAACAAGCGGATTCTACGTATTACTTTAACTGGAGTTTCCTCAAAAATCAATAGGTAAATTTGTCTTTCCCTTTTATTTCAAGCCTTTACAGGTTTTGGGATGTGCAATGTGATTTTTTGTAAAAAAAAGTGTTTCCTTAAAAAAATTGCGCCCAAAATGCGAACTTAG
>JBGSUB010000076.1:0-60833 GCA_041753535.1 Lentimicrobiaceae bacterium
ATGCGATGGCTGATGGAATATTTGAACTTCTTAAACATTCAAGAACAGGCCCTGATTCGTTTAAATCCCGAATTGGGCCAGATTACAATACTTTTCAGCTATCTTTATTCCCTGACTAAATTTTTGAGGAAACTCCAGTTATATCAACCATTCTTTTACTTCAATTATTTAGCTTTCAGTAATGTATTCTTTTGTTAATTTTGCGCAATTAAGCGTTTGGAACAGAAGCGATAATTTCAGTAATTATGCTGAATAATTTAACCATTCTGAAAAGCTGAATCCTTTGATGATTTTATAGTAAGTTTTTATAACCAACTGAACATGAATAAAAAGCTGCTTGCTCTTTTCCTGCTTATTTTTCCGCTTGTTCTGCTGATTATCGGATTCAACTTCGATCGTACCAAGTACGGAACTGATCCTGAAAGTGCGTATTTATTCAATGGATTAAATATTGCCATGCTCAAATCAGTCGGACTTTACGAACATCCGGGTACAACGGCTCATTCCTTTAATGCTGTTGTGATAAGTGTTGTTCACCAGTTCCGTCATAATGGAACTGACCTTGAAACTGATGTAATTACAAATTCGGAGTTTTATATTGAAGCATTGCGCAGTAGTTACATAATCCTCAATGCACTGCTTTTATATCTTCTGGGGGTTACTGCCTTGGCTTTGTTAAAAAATATCTGGCTGGCATTATCTCTGCAACTCGTTCCGTTTCTCTCTACAACACTTGTAGAGGAAATCTCCACCAAAATAGCGCCCGAACAATTACTATTTTCCTCGTCAATGCTGCTAATAGTAATTGTTTTGAAGTATTACACTTCTTCTAATCAGAAAAGCAAAGTGTTTCCTGTTCTTTTTGGGTTCCTTTGCGGATTTGGGCTTGTATCAAAGTTCACCTTCCTGCCCATGCTTGTAATTCCGTTCATTATTCTGAAAGGGAAGTGGAATAAATTCATTTACATTGTTACAATCATTCCTTCATTCATATTCTTTACACTGCCAGCTGCTCCGGCTTATAAACTGATGATAAAATGGTACCTGGCACTTGGCTCGCATACAGGTACATACGGCCAGGGTGAAAAAGGATTTATTAATCTTCAGATGTACTTGCAGTCATTAATTGAACTAAGTATATTTAACAAAGCCCTTAGTATTGCCATTTTATCATCCTT
Source organism: Lentimicrobiaceae bacterium (assembly GCA_041753535.1). GTDB lineage: Bacteria > Bacteroidota > Bacteroidia > Bacteroidales > UBA4417 > UBA4417. The sequence goes on from JBGSUB010000076.1 coordinate 1,179, forward strand.
GTTGCTGCTGCTTGTTATTCTGTTTAGCTCATTATTGAAAAAAAATAGCCTGAAAAAAGAAGAGACCCGTTATGTTGCTGCTTTGTTTACTGCCCTGGCTGGAAGTGTCGTAATGGTTGCCAAACACTATCACAGCAACCATTATCTTTTTCCTGCATTAAGCATGACTACCCTTGTATTCGTATTCATCTATCTGTGGTTCTTTCCTGTTGGCAGGCAGGAAGTTGCTAATAAACGCTACAAATTTATTGCTCCTGCCATGTTCGCAGGTTTTTTATTGCTTACTCTTCTTAACATTCCTTATCTGACTCTTGCGTATGAAGGTTATCGCCTGTCGAATAAGAGTACCGACGAAACTATGGCCAGGATCGAAAATGATTATAAAGGGTATGTCAAAACTTATTATTACCCCGGATCATTTAATGAAATGTCGCAACTACGCTGGGGAAATGTATATGCAAGACGCTATCATACAGATGCACTGATGAAATTATACCCTGAAGGCTTATTTTATAATGTATGGGAAAAGAATTTTCAACTCTGGGAAACTACAATTTTACCGGCTGAATTTCTGAAGAAATACGGAGGCAGAATCCTACTGATAGGCGGGCCACAAACGACTGAAGAACTGAAACAGGTAGAGGCTTCGGGACTTAGGCTGAAGAAACTTTTCGAAGGGCGTATACAGGTAGTGTACGAAATTGACACCGCTCAATCGGATCTTTTTCAGAATTTTGTCCATAAAACTGCGCCCTTATGGGTAGTAAACAATGACCTGGAAACTTTGAGTCCTGATAAAAAGTGGATTGTTGAAAACGGAGAGAATTTCATTATAAACACAGCACTTTCGGGCGAAAAGCCCAGGTCGGGAAAAAACTCATTTTCATTGCCTGGCAAGGATACCTATGCGATGGAATATGAACTTAAAGAAGTACAAACGGGCCAGTTATACGAAATCTCAGTATGGCGCTTTGGGGGCACCGAAGAAACATCACTTGTAGTTTCGACTCATAATCCTGACGAATTTTATCTAAGAAGCAAAGGCATTGTTGAAACAGATGCTCGTGGCTGGCAAAAAGTCAGTCTCATTTTCAGGATTCCGCCTGGGTTTTCTGAAAAAAATCTGAAGGTTTATCTTTGGAACCATAGCAATAAACCGGCCTGGTTCGATGATGTAGAAATTACTTTGCATAAATAAATTTAATAAACTAATTGAGCGTTCTGTATTACTGAAATTTAAAGCTTTTTGAAAAGATGATTAACGGAAAAAAGATTGTAATTGTTCTTCCGGCTTACAATGCCGGTCAAACACTCGAACGCACCTATACGGAGATACCTTTTGATATTGTGGATGAAGTAGTTCTGGTTGACGACCTCAGCCGCGACAACACCGTTGACGTAGCTCACCAGATTGGTATTAAACATGTGCATAAACACGAAGAAAACAAGGGGTATGGAGGCAACCAGAAAACCTGCTACGATAATGCACTTAAACTTGGCGGTGATATTGTAATAATGCTGCATCCCGATTACCAATATACTCCGAAGCTGATCCAATCGATGGCATACCTTATTGCTAATGATGTTTTTCCTGTGGTTCTGGGATCACGTATTTTGGGTAATGGTGCGCTCAAAGGCGGAATGCCACTTATCAAGTACATATCGAACCGGGGGCTAACGCTCATACAAAATATTTTAATTAATCAAAAACTGTCAGAATACCACACCGGTTACAGGGCTTTTTCGCGCGAGGTATTGTTATCAATTAATTACCATGCCAACAGCGACGATTTTGTTTTCGATAACCAGATGATGTCGCAGATAATTTATGCCGGATTTCCCGTTGGTGAAATCACCTGTCCGACCAAATATTTCAAAGAAGCATCGTCTATTAATTTGTCGCGCAGCACGATTTATGCCCTTGGTGTATTAAAAACCTCGGTGTCGCATTTTATGAATAAATTGGGAATATTACATTCAAAACGATATCAAAAACCGTAGAGACGCGCTATAGCGCGTCTCTACGGTATCAATCAAATATATCAATTTTCATATTATCAATTAAAACGGGTTCTTTCCCCTGCAACCAGAAATAGATCTTAACGCTGTCATCTTTCGATCGCACTTCCGGCGTAAGGTAATCCATATGCATTTTATTCCATTTGCCAGGTTTCATATCAAATTCCTTCAGGGAAATGCTGGTAGCCCGGTAATTATATATTTCGCCCTTGTGCTGAAATGTAACTACCAACGATGCTGAATTTTCGCCAGGGATCGAAACTGGAAATACCATAAGTTCAGCACGTATCCATGCATGATCCTTTCCCGTGATTTCTCTGAATGGTATTTCAAATGCAGACGAATAAGGGTGTTGCTGATCCAGGTACAGTGAGAAATTTCCTTCATACACGGTATCACTGTTCTTTTTCATTCCTCCGGACAATTCATTTTCAAAATCAAATATTGCTGCAGTTCGCCTATAATAATCCGATTCGTTTTTCATTACTTCAAGAGCATCAGTCGGACGATCGACCAACAATAGTTTCCGGTCTTCTTCTGAGAATGACGTCTTCCCGAAAGTGGCAAAATAATAAGCTTTTGTCATTCGGGTGCGGTCAATCACCCCGATTGCCCATTGCCAGGTTTGGAACAGATTCAGCAAGAGCATTAAACTGATTACTGATATAAAAAGTAACTTGTATAATTTTCTCCATAAAATTACCTGTTGTATCAAATATCCCATTGGAAGTGCAAGAAGTACATAAGATGACAAAAGAGCCCGTTGGCTGTAACTACCTCCGGCATACCACCAGCATGTCCAGCTCGAAACAATATACAGGTTAACCACAAAATAAATCAGTATGCTGTAAAACAGGGGCCGGTTTTTTTTGAAAAGGCTTGTAAAACCGGCTAACGCAAAAATCATTACCGGGGTATAAACAAGCCATCCTTTGCGGAAGCTGAATAACACATTTACAAGGTAGGGTTGCAGTAAATCGAATCCTTCACCGGGATTATTATAACTGTAAAAAAGCCAATGACCTGTACTATATTTCCAGTAAAGCAATTGAGGTGATCCGGCAATTATCGCAGCGAATGCCATTAAAAATAACTGCCCGGGATTAGATTTAATCAACTTTATCTTCTGACTGAGACTCTCTCCATTGCTTATGCCCCAGAACAGGGGAATAATCACACATACCAGTTCCGAAGGTCTGACGAGCACAGCCAGCCCCATGGCGAGCCCAAGCCATAAAGCATATTGCCAGCGCTGATTCTGATGCCACTTAATTGTAAACCAGACAATTAGTGTGTAGAGAGTAAAAAGGTAGTTGTGTGATATAAATCCCTCGAAAGCGGTAAGCTGAAAATAATTCGTACCCAGAACAATGATAACAATCAATATGGAAGTGATTTTATCATCGAAAAACTCAAGTAATATCTTTCTGAACATCCATATTCCGATCATTGTATAAACCAACCCGCTTATGGCCCAGGCATACTGGTATGGCAGCGAAAATCCATCTGGCTTATAATCTGATACCAGGCAGAATATATGTGCAATAAAAAATCCGGGTGCATTGAGCAGGGCCATACCCAAAGAATATTTCATCACCCACCCACCCCCGGGCATTGGAGTTGCCTGGTAAAAGGTTGCCGTAGTCTGGTATTGTTCAATAAGCTGGTTAACCCATGTAATATCGGTAAGTTTCAGATCATGATAAATAAATACAGCCGGCAGATAAAGGTAATACCCGAAAACATCCCACGAAAGTATATTTACAGGAGGGTACATAAACCTGAAAAATACAATACCGCTTATCAGCAAAAGGCTTATCCACGCTGACGGAGATAATGTAATTTTCGAATGATTATTCATTTTATCAAAATGATTTTGAAAATATAGGGAAGAGTGGGTGAAGGGGAGATAGGGGGATGGGGAGAAAGAAAATCAAATACTGAAAGCCCAGATTCCAGAAACTCTGCAATCTATTCAAACCCTCCAAACTCTTCAAACTCTTCAAACTCTTCAAACCCTGCTTGCAGCAGGCAAGCCTCCAAGCTCTTCAAACCCTATTCATACCCAACCGGCATATACTCCAGTTTCAGATCATCGACATATATCCTGTTTTTGCCTGTGTACCATACATATGCTTTATAACTTCCTCCTTCAGGGATATCTCTTTGTACCATATCTGTCAGGGTAAGTTCGAACCATTCGCCTTTCTTATAACTCACCTCACTGTCTTTTGCTATAAGATATTTATATACTTTTCTATCAGCACCATCAATGCCGACTACTAATATGATTTCACCCTTTTCCGTTGGCGATGGATTCATGATCCGAACGCTTGCTTTCAGCGAAATATTCGAGAACCCGGGAAGACTTTTCAACTTGCCTTCGGTTGAAGGGCTATAGATATAATCCGGGGTTAAAACAATGGATTGCCTGCCGCTGCTGCTGAATTGAGTAGAAACATGCTTTAACTGATCCTCAGGCAAAGTTTCGAAGTCATTGTGGTAAAACTGTTTGTAAACGTTGCGGGTGATATCCCTGGGCGCTTTTAAAAATACCGCAATTTTGTATTTTTCGCCTCCGATTATTGTGAAACCTTCTTTCGGGGTAAAAATATTGAGCAACCGAAGGTTATCATTTTTCATCAACAAATCAAATGGAAGCTGGCCTTCATAGCCTGCAAACTGCGCATCCCATATCAGTAACTCACCTGATTTCAGCAGATTGGCAGGATCGATATTAACATATGAATAGATTTTAAAACATTTCTGTTGGTCGAAAGGATCCATGTCCATATAAAATGGGAAAGCAGGATCGGTATAGAATGCCTTACGGTTTTTGAGCGGAGTGGATTTAAGCCATTCGGCAGTGCGTTGCATAACGGCAAGATTCATGCCTGTCTTCATGGGTAATTTGTTGTAGGTAAAAGGTTTATATGCCACCAGCCCAACAATGAAAAGCCCCAGAAACAGGTAAATAATTTTGTTGAATCTTGCTTTTTCCATCACCCATTCAAAGCCTGTAACCGAAATTATAGCGACTAAAGGAAAGACACAGGCAATAAACCTGGTTGATGCAAGAATACCCAAACCTCGCCACCACAAAAAACTCTGGGCGAGAATAAATCCGAATATGGAAGGAATTATCAGTAAATAGAGGGTGGCATATTTGCTTTCCCTCAGGTTAGTTATTCCTCTTTTCAGGTCAAAGAGCATATAAACAATTCCCGTTATACTAAGTATGAGTAGCGGAAAATTAAGCATATAATGCATTTCGGTAAAATAGTACCAGAACGATCCGCTGCCATACAAAGATGAACTATTGGTGCTGTATGGCATTTTTGTGAAAAACCAGAAAAAATCGTGGTAAAGCGGCAAACCGATCAGGCTGAAAAAAATAAATCCTGTTAAAAGAAAAGGCAGTGCCTTGTATTGTTTCATCCAGAGCAGGGCAGGGATAAAAAGAGCAACAAACATAACTCCTTCCGTGCGGGCAAAGGGGATAAGCGATATCACTATGGCCGACCAGATAAACCGGTTGCTGATGAAGAGGTAAACAGCAATAATCAATACCAGGCTGAAAAGTATTTCAGTCAGGCTGGTGTATATGATGAAAATGTACAGCGGTGTAAAAACAGTAAATACAATGGCCGCCCATGCGTGGTGGTATCCCATTCGCCTGGCGATAAGATAGGCAAACCATCCGCTTAGCAAGCCACAAAGCAGGTTAAATGCAACAGCTCCGTAATAGCCAAATTGCGACAGGGGAGAAGCGAGGATAGTAAACAAAGGTTTCCCCCAGTGATTAAGAAAAAAGTCCGGATATTTAAAAGCATATCGCGCAATCTGGTAATGGGTAATGGAATCAGTTTCGGCGTATACTCCTGTTGTAAGCCATTGCACCACAATCAATACCAATGCAGTTATGAGCAGTACGAGCGGGGCAATGGTTTTATTACTAAAATTCATAACTATGGATCAATTGGGGAAATATGGTTTCAACTGACAAAGCTACTAATTCAGTAATAGCTGAACAAATTATAAGAGTCTTAAATTGAATAATACCGCAAAACAACATGGAGACAAAGACTAAATACACTTTGGTCTCTGATAAGAATTCAAACAGCAGATCAAAATACTAATAAACTTCAGTATTTCAGATTGTTCACTTTTTACCAACTGTGATAACCGATAAACCGAATGAATTTAATATAAGCTTGTCGAATAGCCTGAAAACAGAAACCAATCGGTCGAACAGCCTGATTTGTCCTGCCGGAATGATTTTATGATGCTGCATTTTGCCCGAAACCAACCAACCTGCAATCCCAGCTGCATTAAAATACTGGCTGTGTGAAACCGAAAAATCAGAAGCTGTAAATAACGATTCCAGCTTTTTACGTGTATATCGCCTGTAGTGTTCCAGTTCTTTGTCAAAATCATTGTAAAGCCATTGGTAAGCCGGCACCAGAATGATAAGATGTCCGCCGGGTTTGAGTAATTTATAACAGTTCGAAACTGCCAGTTTATCGTCAAAAATATGCTCTACCACATTCAGTGCAAAAACCGAGTCGAAATTATTGAAGTGCTTACTGAATTTCGTGTCAAATTCAGCATCCACCAGGTTCATATTTTCAATGCCGAGTAACGAATTGTGGCCCGAAAACTTTTCGCGCAGCGAATCGCAGTATCCATCGCGGATATCAGTAAGCAGAATGCGAGAGTTATCATGTAGAAAATACTCCGAAATATTACCAACGCCGCTTCCGATTTCGAGTATGTCGCCTTTGCAATAAGGTTTTATAGTTTCATACATCCATCTGTTAAAGTGATTGGCAAGCGCAATAGTATTTAACGTGTCTTCCCCTTCGGTATCAACAGGTTTAAAAGCGAATTCTTTCATTTACTGAAAATATTATATTTAATGATGCAATAAATTGCCCTGAAACCGTCCTTCCAACTGATTTTTTTACCTTCGGCATAGGTGCGGCCATAATAGGAAATACCTGCTTCATAAATCCGTATGTTCGGGATGCGGCTGATCTTGGCTGTAACTTCCGGTTCGAAACCAAATCGGTTTTCTTTCAGGTTAATGCTTTTAATGATATCGGATTTAAATAATTTATAACAGGTTTCCATATCCGAGATGTTAATGTTGGTAAGCAGGTTCGAAAGGAAAGTAAGAAACCGGTTACCAATGGTATGAAAGAAAAACAGTACCCTGTGTGGCTTGCCTCCGGCAAACCTGCTGCCATATACCACATCGGCAAATCCATCGAGAATGGGTTGTAACAAAAGATTAAATTCTCTGGGGTCGTATTCAAGGTCGGCATCCTGAACTATAATAAAGTCGCCGGTAGCGGATTGTATTCCGGTGCGCAGAGCTGCACCTTTGCCACGGTTAACCTTGTGCTTCTGGTAATTGATATTTACTCCGGGATTTTCATTCCTGTAACGGAAAAGTTCTGCTTCGGTACCATCTTTCGAACAGTCGTTTACAACTACCAACTCTTTTTCCAGGCCTTGAATCAGCTCTACTGAACTAACGCGTGTAAGAATATTGTAAATGGTATTTTGCTCGTTGTAAGCAGGAATTATTACGGATAGTTTCATTTTATTTTTAATATCTGTCATCGGAGTAAAGGTAACAGCAGGTTATTGAATTGTATTGAAGGTCAGTTATGTATGATATTAGTTATTGCTTTGATGTGAAAGTCAGAATACCAATACCCGTTTTAAAAAATAAGCCTGCAAAGCTACTATTACTAATGTACTTATACAAACATACATCTCACAAACAATAAATCAAAGTATGGGGTAGGAACTCGCTGTGTATTTGGAATTTGAGATTTGGATATTTTGACTTCATGATTGTCGAAATCTACCCCGGTGAATGTTTCACCAAAGTGTACTGTCAGATTTACTCCTGGTAATATACCCTCTTCACCCTTTGTGAAATTCCCGAAAGGATTTCATACGGAATTGATCCCATTTCGTCGGCCAGGCGGGTTATCGGAAGTTCTTTTCCGAAAATTATCACTTCATCACCTTCACGGGCATTTATTCCGGTGATATCAATCATAGTCATATCCATGCAAATGCTCCCTATAATAGGGGCAAATTTTCCTTTCACTTTCAGGTGGCCGATGCCGTTGCTCAAAGCCCTGCTCAGTCCGTCTGCATATCCGATGGGGACAATGGCTATAACAGTCTCATTTTTAGCTTTATATCGGCGGTTATACCCAACGGTATCTTCAGGCACAATCTGCTTTATCTGCGAAATAATGGAACGTAGCGTACTTACATTCTCAAGTTTCTCCTGTTCTTCGGCCAATGGAGCAATACCGTAGAGTCCAATTCCCAGGCGTACCATATCCATGCGTGCTTCGGGGAAACGGGTAATTGCTGCGGTGTTGGCGATATGCCGAAGGATAGGGTAATCAAATTCATAACATATACGTTCCGAAATCATCCTGAACAGGCTGATCTGGTGGCGTGTGAAATCATCATTCCTTGTATTGTCCGATGCTGCCAGGTGCGAAAAAACCGATTTAACAATTATATTGGGCCTGCCTTTCAGTTGGTTTATCAATTCATCCACTTCCGCCGGGTCGAATCCAAGGCGATGCATGCCGGTATCTATTTTGATATGTATACCAACCGGTGATGAATTAACCGAAAGCCGGAGTAATGCACTTTCGAGCATTTTCAGCACCCTGAAACTGTATATTTCGGGTTCGAGCTGGTATTTCAGCATTACATCAAAGCTTTCTTCGTCGGGATTCATTACCATAATTGGTATTTTGATACCTGATTTCCGCAGTTCCACACCTTCGTCGGCATAGGCAACTGTAAGGTAATCAACCTGGTGAAACTGAAGTACGTTAGCTATTTCGTAGCTTCCGCTCCCGTAAGAAAATGCTTTCACCATGACCATAATCTTCGTCCCGGGATCAAGCTTCGACTGGTAATAGTTCAGGTTATGAACCAGGGCATTGAGGTTGATTTCGAGTACGGTCTCATGTGTTTTTTGTTGTAAAGCTTCAGTTATACGCTCAAAACCAAAAATCCGGGCACCTTTAAGCAAAATACTCTCGTTGCTAAACGAACTGAGCGAATATGAATCAAGAAAATCTTCGGTTGTGTTAAAGAATTCCTTATCCGTTTTAAATAATGAAGCCTGGCGGCTGATACCTTTCCCGATGCCAATCAGCCTGTCGATCTGTTTCATATTCAGCAGGTCGCTAACTTCCTGGTATAAATGGCTTTCGCTGCGACCACTTTGCAGAATATCCGAAAGAATCACAGTTTTCTTCCTGTGTTGTTTTTGCTGATTCAGAAAATCGAGAGCAATTGAAAGAGAATCAATATCATTACTGTAGCTGTCGTTAATTAAGGTACAGTTATTCATGCCAGCTTTCATCTCGAGGCGCATAGCCAATGGCTGCAAGGTACGCATTCGCTTTGTGATCATATTCTGGCTGTAGCCTAAAAGAAGCATGGTAGCCCAGCAATGTATCACATTTTCAATCGAAGCTTCGTCAGTAAAAGGAATTCCTATATTAATCTCGTTGTTTTTATAGAGACCTGTAAGTTTCGTATGATGGCCATCAGAGATTACTGAGGTTACCTGCAGATCGGCAATGGTTTTCCGGCTCCAGACAAAAGTTTCGATATTCCTTAGCAGTCCGGTTTTGATGATACCTTCCTGCAGTTCTTTCTGATCAATACAGTAAATGAGTGTTTTTACTTTTGTGAATAATTTAAGTTTCTCGCCGGCTTTTTGGGTGCGGTTAATGAAATTCTCATCATGTGCATGGCCTATATTTGTAAATATGCCAATGGTTGGTTGAATAATAGGTTGCAGATGATCCATTTCATCCTGTTCGGATATTCCGGCTTCAAAAATGGCAAGATCATGATCTTCGCGCATTTGCCAAACCGATAAGGGAACACCGATCTGTGAGTTAAAACTTTTAGGGCTGCGGACAATATTCTTACTTTCGTTCAGTAACTGGTACAGCCACTCTTTTACGATAGTTTTGCCATTGCTGCCTGTGATTCCGATAACCGGAATTGAAAACTGCTTTCGATGAGCCGTAGCCAATGCCTGCAGAGCTGACAAGGTGTTTTTTACCTTAATTATATTTGCATTATACAGTAACAGCAGATTTGACGGCTCCGTTTCAATTATAAAATTCCTTACACCTTTGGTATAGAGTTCTTCGATGTATTTGTGTCCGTTGTTGCGTTTACTGGTAAGCGCAAAAAACAAACTTTTTTCGGGCACGATCAACCGGCGGCTGTCGATTACTAATTCGCTGATAAGCGCATTGGAATCGTTTTCCTGGATCAGTTCGCCTTTTACAATCCGGGTTATTTCGCCGATCGTGTACTCGGAATTAATCATTATCAGTTATAAATAGTTTTATAAGTTTTTCTGTTTTTAAGTCGGAAGCCGGAAATCGGAAGCCTAATGTAGGAAGTTTGGTGCCATAAGCCGGAGGAATAATCTCAATATTGTTTTTAAGTACATTATCCGAAAAATAATCCCGTTATTCAACTATCTGAATTTTCTCGTCTTTCTCCTCCAACCCGTATTCCTTATCCCTAACCCCCAATCCCTAAATCCCAACCCCTAATTCCTCTAATACTCCTTTTCCTTCTTACTGAACCCCAGTGGATTCTTATTCAACTCGGTCCACTGCATACGGTTTTTAAATATTTCACAGGCCAGATAGGTCGCTGCCCGCATCGAATCAGCTGATGCCAGGTCTTTTCCCGCTATGTCGAAAGCTGTACCATGTGCCGGTGATGTCCGCACATATGGAAGACCCGCAGTGAAGTTTACTCCGTTTTCGAAATTCAGTGTTTTGAAAGGAATCATTCCCTGGTCGTGATACATGGCAAGTATAGCATCGAACTGCTTGTAATTTGCCGAAGCAAAAAAACCATCGGCAGGGTAGGGGCCGTATACAAGCTGGCCTTTTTGCTGCGCTGCCTGTATGGCCGGAGTTATTATTTCCTGTTCTTCGTTCCCGATCAGGCCGCTGTCGCCGGCATGAGGATTGAGCCCGAGAATTGCAATGCGTGGTTTGCGAATATCAAAATCTTTCCGCAGCGATTCTTCAAGTATCCTGATTTTATCCGAAATAAGTGCCGTGGTGATTGTCCTGGCAACCTGGTCGAGAGGGATGTGTTCGGTTACAACACCAATCCGGGTATTTTCACCCACCATAAGCATAAGATACGAAGCAGCACCGAATTTTTCGGCCAGATAGCCGGTATGCCCACTGAAAGGTTTCTGATAAGCTTCCTGCACATTATTTTTGTTCACCGGGGCGGTAACCAGCACATCTATCAGTCCTTTTTTCAGATCTTCAACAGCAGCATTTATCGACATCAGTGCCATTTCACCTGCAATAACGGTCGATTCGCCAAGGTCAATTTTAACTTCCTTGTCCGAAAGGTTTATCAGGTTTGCTTTTTTGGGCGAGGCCTGGTCAGCCGAACGGATGATATTGAAACTGAAATCAGGAATATTCAGCATTTTCCGGTGGTAGGATGCGGCTTTGGAAGTGCCGTAAACTATGGGAGTAAAAAGTTCGGTTATGCGCTGGTCGAGGCAGGTTTTTATAATTACCTCGTAGCTTATGCTGTTAATGTCGCCATGCGTAATACCGACGGCAATGCGGTTTTCGTTTTCAGAAGTACGGATCATGCTTTTCCTGATTTTTTTCCTTAGCTGCAAAGATAAGCTTTTGCGTTTAAGGTTCATTCTTTAACAAATTCTATAGTGATTTTAATTTAAATGAAATTCGAAGTAGGGTTTAAAGATAGTTTAATTTGGAAACAGGAAATGAATTTATTACTCCAAAACGAACAGCTTAGCAAAGAGACGGGAAAATCAGGAGCCTTATTTTACTATGTCATCGATGATCCGGTTTTCAATTTATTGTATTTGATCCAGTCATTTTGCGTGTATTTGTATTTCCCATGTAAATTGCTACTTTTGTTATATCTACTTTGTGTAATATGAATTCCTGTATATTTGTAAGCGACCTGCATGGCAAAATGAGCCGGTACGAAGCACTTTTCAAAATCATTAAAAAAGAAAAACCCGATTTTGTATTCCTAGGAGGCGATTTATTGCCGCACCGTAGTTTTCACAATGAAAATGATTCAGGTGAGTTTAATTTTATTACTGATTTTCTCATTAAAAAGTTCAGCAGTCTAAAGGAAAAAATGGATTGTAAGTATCCGGAGGTATTCCTGATTCCCGGAAACGATGACCAAAAGATTGTATTTGATACTTTAGCCGAAGGAGAAAAAAATGATTTGTGGCGTATCCTGCATAACCGCTGCATGGTAATTGGGAAATATCGTTTCTATGGATATGCCTGCGTTCCACCGACTCCATTCAGGATCAAAGACTGGGAACGCTACGATGTTTCGAATGAAACGGGCCCGGACTGTATTGCGCCGTCAAACGGTTATCATTCCGTGAAACCCGATTATGATCCGGAAAATGATACCATCAGGGAAGATATCCAAAACCTTGTAAAGGATGATGACCTTGAATTCGGAATCTTTCTTTTTCATTCGCCTCCCTATAATACTTTCCTCGATCAGGCAGAAATCGGAAGTGGAAACGTATTGCCGGTCGGGAGTAAAGCAATCCGTAATTTTATTGAAGAAAGGCAACCATACCTTACCATGCACGGGCACATACACGAATCGGCGAGGATAACAGGCGAATGGAAACAATCTGTCGGTCGTACTTTTACATTCTCAGCTGCACACGATGGTCCAGAACTGGCTGTAGTCCGCTTCGAATTGCATGTTCTGTCCTGGGCAACAAGGATCCTGGTTAAAGTTTGAGTAAAGTAAAATTTTTAACCACGGAGGCACTGAGGACTCAGAGAGACACAGAGAAAAATATTTCTCTGACTTTTGTGGTAATAATGAAAAGAGGTGGATTCAGATCTGAAAAGTGAAGGACAAATTCTGTTTTTTCAAATTTGAATAATGGCTATCTGGATTGTTTTTTTCAAACTTTCATTCTCCAATACTTCGTAATTTCCTGAACTCTTCAAACTCTTCAAACCCTTCAATTCCTTCAAACCCTTCAAACCCTTCAAACCCTTCAAACCCTTCCTTTCGCGATTTCTTTCACAAAATCAAATAATAACCTTACTCCAACACCGGTTCCTCCGGCTGTACGATAGCTATCCTGTTTATCAAGAAACGATGGCCCTGCAATATCGAGATGAATCCAGGGGTAATCAGTGAAATGCTGCAAAAATTTACCTGCAGTTATAGCCCCGGCGAATTTACCACCTATGTTTTTCAGATCGGCAATTTCCGACTTAATCAGTTCGGCGTAATCATCCCAGAAAGGAAATTCAGCAATACGCTCACATACCCTGAATCCTGAATTCTGTAATAGCCTGAAGTGATCATCAGCACCAGCCTGCATACCGGCAATACCAAAACGCCCGAGTGCCGCCTCGGCTGCCCCGGTAAGTGTTGCCACATCAATCACCAGCATAGGATTGTATTTTTTGGCGTATGTCAGAGCATCCGCCAGTATCAATCGGCCTTCGGCATCGGTATTCAACACTTCTACGGAGGTGCCGTCCATCATGTGGATAATATCGCCCGGAACATAGGCATTTCCATCCGGACGGTTATCAGTGGCCGGAATCAGCGCTACCACATGAACGGGTAAACCGGCCATAGCAATTGCATATAAAGCAGAAGCCACCGCTGCTGCGCCCGACATATCGCATTTCATGGTATCCATGGCTGCACTGGGTTTGAGGCTGAGTCCACCGGTATCGTAAACCACTCCTTTACCTACAAAAACAATAGGTTTGCTGTTAATTGAGTTTTCAGGCCTGTATTCCATTATGCTGAACGTAGGCGGATCAATGCTGCCAAGGTTTACAGCCAGCAGGCCGCCCATTTTAAGAGCTTCTATCTTTTGTTTGTTTAAAACCTCAATTTTTATTCCGGCCTCCCGAGCCAATTCTTCAAATTCGGAAGCCAGTTTTTCAGCATTCATTGTCGAAAGCGGCTCATTGATCATCGAACGGCAGGCATAAACCGCTTTAGATAGAATTTCAAGTTCCGATAACTGGTTCTGATCAATTGCTGAACTTAAAATTTCAATTTTCTGCAGCGATGATTCCTTCTCTACCCGATCCTTACGGTACTTCAAAAACTGGTAATTGCCCAGCATCATCCCTTCTGCCAAAGCGAGCATTTCAGCCGGATTTGTGCCGGAATCTGAAATACAGACCGATTTTATTTTGTGCTCAGTAATGATTTTCAACACTTTTTCTCCGGCTTTGCGGCAATTTTCAAATTCCTGGTCCGCGTTTATTCCTTCTTCTGCTTTTAGCTTATAAATAAATGAAAAATGCCCCAGGTTATTTACAATTGCAGTCTGCTGATTTTTTTCTTTCAGCCTGGATTTGATATAATCCAGTTCCCTTTCATCAAAACTATCTTTCGGTAAATCAGTTAGTGAGGAGATAAGGTAAATATTGTTGTTTTTACGATTGACTCGTGTTGATTTCACTAGTTTAGGTAGCATCAGTATTTTTTTAGACTTGTTATTTTGTTTGAATTCTATGTATTCGAAAGTTGGTTCAATCCTCTAAATCCCCTCAATCACCTCAATCCCATCTCCCCCTCTCCCTATCTCCCTCTCTCCCTCTTTCCCCATTCTCTATCCTCCCCACGTCTCCCTGTCCAGGCTCCTGTAATGAATCGCTTCTGCTAAATGTTCTGTCTTAATATCCGGGCTGTTGTCGAGATCGGCAATGGTGCGCGAAACCTTAAGTATACGGTCGTATGCCCTGGCCGAAAGACTCAGTTTTTCCATGGCGGTTTTAAGCAGGTTGTGGCCATCTTCGGTAATCTGGCATATCTGCCTGAGCATCTTGCTGCTGATCTGTGCATTGCAGTGTATTCCTTTGTTTTCTTTATATCTTTCATCCTGTATCTGCCGTGCCTTGATCACTCTTTCACGTATATCAAAACTCTTTTCGGATTGCCTCATACTGCTGAGCTCCCTGAAAGGAACCGGAACCACTTCCACATGAATATCAATGCGGTCGAGCAAGGGACCGGAGATTTTATTGAGGTATTTCTGCACAATTCCTGGTCCGCAAACGCAATCTTTTTCAGGATGGTTGTAATAACCGCAAGGACATGGATTCATGGCAGCAATCAACATAAAACTAGCAGGATAGGTAACCGAAAATTTCGCCCGCGAAATGGTAATTGTCCTGTCCTCCAAAGGTTGCCGCAGTACTTCCAGCACCGTGCGTTTAAATTCAGGCAATTCATCAAGAAATAATACGCCGTTGTTAGCTAAGGAAATTTCCCCCGGCTGGGGATTGCCGCCACCGCCGACTAAAGCAACATCTGATATAGTGTGATGTGGACTGCGGAACGGCCTGATACTGATCAGAGAAGCATCGCGCTCCATTTTTCCGGCTACCGAGTGTATCTTGGTTGTTTCGAGTGCTTCATGGAGGTTTAGCGGAGGTAATATCGATGGCAATCGCTTGGCAAGCATGGTTTTACCTGCCCCGGGCGGACCGATTAAAATTACGTTATGGCCTCCAGCTGCAGCAATTTCGAGGGCCCGTTTTATGTTTTCCTGTCCTTTTACATCGTTGAAATCGAATTCGTAATTATCCAGGTGGGAATAAAATTCCTCCCGGGTATTTATAAGCAGGGGTTCCAGTTGCAGGCTGCCTTCGAGGAACTGAATTACTTCGTTGAGCGTTTCAACTCCATACACTTCAAGGTCGTTAACAATGGCAGCTTCACGGGCATTTACTGCCGGAAGTATAAATCCTTTAAACCCGTTGTCGCGGGCTTCGATAGCAATGGGCAAAGCTCCTTTAATGGGTTGAAGGCTGCCATCGAGCGAAAGTTCGCCCATAATAATATACTTATCCAGCGTATCTGTTAGCAGTTGCTCCGAAGCAGCCAGTAATCCGATGGCGATCGGAAGGTCGTATGATGAACCTTCTTTGCGTATATCGGCCGGGGCCATATTAATAATTATCTTTTTCCTGGGGAATTTATAGCCAATATTCAGCAAGGCAGCCTCAATCCGCTGATGGCTTTCCTTTACAGCATTATCCGGCAAGCCAACCATGGAGAACTGAATTCCCTGGTCAACATTAACTTCTATGGTAATGATATTTGCCGTGATGCCTTGTATGGCGCATCCGAAGGTTTTAACAAGCATAGGTGATTATTTAATAGCAGGTTAAAAGTACGGTATTTTACCGAATCAATTAGAAGCAGTCTGAATTTTGCAAATTAAATCATTTTGAGGTGAGAAGCTAGAAGAATAATTGAATATTTGAAATGGCATTTCTCTGCTAAATTATCAGGATGATGAATTTTGTTTCGAATTAATCTTCATTATACTCAAACTACTCTTGACTAAAAGCTAAAGTTATTATGATAGGTAATACAACACCAACTAACCAAACTGTAATTTTAATGTAGTCTTTCTTGTTAATTGTCATACTTGATATAGTCTTATATGTAGATACTATATAACAGAACTAATTAATGATATACTTTTTATTCTTATTCTTTGATAGTAGATACTTGACAATAATTTTATAAAATCTATTCTGTTGTGAGTACTCTACTAGAGAAAATATAATTACAAACACCATCAATATTAAACTAATTGTAGCACAAGCTATACAAACGGAAAATAGTAAAGTACTATGATTTTGAATGAAGTCTTTATGAATCACAGAAAGTAATAATATTGATAGCACTATTGTTACAAATCCAAGAATAAGGGAAAATTTTGTTAAATAAGTTAAGGCTAGTTTGTAAAGTTGAAACTCTATTAATTGTGATTTAACCAAAATAACGTGATTTAATGCTAGCTGTATCTTACCTTCTTCTAATTTGTCTGATTTTGGATCTATCTGATTAAGAGTATTTTTTAATTGAAAAAGCAGGGAAATATAATCATCTGAAGTGGTTGAAAAATCTTTTAGTCTTTTAATACTAAGGGAAATATCAAAACCTAATTTAAAATTTCCATTCAAATAGTACCACTCATCCAAGAATGATTTTACATAATTTGTTTGTATTTTATTTACTAAATCTAATTTTCTTAAAACAAATACACCACTTAATGCAATAAATGCTGCTAATACCTGTGCTATAGTACTAAATGTATAGTAGAGTGAATTTTCAATCATTTGTAAGGAATAAAAGATTAGGTATTTTATAGCTTATATAGTTTTTCTGCTGCGTTGACTAAAATGAATAATCACTTGAATAATCTTTAATATAAGTATCAAGTTTTTCAACTAAATAAGTAATACTGTTTCCTGTTTGCTCAAGCATATTAAGGTTTTCTTTCCATTTCACTTTTTCATAGGAAGTGATTGGATATAGGGAGTTCATGCCAAATTTATAAGTATAAGATGGATAGTAGTTACTACCAATTGTATAAGCAGAAGCTCTGTATTCATAACTAATGTTAGTTACTTGAATTTTTAACTTATTGTTCTTAATAGTGAAAGTATAAGTCTGAAAGCATTCTTTTGTATCTAAGGTTTCCTTTTTGTTTCCCCAGAAGTTTATAAAATCTTCACGATGTGTGATAGGGAAACTACCTTTTAATATAATTTTTCCAGTTTCTTCATTTTTATAATGTAGTACAGCATCCAAAGAGCCAAAATTTAATGCAGACCATTCCAAGATTCTATTCATTATAACATCCTTGTTAAATTCATAACTTTTAATGATAGTGTATTCTATTTCATTGTTATTTTTATTGTAGGGTAATTCTGGAAATATACCATAATCTATTAAGAAGCTTTTCCAATCACTAACTAATGCAGTTATTGCTTCTTGTGATAGAGTTTTACTTTGAATGATAGCATTAATGTTTTGTTCTTCATTTTGTTTAGTCTGGCTAAAACAAATTGAGCTTTGCAAAACTAGAATTAATATGAGTAGGCTTTTCATCTGAGTTATTTTAAGTGATTGATAAATAAATATTTACAATTTAATTTAGCGCCGAATCAAAAATAAATACAAATCTGATATAGTGTGATTCGGACTGCGAAATGGCCTGATACTGATCATTTAAGCATTGTGCTCCATTTAACCTACAACAACATTTTTCATCAAACATAGAAAAATATTTATTAGCAGGTTAAAAGTACGGTATTTTCCATGATTAACAGAGTACTGCAAAATGATTTTCTTCAAAATACATTTACTTTCGTTGAATTTGTGTTTCTTTGTGAACTTTTTATAAAGTAATTCGTTCTACTCAGCAAACAACTGAACATGTTACATAATCATATAGAAAACGGCCACGATGTAAAATCGCCATGCAGGGGAGTATGTACCCTCGATCATAAAGGAAAATGTGTAGGATGTTTCCGCAAACTGGATGAAATTGCCAATTGGAGCGTGTATAACAACTTTCAGCGGGGTGAAATATTAAAAATGACTCAACTCCGTATGCAGTTGCCTGATATTTTTGATAGCTAACATTTTGGAGCCGTAAGGCTTTTTTTTTAAAATATTTTCCGCTAATTGAAGGTGGTTTTCAGTTCAACATTCAACATTCAACATTCAACATTCAACATTCAACATTCAACATTCAAAAAACAGCCTTACATAACCAGTTAAACTTATTCACATTATCACGTTACCACATTAACCCATTTTCAAATTTTCAAATTTTCAAATTTTCTCAAACCTCTCCCACGCCAGTACTTCTCAAAAACCTCAATCCTTATCCCCTTTCCCACTCGGCTTAATAATCAAACGCAGCGACTGATCGTAGGTAATATAGTTCCAGAACCAGTTTATAAAAATAAGCAGACGGTTTTTTACCCCAACAATGGCCATCAGATGTACGAACATCCAGGTAAGCCATGCAAAGAATCCATAAAACTTTACGAAAGGCAGTTCAACCACAGCCTGGTTTCGGCCGATGGTTGCCATGGAACCTTTGTTGAAGTAGGTATACGGTTTCATGGGTTCGTTTTTAACCTGGCGTTTCAGGTTCCGGGCCAGCAGTTTTGCTTGCTGTATAGCGGGTTGTGCCATCTGTGGATGCCCGGTAGGGTAGTTTCCTTCAATCATAAAGGCATTATCGCCCAAGGCATAGATGTTTTCGTAACCTTCAACCTGGCTGAATGCGTTTACTTTAATGCGGTTTCCCCTGACGTAAACGTCAGGGTCAAGTCCCTGAATTTGTTTCCCTGCAACTCCGGCTGCCCAAACAAGCGTTTTTGCGGGTATCTGTATGTTGTTGTGAATGCTCACTTTCTGCCCGTCGTAATCGCTTACCTGTGCATTGCAAATCACATTTACTCCAAGTTTCCGGAGGTAATTTTCGGCAGTCTTGGCCGAATGCTCCGTCATACCACCCAAAACCCGGCTTCCGGCTTCCAGCAGGTAAATATTCATTTTTGCGAAATCCAGTTCGGGGTAGTCTTTCGGAAGAATGAATTTTTTCATTTCAGCCAGTGTTCCCGATACTTCAACGCCTGTTGGGCCGCCGCCAACAACCACTATATTCAGTAAAGCCTGTTGCTTTTCTTCGTCGGTTTCAATAAGAGCATCTTCGAAATTCTGCAAAATAGTATTTCGTAATCGCAAGGCTTCTGCCACCGATTTCATAGGAATTGCATTTTCGGCTATATGCTGCATCCCGAAAAAGTTAGTATCCACACCCATCGCCAGCACCAGAATATCGTAATTAACTGATCCAAGAGTAGTTTTAAGTTCTTTGCTATCAGGATTTATTCCGGTGATCTCGGCTACGCGGATAATCACGTTTTTCGAGCGCTGAAATATCTTTCGCAACGGAAATGAAATAGCGCTGGGTTCAAGCCCGGCTGTTGCTACCTGGTAAAATAAGGGTTGAAACTGGTGGAAATTATTTTTGTCGATCAGTACAATCTGAAAATCACTGTCGGCAAGTTTTGTGGCAAGTTTCAGGCCTGCAAATCCGCCGCCGGCAATAAGGATGCGCTTTTGCTGCGAATCGGGAATATTGAGTTGCATTACAATTTATAAAAGGGTACAAAATTTTCAAACCTAATAAACAAAGCTTTGCGAATAAGGTTTAGCCTTTTTCATAAAGGAATGCAAAGATAAGCACAGTTGTGTGAAATTGTATTCACAAAATACTGAGCGTTATACTGCCAACTTCCGACATCCGCCTTCCAAAATCCCACATCCTTCTTCCGACTTCCGACATTAGCCTTCCGACAGAGTATTAAAACCTGAAACCAAAAGTCAGGCTGTAGGCATTGGTTTTAATTTCATTTTTCGATGCAGGTGCTATATTGTAAAGGTAATAATTGACTTCGGAACTGCTGTGGTTGTATGCAAAATCTACGAAATATCCTTTATCCCTGATACCCAGTCCAAGGGAGAAACCTGTGCGGGCTCCAAGCGAACCTGAATTTCTGTAAGGAGATCCATATATATTATACCCTCCGCGCAATGCCATAATGCCGGATTTAAATTCGGCCCCGAACCTGAAGTTATTTGCCGATGTGTATTCGGAGCGTATAGCATCATTTTCGTTATAGAAACTATAGTCATACGACCGAAGGCTGGATGTAGAGTAATCAATATACTCGTAATCAGCACTTATAAGCCCATACTTGCCAAGCAGGAAAGCAACGCTGCCAAGCGCTCTCATTGGAGTTTTCAGTTCATAATCGAAATATCCGTCAGGGGAGTCCGCTGCATAATTTTCGCCTCCGGCAAAATATGAGTACATAGCTGAATGATATGTATCGCTCATGTTATAATAATTGGTCGGTGTATGAATTGCGCCACCTATTCTGAAGAACTCGACCGGCATATAAATGAAACCCGCTTTAAAGTTAAACCCTGATCCCCTGGTATTTAGGTATTCATAACGATCGTAATAATTGTAAAAGCTGTTTAAATCATCTTTATCGTTTTCTGTAAATCTGCTTTCTTCTTCATACCTGATATATGGGAAAGCAAATGTAATCCCCAGGAAAAGTTTGTCCGAAATGTTCGCACCGGCACTAAGCACAGTTTCGTTGGTACTTCCACGGGTTTCGACGCTCTTTGTTTGCTGAACATAGCCGTATTCCATGTCAGCAGCCCATCTTTGGTTTGTCGGGGATATCGAATCCCAAAAGATAAGATATGCATCATAAGCTAAACCTGCCCCAAAATTATCCCAGTCACGGGGTTCTGCGCCGGAAGCATTTACCTCGTCAACATAGGTTGTGGTCAATGCATTATCAGTGTTATATCCTGAAACAACCATCCTGTTGCTGAACATGTTCATCATATTAATGCCAAATCCAAATTGCAACTGGACCAATGGCCCCGCTTTCCCTTTCATATTTTGAGAAAAGATGTATCCTACATTTCCCAGGTATCCGGTATTCCTGTAATCCTCATGCGATTCTCCAAGGTATTTTGAGTTTGTTTTGTTATTTGAAAATACGGGCGTTATAGTAAACTCTGATTTGCGGTACAGCGCAATACCTGCAGGGTTCTGGCTGAGCGATGTAAAATCAGCACCGACGGCACCATAAGCACCTGACAGACCCGAAAACCTGGCAGTTCCTGTATAATTAATCAGCGAATAGCGCAATGCATCGTTTTCGTTCTGGGCAATAAGGGTAGCTGAAAAGAATATGGTTAGTAAAAAAGCGAGTGTCTTTTTCATGGCTTAGTAATTTTTTGGTCAGTAAAAAACCTGCAATCCCTGCGTTGTTGTATGTTAGCAGCGGTAAGGTTTGCAGGTTATTCAAAGAAAAGTAAGCAATATGTTTTTAAAAGGTCATTTATAATTACCTCCGTCCTCCCGATCCTGATGAAGAACCCCGGCTTGAACCTGAGGATGAACCTCCACCTGAACCTGATGAACTTCCGCTTGAACCTGAAGATGAACTTCTGGATGGTGAATAACTACCACCTGATCCTGAAGATGAGCTTCTTGAAGGTGTACTGCTTCCACCTGAGGAATTGCTTCGTGAGGGGGTGTAGCTTTGATTTGAACGCGAGGGAGTAGATGAGTTGTTTCGTGGCGGTGCCGAATATGTATTAGAGCGGGCAGGTTGTGTATTGTTAGTACCACGTGGAGGCTGGGAATTCACATTCGGGCGCGTTGCAGCAGGCTTGCTTTGGCTGGGTACCGAATATTTCTGTTCCCCGGTACGTGGTTGCGTAGTATTATTCGAAGGCGGTGTTACCCGACTGTTATTTTGAGTATTTCCCGACGAAGGTTGGGTGCTTCTGTATTTAGGTGAGGTATATTCCTGACCTGAACGTGGCCTGTTGTATTCAGGTGATGTGTACGACTGTGTTTTAGGTTGAGCATTCGCGTTATTCCTGTTGTCGCCACTGGTATTCTGCCCGCTGCGGTTGGGCGATACATACTCGTATTTACGTTGCGGCTGGGTGCTGTTTCCTGCGGGGCGCTGGGTAGTAGTGCCCTGACGCTGAGGCGTATAGCCGGGATTTGCTGTCCGGGGTGTGTTTGCGTTAGTACCTGTGTTTTGACGTGCATCCGGGTTATTTGCAGTGCCAGTTGATCCGTTTCTTGCATCCTGTGCAACTGCCGTTCCACCTGATACCCTTCCTTCAGCGCCGGTTGTTGATCCTTCCCTGCTTTGGGTTGACTGCGATACACGCTCAGTATTATTAATTTCACCGCTGTTCCTGCTGTCATTTACAGTAGTGCCGGTTCTTCCGGAAGCAAAGCTGGATTCGTTCCTGTCGCCGGAGGTTTTGCTGTCATCACGCCCTGTACTTCCTGAAGTACCTACCGATCCGCGATGTCCATAGTAAGATGAATAGCCGTTGTAAGGATAGCCGTTTGATCCGTCATAATATCCGTTATAGTAACCATTCTGGTAGCCATAGTAATAATCGTTATACCCGTAGCCATATCCATACCCGTAACCATACCCGTAATATGGGTATCCATACCAGTAATCATAACCGTAATAAGGAGAATACCCGTAACCATAATACGGATAACCGCCATAGCCGAAGTTAAAACTTAGTCCCCATGACCAGGGGTTGTACCCGTAGCCATAAGGGTTGACATAATAGTCGGAGTAATAATTGCTTGAAACATAGGGTTCTTCGAATCTCCTTAATTGTGTCGCGTAGGAATAATCGAAATATTCATCGCTGCCGGCAAGTGTGTCCGGCGTATAGTACTGTCCATCGCCGGAAGAATTGGGATCCTCGGCATTGTAATTCTGGCTGGTAGCCTGATCATTGTTCTGAACACCTGAATTTATATCAGAGGAAGCCGGTTTTAGAACCAGGGTTTGCTTTTTCTCAGGCTGGGATTTTGGCGAATAATACACATCGTCGGTATTGGTGGCCTGGTACTGGGTGGTGCATGCTGAAAGAATCAACAATGCTGTTCCGATGATTAAAAAGTATTTCATGACGACCTCCTTAGGGTTAAAGCTTTTTAGAAGCTTGATTAAATGCTTACAGAGCGATATTTTTTGTAGTTTTGCAGACAATTAGTACATATAAAAGCACAATTATCATACCACAATTTACAAAATGGCAAAAGATTTTACTACAAGGGAAGAGAATTATTCGCAATGGTACAATGACCTGGTAATCAAGGCTGAGCTGGCTGATAACTCAGCAGTCCGCGGTTGTATGGTTATCAAGCCTTATGGTTATGCCATATGGGAGAAAATTAAGAGGGTTCTTGATGATATGTTCAAGGAAACAGGGCACAGCAATGCCTATTTCCCGCTTTTTATACCGAAATCATTTTTTAGTAAGGAAGCTTCCCATGTTGAAGGATTTGCCAAAGAGTGTGCCGTTGTTACGCATTACCGTTTGAAAAATTCGCCCGACGGTAAAGGTGTAATAGTTGATCCGGATGCAAAACTGGAAGAAGAACTGATTGTCCGTCCGACTTCCGAAACTATTATCTGGGATACTTACCGTACCTGGATACAGTCGTACCGCGATTTACCTATCCTTATCAACCAGTGGGCAAATGTCGTTCGCTGGGAGATGCGTACCCGATTATTTCTTCGTACGGCTGAATTCCTGTGGCAGGAAGGACATACTGCCCATGCTACCGAAGCTGAAGCTATAGCAGAAACGGAGCAGATGATTAACGTATATACCGAACTGGCCGAAAAATGGATGGCAATGCCGGTGCTTAAAGGAATAAAATCACCGAACGAACGTTTCGCCGGTGCCGTTGAAACGTATTGTATTGAAGCACTCATGCAGGATGGCAAAGCTCTCCAGGCTGGCACATCGCATTTCCTGGGTCAGAATTTTGCAAAAGCCTTTGATGTGCAATTCCTGAGCAAGGAAAATAAACTGGATTATGTTTGGGCAACATCCTGGGGTGTTTCAACCCGGCTTATCGGGGCTCTTATTATGTCGCATTCCGATGATCATGGTTTGGTTTTGCCTCCGAAACTTGCTCCTATACAGGTAGTTATTATTCCTATTTATAAGAATGATGAACAACTTGAACAGATATCGGAAACTGTTAATCCGATTGTAAAAAAACTAAAAGCCCTTGGCATCAGCGTGAAATACGATGACCGTAACACCCAGAAACCTGGCTGGAAATTTAACGAATACGAGTTTAAAGGAGTACCGGTTCGGCTGGCAATTGGTCCACGCGACCTCGAAAACGGCACTGTGGAAGTTGCACGCCGCGATACCCTGGAGAAGGCGGTTTATCAGATTACCGACATTGAACTTAAAATCAGTCATTTACTTGAGAGCATTCAGGAGAATCTTTTTCAGAAAGCTTTGGATTTCCGTGAAGAAAATACCCGGAAAGCAGATAGCTGGGAAGAGTTTGTTAACATGCTCGATGAAAAAGGCGGATTTATCCTGGCTCATTGGGATGGTACTTCCGAAACTGAGCAGAAGATTAAAGAGGAGACCAAGGCCACCATCCGCCTTATTCCTATCGACGGCAAAATTGAGGAAGGTAAATGTATTCTTACAGGTAAACCTTCGAAACAGAGGGTGGTTTTTGCACGGTCATACTAAGCCATCTCTTGATTTAATTCGATAACTCATGGCCATAAATATCTTAGGAGTAATTCCGGCACGTTACGCATCAAGCCGTTTTCCGGGGAAACCGCTGGTAATGATTGATGGTAAAAGCATGGTCATGCGGGTGTATGAGCAGACTCTGAAAACCACCGTTTTAAACAGGGTTATTGTATCAACTGACGATGAGCGTATTTACAATCATGTAAAAGAATGTGGCGGCGATGTTATGATGACTTCCGAATCACATGTTTCGGGTACTTCGCGTATCGGTGAAGTTATTGAAAATCTTTCGTTCCTTGGCGAATGCCCTTATGATGTGGTTGTAAATATACAGGGTGATGAACCATTTATTGATCCATCGCAGATTGACCTGGTAGTATCACTTTTTAACCATCCGGAGGTACAGATCGGTACCTTAATCAAGGAAATTAAAACCGGGGATGATCTTTTTAATGCCAATGTGGTGAAAGTTGTGACTGACGACACAGGGAAAGTTTTGTATTTCAGCCGCTCACCTATTCCGTATCTCCGGGGCGTGCCCCAGGACAGGTGGTTAGACAATAATCAATATTTCAGGCATATAGGATTATATGCATATCGCTCTGCAATCCTGAAACCGATTTTAAACCTGCCGGCAGCTCCTCCTGAGTCAGCCGAATCATTAGAGCAATTACGCTGGTTATACCATGGATATAGTATTCACACTGCAATTACTGATATTGAGACTATTGGGATTGACTCTCCCGAGGATTTATTGAAACTTACTAACAATGCTTGATATTTAAGGTGCGTTTGCAGTATCTTAGCACATTAAATAGCCATAGAATTTAATGATAACACGGCATATAGCTGATTTACTCTATCACAATGAATGTGTGATAGTTCCCGGCTTGGGTGGTTTTATAAAAGCCTTTAGCCCTTCCCGTATTTTGCATACAACTCACGAATTTTATCCTCCTTCGGGAAGTGTTGCATTTAATGCAGGGCTCTCTTCGAACGATGGCCTGCTTGCGAATTATATTGCTTCAGTTAACAGCACTTCCTATCGGGAAGCACTCTATGAGATACATCAATGGACTGAAAAATGCCTCGAAGTACTGAAACGGGGAGATACGTTTACTCTTGACGGCATAGGCGATCTTTTTCTGAATGCTTCCGGCAGAATAGAATTTAAACCTTCGAAGAAAATTAATTTTAATGCTGATTCATTTGGGCTTCCGGTATTTTTTGCCAGGATAGTTGAAGAAGAACCAAGGATTTTGCCTGAAATACAATCAGTAAAGCACGCTTATTCAGGAAACAGGTTGCGCCGGCTGATTCCCGAAACCCTTAAATGGGCAGCAGTACTGGCACCATTTATTGGTTTTGCTCTCTGGGGTTCACTTAACGGAAACATCATCGATAATTACGTTCACAATTATACTGGTATGTATTCGTGGGTGCGTTCAACTCCAGGTAAAACAGCTACCGTTAAAGTAGCTTCTTCGCCGGTGACAGTTCAAAAATCATCAACTGAATTACTTCAATCACCAGCCGGAATACTGGCAGAAGAAAATATTTCATTCAATCCTAATATTGTTTCATACACTGAACTCGCAAAGCAAAATATTACGATAGGGGACGAGGCTCCCGTTGAAATGAACAATGTCGTAGCACTAGAGCAGAATTATCATGTTATCGGAGGAGCTTTCCGCGACCACAACAATGCACTCAAACTGATTGCCTCCTTACAGGAACAGGGCTATCCCGCTGCAATAATTGACACTACTCCTCGTGGGTTGTATGTTGTGAGCATGAAAGGATTTTCTGATTTTACAGAAGCCTCAAACCAATTGCGCGAAATCAGAAAAGCAGGGTTTACGAGTTCCTGGATTTTAAAGAAAAACAAAGTTTAATACGGAGCAACTTGCTTTAATCTACTTTTACATTACAAGTCTTTTCATTAAAATAGTATACCTTGGCTAAGAGGAAACTTCAGCGCTTTGCTGAGAATGCAACTTTCAATCATTTCTTTCAACCCGGTTGGGAAGAGCTTTCCGCCGGATTTTCTTTATGTGGAAAATGGAATTCGGATTTCTTTGGGAATGAAAACCCGATCATAATTGAAATGGGTTGCGGAAAAGGAGAATACACAGTTGATCTGTCAGATAAGTATCCGTTGCGGAATTTTATCGGTATTGATAAAAAAGGAGCACGAATGTGGCGTGGCGCCAAAACCAGCATGGAACAAAGCCGGGCTAATGTCGCTTTTGTGCGCACCCGTGCCGAAAACATAAATATGGTTTTTGGTCCGGACGAGGTGGACGAAATATGGATCACTTTCCCGGAACCTCAACCAAACAGTCCCAGGCACAGCAAGCGTTTTACTTCCCCGGAGTTTATAAACAGATACCGTAAACTTTTAAAACCAGGCGGTATTATCCACTTGAAAACGGATAGTGACCTTTTTTATGCCTATACACTGGAAGTGATTAGCGAAGGTGGGTATGAGATTTTATACAACAACAGCAACCTCTATTCGGATCCTTCTGATCCGGAGGTTAAGGATGTAGTTGATGTTCAGACTCATTATGAGAAAATTTGGCTTGCCCAGGGACTAACAATCAAATACCTGAGGTTCAGGCTCAACGAAGGATAAATGTTCCTTCATCCCTGGCTTTCATTGATTTCCTGGAATTTCTGTTGGTGATAAATTTTGCCTTTTTATGTCAGAAGACATCTCTTTTTTCGAAAAAGTGTATGCTGTTGTTGAACTGATTCCTTACGGAAGGGCTACATCCTACGGGGCTATTGCACGGTACCTGGGATCTGGTGGATCGTCGCGGATGGTCGGTTGGGCTATGAATGCTTCTCACGATATGCTGCAATATATTCCGGCACATCGGGTAGTGAACCGCAACGGATTGCTAACCGGCAAGCATCATTTTGGAGGACCGGATACTATGCAGCAACTGCTCGAAAATGAAGGCGTAATTGTAGTAAACGATAAGATTGTGAATTTTAAGGAAGTTTTCTGGGATCCTTCGAAGGAATTAGAGTTATAACTGAACAATTTTAAGTCAGAGGCGAAAGGGGGAATTAAACAGAAACAGGGACATCGGTTTTGGTAATATGGGTTATTTAATATCCGGTTTTAGTCCGAAAAATTCATCCAGATTAAATCCTTTGCCCAATATACCAGCACGATTTTCCGAATAGAATTGTTTTATCTCATCAATTGAAATCACAGAGGTAACACCGTAATTAATATCCTTTTTCTGATATACAAAGATGTTGCCTGCATAGGGTATATCAGGATTATATATAAATTCATGATTCCCTTTCTCCGGTTTGAGCACATAACCATAAGAGGCAGCAACTGAGCGAGCCATTCCTACAATTTCGAAATTGCCAAAATCCTGGGTAACTGCTATCGCAATTCCGCCGCTGAGCCCTTCGTTAAAAGCAGCATCAGTTAAAAAAGAACCTGATTTCTCGGATGATAAGCTTACAATTCCGTGTACTACCATTTGCTGCCCTGTCGGATAACCTGCCAGGTAAATGAAACTTCCCCACCTGAGATCTGATGCAACACCACAGGGATATACAAGTGCAGTTATATTGTTAATTGGTTCTGTGTAAGTTGCACCGATGATTGCAATATCATTTTCCGGATCACTTGCCAGTACCTCAAATCTGCTGCCGACCGGCAGTCCGCTGACATATAGTTGTTGCTTTAATTTAATGGATATGCTACGTATATACCGGCCGTTGCCTAAATCACTGTATTCAGCCCATTGAAAAAGGGTGTCCGGTGCTTTTACCGCATGATTGCAGGTTAGCAACGCGATATGCTTGCCATCTGAAAATAAAACACTTGCAGTTCCGGAAGTGGCATCATTAGTCACAATACTGGCTGCGGTGCGGCCAAGCAATGCGTCCGAATTAAGATCTTTAAGTGTCACCCGGGAATCTTCTTCAAATATATATGTCCTGTAGCTTGAATAATTTTTGATTTTTTTTAATGATAGCATCACTCTTTCGAGGTCTGCAGAAGAATTCTGAACAGGGAACGAAGTGCAATAGGTAGCTTCCGTTGATTTACGCTGCGGTTGCCTGCCGGTTTTGTAAGCACATGAATAAGTGATGTAAACCATGGATAGTATGAATACTATAACCCAGGCATTCCTAAAGCTATAAGAGCTTTTCATTGGCTTTAAGGTTAAAAATCAATATAAAGATACCATAAAATTATTTTCCCTGTTTTCAATAGTTGCATTGAATGCGAATTCCTTCTAAAAGCCTTTGGAATACATCAGTCCGAAAATTTTTAATGCTAATGCTGTTAATTGTGACATTCTGATCGCAAAAATCCATCCTCCCTGGCTGAGCCAGGCTTAAATTTCAAATCATTCACTTCAAGTATATTAATCTTAATTCACATCATCTTTCCCCTTGGAATATGCTTGCCCGCTGCAGTCGGGGAATTTGGCATTTGATCCCGCCTCTGGCGGGAGGATTTGGACTTGATTTTATGTGGTTTTATCCCTTTATGAGTTTTCACAGATTTTATATTGGTATTATCTGCAAGCCAGAAATTGTGTATTGAGCTTTAAGGTTTTTTAAAAAAATAAAATTTCAGCTAATAGACATAAAAAATAGGGGGTATGATTAAAATAAATGATAAAATATTTAGTTTTAATGTAAAAAATGATAGGTATATCTATAAATAACACTATTTTTGCAGATAAAATATAAAATTAGATATTTATGGCAACTTTACGATTCAAGGCATTAGGTGATGCACTTAAAAGAAAACCGGTAAGCATAATTGCTCCTCCTGGTGAAAAGATTTCAGATTATTATGGAATGTACGTGTTCGATAGGGAAAAAATGGAAAAATATCTTCCAAAGGATGCGTTTAAAAGCGTTATTGCAGCCATTGATCAGGGAACACGCATCGAACTGAAATTAGCCGACCAGATAGCCCTCGGCATGAAAACCTGGGCTATGAGCCTTGGTGCAACGCACTATACGCATTGGTTTCAGCCACTTACCGAAAGTACGGCTGAAAAGCATGATACTTTTACCACGCCTACCGGCCGAGGAACAGCAATAGAGGTATTTTCGGGCGAACTACTCGTACAGCAGGAACCGGATGCTTCAAGTTTTCCAAGTGGAGGCATTCGGAATACCTTCGAAGCCCGCGGTTACACTGCATGGGATCCTTCGTCGCCTGCATTTGTTCTCGAAGGTACTCTTATTATTCCTACCATATTTATCTCATATACTGGCGAATCACTCGATTATAAAACGCCTTTGCTGAAAGCATTGCATTTTCTCGATAAAGCAGCTGTGAATGTATGCCAGTATTTTGACAAAGACGTTACCCGTGTCAACAGCAATCTGGGTTGGGAGCAGGAGTATTTCCTGGTCGACGAATCCGTATTTAATGCTCGCCCCGACCTGGTGCTGACTGACCGGACCCTGATGGGTCATGCCTCTGCTAAAAATCAGCAACTTGAAGATCAGTATTTCGGACAGATTCCCAGCCGGGTGCTTGCCTTTATGAAAGAGCTTGAGTTTGAATCATATAAACTTGGAATTCCTCTCAAAACACGTCACAACGAGGTTGCGCCCAACCAGTATGAACTTGCGCCGGTATATGAAGAAACCAACCTTGCCAACGATCATAACCTTTTGGTAATGATGATTATGCGAAAAGTAGCCGCGCGACACCATTTTAAGGTTTTACTGCACGAAAAACCATTTTCAGGCATCAATGGCTCAGGAAAACACAACAACTGGTCGGTATCCACCAACACTGGCGTGAATCTTTTGTCGCCTGGAAAAACTCCCAGGCTCAACCTGCAATTCCTTACATTCCTTATTAACACTTTGGTTGCTGTTCATAAGCACAATGCGCTTATTAAAGCATCCATTGCTTCACCTGGTAACCAGCACCGTCTTGGTGCCAACGAAGCTCCTCCAGCTATTATTTCAGCTTTTCTTGGGCAGCAGCTAACCCGGATGCTTGATGAAATTGAGCAAAGAGTTACTGACGAAAAAATGTCGCCTGAAGAAAAAACAGCGATCAAGCTCGATATTGGTAAAATTCCTGAGATATTGCTCGACAATACCGATCGCAACCGAACATCACCTTTCGCATTTACCGGAAACCGCTTCGAATTCCGCGCGGTTGGTTCATCAGCGAACTGCGCATCGGCCATGATTCCGCTCAATACTGCTTTAGCTGTTCAACTTGTTGATTTTAAAGAAGAAGTGGATTCAATAATCGAAAAAGGAGTTAAGAAAGATGAAGCTATCTTACAGGTACTACGCCGCCTGATTAAAAAATCGAAACCGATCCGCTTCGATGGAAACGGATATAGTGATGAATGGAAGGAGGAAGCAGCAAAGCGTGGTCTCGATTGCGAAGCCATCGTACCTCTGATTTACGATGCTTATTTAACACCTCAAACACGTGAGCTTTTCAAACGTGCAAATGTTTACACGGATATTGAAATGGAGGCCCGAACCGAAGTGCGCCATGAGTTATATTCAAAGAAAGTTCAGATTGAAGCCCGTGTTTTGAGTGATCTGGTTATGAATCACATTTTACCAACGGTGATTGAATACCAGGCAATGTTGATAGCCAGCACTCAGGGGCTGAAAAATCTATACGATGAGGATGATTATCAGAATCTTGCATCCCGCAGGCTTAAACTGATCAAAGAGATTTCGGAACATATCGAAATAGTTGAAAACAAAGTAAGCGAAATGGTAGCGGCCCGTAAAAAGGCAAACACCATTGATGATGCCCGTGAAAAGGCATTGGCATACGCAACAATTATCTTCCCTTTCTTCGATGAAATCAGGTACCACATCGACAAGCTTGAACTGATCGTTGATAATGAGAAATGGCCACTGCCTAAATACCGTGAACTTTTATTTGTCAGGTAATCCCTGAAATATAACTGACCTGGTAGTTTGAATTAATCCTCTCCGATGCATGCTGGCATCAGAGAGGATTTTTTTTTTTGAATCTGTTAATTAATTCTAAACTATTTTTTTTGTTTCAGAAACAAGGTACTTAATATATTTAGCAAATTTCAGTGTATATCATTAAATGATCTATCTTTACACGTTCTAAATAAAAATAAGAATTATATAAATGGAGATGAACAAGGATCAGATAATCAATGCGTTAAAATTCGTTTATGACCCCGATCTGCATAAAGATTTAGTGTCATTAGGCATGATTGAGGATATTGAAATTGAAGGGAAGAAAGTCAGCTTCAAACTTGTACTTACTACCCCGGCATGCCCTATGAAAGACAAAATGAAGAACGACTGTGTAAAAGCCATACAGAGTAGGGTTGATCCGTACACGGAAGTTAACGTTGAGTTAACATCGCGAACTACCACCCGTCGTGGACCAGATGATACCTTATTAAAAGGAGTAAGAAATATTATTGCTATTGTTTCGGGGAAAGGTGGAGTGGGAAAATCAACTGTTGCCGCTAACCTGGCTGTCGCACTTTCGCAATTGGGAGCCAAAGTTGGTTTGCTTGACGCTGATATTTACGGACCCTCGGTTCCACTGATGTTCGATCTGGTTAATGCCCGCCCGAATGCCCGTGAGGAAGAAGGCCGAACCATCCTGGAGCCGGTTGAGAAATATGGAGTAAAGCTTTTATCAATTGGTTTCTTTGTTGATCCTAAAAAAGCCCTGGTGTGGCGCGGGCCAATGGCATCAAATTATCTTACTCAAATGCTTACGGGCGGCGACTGGGGTGAACTCGATTACTTAGTAATTGATATGCCGCCCGGAACCGGCGATATACACCTCACTTTGGTGCAGACTGTTCCGGTAACAGGTGCTGCTATTGTGACCACTCCCCAGGAAGTTGCGCTTGCCGATGCACGTAAGGCATACAATATGTTTACAACTGATAGCATAAAAGTGCCGGTTTTAGGGCTTGTTGAAAATATGGCCTGGTTTACGCCTGCCGAGCTACCCGAAAATAAATATTATATTTTTGGTAAGGAAGGCGGCAAGCGTTTTGCCGAAGAAATCGGTGTTCCTTTACTTGGTCAGATTCCTCTTGTACAGAGTATCTGCGAATCGGGTGACAGTGGAAGCCCTGTTGCAACACTTGATCCAACTTCGCCGGTTGCACTCGCATTCCGGCAATTGGCTGAATCAGTGGCACAACAGATCGCAATCCGCAATGCCAGTATAGATCCGACCAAGATTGTTGAAATTAAATCCTAGTTTTTTAAAACTGAGCGAAATCAAGACTGAAATCAACCCCTAAAAACAGAAAGATATGTCAGAATTAGAAACCAAAGTACGCAATGTTATCGAGCAGATCCGTCCATACCTCCAGGCTGACGGAGGAGACATCAGTTTCGTTGAACTTACAACCGACAATGTTGTAAATGTGGAACTTCAGGGAGCCTGCGGTTCATGCCCATTCAGTAGAATGACGCTAAAAAACGGGGTAGAAGATGCCATGCGGAAAGCAATACCTGAAATTAAATCGGTGGAAGCGATAAATATGTAATTCTGGCTTTAACGCCGATGAAAATTTCTATTGACATTAAGCGAACTTTTATAAAGATGGCGCATGAAGGTTATACTGATTTGCGCAATTTTCGTACTATAAATTTAACCCGTCAAAGAAATTTCAGACCACTCACTCACAATCAGGAGTATTTTTGATTAACTTTGTTGAAAATCCTTATAATCATGTCAACATTGGATGCCATTTTGAAAGAAATGAAAGAAGTTCCGGTTAACCGGCTCGATGAATTGTACCAATTTATTCATTCATTGACGTCAACGGCCAGACGTTCCGAAAAATTACAAAAAAGGATTATTTCTTTTGGTGGTGCATTTAGTGATATGAGCAACAAAGACTATACAGAATTTATTGAACAGACAAAGTACACGAGAGCAGACTTGTTTGACCGTAAACTTGAAGTATGAAAGCTTCAATGCTCGACACAGATGTCCTGTCGGAGTTTTTAAGAGGCAGTCCCAGGGTGATCGAAAAAGTAACCGAACATGTTACTGAATATGGATTTATTAGCCTTAGCATTATAACTTATTACGAAATATTGAATGGTCTTTTATACAAAGATGCAAGAAAGCAGATGATTAAATTCGAAGAGTTTGTCAGTTTAAACAAAGTTATTCCGCTTACTTTGCCTATGGCCAAAACTGCAGCTACCATTCAGGCAGAATTACGAAAGAAAGGAAGCGAAATCGGACACACTGATACTTTGATTGCCGGCATTGCAATAAAAAGTGGACTCCAACTTGTAACAAATAACACTGAACACTTCAACCGGATAAATGGACTTGAAATTGCAAACTGGACTTTGTAAACAGGTCATCTAACAGGATCATTTTTTTATGACAAGTACCTCCCCACTATCGGCATCCTGCGTCCCTGCCCGAAAGCCTTGGGTGAAATACGCAGAATAGGAGGTGTTTGGTGCCGTTTCCATTCGTTCATATTTACCATACGCAGAACGCGTTTCACAATTGCTTCGTCGAAACCGGATCCGATAAGATCGGCAGGACTTCGGTGCAGTTCGATATAATTATATAAAATTTTATCAAGAATATCGTATTCAGGTAGCGAATCGCTGTCTTTTTGTCCCGGGCGAAGTTCGGCCGAAGGTGGCTTTGTAATACTGTTTAAGGGAATAATTTCTTTTTCACGATTTATAAAATGCGCCAGTTCGTAAACTTCAGTTTTATAAACATCGCCCAATACCGAAATACCTCCGCACATGTCGCCATACAAAGTTCCGTAACCAACTGCTGCCTCACTTTTATTGGAAGTGTTTAGCAAAATATACCCGAATTTGTTTGCCAAAGCCATCAGTAAAACAGCTCTAACACGCGCCTGTATGTTCTCTTCGGCAACATTAAAAGGCAGATCTTTAAAATGTGGTTCAAGCGTTCCTAGAATAGAATCGTATCCATCGCTGATACTGATTGTGTCGTATTTACAACCCAGGTTTTCAGCCAGTGCAACAGCATCATTAACAGAATGGTCGCTCGAGAACTCCGAAGGTAAAAGGATAGCATAAACATTATCCTTTCCCAATGCTGCAGCAGCCAGCGCAAGTGTTACAGCGGAGTCAATCCCTCCCGAAAGGCCAAGAATAGCTTTTTTAAATCCCATTTTCGAAAAGTAATCTTTAATCCCCATCACCAAGGCTGCATGAATAAGTGATGTTTTTGAAGATTTTTGAATTGTTGTTTTCGATTCGGAATTCATGGTTTTATAAACAGGTTCAAAATCTATAACTAAAATATCTTCTTCGAACGACTTGCAGCTGGCTAGTGTGTTTCCACGACTATCAACCGCGCAGGAATTTCCATCGAATAATAATTCTGTCTGCGCTCCAACCTGGTTTACATACACGAGTGGAATATCGTATTGAGTAGTATTTTTACTCAGTATTTCATTTCTTGTTTTCTGCTGATCATAATTAAATGGAGAAGCTGCGATATTGATCATAATATCCGGATTCTGATGACTAAGCAAATCCATTGGGTTTGAAACATAAAGAGGGTCAGGTCCAAGGTTCCAGATATCTTCGCAGATAGTGAGTGCAATATTAATTCCTTGAAATTCAATACATTTAAAATTCCGGTTTGGTTCAAAATAACGGTATTCGTCGAAAATATCGTATGTGGGCAGCAGTGCTTTATGTGCCAGTGCCTGGACTTTTCCTTCGGTCAGCAGCCATGCCGAATTGAACAGGTTTTTTCCTTTTATATCCGGGTTTCGCGACGGCGCACCAACAATTGCGGCAATTCCTTTGCAATGTTCTGCTATGGTATCGACCGCTTTATAACTTTTCTCGATAAAATCATCGAATTCCAGGAAATCACGAGGCGGATACCCGCATACTGACAGCTCTGCAAAAACAACCAGGTCGGCACCCTGCTGCCTGCAATTTTCTATAGTATCAATAATTTTGGCTGTATTCAGCTCAAAATCGCCGATGGTGTAATTGAGTTGAGCAAGAGCAATACGCATGGTGTAACTTTTGTACAAAAATAAAGCCCGGATGAATACCCGGGCTTAAAAATGAAAAATATTTAATTTTAAAAGAGCACCGAAAAAGCGAGTTCGAAGAAATTTGGTGTTGCTTTTTCATTTACAGATGTGTCAACTGTGTTTTTTCCGGTCAGGATATTGGTGAAACCGTTGTTAAAAACGAGTTCTACACCAAGTTTCGGACCTTCTTTAATTTCGTATTCGGTACCCAATCCAACGATGAGAGATTCACGGGCAAAAGCTATATTATCGTAATTTGTTTTGGAACCTGTGGTAGATGAACCACTTTCGGGAGAAAATGTATCAACTGTTTTGGAACCTATCCTGAAAGCTGTTCCTAAACCGATTCGTCCAAAGAAACGCATTCCATTCATATCATTCGTTCTCATTTTAAGTGTAAGCGGAACCTCAATGTATTTTAAAAAATATTCCCTGCTCATCGAGCCGGTTTCACCTCCCTGAGTTGCCGGGAACTTAAGCTTTCCTCCGTTGAACAGCATATTAAAACCGGTTGCAA
This sequence comes from Lentimicrobiaceae bacterium, assembly GCA_041753535.1. Lineage (GTDB taxonomy): Bacteria > Bacteroidota > Bacteroidia > Bacteroidales > UBA4417 > UBA4417. Next base: position 37,878 of record JBGSUB010000076.1, read on the forward strand.
TGCTATGGTTTTCGGTGAAATTGAATTCGGCAATAAAGCCCCATGCAAAGCCTGCTTTTACTCCATCGCTTTCGTAATTGTCAACATTGGGTTTCATCCAGCTCAGTTGTGGAGACGCTTTTAATCCGAAATAATAAGGAGGGTATTGCGCGTTGGCCGCGTAGGTAACTAAAGATAAAAGCAGTATTAATGTAATTTTCGTTTTCATGATTTTTCGATAAGTTTAAACTATTTGAGTGCAAAGATCGTGCAAAAATGTTTGCATTATGCAAAATTAATAAATGAACCTAAGTGAATTCAAGCCCTGATTGATAGATTTGGATTGAATAATAACTTTGAGAATCGAGCGTTTTAATGAAAAAGCCAGGTATGAAAAAAATATTCTTTCTTTTGTTGTTAGTGGTTTTAGGATCATCAGCTATGACACAAGGAACATCTTTCAGTCTTGGGCCGAAGATTGGATACAATTCGAACACACTGACCAATAATTTTGATTCCATTCAGTCAGGGATCAATAATTCATTTCAGATAGGTGCTTTTATTCGTGTCGGGAAGAAAGTTTATTTTCAGCCAGAAGTGAATTACCAGTTGGTAAACGGGAACCTGAATAAAAGCACTTCGTCGGCTCTTCTGAGCCAGGATATGACGATCAAATCAGTGAAAATCCCTGCCCTGATTGGTGTTAAACTGATAAACAAGAAAAGGATGAATCTCCGCATTCTAGCAGGGCCGGCTTTTACATTTCTATTCGACAAAAATCTTGATCCATCGGAAATAAATGAATTATGGCCCATTCAATCTGTTGACGATCTGAAAAACAGCATCTGGTCAGTACAAACGGGTGTGGGAGTTGATGTGTTGTTCCTGACTTTGGATGTTCGCTACGAGTTTGGTATCGAAAATATGTACAACGGCACCAGCAATTTTGAACTGAAACAGAATACATTTAACATTAGTCTGGGAATAAAATTACTTTAATTTCATTTGCAAAATAACTGATAAACAGATGAATAGAACTTTCATGAACAGGATTTTAATTTTTTTACCATTTTTTTTCCTGATTATTTTCCCGGCTTGCAAAAGCAAAAATACCGAAGTCGCTATGCCTTCACAGCCCGATACCGAGGTAGCTGAAAGTAAAATTGTTATAAAACGCTATGAAAAAGCACTTTTTGCTTTGGATAAAAACAACCTACGGCAGGGAATGGCCTCATTGAGTAAGGACTATGCTTTTTTTCTCGGGAATGAATGGCAGGATACGATGAATATTCTCCGGATTTATAATTTTATAAATGATAAGAATATAAAGGAGTTGTACGATCTCACTTCGGCAAAGTTCCCTGAGGTCACTTTTCTCGAAAAAGGGCTGACAGATGCTTTCGACCGTTACAGGCAGGCTTATCCCAAAAAACCGGTTCCACAAGTTTATACCTATGTTTCAGGCCTTGATATCGAAAACCCGGTGTATTTTTTTGATACGGCGATGGCCATTGGCTTAGATGTTTTTCTTGGAAGCGATATTGATGCGTACTTAAAAGCGGGTCTTCCCAAATATAAAATCAACCGTTTTACTCCTGACCATATTTTGTCAAAATGCATGTTGGCTGTGTCCGACAATATTATTCGCGTAGATGCCAAACGAAATACCTTACTCGACCAGATGATAGCCGCAGGCAAATCCCTGTATTTTCTGGATGTTACGCTGCCTGAGGTAAAGGATGAATTTAAAATCGGATACACTACCGATCAGTTTGCCTGGAGTAGCTCTCATGAAAAAGATGTTTGGGCTTTTATGATTGAACACCAGTTGCTGTTTTCGTCTGATCCGCAGGGGGTTTCGAAACTGATGACCGATGCACCTTTTACCGCTGGTTTTGCAGCAGAATCGCCTGGCAGGCTTGGCGTTTACATGGGTTGGCAGATAGTCAGGGCCTATATGAAAGAAGCTGATAATATTACTTTAAAACAGTTGATGGAAAATACGGATTCGCAGGAAATATTAAAGGTATCAGGGTATAAACCGGGGAAGGGGTGAGAATAATATTTTTTTGTTTGAAGGGTTTGAAGGGTTTGAAGGGTTTGAAGGGTTTGAAGGGTTTGAAGGGTTTGAAGGGTTTGAAGGGTTTAAATTGTTTGAAGGGTTTGAAGGGTTTGAGTAGTTTGTAGGGTTTGAAGAGTTTGAAAGATTTGAAGAGTTGAAAGGGTTTTGCCCAAAACTCAAAACAACCGAAACCATCCAAACCCGAAACATTTCAAACCCGAAATTCTTCAAACCCGAAACTCTTCAAACCCGAAACTCTTCAAACCCGAAACTCTTCAAACCGAAACATTTCAAACCCGAAATTCTTCAGATTTATTTCCCCTTTATCCTATTCAACCCGGCCTGCGCTTTATTGCTGATACTGAACTGGTATTCTTCAAAATCCATATCGAGAACTTTCGAATAGTAGGTTTTAGCCAGATCAAATTCCTTTCGTTTTTCGTATATCAAGCCAAGTTGAAGTGATGAATTGGCTGCAAAATAGTATGGCAGCGCTTCGCCGGTTTTAATAGTTTGTTTATAGGATGAAATTGCTTCATCTGTTTTTCCCCAGTTATGGTATATACGACCAAGACGGTACGTACATTCAAGTTCATTTTTTATATTGCCTGATTTATATCCTTCAAGTTCCGAAATAGCCCTTGCATAGTATCCGCCATCAAAAAGCAGGCGAGCTTTTAAAAGTGTCAAATCAGGTTTTATATTTTTTTCGGCAAACGAAAGGGCTTCGCGATCATTATCAACCTGGTCGTTGCCTCTGAGTTTAATGCGTTGTAAATAAATACTGTAATTCTTGTCGTCGTTTTGAATAAGGTAATACCATGCAAGGTGCATATAGGCTGATCGTATATAGTTTTTGCCCTTAAAATTCCCTAAAAATTTAAGGATGGGATAACAGGCATCAGCATCGAGACGGTTAAGTTTGGCAACACCTAACATGTAGTCGAGGTAACAGAAAGTATACTTGTCGGCAGTGCGGGGGTATTCAGTAAGTAGTTTGATTACTTTATCGTTTTCACCGGCCCTTGAATAAATATTTGCGAATGCATAAGTCAGCAGAGGACTTTCTTTAAGCAGAGGAGCTACCGGCGAACTTTCAATTTTTTTAGCCAGAGCTAATGCCGAAGGGATATCAGCCGAAAGGTTCAGCGTTACAAAAGTGAGCAGGAAAGCGGTTTCGGGCAATAAGAACTGTAGCTGAGGATCGGCAGCAACCTGCTGGTAAGCTTCTTTAACCTCTGCATTACCTTGCGGAATGGTACCTTCGAAATTAAGAGAGCGGGTTGCCCAGCGATATTTTTCAGGAACGGTACCGATAAGCGAATGCAGAATTCCCAAACCTGCTTTATTCATCACGAAACCAGGGTGTTTTTTCTGGTTGTCGGTCAGCAAACGATAGGCTCTGTTGATATCGAGGCTTGCATTCACATACTCACCGAATTTGATCCTTGCCACTCCCGATTGCAGATAAATCATCGACTGGCTGTAAAGATACCAGGGCGAGTCTTTTCCTGATTTGGCGAGCTTTTGGAGGCGTATTTCCTTATTCTCTTTTAGGCGGATAAAGTCTTTTTCTTCTTCCCCGATCAATACTTTTAAAAAATCAATATAATTATCAATAATATAGGGAACCTGGTTTTCCGGATTCAGTTTTTTCTCCGATTGCATCAGAGCATCAGCTTGTCTGAACCTGAGGCACATTACATCGGTGTATGCTTGTTTGCAGTTTTCGTTAAATGTAAATGCGGCCTTTGCAATGAATGAAAGAAATATCAGAATAAACAGAGAAATTAAATGCTTCATAGTATTTAACCGGTATTGTGTTGCTTCTTAACGATACAAAAATCCGAAATTATTTCAAACGAATTTTTATTATAGAAATAAAAAAAAGCCGGATAACAAATTACCCGGCTTTTTGACGTAACATATACTTTACTGAATTGAATCTGCAAGTTCCTTGTCAACCAGGATGCGCCCGCAGAATTCGCAAACGATAATTTTTTTGTGTAATTTAATATCGAGCTGGCGTTGCGGAGGGATATAGCTGAAGCATCCGCCACAAGCATCGCGTTCAACAGGTACAACAGCAAGGCCGTTACGGGCATTTTTGCGGATACGTTTGTAGGCGACCAGAAGTCGTTCCTCAATAAGTTTTTGTTGCTGATCCGATTTGTTGATAAGTTCTTTTTCTTCGAGTTCGGTTTCGGCAACTATGTCAGTAAGCTCGCTGCGCTTGGCTTCCAGGTCGTTGCGGCGGTCGCTGAGTTCATTTTGCGCGCTTTCCACTTCCTCTTTACGCATGGTGAGTTGAGCACTGAACTCACGGATGCGTTTTTCGGATAATTGTATTTCCAGGCTCTGGAATTCAACTTCTTTGGTTAACGCATCGTATTCGCGGTTGTTACGCACATTGTTTTGCTGTTCTTCGTAGCGTTTAATAAGAGTCTGGCTTTCTTTAATAGACTGCTGCTTATCCGAAACCTGCTTTTCGAGCAATTCAATTTCCTGGATGTAGTTGTCGATACGGGTTTCGAGGCCTGCAACATCATCTTCAAGATCTTCCACTTCGAGCGGTAATTCGCCACGTACAATTTTTATACGGTCAATCTTCGAATCATTTTGCTGAAGGCTGTATAGTGCAATAAGTTTTTTCTCGATCGAAATTTCAATTTCGTCTCTTTCATGCTCTTTTGAAGCGGGATTTTCAACAATTTCGCTTGTTCCGATAACATTTGCAGCTTTATTGATATCTTCTCCGTTTGTTTCAGCTGGTTTAGCAACGCTTTTTGCCATAGCAGATTATGATGTTTTATGTTGATTTACAAATAATTAACCGGATTGGTGCTGGTTCCGGAAATAAAGAGTGCAAAAGTAGTAAATTTTTTCTTTAATAAGGTATATATCAGTTCTTTTGTAAATTGTTCGCTTTCGTAATGTCCGATATCCGCTAAAATCATTTGATTGTCAGGAATAAAAAAGTCATGATATTTAATATCCCCGGTCATGTAAATGTCAGCTTTACAGGACATTGCATCCTTAATCAGGAAGCTTCCCGAACCACCGCAAAGGGCAATTTTCCTGACCTTTTTATTTTTAAAATTTGTATGCCTGATGCATCCTATCTGAAGGACTTCTTTTACATGAAGTAAAAAATCTTCCGCGTCAACAGCTTGCTCAAGATTTCCAATCATTCCGGCACCGATACGGCTATTCAAATTACTCAAAGGGTAAATATCATATGCAACTTCTTCGTAAGGATGTGCCTGCCTGAGAGCAGTAATTACCGCATTTTCAAGGTATGCCGGGAAGATAGTTTCGATGCGCAGTTCTGGTTCCGTATGCAGTTTCCCTAATTCCCCGACAAATGGATTTGACCCTGACTGAGCCCTGAATGTTCCTTCTCCCTGAGAGCTGAAACTGCAATAATCGTAATTGCCAATTTCTCCGGCACCGGCTTTAAAAATTGCTTCACGTACCTGCCCGGCATGCGAAGGCGGACAATATGTGACAAGCTTTCGTAACTTGTCAGGCATGGGCTTAAGAATATCCGCATTTCTGATGCCAAGTTTATCGCAAAGGAAACTGTTTACCCCTTCAAAGTGGTTGTCGAGGTTGGTATGAAGGGCATAAACAGCAATGTTTTCCTGTATAGCCCGAATTACCATTCGTTCGGTGTCGGTTCGTCCGGTAAGGCTTTTTATGCCCGAAAAAATCAGAGGATGATGCGAAATTATAAGGTTGCAGTTTTTCTTAACAGCTTCGTTAATAACTTCTTCCGTAATATCAATGCAGATTAAAGCACCTGTAATAGTATCAGAAATATTACCGATCAGCAACCCGCAATTATCATAACTTTCCTGCAAGGCTAATGGAATCTCGTTATTTAGAAATGCTGTAATTTCGGATAAATTCATTTCTGAAATGTGTTTTTGAAGGAGAGACTGTAAAATTACTAAAAAGCCGCTTTAATGCAAATTAACATGATTCCTGCTATGCGAATAAATTGATTTCCTGTGAAATTACCTTGTAATATTGACCTGACTTTTGTAAATTCAATAATTTTCATGGTAAAACTTGTAACGTTCAGATGAAAAAGTTTGTATCTTTATCACATGGAAGCCTTCAGGTTTTTGCTTTTTCCTTTTGCTTTGCTCTACGGACTGCTTACAAAAGTCCGGAATATTTTATTTGATATCAGGGTATTACCCTCAGAGAAATTTAAAATCCCGGTTATAGCAGTAGGTAACCTGATTGCCGGTGGATCGGGAAAAACTCCATTAGTGGAATATATTGTGAGACTTGCGGGCGACGCAGTTACGATGGCTTCGCTGAGCCGCGGATATAAAAGAAAAACAAAGGGATATAGATTAGCAGGTGAAAACGAAACTGTTGAAACTCTTGGCGACGAGCCTTTGCAGTATCATCAGAAATTCCTGAATCTGAAAGTAGCTGTGTGCGAACGCAGGCGGGAAGGAATAGGAAAGTTGATAAAAGAAGTTGATGGCCTCGATGCCGTAATCCTCGATGATGCTTTTCAGCATAGGTATGTTGTACCTGAATTGTCAATATTGGTAACTGATTATTTCAAACTTTTTACACAAGACTGGCTTTTGCCTTTCGGCAGGTTACGCGAACATATTTCGGGTCGCAAACGCGCTGATATTATTGTTGTTACAAAAACGCCCCGGATATTCTCACCAATTGTAAGAAAACAATTGATTGAGGAAATCAAGCCTTTCCCCGGGCAGTTGGTCTGTTTTTCGTATATCAATTACCTGGATTTTAAACCTGTTTATCGGAATTCCTGTGATTTTACATCTAAAATTAATAATGTATATTCAATCATTCTACTGACGGGTATAGGCAACCCCGGCCCTATGGAAGAATACCTCCGTCGGTTCTGTACCGACCTGGAACTGATGGAGTTTCCGGATCATCACGTTTTTACTCCGAATGATTTGCTGATGCTGAAGGATAGATACACAACTCTGCCTACGAAAAGGAAAATTATTGTTACCACCGAAAAAGATGCAAAGCGTTTGCAGAATGCTGAATCGGAAGCCATTTTAAGTGCCCTGCCGATTTTTTACACTCCAATTGAATTCGAATTTCATCCTGCCGATAAAGTGCTTTTCGACGAGGCAGTTAAGAAAGTTGTAAAACCAGGTGTGAAACTGAAATCCTGACTTTATAAAATCAGATCGGTAATTGCAAAAATTGAAAATACAACGCTTGCAATCCCGTTTAGCGTAAAGAAAGCCATATTTACGCGCCGAAGATCATTGTATTTCACTATGGTGTGCTGATAAAAAAGCAAAACTGTGAATATCCCTAAACCGATCCAATATATAGTTTTAAAATCGCCTTTCAATCCGGCAAGTAACAAGAGCATTGTAGTGAAAATATGAAGAACTAAAGATAATTCAAGAGCTCTTTTTCTGCCAAGAACAACCGGAACCGACCGAAGATGATTTTCGCGATCGAAATCATCATCCTGAAGAGCATAAATGATATCGAAACCAGAAACCCAGCATAGCACAGAAAGAGAAATAATTATCGGAATCCAGTCGAAAGTGCCGGTAACTGCCAGGTATGCCCCGGTCGGCGCCAATGCAAGCCCAAGCCCCAGAACAAAATGTGATAAAGCAGTGAATCGTTTTGTCAGGCTATAGCCTAGTATAACAATCAAAGCCACTGGTGAGAGGTAAAAACATAGCGGATTAATAAACCAGGTTGCTGCAATAAAAAGTATTGCATTTGCTATGCAGAAGGCAAGAGCAGACTGCTGTTTAATTTTTTGAGCCGGGATTTCGCGTTGTGCAGTGCGAGGGTTAACTTCATCAATATGCCTGTCGGCCCAGCGGTTGAAACTCATTGCTGCATTTCGGGCAAAAAGCATGCAGAGCAACACAAGAACCAATAATTTCAAGCTTAGCGAATCGCTGTTATGGATCGTGGCAAGTGAAAACCCCAGCAAAGCAAAAGGCGACGCAAATATTGTATGCGAAAATTTAACAAGCGACAGATAATTTTCTATTTTAGCACCGGCGTTTTGAAACAACATGAAAAGCAGTATTTGTTTAGCAAGAAACAAAAATACATAAGGATAGTTTCACTTGCTATTTTTTTTTCATCCCGCCTAAAACTGACAATGATATCTACCGTATTTAAGCTTATAGCCTACCTGAGTTACCTGAATAAATCCGGAACACGCTACTCGGTGCACTCTCCATTTGTTTATTTTCTTGTTGACAATGTGATAAGAAACAGGACACATCATACTGCTTTTGATGAAATTAAGGCGCTGAGACAAAAAATTCACAACAAATCGCAGCTCATCGAAATTACCGATTTTGGAGCCTGTTCAGGCCTTAAATGTTATGAACACCGTTTCGAAAGTGTAGCCTCAATTGAGCGAAAAAGTGCAGTAACTGAAAAGTACGGAAGATTGCTATTCCGCCTGGTTGAGCATTTTAAACCGGATACAATTATTGAGCTAGGTACATCGCTTGGAATCAGTACATTATATATAGCAAAGGCAAATCCGGGATCAAAAGTCTTTACAATAGAAGGCTGTACAACAATATCAGAGCAGGCTGTAAACAATTTCAATTTATTGAATGCTACGAATATAGAGTTGAATATTGGAAGGTTCGACATAATCCTGCCGGATGTTATCAGTGAGGCCGGGAAATTGGATTTTGCCTTTATTGACGGAAATCATACCTGCCAGGCAACCCTTGCAAATTTTGAAATGCTTTTAAAAATAGCACATAATGATACCGTATTTGTTTTCGATGATATTCACTGGTCGTCGGGAATGGAGAAAGCCTGGCACGAAATATCAGAGCATGAGAGGGTTACAGTAAGTATCGACCTTTTCAGAATGGGAATTATATTTCTGAAGAAAGAATTAAGTAAACAGAAATTTGTGATCAGGTTTTAGCTTTCGGTACGAATTGAAATTACCGTAGAAAATACAATTCAAGTATCGCTTCAAATTTTATGATTTTCAAATTGTAAAATCATTTACTTTTGTTATTAAATCATTTTATCTGTTTTACAAATGAGCCAGAAGGAAATAATCCGCTTAACCGATATTACCCGTACCTACAAGGTTGGCACCGAATTAGTCAGAGCTTTAAGATCAGTAACACTATCAGTTTTTAAAAATGAATTTGTAGCACTGATGGGGCCTTCAGGTTCGGGGAAATCAACATTAATGAACCTTCTCGGGTGCCTCGATACACCTACCAGCGGGCAATATATCCTCAATGACCAGGATGTAAGCAAACTCAACGATAACGAACTTGCCCGTATCCGCAACAAAGAAATTGGTTTTGTTTTTCAAACCTTTAATCTTTTACCACGAAGTTCAGCATTGGAAAATGTTATGCTTCCTCAGATATACGCCGGTTATTCGAAATCAGAGCGGCTCGAACGGGCAACCAAAGTGATAGAGAGCGTTGGCCTTGCGGACAGGGCACATCATAAACCGAATGAACTCTCGGGCGGTCAGCGACAGCGGGTTGCTATAGCAAGAGCACTTGTTAACAGTCCATCAATTATACTTGCCGATGAGCCCACCGGTAACCTCGATTCAACCACTTCATACGAGATAATGGGAGTGCTTGAGCAGATTCACCGTGCCGGGAATACGATTATCCTGGTCACTCACGAAGAGGATATCGCAAAACATGCTCATCGTATTATCCGTCTGATGGACGGAAAAGTTTCAGCAGACTATCTTAATCCTGACATCATAACTTCTGCCCAGGCAATGAACAATTAGTATATGGTTAATTGTTAATTTATCCGGAAAATAAGTTTAACCTGGTATATTTTGAATTAGCCTTTATAAAAAGGCAGGCAGACGCATGGAAAAAGAATGGAAAATTTACACCAAAACCGGCGATAAAGGCGAAACCGCGCTGATTGGTGGAACGCGAGTACCCAAATACCACGAACGTATTGAGGCGTATGGCACCCTTGACGAGCTGAATTCATTTATCGGCTATCTTCGAGATCAACTCACTGATTTACACATTCGTGAAGTTTTACTGAAAGTGCAGGAAAACCTTTTTACCGCAGAATCGCTGCTGGCAACAGATCCGGATGTTCAAATCACAAGGCCTCTCCCGAATTTATCAGAGGATGATGTGCTTGTTCTTGAGCAGGAAATGGATGCTATGAACCTGCATCTGCCGGCTTTAAGTTCCTTTATATTACCAGGTGGTCATCCGGTAGTATCATTATGTCATGTATGTCGAACGGTTTGCCGCCGGGGCGAGCGTATAATTATAAAACTGGCTTCCGATATGCCTGTTGACGAAATCCTGATCAAATATATAAACCGCCTTTCCGATTACCTGTTTGTATTGGCGAGGGAACTTGCATTTACAAACGATATACCTGATTTACCGTGGAAACCTGACGTTTTAAAGGAGTAAAAGTATGTGAAAGAATAGACATTTTGCCTGTTTTTGTGTTAAGGATGCAGGTGAATCGCCTAATATCTAACAAGTTATTCACAAAATTGCACAGGGTATTGCTTTTGATTTTGAATAGATTATTTTTGCAAAAAAATTAAACCTAATTTTAAGCACATGTACTGGACGTTAGAATTAGCCTCAAAACTCGAGGACGCCCCCTGGCCGGCTACCAAAGAAGAGCTTCAGGACTTCTGTATTCGCTCAGGAGCTCCTATGGAAGTGGTCGAAAACCTCCAGGAACTGGAAGACGAAGGCGAGATTTACGAGAGTATCGAAGACCTTTGGCCTGACTATCCTTCGAAAGAAGATTTCTTCTTTCACGAAGATGAATATTAACAATAATAAACGGGGCGCTGGCAAAACCAGGGCCCCGTTTTAGTTCTGGGAATTTGTTTAAAGGCTTATAGCGGGGGGAATGGGATTGGAGGGATTGAAGGGATTGATTGTGGACGAGATTATTTTTACTGTTTACTATTTGATTTTGCACTTTGAATTTTGAAATTCTTTCTACCTTTCTGCCACTTTGTCGTGAATATTAAAATGTATTACTCTTTGTACGGTATTTGCCAATACTTTTCCTGTTTTCGGTTCTGATAATCGCAGTGATTGCCTTTTGCCGGAATACATTATCTTTGCATGTTTGATTGAACAGAATTTGTTCGCTTAATTCTTCTTTAAAATGCTTAATACTTTTCTGAAAATGATTTCGGGCGGCACAAAGTCCGACCGTGATATAAAAAACATTATGCCGATGGTCGAAAAGGCCAAAGCTGAATACGAAAAACTTCAATCCCTTGATAACGATGGCCTTCGCGCCATGACAATAGCTTTCCGTCAGAAGATATCCGATGCCGTTCAGGCTGAGCGCGATGAGATTGACACTATCAAAGCACGCATCGACAGCGATTTCGATATCGATATTGAAGAAAAGGAAGAACTCTACAAGCGGATTGATTTCCTTGATAAAGAAGAATACCGCAAAACCCAGGAAACACTACTTGAAATTTTACCAGCCGCTTTTGCTGTTGTAAAAGAAACCGGCCGCCGTTTCATGGAAAATGAAACCCTCGAAGTTACTGCTACCCAGTTCGATCGCGACCAGGCGGCCCGCAAGGACAGTGTTAACATTGTTGAAGATAAGGCATACTGGGACAACCGATGGATGGCCGGTGGCAACATGGTAACCTGGGATATGGTTCATTACGATGTGCAGCTGATCGGGGGTATTGTGCTGCATTCGGGTAAAATTTCCGAAATGGGAACCGGTGAAGGCAAAACCCTTGTGGCAACTCTGCCAATATATCTTAACGCATTGCCCGGCAAAGGAGTACATGTAGTTACCGTTAACGATTACCTGGCTAAACGTGACTCGGAATGGATGGGCGTTTTATTTGAATTTCATGGACTGAGGGTTGATTGCATCGACAGGCATGAACCCAACTCGCACGAACGCCGCCAGGCTTACCTTGCAGATATCACCTATGGTACAAACAACGAATTCGGTTTCGATTACCTGCGCGACAATATGTCGCGCAACCCGGATGAACTGGTTCAACGCCCACACAATTACGCAATTGTGGATGAGGTCGACTCCGTTTTGATTGATGACGCGCGCACTCCTCTTATTATTTCGGGCCCTACCCCCCGCGGGGATAACCAGGAATTTGAAGCTTTAAAGCCGGAAATCACCAAACTTTATAATGAGCAACGGAACCTGGTTACCAAATTGCTTTCGGAAGCTAAAAACCTGCTTGTTTTTAATGACGATGGCAAAATAGCATCCGATAATGAGAAAAAAGGCGGGGAAGCACTCTTGCGCTCATTTCGCGGACTTCCCAAGAACAAAGCCCTCATTAAATTCCTTAGCGAGCCAGGGATAAAGGCCATCCTGCTGAAAACTGAAAACTTCTATATGCAGGAGCAGTCGAAAAATATGCACATCATGGACGATGAGCTGTATTTTGTAATCGACGAAAAAAACAATTCCATTGAGCTTACTGATAAAGGTATCGACCTGATTACCAAATCATACGACGATCCTAAGTTTTACATTCTTCCGGATGTAGGTGCCGAGATTGCCGAAATGGAACGCAAACAACTCACCGACAAGGAGAAACTGGAACAAAAAACCGAGCTTCTTCGTGATTATTCAGTAAAATCGGAGCGTATTCATACCGTAAACCAGTTGCTAAAAGCTTACGCCTTGTTCGAAAAGGATGTGGAGTATGTGGTGATGGATAACAAGGTAAAGATTGTTGATGAGCAAACCGGTCGTATTCTCGAAGGCCGCCGTTACAGCGATGGATTGCACCAGGCCATTGAAGCAAAGGAAAACGTAAAAATTGAAGCTGCAACTCAAACCTATGCCACGGTTACATTACAGAACTATTTCCGTATGTACCGCAAACTGGCTGGTATGACTGGTACTGCCGAAACCGAAGCCGGTGAGTTCTGGGATATCTACAAACTGGATGTGGTTGTAATTCCTACCAATCGCCCTGTTGTACGTGGCGATCATGAAGATCTTGTTTATAAAACCAAGCGTGAAAAATTCAATGCAGTAATTACGGAAATAAAATCATTGATCGAGAAAGGCCGCCCGGTTTTAGTGGGTACAACTTCTGTTGAAATTTCAGAGTTGCTGAGCCGTATGCTCACCCGTGATCGCATTCCCCATAATGTACTTAATGCCAAACTACACCAGCGTGAAGCGCAGATTGTTGCCGAAGCCGGTTTGTCGCGGACTGTTACCATTGCTACCAACATGGCAGGTCGTGGTACCGACATCAAACTTGGACCCGGAGTAAAGGAAGCCGGTGGTTTAGCCATTATCGGTACCGAGCGCCATGAGTCGAGGCGTGTGGACAGGCAGTTGCGCGGACGTGCCGGACGACAGGGTGACCCGGGTAGTTCGCAGTTCTTTGTCTCACTCGAAGACGACCTGATGCGAATGTTCGGCTCCGAAAGCATTGCAGGTATTATGGACCGCCTTGGACTGAAAGAAGGCGAAGTGATCCAGCATCGGATGATAACAAAGAGTATTGAACGTGCACAGAAAAAAGTTGAAGAAAACAACTTCGGTATCCGTAAGCGTTTGCTTGAGTATGATGATGTAATGAATGCACAAAGGGAAGTGATATACGGCAAGCGACGCCAGGCATTATATGGCGAGCGACTGGCACTGGATATTTCAAATATGATTTATGACCTGTGTGACAATTATGTTTCCGATTACCAGGATAACGGCGATTTCGAAGGTTTTACTTTCGAACTGCTAACTACTTTTGCTGCCGAGTGCCCGTTCGGAGAAAAAGAGTTTTTATCAGGAAACAAGACGAAGCTGACTGATGAACTCTTCGATCACATTTATAAAAGCTACCGCGATAAGTCGAAGCGTATTGCCGAACTGGCTTATCCTGTTATAAAAGATGTGTACGAAAATCATCCCCGTTACCAGTTTATTGCCATCCCTATCACAGATGGAATTAAATCGATGCAGGTGGCTCCGAATTTGAAAAGAGCCTACGATGATAAAGGAATGGAAGTATCGCTGGCCATAGAAAAAGGCATAACACTTGGTATAATTGACGATGCCTGGAAAGAGCACCTCCGGGAAATGGATGAACTCCGCCAGAGTGTTCAGTCAGCCAGCTATGAGCAAAAAGATCCTTTGCTTATTTATAAGCTGGAATCGTTTAACCTTTTCAAAACGATGCTTCAGAAAGTGAATAAGGATATAATCGGGTTCCTTTCGCGGGCTAATCTTCCTGTGCAGCAAGCTGATCAGGTAAAGGAAGCACATCAGCAAAAGACTGACACCAGCCGTTTGCGAACTGACAGGAATGATGTGCTCAGTCAACGAACTTCTGAGAATACAGTCACAGGCCCGGTAAAGGTTGAAAAAAAAGTAGGACGTAATGATCCTTGTCCTTGTGGTAGCGGTAAGAAATACAAAGCTTGTCACGGGAAAGATGAAGTATAATTCTTAATCGTTGTCACTGGTCATTGGAGTAAATCTACTATACCATTCTTTAATATGCAGCAAATGAGTAAAGTACTTTGTTTTATTGCCGGACTGATAATGCTTGTCCAGGTTTCGGAAAAGGCGCAGGCGCAGATACCTGTTGCCTACAGCCCTGTTATTGATTCACTTATCGGTCTAGTGACCGAATCAACTGTCAGTTTGCGGGTAAGGCAACTTTCGGGTGATACAACCGTGGTTGTGGGAGGCGAAACTAAAACAATTACTACACGGAATTATCAGTACAACAGTGTTCAGGATATTGCGGCCCAGTTTGTACTCGAGAAATTTCAGGAATACGGTTACCAGGCGTGTTACCAGGATTATAGTTCAACTGGTCGCAATGTTTTGGGCTGGAAAACAGGTACAAAATTTCCTGATAAAAAGTACATAATTTGTGCTCATTACGACAATATGCCAACAGCCGCAATAGCGCCGGGAGCTGATGATAATGCATCAGGTGTTGTTGCTGTGATGGAGGCAGCGCGCCTGCTTGCCGGTTTTACTTCCGAATATACCATAGAGTTTGCAATTTGGGATGAAGAAGAAATCGGTTTGATTGGAAGTGAAGACTATGCTTACAATGCATCAATTAACGGCGAGCAGATCATGGGCGTATTGAATTACGATATGATCGCCTGGGATTCGAACAACGATTTCAAACTTACACTTGGTACCAACACTCTGTCACAAGGGTTAACAAATGAATATCAGGAGGTTATGAGTATATATACTCCTGAATTTACCTGGGATTATACAAACATTGAAGCCAGTGACCATGCTTCCTTCTGGTATCAAAATTACCCGGCACTACTTGCTATCGAAGAGTATCCCGGCGATTTTAACGCTTATTACCACACGCCTCAGGATCATTTCAACATTCTTAACCTTACTTTTTTTACCCGTATGGTTCAGGCTGCGGTGGCTGGACTGGCAACCGAAGGCTGGAACTGTAAAATGAGTCTTCAGCATCAGCCGGTACTTTCGGGAGTCGGAACCGGCGATCAAACAGCCAAATTAACAATAGTTTCACCCAGGACGATTGCAAACAATGAAAATAAACCGAGGCTATACTACAATCTGAACGGAGGAGATTATCAATTCATTTATCCTGATGATATTTCAGGGAGTTTCTATACATTCTATATTCCCGGGCAGCCATTCGGAACTACAGTTAATTATTATTTTGCCGTTCAGGATCAAAATGGAATAATTATCGAAACGCTTCCCCGTGGCGGGAGAGGGGTTAATCCTCCGGGATCAGTAGCTCCGGTATCGCAATTTACATATATAGTTGCCCCCGATTTTACACAAACACTTTGTTCGAATACAGTTCCCAAAGCAATTCCTGATTTATCTACCATCTACGATACCATTCCGGTTTCGTATGTAGGCGGCATAAAGGATATTAATGTAAATGTGACTATTGATCATACCAGGGTTTCGACACTCAACCTGTCGCTTATTGGACCTGATGGAACCACAATTGACCTCAGCTCCGACAATGGCGGGAGTGGTTCAAACTTTACAAATACAACTTTCGATGATGAAGCTATGATTTCCATCAAAAACGGAATTGCGCCGTTTACAGGGAGTTTCAAACCTGAACAACCATTAAGCACCTATGATGTAAAAGAAGTTGCGGGCAATTGGATTCTAAAAATTCAGGATGATGCGGTAAGCCAGCTCGGAACACTACAAAACTGGTGTATTACACTTAATTATTTTGATTTATCGGTTGGAACCGTTGAAAAGTCACTTACGGAAAGTTTCAGGCTGGATCAGAATTTTCCAAATCCTGTTATTAATTTAACAAATATTCCTTTTACACTGTACACTGCAGGTTATGCCGAAATTGATCTTTTCGATTTGTATGGGCGAAAAGTGAAGACAATCGCATCAGGTACTTTTGCAACCGGATTGAATGTGATAAATGTTGATCTGTCAGGGCTATCTTCAGGAACATATTTCTACAGGTTAGTGCAGGGAGAGAATACTCAAACAAAAGTTCTTCTGCTTAACAGGTAGCATAACTGAATATAATACATTTGTTTACAGAAAAGAACGAAATATTTAAAAGATTTTCCAGGCAATAGAAAATCTCTTGTAAAACGATCAAAACTTCGGATATGAAATACAAACGCATCTTACTCAAGCTCAGTGGTGAATCGCTGGCAGGCAATTCGGGACAAGGTTTTGATACCGACATGCTTGCCTTGTATGCTGATGAAATTAAAAAAGCAGTCGGACAAGGAACCCAGGTTGCTGTGGTGCTAGGCGGCGGCAATATTTTCCGAGGTCTGAAAGGCAATAACATTGGCACTGACCGTGTTCAGGGCGATTATATGGGCATGCTCGCAACGGTTATCAACAGCCTGGCATTACAATCGGCATTGCAGAGTGTTGGAGTAAAATCGAAAGTGCTATCAGGACTTGCAGTGGATCCTGTTGCCGAAAGGGTTAGCGGTCCGAAAGCAATAAACAGCCTCGAAAACGGAGAAGTTGTTATTTTAGCCGGAGGGACTGGAAATCCATTTTTTACTACCGATTCAGCAGCAGCTTTGCGGGCTGTTGAAATTCACGCCGATGTATTGTTAAAAGGTACCCGCGTGAATGGCGTTTATACTGCAGATCCTGAAAAAGATCCGGATGCAACTAAATTCAGTTCTATTACTTTTGAAGAAGCTTACAGCAAAGGATTGAGCATCATGGATATGACAGCTTTTACACTTTGCAGCGAGAATAATATGCCTGTTATCGTATTTGATGTTCATAAAAAAGGAAACCTGCATAAAATCCTGAACGGGGAAAACTGCGGAACACTTATTCATGTTTAAAGGGTTTGAATAGTTTCGGGTTTGAAGAGTTTCGGGTTTAAAGAGTTTCGGGTTTGAGGAGTTTCGGGTTTAGCTGCGCTGAGCTCGCTGTGATCGATTGAAGATTTTCGGGTCATGGAAAATTTTCAAGCATTTCAAACTCTTCAAACATTTCAAACTCTTCAAACATTTCAAACTCTTCAAACTCTTCAAACAAATCAAACTCTTCCAACCCTTCAAACATGCATAGCGCAACTTTTGACCCTAAAACCTTCTCATTTGACACTTTTTTATTTCTTGAGCTTATAATTCCAAAGAAATTTTAAATTTGCACATCAAAACGATCCGTTATGACTGAAGAAGCCAAGTTTATCATCGAAGAGATAAAAGAAAGCATGCAACATGCATTAACTCATCTTGAAAAGGAATTTCATAAGTTCCGTACCGGAAAGGCTAGTCCGCAGATGCTCGAAGGTGTTAAGGTTGAGTATTACGGAAATCCAACTTCTGTTGATAAGATCGCCAATATAAATACCCCTGATGCCCGTACAATTGTTGTGCAGCCCTGGGAGAAAAATATGCTGAATCCTTTAGCAAAAGCAATTCTGGATGCCAACCTCGGATTTAATCCGCAAAATAACGGAGAAATTTTACGAATTGCGGTACCCGCGCTTACGGAAGAACGCCGTATCGAAATGGTGAAAAAAGCCAAAGGTGAAGCTGAGATTGCAAAAGTATCGATACGCAATGTTCGCCGTTCGGCTGTTGAAGATGCAAAAAAACTTGAAAAAGACGGCCTTCCGGAGGATGAGGTAAAGGTGCTCGAAAAGGACATTCAGCATATAACAGATAGCTTTATTGTTCAGGTAGATAAAATTCTGGAACATAAGGAAAAAGATATTATGACAGTATAAATCAATATTTTTTATAACAAAAAGAGCGGCTAATTGCCGCTCTTTTTGTTTGTTGCTTCCTTAACAATTATTACGAAAGTAGTAAATCGGGCGATCAGGGTCCTTCATTTCCTGATGACCTTAAACGCATAGCTGGTCCCGCTTTTATTATATATTTTCACAATATATATTCCATTTTTGAGAAATGCAGTATTTACGTGATTTTCGCCAGTCTTTAACTTCACATCTAATATAGGCGTTGCCAACATATCGTAAACAGTACATTCCCACTCCGGGTCAGAATTTCCATCCGGAATCCGGATAATTAAATCATCATGCACCGGATTCGAACAGCTTATTTCTGGCATATCGTCCCGTTTATCAATATGATTGGGTTTTGCAACATATGCGTAATCGTAAATATTAATCTTTGCGGTTTCGGAATTGCCGGTTGCCAGGGCATGTATCCAGCCATAAATGGTGTCAGCTAAACAAATCCTGAAACCGATATATCCTTCCCCCTTAAAATATTCAGTTGATCCATCGCTGGAATATGAATTTAAAGTTGCCAAATTGCTTGATATCCAGTTCAGTCCACTGTTTATGGTATCGCCAACCTGATGTTGATAGGTGCTGTACTGGAGTGTATTAACTTTTGATATCTGGATATGGTTGTTTGGGTTTATCGCTGTATTGGTGCCTCTTAGTTCCAGGTGCGAATAATAGAAATAAGATGCATAAAACATCATATCATTCAATCCATCCTGATCAAAATCAATTGAATAAAAATGTGAAGTATTAACATTGTCACAAGTAAGCTGAATGTCGTCAGGGTTTTTGTACACGATGTCGGGTCCAGTTTGTTGTCCCGCTATAATCTGCTGGCCGTATAGTTTCTGAAATCCGGTAAAGGCAGAAATAACCAGTAGTATAAAAAGAGCTCTCATGGCTCAATGTTTTAAAATATGGCACAAGAACAGAAGTTGTTCAATACAAATATAGTCAAATCAGATATGATTATGCAATAAATGAAAAGATTAATTCTCATTTCTCAGCAATTAACCCTGTTTTCAACTACCGGAAATCAGGCATTTGCCTGGGCGAAATATTCAATTGTTTTTTTTTTTTTTGAAAACTTTTCTGCTCAAATTGGGGAGAACCTGATAGTATAGTATAGGAGAACTTCTGAGAATTATTGATTATATAGGGCCTACTGAAAACTCAACCGAAATAATGTTTTAGTTGGGTTTAAGGTGCAGTGCACCGACATATATGCACGGATTTTACACATATTGTTCATTTCCCTTGCATTTGACACATTCATATTACCTCTTATTCTGCTGATCTTGATATCCGTTTTTAAACAGGTACTATATAGCCATAAAAAAAGCGGTTCAATTCCGCTCTCTTTAATTCTTGTGATCCTGAAAATTCGGATGAAAAATAGCATCCGGAAGATTATTTAGCGGTAAATCACCACATCTTCCAGCGGCTTGCGCATAATAACAGTTCTCCTTGTATAATTATCCCGCGGATAGCCCAGCGGAGTGATTCCGAAAACTTTTACCGATTCCTTTAAACCCAGTGCACCCCGCAAAATATCGGGATTGAAATTGGTAACCCAGCATGAACCTACTCCTTCGTTAGTGGCGGCAAGCACCATCTGGTGCATGGCTATGGCCAGGTCGGTCTGAAGTGAGTTGTACCCGTCAGCACGTTCCCAGGCATGATCGGTATCGCCGGTTACAACCAGTATATGCGGTGCATCGGCAATCCATTGTCGCGAATAACAAGGTTTTACTTTTTCAAGCATTTCGGGTGACGATATAAGCCAAAATTCCCAAGGCTGATAATTGGATGCCGAAGGGGCTATGCGACCTGCTTCGAGAATCTTTTTTAAGGTATCAATATCTACCGGTTTTTCGGGATTGTAGTTGCGAACACTTTCGCGTTTTAATAAAACTTCATTAAAATCCATAGTATAACTGTTTTTATCAAAAATACAACTTTTTCGATATGAGTGGGAAATGGAGATAGAATTTTTTTTTATGGTTTTAAAGACGAGAATATGGAAGTCGGAAGACCGAAGTATCGTGACTGAAGCCAGAAGGCATAAGTAAAGAATAAGGAGCAGGATTTCTGTAACAGAAAAACTTCCGTATTCCGACTTCTGACTTCCGGCCTATCTATTTCTTTGGCTTAGGTCCCATCACAAACTGCAGTGTTCCACCTCTCACAATATCTTCATGTTTGATAATGAATTTATTATAGGGCAGTCCGTTAAGCCTGATTTGCTGAATATAAATATTCTTTTCACTCAGGTTTTGGGCGGTTATGATAAACTGATTTCCGTTTTCGAGATTTAAAGTAGCTTTGCCCAGAGATGGTGAACCAATTACATATTCGTTGCTTCCGGGGCAAACCGGGTAAAATCCCAGCGAACTGAAAATATACCAGGCCGACATCTGACCGCAATCGTCGTTTCCACAAAGCCCGTCGGTTGTATTCCTGTATAAAGTATTCACAATCTGGTTGATCCGTTCCTGTGTTTTCCATGGTGCTCCTGCAAAAGTGTATAAATAAGGAACATGATGACTGGGTTCGTTTCCATGCACATAATTGCCAATAATACCGGCAGCACTGATATCTTCCGATTCGCCAAAATGCTTTTCGTCGAGTTTTACGTTAAAAAGTGAATCGAGGTGCGAAATAAATTTTTTGGTTCCACCATGCAGGGCAATAAGTTTCATTGGGTCATGAGGAACATAGAGCGAATAATTCCAGGCATTGCCTTCAATAAATCCCTGCTTTTCGGTACTAAGCGGATCGAAAGGTGTCTGGAAAGTTCCGTCACTACGTTTTGCACGCATAAAACCTGTGCCGGAGTCAAATATCAGGTTAAATGCCTCAGATCTCTTAGCATAATTTGCAGCAATTTCCGATTTCTCCATTTTGTCGGCCATACGGCTTATACAATAATCATCGTAAGCATATTCGAGGGTTTTGGAAGCTGCATTCGATGATTTATCAGCCGGAACGAAACCGTATTTAATATAATCACCAATCCCGTCGTAAGGTGCATAGGTTGAACTGGCAATGCATGCATTCAGGGCTTTCTCCGCATCAAATCCGGCAATTCCTTTCATAAAGGCATCGGCAATCACCGGAACAGCATGATAACCGATCATGCACCAGTTTTCGTTGGCATAATGGCTCCAGACAGGTAAAATCTTATGCACACTCTGTTGCTGATGGGCTAACATGGAGTTAATCATATCCGCAGTCCGTTGTTGCTGAACTAAAGTAAATAATGGATGCAACGCCCGGTATGTATCCCAGAGCGAAAAAGTGGTATAGTTTGTGAATTCTTTTGCCCGATGAATATTTTTATCCAGGCCCTGGTACTGACCATCCAAATCCATGAAAAGGGTAGGAGAGAGGAAGGTATGGTAAAGAGCTGTGTAGAAAATAATTTTCTTCTCCTCCGAAGCTTCAATGGTGATACGGCTCAGTTCTTTGTTCCAGGCATTTTCAGCCTGTTTGTGAACAAGATCAAAATTCCAGTGCGGGATTTCCGCCTCAAGGTTTCTCAAAGCTCCTTCAGTACTGACTGAGGAAAGCGCGAATTTTACCAGTATCTGCTCACCGGCTTTGGTATCGAAACTGAAATAAGCTTTCAGTTTACGACCCGACATTTCGGGAAAATCCTTTGTGGTATTGAATTTTCTGTAAAAATCATTATAAACCACTTTTGCTTCATCGCGGCATCCGTAATTACGTATTGGTTTAGATAATACCATTGCAAAATACATCATCCGCTCACGCGCCCAGCCCTGGGTTTGCCTGAAGCCGGTAATTAAAGTATCATTCTCCACCCTGATGGAACTCCATACTACTTTTCCATCGTAATTATAGATGCCTGAAACCATATCCAGGATAATATTTGCTTCAGAACTTTCAGGGAAGGTATACCTGTGAAAACCTACTCGTTCAGAAGTTGTGAGTTCAGCTTTGATTCCATAATCGCTGAGCAAAACCGAATAGTATCCTGCTTTGGCCGTCTCCAAATCGTGCGTAAACCGGCTACGATACCCGCTTTCGGGATTCTGTGCCGTTCCGGGGTTCAACTTAACTTTACCCGTTGTCGGCATCACAAGGAAATCTCCCAAATCGCTATGGCCTGTGCCCGAAAAATGGGTATGGCTGAATCCCACGATGCTTTTATCCGAATACTGGTACCCTGCACAATACCTATAAACATCTTTAATATATCCTTGCCCGATGGAATATTGAATGGTATCAGTTTCAGGACTCAGTTGAACCATGCCAAAAGGCACAGTAGCTCCGGGATAAGTATGTCCCATTTCGTTGGTACCGATAAACGGATTTACATAGGATGCAGGCTGCTGGGCATTTATTTTCAGGAAACAAATCAAATAAAAGAGGCAGGAAATGATATTTTTCATAATTCCGGTTTTACAGGGCGAAGGTAAAGGAAATGCGTAAAAAGTTAGTATATAATCCTAAACAAAGCTATTGTTTTATATATTTGACTGGAGTTTCCTCAAAAATCAATAGGTAAATTTGTCTTTCCCTTTTATTTCAAGCCTTTACAGGTTTTGGGATGTGCAATGTGATTTTTTGTAAAAAAAAGTGTTTCCTTAAAAAAATTGCGCCCAAAATGCGAACTTAG
>JBGSUB010000077.1:0-120943 GCA_041753535.1 Lentimicrobiaceae bacterium
GCATTAAACGCCGCAGGCATTAAACGCCGCAGGCATTAAACGCCGCAGGCAATTGAACGCCGCAGGCATTAAACGCCGCAGGCATTGAACGCCGCAGGCATTAAACGCCGCAGGCATTGAACGCCGCAGGCATTAAACGCCGCAGGCATTAAACGCCGCAGGCATTAAACGCCGCAGGCATTGAACGCCGCAGGCAATTGAACAATATAAACAAAAATAAAATGGCCCTCAGAACACAACCCGTCGGAAAACTCTACTACCGCATTGGAGAGGTAGCTGATATATTTAAAGTTAATCCTTCACTCATACGATTTTACGAGAAAGAGTTTGATATTATAAAACCGCACCGCAACAACAAAGGCAACCGCATGTTTACCCAGAACGATGTAGATCATTTTCATTCAATATTCCATTTAATCAAGGAGAAAGGCTATACGCTGGAAGGAGCAAAACTGCAACTTCGTGGTAAACGTACCGCTTCCGAATCTCCAAAGGATGAAGTTTTAAAATCGCTGCTTCGGATGAAAAGGTTTTTAATGGAGTTAAGAGAACAACTGTAATAAGGGCATTCCCATTTACGGACATTAGAACGCGGATGACACAGAAAGAACGGATTTATGCGTTTTTTTTAGTTCAAAAGCGGATAAAACGTATTTTAGAGATATATGCGGGTTTATTGGTTATTAGGGTTCAACGGTTTAAATGTCTGTAGCGTTCAGGAGTTCTTGGTTTCAGTGCTCCGAGCGAGTCGAAGTGCAGTGTTTGAGTGCAAAGATTCCGAAGTGCAATGTTTCAGATAAAATGAAAGAGAACTGCATGCTAACACAGCCAAATTATCGGATTAAATAATTGTCGAACTACCGAATTACCTCATTTATATCCCCAAACACTTATTACCAGTTATCAGAAAGAGCTTTATTCAAACTGTCTTAAAATTTCGGTCACTACCTTCTTCAATTCCGGTAAATCATTTATAATGATTTCCCATACCAGATTTGTATCTACCCCAAAATACTCGTGAACAAACACATTTCGCATCCCTGTTATTTGCACCCATTCAACCGATGTAAATTGCTCTTTTGTTTCCGATGTTATATGATTACTGGCCTCGCCTATAATTTCCAGTTGTTTTATACAGGCAAACCGCATCATCGAATTTTGCATAAAACCGGCAAAGTCACCGTCAGCCAGATAACTTTCGATTTCAGAAATGGCATCTGATATATGCTGTAGCCGAATTTTGTCACCTGATTTATTTCGCATAAATCAATTGTTTTTCTTTGTCAACAGTTGGCTTCATATATTTCGAAATACCATTCGACGACACCAGGTCAACTTTTGCCTGAAGCAGTTTTTCAAGGTCGAATTTCATTTGAATAAACTGTAAACCGATTTTCTTCGAATAGTCAAGATCAACCAAAATGTCAATATCACTTTCAGCATCCGCTTCCCCGCGAACATACGAACCAAAAAGATATGCACGTAAAACCGGCCGGCTTACGAAATAATTCTTAATTGATTCTATTTTACTACTTTCAAGGACCATGATACAAATATACAAATATATCTGAAAATCCATTATTTGACTTTTGATTCCGGTTGTTAATTTCATTGTTATATTGTTTCATGGTAACAGCATTGTGGGTTCATTTAACTAGTTAGAATAGAATAGTTCAAAGATTTAAATGTCTCTTGCATTTAAGTGTTTAAGGGCTCAAGGCTTGCCTGCTGTTTACCTGCGCAAAGCTGGCAGGCAAGCAGGGTTCAGGTTTCAGGTTTTGGGCTAACCTTTGGTAAACTCGCTTTGTTCGGTTCAATGTTTCAGCTTCAAATGGAATGGAATTGAGATGCACATAAGTAATGCCGAAATACCGAAATACCGAAATACCTTTGGTGAGATATCTTCCACCACCGCTGGCGGGGCAGGCTGCTAGGTTGTCAAATTCCCAGATTCCCAGATTCCCAAATCACCTAACCTCCCATTTTCCAATCTTTTCCCTCCTGATATTCAGAAACATAACATATATTTATCGTGCTAATATTTACTGTTTAACATTTATTAACAATTTGTCCCAAATTAAGAAAAAACCGTTCAAAAATGAAAAAATATTATTTAGAATAGTTATAAATAACATATCTAAGTATTTGGAATATATGCAAGTATATTTTACGGAATAATTTTTGTTCACATGTTTTTACTCGTTTACTATTTCACCATCTTTCATTTTCTTGTATTTTTTTACTATTGAATTGAAAATCAAAAACATAGATATATAAAGCTATTTGAAACAGATGTCTCATTTTTTGTGGTGTTTTTTCTTTGTCCCGATAAGATAAACTTATCGAGGATATATAGTTTTAGTATCTGTTGACACATATATAATTAAGTTAGCTCATTTATATGGATTATTACTGGCTTTCACTCCTTTCACTTTTCCCTTCACGTTGCTGAGCAACTGCTAATTTTCAGTTGTCTCACGAAAATCTATTTGTTCGCAAACAGATTGGCTTTTCCTTTTATATCCATTGCCACTTAAATATAATAAACAAATAACCAGATTATTATACCACTTAACAACCAAAATTATGAAGAAGATTTACAATCTTTCAGCAAATGCTTCCCGCATTGCTAACCCGTTTTTCAAATTGACATTTTTGATTTTAACTATGTCTTTTATGAATGTAACGTACGGGCAATCAGTCAGCCAGTTGGTAAACACCAGCCCTGTTATGGTTGACAACGTTGTAACCCTGAATGCTGGCGGGATGCTCACTATTTCAGTCCCTGGCACAGAACCGGGGCAGGTGTACAGGATTCAACGTACGTACCCGGCCGATCAGGCATATTTGGAAGTTACATCCCAGGGCGGTGTGCTGAAAGTACCTGCCTTTAAGGTAAATTCTTCAGGGAAACAAGTGGTAACTGTTACCAAAATGGGAAATGGTGATTTTGCTTTTTCATTTATTTTGGACGCAAAAGCCGGCCCGGGCATAAAAGCCAAAGGCCTGAGTTTGTTTTCAGAAAATACCGGTGGGGTGATGTATGGGCCGATGGGTTCGGAGTCCATTTCAACAGCACCACCGCTTGAAGTTAATGGTTCAAATCCAATGAAATCAGTCATTTGTGAAGGAGGTTCTGTTGTAACTACCATAAATGGAGCAACAAACGGTCTTACATACCGATTGCAGCAGACATTCCCATTTTCATCTGGTTTTGAGGATAAAGTTGCTTCAGGTGGGGTTGTTGTTTTCACTGGAATCAGCCCTGTTGTTAACTCTACAACAACATGGACTGTTACAGAATCAACTTCAGGTTTCGGCTACAGCTTTATTATTGAGGTTATTCCGGATCCCACTGCACCAACCTTAACACTAAGCCAGGCAGAGGGCACCGTATGCGCCGGACCTGATCTTTCAGCCTCTCTAAACGTTCCCGGAAGCGGCGGCTATGGAAATATGGTGAATGCCTATGAATACAGTACAGATGGTGGCACTACCTGGACTACTTATTCACTGGGAAGCACAATTTCTTCTACTTTATACAATATTCCTTCGGTTATAATAAAAGCAAAAAGATACGATACAGATGGCAGAGGCTGTTCTGCTGAGAGAATCTATACATGGACAATCGACAGCAAGGTTCACGATATTACCGGGCCTGCAAAGGGCAGTTACTGCACGATACAACAGGCAATAGATGCGGCATCAACTCAGGCAGGTGATGAATTGCAAGTAGAACCTGGCAATTATCCCGAAAACCTACAGATCAATAAGGCTAACCTTACACTTAAGTCCACAACGCTACATGCTGCTATTATTCAAACCCAATCCGGTTTCAATGCCGGAAGCGGTTATGGCGGTATTACTTTCCTGGCTGACGGATGCACCCTGGACGGCTTTAAAATCGAACAGAATGTTGCTCAGGCAATTATTCACACGCATAATTCAAATGATATCACTATTAAGAATAATTGGATCATTGGGATGGCTTCATCAGCACCACGGGGTATTGATGTAGGCTATGCTTCTGCCAATTCTGACGGCGTTGTGATTCAAGGCAATATTTTCGAAGATCTCTATTGCGGTGTCTATATCAACCAGGCTTCCGACCTTACGATCGATGACAACGATTTTATTGCAGACATGGGTGATGGATGTATTGTATTTGATGGAACATGGAATTATAATGACGTTAACGTCACCAACAATTCAGCAACAGATGCCAACTATCTCCTGTTTTTCTATGGTGATCCTCAGGGTGCTGTGACACATTCCGGCAATACTTTGTCAAATACATTATTGTCTAACTGGAAAGTCGTCAACATCACAAAGAATATTTTTTATCCAACAATTCAGTTGGCGGTAACCGGAGCAGATGCCACAAATGTAATAGAAGTGGCTGAGGGCGTTTATCAATTAACAGCATTGGTAAATATCAATAAACAGCTCACCATTCAGGGAAAAGGCAGGGACAACACTATTGTTGAGCTCTCATCATCCTGGTTTAATGTTGGTGGATCTATTGCATTAACGCTTAATGCTTCAGGAATTATCATTAAAGATATCCATTTCAAAGTTGTAGGTGCAGGAGCCGGTGATATTCTCGGTCTTTTCTATTCTGACGCTCAAATCAGAAATAATAAATTTTCCGGAGAATATTCAGTTTCAACCGATCCAGTTACTAGGGCAACCGTATGGAGTGCAAATGCCATGACTGGAATTGTAATGGACAATAACATTATCCAAAATTTGCGCCAACCAGGATACCTTAGTAATGGCTCAGGTGTAATCAGTAATAATACAGTCAATAATACTAGAGGATGGGTAATTGAAGGTATTGGTACATTAAGTTATACCGGTAACATCTTTGGGACCAACAGTTCTCATATTACCATCCTGGATCAGCCCACAATTAACATCAGCGGGCTGACAATTAACAACAATGATTTTTCGGGTACTAAGACCGATTGGGCTATTGACAATCGCACCAGCCAGGTGTTAAATGCTACCTGCAACTGGTTTGGCACAGATGACTATCCAAACATCTTACCTAAGAATAATGGTCCCACGCTGGTTGTCCCATATCTGCTGACCAGCAATCTGAGTGGCACATGCGGTGGTGGCCCGGCCTTGCCAATTGCTCTAAGTGTTACTCACGAGGTAGCCTCTGAGAACATTCTGGTTCAGTTCACAGTGGACGACAATGATCTGGTTTTAAACCAGATTGCAGGCAATCCAACTGATCCGAATGTCATTGCTGGTTATTATCAGGCATTGGCTGTTGCGCTTGCCGGTGGTAATCCTGCTGCCATCCAGGCTGCAGCCCTAGCGCTTGGCGATGATGTCATCACTGAATACTATTATTACACAAATGAGGCTAATCCAGCCACCAAAACTTACCTTAAAACTGCGGCCAACAATGATTTGGTAAAAAGTAAATACTGGCAGGATTATCTGGTAAGGGTTCCTGATCTTGTAAGGTTTCCAAACTGGTTAGCAAATCGTACAGTGATCGATGAAGATGTATCCTATCTCACAAACACCAACCCGGCTACATTTGCGGTAGCACCTGGTTGGCTTAACAATGTATTGGGCCGCAACCTTTATGTAACCGTTACCTTTATTAATAATGGTTATGTAAACAGCACCACGCAATCAGTGGCTATTCCGGCAGGATGTATTGTGAACACCAATACTGGTTTAGGTTATCCAACCATTCAGGCTGCAATTAATGCAACTGAAACTCAGGTTGGACATACGATTGAGTTATGCCCCGGCACCTTCAACGAAACAGTTACAATAAACAAGAGTATTCATCTGAAAGGCCAGGCCGGACAGACTGCTACTACCATCATAGCTCCACCTTCAACTTTGCCGGCAGCCTCAGACCCGTTGTCAAGCATTGTCATTGTTAGTGGAAGTGGCGTTAATGCTGAAATTTCCGGACTTACCATTCAGGGCCCCGGCCCATCAGGCTGCGGATCGATGGGTAGAGGTATCTTTGTCAGGGATGGCGCTTATGCAAATATCCATGACAACCGGATTCTTGATATCCGCGACAACCCATTCAGTGGTTGCCAGAATGGGATCGCTGTTCAGGTTGGACGTATGGCTTACGGTACCACCGGAACAGCAACGATTGCCAATAACCTGATAACAGGTTATCAGAAAGGCGCGATCGTCGTGGATAACACCCTTTCTTCAGCTACCATTTCAGGTAATACAATTACCGGTGCCGGGACTACAGCTGTTACGGCGCAAAATGGTATCCAGATAAGCCGTGGTGCAACTGCAACCATTTCAGGGAATACCGTTTCGGGGAATTCATTCCATCTAACCGGAAATTCATCTGACTGGGGTGCCTGCGGTATCCTCCTCTATCAGAGTGGTGCAGTCGCATTGACAGGTGGAAATACCCTTTCGGGCAACGACAATAACTATTATGCCTATGGTGGAATCACCGGTGCACTTACAATGGGTGCTGAAATTTTTGGAGCATCTCCTGCACCGGTTACAAATGGATACTATATTGGAGTAAGTGAAAATATTAATATTGATGCTTCACTTTGTACATTCGAAGGCGTAAGCCCCGGTTCTGCTTCATTAACTCAGCTTTTTGCTATTGAAGACCGCATTTTGCACAGTGTTGATGACCCGGCCAAGACAGGTTTTGTAAAGGTTATGACAGGCAATGTATATGTAACACCGACCGAAACCGATGCACACATTCAAAATGGTATTGACGCAGCGGTTGCTGGTGATATCGTTCATGTGCACGCCGGAGACTACGGAACTGAAATTGCAGCGAACCGTGTCTTTGAATCAGGCACTTACCAGTTTGGATTATTTATTGACAAAGACAATCTAACCGTTCAAGGTTATACAGCATCAAATAGCATTCCGGCTACAGCCGCTGAAGCAGCAGTGCTGTTTACAACAAATGCAACAAACAATTTCGGATATTCAGGGACCATGGTCGCCGGTAATAACATCACCCTGGCTGGCCTGGTATTTGGAGACAATCTGCCTTCAAACGATAAGGCAATCGAGGTTGTTGGAAACGGGTTCGCGATAAATGCTTGTATGTTTGTTGCCGGTGCCCCCATTTATATAGGTGATTATTTATATAACGAAAACGGGACTCCGGGAATTTTTACTGATGACCTAAGCTCAATTCAATCATATTCAATTTCCAATTGCCATTTTGCCGGAATCACCAGTACCGGTGGCGTATACATAGCAAATGGGGCTGGATGGAATGGTAGTGCTGCTGCCTCTGTTACAGGGCGTTCCATAACAGGCAATGTATTTGATGGAATGACGACTCTTAGTTTTGCCGGACTCTCACCTGGTTACGGGTGGTTATTGTATCCAACCGGTGCAGCCACTGTAACCGGTAATACATTTACGAACCCGGCCAATACCAGGTATATTCAGTCCTGGGGCGTTGTGCAGGCTACATTCCCCTATGCTTCTTATTGGAATAACAATACTTTCCCAAAAAAGACACTCACAACTATCGATGGAAATCCTGATCATGTCAGAGGATATGATGCAAGTTCAGCATATTTGAACTTGAAACGAATAGGAACAGTGATTCAACCGAGGATTGATTTTGCCCAGAATGGCGATGTGATTCTTGTCGGAGCCGGAAATTATAATGAAGATGTTACCGTAAACAAGACTGTAACCTTGATAGGTGCGGGCTATAGCAATACCATCGTCAGCGGCCCGATAGGTGGTGCCGGAGCTACAATGCAAGTAACAACCGCAGGTGTTGTTATTGACGGTTTCTCCTTAACAAGGGATGGCAACAATATCACTGACTGGACCAATCCAGGTCTTAACACTGCAGGTATTGCAATTCAGTCTCAAGGAAACTTTGCTGAAGTAAAAAACTGTAGTATCTATGGGAACAGAACCGGAATAGATGTCAATAACAGCAATGGAAATAATATCCATAACAATTTGATTGACAACAACCGTACTGGCCTTATTTTCAGAAACCAAACGGACAATACGACTTTTACAAACAACTTTGTCACCAATAACTGGACCATCGGTCTGCTGTTCCTTGACGGAAGTGGTGGAACAAATACTCCTGTTCAGACTGCCATTAACAGTACCTTCAGTAACAATAACATCAGTGGTAACTGGTATGGAGATATCCAGGACCGCCAGTCTGGAGGCGCTATTCCTGCTCCGGGAGTTATCATGAAAAACTTTGAGTGTAACTGGTATGGCAACACCAATGCCTTGGTATCTTTATTGAACAGCACAGAGCCAGGATATGCAGCACAAATTCCTGTCATTTATGGCGGTACTGCTTTGCCACCAGTTGGTCCTCAGCCTGATGTAATGGGTGAAGCTTCGGCTAACCTTGATTATATCAGCTACTTAACAAACGGAACAGATAATAATGGAAGCGCGCTTGGTTTCCAGCCTGTACCGGGTTCATGCGGCGGATCACCTGTTGTTATTTCATCTGCTGTTCCTGATCATATCACCTGTAATGAAACAACCGGTTCAATTGTAGTAACTTTCACGGGTGGAACTGCTCCTTACAATATTACATGGACAGGTGGTTCAGCTTCAGGAGTCAGCAGCCCATATCTTATCAGCGGACTTTCAGCAGGAAATTATGCAATTACTGTCAGCGAATTTTTAGGTTCAGTTGCGAATTCAAATGCAACAATTCAGTTGAAGCCTGTAGCCTTGAAAGATGCTTCACTTGCACTTAAAGATCATTACCAAACCATCCAGGCAGCAATCGATGCTGCTATGGCTACTGATGTGATTGAGGTTTGTGCAGGGACCTATAACGAGCAGGTTCTTGTTACAAAAGGTGTTAAAATATTGGGGTTAGCACCACAACCTGTTATCGATTTTACTGGTACAGTAAGCGGCAAGCCAGCCTTATTTGATGTATCAGCAGATGGAGTCACGATAGAAAATCTGAATTTCAATGTTGACCTGGCAAAACTGAGAAGTGCAATCATCGCCAGTGCGGCAGGTATTGATAACATTACGGTAAAAGATAATGTTATTAACTGTTATGGAACTCCTGCCGGATCATATGGTGAAAGAAATGCTGTAAGTATTAATTACGCTGGCTACCGTGTAGCAACCGGTGGCGTGGATAATATCACATTTACAGGTAATACGGTTAATGCAGGAACCTATCCTACCATGTTCCGCTCAGGTATTTCTGTAGATGAGGGAGAAGGAACTTTCAGCGGAAACACATTAAAGGCAATTAGTGCCGACATCCTTGTCCGTTTTGCAGCCAGCGGAAATGTTACCGTCAGCGGAAACCATGCTAATGGCGGAGGTATGGAATTTGCAGATTTTAATGCAGGTACAGGCACATTGAGTATTACCGGAAACTTCTTCGACGATACTTTTTATGCAGGAGCCTATAATGCATTGCGTCTAAAGAATAACTATACTGCCAGAACCACTGTGGTTAGTGGAAATACTTTCACAGGATTTGTTGGTAATGGTGTTGGTTATGGTGGAACGTTAAGTCTGGAAAATTATCAGGCTGTTACAATAGATAACAATACCTTTACTCCTTTAGCCGGATCAACTACCTACCGTCATATTACAGTTAACACAAAAGATTTCAGCACCTCAAGCGGCTATTACGCTCCGGTGATTGGTGCTACTTTTACAAAAAATACATTCAATGGTTCAGGAACCTTAGGTGGTACGGCAATTGGCTTCTACAACTGGGATAATGATTCTCCTGTTTTTAATGCCTTTGTAATAGGTACAGCAGGAAACGAAAACACATTTAATGACGGAATAGCAACGTTCATTCATTTAGACAACAGTAGTGGCACCGTAGCACCAAATAGTACGACCATGGTTCCGTGGGCTTTTGACCTAAACGTTGAAAACAACCTCTTCTCCACTTCCACCCCCACACTGCCGGCAAATATGACCAGCACTCAATTGTTTGCACTGGAGGACAAAGTATTCCACTCGATGGACAATGCTGCTCTTGGTCTTGTTACCTGGGTTGCCAATAATGATTACGTTACCTTAAACACACTTGGAGTTCAAAGGGGTATTAATGCCGCCGGTTCAACCGGATGGACAGTTAATGTTGCTCCAGGAACCTATCCCGAGATTTTATCCATTGATAAATCTATTTCCATTCTTGGGCCAAATGCTGCTATCAACCCTAACGTGGTTGGTGATGCCACTTTGGTTAATTCTTCAAGAGTTGCGGAAGCTATCATTAAACCTGCGTCTACTTCTGGTGCCATGATTGTATCTGCCTCCAATGGCCTAAACGTTGTAATAAAAGGCTTTATAATTGACAGGGGCAATGGAACAGCAAACGATGCAAGATTTATGGATCTTATCAATAAAACGGGTAATATTTGGACTTATGAAAACAATATTTTTCAGAATGCTCCTAGCACTATTAATGGTTATTTCTATCTTACAGGTACTACCACTGGTATGAATTTTTCTTTCAATCAAAATAGGTTTACCGATAATGGAAATTCAAATGGTTTGGCCTTCTGGGGTTCAAACCCAACATTGGTTAGTGTTACCAATAATGTTTGGTATAACAATATGGGCTGGGCTATTAATTCTAACTCTATTCAGGGTAGTATTTCGGGTAACTCATTTGTGGAAGACAGGATTGCAGCAGCAGATATCCCCAATTTTAGTAATTACCAAAATGGCGTTTTATTTGCCAATATTGACAATAACATCAATTTAACAGCTAATTTGTTCAAAAAGGTGCATATTGGTTTGTATTTATATAGGCATTCACCTTTCAGTGGAACTGTAAATGCAACGCAGAATATATTTGATCAGGCATTCCAAAATGCTGTTAGAGTTTTGCCGGGGGCTTCAAATCCGGATCTGACTAATGTTTCTGTTAACAATAATGCATTTTTGTCAGGTTCGGTTATTGAGGCGACTGGACAGACAATGACACTGAATGCCACTTGTAACTGGTTTGGTACTTCTGTACCCACTGAGGTGCTTGCATTGGTTTTGGGTAATGTAAACTATACTCCATACCTCACTGATGGTAATGATGGCCCCGAATTTGGTTTCCAACCAACCGGTACCTGTACAGCTCCATGCGAACTGGAAATTTCAGTTTCTTCAACACCTGCCAACTGCCCTTTGAGGGCTGACGGCACAGCTACTGTAACTATTGATGCAGGTGGAAACTCACCATCTATTTTATGGTCACCAGGTGGACAAACAACTGCAACTGCTACCGGTCTTACAGCCGGAACTTATACCGTTACAGTTACCAATATAGATGGCTGTTCTGCAACTGCTTCTGTTGATGTATTGAATGATGCCGGACCTATCGTGAATACACGAACAAGTGCAACATACTGTACTGTGCAAGCAGCAATAAATGATGCTGCAACTGTTGACGGTGATGAAATAAAAATTAATGTTGAAGACTTCACAGAACCCGGCCAGATTTTATTGACAAAGTCACTGACATTAACCGGTTTGGGAAAATCTGCAACAATCCTCAGGTGCAATATCAGCACCGGAACTGGTCATGCAAATGATGGAAGCGCCTGGATTCTTACAAGTTCTGGTAAAGTGGTTTCAATAAAAGACATGACTATCGATGGAACAGGTAAGAGCATCTGGACAGCCGTCCGTTTCAAGGATGAAGGTCTGGTTGAAAACGTGGCTTTCAATAATATTAAAATGGACGCTTATTATGGCATTGCATTGCAAGTTCTTGATGGTGATGTTGATGTCAACAATTGTGGATTTACACAAATAGGCCGAATAGGTGTACATGTTCGTGGAAGTGTTTTAGCAGCAGCTACACCAGTTGCCGATATCAAAAATATGACATACACCGGAAAAGGTGTGGTAGATGGGCTTGACTATGCAGTTGAATTTGGCGGTGGTGGAAAAGGCACAGTTGACAATCTAAATGCACAGCTTTGTAAAGGCGTTGCATCTGACGGTTCAACTTCAGCAGGTATTCTTGTAACCGATTATTATGGAACAATAACTGAAGCAACTATTACTAATTCAGTGCTTACCAATAACACAACAGGTATTGCTGTTGGTTATGATGCCTCAGATGCAAGCATCGTTGTTGCCAATAACAACAAAATCTACGGTAATACCGAAGGTCTTTCTTCAACCGGGCCTCAGGTTAACGCCGAAAACAACTGGTGGGGTGATGCTTCAGGACCACTGAACACACCATTTAACACCTGCGGTTTGGGTAATGAAGTTTCTGCCAATGTTGACTTTAATCCATGGTGGACAACACCAACTGGCGTTGGCACATCAGGAACACTAGCTATTCACAATGTAACCAAGGACACCTATTACTGTAGAATTCAGGCTGCTATTGACGATGCAGCTGACGGTAATGTGATTGAAGTGGCTGCCGGAACGTATGATTATATATCTGAGGGCAGTCCAGCACCAAGTGGCCTTATTAAAGTAACCAAAGGGGTAACAATAAAAGCGGCAGCCGGAGCGCGTCCAATCATCGATGGATCAGGATTTGACGGTGTATTTAAAATTCATCCGTCTGCCCTCTTAGCACTAAATACGGTAATTATCGAAGGCTTTGAAATTAAAGGAAATGCTGCCACAGGGATTGCTATGACAATGCAGGGATGTTTTGATGTAACTCCTGCTAAGGTTATCATCCGCGACAACTGGTTCCATGGAATGGTCGGTGGAATTGATTTCTGGGGAGCCGGTGCTTACCTTCCTTCTGGTTGGACCAGTGCTTTAGCCAATATAGAAATTACTGGTAACAAGTTTTATGACATGGTGGCTGCCGGTCCATATCCAGGATTTGGTGTCTTAATTGAAGATCCTGCAAACTGGACAATGGCTGGTGGTGATTATGCTGTGAAGATTCAGAATAATGAGTTCTCCAATTTACCCACGAACGGATCCAACCCAGGGGTTGGCATTGCCTTAACAAGGGCCAATGATACATGGGAAGCTGCAAACATACGTATTTCAGGCAACAGTTTCACATCAACTGTTCCGGTTGGTGTCGCATTTCAGGATGGTGATGTTTCAACTGCACTTGTTACCGAAAATAGTTTCAACAATTCTGTCTATGGAATACTTGCATCAGGAATTGACAACGGACCTGTTAATGCTACCTGTAACTGGTATGGAACAAATACAGTCGCCGGTGTTGCTGCAAAAATCAGTGGCCCGGTTACTTACAGTCCATGGCTAACCAGCGGAACGGATAATTCAGGTGATATTGGCTTCCAGCCGGTACCTGGTGCTTGTGCCGGTTTAACCAATGTATATGTTAACGATGCTTCTACTTCAGGTGATGGTTATACAACAGCAGCAGGTGACGATGCAACCGGAAACGGAACTGCCTCAGCACCTTATGCTACCATTACCAAAGCGGTAAATGTTGCTATGGTTGGTGCAAATATCAAAGTGGATGCCGGTACTTACCAGGAGCAGGTGCTTGTTGGAAAGAGCCTGAATATTATTGGCTGGACGAGGGAACTGACAATCGTCAAGGCTCCTGTAACCTTGGCACCGGTTCCCGTCAGTATTTGGAGCCCTTCAGAGAATGTACATCCTGTGATATATGCCAGCGGCAATAGCAATACTGTCAACATCAGTAAGCTGACCATAGATGGTGATAATGGCAGGACGGTTAATAAGTTTTTCGGGGCACTCTATTATGAAGCTAACGGTACATTTGACAACAGCCGTATTACCGCAATACATGACGCAGGAACATTCAGTGGAGCACAGGCAGGCATTGCATTTTATGGAGGCCACATACGTACGGTGACTTTAGCACAGACCATCAATGTGACAGATAACATCATTGACGATTACCAGAAAGGAGGCGTTATTGTAGATGCACCCGGAACATCAGGGGCCATAACCGGCAATACAATAACTGGACAGAATGTAGCTATGGTGACCGCGCAGAATGGTATTCAATTATCACGGGGAGCATCAGGAACAATTTCGGGCAATGCTGTTTCAAATAACATCTGGAATAAAGTTGAGCATCCGCATGAATATACCGCAGCTGGAATCCTCCTTTACCTGGCAGGAACCAGCACCATTGTGAATAACAACTTAACCGGAAATGAAGTCGGATTGAGTTCATCAGGCTCAACAGGTGTTTCCTATGGAATCAATAATTTTACCAATAACAAAATACATTTATGGCTTGATGTTGTTGCCGATGTTAATGCCGATAATGTATATGACAAGTATGTACTTAATCCTGATAAACCAGAAGCTGTATTTGGTTGTATCCAGTATGGTATCGATGAAGCAGCTGTTGGAAATACACTGAATGCCAGTGCTGGAACTTTTGTAGAGCAACTTCACATAACTGAAAATATTACCATTCAGGGAGCTGGGGATGCAACCATCGTGAAGTCACCGGCCACACTTCCGATTTCATTTACTACTTCTGCCGAAAACAAACCAGTGATTTTCGTTGATGGAGCATCTGTTTGCAACATTAAAAACCTGCTGGTGGATGGCGATAAAAAAGGCAACGCCAACTATCGCTTTTTAGGCATCGCTTATTGGAACGCCGGAGGATTTATCAATAATGTGGAAGTGATCAATGTGATGGATGATCCATTCAGCGGTTCGCAGCATGGCAACGCCATATATGCATACAATAATACCGCAGGTCCATATAATCTTGCTCTCGACGGCATCACAGTAAGTGCTTTCCAGAAAGGAGCAGTAGTCTTAAATGGTAATGGTAACCTGACTGTTGATGTGGACAATGTAGATATAGCCGGTGCAGGTCCTACAACAGTGACTGCACAAAATGGTATCCAGATATGGGGCGCCAGCGGAACGGTGAATGACTGTAATATCACAGGTATAAACTATACAGGTTCAGGGTGGGCTTCAGCGGGCTTGTTGGTTATTGAAGGTAATATAGAAGCAGAAAACGTCGATATTGATGGCTGTCAGACGAGTGTTTACTTCAATGATGCAAGTGGCTCATATTCGAACTCAATAATCACAAACCCTCAAGGGGTAGGAGTTATGTTTTACAATCCTGCCGGTGGAGCGCAATCATTACTAGTTGATGGTGTCTCTGCAGCAGGCAATATGTTCACTGACCAGATTGGAATTGAGCAATGGTCTACTGGAGGCTTGATGGACCTAACCGTAACCAATAGTGAATTTACAAACTGGATTTATGCGGTCTATGGTTATGGAAATTCAACAACTCTGGTTACTGATAACAACTTGTCTGGCAATACTTATGGTTTGGTCACATTTGCTTCCACAACTCAGAATGCTGAGAATAACTGGTGGGGAGCAAATTCAGGACCTTACGACGATCCGGAAAACCCTTGTGGTGAAGGAAGTGCTGTGTATGGTAATGTAGATTATGACCCATGGTACACCAATGCCGGCATGACAACATTGAATGGTCTTCCGGTCCTGACCCTGTCAGCAATTCCTGATATCTCTACCGTAACAAAAACCCCGGTTATTATCAGTGAAACTGTCACTTATCCTGACCTGTCTGGTTATGATCCGGCCATACTGACCGATGCTGTGATCTCTTCGACTACAGCATTCGCGGCAGGTACCAAAGTTGTCAAGGTAATTTATACCGAAGGATCGAATCCTTCAGCAGAATTCACGGTTTCTTATCCTCTTACAGGAACAAGCGTATATCTGAGTGACATTCTTGGAACTACTGCTACTCCTTTGGTTGGTCATTCAAACAAGGTGATTAACTGGAAATTCTATGTGGAAGGGGCTACCAATGCATCTTCCAACCAAATGAGTATCCAGGCCGTATCATACTTTACAAAGACAGAATGTAATACCAATCTGGGAACTGCAGAAACCTTTACACTTGAATATAACCCGGAAACTTTTGATTTGAGCGCATCTTCAATATCAAGCTGCAACAACTCAATTCAGTTTACAGAAACCAATATTTATCCGGTAATTCAAAATGTTGATCCTTTGGTACTTGGCGACGCACGCATTACATCAGACATAGCCCTTCCGGCAGGAACGGTTATTGACTGGACCTATAACGTGGGTGTCGGTTCTGGTACCTATACTTTACCATCAGCTACGACTTCTGTCTTGTTATCCACAATTATAAGCAACGGGCCGGTTCAATTTGTAGGGAATAGTGGATTAACGGATGTCTGGGGATTTACCATTCACGGGTTAATGCTTGAAAACAGCACCTACAATCTGACAATTGAGTCAATTGCAACGCTGGATGCCATAAATTATGTATACAACACAGGAGCCATTGAATTGATATACAATGATATTCCAAGGTTAACCATTCAAAATCCTGCTGCTGTTTGTAATCAGGCAGTTGATATTACAACATCAGCCATTACTTCAGGAAGCGATCTGCCTTTAGGCACAGTTCTGAGTTACTGGACTGATGTTAACGCGACTTCCTCATTACCGAATCCTTCGGCTGTTCTACTAAGCGGTACCTATTATATTAAGGCAGCAACTCCTCAGGGATGTTTTGATATCAAACCAGTTGTTGTGATTACGGATCCTCTGGCTGTGGGCGGTACAATCACTCCTCCGATTTCAATGATTTGTGTACCAACCAATAATGGCACACTTACTTTAGGCGGGTACACAGGCAGTGTCATAAGATGGGAACAATCAAATGATAACGGAACGACCTGGACACCGATTGCCAATATCACACCAAGCCTTACCTATACAAATCTTGCACAGACTACCCAATACAGGGCAGTGGTGCATAGCGGTATATGCGCCGATGATGCTTATTCTGCAATTGCTAAGGTATATACAGGTGTAATTACAACGATTGGTTCCCCGGTAGTA
Organism: Lentimicrobiaceae bacterium; assembly: GCA_041753535.1. Taxonomy (GTDB): domain Bacteria; phylum Bacteroidota; class Bacteroidia; order Bacteroidales; family UBA4417; genus UBA4417. The sequence goes on from JBGSUB010000077.1 coordinate 16,855, forward strand.
TGTAACGGTCAGCAGATTAAGGTTCCTGTTACGGTAAAATCCTTTAAGGACGTAGGGCAGATATCACTCAAGATGGGATATGATGCAACCAAACTGAATTATATTGGAGTTTTTTACGACGGAATACCTGAAAGTTTTTCGAAAGAATTTTCTGCAGTTGCAGGTGTTATTAAATTAAGTGCTATAGGTTCCAATTATAGCCTGGCCAATGATGCAGTACTCTTTACACTGACGTTTAGTTACACAGGACTATCATCCGCAGGAATCATTCCTTTAACATTTGATGATAGTAATGATAACTCTTGCGAATATGCTTCTAGTCTTCCACCTTATGTCATACCTTTCTGTGATGATCCAAGCGAAAGTTATTATCTGCCGGGAACAATCACAGTGAACGCGTTGCCGGTTTGTTCAATAACCGGGAGTGATGGACCTGTTTGTCCTTTATCTTCGAATACGTATTCGGCGCCTTTAATGAGCACATATGCGTGGACAATTACAGGTAACGGAAGTATTAGCGGGGTTACTAATTTACAGGAAGTAACTGTAATTGTAGGAGCACACTGTACTGAATCATACACACTTACATTAGTTGTTACTGATGCTAACGGATGTACCTCGACCTGCCAGAAAACAACAACGGTTCAGGACATTACAGCACCTACCATCACCCTTGCTGCAAACAGCCCAACGGTAGAATGCGACGGCGCTGGAAATACTGTGGACTTTGCCGCATGGTTAAGTGCAAACGGTAATGCAACAGCCAGCGATGCTTGCGGAAGTGCAATTACCTGGAGTAATAACTATGTTGTTGGAAACTGGGTACCCGACTGCGGAAATACTAAGCATGTAACAGTGATCTTCACTGCTACCGATGCTTGCAATAATGCAATCACTTCAACCGGTACCTTTACCATCGAGGACCAAACCCCACCTACACTAACCTGCCCCATCAACCAATCCAAGGTTGCTAACTGCAGCAATGACAAGTATACAGTTGTTGGTACCGATTTTGATCCTGCTACCAGCGATAACTGCGGCGGAAGCGTAACTACTTCCTGGTCATTAAGCGGAGCTACCACAGGTACAGGCAATACAACACTCGCAGGAGTATTGTTTAATGTTGGTATAACTACTGTAACCTGGACTGGAACCGATGCATGCGATAACGAGGCTACCTGCTTCTTCGATGTTGAGGTAACAATGGCCGCCAAGTACACCATTAGTGGTAAACTTGAGTACTACCATTTCACAACCTCCTATCCACCGGTTTTTGCTCCTGTTGCTATGAATAATGTAACACTGGCACTACTGCCGGGCACAGCCACAGTAATCACCGGAAATGATGGTAGTTATCAATTCAGTAATGTTTGCCCCGGCGAATATACTATTAAGGTGACTGACCACAACAAGGAAAAGGGTGGTATCAATTCAACTGATGCCGGTTTAGTTAATTACTGGGGTGCAATTTTCGGGCCTATTGAGCATGTCAAATTTCTGGCTGGAGATGTTTCGAACGATAAATATATAACTGGATATGATGCACAGCGAATCCAGAAATATTTCGTTAATAGTATGCCTTTTAGCAGAGATGACTGGTCATATTGGAAGAAAGGAGATTTGGTAAACAGCAACGCTGATCCAAACAGCCAGCTTACAAGCTTTACGGTAAATGTAAGCAGCACGAATGTTCCTAACTATGATCTGTACGCCATGTGCACGGGCGACTTTAATGGAAGCTTTGTGCCAAACGCTCTCAAATCGTTCAATTCGTCATTGCTGCTTACCAATAAAGGTACAATGGTGGTTGGTGCTAACGAGGAGTTTGAACTTCCGATACGTGCTGCATCGGCAATGAATGTGAGTGCTGTATCCCTGATTCTTGATATCCCTTCTGATATGGTGGAGGTTCAGGATATTGAGGTCAATGGTAGCACTGACCCTGTAACCTGGGCGGTAAACGGCAATGAGTTGAGGATAGGCTGGAATTCCACTACGCCGGTATCATTACCAGCCGACGGAAGCTTGCTGACTTTAAAACTCAGGACTACCGATGCATTCGCACCTGGTAATTCAATTATACTTAATCTGCTGCCTGATCCGTTGAACGAACTGGCAGATGCTGATTATGGCATAATTGAAAATGCCGTACTTATGGTTGCCCAGGTGGATAACGGTATGTTGGGCATTCCGGTGCAACCGGAGAGCAAGCGGTTATCATTAAGCAACTATCCGAATCCATTCATTGAAACAACCACTGTTGTTTACGAAATACCAGCAGACGGTAAGGTTACCATTGAAGTACACAACATATTGGGACAAAAGGTTACAACCCTTGTGGATAAGATCCAGAGTGCAGGGAAGTATTCACTGGTAGTTGATGGAAGTAAAATGCAGCAAGGAGTCTATACCGCCACGCTAAGGCTGAAAGCCATGGATGGAGATATGGTTCGTACAATCAGGTTTATTGTAAATCAAAAGTAGTAAATCAGCAGGAGAGAGGGTGGAGCTTCTGCTCCCCCTTTCTTCTTTTTTTAATGAATTAGTTTTTTGTAAAACTCAATCCTTGCTCTATGAATCCGATCAGACTGATACTTTCGGGGTTTTTATGCTTCATGTTTCTGAGTTTATTTTCGCAGAATGCACCGGTAACCATTTTGTCGGACTTGTATGATCCTCCCGCAGGGGCAACGGTAGTTGTACCTGTTACGGTAAGCGGGTTCGAAGATATATCGGGCATTTCGCTGATCCTGGAGTATGATCCGGCAGTGCTCACCTTTCAGAGTGCATTACCCAATGCCGCTTTCAGTGCATTCGAACTAAACGGCACAAACACTCCCGGCCGCATTGTTATCAGCTGGTATGCTTCATATGGCATTACCCTGGCTAACGGGGCTCACCTCGTGGATATTACTTTTGTCAATAATGGCGGAACTACCGCATTATCATGGTATTCAGCTGATGAAAGTTCATGTGAATATGCCAGATACAACAACGGAGCCTACACAGTACTTAATGATTCCCCTTTTGCAGACTATTATATTAATGGTTCTGTATACAGCCATACGGCCCCTCTCACCTGGGTGCCCGTTATTACCAATGCCACTGCAGGAGTAGTGAATATCCCGGTTATGGTTAACAGGTTCAACGATATTGGTGCGGTTTCACTTACCCTCGAGTTTGACCCTGCTATTCTGGTATACCAGAATATATATGTTTCAAATAGCACAATAGCCTCAAGTGGTTCATGGTGGGTGGGAATCCAGGATGCCCCCAACGGCAGGAAATACATTCGTTTAAGCTGGACAAAGAATGTTCAGGCACCACCGCTTCCTGCTGTAAGTCTGCCGGATAACAGCATTTTGATTTCATTGCAGTTTAATTACGCAGGTGGGAAATCGGACCTGGTATGGTTTGATAATGGCTCGTCCTGCGAGTATGCGGATGGAAATTTTTATATTCTTGACGATAATCCTATAGAAGATTACTACCAGGATGGCCTGATTACAGAGCAACAATATTCGCCTCATACTGAGTTGCCCTGTTTAACGGGCATTGCCGGGCAAGAGGTGATTTTTCCCGTGAAGGTAAATGCCTTTTCCAATATAGGGACTATCTCCCTCACACTGGATTATGATCCTGCTGTATTAACCTATCAAGGTATTTCTACTCCCGGCATTCCTGTTACATGGTCAGTTGATGCAGGAGGCCCCACCGGTAAATTTGTTTTTGGGGCAAACGGTAACCCGGGCTTGAACCTGCCCGACGGCAGCATCCTGTTCAATATCATTTTTATCTATAATGGTGGAAATTGTTTACTTACCTGGAACGATGATGACCCAATTTCATGCGAATATTCTGATGCAACCACATTTATTCCCATGTTCGACCTTCCGCGCGAAGATTTTTATACAGATGGGTGTATAGGCCCTGCCTTGAAAGTAAACGGGAAGACATTCCTCCAGGGATCTTACAACACTGTTACAAAAACTATGACAACGAATCTTCAGGGGCTTTTACCGCTTTCTCAACCTTATTTTTCCGCTCCGTGGAACTATCTGGGCTCCGAAACAGCAACTACAATTCCTGCAAATGTTACCGATTGGGTGCTGGTTCAGTTGCGAACACTTCCAACTGCGTCATCCGCAGTTGCTACCCGTGCAGGTTTACTGTTAAAAACCGGGGCTATTACCGACCTGGACGCGATTAGCTCATTGTCTTTCACCGGGATTGGACCAGGTTACTATTATGTGGTGATTTACCACAGGAATCATATAGCTGTTATGAGTTCGGCTCCTGTTCAGATAAATGCTTACAGCGGCTTCTACGATTTCAGTGCTGACCCCTCAGGAAACTTTGGAGGAGTTTCAGGATTGAAACTGATTGATCCCTCTGTCAACCGCTGGGGAATGATTTCGGCAGATGCTACGAATGACCAGAATATATACATTAATGATTATACCGACCATTGGGTGCCGACTTTTGGGACGATAAATGGGTATAGCAGGGCAGATTTTAACATGGATGGAAATGTTTATATTGACGATTATACCGATCATTGGGTGCCCAATTTCGGTAAAACCAATCCGTTGCCATAGCTCCCAAATACAAGCGGCAGGCAAAATTAAATGAAATCAAACATGATCGAAGTCTCATTACAACATATGTTTTTTGAGGGGATATTTTTACTGATATCCTTTGTGGTATTAGGAACGAATACTCACAAAAAGTCCTCTGCCAATTTTTATGAAAGATTTCACCGATTTCTGCTTGACGTCTTTTTGAGGGATAATCAGGTGTTCATTAGCCGAATTCAACTTGGATGGTCAAACTTATATGAGCGATAAGACGGAATATTGGGTTGTAAATCCCGGTGAGAGTCTTGTATTGTTTTAAAATGTGAATTGGAATTATGAAGGAGCATAGAATTCATCAATACTTAAGATTTTTATCCGTTCGTTTATTTCACAAATATACTAACCGGGAATACCTCATATATAAAAAAATGCTTATCTTAGTTCCCGTTTGATACTTTAGGACACAAAAAAATGATTTAAAACGAATTAAAAAGAAATAAACCTGCAATTATTTGTAATTCCTCACGTAAAAGCCCAGCCCTATGAAAAAGATAATTACTATTCTTCTCTTTGCCCTGTTTTCCTTAAACTTGGTGGCCGCTGAGACATTGAGTTTTAAGTTTTCGAATCCGCGCATTTTTTATAGTGATGGAGTGTCTTACCTTGATTTTGATGTGCTTATGAAAGCGACATCAGGTGATACTTATCTGTATGGGGCCCAGGTTATTTGCAATGTCAATATTACAAATTTCAATACATCCACTAACCCTCAGTTTTTAAGGGGTTTTATAGGAGGACTTTATCAGGATGAGGACTTTAAATACCTTTATACTACCAGTTGGAACAGCGATAAATTGAATCTTGCAGTTTATGCTAATCCATTGTATAATGGCCAGGCTGTTTCAAGCGGAGCTTACAGTCAGGTCACAAATGCATGGCAATTATTAGGGCGTGTACGTGTTAAGATTATTAATACAGATGGGGTAGCAGGGATCAACTTCTTGATCTCTGCAATGAACGGATTTCAAACTTATGCAACCGGAGTAGGCCCATTTTATTCTGCAACTTATAATAATCCAAATCAGTATGAAGGATATGACTTCACTGATCTTTATATGGGCAGGATATTCAGTGGTGGCTCAGGCTGGACACAGGCTGGAGGAATTCTCCACTGGTCAGTGCCGGTGAATACTTCTGTATGGGATACCACTGCAGCTGCTGCAATTGCTGGTTCTGATGCTATGGCATATAATCTAAGAATACATCCCGGGGGCAGGCTTTTGGTGAATCCGGGAGAGAACTTAACTGTTACAGGTACTCTTACCAATGCATCCAATTCTGGAAACAATGGCTTGGTGTTAAAGTCGGATGTTACCGGTACCGGGTCACTGTTACACAATACGGCTGGTGTTTCTGCCATCGTTGAACGATATATAACTGCCGCTGCCTGGTCAGAGGCAGCAGACGGATGGCACCTGCTATCTTCACCCGTGGTTTCACAATCAATCAGTGGTACTTGGACGCCTGCCGGAACAGGTAATGATTATGACTTTTTTGCTTTTGACGAGACTGAAATAAACGAATATGAATACTGGTTGAACCAAAAATTGCCTGCCAATGACATAACATCTTTTTTGCCAGGCAAAGGCTATCTAGTTGCCTACCAGCAATCAGGTTTGAGGAAATTTACCGGTATATTAAATTCGAACGATATATCCCCTGCATTCTTAACCTATACGCCAGGTAGCCAAGCAGAGGGATGGAACCTGGTTGGGAATCCTTTTCCGTGTGCCATTAACTGGACGAACGGAACCTGGACAAAGAATAATATTGATGCAGAAGCCCAGGTATGGGTTGAAAGCGCCCAAAGTTACAAGACCACCATGGATATTTCAGTAAATAATATTATCCCTTCAATGAATGGTTTTATGGTTCATGCCTCCACTTCCGGGGCCACACTCACAATACCTGCTGATGCACGCATACATAATTCAACAAACTGGTACAAATCAGGAGAAGAAGATTTTATTTTATTATTAGCTAATGATACAGAAAGGGGTTCTTCGCAATCGAGTATCATTAGGTTCAATCCTGCGGCCACCAATGAGTATGACACTAAATTCGATTCGTATTTCATGTCGGGCTTTGCCCCGATGTTTTATTCGGTTTCAGGCAACCAGGCTTTTGCGCTTAACACTTTGCCGCAAAAGGAACACGGACTGGCTATTCCTTTCAGTTTCATAAAAAACGGTTCCAGCAATTTCAACATCGAATTGGCTAAAAATATTCCTGGAACAGCCATGTACCTTGAAGACAGGAAAACAGCAACAATTCAGAACCTGGTGGAGAATCCTGTTTATAATTTTACTGCTGCCGGGGGTGATGACGCAAACCGGTTTGTTCTGCATTTCGGTACTGAAGGTATTTCTGATGGATCTTCAAATGCAAATTTCTCTGTTTGGTATTATGACGGTTATATCCATTTTTCAGCATTACCAGCTGATATTCTGGAATTATCACTTGTCGATATATCTGGCCGGAATTTAATAAGCCTGAATAAAGCTACATCGGATAAAATTTCGATCGGTAACGGGTTTGCACCTGGATGGTACCTTGTTAAGCTCACCTTGATGGATAATATAGTCATTAAGAAAATATTTATTAATAATTAGGAAATCACCTGATAATGAAGAAAAGCATATTTTTCTTTGCAATCCTCTTATTTGTAGGGGGAGTAACCAGGATTGGTTTTTGCCAGAATCCGCCTCCACCACCTGGTGGTGGACATGGGCAGGGAAGCAACGAGCCATCAGGTGCTCCCGTTGGAGATGGTTTTGCGCTTCTGATAACCCTAAGTGCTGCTTATACTTTAAAAAAACTTTATTACACCCGCCGTGTAAAGAACGAAAATTAAACATACTATGAAAAAAAATATTGGAGTGATTGTTTTTTCGGGCTTGATACTTGGATTTCTTTTATTTGGCCGCCCGTTGAGTCTGCATGCTCAGAATGCCCCGGTTACTTCCGCTGCAATAGTTTCAAACGCAGTAGCAGGTCAGCAGGTTGTTGTACCGGTTACAGTTACTGGATTTAATAATATTGGTTCAATAACACTGTCAATGGATTATGATCCTTCCAAACTTCAATTCGTTTCAGCTTCAGCAAACCCAGCATTTACAGGAAGTCCTATAGTTGGTGACAATTTTATTGGAAACGGGATACGTCGCCTTGTTCTCAGCTGGTTTGGCGATGGCTTTAGTCTGCCTGATGGTAGTTACCTTGTAAATTATACATTTACTTATCTAACAGGAACTGCTGAGCTGGTATGGTTCGATATGGGGCCTTCCTGTTTATATTCAGATGATAATGCCATAATTCTGAATGATATGCCCACCTCAGAATATTATATAAATGGCTTAGTTCAATCACAGGTTGATAAACAATTGCAGTTAGGCGTTTTCCTTGAAGGCTTGTACAATACAGGCACACATAAAATGGAATTTGCCCGTAATGCAAGTAGCAACCAGTATCCGGGAACAACAGTTGAACAAATTACTGTTGAGCTTCATAATGCTGCAGATTACAGTAATATCGTATTTATAGCAAACGATGTGAATTTGGATGAAAACGGCTCAGCATCAGTTACAGTGCCATTAGCTGTCAACGGCTCATATTATATTACAATAAAACACCGTAACTCTATCGAAACAGTCAGCTCAATACCTGTTTTGTTTTCCGGGGCTACTATAACGTATTCATTTAATGATGTATCAAAAGCATTTGGCTCTAATTTAAAACAAGTATCGGACGGGGCATGGGTGATCTATAGTGGTGATGTTAACCAGGATGGTATAATTGATTCCGGCGATTTAATTCCTATTGATAACGATGCTGCTTCATTTTTAACAGGGTATAGAGTAACCGATATAAATGGCGACGGCTTAGTTGATAACTCTGATCTGATCTTTCCTGTTGTTAATGCCGGAAATTTTATCGAAAAGGTTACTCCTTAAGTTAAACCTGATGAGATAATTAGATGCTTGTTTCTCCATATAGTGCACATTGCCTGCGTAAACACGAATGAATGGGGATATAATTGTTTTTGAGTTTTCATTTTTTTTTGCTCGCCCGGCTCATATCTCAAAATTCTTTTGTCCAGCTTTATTTCTTTAATATTAAGAGATTGTCTAAATTTTGTAACAAACTTTTTTAATGGATTTCAGCTTGTACTTCTGTCAGGCTGAGCAGAGTCGAAGCCCAACTAAATCTACTATTATTGCTCGTTTTTGAGTTAAACAAGTGCATTTCGACTTCGCTCAATATGACAGGATACAAGCAATTCGTACCATAAAGCAGCTTCTTTAAATTTTAGACAGTCTTTAAATGTGTCTTCGTCAGTAAGATGAAAGTAACACGTTAAGAAAGTGCCGGCCTAAAAATATGCAAAAAGTGAAGGTTTTGTTATAAAAAGAAATTGAAAGCATAACTTTTTTTATCAGAGTGATTTAGGTTAAAAGTGCATTATCCCTCGCATTTAGTGCACAAAATATAATTTGCTGAACCAACGCGGTGCATTATACATGCAATAAGCACTATAAGACAAGAAAATACAAACTATTCAACTTTTTATGACTAGTTAAAAGGAACAATTTAGTAAACTAAAAAATGCTGTTCCATCTGCTTATATATGCTGTGACTTTAGGTTCAAGAGGAAAAGCTGGCCTTTGGGCTTGTAATCAGTAAGAACTAAGTGAACCCGCAAGAACAATCAAAATATTTTATCATTGTTGTCTGGAGAAAATATTTTAATAACACATAACTACTTGATTTATAACGTCCCTACGGGACTTGGAATTAAGAGGGGCTTTCTTAATTTTCTACCAATATTCAGTCCCTATGGGACTGTCCCGTCAGGGACAATATATTGGTAGAAAACAAGTTACAAAACAGGTAAAGTCCCGTTAGGGACGATATGTTTTTTAATCGGACAACAGTGATATTTTATTTACTTTTACACTGACTTGAAAATTACTTTTTGGATTCAGCAATGAGAAAAAGATTGTCATTCATCTGGTTTATTCTATTCCCGATCGCAGCAGGTATAATCATGAGACCAATTTTGGCTGATGCGCAGAATGCACCGGTTACCACTGCTGCAACAGTAAATAATGCAGTTACAAATCAGCCGGTAACGATACCTGTAACTGTTACAGGGTTCAATAATATTGGCTCTGTAACACTTTCGCTGGATTATAATACCTCACAACTGCAATACATTTCAGCTACTCATAACCCAGCATTGGCAGGTCCATTCAATGTTGGCGATAACGACCTGGGTAACGGGATACATCGCCTTGTGCTATCGTGGTTTGGATCGGGTGTTTCCTTGCCCGACGGAAGTTCCATTGTGGAATATACCTTCACATATCTTTCGGGAACAGCCACATTGGATTGGTTCGATATGGGACCTTCATGCTTATATTCCGACGCAGATGCCAATATCCTTAATGATATTCCAACAAGTGAATATTATATAAACGGGAGGGTTTGCGGGATATTACCTTTACCAGGAGCTATTATCGGCCTCAACGCTTTATGCCAGGGACAGGCAGCAGTGAGCTACAGCATTTCTCCCATGCCTAATGTGTCTGGCTACAGTTGGTCAGTCCCTCCCGGAGCAGTAATAATAAGTGGAACAAATACTGCTTCGATTTTGGTGGATTATTCGACAAATTCTTCATCCGGTGCCGTTACCGTAAGTGGAGTAAACGAATGTGGAAACGGTCCCGCCTCAGTGCTTCCTGTTACAGTCAATGATCTTCCTGTTGCTAATGCCGGTAATGATACTACCATCGGGTATTCAACTTCTACTCAATTGCATGCTGCTTCTGGAGGCTCCGGGACATATAGTTATCACTGGTCTCCCGAAAGTCTTTTAGTGAATCCTTACCTGCAGAATCCGCAAACCGTTCAATTGACAACAAGTACTGTTTTTTTTCTGGAGGTAACCAATACAGCCACCCTATGCCAATCGGGCGATGAAATTTCCATTAACATTTCGGGCGGGCCTTTAAGCGTAAATCCGGTTTCAATTCCTGTTTCAATCTGCAGGGGACAATTTGCTCAGCTTTATGCAAATGCAGGTGGTGGATCAGGGAGTTATAATTACTCCTGGACATCATCGCCTCCGGGAATACCAGCTTGGACTTCGGTTTTGCCAAATCCTGTGGTGAGCCCTGATACCGTTACGGAATATGCTTTAACAGTAACTGATGGATATAACTCTACTTCCGGTAATACAGGCCTTATAGTTTACACTTTACCCACAGCGCATATCAGCGGTGGGGGAGATATATGTGATGACGGATCAATGGTTTCGATGCAAATTGACCTTACAGGTACTCCTCCCTGGACAATAGTGTATTCTGATGGTTATAATGCTACAACTTTATCAGGCATAATGTTATCGCCATATTTATTAACAACTTCAATGCAGGGACTTTACATTGTTACTGCGGTTTCTGATCAATATTGCCAGGGTAATATTTCGGGAACAGCTATTGTTAATGTTTCACCGGTTCCGGAAAAACCAGTAATTTCGATAAGTGGATATCTGTTGTCCTCTGATGCAGTCAATGGTAATCAGTGGTACAGGAATGATACAGCCATAGCCGGAGCTGAATCACAGTTCCTGCTTGCTGTCGAAAGCGGTTTTTATTCTGATATTGTAGGGTTAAACGGTTGTTATTCTGATACCTCTGATGTTATTGAAGTATTGATAACCGGATATGCCGACAATTTGCTGAATTTAATCAATGTTTACCCTAATCCTTTTAAAAACAGTTGCTATTTATTGGTTCCTTCTCATCTGTCATCAGATTTGTTGATCAATATTTATAACAGTAATGGGAAATTAGTCAGGTATTCGAAGGTAAAAGATTCAGAATTTCACAACAGTATTAAACTGAATTTTAACAACTTATCTCCTGGTATCTATATTCTCGAACTCAACACTGGTGATGGAAGCAGAAGGATAAAACTCATATTGCACTAGCATGAAAATAGAATTCAACAATCAAAACATATCTGGACCTTAGTCCAATAGAAAAATTGGGATATAAGAGGCTAAATTAGTTTTTTCAAGAGTCATTATTAATGCTGAATTAAATTGAGACGGTATTCCCGATTGATAGTAATAAATAGTAAAAGCAGCTTTGAATCTTATTGTTACAAATATCTTATATTTAAGGATTTGTTCGATTCAGTCTTTTTAACTCAAACTCATACAAGTTATGGTGCATCACATGATTTTCTTCATTTGGCTTCTTCTGGCTGCTACTGTTCTGGAAGCACAGAATGCTCCTGTCACAACAGTAGCCTCCCTTTACGGGAATTCAAACGGACCTGTTACAGTTCCGGTGAAGGTAACTGGCTTCACATCTATAGCGAGCTTTTCCCTTGATCTTGAATATGACCCCACAGTATTAACATATGTCCAGGTAGCTAAGAATCCTTTATTAACCGGCTCTTTTTTGGTTGGCGACCATTCATTGTCAAACGGGAAACGTCATCTAATTCTATCATGGTTTGGTAATCCGGTCAGCCTTACAGACGGAAGTTCACTGGCAGAACTTAAATTTAATTATATCAGCGGGACTTCAGCACTCAATTGGCTGGATGATGGAATTTCTTGCGAATATGCTGACGCGAACTATAATCCCTTGAATGATTCTCCTCAGGCTTGTTACTATTTAAATGGATCGGTGACTTCTGAAAAACTTGTAAAAATAGGATTATTCCTCGAAGGCCTTTATGATGCAGCCTCCCATAAAATGATCGGTCTGTCAGGAAGTTCTGCTATTCCTTGTGCCGAGCCGGTTGCCGATCAATTCTCTGTTGAACTGCATAATTCAACACTCTATTCAACTATTGAATATTTGGCACCAGATTTGTCTCTGGATGTTGGCGGGTGGGCGCAATTCACAGTTCCTGCCGGAAAAAATGGTACATACTATATTACCATCCGCCATCGCAATAGTGTTGCAACTGTAAGTGCTGTGCCGGTTTCATTTGTGGGAAATACTATTGAGTACAATTTTCGTGATGCTTCAACAAAAGCTCTTGGTAACAATATGAAATTAATGAATGACGGCTTTTGGGCGATTTATACTGGTGATGTGAATCAGGATAATTTCGTGAATTTAACTGACCTCACACAGGCTGGCAATGAGGCATCTGACTTTTCAGCAGGATACCTTTCATCTGATTGTAATGGCGATGGACTTATTGATGCTACGGATCTGATTTTAATCGATAACAATTCAAGTGAGTTTATCCATTCAGTTATACCATAGCATGGCGCTATCCCAGTCAGTTTTAATAAGTAGTTCAAATACAACAGGATATATTGCAATCAGTAATGCATAAAGTATTGATATAAAGTTAGTCAATCTTTCAAGCCTTGATCTTTCTTGTACCTGTATGAAATCTGACTAAAAATGATGAAACTTATCGGACAAAAATGACTTACGTTGTGCGGATAGTATTACAGAATCAGAAATACTTCTTCTCAACCAAAAATTCAGTTACATACTCATAAACTCCTTCTTCCAGGGTATAAAATGGAGCAGGATATCCGGCTGTTTTGGTAAGCTTTGTCATATCGGCCTCAGTAAAATACTGGTATTTTTCACGGATATCGAGCGGCGTATCAATAAATTCAATTTTTTCGGGGATTTCGAGGGCCTTAAAAACAGCTTTTGCAAGATGAAGAAATGCACGGGCCTTTCCTGTTCCAAGGTTATACAGTCCGGATTGAGGCTTCTTCTGCATCATAAAAAACAATACATCAATCACATCTTTTACATATACAAAGTCGCGTAATTGCATTCCATCAGCAAAGCCTGAGCGGTGCGAGCGGAAAAGTTTTGTGCTTCCTGTTTCCTTAATCTGCCTGAAAGCATGAAATATAACCGAAGCCATTCTCCCTTTATGGTATTCGTTCGGTCCGTATACATTAAAGAATTTCATTCCGGCCCAGAATGGAGGAGTCTTCTCCTGTTTCAATACCCAGATATCGAAATTGTTTTTTGATTCTCCGTAAGGATTTAGTGGGCGAAGGCTCTCAACATTTGAATGATCATCGGAGTAACCTCGCTCGCCCATGCCATAAGTGGCTGCTGACGAAGCATATATAAGAGGAATTTCGTACAGTGTGCAGGCTTCCCAAACCTGTTTCGAATAGTTCAGGTTAAGGCGGTTAAATATTTCGGCATCAAATTCAGTAGTGTCCGTACGTGCACCAAGGTGATAAACTGAGGCAACCTCGGCATGGTGTTTCTGCAACCAGTTTATAAATTCATCGCGGTGAACATGACCGGCAATAGATTTGTGATCGAGGTTGTGATTTTTCAGAGGATTACTGAAATCATCAACAACAATAATATTGGTCAGACCCTTGTTGTTAAGTTTATTAACCATGCAACTGCCAATAAAACCAGCCGCTCCTGTTACCACTGTGTAGGTCATCTTTCTTGAGTTTTATATAACAAAGATAAGGGAAAAGCGGAAGAATTTGGTTTAGCTAAAATAAAAGTTCAAGTGTTCAAATGTTCAATGATTCCTGTATGTTGTTGTATTTGTGGACTCTCTCAACGCTGTAACCTTGAACGCCGCAGGCATTTTAACCCTTTGAACGCCGCAGGCATTTGAACCTTTGAACACCGCAGCCATTTGAACGCCGCAGGCATTTGAACCCTTGAACGCCGCAGGCATTTGAACCCTTGAACGCCGCAGCCATTTGAACCCTTGAACGCCGCAGGCATTTGAACCCTTTGAACGCCGCAGGCATTTGAACCCTTTAAACGCCGCAGGCATTTGAACCCTTGAACTCCGCAGGCATTTTAACCCTTTGAACGCCGCACGCATTTGAACTCTTGTACGCCGCAGGCATTTGAACGCCACAGGCATTTGAACTCTTGAACGCCGCAGGCATTTGAACGCCGCAGGCATTTGAACGCCGCAGGCATTTGAACCCTTGAACGCCCCAGGCATTAAACCCTTTTATTCAATCTCAATCTCGCTCACAAACAACCATGCTTTTTGCCCTTCTCCCGGATGCCCGACAGGACAAGTCCCGATATTGGTAGCTTTAATCCTGATATATTGTGTAAGCAGATTATCGAAATTACGCGCCAGCATCACGGGACCATCTAGCCGGATATCATCAGTTTCGGCAGGGTAGAAGGTGTTTAGTAAATTAAATGTCTTGCCATCAGAACTGGAATAAAACTCAACTTTTTCGGGAAGAAATATCCAGCTTACGGGCATCTGCAATACGTCTACTCCAATAGTTGCAACTGGTTTTACTTCACCAAGATCAATGGTAACTTCAAAATCACTGCCTTCAAAACCCATCCATTGTCTGTTCATAGGATTGGAGGAACCGATTAACCCGTCGAATAACCCTGAAACACCGGGCCCTGGGTATTTTACGCTGGGTTGAGTGGTTAAAACAGCACTCTTTATACCTTGAACAAAAGTATACATCCGGCTGATAACCTGGCTCTGGCTACTCCCGGAAACAGCAACAGCTTTCAATGTTGAATTGCTGCTGATGGTAAATGGTGAGATGTATTTTCTTGAAGTAATTCCAGGTGTGGTGCCATCCAGCGTGTAATAAATGTCAGCATTTTGCCCGGTGGTAGTGAGTTCAACCTGCTGCGGACCGGGGAAAGCTCCATCAGCCAGGGAGCACCAGGGCTTGGGTACATAAATAGCGGGTTTGGGAGTAGCAGTTTTCGTAATAAAAGCTTCATTTACCGGCCTGCCGATCCATTCAATTGGTGTTTTTAAACCAAGAATTCTGGCAATGGTTAATGCTGTGTTGACATGGTCATTAGGCATTTCAAGAAGAGCATTCTTCTTTATTCCGGGCCCGGAAATTAGCCATGGTACTTCAAGTTCTATAATGCTCTCACCTCCATGCCCGAAACCAACTCCGCCATGATCGGAAGTGATAATCAGCGTGGTATTTTGTATCATTTTTGTTTCCCGAAGACTGGCAACTATTTTCCCGATTTCGGTATCAATATCATTTATCGACTGATAATATTCTTTTGTATTAAAGCCTTTGCTATGGCCGGTCTCGTCAGGATGACCATAGTAAATAAAGGTGAAAACCGGTTTTTCTTTTTTAATAAAATTCAGGGCAATAGAGGTAACCATTACATGACCCTGAATGTATTGCTCTTTGCTGATCAGTTTTTTGTTCACAAAGGTACCAAGCCAATCCCAATCATAAAACATGGCAGTTATCGCTTTGGGCATCTGTTTGCGGATAAGAGTAAAAATGGAAGTAAAATATCCATCTGCGTCTTTCACAGTGGGTTCAAACCCCTGATTTATCAGGCTCCAGTCGTTTGAGGTAATTCCATGTTGTTCAGGACCGGCACCGGATAAAATACTTGCCCAGTTGGGAGCACTTACGGTTGGCATTACACCCCGTGTTTTTAACGAAATGACTCCCTGGCTGATAAGACTGTTCATGACCGGCGTATTCGAATACTGGAACGCCTCGGACGAAACACCGTCGATGCCAATTAATATTACCCGTTTAGTAGGATCCTGTTGTGCTATGGCCTGCTGGAAAACAATTAACAGGCAGGCAATGCCGGTAAGAAGGCTGATAGGTCGCATATAGAATTAAATTTGAAGATAAAGATAGCAAACTTTATGCCGTCTCTAAAAATAGTTTGGAAACAAGGAGAAGCTATTGTTCTATTTGACCACAATTTCATCGAGAAATACCCACGATAGTCCTCCTGCTGAAGGATGCCACGACGGCAGTTTCTTTGTTCCGGTAATATAGTAACGGATATAGCGTTTGTCCTTAAAATCACCTGTAAATATGTAGTTTTGGGTAACTTCTTCCTTCCTCTGATCTCCTTTCACATCTTCAATTCCGGCATTATCCCAGGTAATTCCATCGGCTGAAACCATACAGGTTACACGGGTTGGATGCAGAATCCAGCTTTTCGGATCCCATAATGAACCAATGCTGATGGATTTAAACGAACGTGCTTCTCCCAAATCCAGTGTAATCTGTGGGTCTTCATTTTCCCAACCTAACCAATGCACTTTATAACTGTCAGCACCTTGCACTCCATTGGTGATCACTGCCATATTACCACCGCTGTATTTAGAATTGGGTTCCGGCAAAGCAGTTGCTTTTTTGCGAAAAGCAATATTATCATCCACCTGTACATCAATAAATCGTAATGTAGCGTTGTAATAACTCTCAACAGTTAAAGCAGATTCGTTAAGGTATTTAACTCCATTATTTTTGCTTGTAGTATAGAAATCTTCAAGTATTGCTTTCATCTCCGGCTTCAGGATAAACTTACTGCCTTTTTCGGTATACCAACCCCGGGGCCCGAACATATCGTTTTTTCCAATTTCCATGGTGGCAAATTCTACCGGAAGCCTGCTGACTTTCACGCGTTGAACAACCTCAGGACGTTTGGCCACGGCCATTTCAGCCTGCTCGAAGAGATGATTGTAAAAAGCAATGTTTTCAGCCGATAGAAATGATTTTTCGTGATGAACAGGTGAACCATAAATATCGAGCCATTCACCCGATTTTATCAGTTCCGATTCAAGTCTGTCGATATACTTCCTCATATAAGGTGCTGCTTCTGCATAGTACCCATCCAGGAAAACGGTCTTTACCGAATCAATATTCACATCCGGATTCCATAGCAATCGGGCCAGCATATAAGCTTTCAGCTCAGCCATTTCATTGCCTTTCATGGTATTGGTCTGCTGAAAATGCTCGTAGGCACCGTTTTGTGTCAAAAACTGAATGTTGGGTTGAAGCACATGTAAATTCGGGAAAGGTGTAACACTGTTGGCGAAATCAACGGTGTAATCCCACAGGTAAATATTCTGTGTGAGTTTGCCCCAATCGGTTATGTCTTTAACAAACGACTGGCTGGTTGGGTCGCTCTCAATGCTTTTACTCCGGTTCAGTTCTATGGTGCAAAGCATAATCTGAACATTATCAGCGGGTTTTGTTATTTTTGGCGCAGACCGTGAAAACTGGTAAGCGAGTGTCGAAATAGTTTTATCCGGAAATTTCGCAGCAATCTGGTTCACAAAACGAAGAAGAGCACCCGACGGGGCACCTTCTTCTGCAAGTATTGCATTGCATTTATCACATTGGCAATATGAGAAATTATCGTTCTGGCTTACTGACCATAACCTTTTGTCAGGTTGCTTTGCCATGTCAACGCTTAGTTTATCAATTACAAGTTTCAGTACTTCAGGATTCGACATGCACAACTGATCAATAATCTGTTTGCCATTCATAAATGCAAAATACTCGGGATGCGAGCTGAAATAGTTTTCCCATGGAACCAACTTGTTGAATGTATGCACATAATAACCATCCGCAAAAACTTCGTGTATATTGTCCACACGCATCCATTCCTTGTAAGCGGCATTTTCATTAAACCGGCCATGAACAATCCGGAGTGTATTTACCGGTTTATCCGAATAATTAAGTGGTTGAACCTGAATGGTTTTATTTTCAGGAACAAATTCAACATCAGGAGCATAAATACGGCAGCCGAGTTGTTTTTCAAGCAGATCAACCACACCGTAGTATGCGCCTTTATGATTCCCACCCAGGATGAACAGCTTTTTACCTTCGGTTATAATCCGGAACTCATCATGATCCATTTCAGATGAAATCCCTTTTGGAATCCTGTTGGTAAAACCGATTGAAATTTCCTGTTTAGCCGTCTTTACCTTGTCATTTACAATTGTCAGCATACTCCCTGAAATCCGCGAAATGTATTCCTGAAAGAGCTCTGCCGCCTTTTGCTCTATAGCGGTGGCTTTAACAGGCACAACTATTACGTACTCTGATTTTCCGTTGTCAGCTATTCTCAATGGTTTGCCTTTTGCAGATGCTGAAACCGAGATACAAATCGTAAGGATTATCAACGAAATGAAATAACGTGTTCTCATAAAGCAGATTGTAATTTTTGATTTTTGTTTTGCTGTTAAACGACAAATATGCATTTGTTTAATATGCAGAAATAATAAGATTCTTAGTGCAACTTAGTGCACTGTGTGCCTTAGTGGTTTTCACTTATTCCACAATTAGTTCATCAGCAAAAATCCAGCAAGGCTGACCTTTATACTCATGCCATTCGGGTAATACTTTCGGACTGTTGGCAGTAACTTTAATGTATCTCACTTCAGTTTCCGGGAAATTACTTTCAGCTGCCTTTATTTCTTTTTTTGATGGCGAACTGGCATCAAATTTCATTGTTTCAAGGTTTTTCCAGGTTTTGCCATCCGTTGAAACTGAGAACTGAACTTCATTTGGAAAAAGAACCCAATCGGAAGGACTTTTTACAAAATTCAGTTTCACTGAGCTTATTTTAGTTAGCCGAAGCAAGTCCACACTAAATTCCATATCTGTTCCTTCATAACCCTGCCACCCTGACTTATACGAGTCAGTACCGGTAAGACCGTCCGTCATGGCCTGATCGCCTGTGCCCGGGTATTTGAATGAATAAGGTATGATGATGGTGACTGGTTTTCCCGAAGCTTTATTCACATTTATTTCGCGCAGGTTAACATTACCTGCAATCTTGCCTTTGCTGAACAAGGCTGCTTTAACAACTGCTGATTTAGTGAGTTCAAATGGCTCAGCATAAAGAGTTGAAGCAGTAACCGGATCGCTACCATCAATCGTATAGCGAATTTCCATGCCTTTTGTTTCGCTCGTCAGAACCACGAGGTTGCGATTATCCTCGCGTTTCATCGAAAAGTCAGCAATAAAGGAACCTTTGCTATACTTAACGCCCAAATTATCGAGCCGGGGGAACTGGTTATCCATACGGTTTAAGAAATCGTCCCAGTTTCGCCGGTCTTGCTGCGACCAGGCAACTTCGGCCAAAGCAATCGCCCGGGGAAATGCCTTATACTCAACTGCTTCGGGTGTTTTTACATATTCAGTCCAAACGTTGCCCTGCACTCCGATAATATGCTTTGCCTGGTCAGTAGTCAACACTGGCGGCACCGGGTTGTACGAATAAACAGTTTTCAATGTAATCTTCCCGCCGATAGCTTCAGGTTCTGTAGCCGGATCGCCCTGGTAATAATCGAAATAACAGTAATCAACAGGCGTCATGATAGCATCATGTCCTTGCGTTGCTGCGTCTATGCCTGCCTGTACTCCGCGCCATGCCATTACTGTAGCTTCCGGAGCCAGTCCGCCTTCGAGTATTTCGTCCCAACCAATAAGCTTGCGGTTTTTCGATACCAGGAATTTTTCAATCCGCTTAATATAATAGCTTTGTAATTCAGCCTCGTCTTTCAATCCTTCGGCTTTTATGCGTGCTTGGCATTTCGCACATTCTTTCCACCTGACTTTCGGGGCTTCGTCGCCACCAATATGAATGTAGGTGGAAGGGAAAATATCCATAATCTCAGTTAAAACATCCTGCATAAACATGAAAACCGAATCATTGCCGGCACAGGTAATATCATCGGCTACACCCCATTGGGTGCGAACTTCGAAAGGCCCGCCGGTACACGAAAGCCATGGATAGGCTGTTAAAGCCGCCACACAATGCCCCGGCATTTCAATTTCAGGAATTACTGTTATGTATTTAGCTGCAGCATAAGCAACTATTTCGCGGGCCTGCTCCTGCGTGTAAAAACCTCCATACGGGATATTATCCGATTCATCTGTTCTGCCTACCTGTGTTCCTTTACGTATTGAGCCAATCTCCGTCAGAAGCGGGTATTTTTTAATTTCTATGCGCCATCCCTGGTCTTCGGTGAGGTGCCAGTGGAAGGTATTCATTTTATACATTGCCATGATATCAATGTACTTTTTAATAAATTCCACAGGATACATATGCCGGCCAACATCAAGATGCAGACCCCGATAACCGAAACGGGGCATATCTTTAATCATTACAACCGGCAGGGAAAATGTTTTTATTCCTGAAGACTTTTTTTCGATATCGGGGGGTAGAAACTGTAGCAAAGTCTGGAGTCCATAGAAAAACCCGTTAGCTGATATTGCTTTGATCTGGACCTGCGTTTCTGATATATCAATGGTATAGCCTTCTCTGCCTAAAGCTACTTCGGCACCCAGGGTTGTAAATACAATGGTATTATTTTTTGGGAAAGCAGCATTATACGACCCTGTTTCGAGATTCAACCCGGATGAAATCCTTATTTTTTCGGCCAGTAAACCAGCCATTTCAAGGGTTCCGTTAGTTTCATCCACCAGGATGCGTGTGCCGTTTTGAATAGTAAAAACACCTCTTCCTTCAATGACCTGCATTGGAACCGGAACAATATTAACGGAACCGGCAATGATGCTTTTTACAAACATTAACATTATAAGACTGATTACAAATTGTTTACCTGCTGATTTCATAAGTATTGATTTAGATTGTTCATGCAGTTTGGCGGGAATGAAATTTTCGGATCGTGATTTGGAATGCGAAACATGAACTTTAAAGAATATTTTTCAGAAATAAGGCGGATTAATTCTGTCGTCTTAAGATGCCAACTTCTTATTTCTCCAGCGATTGCAATACAATCTCATGCATTTTATCCGCATTCAGTTCCATTTGTTCAACAAGCCGGAACTGAACTTTTGCCCGGTCGAGGTTATGCTCCGGGTATAAAGTACGAAAGTAGGGATCTCCATCCAAAAAATCCGTGAGGAAGCGCAGACCGATAATAAAGGTCATAAACCTTGCTGAAAACGCCAGGTTCTCAATTTCGACAAGTGTAAGAGTATGCCGGGTACTTTTTATAAATCCCTGTGTGTAGGCTTCGTATATCGGCAGATTTATATCAACTTTGTGGAGATCTTTTTCATCCTCTATCGCAGTATTAGCCCCTGTACGTATGGCATCCCCGAAATCGAACAATATACTGCCCGGCATCACGGTATCCAGGTCAACAATACACATGGCATGTTCGGCATCATCGAAAAGTATATTATTGAACTTGGTATCGTTATGCGTAATTCGTTTTGGAAGCAAGCCTGATTTAATAAGCTTTGGAATGGTAAGCATTTGCTCAGCTCTTTGCTTTATAAAATTTATCTCAGCAGCAATATCTTTAACACGGTTTACAGGATCGTTAGCTATCGAAGAGAAAAATGATTCCAGGCGTTTTTCCATATTATGAAAATCAGGAATGGTCTCAGTAAGCGTATCTGCCGGTAAATCAGCCAGCAGCGACATAAAAATTCCGAATGCTTTTCCTCCTTCATAAGCTATTTTCGTGTTTTCAACCACATCAAATACATGCATTTTGTCGATGAAAGTATAAAGGCGCCAGTAATTTCCTTCCTTATCGATGTAGAATTTTCTGCTATCGGTACATGGAATAATTTCAAGTACTTTGAATACCAGCTTATCATTCTCAGCCAACTTTTTGGCCAGATGGCCCGTTACAGCCGAAATATTGTTCATCAGACCTTCAACGTCTTTAAAAATATAGTTGTTCACCCATTGCAGGAAATACCCCGGATGTTCAGTTGATGTAGTATTTATAAGGTATGAATCATTAATATGCCCGGTTAATACTTTTTCGAAGCCAAGATATTTGCCTTCGATGCTGAAATGTGATATGATATTTTTAATGTCTCTGTCCATTTTCCTATTTCCAAAGTTGGGCCGGATAAACGCCCGATTTGATTAGTTGAGCTAGTTTTTCGATAACTACTGGTTTGTCCTCTTTATAGGTTACTCCGAACCACCTGGCATTACTTTTAAGTACTTTTACTTTTGCCTGCGAATTATTAATCAGCGTATCGATTGCAGTAGGAATGTAAAATTCAGCTTTTAGTGAATCCTTGTTTGCTTCAACAAAATCGCTGAACATCGGTTCTGTTTGTTTGAAATATTCAGGTGTAAATCCCCAGAAATTCATCGAAACCAGTGTTTCCGGTTTCAGAAAAACAAACGCTCCATCTGCATCCGTATAAGCTATACCGCCGCGGGTGAATTGAATATTAGTGCGTTCGGTAACCGACAACAGAAATTCATTTTTATCAGCTATACATACTCCGCGCGAAACGGAACCATGTTCCGACATAGTATTACCAACCTGGTACCCGACCAATGAATATTGTGTTTGTTGTTCGGCAGTAAGCGATACAAGGTAATCAGCCATGGTTTTAAAAGCTCCTTCTCCGTAAAAATCATCCCCGTTAATTACCGCAAATGGCTCATTTATAACATCTTTAGCCATCAAGATAGCGTGGGCGGTGCCCCAGGGTTTGGTCCTTTCAGGCGAAACAGTTAAGCCAGCCGGAACTTTATCAATTTCCTGGAAAACGTATTCTACAGGAATATGCGGTTGAAGTTTTGCTATGAAAATATCTTTAAAATCCTGCTCAAAACTTTTGCGGATTATAAATACGACTTTCCCAAATCCAGCCCTTTTGGCATCGTAAATGGAATAGTCGATTATGGTTTCGCCCGACGGGCCAACAGGATCAATTTGTTTCAGACTTCCGTAACGGCTTCCCATTCCGGCTGCGAGTACTAATAAGGTTGGTTTCATAGTTAGTTTCGTATTTTATGTCCTTTTACTGCAAAGTAGAAAATGAATAAGTAAATCGGAACCATCAGCCAGTAAGCCTGCTGATTGCCGAATGATTCAACAAGTCGTCCATATCCAAGTGGGATCAGCGCTCCCCCCGCAATACCCATAATAAGCAATGCTGAGCCTGCTTTTGTAAATTTTCCAAGATCTGCAATTGCCAGCGGGAAGATGGCTGGCCACATAATAGCATTTGCTAATCCAAGTAAAGCTATAAAAGCAACACTGGTTAATCCTGAAGTAAAAATAGCCGCAAGAGCAAACAGAACACCCAATACGGCAGATGTTGCCAGTGCTTTGCTTTGGCTTATAAATCGGGGGATCGTTGCGATTCCGATAATATAACCTGCCACCATGGCCAGGAGTGTAAACGTGGTAAAAGTCCTCGCGGTTGCGAGTGGTATATCTTGCGAAAGACCATACAGGATAATAGTATCACCCGCCATAACTTCAACTCCAACATAAAGGAAAAGTGTGATAAAGCCGAGCCATAAATGCGGGAATTGATACCAGGCTGTTTTTCGTGTTCCTGTTGCTGTGCCGGTATCTTCTTCCTTATCTGTATCAACATCAGGAAGATGAATGAATTTCAGCGCAATTGAGAGCAGTGTAAGTGCTATGGCAATAATGATGTAAGGGACAATTACTTTGTTGGCAAGCGAATCGAGCAAAGGAACTCGGTCAAGGCCTGAAATAGATTCAAGTTGTGTGACAATATTGGTCGTATCCTGGTTTAGAACTACCGCTCCAAGGATCAATGGACTGATAGCACCTGCAACTTTATTACAGATTCCCATTATCGCAATTCTCTTCGCTGCACTTTCGCGCGGGCCAAGCACAATAACATATGGATTGGATGCCGTTTGCAGCAGTGCCAATCCTGTACCCTGGATAAAAAGCCCAGTCAGAAACAAGCCGAAAGTACGTGTTAATGCAGCGGGAATGAACACCAGCGAACCAAGGGCAATCACAAATAACCCAAGTGCCATTCCATTTTTAAATCCAACTTTGTGCAAAACCCAGGAAGAAGGTGGAGCCATAAAAAAATAAGCAATGTAAAATGCGAGTGTTACAAAATAAGCCTGAACATTATTCAATTCGCACGAAATTTTCAGAAACGGAATTAAGGTGCCATTGAGCCAGGTGATAAAACCGAAAATAAAAAACAGTACTCCGATAATTGTAATGGACAGCATGTAATTCTTGCGGTCTTCAGCCGAGGGTAATGTATTCATAATCATAGGTTTATTGGTTAGTAGTTCAGTTATTTTCTTAGTAATTCTACAAAAATGTAATCGTTCTTAAAAAAAGAGCTTATGTTCCCATCTTCTCATCTTCACGTTTCCACAAATTCAAATCAACACATTGTCGAATTGTCGAATTATCACATTGTCTTATTCTTCAAATTTCCCATTCACTCCACCTCATACCTAACAAACACCTCAATCGCTTCATATTCAGCCATTCCAAGTTTATCGTACAGCCGGGCAGTGTTTTTATTTCGTTCTTCGGCACGTTGCCAGAATTCGCGTTTGTCGGCTCCCATAAACATGGCGCCGTCTTTTTGCGACTGATGCCTGAAAATGGCGTTCCTCTTTATCACAACTTCTTCCGGACTGAGTGGTACCGCCATATCAACCATTTCAATATCCCATTCCTGCCAGGCGCCACGATACAACCACACGCGGCAATCCTTCATCCAGGTTTCGTGTTTCATTCGTTCGAGTGCCTCAATAATAATATCAATGCACACGCGGTGAGTCCCGTGAGGATCACTTAGGTCACCGGCAGCATATATCTGGTGAGGCTTCAGTTCACGAAGAAAATCCATGGTTTTTTGAACATCGGCATCTGTTGGAGGAGCTTTTTTAACGGTTCCGGTTTCGTAAAACGGAAGGTCCAGGAAATGCACATTTTTCTCCGGAAGCCCTATATAGCGGCATGAGGCTTTTGCTTCACCACGTCGGATCGAAGCTTTAACAGCCAGCAATTCCGAAGGCTCAATACTGTCTTTTTTCTTGTTATTATAAAAATCTGAGGTTTCTTTGTACAGGAATTCTGCTTTGGGTTCACTAATGCCGTAGATTTTCTCATAATTCCGCACAAAATCGAGGTAACGGATCGCATCATCATCGCTTACAGCAATACTTCCTGACGTCTGGTAAGCTACATGTACATCGTGCCCGTGTTCAACAAGCCGCGCAAAGGTTCCACCCATCGAAATTACATCATCGTCGGGATGCGGGCTGAAGAGAGCAACCTTTTTCGGGAATGGCAGTGCACGTTCGGGGCGTGTCGAATCGTTAACATTGGGCTTTCCTCCCGGCCATCCTGTAATGGTATGTTGCAGATCGTTAAAGACTCTGATGTTAATTTTACTGAAAATGTGACTCGTTATCAGATCCGAAAGACCATAATCATTGTAATCGCGTTCCGACAATTTTAGCAGGGGCTTGCTTGTTTGTGTGCAGAGCCAGAGTACAGCCTTTCGTATCATCCTGTCGTTCCATTCGCATTGGCCTACACGCCAGGGTGTCTTAAAGCGGGTGAGGTCAGCTGCAGCAGGTGGGTCAATAATAAATGTTGTGTTGGTGTGGTTTTGAAGGTAGCTCGATGGAATTACATCCGTAACTGGTCCTTCCACGGCTTTAGCTAATATTTCAGCCTTCCCTTCACCCCAGGCCATCAGGAAGATTTCTTTTGAAGCCATAATTGTCCCAACACCCATCGTAATGGCAAAATGTGGAACTTGTTCTTCACCGTTGAACGAATCGGCGGCATCGTTGCGTGTCAAACGGTCGAGGGTTACCAGGCGGGTTTTCGAATTATATGCCGAACCCGGTTCATTAAAACCGATGTGTCCGGTACGACCAATCCCAAGTAATTGAATATCAATTCCTCCCGCTTCGTGAATCTTTTTTTCGTAGTCGCGGCAAAAAGCTGCAACATCATCCTGGTCAATGCTTCCCGAAGGGATATGAATATTCTCCGTTTTAATGTCAAGGTGCTTGAATAACCTGTCCCACATAAAATGGTTGTAACTCTGCTGGTGATCGTGTTCAAGCGGATAGTATTCGTCAAGGTTAAAAGTGATCACATTCGAAAAGCTCAGTCCTTCTTCCTTGTGCCATCTTATCAGTTCATTATAAACCATAAGCGGGGTAGTGCCTGTGGCAAGCCCGAGAACAATATTCTTTCCGGATTTCCGACGTTCTTTAACAAGTTCAACAATTCTTCCTGCAACTTCAACTGAAGCTTTTGCTGCCGACGGAAACACTTTAACAGGAATTTTTTCGAAACGGGAAACTAACGCATCATCGTTCCACATCGAACTGTCCGATTCCGACGGATATCCTTTAATATCAGCTAGTTTCATTATGTATCAAGATTACTTTTTTACAACAATTTTATTCTCCCACAAAGAGGAAGGGCTTTCTTTTTTGATTAAGTATGGTCTTATCCGGTACGACCAGGTATAATCTGTTGCCGGTATAAGGTATTTCTGCATAGGCCAGGCGCCCCAGCTGTCGTCGCCACCTACGCCGCATTGCAAATAGTCGAGATTCAGGTCGGTAAACGATTGCCTGGTCAATAAATTTCCGTGTTTCCCTTTATGTTCGAATCCTTTCAGATCGTCATAAGTATAAGGCAAAGCACTGAAGCCCATATTGTACGATCCTTCGAAATATACCCCGACAGATTTGCCGTCATTAACTGAAACCCACTTAACATCAGTGCGGTAGCCGTTCTCCTGAGGTCGGACATAGGGAGTATACATTTCGTCGGTAGTCGAATGGTACTTGCCAACAAAAGCAGCAGTTTTCCGATCTGCATAATTTTCGAAGGGTCCGCGTCCCAGCCAATCTAACTGGTTGAGCGATCCGTTCAGGCGCATATTTACTCCCAATCGGGGAATCCAGGGCAGGTTTTGTCCGGCTTTCAGGCTGTTTTCAACTAAGATATCACCCTTACCACTAACTATATATGTTGATATAAGTTCGCTTCTTGCATCAGGAAATAAAAAGCTAACTGTAATTTTCACCGCTTTTTCATCTGATTTATCGAGAATTACCGATTTTACCTGCCTGTTTTCGCTGGCATCGTACCAGGGCTTACATTTTTCGAACATTCTGCAGCCCACGTCATTATCAAGTGGCGCACGCCTGAAATTGGGTAATGGCCCCTGTTCAATCAATTGCTCACCATCGAATGTGAAAGAAGAAATGGTTCCGCTCTCTTTATTGAATTCCACTGCAAAGGTTTTGCCCTTGACAGTAATATCCTTTTCAGTTTCATAAACTATAACGGAAGGCAGGGATGAAGTCGCTGTTTCATCCTGAAGTGTAGAATACATCCCAAACTGCTCGGAAGCCAGGATATGATTTTTTCCAAGTAATGGACTGTCGTCAGTTGTTATCAGATACAAATTAAGATAATAGTTCCTGCCAGGTTTAACTGAAGGCCGTTTCCACGAAACAACGTAATCGCGCGAAGCTCCTGCTTTAATATTCTCAGTTGTAAACATACCCTGTGCAATGATTTTTCCGTTTTCCGATATCTCCCAGCGCAGCAGAGTATTGTTTAAATCCCGGAAAGCATACTTGTTGCTTAACCTGAAACTGGGTTTTTCGGGATCAACAGAAGTGAATTTTACATATTGATATACTTTTTTAACTTCTGAAAGCCCGGGATGAGGTTTACGATCAGGAAAAACCAGCCCATTGGTGCAAAAATTCCCATCGCTGGGAACATCCTTCGGGCCGAAATCACCGCCAAAAGCCCAGTATTTTCTTCCTGTGGAATCAAATTTCTGCAATCCCTGGTCCACCCAGTCCCAGATAAAACCTCCCTGGAGTTGTTCGTTGTTGTCAATAGCATCCCAGTAATCAACTAAATTACCGGTGCTGTTTCCCATGGCATGTGCATATTCACACTGTATCAAGGGCTTATCCTGCTTTTTCGATGCATAATTCAATAAACTCTGAACCCCTTCGTACATCGGGCAGAAAATATCCGTATTCCATTCGTGGCCTGCACGTTCGTATTGTACTGGTCGGCTTAAATCCCTCGTTTTAATCCATTTATAAGTAGCCAGGAAATTACAGCCGTTACCCGCTTCGTTGCCCAATGACCAGATTATTACCGAAGGATGATTTTTGTCACGTTCAACCATACGGCGTGTGCGATCGATATGTGCATTCTCCCATATTGGGTTGTTGCCAAGAGTCCGGTTGAGATCGTAACCCATGCCATGCGATTCGATATTTGCTTCATCAATTACATACAAACCATATTCGTCGCAGAGCTCATACCAGTAAGGATCGTTCGGGTAATGGCAGGTACGCACTGCGTTTATATTATTCTGCTTCATCAGTTGAACATCCAGGAGCATCATTTCGCGCGAAATTACGTGGCCTTTCACTGGATCATGTTCGTGGCGGTTAACGCCTTTGAGTTTAACAGCAACACCGTTAATCAGCAGTAAACCATTCTTTATTTCACTGGTACGGAAACCGATGCGGTTGCTCAGGCTTTCGATGAAGTTCCCGTTTAGGTCGAGTAATGTTAAAGTAAGTATATACAAATCAGGTGTTTCGGCTGTCCATTTTTTTACCTGTGGGATGCGTTTTTCGTACCGAAGGCTGTCTTTTCCTGCTGCTGAACCCAGAGAAATTATATCGGTCGATACAGGTTTGACAGTATTGTTTTTTTCGTAAAGATTTATCTGAAGTTTATAGTTTTTTACATCTTCAACTGAAAGTTTATTGAATAGAATGTCAATTTCCAGGTTTCCATTGATATAATTATCTTTCAGATTGCCCCGGGCGAAAAAATCGCGGACGTAGGTTTGAGGCCTTGCGTAAATAAACACATCGCGGTTGATTCCGCTCATTCGCCACATATCCTGGCATTCGAGGTACGATCCGTCGCTCCACCGGAAAACCTGCAAAGCGAGCGTATTATTCCCTTGTTTCAGGTAGGGAGTAAGATCAAATTCTGCCGGGGTTTTCGAATCCTTGCTAAAGCCTATATATTTGCCGTTGAGCCAGATATAGAAAAATGATTTTACGGCACCGAAATGGACAAATACACTTTTCCCTTTAAAACTTTCAGGAATACTTAACTCAGTAAGGTAAGTTCCCACAGGATTATACTCGTGAGAAACATGGGGAGGCAAAGGATTTTTCGAATAAAACTCGTATGGAATATTCGTATAAATAGGGTAGGAGTACCCCTGCACTTCCCAGGTTGAAGGAACCTCAATCAATGCCCATGATGAAGCATCGAATCCTGGCTGGTAAAAACCCTCTGGAACCTGTTTGTAGTTATCCGATAGTTTGAACTTCCATTTACCATTCAGAGACAAATATAAAGCTGATTCGCCGGCATTGTTCTTCACAGCTTTTGCCTCCGAATCGTATGGTACATAGGTTACATGTGGTTTGGCCGTATTGAAAGAAGTTTGTTGTGGATTTTCCCAGTCGGGAACAGAAATTTGCTGAGCCTCCGTAATGAGAGGAAAGCACCCAGTGGAAATCATTGACAAAAAAAGTACAATACCGCGAAATTTCATTCTGTTTGGTTTTAATCGTTAATCTGTTTTACTAACCGGTTCTGATCGAAGATACTATTTCTGTTAAATGCAAATGCTTTGGTATATATATAAGGTATACCAAAGCAATTTGAGTAGTTGCAGTTAATTCCAGACCTATTCCTTCTGGAAAACCTTGTTCATAACAAGAGCTACGGTGCCCATCAGACCTGCATTCTGGCCCAGGTTCGAGGTCATGATCTGCGCATCGCGGCGAATTTTTGCAATGGTGAATTTGTTAAGGTTTTGCTGAATAGGATCAACGATGTAATTATCTGCTTTGGTCAATTCGCCACCGATAATGATAAGTTCAGGGTTGAACAGATGGATAAGCACCGCGATACCTCTTCCTAAGTGTTCGCCAATATTGGCCAGCAGACCTATGGCAAACTGGTCGCCATGTTGGGCGGCTTTCAAAACGGTTTCTATAGTAATTTTACTCAGATCACCCGAAACCATGGTACGGATAACTGTGGTAGCACCATCGCTTATCTCTTTGCGTGCCCGTTTAATCATGGTTGTACCGGAAGCCAGGGTTTCGAGACAGCCTATTTTCCCACAATAACAGAGCTGTCCGTCGGGATCAACCTGTATATGGCCGAACTCGCCCGAAAAACCTGAATTTCCTTTGTAGAGTTTGCCGTTGAGAATCATTCCAAGTCCTATGCCAGAGCCGATATTAAGACAAAGTACGTTCTGCTTACCCTGTGCCATGCCAAAGGCCTGTTCGCCTAAAGCCATTACCTTAGTGTCGTTTTCGACGAAAACAGGGTAATCGAAAATGTTTTCAAACTGAATGGTGGCAGGTTTTTCATCCTGCAGGTAGCTGTAACTGATGCCGGTATGCAAATCAATAAGACCCGGAAGCGCTATCCCGATACCCATCAGCTTCTTTTCGTCGATGCCTGATTCTTTGATAAAATCATTCACAGCAGTTTTGAGGCTTTTCAGAAAATCTTTCGATACTTCTAGCCCTTCATCCAGAACTTTGATATCAACTACGGGCTGGTTGCTGAAATTAAATAAGCCCAGTCGTATATGATACCTGCTGATATCAACTCCCAGAACATAGCGGGCAGGAGGGTTCAATCCATATAAATTGGGACGGCGACCACCACTCGAACTTCCTATACCTTCTTCAGCCAGGAATTCGCTCTCAATCAGTTCATCAATTGCCCTGGTAATGGTGGGCGTACTCATACGTATTATCTTACTCAGCTCGGGTATTGATTTACATCCATTTTGATATAATTCTTTTAATATCAATAATTTAAGGGCATTTTTCTTTGAGCTGTTTGTCCGGGGATCACCTGGGGAATTGCCAAAAAGCATGCTTTTTTTCATAGTCTTAGCACTTAGTAGTTATTCAGTATGTTGAAAACAGTTGACGAAATCAAACTTATAGTAAGCGGGTGTAAATTTACAACAATCATTAATAATATTATCCTACATAGAAAAAAAAATTACTAAGATTGGAGAGAATTTCATTTTACTAAGTCATGGGTTTAGTTTTTGTATATTAAAGTGCAGTAAATCAATTATATATAATATGTAAAAAAGTAAGTATCTTCTGTACGCTCATTTAAAACATACTATGATTATTCGAAATATCCAGGTTTTTAGTAAAGCTATGCTCAAAGTTGTCTGAATAAAAAGCTATATAGTAAGTTTAAAATCCGGAACGGCTTTTTTGTTTTTTAGGTTCAGAATCTTGTATACGGAAAACCAGATAAATCCGAAGTAGAAAATTTTGCTCCTAATCTTTAAATTATTGGTTGCGATATCAACTATATTTTCGTTTAAAAATACTTATTTCTGTAATTCTTTATGAAAAATATTTGTATGAATGTAATATTCGCCAACTATTTACTTAACTTTATTCCATAATTCAGAAACATACTTGGTATCAAAACACCTGAAAGATAAAAATGCCTCTTTAGAAATCTCTTAAAAGCTCAAAATGAGGGATATAGGTGAATCTGTTGAAAACTTTCTAAAATATTTTATAAAAAAAGTTACCATTGTGTTAAAAGTTCATAAAATATTTTATTAGTTTCGCCATTTCAATGAAAAAATTTTGCTAACAATCATATATTATCAACAAACCTCAAGTCAAACCTCAAACAAAAGTGCTTATGAAAAAAGTGACACTCTTGATGGCGCTCATCATGTTCTGCTCATGGCAGTTCGTTTTAGCCCAAAAAACTATCACCGGAACGGTTACTGATGCCAAAGATGGCTCTACTATTCCTGGTGTTAATGTTGTTGTAAAAGGTTCTACTACCGGAACGACAACTGACCTATCGGGGAAATTTTCTATTAAGGCGAATACTGATCAGACTCTTCAGTTTTCGTTCATAGGATATGCCGATCAGGAAGTAGCTGTTGGCAACCAGTCAGTTATCGACATTCAGTTGCAACCTTCACTTGAACAACTGGATGAAGTGGTTATTACTGCATTGGGTCAAACCAAGCAACAACGATCATTAGGTTACGCCCAAACTACTGTTAAGTCGAAAGACCTCACAAAAGCCGGTTCCCCCAACTTTGGCGCGGCTCTCTATGGAAAAGCTCCGGGAGTATCAATTGCCCAGTCACCAGGTGGAGCAACCAGCGGTGTGGCTATTCAAATCCGCGGTATAAATTCAATCAGTTTCAAATCAACACCATTAATCGTTATGGATGGTGTGCCGGTAAGAGACGGAGAATTTAACAATGGCAACTATTGGAACGACCAACGTATCCGTTCGAATGGTCTGGTTGATTTTAACCCTGAGGATATTGAAAGCATTTCAGTGCTTAAAGGAGCTTCGGCAGCTGCACTCTACGGATCAGAAGCTGTGAACGGAGTTATTTTAATTACCACCAAAAGCGGTAAAGGTGCCAAAGGCTTTTCTGTGGATGCAAGCGTAAAATATGATATTGATCAGGTTGCTTACCTTCCTGAATGGCAAACTGTAAGGGGCGGAGGATTTAACCCTGGTTACGGTGTATATGCCACTGATGAAGCCGGATTTGTTGAACGCGAAATGAATGGTACCAAATACAGGGCTATGCCACAGGCTGGTTTAAATTTTGGAGCTGAATACGACGGGCAACCACTGCTTTACTGGGACGGACAGGTCAGACCTTACGAATATCAGGAAGGTGGATTTGCTAACCTTTTCCAGACCGCAAATAACTCAACTGTTAACGTTGCGGTTTCGAACAACACCGATAAGTCGATCAGCAGGTTTTCTTATACTTTTGCTCATACCGAAGGGTTAAGTTACAATTCAGCTAACGACAAGCACAATTTTAATTTAAATAATACTTTCAAATTCGGAAGCAAGGTATCCACCGACATTCTTGTCAACTTTATGAGCTGGCATATCCACAACAGGCCTTATATGATCGACAGGCTTATTAATAACTTCGGAGGTATGTTCCCCACATCCGATAATGGTGACTGGTATCGTGCTAAATACAAAACCAGTTTAGGCTACAAATATGTGCAGGGAAGTAACCCAAGCCTTACCCCAGATGAAAACATTATGTATCCAAACTTCCGGAGCGAAATTGCCGATTATGTATGGAACGTGATGGAAAATAATGTTGACGAATACCAAAACAGGTTAAATGCTGTTGTGAAATTGAACTGGGAAATATTGACCGGATTAAAATTACAGGCAAGAGCATCAACCGATTATACGTCCATAAGAACTGATAGTAAATCTTCCACCTCAATACCAATTGCATATGGTTATTCAGGAGAATATGGTCAGTCAAGTAACCTTCAGACAATTATATATGGCGATATTTTGTTGACGTATAATAAAAAACTGACTGATAACCTGGGCTTTACGGTGCTTGGTGGTTACAATGCACGTACGGAAGAAGCACACTTCACCTCGTCAAGAACTGACGGAGGTTTGGTGACTGAAAATAAATTTGATCTTACAGCGTCAAAAAACACGGTTGTATCAGCCGTTAATGAATTTAACCAGAGGTATTTCGTTACTGATGCATTTTTTGGAACTCTGAATTTTGATTTCAAAGACTACTTGTATTTAGAGGCAACTTTAAGGAAGGACAGAACATCAACGATGAATCCTGACAATAACACATTCATCTATCCCTCTGTCAATAGTGGTTTTGTATTCTCGGATGCCTTTGATATGCCAACAGCTGTTACTTATGCCAAACTAAGAGCTTCCTGGGGTATTGTTGGTAATTATCCTGCTCAATACCTTGCAAACCCGGCCTATAATCCCGGTAATCTGGGCGATCAGGGAAATGGCTCCGTTCTTACATCACAGATCAGGAACAACCCTTATGGAAACAGCCTTATCAAACCCGAGCAGAAAAATGAATGGGAAATTGGTCTCGAATCAAGGTTTTTCAACGACAGGTTGCGTTTTGATATAGCATATTACGATGCCAAGATAAAGGATCAGATTTTAAATCTGGCACTTCCAACCAGTTCAGGAGGAGGTAGTATTCTTACCAATATTGGTGAATTAAGTAACAAGGGCGTTGAAGTTGCTTTGTCAGGAACAGCAATTCGGACAAACGACTTTTCGTGGGATATTACAGTAAACATGGCTCACAACCAGAATAAAATTATTGCCCTGACTTCCGGTGCAACCGAACTTTTGCATGCCAACTATGATGGAGACGCTGCCAAATTGGTTTCTACAGTAGGCCAACCTATGGGCGATTGGTATGCTCACCCGATTGCAACTGATGAAAACGGAAACAATATAATTGCCGCCGACGGTACTTATACTCTCGATGCTCAAAAATGGGAGAAATATGGCAATGCAATGGAAAAACTTAGTGGAGCATTGATTAATACAGTGAACTACAAGGGCTTTTCGCTTAATTTATTGGTCGATTTCAAAGTGGGCGGTTCCGTTATGCCAACCGGCCTCTACTGGCTCACATGCCGGGGACTCACCGAAGAGAGTTTGACTAACTATAACAAGGAAAATGGTGGGATTTCCTACTATCTCGATGCCAATGGAAATGGCGTAAAAACCGATGCAGCATCAGGTCCGAACGGTGAAAAAGTTTATGACGACGGTATGCTGTTAGAAGGTGTTCTTGCTGATGGTACACAAAATACGAATGTGATCTCACAAGCCATCTATTATTGGTACTCATATAACTGGGGTGGTCCGCAATACGGAAGTTCACTGTATTACAAATACATCAACCAGAATAATTACATAAAGATGAGAGAAGCATCCCTTGCTTATACTTTACCGGCTAAAGTTGCTGAAAAAATGCATGCTTCCAATATACAACTTTCTGTTTATGGAAGGAATCTGTTCTACTTCTACAGGTCCATAAAGAATATGGATGCTGAACAATTGTCAACAGGTTCATCATGGGGCAGCCGGGTAAATAATGCCGGTACAAATCCTTCGTCGAGGACTTATGGTATCATGTTAAGGGCATCTTTCTAATTCTTAATACTTAACTTAAAATAAGAATAATTATGAAAAAAATAATAATACTTCTCACATTAGTGCTGATGATAGGAATTTCGGCGTGCAAAAAAGAAAAATTTGCCGATTACTATACTGCACCAAATACGATAGATCAGACAACCGTAGAAAAGCAATTCTCCGGGGCAGTAGCCTCAACATTGGATATGACCATGTACAGGTACTGGAATTACTTTGTTGTACTTCAGAATACCGCGTTGCATTATACCCAGTCAACTGCATGGGCAAATGCTGCAAAACAATACGAACCGGGAGCGGCTGCAATAGGCGATCGCTGGAGTTGGTATTATGGATTTCTGGCACAGTATAAAGAAGTGTTAAAGGTCTATAACGCATTGCCAGCCGAAGAACAAGCAGAAAAGCGGATTTATATAATTACATCTACTATCTTCTTTTATGATCAGACTCAAAAAGTTGTTGACCTTCATGGTGACATTCCCTGGTCGGAAGCTGGTTTATTAAGTACCAACGGTGGTGATTATGAAGCCTCCTATGCGAAATATGATGATGCTGCAACTATTTATACTAAAATGCTGGATGACCTGAATGGATTCTCTGATGAATTGAATACCATTAGTGTTCCTGAAGCCGTAGGCGGAGTATTTAAAGTCCAGGATTTTATTAATAATGGAAATATTGATCTTTGGAAAAAGTACTGCAATTCCTTACGGATTCGTTTACTGATGAGGGTTTCGGGCGTTTCAGCGTTCCAGTCACGGGTAAGCAGCGAAATGGCTTCAATTCTCGGTAATTCCGGATCCTATCCTGTTTGCGTTACTAACGACGATAATATCTTAATAGATGTTTATACGCTCGATGGAAGCAGTGTAACTTCTGATTTATACGATGGTCTTATCGGTTGGGGAACTGCCGACAGGGCAAATAAGGGCATGATTGATAACATGCAGAATAATGGAGATCCGCGCTTAAGGGCTCTTTTCCAGCCGGGTGAATTAACCGCGCCGTTGTATATGGGATTAGACCCATTATTGGATGCTGATACCCAGGAACAATATCTGGCAATTGATACCATTGCCAAATATAATTACTCGACAATCAGTAAAAACAAGAAATTGCCGGGTATTCTGATCACTGCTGCCGCTACTCAGTTGCTGATAGCCGATTATTATGTAAATGTTGCTGCAAATGATGGTTTGGCAAAAACAGCATACGAAACCGCTATAAATGCTTCGATTGATTATTATTACTACCTGAGATCAATCAGCGATAATAACGAAATATCAGTAGATCCTACCAATGAAGCTGAAAAAGCTGCTTATCTTGCCAGCGATATGGCCTGGGCTAAAGCCAACACCGTTGCAGAAAAAAATAATATAATTGCTCTGCAGAAATGGATTAACTACAGTTGCCTGGAACCATTGGAAAGTTGGGCCGAAACAAGAAGGACCAACTTGCCTGATTTCAAGTTTGTTGTGGATAATGCGTCAAGCCTGGTTCAGCAACCTCCTATGCGCTTTACTTATCCATCAAACGAAAGTACTTACAATACCGTAAATTATGATGCTGTTAGAAGCAAGGATAACTTAACAACCAAGATTTTCTGGGATGTTAACTAAATAGTCTCGATAAAATTAAGAGCGGGAATTCTAAAAGAGTTCCCGCTTTTTTTATGGCCATTTGTCCGAATATATAAAAGAATTGAAATATAACTTATATTCACAAGGTGCCATCTACCTTAAGCGATAAAATCTGAAGTACAAAAAGTTTAGCATTTGGAGCATCGGTTCTGGAACCCGGAACCCGGAGAACTGAACCAGGACCTTTGAACACTTAACAATAAACCTGTAATTGAAATTTGATCCTACGTTGGGCAGGAGGAATTTGGGACTTGGAATTTGGGACTTGGAATTTGGAACATTGTACTTTTCACTCTTAAAGCACATCTCTAATCAATTTCCTTGTGTAACCTACCGGTAAATCCTAATCAGTTTCACCCCGTGTGCCGGGATGGTAGCTGTATATTTCTCATTAGATTTTCCTTCTTCAGTTTGCGACCATACATTCCTTATTGTATAAGAACCATCAATAGAAAGGTCTTTCCATGTAACAGTAAGTGGTGCAGGAAACAGCCCCCGGTTAAACAGCCCGACTGCTTTGGACCCATCCGCCATATCTTTAGCCCATATTTCGAGATTGCCATATTGGGCTATCCGCGATGCCTGTTTACCAAGTTTATCCTGGTTTATATCGAGTACTTCATCGTTGGTTAGTAAACTATATGTAAACTCATCAAGCTGTGTCATATCGCAGCCTATAAGCAGGGGAGAGGCTAACAAAGCCCAGAGTGAAATATGTGTGTATTGCTCATTGGGCGATAGACGTGTTGGGTGTAATTCCGGCCCCCAGCCAACTTTGCCAACTACAAGCATATCCGGATCATTCCAGTGACCGGGACCGGCATACTTTTCTTTCCCAGCCTGGCCAAAACCTATCGATTCCATACTCGACCAGTCATCGGTAATATCACCTGTTGTGCGCCAGCAATTTCCACCCACTTCATCTCCCCATTCCCACACATCACCCATTCCATATTGGCAAAGGCTGTAAACTATATCACGGTCGGCTTTGTTGAGTGCGTCACGCATTACTAAATATGGCTTTTTGAGTTCCGGCAGGCTATGATCTTTTGCAATTCGCTCGTAGTCGCACCAATCGTATTTCAGGTAATCGAAACCCCATTCGGCAAAGCGTTTTGCATCTTTTTCCTCAAACTGGTAGCAGGCTGTATACCCGGCGCATGTTTTAGGCCCCGGCCCTGAATATGTACCGATTTTAAGTCCTAACCCGTGCACGTAATCCGCCAATCCTTTCATGTCAGGAAACTTCATATTGGTATTCATATTCCCTTGTGCATCCCGGACTTCACCTCCGAGTATTGTGTCATCACTATCGGGTTTAACCATCCAGCAATCGTCAATATTTATGTAGCTCCAGCCATGATCGGCCAGTCCGCTGTTCACCATGGCATCTGCAGCAGCTTTAACTTTTTCCTGGTCGATGGCACAGGCAAAGCAATTCCAACTGTTCCAACCCAAAGGAGGTGTAAGAGCAATTTGATTACCAGCAACAATAGTAAATTTGCGGTTACTACTACCTTTTTTATTTATTGCAGTAAGCATTACTTCATATGTTCCCTCATTTTGTACTTTGCCGCTGATTATCCCGGTTCTGGCATCAAGTGTTAATCCTTTTGGTAGACCTTTTGCTTTAAAAGTCACAGGCTTTTCGCCGGTAGCTGCAATCCGGTAGAGGAAATCATTTCCCGGACGAGTTCCATATATTTTCGGGCCGTTTATGCGGGGAATAAGCGGTGCCTTTGGAGTAAGGATAATAGCCGGTTCTATTGGTCTGTCAATTGCAATTGGATGAGCGCTTTTTACAAGGAAATACGAATCCGCCCAATCGGTATGATCATAATTCGGGCCATCAGCAGTTGTTTCAGTACATATTAATAAGGTATCAATTCCTGCCATACTGATGTCAACCGTTTCTAAAGGTCCTCCTGAACGTAAAATCCCGCTTTGCCAGAGCAATTCTCTATTGCTGTAAATTTTAAATACTGCCGATCCGGTAGTTGCTTTTTCTTCATCATTAATTCCAACCACAGCATGGAACCTCGCTGAGCCTCCGGCAAGTTTCACATACAGAATACTCGAAGCATGTGTTCCAAACCCCTTTCTATAGGTGACTCCATTCAGAATGATCGGGTTGCCCATACAGGAAACATCTTTACCTGGTTTTCCCCAGCCAAGAGTGGCTTTCGAAATATCGAGCGACGAAAGCCAAACAGTGTCGTATGTTTGTGGTTTTAGATTTGTACTTATGTACAGTATCAGGAGGATGGTCAATAGTTGTTTTTTCATGGTCAATTTTCTTAAATTGATATGAATAGAATAGATTTTTTTTTCAGACTTTAAGCAATTCTGGATGTTCATTATATACCTTAATTATTAGCTCCCCGAATAACGTATTCGCCCAGGCAAACCAACTTCGCGTATAGTTGGCTGGATCGTCCTTGTGAAAGGATTCGTGCATAAACCCTTTCCCTGCATGTGTTGTTTTCAGAATATGCAGACATTCTTCTATTTCGTTCGGATCATTACTAGTCAGGGCTTTGATAATCAAGGTCATGGGCCAGATCATATCCTTCAGGGTATGCGGGCTGCCAATGCCGTAAGCGGCATTCCCCCGTATAAACCAGCAGTGGTCATCACTGAACAGGAATTTCCTTGTATTCTGGTAAACAGGATCGTTGACATCAATACAACCCAGGTAGGGGAGGGCTAATAAACTGGGAACATTGCTATCGTCCATCATCAGGCGGTTTCCATATCCGTCTACTTCAAAGGCTATCACTTTCCCGTAATGAAGGTGATCAGCAATAGCATATTTCTTTAAAGCGTCTTCAACTTCATCAGCCAGTTTCCTGCTTTTTGATGCCAGCGCACTATTCCCGGTAACTTTTTCGCAAAATTCACTTAGCTGGCGAAGGGAGGTTACTGCAAAATAATTGGATGGAACCAGGAAAGGAAATATTGTCGCATCATCAGATGGTCTGAAAATAGAACAGATTAATCCAACGGGTTTCTGAGGATTTCCCCACCCATTTCCGGGAACGGTATCGGTTTGCCATGCTGTAGTTCTTTTAAAGGAATAAGGACCTTTATTTTCTTTTCGCTGCTGCACCCTGAAAGTGGTATAAATCAGTTCCATAGCTTCATCCCATTCCTTGTCGAATACGGATGTGTCGCCGGTTGTTTTCCAATAACTGTAAGCAAGCCTTATAGGGTAACACAACGAATCAATTTCCCATTTGCGTTCGTGAATGCCTGGTTTCATTTCGGTAATGTCCTCTTTCCATTCACTTATTTCGTCTCCGTCAAGAAAAGCATTGGCGTAAGGGTCGAGCAGGATGCATTTAACCTGCCTGTTTATAACTCCCGCAATCAGTTTGCGCAAGGGTTCATCGTTTTTTGTAAGAGGCAAATATGGCCAAACCTGTGCTGAAGAATCGCGCAGCCACATAGCATGAATATCGCCGGTAATCACGAAAGTATCAGGCTTTCCTTCTGTTTCTGAATAAGTAACAGTGGTATCAAGTGTATTGGGAAAGCAGTTTTCGAACAACCATGCCAGTTCCGGGTCGTAAATTTCTTTTTTGACTTTTACCAAAGTTTCTTCTACTGATTTACTGATAAAATTGCGTTTACCAATAGACGGGCGAAGGCTGGTGAAATCAACATTGTTAACAAGTAATGGACTTGCTAACAGGCTGCTTTGTGCAATTAATGTTATTCCCGCAAGACCTATGCCGGTTGTTGTAATGAATTTTCGACGTGTGACCATAATTTTAACCAATGCGGACAAATGAATTACTTAAATCGGAAAAGCTTCTAACGCTCACAAAGATAGGACTTGCAATAAAATTGTACGTAAATAATTTTCAAAATCAGATGCATTTCAGCCTGTTCCATCAGCTTTTTCTGTCTTTGAAATTCAATCAGTGCATTTTATAATATTTTATTCAATTAATAAACTATGGCCAGCTTTATTAAAAATATCAGTAAGTGTTATTGTTGCACTAAGTGTAAATTGATTTTTTTGTATCACTTTAAATGAAAATTTTCTAATTTAGAATATGTCTAAATAAGAACATAAATAATTAATTAACTAATAGATACATATATTTAAAAAAACAATTATTTTGAAGAAGTGAGAAAAAAGAATGCTTTTGATGGATGGAGAAATAAAATAAACATTATCTTCGTGTTATAATTACACTAAAACCTCAATCAACTATGAAAAGAATTATGAAATTAAGTTGGGTGCTGTTGCTTATGCTATCAGTAGCCTTTGTAAGTTCCTGTAAGGATGATGAAACGGAACCGGAAGTTATTGCCAGTTTTACATTTGCGGTAGATGCTTCTGATTTTATGAAAGTTGCGTTTACAAACGAATCAAAGGAATTCAAAAGCCTTTCCTGGGATTTCGGCGATGCTTCTGCACTTTCAACCGAGACGAATCCTGTTCACACCTATTCAGCTGTTGGCGAATATACAGTGAAGCTTACCGCTACCTCGCCGGGTGGAGCAACTGACGTTTATTCGGTTAAAGTAACTATTGCTGACCCGAATGCTGAACTTACCAAACTGGTTGGTGAAACTTCAAAAACCTGGAAATTACTCCGCCAAACCACGACCGGCCGATTCCCATTGGAAGTTGGTCCTGCTGCCCATAATCAAATTTGGTGGGCTTTTGGTAATGGTAACGAATTGTCAGGTCGCCCCTGTATGTTGAATGATGAATGGACGTTTAGCCGTGCAGGACTAAAGATGGACTTTGATGCTAAAGGTGATTATTGGGCAGAAGGAGGGTTGTTTACTCCGGATAATATTTGCGCACTAACGGCAGACCCAATGTTAGGACCCGGAGGTGAAGACCTTTCAGCGTGGGGAAACGGAAGCCACACTTTTGTGTTAACACCTGGTTCGGAACCTACACTGCAGGTTGTTGGACTCGGAGCATACCTTGGGTTGTGCAAAGTTGCTACCGACAGTGAAGTTAAAGTTCCGCAGGCTTCAGTAACGTATAAAGTTATTAAACTTGAAGATGCGACTGTTGATACACTTGTTGTTGAAACCGCATACACTACTGGTGACGGTCAGGCTGCTTACTGGAGATTTGTGCTTGTTCATTATGACAACCCTGCAGATGAGCCTCAGATCGCAGGACCAAAACCGAATGCACAGTTTGATTTCACCGAGAATGGTAATACAATTTCCTGCACTAACACAACTACCGATGCTACAAGTTATTTATGGGATTTTGGCGACGGTGCAACTTCAAGTGCAAAAGATCCTACCCATACCTATACATCAGATGGTATTTTTGCAATCCGGTTAACAGCTACCAATGCTAATGGAACCAGTACTATTGCAAAAGACTTTTATTATACAACTACAGCACTTGCCGACCTTACGGATGCCATGTTGCAAGGTGGTGCATGGAAGGTTCGCGTTGAAGATAAATCAATATTTGTTGGTGATGGCCTCGGACATAGCAATTGGTGGAGTGTTCCTATGGGATTCCTTACCGGAGCCGGAGTAGGAGGCGATGACTGGTCATGTATAGTTGATGATGAGTATACTTTCGGCTCAGGTGGCGTATATACTTACGCAACAAAAGGCTCAGCCCGTAATGATGGTTATTTTGGAGGTTCAAACGGTTGTATTGATGATGCTGCTATTGCTAATAGTGGAAACGGTGCAGCTTTCGGATCAGCCACTCACTCATATACATTTACTCCT
Organism: Lentimicrobiaceae bacterium; assembly: GCA_041753535.1. GTDB lineage: Bacteria > Bacteroidota > Bacteroidia > Bacteroidales > UBA4417 > UBA4417. The sequence continues at coordinate 59,498 of JBGSUB010000077.1, forward strand.
GCTGCAGGACCCATCGGACCAATTATTAAACTTATCAATGGTGCAGGAAAAGCAGCATTTATTGGTTTCTACAAAGGATTTAACGGAGTTGCTGACGGTATTGCAGGTGGAGAAAATACAAATAGTGCCAATGCTCCCAATGGTGGCTCAACTACCAATTCTTATGAAGTTACTTTTTACTCGAAATCTGCAACAAAAGAGTACATAGTTATTTCTGTTGACTATAGTGCAACTCATGACAGAAGTATGGGTTGGACAACTATACTTACCAGGTAGTTCCTTAACTGAATATTTTAGTTTAAGATCAAGAGTGGGCGGGTTAACGGCTCGCTCTTGATCTTTTTTAAATAGGTCCGGTTCTGCTGAACTTATAGGAAAAACTGGTTTAATTACTTATCTTTACATTCAGGTACCTGAATTTTTGGTAAAATCAACTGATACAACTCAGTAAAAGAAAAACATTTACAAATCAATCCGGATATGAAAAAAACATACACACTGCTCATATTTTTTATGTTAACCTTTTGTGTATTTGCCCAAAACAGGCAGATCACGGGTAAAGTTACAGATGCAGGTGGCCTTGGGTTACCGGGAGTAACTATTCAATTGGTGGGCACAACTATCGGAACGGCTACTGACATTGATGGTAATTACAATCTCAATGTTCCTGACGGCACTCTGAGGTTCAGTTTTATCGGCTTTGTTACCCAGGAAATAGCTATTGCAAATCAGTCGGTAATTAACATTGTACTGCTTGAAGATACAAAACTGCTTAGCGAAGTTGTTGTTGTCGGGTATGGCACCCAGAAGAAAAAAGACCTTACTACCGCGGTATCCGTTGTTGGGGAGAAAGAACTAAAGGACAGGCCCATCGTATCAGCAGCACAAGCCTTACAAGGCAAAGCGGCAGGGGTGCAGGTTACGCAACCTTCTGGTAAACCGGGAGCAGGACTTTCGGTACGTGTGCGTGGCGCAACATCAGTTGAAACCGGTAATGAACCACTATATGTAGTTGATGGAGTTCCTACAACAGATATCAGGGGACTGAATCCTTCGGATATTTCTTCGATGACGGTATTAAAAGATGCCTCATCAGCTGCAATTTATGGCGCAAGAGCTGCCAATGGTGTTGTTGTTATTACAACTAAAAGAGGCAATGAAAATACCCCTGTTGTAGCATTCAATACTTATTTTGGAGCTTCACAGTTGCGCAAAACTGTTGAAGTACTAAACACCAAGGAATACCGGGCCTTGTTGAAAGATCTTTCCATTAATGTTGATCCCTCAGCCACCGATTATACCAATTGGAGTGACGAAACTTTTGGCACCGGAACTAATCAATCATACCAGTTATCAGTTTCTGGCGGATCGGATAAATCGCGATACTTTGTCTCAGCCGGATACCTTAGTGAGCAGGGAATAGTAGAACCTGCCAGATTCGACAGATATTCGGTACGTGTAAATCTCGATAACGAAGTAAAGCCATGGCTGAAAATCGGAACCAGTATCAGTTTTTTAAATCTTAATACAAAAGATACCCCCGATAATGCAAGTTCGGGCAGAGGCGGTGTTATTATGAGTGCCTTAAATACACCACCTTTTCTTCACACTTATCTGGATGAAACGGAACCCGAATTTGTGCTGACCGATAAAACATGGTACGATCCTAATCCATTCCAGCCATCGTGGGAGAATCCTGTTGCTTATATGCAGGGACCCGATCAGCTCTCAGTTGATAACCAATTATTCGGAAACCTTAGTATTGAAGCAAGGTTAGCCAGCGGACTATTCCTTAAAACAAGAGTTGGTGCTGATATCAACAGCCACCAATGGGATTATTACCTGAATCCTTTCCAAACTACTTATGGTCGCAGTCAGAATGGTATTGGTCAATCTGATAAATCCAACAGTAATACATGGCTCTGGGAGAATACACTTGATTATTCGCGCACTATCGGAAAGCATAATTTAACAGGTCTCGTAGGCAACAGTATTCAAAAGAATAAGTGGTCCGATTCCTATTTATATGGTACCGACTTCCCATCTGATATATCAGTCACTACCCTGAATGCCGCAAATACAATAACTGGTAACACGAATTTACAGGAATGGGCATTGGTATCCTTTTTTGGCCGGGCCACCTACGATTATAACAGCAGGTATTATTTAACGGTGAGTGTTCGCCAGGACGGATCTTCGAAGCTGGCGCACCATTGGGGAACCATGCCTTCATTCTCAGCTGGCTGGCGTATTTCGTCGGAGAGTTTTATGAGCAGCCTTGCTTTTATCGACGATTTAAAGATCCGTGGAGGATGGGGTGAAAATGGAAACCAGGAGGGAATTTCAAATTATTCACAGTACGGGCTTGCAGGGTATTCCCGTCGTACCGAAACAGGAGGCGGACCTGCAGCTTACCAGATCACTTTCGGAAATCCCGATCTGAGGTGGGAAACGACGGCACAAACCAACATTGGTTTCGATCTTACGATGTTCAATGCGCGTGTAACCTTGAATTTCGATGCTTACATCAAAAAAACCAGCGATGTGATCATGAATGTGCAATGGCCTTCTACCTTAAACCTTCCGATATTGCAGACTAATGATGCCAAAATAGAAAACAGGGGTATCGAATTCAATATCAGCTCAATCAATATAGATAAAAAACTGAAATGGAGTACTGATCTGAATATGTCATTCAACCGTAATGAAGTAACCGAACTTTATTATTCGCCTGTGTATTATTTTGGCAGGATTTACAGTAATAATGAGGATGTTACAATATTGAAAGCTGGCCTGCCTCTTGGATCATTCTACGGATATATAGCTGATGGGGTTGATCCTGCTACCGGCAAACAGATGTACAAGGATCTGGATAACAACGGCATCCTTGGTTCAGGTGATCGCACGGTGATTGGAAATGCGCAGCCCAAATTCATTTTTGGATTCACTAACAATCTTTCGTATGGCCGTTTTGACCTGAATGTATTTTTCCAGGGAAGCTATGGCAATGATATTTTCAATGCCACACGAATTGACCTTGAAGGAATGTTCGACAGCAAAAACCAGTCAACTGCTGTGTTAAGACGTTGGACTCCTGAAAATACTATTACGGATATTCCGAAAGTTTCGAAGGACAATCTGGAAAATGTGAGCAATTCGACACGCTTTGTAGAAGATGGTTCGTACCTGAGGTTGAAATCACTTACCCTTTCTTATACTGTTATTGATAAAAGTCAGAATATTAAGGCTTTGAAGAAGCTTTCAGTATATGTAACCGGGCAGAACCTTCTTACTTTTACCAAGTACACAGGTTTCGATCCTGAGGTGAATGCTTTTGGTATCAGTGCTGTAGAGTTGGGTATCGACTATGGCACGTATCCCCAGGCAAGATCATTGGTTGTAGGTTTAAATGTTGAATTCTAAACAAGCAAAGACATGAAAAATATAGTAAAAATTCTCATTTCGGTAATGCTGGTCTTGTCGTTATTTTCGTGCGAGAAGTTTCTGGATTTAAAACCGGTTTCCAATGGAATATGGGTGGAGAACGAAAGTTCTGATTCCGTGTTATATAAGTCGGCAAATGAGGCCGAAGCTGCACTTGCCGGGGTTTATGCTGATTTCCGGAACGAATACTTTGAGCTTGATTATTTTGTAAACGGCGATGCTCAATCGGATGATGCTTATGCCGGGGCTGACAATCCCGCTAACTTCCAGATAGATGGATACAATATCAATGCAACCAACTCAAATGTTAGCCGCGACTGGGCCTATTTGTATTCCACTATCGGGAAAGCAAATACCGTGATCAACAATGTGAATGATGTTACCGATGAACAGCTCACTGCTCAGCGCAAAAGGGAAATCATAAGTGAAGCTTCATTTATCCGGGCCTTTATGTATTTTCAGTTAGTCCAGCTCTGGGGCGATGTACCTCTTCAATTGACGGAAGTAAAAACAATCAGCGCCGAACTTTTACCAGAAATATACCCTATTCTTTTCCCGGCAAGGACACCCAAGGCAGATGTATATGCACAAATTATTCTGGACCTTGAAACCGCTTTGGCTAATGTTCCAGTTACAGCCGAGAATAAAACCTTTGTTACAAAGGGTGCTGTAAATTCATTGCTCGCCAAAGTTTATACTACCCAGGAGCCACATCAATGGGACAAAGTGCTGACATACTGTAACAATGTTATTGCAGGAGGTTACAGCCTTTTACCTGAATATGACCAGCTATGGGATAATGCGCATGAAAATTCAGCAGAATCCATTTTTGAAATTAACTATGAAGGTACAAGTTCAAGTGGTAACTGGGGTGCCAGCATGTTCATGGGGATGGATTGGAAAAAGTTCAACACTCCTTCGAACGACCTGGCAGCTGCTTTTGATGCTGAAAATGACATTATCAGAAAAACTGCGTCAATCACATTCCTGGATGTTACGGGCAAATGGTCGGACGAAAACTGGCCTCAGGCAAGTTATCCTTTTATTAACAAATACCGCAATTATTCTTCACCCAGCCCACAGAACTATATTTTCCTGAGGTTAGCTGACATCCTTTTTGCTTAAAGCAGAGGCTTTAAATGAGACAGGTGATGTTGCTGGTGCTGCTGTTCTCGTAAACCAGATTCGCTCCCGTGTAAGCCTTCCTAATACTTCTGCAGGCGACCAGGCTGCCATGCGACTGGCTATTGAAAAGGAGAGAAGACTGGAACTTGCTTTCGAAGGCATTCGCTGGTTCGACTTAAAGCGTACAGGAAGGGCAATTGAAGTAATAAATAATGCTAAAGGACCCGGCGGAGTGAGCCTGGGTTATGCATTGAACCAGGACAGGCTGTTGTGGCCAATACCACAGTCGGAACTGGATAAAAATGCGAAATTAGTGCAGAATCCGGGCTATTAATAGTATCCGGTTATCTGTTCGAAAGGCATATAAAGATTCATTCTTTATATGCCTTTGTTATTTCATTTCCTTTTCCATGGCTTTTATATTCTTCTTTCCATTACCAGGATTGTACCTGAAAGATAATATTATTGCGATGTAAAGAATTTAAAACATGTTTTCGATTAACTTTGTAGAAAGTAAAAATGTATAATTAATTAAACAACAATACTATGACAAAGAGAATCATTTACTTAACCGGATTTTTTACAATACTTCTTTCTATAGTTATATCTTCCTGCACCGATTGCATGGAAGGAAACGGCAAAATGGCTACCCGTACGGCAAAATTTACCGAAATCACTGCTATTAATCTATCGGTAAGTGCTGATGTTAAAATTGTTGCTGATTCAACAGGCATGGTATCCATTTCAGGAGAAAGCAATATCATCGAAGCCATTATCCTTGAGCAGAAAGGAACAAGCCTGCGTATAACATCGGAGCCATGTTATTCAGCCAATGAACCGGTTATTATTACTATCCCGATGAAAAATGTTTCGGATATCCAGATAAACGGATCGGGCGATGTTAAATCGGAAGTCAAGTTGTCGGCTTCTGACCTGGAACTTGGTGTTAACGGCTCAGGAGATATTGACCTAGAAGTGGACGCCGCAAACGTGCTGAGTAAAATTAACGGTTCCGGAAATGTTAACCTTAAAGGTGCAGCACAAAGGCATAAAATTGAAATCAATGGATCGGGCAATGTAAATGCCGAAAATTTCCCAACCGGAAATGTGGGAATTACCGTAAACGGTTCAGGCGATTGTAATGTATTTGCCACCACAGCCCTGGGTATTAAAATCAGGGGAAGCGGAAGCGTTTATTACAGTGGTGCTCCTGATATTTCTTCGGATATTAAAGGATCCGGATCACTTGAAAAATTGAAATAATCAAATGAATTTTCTTTACAATGCAGGCTGAAATCTTTCAGCCTGTTTTGCTAAAATAAGTCCCGGAATTAATTTTCCAGCATAAAAATAAAATCTGTTTGATTTCGTTACTTTAGCAACATCCTGATTATACTATTCACCCAAATATTACCATTTGTGAAAAAAGCCCTTTTCGAAACTCTGAGTATCGTTGCTATTGGTTTGATTTTCAGTATTCAATCTTTTGCTCAGTCAGGTGGTTACGTTGCTTATAGTTTCCTGAATGAGCCAAATTCAGCGCGGGTGGCGGCACTTGGAAGCAATTTCCTTACCATTCACGATAACGATCTTAGCCTGGCATATGCTAATCCATCCCTTATCACTCCGCAGATGCATAATAATTTATCACTAAATTTTGTAGATGATTTTGCAGGGCTGACCTATGGATTTGCCGCTTATGGATTTAATTCAGCCAAACTGGGGAGTTTTGCCGGTACAATGCAGTTCTATAATTATGGTAAATCCGATCTTACCAATGAATTTGGTGATAATGAAGGTCAATTCAACGCCGGTGAATATGCTCTTAACCTGGGTTGGGGACGAATGCTCGACTCGGTTTTCTCGATAGGGGCAAATTTCAAGATGATATATTCAGGTCTCGAAACCTATAATTCAGTAGGATTAGCTGTGGATGTTGCAGGAAGCTATGTGCCTAACGAAACATTTTGTGCTTCGTTGCTTTTCAGGAATATCGGTACACAATTGACTGCATATTCTTCCTATGGGATGGAACCATTACCATTTGAAATACAGGCCGGTATTTCGAAGAAACTTGCGCATGTGCCTTTCCGTTACTCCATACTACTGCAGCATCTTCAGAAATGGGATTTGAGTTATGCTGATCCGAATGCTCCGGTCGATCCGTTTACCGGTGAAGTTACCGAAGAATCAGGTATTGATGTTTTTGCTGATAATTTAATGCGTCATATTGTAATAGGAGGGGAGTTTATTCCCGCCAAATTCCTCAGCATCAGGTTAGGATATAATTACCTGCGCCGGCAGGAAATGAAAGTTGTTTCCAAACCCGGAACAGTGGGCTTCTCCTGGGGTATCGGACTGAAAGTTTCAAAATTCAATTTCAGCTATTCCCGTGCTGCCGTTCACCTGGTGGGATCACCTAATTATATTTCGATCAGTACTAATCTGGGCGAATGGGCCAGGAAGTAAAATCTTCTTTCCGGCTTTCGGTTTTATTAAGTTTATTCTTTATGGTGTGTTAAGTGCATAGTGCATAGTGCATGGTATCTAGTGCATAATGCAAGGTGTTTTTGTGGATATAATAACTGCTTTATTTTTTTTAACAATAGGGATTGGTAGTCCCGCACTCCGCTTAGTGCTCGGATACTCCGAAACTCTTCAAACCCTGCTTGCAGCAGGCAAGCCTTCAAACCCGCACTTCGACTCCTCAGTGCTCGAATAATCCTGGACCCTTCAAACCCTTCAAACCCTACAAACCCTTCAAACCGTCAAACCCTTCAACCCCTTCACCCCTTCAAACTCTTCAAACTCTTCAAACTCTTCAAACTCTTCAAACTCTTTCAAACCTTCAAACTTTACACCCCCCCCAATCCCTAAAACCTAACCCCTTTTTGCTTATTTTCGCACCCTTATTTTAAACTAAAGTGAAGGTAACCATCGATCCGGATTCCGGATTCTGTTTTGGAGTTGAAAGGGCTATTCAAATTGCTGAGGCTGAATTGGATGCTGGCCAAGATGTGTATTGCCTGGGAGAGATGGTCCACAACAAAGTGCAGATGGATCATTTGAAAGCAAAAGGGTTGAAAGTGATCACACGTGCTGATTTGCCGGCAATGGTAGGGAAAAGTGTGTTGATCAGGGCACATGGTGACCCGCCGGAAACTTTTCAACTGGCAAATAAACTTGGAATTACAGTGATTAATGCCACATGTCCAATAGTGACAAAGTTGCAGCAGCGTATTAAAGAATGTTATATTTCTGGTAAATCTGCTGATATACAGCTTGTTATTTATGGGAAACCCGGACACGCCGAGGTCAGTGGGTTGCTTGGAAATGCTGACAATACTGCAATTGTTATTCAAAGCATTGATGATCTGGAGAACATAGATTTCTCAAAACCGGTACGAATGTTTTCGCAAACAACCATGGATGCTGAAAATTACAAGCTGATGGGTGAAGTTATTTCAGCGCGGATGGAGAATGCCGGGAATACCGATCTTGTAATAAATAAAAGTGTATGCAGGCAGGTTTCGGGCCGGGCTCCGTTATTACGTGCCTTTGCTGCCAAACATGATGTGATAATTTTTGTAGCCGGCAAAAACAGCGCGAATGGAGCCTATTTGTATAATGTTTGTAAATTAATTAACAAAAAAAGCTATTGTATCAGCAATGTTGAAGATATTGATAGAAAGTGGTTTAGCGATGTGAATTCCGTTGGTGTGAGTGGTGCTACCTCAACTTCCGGCTGGCTTATTAAACAGATCGCTGATCATATAATTAATTTGTAACTCTATTTCTTTGTGGGCCCTTTAGTGTGCCTAGTGTCTTAATGGTATTTGAACATCAAATACGAAGCCCAAAACTATTTCATTCTAAAAACAATTTAAACATTAAATTTGTAAGTGAACAGAAAGACTTTTACCAACACACCATCTGATCTATCGTGCATCTTAACACCCTGAAAATCATAAATTTCAAGAATTACGAAGAGCAGGAAATGGCTTTTTCGGATAAGATCAATTGTTTTGTTGGCAACAATGGGGCAGGTAAGACCAATTTACTAGATGCTATTTATTACCTCTCGTTTACAAAAAGTTATTTCAATTCAGTTGATCAGATGAATATCAGGCATGGAGAAGCATTTTTTGCCATACATGGGTCCTTTCAGCGTAATGGATCCAATCCGCAACAGGTTAGCTGCATCCAAAAGGCCGGTATCAAAAAACAATTCAGGATCAATCAGAAAGATTATGACAGGATTTCGGATCACATAGGCCAGTTTCCATGCGTTATGGTTTCGCCTTACGACAGGGATTTGATCAACGAGGGAAGTGATGTACGGAGGAAATTTATTGATTCCGTTATTTCGCAGTTCGACAAATCCTATCTCGATAATCTTATCCGCTACAACCGACTTCTTGAACAGCGGAACAGCCTGCTGAAGCAATTTGCTGAAAGGCGGCAAACCGATCGCGGGCTTTTACTTCTGATTGACGAACAGATGATGGCACCAGCCACCAATATCAGTGCTAAGCGTAATGAGTTTCTCGAAGGATTTATGCCGATTTTCAGGCATTATTTCGGGTTTATCAGCGGTGGCATCGAAGAAGTTAGTATTGAGTATGAATCGCAACTTTCTGCAGGAACTTACCTCGATATTGTTGACGATGCATTCGCAAAGGATCAGTCGCTCAGGTATTCATCGGCAGGAATTCATAAGGATGATTTTGTTTTTAATCTGGGTGGTTATCCAGTGAAACGTTTCGGTTCGCAAGGCCAGCAGAAATCATTTGCAGTAGCTCTTAAACTGGCACAATTTGATTTCACGCGGAACCTGATTGGTTTTAAACCAATTCTATTGTTCGATGATATTTTTGATAAACTTGATCCCAGCCGTGTTCAGCAATTGATACAATTGGTTGATAATGATAGTTTTGGACAAGTATTTATTACTGATACCGAACCGGATCGTATAAAACGCACTTTCGAAAAAGCAGCAATTAACCACCGCGTTTTTGAAATCCATAACGGAGCAATTGATTTTAAATATTAGATGCGGTGTCATGAACCTTTAGAAATTATAACAGTCAGTTATGAGAAAATCGAACGAAATTCTACTAAAAGATGCTATTGAAGCATTCCTGAAGGAAAATAACCTGGATACAAAACTCAATGAAACACGATTGATCGGTGCATGGGAGGAAGTTACCGGAAAGCTGATTGCGCGGCACACCATTCAGATGTACGTGAAAAACCGCGTTTTGTTTGTAAAAGTTGATGCTGCCGCTTTACGCGAAGAACTAACTTACCAGAAAAGTAAACTGGTGAAAAAACTGAATAAAGCTGCTGGTATTGATGCGATAGATGATATTCGATTTTTATAGCTATTTCACCTGAGCAGGGTTACAAATCCGCGCTTCGCCACTTTGTCGTTATTAAGCAAACCACTTACACTGAATTTCATCACCCAGGTATATACCCCCGTGGGACAGTCGGAGCCTTTGATTTTACCATCCCAGCTATCGTAAAAATTGTTTGTTTCCCATAGCAACTGCCCCCACTGACTATAAACATAAAAATGGTAGTCATCAATTCCCTGGGTGGGGCCTATCGCACGAAAGCGATCGTTTAACAAATCGTTATTTGGTGAAAATGCACTTGGTACATAAAGGTCAAGGAACATAATCAAGGTAGTATCGTTTTGCTGACAGCAATTTGTATCTACAATAAAAACTGTATAATTGCCTGGTTGTGATGCAACAAAAGTCTGAGCTGTTGATCCATCCTGCCACAAATATGTCTTCATGAAATCTCCGCCGTCCAACTCATACGCCGAGCCTGGAAGTATATAAACTGTATCTGGTAAACTCTCAAAGCTTTTTGACGGCAACTTATTTATTTTTACAGAAACAGTAGATTCGAAGGATTGGTTGTTAAACCATTCTGTTGCTTTTACATTATAGGTCCCTGAATCAGAAAAGGTATGAAAAGCCTGAATTATATTGTCAAAATTGGAAGCCCCGCTTGCAGGATCACCAAAATCCCAACTGATCGAATCAATATTTGCTGTATTGGTCAAATATAAATAGGTGTCATCACCCTGGCATTTTGTATCATAGGTTATCGCCGGAATATTAAAGTAGCTCTGTATAAAATTAGGCAACCCCATAAACGATATACTGCTATTAAGACTAAGTCCGTCTTCAATAAAATTACAGGCTGTACCCGGCCGGTTTGGATTTTCGATTACTCCAAGGAAACTTTTTTTAAAACGAGCAACATAAATCTTCCCATCAATAGCTAATTGCAATGCTGTATGATCATGGGCAATCTGGTTCAGTAAAACAGGAGTTGAGCCTGTATTCAGATCCACCTGGTAAAGGTTATTAGTTGCGTTAGTTGATTGATTTACCGATGTAAAATAAAGGTACCTGGCATCAGGTGAAAACTCAATCCCATAAGGTTTTCCCGAATCAGGTGATGGAATTTGCCTAACGTTAGAAACAGCCCCCGTTTTATTGTCGAAATCAAACCATTCAACCATATTAGCACCCATTACTGCGAGCGCAAGCCGACTTCCTTCAGGTGATATCTTCATGTATCCAATCGAATTCCTGTCAGCCACAGTTCCTGTATGGATCATTCCAACATTGCTTATAATTGCTATACTATCTACTCCTGAATTGGTAACCTTATACGAATGGAAAGAATTATTGTTCCATCCATGAGCTACCACCCAGTAGTCATGACCATTTGAATGTTTTACCCCTGTAAGTTTCTCAGGAGTTTCATTAAGTAATCTCTTTACCGGAAGTGTATCGTTTCCAGATGCTTTTGACAGGTCAATAAATGAATAATTCAGCCCTTTTGTTGGAAGTTGAAAAACCTGGTCAGTGGTAAAAATATAATACTGCTGATTCCCCAAAGGATTTGGTACCATTAGCGACGATTGGGTTGAACCGAGATCTCCATCAAGAGTACCTGAGAGTTGTGAGGCATTCTTGTCCCATAACTTCATTCCATCACTGAACAGCAATAGATTGCCATTTTCATCAGAAATAGATGAACTTCCTTTTCCAAATGAGAGCAGAGGAGGTAAAACTGACGGTGTTGCAATTTCTCCCCTAAACTGCAACTGAACGTTGACACAAAAGCACCATGTTTCAGCTTCACGCGGAGGCTTATACGAACATTCATTGCCCGTTTGCCCGAAGGTTGCAGCAAATAGAAAGAATGCAATGAAAATGGAAAGGATAAACCTGCTAATCATCCGTTTTGAAGTTTCGATCAGTAGTAAAGTGAGTTGTTAATTTGTTTTGCTATAGTTTTATTATTTTTATTATTCGGATGAAACTGGTATTGAACAATTTAAGCAAGTAGATGCCTGAAGGCTGGTCAGTAATATCAATCGAAAAAGCTCCGTCCTTATTTTCAGGAAATATCGGTTGACCCTGACTTATTATTTTACCCTGAAGGTTGATTATTTCAATGGATAAATCATTGTGTGCTGATTGTACCTGGCAGTTATACAGTCCGTTACCAGGATTTGGATAGACAAGTATTGTTGAATTGTCATTACTTTCGGGTACACCATAAGTACATTCAGAGTAAGTGAAAAGAATAGTTAATGATGCGGAATTTTTACATCCGGTAAGTGAATTTTCAACATTTACTGAGTACGACAACATATCGAATGCCAGACCTGTTGTTGCAGATATAATTTCAGGAGTCGTAGCACCATTTGACCAGAGGTAAATAGAATTTGGGTTTAAAGCACTTAGAGTAAGTGTGTCGAAAACACAGGCAAGCATAGTATCGCCGCTGATTGCATGAGCACCTGCGGGGATTAGATTAATGGCCGGAAGCGGATTCACTGCCAATACAACTGTATCCTGCATTTGATTATATCCATCATTGATTACTAAGTTGTATATAGTTGTTACTAAAGGTGAAACAACCGGGTCACTGTTGTGCGAAACTATATTTCCACCGGTACTCCAGGTGTAGGTGTAATATCCTGCCCCCCCTGTTGACAAAGGATGAAGAGTTGTGGATTCGCCGATACAGATAGGAGTATTTTCAGCATATGGGTCTATTGTTAACGGACCACCTGAAATAGTAACCAATACGTCTTTAGAAGTGGAACAACCATTTGCATCAATGACTGTCAAAGTGAAGTTGGTAGTCTGTGTAAGGTTTATGGTTGTTGTTGTACTCTGGTTTGCCGGAGATACCAATGAGGCTGGTTCCCAGGAGTATGAATATGGAGGATTACCCCCTGAAGCGTATCCATTTAATGAAGTTGTAGTACCATGCGGAATTGTAATATTTGAGCCCGGAACTACAATTGGATTTGGATGCACTGTAATTGTTATATGGTTCGACATGGTGTTGAAGCCATCAAAAACAGCCACCGTGTATGAAGTTGTTACATCCGGTTTCACCGTGATATCTTCCAAAGTTGAAGTGAATCCTGCCGGATCCGAAGACCACGCGTAGGTATAACTACCTGACCCACCTCCTGTTTGTGCATTTATTGAAGTAGTGCTACCCAGGCAAATTGTTGCTGGATCAGCAATTAATTGCACTGCCAGAGGCCCGCCAACAATTGTTACAGTCATAACATCAGAATGATAACAGCTATTGCCAAGATCAGTTACAGTGAAAGTAAAATCAGTTGATTCCGATAAATTTATTGTAACCGGATTTACTACATTTGGATTGACCAGTTTAGCAGCCGGTTCCCAATGGTACGAGTAATTTCCGCTTCCGCCAGTCGCTGTTCCCTGCAAATTCGTATTTGTTCCGTAAGCTATCGATTTATCATTACCGGCATTGGAAACAGGAGTTGGATTTATAACTATTGGTTTTGTTATTTTTCCAATGCAGCCGTTATTCGAAGTAACCTCCAGAAGCACATTATAAGTTCCTCCGTTTTCATAAGTAAAAGTTGGATTCTGAATGTTGGATGAATTACCCCAGACTCCAAAATCCCAATGCCATGCTGACGCGAAACCACCGGGGATATTGCTTAAGTCAGTAAAAGCAGTTGCTGATCCCGAACAGTTATTATTGACGCTGAAATTAACCAATGGTTTAGGATTTACGTTTACAATGGCCGTGCCAGTAGCGGTTCCTGTACAAATTGAATTTGAAACACTTGAAATTGCATAAGTTGTTGTAACAGTTGGCTTTACATAGAAAGTGTAGGGTGATACCAGGAACTGTTTGGTAACCGGATTTTGCCCGTTTGCAGTGTAGGTCACAGTCCATGGAGCGTTGTTCTGACAGGCTATACTAAGTTGTGTGGAGTCTCCTTCACATATGGTTCCTCCTCCAGATAACGATGCAGTAGGCTTATTAAATATTGCTACTGTCGTGTGGTTGGTATCAGCACTGGGTTGCCCGTTAACAGTAACAAACATGTCATATATACCTGCCATTGAAAGCTGAACGTTTGTACGGACCGGATTTTGAAGATTGGAAGTCCATCCATCAGGTCCAGTCCAGTGATATACAGCATTATTCATATTAGCTGCGCCTAGCTGAAGGTTTTCGCCTACGCATAAGGGACCGTTATTTCCTGCTGCGGGAGGCAGAATGGTACAATCAGTAGTTCCTGTTCCTCCGGTCTTGGCAAATATGATATTGCAAGGCTGATTCGAATAATTTGTAATTACAAGGATATAATATTTCCCAGCAACGGCATTTGCAATATCAACAATTTCTGTAGCACTTGTTGAGTAGCTGCAATCAACAACTTTACTTGATGTAAGTTGCCCGCAGGCATTTTGATTATCAAACGGTCCCCAGAGGCAAAAATCTATATCCCTGGATGGTTCACTATGCATAGTAATCTGCAACATGCCGGGAAGCGCAATTTTCATATAATACCAGGCTGGATTTGGGGTAGATGACAAGCAGGAATAGAAAGGTCCGGTTTGTCCGGTTCCTGCATTAACTCCTGCAGGGAAACTGTAAGATGTACCTGTACAGAAAGGTAAAGCTCCTTCGCACATATTATTGCCAACCTGGGCAACAATTAATTGTGGGCTGAACAACAATACCAGGAAAGTAAAAATAAGAATTAATCGTTTCATTTCTTTCAAAATTTTATTTACCGGTATTTATCGTATTTCTTTAAAAGGTCCTTTTTCTGTACTTCATTAAGTGAGGAGCCAGCAGTTATGGCTTTGTCACGATAGCTTTCTAGTGATTTGAGTAGTTGAACCGGGTCATTTATTTTGTTTGAGAATAGCTCCAGCGAAGGTCCGGAGATATTTGTATTATTGATAACCAGTTTTGAATCAGCAAAAATAAGGTCAAGCAAATAGGCTCTTTCAAAAAATCCTGGAAGGGTGGTCAGATTCAGCTGGATATAATTATTGGTTTCATCACTCTTTATTAAAGAAGCATTAGCCTCCTCTGTAATAGTAACATTATTGGATAGTTGTGGGAAAACTGAAAAAGGAAGCAAAATCATAAGTAGCGAAAACACCACGTGTATTGCCTTTGGATTTCTGCTTTTAATTGCATTTTTCATAGTGACTAATTGGTTAAATGTGTCGAATCTGTTACTTTACTGTTGGCAATAATAAAACAATCATCTGAAGGATTAGCTGGTAATTCTGCTTGGTAACTGACTCATTAACAAGACGCTTCCGCTTTTAATCCAGAAGTGTTTTCCTGAAATTTGGTTGTTTCCCGATAAATTAACCGAAAGGTCCCGCACAAATGAAATAATTCGAATTTCTGGAAGCTAAAATGACACAATAGTTATATATGCTTCTTTAGCACGGGACTGCGCTGACGAGTATTCCTGGTTTTCAAGTATGTAAGTAAATGCAATAATAGTTAATTTTTTGATCTCCAATACTTAAAGTCGTTTTTTTTTTCTTGATAGATACCATATAACAGGCCGCCTTTTCAGAAATGTTTTTTATATTAATATATTTCAGAAATTAGTTGCACTCTTTCACCCTGGTAGTATGCATTTAAATTTGAGAATGATATGAGAACCAATCGCTACAGTATACCATTTCGAAGAAGCACCGGTATTCTGTTTTTCCTATTTATATCTTGTTCACTGAACGCTCAAAAGGAAACAACGGGCGGTATGAGGAATGCCATTTACTTTGAAATTGGGGGTGCAGGTGGTTCTCATTCAATGAATTATGAGCGAGTGTTCAATCTGGTTCCAAAACTTCATGCAGCTGCCAGGGGTGGTTTGGGGTTTGATAATCTTATAGATTTCAGCGATAAATTTAATGTAGTTGTTTTTGATTAAAATGTTTAATAGTCCATGGTGAAAATCTGGCTGGGGATTCCGGATTTTATTCTCTTTTTCCCTTTTGTCCTTTCGGCTTTAGAACACGGAAATGGAATAGAATTATTTTGATTTGGATAAAGTCACTTAATGTTTATAGTAAGCATCTTTTTTTCTCCGATAAATGCTTCCAGTTTGTCGCCTATGGTGACTGGCCCAACGCCTGCAGGAGTTCCTGTAAAAATATAGTCGCCGGTTTTAAGTGTCATAAACTGCGAAACATAGGCAATAATAGCAGCATACGAAAAAACCATGTCCTTAGTATTCCCGGTTTGAACGGTTTCTCCGTTCTTCTTCAGGCTGAATTCAATTTTCTGAAAATCTTCAAATTCAGCAACCGGAATAAAACTGCTGATAGGAGCAGACGCATCAAAAGCTTTGGCTTTTTCCCATGGCAGGCCTTTTTCTTTGGCTTTCTGCTGAAGGTCGCGAGCTGTAAAATCAATTCCAATTCCAATCGCATCAATATAACTTAACGCAAATTTTTCATTGATACACTTTCCAACTTTATTGATTCTCAATACTATTTCACATTCGTAATGCAAATCTTTTGTAAAATCGGGGTAAAAGAATGGCCGGTTACGGATAAGTAAAGCTGAATCAGGTTTCATAAAATATACCGGCTCGGTAGGAACGGCATTATTCAGTTCTTTGGCATGTTCGGCGTAATTACGGCCGATGCAGATTATTTTCATTGTTATGAGGTTATTTTAATTCTCTATTATCAATTATCTGCCTGATTTTTCTGTCAAAATATCCCCATTCTATCATCTTGATGGTAGATTCAAAGTCCGAAAATTCTGAATAATTAAAAACACTTTCAGTGTTTTTATACCAAAATTTACACCCTTCGGCTCTATTACATTTGAATTCAATAGGAAATTTACTCAATGTTTCAATTTGACCATAAATAATGGTACTATCACAAACATAAAATATTTTATTTTTAGGCCATTTTAGACCATCTTCCACGACCACTGTATCAGAACGATAACTTATATATTTCTCTGGGAAGTACATGTTTTCCCAGCAATAATGAAGACCGAAATCAAAGTAAAACAACCATTTGCCAAATCTTTCACCATTATAAAATTCGCCATATAAAAGCCTGGTTTCTTTGATTACTTGTTCTGGTTGCCTATCAAAACATTTTAAAGTTCTTCTTTTTTCGTACTCCTTATTAAATACTAATCTCCTATACTGAGTAAATTTAGAGTTTTCAATTTTGATTTCATAATATTTTCCTGGAAGCAATTCATTTTCAGTTTTAACGTAAAAAGAAATTGAGTCCAATGTATAAATTTCATCATTTTCTTGTCCTGACAAATACATTGTGATTAGACTAAAAAGGAAGCAAAGCCAAATTCTCATTTTAATAAAATTATACAAAAGCTCTTGGAACTGTAAATTGGGGATGTATTTATTATGAAAGCAAAATACTTAATCAAAATCCACTAGTTTTAACCTTTATTGAAGCCCCTTAACTTAATAGCAGTAATCGTCCTTTTGGTCGAAAGCGGAAAATCGCCTTTCATCATCCAGTCGTAGTAGGAGGGTTCCGTTTTGAAAATTTCCTCAACCACCTTTCCTTTATGTTTTCCGAAATTGATAATTTCCTCTCCTCTGGAATTAAAAATAATATGTCCGACCAGGTCTGCGTTACGGTTGTAATAAGAAAATTTATCGAGTGCATTCATATCGTTCACAACAGGGAAAGAGGAATTTCCCTCTTTGTCAATATACTCAACACCTTCGTAACGTTGCAATTGTGCTTTAAGAACGTCGTAGGTTGCGCGTGTATCCGCTTCTGCTGAATGCGCATTTATCAGTTCAGTCTGGCAATAAAATTTATAAGCGGCTTTAAGTGTGCGCGGCTCCATTTTATGAAAAATATTCTGCACATCAATAATCCGGCGGTTCTTTAAGTCAAATTCAACCCCGGCACGCAGGAATTCTTCAACCAGCAAAGGAATGTCATATTTAATCGAATTATAGCCCGATAAGTCGCTGTTCCCAATAAAAGCATTCAGATTTCCGGCAATTTCCTTGAAAGTGGGTTCGTTTTTAACCATTTCATCTGTAATTCCATGGATGGCAATTACTATTTCCGGCATTGGAATGGTAGGATTGATCAAATGACGGCGAAACTCTTCATGCCCGTCAGGAAATACCTTGAGCATGGCAATTTCTACTATCCTGTCGCTGCCAACGTTTACTCCAGTTGCTTCGAGATCGAAAATGATAAGTGGTTTGGTAAGATTAAGTTGCATGATATAAAATTTGGATTGGAAGTTGTATCCTCCGATGGCTAAAGTATTAATTTTTCGGGTGTAAATAGAAAAACCCGGCGAATAAAAAGTGCCGGGTTTCAGTTCTTCAAACAGTATAATCAGTGAATGTTTCAGGAAAACTGACTATCTTCTATAATCAATTTTCTTTTTTCTATTTTCTATTTTCCATTTTCTATTTTCCATCACCTAAAATCAAATCACCATATTCCCATCAAATCCTTCGAGAATCTGCTGAATACGTTTTATAAACATGCCGGCTAAGGCACCATCAACAAGCCTGTGGTCGTAGGAAAGTGAAAGCATACAGATATGACGGATGGCAATTACATCCCCATCGGCAGTTTCGAGCACCCAGGGACGTTTTTTAATGGTTCCTATACCCAGTATGGCCACCTGTGGCTGATTGATTACCGGCACACCTGTAAGGCTGTCGAATGATCCGAAATTGGTTATTGTGAATGTGCCTCCGGTAATATCGTCAGGATTCAGTTTGTTTTTGCGGGCACGGTCAGCCAGATCATTCACATCTTTAACTATTCCGAGCAGGTTCTTCTGATCCGCATTTTTGATTACCGGAACAATCAGGTTTCCATCGGGCAAAGCAGCTGCCATTCCGATGTTTATGGCCTTTCGCTGAATGATTTTATAACCGTCAATCGAGGCATTCACATTCGGGAATTCGCGCAGGGCTTTTGCTGAAGCTTCTACAAACAAAGGAGTGTAAGTGATTTTCTGTCCTTCACGTTTGGCAAAAGTGTCTTTTATTTTTTCGCGCCAGCGAACAATATTGGTCATGTCCACCTCGATGAAGGATGTAACATGCGGCGAAACCTGCTTCGACATTACCATATGATCGGCAATGAGCTTACGCATACGATCCATTTCAATAACAACATCGCCGTTTGAAGCTGTTACACCTGGTGCCTGAATTTTTGGCTTTTCACTGGGAACAGCAGCAGCCGGAACTGCCGGTTGTGATCCCCGGTTTTGAATATAATCGAGCAGATCCTGTTTGGTAAGGCGATTATCCTTGCCGGAACCTGCAACAGAATCCAGTTCCTTCAATGTAATATTTTCCTGTTTTGCAATATTTCGGACTAACGGAGAATAAAAGCGATCGCTATCTGATTCAGCTTCAGTAACATTTACAACAGTCGCTGCAGGCTGAACTTCAGTTTTTGCTTCTTTAATTACAGGTTCAGCTTCGGCTGCAGGAGCTGCCGCACTCTGTTCGTCGGCACCGCCCATATTTATGATGGCAATAACTTTTCCTACAGGAACCACATCGCCTTCTTTAAACAACAGTTTTGTTACAATTCCTTCAACGGGCGATGGAATTTCCGAATCCACTTTATCGGTAGCCAGATCGGCAATCGACTCATCTTCAGTAACCTGATCACCTTCTTTTTTGTGCCAGCGTACAATGGTTGCCTCAATAATACTTTCGCCAAGTTTTGGCATTACCAGTTCAAAATTTGCCATGGTATGGTTTTAATCTAATTTAATTAATAATTCCAAATCGTTATTTCGCATTCGTTTTGTTCAATTCCTGAACCTTTATACCTCAACAAACAGATACATTGTTTGGTTCAATGTATAGGCTATTTTCGTCCCAGGTGCCTGAATCCTTTGTATAAAAGCCTGAATTCGTTGCTGATCCTGTAATCGCGGGCGTAAAGCATATTTAACCTGGCTATGGTCTGTGAATCAGGGTTTTGCTTATCCAAAGCATCAGTTGGGTAAATAATTCCATTACGAATTCCCGGAAGTTTATGCTCATGTTGTTCAACAGGGCAATAGCCGGTTATAGACTTAAATCCTAAAAGTACTTCAACCAGGTTTCGAAGATAATTTGCCGGGTGGCCCGTAATAAAAACTGTGAATGGATATGATGCCATTAGAATGAGCCCCATAGCAACATCGAAAACCCTCTTACTTCGCCTGTTCTGAAATTTCCCAATTGAATTAATATCAATAACATATAAATCACCGGCAGTATCTATCGAATTACTTCCAATGATCGACATACTTTCGGGGGGCGCAATTTTATATTCAACCTGTGTATGCTGAAGTGCCGACATCTGGTCGATAATATTTTCAGCCGGCATATCTTTGGCACAGAAAATAAGTTCATCAATCTTGTAAATATTGATAATGTCTTTTATCTGGTGGATGTTGCCGAGGAAACCATTTTTATCTTCTGTTGTTAAATTGCTGTTAACCAATCCGATAAACCCGGGATTCGAAAGTGCTTTCTGAAGTAGTTCTGAAACACGACGGGCTTCAGCATCCTCGCCGATCACGACAAACCGTTTGCTTTTCGCAGAATTTATCCTGTAGCCTCCAACATGTAACAAATGCATCAGCATCCGCGAAAGCGTAAGTGCAATTAATCCCCAGGCTGTACCGGTAAGGATCAGCGACCGCGAAAATCGGTAATGTTCTGGCAGAAGGGCATAAATTACGAGAATAATAATAGTTCCGGTTGCCAGTCCGCGATACGATTTCCATAAACTCATCGGTTTGTCGAAACCACCTGAATAATAGATACTTGTCATCCAGATTATAATAAACGATGGAATTACAAACAAGTAAAGTTCAACCGGGTAATGTCCTCCCCAGGGATAAATTACGCGCTTTTCCCAGATGCGGGCACTGATTGCCAGACCGGCATACAATAACGCAGCATCAGCCAACGGCAACAATGTATTTTTAAGAACGCGGCTGACAATGGATAGGAATGCCCGGAAGTAGATGGCCATATTAATCAAAATGGAGAAAAGCTGTGCATTTTTTGCAGAGAAATGCTTCCTTGCAAAAATGATCATGGCGTTGTAGAAAACAAAAACGTAGTTAAGGCTGCCTTTTTTCGTGCTTTCACCTTTGTAGTGGATAATACGGGCATCAGGATAATAATAATTGTGGTATCCGCCTTTCAAAATCCTGTAGGACAAATCAATATCTTCGCCATACATAAAGAAAGACTCATCAAGCAATCCAACCTTGTCGAGAACTGATTTTCGCATCAGCATAAAAGCACCCGCAAGTATTTCAACCTGGTGCGTTTTATCTTTATCGAGGTATCCAAGATGGTATTTATTGAAAGTTTTTGACTTTGGGAAAAGTCGCGATAATCCAAATATCTTATAAAATGCAACCAATGGCGTTGGCAAACCGCGTTTTGATTCAGGCAGAAACCGACCGGTTCCATCTACCATCTTTACTCCCAGGCCGCCCGCATCGGGGTGGTTGTCCATGAAAGCAATTATTTTCGAAAATGTATCGGTTTCAACTATAGTATCCGGGTTTAGCAGAAGAATATATTCGCCTTTCGACAGCCTGATCGCCTGGTTATTCGCTTTTGCAAATCCCGGGTTATCCTGGTTTGCAATGCAAATAACTTCGGGAAATTTTTCCTTTACCATTTTCACCGAACCATCAACCGAGGCATTATCAACAACAAAAATTTCGGTTTCAATGCCTGCAATTGCGGCACGCACCGAATGAAGGCACTGCTCGAGGAAGTGCTTTACATTGTAGCTGACTATGATTACTGAAAGTTTCAAAAGATTGTGAGTGGTTGGGAAAGCAAATATCTTAAAGTTTATGCAAAGTTAGCACGATTTATATGCCACTATAATACTTTCCTGCAAATTAGCATGTCGAGGTATTCCAAATAGTAACTCCGACCGCACCACTGGCCATATTTGATGGTTTCCATTTTCAGACCAGCACTTTCCAATTTTATCAGAAGCCATTCTTCGTCATAAGCCACTATAGGGCTGTTGCCAGGTGTGTTCTGAAGCCTGTAGAAGCCTTTATTTAAAGGAAAATTCATTTGTGCAGGCTTTTTTATAATCAGATCCTCCGATTCGCAATTTATAATGAAAAGAGACATCATGCAGGTTGTTCCGGATTTCATTACCCGGGCTATTTCATTGATGTATTGCTCAATTTGCGGTGGTGTCAATCTTGTAAAAGCCGAAGTCAGAAAAACGAAATCAAATTGGTTTTCAGAATAGGGGAGAATGAAATTAAATGCCCCGTCATGAGAAGGATGATTTTGTGCAATAAATTGAAAAGAGAAATTTGGATGGTGAGCAGCAATATAATTATTACACCAATCTATTCCGGTTTTATTAGAATCAAAGCCCTGGTAAGATCCCTTTTTACTGAGGTATCCTGATAGCAGTATAGCCATTTGTCCGGTTCCGCAACCTATTTCAAGAACAGCCTGATCGAGGTTCAATCCGGCTAATTCTATAAAATGTTGCAGAAAGTTTTCGTTTTGAGGTGAATGCTTCCCGGCAATTAACTTTTTATTTACTTCGAATGGATCGGCAACATTCGGTTTGATTGAAATTCTTTTGAAATAACTAATCAGATTATTTAATAAATACCTGAAAAACTGAAGCATACGGTTTTAAAGAAAAATGAGACAACAGATCATGATACACTAAATGCCTTAGCAGTAAATCAATTTCTGATTCAGATTAACTTACTCAGCCTGAACTAAAAAATCTTCGGATATTTTACCGGGTTGTAATCATGCATCAGGTTGTAAATGCAGTCGAAAACATCTTCTGCATTTGGGTTTGAGAAATAGTCGCCATCGGTTCCATAGGCAGCACGATGAGCCTGGGCGGTGACTGTTCGTGGTTCAGCATCAAGAAATTGGAAGCCTTTTTGTTCTTCGAGAACTTTCTGAAGCATGTAAGCTGTTGCTCCTCCGGGAACATCTTCGTCGAAGAAAACAATTTTGTTTGTCTTTTTGAGCGATTCGGCAATCATATAATGTATATCGAAAGGTTCAAGAGATTGAACATCAATTAGTTCCACTGATATTTTAAAATCGCGCAATTGAGCAACCGCATCCTGCGCAATCCGCACACAGGAACCATAAGTGACCAGAGTAACATCCGTTCCTGTTTCAATCAATTCAGGAACGCCCACCGGGATGCGGAATTCACCTATATTCGATGGTCGTTTTTCGCGAAGGCGATATCCATTCAAAGGTTCTATGATCAGAGCCGGTTCGTCAGATTGCAGCATAGTATTATAGAAGCCCGCGGCCCGTGTCATATCGCGTGGAACAAGCACATAAATACCACGTATGCTGTTGATAACCATGCTTAAAGGCGATCCTGAATGCCATATGCCTTCGAGACGGTGTCCTCTTGTTGTGATAATCATTGGAGCTTTCTGTCCTCCACGGGTTCGGTATTGCAGTGTTGCCAGATCATCGCTCATAAGTTGCAAACCGTAAAGAAGGTAATCGAAATACTGGATCTCGGCCACCGGGCGCAAACCCCTGACAGCCATTCCGATTCCCTGTCCAATGATTGTAGCTTCACGAATTCCTGTATCAAAAATGCGGTTTTCGCCATATTTCACCTGCAAGCCTTCGTAAGTCTGGTTTACGCCCCCTATTTTTCCCACATCTTCGCCAAACATCACTATTTTTTCATTTTGTGCAAACTGGTAATCCCAGTTGTCGCGCAGTATTTCACGACCCGGAACTAAAAGAGCATCTTGTTCATAAGCAGGCTCAACCGGAGCAATTTTGAGAGCTGATTCTTCAGAATTGCTGTATAACAAGGTGTTGAATTTTTCGCGGCTAACTAATAACTCTTTTTCCAGCCATGTGGATACATTGATTTTTAATGAGTTGGAAGGATTGCTGCATGAATCGCAGATAAGCCGCAGTATTTTCTTTGCTGCCGACATAATATCCTTACGGATAGGCTCGGCAACATTACGCAAATCTTCTTTAATTGAATTGATCCGGTCAGTTTTTGCGCAATTGCAGGTAGCTACATCTGCTATTTTTAGGAATTCATCCCGGAGCTGGTTCAGCGGTTTCTGGTAATTGTTCCAGGCTTTTTTCTTAGCTTGTTTTACTCGTTCAACAGCTTCTTTTTCAATGCTATCTAGCTCTTCACCTGATGCGATTCTTTCAGTAACAATCCATTTACGCATCTGCTGAATACAGTCGAATTCTTTTTCCCATTCGAGGCGCTCAGCAGATTTGTAGCGCTCGTGAGAACCGGAAGTACTATGTCCCTGTGGTTGTGTTACTTCTGTAATATGAAACAAAACCGGTACATGATTTTTACGGCAATACTCTGTGCCTTGTTCGTATACTTTGCATAAACCGGCATAATCCCAGCCTTTAGCAGTCAGTATTAAAAACCCATCTTTAGTTTCCGTTTTCTCAAATCCTTTCAGTACTTCCGAAATACTCGATTTAGTAGTTTGCAACTTATTGGGGACGGATATTCCGAACCCATCGTCCCAGACTGACATCGCAATGGGCACCTGTAAAACACCGGCAGCATTGATGGTTTCCCAGAAATGACCTTCGCTGGTGCTGGCATCGCCAATAGTTCCGAATGCAACTTCATCGCCGTTTCTAGAGATTTGGGTTAGGTGTGCCAAAGCTGGATTATCACGGAATAATTTTGAAGTAAGCGCAAGACCCAGTAAACGGGGCATCTGGCCTGCGGTCGGAGAAATATCAGCGGAAGAATTTTTCTGTTCTGTCAGGTTTTTCCATTGCCCTTTGTCATCCAGGCTGCGCGTTGCAAAATGATTGTTCATCAACCGACCGGCATTCATGGGATTGAATTGTGCATCCGTATCACCATATATCTGGGCAAAAATCTCTTCAATACTCATCAACCCGGCAGCAAGCATAAACGTTTGATCGCGGTAATAGCCCGATCGCCAGTCGCCATTGCGGAAAACCCTGGACATCGCCAATTGTGCAACTTCCTTGCCATCGCCAAAAATTCCGAATTTCCCTTTGCCTGTAAGAACTTCACGGCGTCCCAATAAACTGGCTTGCCTGCTTTCGTTTGCAAGGCGGTAATCATTCAGAATCTGTTCTTTATTAAAAGGTTGTGTGGTTTCCTTGTGTCTGGATTTTGCTGTTTTAACTGGCATGCCTGGTATTTTAAAGCGTATTTAATATAAGTAACAAAAATAAGGGTTTCAATGTTGCAAAGTGCTAATAATTTTCGGCAAGAATTTCAAAATATGCCTGAGGGTGCTCACAACCGGGACAATTCTTCAGAGCACGATCACTTTCGTAAATCAGGCCGCATTTCCGGCAAATCCATTTTACTTTTTTATCCTTTTTGAAAACGGTTCCGTTTTCGATATTTTGCGCAAGTTTTTCGAAGCGTTCGGCATAAAATTCCTTTATCTGCCTGAAAAGTTTCAGTTTTGTAGCAACTTGCTTATATCCTTCTTCCCATGCAACTTTTTCAAATTCAGAAAATAGAGTATTTGTCTGAATACTTTCTGCTTCTGCAGCGGCTTTCAGGTTTTCGGGAGTTGTTCCCAAAGGTTCGGCTTTAAAAGTTGAGGTGATTTCGAGTTCACACCCTTCTAGAAAGCGGAATAATGTTTTAGTGTGTGATTTTTTCTGCTCGGCAGTTTCGGTAAAGATCGCTGCCATCTGCTGGTATCCTTCTTTGGTTGCTATTTTTGCGTACCAAAGGTATTTTTGAATAGCCTGCGTTTCGATGGCAAATGCCGTAAGAACATTTAGTGCGGTTTGTGAGGTCTTGAAATTCTCCATAATTTGTAAAATAATTCGAACTATAAAAATATGCAATATTATCTTTACAAGACTAATCTTTGATGTTTTGAGACTCAATTCAGACCAAATTTATAAATGTGCTTTAAAAGTTATTATGGTTAAATTCGTGTATTGCAACTTTATAAATATCTGAAAAACAATTAAAAACGGTGTTTTGCGGGACTCAATCTGCTTCAGTTTAAAACTCGTCAGCTTTCATGAAAATAAAAAACCGGTTTAGATTTCTCAAAACCGGTTCGGTATTATATTTCAGATTCCAGGTTGCACTGTTATTTGCCGGTAATCCATTTTACAATCTGATCATCAGTTGGTTTAGTCCTTGGCGAAGCCATATCAACTAGGTTTCCTTTTTCATCTATCATAAATTTTTGAAAATTCCAGCTCACCTCGGCATCCATTTTGCCATTCAGAGCTTTGGTAGTCAACCATTTGTAGATTGGGTCAATATCGTCACCTTTCACTGATATTTTCTGCATCATCGGGAAGGTTACCTGGTAATTTTCCGTACAGAATTGCTTTATATCAGCATTTGTCCCGGGCTCCTGGCTCATAAAATTATTAGCAGGGAATCCTATGATCACGAATTTGTCACCGCCATATTTGAGGTAAAGTGCTTGTAAATCTTTGTATTGCGGAGTATTTCCACATTTTGAAGCCGTGTTGACAACAAGAACTTTTTTGCCTTTCAGGCTGGCCAAATCAAAAGGCGTACCGTCTATGGTTTTGGTTTTAAAACTGTGAAAGTTAGTTTGCTGTGCGAAACCAACCATAGTGGCAAAAAAAAGTACAATTGCAATTGGTATGATTTTCATAGTTGTAGTATTATCGTGTTTAATTATTTTTATGGATTATTAAACATTAAAACAGCAATAATTACAGATTGTTCATGAATTAACTTTAATTGAATGCTTGGTAAAGATCGGAAGATATTATTAAATTAGAACGAAGACAGAAAGAAGTTTCTACCGTTTCTGCAAACTATAAATCAAATTTTGAAGTTGCATTAAAAGATCATCTTATAAATCCGATTTATTTTTTCGTATAATTCACTGATTGATATGTTTTTACTCTCTCTTATATATTCTTTTGATTCAAAGAAGACCAGGAGGGTCGGCGAAGCAAAAATACCGTATTCGGCAGCTGTTGCCAGATAAAGTTCAGTATTAATCAGAACGAATTCCATTTCCGGAAATTCAGTTTCTACTAATTCCTGCACCTTGGGACGCAATACTTTACAGGGTGCGCAGCTATCGTTATAAAAGTATAGCAGAACAGCTTGCTTTTCTTTTACAATAGTTTGAATATCATTTATTTCCATCTAATCTTATTTATTGAATTTTTCGTTTACTCCCATTCCGAAAAGGGCAAAATCATATTTAACAGGGTCCGCAGGGTCAAAGGTACGCAGATGATCTGTTAACTCTTCAACTGCCTGCCAGTCATCCTGTTTGCGATTAAGCAGTCCATACCTTCTGGCAATTTTACCCGAATGAAGATCGAGAGGGCACATCAGATATGAAGGGCTTATATTTTTCCAGATGCCGAAATCTACACCATTCTTATCGTTTCTGACCATCCATCTCAGATACATGTTGATGCGTTTTGATGCAGAACCTTTCATGGGATCAGGAACATGCTTTCGGGTGCGGTGAAGGTGTTCAAAACTGAAAAATACTTTCCTGAAATGGCTGATTGAATTTTTAATAGTTTTATTTTCCGCAAAACCAACATTGAAAACTGTTTCAAGTCCGCCATTAGTTGTATAAATCTGCTGCAAAGCATGTATAAAATAAATACAGTCATCGCCCAGGAAGGTACGGTGTACAAAGTCAGCCAATGAATTTATTTCCTTTCCGGAAGCCTGTGACACAAATCCGAACGGTGAATTATCCATCCGTTTCATTAATTCACGACTTTTATTAATGATTGTCACCCTTTGTCCCCAGGCTAATGTAGCCGAAAGGAACCCCGCAATTTCGATATCTTCTTTTTTTGTGAAAAGATGTGGAATGCAAATCGGATCATTGGTAATAAATGAAGGCCGGTTATAGAAATGGACTTTTTCTTCAAGAAATTTTTTCAGTTGATCCGCCTTGTAATTCATTTTGCAAAAGTAATGTTTTCGGTACATTCGCAACTATCAGGAGTGCATTCCGGGAGATACACAAAAAAAAACTGCCATTTTTCAATGACAGTTTTCAGTGACCATAAGTTAAAGGAGATTACCTAGTTAAGTATCAATACGGGTGTAATAAGTCCTTTTCCTGTTTCGATTGCTTTTTCGTTTTCAGGAATCATAACATGATGCCTGGCCGGAAGTGATTTCTCCAATCCTTTATGAATATATTCCATATCCACAATCGGTTTCAGTTTAAGGAAACCTCCCAGAACAATCATGTTGAATACTTTCGAAAGACCTAGTTTGCCTGCTTTTTCAGCAGCTTCAATCGTGTAGATATTAATATCTTTCCTTTCGGGATGGCGTATAATGCCATTTGGATCGTAGATGAGCAATCCACCTGGTTTTACTGTATTCTCGAATTTATCCATCGATTGCTGGTTGAGAATAATTGCAGTATCGTAGGCATTCAAAATGGGTGAACTAATGCGCTCGTCGCTGATGATCACAGTTACATTCGCTGTTCCACCGCGCATTTCGGGTCCGTACGACGGCATCCAGCTGACTTCTTTATTTTGCATTACCCCGGAGTAAGCAAGGATTTTTCCCATTGAGAGAACGCCTTGTCCGCCAAAACCGGCTATGATTATTTCTTCGGTCATCGTTTTATTTTTTAAAGCTTATTTTGAAAGTGCTGAAAACTATTTATCGTCATTCACTTTAATATCACCAAGAGGGTAGAAGGGGAACATATTATCAACCATCCACTCATTCGACTGAAGAGGGTTCATTTTCCAGCCTGAGTTGCAGTTCGAAACAATTTCGACAAAAGAGAGTCCTTTATTCAGTTTCTGGTTTTCGAAGGCTTTACGAACCGCTTTTTTTGCTTTGCGAACAGCAGAAGGTGTATGAACAGCCTGGCGCGTTACATATATTGTTCCTGGTAAAGTTGCAACGAGTTCCGTCATTTTCAACGGGTTACCCATGGTGGCCACGTCGCGTCCGTAGGGTGATGTGCTCGATTTCATTCCGGGAAGTGTGGTAGGAGCCATTTGCCCGCCGGTCATGCCGTAAATACCGTTGTTTATGAATATGATGGTCATATTTTCACCACGGTTGCAGGCATGGATAGTTTCAGCTGTGCCGATTGCGGCAAGGTCGCCATCGCCCTGGTAAGTGAATACAAATTTTTCGGGAAATAGTCTTTTAATGGCTGTAGCAACTGCCGGTGCACGACCATGAGCTGCCTGTGTCATATCAATATTCATAAATTCATAAGCCAGTACCGAGCATCCAACCGGAGCTACGCCAATGGTTTCGGACTGAATACCCATTTCTTCGATAACTTCCATAATTATCCGGTGAGCAGTACCATGTCCACAGCCAGGGCAATAGCTGAGTGCATTTTTTGTGAGAAGGTCGGTACGTTTATAAACCAGGTTTTCCGGTTGCAGTATTTCAGGGTTTGTTTTAAATTCTGCCATTTTCCTATCCTCCTATAATTTGTTTCTTCAATGCATCCACTATTTCTGATGGGGAATGTACAATTCCGCCATAGCGGCCAAAGTGCTCCACTTTTACGCGGCCTTCAACGGCCAGTTGAACGTCTTCTATCATTTGTCCGGCACTCATTTCGACGCACAAAATTCCTTTTACACGCGATGTCATGTCTTTTATTGCCTGTTTTGGGAAAGGGAATAAAGTAATTGGTCTCATAAGTCCGACTTTAATTCCTTCGGCACGAGCCAGTTGAATGGCCTTCTGACATATACGGGCACTGGTGCCATAAGCTACAAAAGCGTATTCGGCGTCTTCGCAGTTTATCTTTTCGTAACGGACTTCATTATTCTCGATTTCGCGGTACTTTTCCTGGAGTTTATGGTTATGTTGCTCCATTTTCAGTGAATCCAGGTCGAGGGAAGTGATGATGTTACGTTCTCTGTCAGGAGTTTTTCCGATGGTTGCCCAGGGTGTATTCTGCTTTATTTCTTCAATCGTCAATCGGGGTTGTTGCTCATCCAGTTCCACTTTTTCCATCATCTGGCCAATTGCTCCGTCAGAAAGCACGAGAACCGGGTTACGGTATTTGAATGCCAGTTCGAATCCAAGTCCTGCAAAATCAGCCATTTCCTGTACGGATGCGGGTGCCAGAACGATGAGTTTGTAATCACCATGTCCACCGCCTTTTGTGCTCTGGAAATAATCGCTCTGCGATGGCTGAATAGTCCCTAAACCCGGGCCGCCACGAACAACATTGAGGATCAGGCAGGGAAGCTCTGATCCGGCTATGTAGGAGATTCCTTCCTGTTTTAAACTTATTCCAGGGCTCGAAGATGAAGTGAGGACACGTTTTCCGCATCCGGCACCACCGTAAACCATATTTATAGCAGCTATCTCACTCTCAGCCTGCAGTGTGACCATACCCGTACGCTCGTGTGTTTTCTGCGCCATCAGGTATTCCATTACTTCCGACTGAGGCGTGATCGGGTATCCGAAATACCCGTCAGCTCCGGCGCGGATTGCAGCTTCGGCAAAAGCCTCATTTCCTTTCATTAACCGTAATTCTTTCATCCTTAGGTTAGTTTTTATGCTTGATCAATAAATTTTTTGCGATAAACCGTAATAGCGCCATCAGGACATACCACCGCACAGTTTGTACAACCAGTGCACAAATCGTTGGTAGGCATTGCATAATGGTATCCTTTTCTGTTAACTGCTTTTGCCATAGCTATAACATTCTCGGGGCAAGCCGGAACGCAGACTTCGCATCCTTTGCACCTTTCGATGTCAACGACAATTTCGCCTTTTATTTTTGCCATAATTATTAAGAGTTTCACTGAATTATGGGGGCGAAGTTAGATATTTATTGCATGTATGAAGTAATTTTTATAGGACAATCGTGAATTAATTGTGTAATTTAAAATGAGTTTAAATTGTTTGATATTTATTTGGTTAAGATATTGACGATTTGATAGTTTTCTATGTAAGATTATAAACTGATCGCCCAATTTCGATATGTATAATTTTGAAAAACACATAATTATCACCATCCGTTTTCAATGATTCCGGGGTTAAAAAAAACAGGCTGCCAATATTTGACAGCCTGTTTTAAAATTCAAAATCGAAATTATTTTACAATAAATATTTTCTTCGAAACTATGCTGTCACCGGATCGCAGCACAAACAGGTATGAACCTGGAGGAGTGTTTTTCAGGTTAATTTGCTTTGTATTCTTTTCAATAGAGAAAATTTTCTCTTCTTTCAGAATTGATTTGCCGGTTTGATCAAAAATCTCCAGAATATATTCCGAATTTTCCACCATCTCAAATTTTATCTCAAACTGCCCGTTATTCGGATTCGGATAAATTTCAAAGGTGTTTGCGACGGAATGTTCGCTGACCGAAACAGGTATTACAAGGATGCCGTCAGAAGGGGCTGAACTGCAGCCATTCAGTGTCACTATTACGGAATACACTCCTGTATAAACAGCAATGTGCTTTGTGCCTGTTGCGCCTGGAATAATAGCTCCATCGAGGTACCATTGGTTACCTGAACCGGCACTGCTCACTAATGTATCACCATGTCTTGTTATATCAGGAGTAGAAGTGATTGGATTAACAGTAATAAGTAATTGAGGGGAAGTTTGCCCCAGGCAATTGCCATTGGTAGCATAAACAGAGATGTTTCCTGTTAAAGCAGACAGAAATTGAACAGTAATTTGGTTGGTATTTCCGCCACTTACAATTGTTGTCTCGACCGGAACACTCCAAACATAGTCAAATCCGTTTGTGACTGCCTGAACCGAATATGTGACATTCGAGTTCCCGGCACATAATTGAACCGGTCCGGTTATCAAACCTGGAGTTCCCGGCAATGGAGCAATATCAATAGGTAGCGGATTTGATGGCATGCCCACCCCACACTCATTACTGGCTGAAACTGTAATAGTACCTGGTAAACTCCCGACAGGATAATTAACTGTAATTGAATTTGTAGTAGTACCAGCTACAATCACTGCGCCCGGTGGAACTGTCCACGAATAACTTGATGCACCGGGTACAGCTGTTACGGAATAAACCAAGCCCTGGTCGCCTTCGCAAACGATCTGCATTCCGCTTATATTTCCAGGTATTACAGGAGTGGCATTAACTATTACTGTGTAAGGCGCCGAAGTCGCGCTGTAACATGCACCATCAGTAGCGAAAACAGTAATATTTCCTGTTTGTGCCGAGGCTGAAAAATCAACGGTTATTGAATTTGTATTATTTCCTGAAACTATTGTCGCTCCGGCTGGTACTGTCCATGTATAGCCGGTTGCTCCTGCAAATGCCGGAATACTATATACCACCGAATTGGTATTGACGCATAAAGTTGATATTCCAGTGATTGGCCCAATTGAACCACTAAGATAACAATCGGTTGTAAAAGTTAGATCCTGTCCGTAGGAGGTTCCGGCGATATTAACACCTTTGCAGCGATAGTGATATGTTGTTGAATGAGTCAGGCCGGTGAGTTCTGCAAAAACTGGTGTTGCGCTTCCCCCGGTAACTACTGAGGGTGAGGCTGAAACGGTATTGCCATAGGCATTGGTCAGCCCCCATTCGAATGACGAAGTGCTGTTGAAATAATTGGCGTCGACTGAACCGTTCAGAGTTGCCGAAAACCATTCCAAATTGTCTGCTGGCAAGGTTATTACATCTGGTGCAACAGGAACCTGGTTCGAAATAGTAATCAATAAAGAGTCTTTTACAGTATTATCCTGAACAGCAATTGCTTTAGCCCAAACTGTGCCATCTGCTATTGCTGTAACTTGGCCGGATGCACTTATATTTGCCATTCCTGTTCCGGGAGTTATACTCCAATTCGCCTGCTGACTTGCATAGGAAGGAAATACCGTTGCCAACAGCTGAAGAGAGCCATTACCGGTGTTTATAACAGCGGGAACTGCTCCCTGTGTGGTTACATCAATACCGAATAGTCCGTTTTGGGAAATTCCCTGAACGTAACCAAGATCAGCAGTACCACGATCCTCAGTCCAGATTCCGGCAAACCTGTCAGGTCCAACACGGCAAAAATCATATCTTCCCTTCGGATTGCCGGCACCTGCAGTTGTTGAACTGATTTCGGTACGGTTGTATGACCAAACAAAATTTCCGTTCCCATCCAGCTTTGTAACATAAAGTTTATAGTTGTCATCGTATGACATGAATAAAGGCTGGTCGTTGTACAATTGCAGATTTCCTGCGTGCTGGTTGTTAATTGAACCCACCGGGTAAACTGCCTTTCCTTGGTCAGTGAATTGCCGTGCTCCCGTACTTTTAAGGAATTTCTGCATGTAAATACCATAGTGAACCTGGTTAGGATCGCTAAAAGTGCAAACTGACCAGGCATAAGGAGAACCTGGAGTCAGGTTAATATTTGTTGTCATCTGGTAATAATCACTGCCACTTGTACTTGTATTGAAAGCTGAACCGTTCATGCCCCAGGGAATTGTACCGTTCGGGTTTATGCGCTGAAGAAATGAGTTAAACCTTAAACCTGTTGAACTGTAATATCCGAAATAGGTTGTATCGCCCTCTGCCGCAATGGAGTAATAACGATACCCGGCTGTTGTTTGATTGCAAATCTGTAAAGGAGCATACAAAGCAGTACCAGAATTATCAAAAAGCTGGGCATATAAATTTGTCGAAATTCCGCCTGCATTTTTCTGATAAACCATGGTAAATTTATTGTTCAGGTTAGCAACAATCTGGCCACGTGTGGTTGTGCTTGTCCCAACCAGTATTGAAACAGGGTTTGTCCAGACTAATGTTCCGGCAGCAGATATTTTTTGAAGACTGAGCGTATTACTTATATCTGAATTCCAGGTCACTACTACTTCGCCGTTGCTGAGTCCGGCAGGATAAGGAGCTAAGCCGGCGCCAAGCAATACGCCGGTATTACTCCATAAATGTGTGCCGGTCTGCGAAATTTTATATACATATGCCTGCATCCCACCGCTTCGTTGATCCTGCATTGCCACAATAAGGTTATTGGATGCGTCAATACAAACATTAAAAACAAAAGTGGCGGAACCCGATGTCTGATTGCTTACCAATACCCCGTCAGGTCCCAGCAGTTTATTGCCATCAGCATCAAACAGTTGTGCCCGCATATCATAGTTGCCTGCATTTTCGTGGTAAAATGCAACCCACAGTTTATTGTCAGTAGTTGAAACCGCCTGCATATCTGCAGTCGGAAGCCCTGAAATCTGCAGGTTAACGGATGTGTTTGTATTCCATTGAGCTTTAGTTGTTTGAAAAACGAAAGTAAACAGGAATACCAATGCAGGCAATAGTAATTTTGTAAAATTCCTTTTCATTTTAAAAGGTTTTAAATGGTTGAAAAAAAGTGCATTCTTACCTGCAAACTTACTAAAGTTTGGGCTGGAATGTCGGCAAAATATTGGAATTGAATTATTATGAAAACCAGGAACCGGTATTTAAAAAATGGAACCTGCCATTTTGCTCAAATACTATAAAGGAATTAACCACAAAGGTCTCAAAGATTTTTCACAGAGTACACAAAGAAATTTATCATGTAATTACTCTTTGCGTTCTTTGCGCCTTCTTTGTGTTCTTTGTGGTAAAAACTCTTTTGAATAAAGAATCTTGAAATTCGAAATGCTGTTTACTCAACCGGATGATGCTCATGAAATTTCTTCAGCCTGAATTCCAGGTCAGGGAATTGGGTGCGTTTAACGAGTGAAACACAGGCCCGAAGTCCTTCGCTGTGTTCACTACCTGTAATAGAGAGCGAAATGGCACTGATACCGTAATACAGAAGTTCTTCAATCAGATCGGGCCCATCGAAACCTGGATAGGCAATAGTAAAGTAAAAACCATCGGCAATTGGCTGGTCAATATCTTTATCATAAACAATATGAAAACCGTTATCGAGGAATAACTTCTTCATGATTTTAGCTTTTTCGCCGTATTCTTTAACCTGCTCAACAAAATTGAATTTACCTTCGTTGGCAGCTTTCAGCATGGCGGCCAGAGCATATTGCGCCGAGTGAGCCGTCCCTGAGCTTAAAGAATATACGGTTCCAAAAATCATAGCCCGGCCAAACTGGTCGCTTGAGTAATATCTTAACAGGTCCTCGGCTCTGGTATTGAACAATTTATTGCTGATCACCATCATACCGATACGTTGCCCGGCATAGCTGAATGCTTTAGAACTGCTAATAAGAAGTACGTAATTTTCAGTGTATTTTGCAACTGTTGGCTGGTACGGCGGCACACCGGGTTTGCTGTAGTCCTTACGGAAATCCATGCCAAAATAGGCCAGGTCTTCCATTATTACAACATCGTATTTATTGGCCAGCTCACCTATAATCCTCAGCTCCATATCGTTGAAACAAATCCAGGAAGGATTATTGGGATTTGAATACAACACCGAATGTATATTTCCCTTTATAAAATAGGATTCCAGCTTCTCACGTAGCTTTTCGCCACGGTATTCGTACACATCAAAGCTCTCGAATTTATAGCCCAAAACCTTATGCTGCTGCTTGTGAACAGGGAAACCCGGATCGATAAATAAGGTTGTATCCTTTTCCTTGTGCATACGCGAAAGCGTCATAAAGCAGGCAAAACCGCCCTGCATGGAACCAACCGTCGGGATACACCCGGCAGGATCCACATCAATATCAAGGAAATTTTTAACAAATCGTGAAACCTCCTTTTTCAAAGGTGGTATACCATCAATATCAGGATAAATAGCCGCAACACCCCTTTGCAATGCTTCAATTTCGGCATCGGTTCCAACCTGGGCAGGAGGCAAACCGGGTACACCCATCTCCATGCGAATAAACTTCTTGCCCGAAGCCGTTTCAATATTATCGACAAGGCGTTTTATTTCCCTGATGGTGGCTTTTCCGACTACCGGAACATTCAGCTCTTTCATCTTGTCATTTACGATATCGAAATCTATAGGGGTGTCTTTAATGGCTGTTTTCATCTCAGAATGAATTAATTACGCAAAAGGGTTGTGGGTATTAAACAATTCACAAAGATTAGAAATAGGATTGGGAAAATAAAGAGAAAACGAAAATATTTTTTTTGATTTTCGGAAATACTGCGGTTTGTTGAAATTATTGTTTTTTGTGCGGGAAAAGGGGGGCGATTTTTAAATGAGTTACCAACTACTGGCTTAAGCTTGAAACTTATGTCAATTCAAAAATATCTTTTCATCACTTCACTAAAATACAGAATTGATCCTGATTAAATATTTGAAGATCAATTGTATCCAGCACTATTCCCTTATTATCGGATTCAAATCAATTTCGAACAAACTGCTAGCTTTTGTGTAGATAAGTTTATAGTCTGAAAAAAATGGTTTTTGTCCTGCATCAAGTCGGGCCAGTTTCTGATTAGCTGCGTCGATCAGAAGCCAATCATCTCCTCTTGACAGCAAACTAATTCCATCTCCATTATCTAATAATTTAACATATACCTCGTTTATAGAATAGATATGTTGCTCCATAATATGTTCATTTACAACCATTATACTATCGCTAGAGATGTACACAAATTTTGCTTCCTTAAATTTATCTTGAATTGGTAACACATAAATGTCATTGTCAACGTACACACCATCATCAACGAAATAGAAAATATTAGTGCTGGTGTTATTTAGCAGCGTTTGATTACTATAAATTAATTCGCCGGTTCTCAATGAATATTTTGCTATCCTGTCAGTAAATGCGAGCCAAATTTCGTCATCTTTAATAGTATAACTTTGAATGCCGTCCTTCCTTTTTTCCGATACAACGTTCATGAAAAGTTGATTTCCTGTTTCTATTGAATACGCTGCTATGAATGGCTTTCCAATGTTGACATTGTGGTTGCCTAAAGAACCATAACCGAAATTTACCATCAAAAGCAGGCTGTCGTGAGTAAAAATTTCGGAATTGCTGGCAAAACCTTTCTCAAAGCCGTTGATCCATTTGCAGGTGCCGTTAATATTGTTAATGCAGGCTATTTTATCCTTAGTTGCAATATAATAATAGTCATCAATTTGAAGCACATTCGAAACAATATTGGTAATAATATCATGACCAACAGGAACAACCACTACGCCTGTTAAAATACCCAATGCTATCCCGGTAGCTGCAGCTGCAACCTGCGATGTATAATCATCAATACCGGTTACTGCTCCGTAATCCCAACCAGAACCATCTGACAATGAAACTGAATGTAAGCCTGAGCTGATAATAGTAACTGATGTATCATTGTCAGAAATAAGTCCGTTCCAGCCATATTCGTGATCAACATAGCGTTGCCATATTTTCTCTCCATCATTAAGACTAATGCCTTGAAGCTTTCCGTTGGATTTAGGTTGAGTTGTTTGTTTGTAACCAATTCCAATTCCGAGTTTCTCATTTACATAATAAAATTTTACACCCGAGTTCCACATTGGTTTTCCGGTTAAGATATTAATACGTGTGCTTATAAAAGCTGATTCCTGAAATAGCATATTGCCAAACTGCTGAAAATAAATGCTTCCATATTGAACCGGGAAAAACCATTTTCTTGAATTATTACCAATGTTGAACGCACATATTTCGCCGGTATTGGTAAAAAGTGTTTGCTTTTTATTCATCTTTCTTAATTGTACCAATAATAAACTGGAATCAAGTGGGGAAGCCTTGTAAATATTTGTTTTGAAGGTTGTAGCTTTAGCTATAATATCATGATTGTTCTGTGTATTTACGCCAACTTTTAAGGAATCGCTTGTAAAAGAACTTAATTTTTGGGCTTGAACACAACATGAAAATACAATCAGAGTGGTAGCGAAGAAGAAAAATTTCATATATATTAGTATTAGAGCTTATTGAAACAGAAGTTTTTTGTATAATGCCATCTTCAAATTAATTAATAAGTGATTCATGAAAATGGAACCTGTTTCTATCTTTAAGTAGCTTATTTTCTTGCCTTCTGCCCGCCAATTGCCAAAATCAATCCGAGTGCAATACCTAATAATGCTGCAAATAATACTCTGAATTCAGCTGGAAGAAGAAATGTTATGGTATGAGCAGGTATCCAGAAAAATGGAATCGTTTTCTTAAAGATAAAATTCCACATTACATCCCAGTTCATGTTTTTCAGAATCGGTCCGAAAGGAATTGGTTTCAGCAGCCCGTTTACAGTTCCGCCTGTTGCAATAATATGAGTATCAGTTATTTTATGAAAAGTCATCATAACGGGAGCGAAGATCATATTCATGGTAGTGGAAATGGTAAAAGCATCCAGTAATTTTAGTCCTGAGAAACTTCTGGCCATTGCCTGGGGAGCCTCTTTTAAACCCATATATGCCAGGAAAGCAGGCGCACCGGTCGCAAAAATATTGAATGCAAGATTGATAGCCAGGCCAAGAAATCCCCAAACGATCATGCGCGGAATAATCCCGAAACCCGGTTCATTGTAGTTTTCGGTCTTGATTCGAAGTGCAATTACTTCGCCAAGCGTTGCCAGCAATGCAAATTTAAAGAAACTCATAATCATTCCGTGTTCCTTATTGAACAGCATGTACCAATCAGTAACATTAGGAATAAAAACAAACAGGACGATTGTTACCACAATCAGGGCGGTAAAAACAAGGTCATTCTTCTTCATAAACTGAAAATTTGCGCAAAGGTAGAAGAATTGTGCTATGCAGAAAGATGATTACATTTGTCTCCTTAATTTTTCAAATGTTACGAGGCATAAGCATATTTGCCGTTTTTACTTTGCTGCCGCTTATTTCTGAAGGACAGATTGTAATTGGATATAATACATCTGATTCAGCCGCAAAAATTAGTGATACAAGCAGAATTTTATCGAAACCTGATGCCGATCGCGGCGATATCCCTTTTATTGATTACAAACCTGCCGTGATTTGGAATTCGCCAACCGATCCGATGAGCGATTATGCATATATCAGAAGGAATTTTACCGATCAGCTGGTTTCGGTTTGGACACATCCCAGACGCCTCTATCCTGCAAGTCGTATTTATGCGCTCGATATGGATGGAAAGCATTACCGGGCCGTCAGGGTCTCGGCACAGAATTATGTTTTTGCCGAGAAGGTAGTTGAAGGTGAAATGGATTTTTACCTGTACCGCATCATACCTCAGCTTAACGGTTGGATCGAATATATAGGATACGATTCCACCGGCCAGGTATACCATAACAATATGGTTATCGAAAACCAGGTTACAATGGGGAAACAGGAAAACTTCGGCTACTTTTTTTCTATCGGCAGTGATACACTAAAGCCGGTTTCTGCGTCTTCACTTCAGAAATTTTCGGATTCTTTTCTCAATGAAACTCCTGCGGCAAAGGCGCTGGCCGCAAAATTTACAGGGAAAAACATGAACAAGTCGCGTAAAATTGCCTTCATTGGGTTGATGGCGGTAGGGTTTATCGGCCTGGCATTAACAGGTGAGGGTGGAGCATCGTGGATTTTCCTTGCGGGATTTCCGGCAGCAGGTGTAGTGGCATACCTAAACCGACCTCATACCCTGCATTGGGAAGATATGGTAGAGATAGTGAATACATATAACCGGGAGGTCATGCGATAATTTTTTATTGAAAATGCTTGTTATCCTTGATATATCTCCAGATTTTGATTTCAAAATTTCGCTTCTCAGAACTCTGGACTCTGGAAACCCTTATTTGACCTTGTTTTGGCTTTTTTCAACGACCTTGCTCTGTGAATGAAAAAACAGAAACGAAAATCAAAAAATCCATACTGCTCATTTCTCAATCCGTATTCTTGCATCCACAGCTTTCAGCATCTTCATATTTCCCATCAAAGGATTGATATCCATTTCTGCGATTTCCGGGGCAGCCAGACAAAGTGCTGAAACCCTTGTAATCACATCAGCAAAAAGTTGCTCATTAAGGCCTTCCTGCCCACGTACACCTTGAATGATTTTGTAGCTCTTCAACCGGGTAATC
Source organism: Lentimicrobiaceae bacterium (assembly GCA_041753535.1). GTDB lineage: Bacteria > Bacteroidota > Bacteroidia > Bacteroidales > UBA4417 > UBA4417. Next base: position 99,393 of record JBGSUB010000077.1, read on the forward strand.
ATATCTCCCGCTTCTTCTTTCGAAACCGGTGCAAGCGAGGATTGAACATCTTTCAGCACTTCGATATAGATGCCACCTAAGCCGCAAAGTATCATATGCCCGAATTTGGGTTCCTGCTTGGCTCCTATATACACCGAATGCCCGCTGAGCATAGGCTGAATCAGAATAGCCGTCGTATCTTTAATCCGGATCATCCGGTCAAATTCAAGTGCAACCTGGTCGAAATCCATTATATTTAATACCACACCTCCAACATCCGATTTATGAACCGGCCCAACCACTTTCATTACAACCGGCAAGCCGAGTTCCGAAGCGGCTTTTATGGCACTTTCCTTAGTTGTTACGACGGCTTCGCCGGCACTGGGAATTCCGGCAGCGTCAAACAAGGCCTGGACTTTTTTAGGGTGTAAATAGCCATTTTCGGCCTTACTGATAATAGCACGGATGGCTTTGGTATCAATCTCCGGCTGTGCAATTCGTTCAGGAGCAGGTGCGGGAGTATTATAAACTTTGCACAAAGCGTTTCCAAAGTTGACTTCGTCAGGAAAATTAATCCGACCGAGGCTGATAAAATACTCAATTTCCTTCTTAACATTAATGACAGATGGAAGAACCGGATAAATAGGTTTTCTGCAGCTACGCATTTTTTCGTCAAGCAGTTTATATACATCAAATACATCGAAGAGGCCGGGACTTCCAAAAATTACAGCCATCCCGTCAATATTCGTAAAATCATTTTCGCAAGCATCAATAATATAGCCTAATTGCTCAGCTGTACCTGTTGCCAGAAAATCAATAGGATTTGCAACTGAAGATCCTGGAAATAATTTCGCAAGCAAAGCAGGATTTTCAAGGTGAGGAATTTCGAGTCCGCCATCGGATAAGGCATCAGTAAGCATTACAGCCGGTCCGCCTGCATGAGTAATAATAGCTATATTTTTGCCTTTTAATGGCTTATGCATAAATATGCTTGCAACTGAAGCCAGTTCTTCACGGCTGTGACAGCGGACAATACCTGCTTTCCTGAATAGAGACTCTACCGCTACATCCGGACTGGCAAGCGCACCTGTATGCGATGAAGCTGCCCGGCTGCCTGCAGCAGAACTGCCTGATTTGATGGCAGCTATTCTACAACCTTTGCGTATAAGCGAGGATGCATGTTTCAACAGCATACCCGGCTTGTTCACGCTTTCGATATAGAGCAGTTTTACCTGCGAACTTGTTTCAGGATTATAGTTTTCGTCCAGGTATTTCAATACATCTTCAACGCCTAACTGTGCACTGTTCCCAACCGAATACACGCTCGAAAATGTCAGTCCTTTCGGAATGGAAGCTTCCATTATAAATACCGCTGTAGCGCCGGAACCTGAAATAAAATCAACGCCTTTCGGATCAAGTTTTGGAATAGGAGTGGTGAAAACCGAAGTGTGATGATGGTTCATCATTCCGATACAATTCGGGCCGATCAGACAGGCATTGTAATGATTAACAGTAGCAACAATTTTTTCTTCGAGTAGGGCGCCTTCTGCGCTTTCTTCATGAAAACCTGCCGAAAGAATTATAAAAGCGCGGGTTTGTTTATCACTTGCAAGTTTTTCAACTGTTTCAGGACAATATTTTGCAGCAATAGCTAGAATTGCCAAGTCGCACTGAGGTAACTCATCCACGGTTTTATGACATTTTATTCCTTGTATATTATCTTCTTTTGGGTTTACAACATACAGGCTGCCTCCGAAATGGTTATCGATCAGGTTTTTCAGAACCTTGCCGCCTGGTTTTGCCGTATCGTTCGATCCACCGACTATAACGATGCTTGCAGGATTAATCAGTTGCTGGGTTATCATATAAGTAACAGGTTTTCAAAAGATAATAAAAAACTCAATCGAAAGCTTTACCGCTATCGAACACGAGGCGAAAGTACGAAAAGAGATGGAGATGAAAAAGGGATTTTAAAAGACCCAAATTTCAAGTCTCAGATTCCAAATTCCAAGGGAAGATAAGATGGATTTAGTTTAGTAAAATTAAATGATCCAAGCCTTGGAATTTGGCTCTTTGAATTTGGGATTTGGAATTTCGTTTTAAGCAACAATTCAGGGTGAATTGGCACTCAAAAGCCAATGAAAATAAAGCCGAAAATTATTCTTCCATAATAGAAAGTACTACCGTTCCCGGTCCGCCATGCACACCCAAAACCGGGCTACAGTCGTTGATAAAAAGTGGCTTCTTGCCGGTAAGCGTTTCCATTTGTGAAGCATACCAATGAGCCGTTTCAGGGTTGCGAATATGTGAAATGGAATATCCCCATATTTTACCTTTTTCAACCAGGGCAGATGCATCATTCATTAACAGTTTCATGCTTCCTTTTTCGGAGTACGCTTTTCCATAGGTATAGGCTTTGCCCTCGTTATTGACGGAAATTATGGGGTTAACGCCCAATAGTTTACCTAAAACGCCTTTCGAATGGCTTAACCTGCCGCTTTTTACAAGGTATTTTACAGTTTTGGCACTTACGAGAATGTGATTTTTATCATTCCAGCTTTCGATGGCTGCAACTATATCGCTGTGAGTTTTGCCATTCTCGATGGCCTCAGCAGCACGCAGCACGGTGAGACCCAAAGCACTTGAAAGGCGGTTTGAATTCACTACGCTGATTTCCTTGCCACTTTGTTCACTAACAGCCTTAGCTGCACGCTGACTGTTCGAAAATGTTCCGCTTAGTTGTTTGCTCAGATGTATTCCTATGGTGGATTCGTAATGGGAGCTCAGGTATGAGTATTTGTTGATAAAATCTTTGTACGATGGTTGCGAAGTGGTTGGGTAAACAGGGGAGGTTTCAAGCAGATTATAAAACTGTTCGCTGGCAATGGTAGTCCTGTCCAGATACATAGAAGCACCAATTTGTAATGTGAGCGGTATCATACTAATCTGGTATTTCTCAAGCAGATATTGAGGAATATCGCAGGTTGAATCCGTTACAAGAGCAATCGGAAATTTTCGGTTGTGCGACATTTCCTGCTGCATCACCATATCATCTACTTTCTGGTAAGAAATGGATGCTCTTTTGCTTATAGCTTCAAATAACTTTATTGGTTCATCGGAATGAATGTGTATCCGCAAGCGTTTTTCTGAGCCAGCTACCACAAGGGAATCACCTAATCCTGAAATAGCGTTACGAAGAGATTCTTTTGTTTCTCCGGGGTGAAAATCAAGCGCGAGCATAGCTTCGCAGCAATAACGGTGTGTAATTTCTTCATGCGAATCTGTCTGAACCTCATCCAGAATCATATCGTTCATTGGAATAGCCAGGCGGCGGATCGTTTGCCTGTTCTTGAAAAAATCAATCATTCCTTCAAGAAATAATACAAATCCTTTAGCTCCGGCATCCACAACATTAGCTTTGGCAAGAACTTCCATCTGCCTGGTTGTATCAGCAAGTGAGTCCTTTGCTACCTGGAAAGCTTTGATCAATAACTCAACAAAATCATCAATAAGGCCTTTCATGGCATTAATAAACTCAGCCCATTCGCGTATTACCGAAATCATTGTCCCTTCAACAGGATTGGCAATGGCTTCGTAAGCGTAGGTAACTGCTTTGGTAATGGAGCGGGAAAAATTTTCGACAGTCAGGTTTTCTTCATTTTCAATTTCATTACTAAAACCATAAAGAAACTGAGCGAAAATAATTCCGGAATTCCCACGGGCACCAACCAAAGCCGCGTCAGCAAGAGCACTTGCTGCCATTTTAACATTGTTGGTAGGTATCGGACTGTCAACAATTGAACGCATTGTACTGGCCAGATTTGTTCCTGTATCGGCATCTGCTACAGGAAAAACATTGATTTTGTTGAGTAAACTCTGGTTTTCGAAAATGCGTTGGGCTCCAGCCAGAAAGGCATAATAAAAACTTCTGCCGTCGAGCAATTTAACAAGCGGGATTGAATTTTCCAATGATGGATAGCTTTGTTAAGACTTCTTTTAACCCGGAATCAAGAACTGATTCCAGCGTAGTTTAATACAAAATTACTATTTTTATAAATATGCTGAATCTTTTATATGTAGATAAATCATATTTTTTGTTAAAAGTTATTAACATGAAAAGTAATAGATATAGTTACAGTTCATAACAGGCTATATATCTGATGATTATGATTTTAGCAAGAAAAGAGGGAAATTGTCAGTATTCCTTTTTGAATGAGGAACTTATTCCAGCTCCCGATATAGAATTGATGGATGGAACTTAAATTTATTTCAATTTCGTAAAAGCGGAAAAATCGCCAGCGTCAATTTTCGAATTCAATTCCTGTTCAATATCCTTGAATGACGAACGAATGCCACAACTATACATGCTTTTAATGGGTTGCTTATCAACGATCATATTCATTAATTCGCCCGGCGCAGGTGTTTCCGTAAGTTTGGCGTATTCATCGTATGTGAGTTTAATAAAAGCGGCATTTTTGTCAATTCCACGATTGTCGAGCAGAAACCCTTTGTTTAGCTTGGTTGGGTAGGCCAGATTACCATTGTAGTAAACATCCTTCACATCAGGATACGATACTATGGTTTTTCCATCCTCACTTAAAGTTATTGGAACCAGTTGTGAATAGTCTTTGGTGGTTTGATAAATAATGACTTTGGGGCCCGGCATCGATACCTGCGTGTCAGTCAGGGCTGTTTCTGCTTTTTTGGCAGAGCAACATGCTGATAATAATCCGCCCATTAGTAATAAGATTATAAAAAAAGTAATCTGTTTCATAAGTAATTGTTAATTTTAAACAAATTTAGAATATTAGTGTGAATAAATCAGTTATATATGGTTAAAATTTAATAATTTTGTCAATGCTATTTACACTGGCACAATAATTGAGCCTTCACGTGTTAAGTGAATTCTGGCTTTATATTTGCCATTATAATATAAATCTAACAATTAAATACCAATAAAACCATGAAAAAAGTACTTGTTACTTTAGGGATTTCGATCCTTATGACTTTTGCTGTAAGTGCGCAAAATACTGCTCAACAGCCTGCTCAAAACCCCAACGCACCTGTAATTACTTTTGAAAAAACCACTCATGATTACGGCACCGTTACCAAGGATGGTGATGGTACATGTGAATTTAAATTCAAGAATAACGGTATTGAACCGTTGATTCTTTCAAATGTATCATCTTCGTGCGGATGCACTGTGCCGGAATGGCCGCGTGAGCCTATCCTTAAGGGGAAATCAGCTTCTATCAAGGTTAAATACGATACTAAACGTGTCGGACCCATAAATAAAACCGTAACCGTGATGTCGAATGCTAAAGTATCCTCCATTCAGTTGCGTATTATTGGTAACGTTGTAGAAGCTTCAACCGGCGCGCAGATGCCACAGAACAACCTGAACCAGGGAGCTGCTCCGGTCGCTAAATAAAAAGAACTAAACTTTTTTAAAAATGAAGACTGCCTTTATGGCGGTCTTTTTTTTTGCATTTCCCGGAATAGACCGGTAAAATGTTTTGCGCGAACATCTCGTCTCTTCTACAATCTTTGTTCGCCTGAAACCATGCACCTCGGCTTCGCTTGTTGCGCGGAAACCTTGAAAACATGCACCTCGGCTCGGTATAAGGAAACCTTGAAACCTTGCACCTCGGTTCCACTTGGTGCGCAGAATCCTCGAAACCATGCAACTCGGCTCGGTGCGGGGAAACCCGGAAACCCATTAATCCAGAAACCTATACCTGTTAAATGCCGCTGGCATTTAAACCTTTGAACTTTGCCTAAAACCATAACCTCAATCCGCAAATACAATCCATTGTTAATAAATTATTGTCGTCCGAAGCGGCAAATCAGATCGAAATTTATCTATTTTTGGCCCATATGGATGAGAATGAAAGAACGGATGCGCTTGCATCGCGCAAAACAATAAAAAGACCGGCGATAGGCCGCGATGCATTTCAGGAACACGGCAAATTACCACCCCAGGCAATTGATCTGGAGGAAGCTGTGTTAGGTGCGCTGATGCTTGAAAAAGATGCAGTAGCAGCAGTTATTGACATGCTCAATCCCGAAGTTTTTTATAAGGAATCGCACCAGGTTATTTTTGAGGCCATAAATATGTTGTTCCGTAATAATGAACCGGTTGATATTCTCACGGTAACCAACATGCTCCGAAATATGGGTAAACTGGAATTGTGCGGAGGCCCTTTTTATATTACCCAGTTGACTTCGCGAATTGCCTCTTCTGCAAATATTGAGTTCCATGTCGGGATACTGAAACAAAAATTCCTTCAACGCGAACTTATAAAAATATCAACGGATACAATCCGGAAATCGTTCGAAGATTCAACGGATGTTTTTGATTTACTGGATGAAACCGAAAGCAGCCTTTTTTCGATCAGCGAAAATAACCTGCGTAAAAAGGCGCAACTTATGCCGGAACTTGTGCATAAAGTTTTAAACCAGATTGATAATGCACGTAAAAACGACGGATCATTCTCAGGAGTTCCATCAGGTTTTATTGATCTTGACAAACTTACCGGTGGTTGGCAGAGGAGTGACCTTATTATTATTGCAGCAAGGCCTGGAATGGGAAAAACAGCCTTTGTGCTTTCGATGGCACGGAATATGGCTGTTGAGGCAAAGAAAGCTGTTGCATTTTTCTCACTTGAAATGACTGCCGATCAGTTGGTTGCGCGTTTGGTGGCATCTGAGGCTGAATTATCGGCAAGCAACCTTCGACGCGGTCAGTTACAGAACTTCGAATGGGAACAATTAAATGCACGTATCTCAAAACTGATTACCGCACCTATTTATATTGATGATACCCCGGCATTGTCACTTTTTGAACTTAGGGCAAAATGCCGGCGGTTGAAAGCACAATATGACATCGAAATGGTGGTTATTGACTATATCCAACTTATGACCGCCGGAGGTGATCGCAAAGGTGGCGGAAACCGTGAACAGGAGATTTCGGCCATTTCGAGATCCTTAAAGAGCCTTGCTAAAGAATTGAATATTCCGGTTATTGCACTTTCGCAGCTTAACCGCTCGGTCGAAACACGAAGTACCGCCCAGGGAAGTAAAAAACCACAGTTATCTGACCTTCGCGAATCCGGGGCTATTGAGCAGGATGCCGACCTTGTGCTTTTTATATACAGGCCTGAGTATTATAAAATTATGGAGGATGAAGAAGGCAATTCCACAGAAGGAAAAGCACAAATCATTATTGCGAAGCACCGTAATGGCGCTACCGACGAAATCTGGCTTCAGTTTATCAGTCGTTTTGCCCGTTTCCAGGATGTTGCCGGGTTAAATATTGATGCTATGGGGATGTCACTTCAGCCTAATTCCGGTTTCGAACAGCCTTCTTCCAATACCGTTATCATGCAATCGAGGCTTAATAATATGGATGATGAGACTGACATGGGCCCAACCAGCTTTTAAGTTTTTGAACTTATGCAGGCTGACAGTATACCTCTTCTGATTTTTGTGGCAACTTTATTGAAAGTCATGCTACACTGATCATTCGATTCTATCCTTTTCAAACAAAACATTCCATCGTATCCTCTGTTCAAGTTAAGTTAATATTTGTGAAAAGGATAATAATATCTCAAAGTTGAGGTTGATTACTAAAACCAGAACAATGAAGCGTGTTTTATTAATACTTACATTCATTTTATTACTCGCCAGGGTTCAGGCAGCGTATTTGCTGATTCCAATGGACCAGACTCAGAAAAATCACCTGAAGGCATATGGCATTGCATACTGGATATTGCAGCAGGATGTTGAAGTGAGCTGGCTGCTCAATTACCGGGGCGGGTCATTTATGATTAAATATGTTAAAATTATTGAAAATGAGTGTTTTATCAGGGGTGTAAGTTGCGAGGTGATCGCTGATGCGCAATCTACAGCCATACTGCAGGAGATTGCTGATCCCGAAGTAAATATGGACGAAGTGAAGCTGAATAAAGCTCCGAAAGTTGCTGTATATTCCCCTAAGAACAAACTTCCATGGGATGATGCCGTGACCCTGGCTCTCACCTATGCCGAAATACCTTATGATATTGTATATGATGAAGAACTTATTACCGGGTCACTTCCATTGTACGACTGGCTGCACCTTCATCACGAAGATTTTACCGGGCAGTACGGAAAATTCTGGGCTGCATATCGAAATGCATCATGGTATAAAGAGGATGTCCGCTCGAATGAAGAAATGGCAGCAAAGCTAGGTTTTTCAAAAGTTTCGCAAATGAAACTTGCCGTCGCTCAAAAGATAAGGGAATTTGTGGCAGGAGGCGGTTACTTGTTTTCAATGTGTTCGGCTCCTGATAGTTATGATATAGCATTAGCTTCAGAAGGTGTTGATATTTGCGATGTTATGTTCGATGGTGATGGAATGGATCCTACTGCTCAATCGAAATTAAATTACGATAATACATTTGCCTTCAGGAATTTCAACCTGGTTACAAACCCTTACGAATATGAAATTTCATCCATTGATGTGAATACGCAACGTAAAGTGAGTCCGACCAACGATTTTTTTACTTTATTCGATTTTTCGGCAAAATGGGATCCTGTACCTACCATGCTGTGCCAGAACCATATGCAGGTGATTCGTGGATTCAGGGGACAAACAACCGCTTTCGAAAAAAAATGTGTAAAGCCCGAGGTAATAATTATGGGCGAAAACAAAGCCCTTGATGAAGCACGGTATATTCATGGCGATTTTGGCAAAGGAACCTGGACGTTTTACGGAGGACATGATCCGGAAGATTATGAGCACCGTGTCGGCGATCCGCCAACCGACCTGAACCTGTTTCCGAATTCTCCCGGATACAGGCTTATATTAAATAATGTATTATTCCCTGCTGCAAAGAAGAAAAAGCAGAAAACCTGAGTTTTCAGAATGCCATATTATGAATGTCGGTCGTTAAAATTCCGGATGTTCTGGGTTCTGATTCAAGGAGCGAAATCTCGTTTTCTGTATCTCAAAATGAAAACTTCTGAATATTTACAAGCTGGTAATCTTATAGATTCTATGAACTGGATAGGTTCCGTGCACTCGGAATTCGGGTTTCGGACGTCCGGCTAAAAAAGATTTCTTGCTGAATAAACTACTTATATACTTTTAACCATATTTGATTTCTTCTCAATTATTCGACTATTTCAGTGCAATTCAAAAATTGTATAAGCCGTAAAGAATATTCTTATTAATTTTACGTCCCAATTACCGCACTTTATGGATGTAATTAAATTAAAAGAGCAGTTTCTCCATATTTATGGAAGTAAAAATGGCGAACCTTTAGTTTTCTTTGCTCCAGGTAGAGTAAACCTGATTGGTGAACACACAGATTATAACGGTGGATATGTGTTTCCATGTGCCTTAAGTTTCGGGACTTATCTCTTAATCAGGAAAAACAACGAAAATCTAATGAGGTTTGCCACCACAAACTTCAGTTATAAAGCAGAAGTTCCCCTGAGCGATTTATCAGTAAAACATGGAAGTGAATGGGTAAATTATCCTTTGGGAGTAATTGATCAGTTTATTAAGCGTGGTTTTGAAGTTCCGGGTTTCGATATGCTTTTTTCGGGAGATATTCCTAATGGAGCGGGCCTCTCATCCTCAGCATCAATCGAAATCGTAACAGCTATTGCCCTCGACGATCTGCTTAAAACTATGCTGAAACGGGTTGAACTTGTAAAAATAGGTCGCGCAGCCGAAAATGAATTCGTTGGGATGAACTGTGGTATTATGGACCAGTTTGCTATTGGTATGGGAAAGCAGGGAACGGCTTTGGCTTTAAACTGTCGTACTCTCGACTACCAGTATGTGCCCGCAAATCTTGGAGAATATTCGATTGTTATTGCCAACACAAATAAACGCCGCGAATTATCCGCTTCCAAATATAACGAACGTGTAAAGGAATGCGAGTCCGCTTTAGAAAGTCTCCGGCAGGTGAAACAAATGGATGACCTGAGTTCAATGAACCTGCGGGAATTTGATCAGTTTTTATACCTTATATCTGATGATGTTATCCGCAGGCGTGCCCGTCATGTAATAAGCGAAAATGCACGGGTTGTTCTGGCGGTCGACGCCCTCCTCAATGCCGACCTGGTGACATTCGGCCAGCTAATGAACCAATCGCATCTTTCCCTTAAAGAGGACTACGAAGTTACCGGCTTTGAACTTGATACCATAGTGAATGAAGCCTGGCAGACAGATGGTGTATTGGGTGCACGCATGACCGGTGCGGGATTCGGTGGTTGCAGTGTTAACATAGTGCATCGCGACAAAATAGAGCATTTTATCAGCAGGGTAGGAGACAATTATAACAAACATACCGGTTTGGTTGCCGATTTTTACGTAGCTACTGTCGGAAACGGAGCCGGAAAATTATAAATAAAAAGATTTTATACCCGGTTATATACTTTTTTCGATCTTCGAATAATTTTCATAGAATTTTCAAAAAAAATTACTTTCTTTGTGTCAACTTAACACTAAGTTGACTATTTTTACATTTCGGAAAATGGAGATCTAAAGTTGAAAAGCGTTTTTTTTGATGATTTCAGTCTGGATTCTTCTTGTTCCGAAGTACCATGGTAGTTTATAACAAAGGTTCACAGTATGTTATTGCGAATAGATCGCGTGTAACGATTAGTAATAATTCACCCTCTTAATCAAATAAACATGGAACAAAAAAACGCAAACTACGGTCTGGGAATGACTGTTATCGGATCCATTTTCTTTATTTTTGGATTCGCTACTACTTTTATCATAACCCTTAGTGGTCAGGTAAAGGAAATTTTTACGTTAACAGAGTTTAAAGCTCAATTACTGAGTTTTGCCTTCTTTATTACCTATTTTTTTATATCCATTCCTATTGGACTGTATATTAAAAAAATAGGGTATAAGAGTGCCCTGATAGTAGGTTTGTTGCTTATGGCAGCCGGTAGTTTCCTGTTTTTCCCGGCAGCAAAGGTTCCATCTTTTCCATTGTTCCTGGCTGCAACGTTTGTTTTGGCTTCGGGGGTAGTTTTTCTTCAAACAGCTGCTAATCCATATGTTACAGCTTTAGGCTCGGAAGAGTCAGCAGGAGGAAGGCTTAACCTTGTTCAGGCTCTTAATTCAATCGCAACCATGGTAGCCCCATGGATTATTGCCGTTTTTATTTTTAAAGGAGCCAGCGAAATGCTTGATTCCGCACAAAAGGCTCAAACTGTTCAGATGCCATTTATTATCATGGGCGTAATAGTAGTACTTGTTGCTATTGCAATTTTTCTTACCAAACTTCCTGAGGTTGGAAGCAGTGTGACTTCACAGCGCAAAAGTGTCTGGAATCATCCTCATGTATTACTCGGCGCTTTGGGTATTTTCTTTTATGTAGGTGCCGAAGTTGGCACCGGAGGATTGATCCTCAACTACCTTAAGATATCATCGCTTGCTCTTTCGTCGGAAGAAGCAGGTAAATATGTTGCAATATACTGGGGTGGTGCTATGGTTGGCAGATTCTTCGGTTCAATTATGTTATCAAACATAACCGATAATGTAAAGAAATATACTTATGTTGCCCTTGTATTGCTACTAGCCCTTGTTTCAGGTTCATTTGTTACCGGCTGGAGCTGGAATATAGGTTTGATCTTTATGGTGGTGGCTGTGGCAAATTTCATTTTTATGCAACTTGGAAAAGGAAATGCCGGTCGTTCACTGGCAGTTTTTGCATTATTAGCTGCAACTCTTGCATTAGTAACTGCCTTTACCTCCGGCAGTGTTGCACTTTGGGCGGTTGTTTCAATAGGTATGTTCAACTCAATAATGTTCCCAAATATCTTTACCCTTGCGGTAAAAGATCTTGATCAGGGCGAACTCAGCACTGCTTCGGGAATTATCAATACATTAATCTGTGGCGGAGCAATTATTCCGCTTATTATGGGTAAAGTAGCTGATGTTTCAGGTTATTCCTGGGCATTTATTGTTCCTGCTGTATGTTACCTTTATATTTTCTTTTATGCTGTAAAAGGAAGTAAACTGCGTTCAGCATAAGTAATTTCTGAGTGTATTCATCATGAATTCCTCTCCAATTTATAAAGAATCAAACAGACCGGTCAGGTCACGAAAAATACAGTATTGATCATGAAACAAGTAGCAATAGGAATTGACATTGGAGGCACCAATACAGCCATTGGTGTAGTTGACCGTGACGGTAACATATTATATGAGAAAAAGCCTCAGTTACCAACCCCACTTAAGCAGGACAACCCTCAGGGCAGCGAAATTATTTCGGAAAAATTAATTACCGATTTTATTTGTTTACTTGCCGAAGAGATTAAATCAGCCATAGATGTAGTTTCGAAGATAAACCCGGCAATCGGTGTAATGGGCATTGGAATCGGGGCTCCCAATGCAAATTATTATACCGGAACTATTGAACATGCACCGAATCTTCCCTTTGTAGGAGTAATCCCTTTTGCTAAGTTAATACAGGAAAAATTTCCTGAAATGAGGCATGTCAAACTTACAAACGATGCCAACGCTGCAGCTTTAGGTGAGCTGATTTTTGGTGGTGGTCAGAATATGCGGAATTTTGTCATGATAACCCTTGGTACAGGATTAGGAAGCGGAATAATTGTAAATGGCGACCTGGTTTATGGCTCTGACGGCTTTGCAGGCGAATGTGGGCATACAACTATTGTCAGGGGCGGACGAATCTGCGGTTGTGGTGGAGTAGGGCACCTCGAAGCATACTGCTCGGCAACCGGAATGAAACGCACGGTTTATGAACTTCTGGCAAAATATAACAGTTCGGAGAGTGAACTTGCCGATATTCCTTTCAACCAGATGACTTCAAAAATAGTATTTGACGCTGCCGAAAGAGGCGACAAAATTGCCAGAGAAGTTTTTGAACTCACCGGCGAATGGTTAGGGCAGGCACTGGCTGACACAGTTCATCACCTGAGCCCCGAAGCGATTTTCCTTTTTGGTGGTCCTGTGGCGGCAGGCGACTATATCTTTAAACCAACCAAAGACAGCATGGAACGACACCTTTTACCAATATTCCGTAATAAGGTTAAGATTCTTCCTTCAAGCCTTAAGATTGGCTCAGCAGCTATTGTAGGAGCCAGTGCCCTGGTGTGGAAAGAAATCGAAAAGCACGGTTTTTAATAGTCTGATTTTGACTAAAGCAGCATTTTAATACAATTTTAAAGTGCTGCTTTTTTGTTGGTTAGTTTGTAAAAAAAAATATCTTTGCATACCAACTTCGGGTGTTTTATTACAAACCAGTGCTTTTACAATCAGATTGAAATTATGCATCTTATCACCTTCAGTAGATATGATAAGCAATTAATTGAGTTCTTTTTTATCTCAAACTTCCTTTTATGGTCGAAAATTTTACACTTGGTTTTATAGATTATGCCATAATGGCAATCTATTTTATTTTTGTGTTGGGCATAGGCTGGGCGTTAAAGAAATACATGAAATCAAGTTCCCAGTTTCTGGAAGGTGGAAGAAACATTCCTTCATGGATCACAGGTCTGGCTTTTATTTCAGCTAACCTTGGAGCCCTCGAGGTATTTGGAATGGGTGCTTCAGGAGCCAAGTACGGGCTGATGACAGCACATTTTTACCTTATAGGGGCTATTCCTGCCATGATTTTCCTGGCATTGTTTATGATGCCGTTTTATTATGGTTCCAAAGCCCGCTCAGTGCCTGAATACCTGAAACTCAGGTTCGATGAGAAGACCCGTGGCTTCAATGCCTTTTCCTTTGCCATTATGACCATTTTTGCTTCAGGGATTTCGATGTTTGCCCTGGCAAGATTAATGGAGGTGATGCTGCACTGGAACTTCCATTACAGCATTCTTGCTTCGGCTGTTATTGTTCTGGTATATACTTATCTTGGTGGTTTAAAATCAGCTATTTACAACGAAGTTCTGCAGTTTTTCCTGATTGTAATTGGTTTCCTTCCCCTGGTAATTATTGGTCTTCAGGATGTAGGTGGCTTGGACGGACTTACACTGAAACTGAATGAAGTTGCCGTACAAAAGGGATACGAAGCCGGCACCTGGACCAGCACCTGGAAATACCTCGGATCGGCATCAGCCAACCCCATGGGTATAGATTGGATTGCCTTGTTCACCGGACTAGGTTTCGTATTGGCATTCGGTTACTGGTGCACCAATTTCCTTGTAGTTCAGCGGGCTATGGCTGCCAATTCCATGTCGGGCGCAAGGCGTACGCCGTTGATTGGCGCTTTGCCAAAAATGTTCCTTCCAATTCTTGTCATTGTTCCGGGGATGATTGCCATGGCACTGATGGCATCGCCGGAAAAAGGATTGGTGTTAATCGGCGACAACGGACAAACTGATTATAATATGATCATTCCGACCATGCTGGTACACTATTACCCAACCGGCTTGCTTGGCTTGGGAATTACGGCCTTAATGGCATCGTTTATGAGCGGAATGGCCGGGAATGTAACTGCTTTCAATACTGTGTTTACCTATGATATTTACCAGTCGTACATCAATCCGGGCAAATCGGATGATCATTATCTGAAAGTCGGACAGTTTGCTACCATTTTCGGCGTGGGAGTGAGTATTGCGGCGGCATATGTTGCTGCCAACTTTAACAACATCATGGATTTCCTTCAGCTTATCTTCGCTTTTGTAAATGCACCGCTATTTGCCACTTTTATGCTTGGCATGTTCTGGAAACGCACTACCGGAAACGCAGCATTCTGGGGATTACTTGCCGGAACGGCAGCCGCTGCTTTGCATTACTCTGTAACAATTGCCGAAGGAAAAGGTGGTTGGCTGGCGCAGCTGGTTGAATACCCGAGCGGTATGGCACAAGGTTTCTGGACTGCCATCTATGCCTGGACGGTTTGCTTTGTAATTACAATCGTACTGACATTTTTTACCAAACAGCTTAAATCGATTGATGATCTTCGCGGGCTGGTTTATTCTCTCACTCCCAAAACCCATGATGAGCCGGGAATTGTATGGTACGAAAAGCCTGTTGTTATGGCCGTTATAATTGGCGCAATTAGTATAGTTTTAACAATCATTTTCTGGTAGGAGGAATAATTATGGATATGGATATTCGGATACCGATCGGACTTTTGTTCGTTATTTTAGGGATAATTCTGACAGTTTTTGGTTTTGCAACAATCAGCGATACAGAATTATACGCCCGGTCGCTAGGCCGCAATATAAATTTATGGACAGGATTGTTAATGTTTTTTTTCGGTGGGCTCATGCTTCTTTTCCCTATAATCGGCAGAAGAAAGCAATTATAAATTTGTGAAAAATGATTTCACTAAGGTTTCTGAAAACTTCATGAAAGTTGTTCTACGAAAAGTTATTCAGGTTAGTCCAATTGAAAATTTTTCCTGACAGTGAAATGTTTGCGCAATTTCCTGTTACAAATAAACGTTAGAGCGATAAATATGTGTAAATGATGTTGTCGGGTAATAAAACTTGTTTACTTTTGAATAATCATTACTAAATATACTAAGGCATATGCTTATATGCCTCCTGTTACTGTTTTTAAACGTTTTGTTCCTCATGAGAAACAAATTACAATTGAGTCTGTTCCTGATCCTTTTAATCATTGGGGTACAGGGAAAATTCACCAAAAGTATCGCGCAACCTCTGGTAGATTATTCATACAGAGGTGTTTGCGTTGGAAGTCCAACCATATTTACCGTTGATACTCTCATCACCAATGTGAATGCAGTTACCACCTGGAACTGGAATTTCGGTGACGGTAACTTTTCAACTTTTCAAAATCCAACTCATACTTTTGCGGCCTTTGACGACTATACAGTCACCCTTACTATTACGGATACCAACGGTCTTGTGGGAAGTGTAACTCATGTTGTAACAATTCAGAAATTACCAGATGCCAATTTTGCTTACAGTACTCCCAATTGCAGCAATGATTCCGTTCAGTTTACTGATCTCTCCAGTACAGTTAACGGTTTTATCAGGTATTGGATCTGGAATTTCGGTGATGGTTTGCCGGTTGATACTGTTTACTTTCCAGAGGATCCAAATTTAAACCATGTTTTTCCTAATCCCGGAACTTTTATTGTTACTTTATCAATCATGAATTCCGATTCATGTAAAAACCAGACTTCACTTCCTGTAACTGTAATTCCAAGCCCTATAGCCAATTTCTTTTTTGATGGCCGGTGTGAAGATCAGATTGTTCAGTTCACCGATGCTTCATTTGCCAACGGAGCCGGAAATATTGTAGCATGGAACTGGGATTTCGGCGATCCTTTCAGTGGCATCAACAATACATCTAATTTACCTGATCCTACACACGTTTTTGCTAATACAGGTACTTACTCTGTTACGCTCCTGGTTACAAACTTTAATAATTGTAACGATACCATTACAAAACAAGTAGTTATTAACCCACATCCTGCAGTTGATTTTATTTATACCGCTACCTGTTTAAACGAACTTATCTATTTTGATCCCGATACGAATGTAATGGCAGTGGATTCAATTGCTACCTGGTTATGGGATTTTGGAGATGGAGTAACTGCAACAGGACCCAATACAGCACATTCCTATGTTGCACCCGGAACATATACCGTTACGCTTACTGTAACTGATATATTAGGATGTATGAATGTTATTTCACACCAGGTTGAAGTTTTTGCCCTGCCTTTTGCACATTTCGATGCAGGTACTTCCAATTGTGCAGGAAGTACTGTACAATTCAGTGATCAATCCAGTACCTCGAACGGATATATTGTCCGTTGGGAGTGGGATTTTGATGATGGGAATACCCTGGTGGTGAACCATCCGGCAAACCCTAATATTTCACACTTTTATGCCTTGGCAGGAACTTATAGTGTTAGCCTGAAAATAACCGCATCCGACAGTTGTACCAATACTGAAACACAACTGATTGATATTCATCCTAACCCGGTTGCCAATTTCGATTTTTCAGTTCCGACTTGTGTTGGAACATCAGTTGATTTTACTGATATATCCCAATTAAACGGTGCAGGTTCTATTGTTCAGTGGCAATGGAATTTTGGGGATCCCGGTTCAGGAATTCTGAATACATCTTCTATACCAGATCCTAACCATCTCTATTCCGCTGCAGGAACTTTTGTTGTGAAGCTGGTTGTAAGTTCAGGAAACGGATGTACCGATACGGTAACCCGAAATGTTGTAGTTAAGCCGCTTCCCCCTGTTGATTTCAGCACCACACATAATTGCCAGAACAATGACGTTATATTTACTCCGAACGGTACATTAATGAATCTGGCAACTATTGCAAGCTGGTTCTGGGAATTTGGCGACGGAGTGACCTCTGTTCTTGCAAATCCGTCTCATACCTATACAACAGCCGGAAATTACAGCGTTACACTTACCGTTTTTGATACTGCTGGGTGTTCGAATACTATTACAAAAACTATCGCTATAGTTCCTGAACCTAATGCCAATTTTTCCACTTCCTCTCCCACATGTAAAGATTCAGAAGTTCAATTCAATAACCTTTCTTTAGCACCTGTAGGTTATATAGTAAAAAGCGAATGGGATTTCGGTGACGGTAGTCCGTTACTCACAGTTACTAGCCTGGACCCAGTTTTTCATATATATACAAGCTATGCTACATTTAGCGTTATTTTAACAGTTACAACCAACGACAGTTGTAAACGTACAATTACATTACCGGTGGTTATACTCCCGAATCCATCAGCAGATTTCTCGTTCCTTACCTCCTGCGTTAATTCGCCGGTGCAATTTAACGACCTTTCGCAGGCAGGGGCAGGAGGATTGGCAGGCTGGTCGTGGAATTTTGGTGATCCCCCGTCAGGAACCAATAATATTTCAACACTTCAGTCGCCGATACATGAGTTTGGTGCAGCCGGTACCTACCAGGTAGCCCTCATCGTCAGCAATACCGGTGGCTGTTCCGATACAATTGTGAAGCCAGTACTTGTGCACGGTTTGCCTGCAGTCGACTTTAGTATTTCTCCCGGTTGTGTGGATGATTCAACACATTTTATCAGTTCAACATTTGTAAATGATCTTGCTGTAACAACCAGGACCTGGGATTTTGGGGATGGATTTACAGCCACTGATGTTGATGATCCATACCACTCATACGCATCCTCCGGAACTTTTTTGGTTACATTAACTGTTACAGATACAGCAGGATGTATAAATACGATTTCACATACTGTTTCAATTGTTCCGCCTCCAACCTCATTCTTCCAGATTTCAGCACAAACATGTGCCAATACACCGGTTTTCTTTACAAATCTTTCCTCTACTCCCGGCGGAACAATAACTACTTATTTCTGGGAATTCGGCGATGGTTCTGATACACTGATCAACGCTCCTGCAACAGGAAACATTTCGCACACATATACTGTAGCAGGAACTTATACTGTCAAATTGACCATTAATACTTCTTTAGGTTGCGAAGCAGAATTCCCGCTTACATTTACCATTTCAGCAAGTCCGCTGGCTTTATTCAATTTCGGTAATACCTGTGCCGGCACAGCAGTAAATTTTAATGATCTTTCGCAGGTTAATTCTGGTACAGCAATTGTAAACTGGTTATGGAATTTTGGCGATCCGGGCTCAGGGACTAATAATACCTCGAACCTGCAAAACCCACTGCATACATACAATACGCCAGGTTCCTATACTGTTTTGCTGCAGATCGGAAATGCTACAGGGTGTCCGGATACTCTATCGAAGGTTGTAACAGTGCAACCCAAACCCGGAGTGAATTTCACCTGGTCAAGTACCTGCCTGGGAACTACAACTCAGTTTACTACTAACACAACGGTTACCAATGTAGCAGCAGTTTCGTCATACGACTGGGATTTTGGTGATGGTACGGCTCATAACACTTCCCAGCAAAATCCTGTTCATACATATGCTTCCGCAGGAAACTATACCGTAGTTCTTACAATTGTTGACACTGCCGGATGTGAGAACTTCGTTTCGAACATTGTGAGTATAACGCCCCAACCGACTGCACTATTCGGTATTACAAGCGCATGCCTGGGAGCCAGTACTTACTTTGCTGATCAGTCTTTTACATCGAGTGGTGAGCCAATTACAAACTGGCATTGGGATTTTGGTGTTGGATCAGTAACCAACGATACTTCAAACCTGCAAAACCCTTCCTGGATTTATACTACTCTTGGTGTTTATAATGTCAGCCTGATAGTTACATCGCAAAATGGCTGCCAGGATACTACCATGCTATCATTACAGGTATTTGGCAATCCTACGGCAAACTTTACATATACAGCGGCTCCCTGCAAAGAAGGTGCTGTTTACTTTCAGGATTCCTCATTTAACCAGCAGGCAACTATAGTAGGCTGGAATTGGGAATTCGAACCAAATCATTATTCAACCCTGCAGAATCCGGTATATAATTTTTATGCAACTGATTCCTGCTACAATGTTCGTCTCATTGCTACGGATGTCAGGGGATGTGTCGATACAGTTTTTAAGGAAGTTTGTGTACCTGCTGATTTTGATTTTACTTTTATTTCGTCGTCAACCTGTTTGCGTGATACTACTTATTTTACGCCACAACTGCTGGCTCCTTTAAATGATTCAATTGTATTCTTTAACTGGGATTTCGGGGATCCGACTTCAGGAATTTACAATACATCAACATTAAGGTTGCCTTCGCATTATTATGCGGTACCTGGTACTTACACTGTGAAACTCCAGGCAATTGATATTAATAATTGTCCCAAGGAAGAATTTCGCCAGGTTATTGTGCATCCATTGCCAATACCGGCATTCACTTTCACTGAGGGCATTTGCGACAGCACCATTTATTTCAACGAATCTTCGTCAGGAAACGGTGCCAACATCAGCCAGTGGATATGGAATTATGGAGATGGAAACATTGATACCGTGTTTGCACCAAATTCTCCTGATTTATCCCACTTGTATAATTCTGCCGGAATATACATTGTAAGTCTTGCTGTAACCAATATAAACGGGTGTACTGAAATTCTTGCCGACAGCAACGTACTGGTAAAGCCATGCATGGATGCGGAATTTGATCTTATTGATACCTTGATTTGCCAGAATAATATGTTGTCGTTTGCTGACAGCAGTTACAGCGGGCTTCCAACCGGCGAATGGTACTGGGATTTCGGGGATGGACATGATACAACCTATTTTGTTTATACCAATCCGGTTACGCATGTATTCGAAACAGCCGGAACGTTCACCGTAAAAATGAGGATTTCCACTGATGTATCAGGACGTGTAGTGAGTGATTCAACTCAACTTATTGTTTTCGTTAATCCTACACCGTTGCCTGATTTTAAGTTCGACCTGGTTTGTTACAAGCAGGATGCTGTGTTTACCAATATGACATCAGGGAATGGAACGCAGATCAGCAACTATAACTGGTCGTTTGGCGAACCTACTTCTGTTCCCAATGATACTTCTACATTCCGCAATCCAACTCACTTATATAATGCGCCCGGAACTTATGATGTTAAGCTTATTGCAAAAAATACGATAGGATGCAGGGACTCAATCCAAAAGCCATTAATAGTCTATGGACTTCCTGATGCCAATTATGAATATACCCTTTCCTGTGCGGGAGATATAACATCTTTCACAGATTTATCGGTTTTGGCAGTTGCACCGATTATTGACTGGGAATGGACATTTTCGGATAACGATGGTGTATTAGGGAGGCGCGATGTGCCTAATCCGGATTTCATATTCAACACACCTGGCGATTACCTTGTAAACCTTATGGTAGCTGATACTAACGGTTGTATGGATACAATTAATCAACTTGTTACTACCTGGAGTATTCCTTCCTCTATCTTCACTTACGCAGATAATTTCAATGATGTACAAGGACAGTTGCAATTTACCAATGTTTCGATAGATGCAACGAAATATTACTGGACTTTTGGTAATGGTGATGATTCGTATGGTGAAAATCCGGTTGCATTTTATCAGAATGACGGAACATACGACATTATGCTGGTTACCTGGAATGATAAGGACTGTTCCGATACTTTAACTATGGAATATAAGTTTATGGTCAAGGGATTGTATATTCCTACTGCTTTCTCTCCGAATAATCCGAAAACCAGTATTCAACTGTTGAAGCCTGTTGGTATAAACCTTGAGGAATATAAGTTTGAAGTTTACGACAGGTGGGGAAATCTTTTATGGAAGACGGATAAACTGGATGCTGCTGGCCGCCCGACCGAAGGATGGGATGGACGCTACAACGGAGTAATGATGCAGGAAGGTGCTTATGTATGGAAAGCTACCGGGGTATTTAAAGATGGTACCATTTGGGAAGCTGAAAATATAGGGAATAGTGATAACCTGCCGAAGGTTAAAACCGGAACTGCAACAATGATCAGGTAAAGGATTCAGAAGAAATAAAAAAGAGGCTGTCTCAAAAGGGCAGCCTCTTTAATTTTATGATTATCAACAATATAGTGTTTATAACATTTCATATAAATCTGATTATCAGCCGGATATATTTTGTATATTTAATTCATGAAAAGTTCAAGAATTAAATT
>JBGSUB010000078.1:0-83363 GCA_041753535.1 Lentimicrobiaceae bacterium
GATGGCCCGCTGAAGGACTGGCTGGTTTTTGAAGTGATCGGTGTGGTGATCGGCGCATTTATTTCGGGAGTGTTATCGAACCGTGCCGGTATTAAACTCGAAAGAGGTCCGGCCATTACAAACGGAACCCGCATCGTTGCCGCCGTAATAGGAGGCTTGCTTTTCGGTCTGGGTTCACAGCTTGGCCGAGGATGCACAAGCGGTGCCGCATTAAGCGGAATGGCTGTTATGTCATTTGGCGGAATCATCACCATGCTCGCCATCTTCGGATCGGGATATTCGTTTGCTTACTTTTTTAGAAAACTCTGGTTAAAATAATTAGTATGGGACCTCTAGTACCATTTATCATAGGCAATGAATTCAACCTGATCATTGCACTTATTGCCGGAATCGGGTTCGGCTTTATTCTCGAGCAAGCCGGTTTTTCGTCCACCAAAAAACTTGTAGGGTTGTTCTACGGCTACGATTTTACGGTTTTGAAAGTGTTTTTCACAGGCGGAGTTACAGCCATGATAGGTGTTTTGTGGTTCGATCATATGGGAATCCTCGATCTGAGCCTGATTTATATCAATCCTACATTCCTGTACTCTGCACTTCTTGGTGGTGCTATCATGGGTTTAGGATTTATTATCGGCGGGTTTTGTCCCGGAACCAGCGTTTGTGCGGCAGCTATCGGCAAGCTTGATGGACTGGCTTTTGTTTTCGGTTCTGCTTTAGGCGTGCTGGTTTTTGCTGAAGGCTACCCGATGTTCGAAAAAATATATACTGCCGAAGGCTGGGGCCCGGTTTTAATAAATGAGAAACTGGGAATGTCGAAAATCGTGTTCGCGTTTATTCTTACCACAGTAGCCTTTTTAGCCTTTTATTTTACAAGGAGAATTGAAAACCATGTGAATAAAATTGAAACCCGTTTCGAAAAGAAAAAGATCATCGCCTATTCTTCCGCTATTGCCTTTGCCTTCCTGATTTTATCAGTTGTTGCGTTTTTACCTGACAGTGAAAGCCGGCTGGAATCAAAAATCGCCAAAGCTCTGGGAAAGCTTGATTTTACCACGGTAATGGTCCCGGCAGATAAACTCGCTGATCAGATTGTAAATAACTATTTCAAAATCAATGTGATAGATGTCAGGGATTCGGCAGCCTTTAATGCTTATCATCTGCCATTTGCCATAAATATTCCGCTCGAAAAAATGGGGGAGAGGCAATGGAAGAAAATCCTGAACCAGAAACATAAAATAAATTATTTCTATGCCGATGATATCCTCCTTGCTGAAAAAGCTTACCTGACAGCCACCTATTCAGGCAAAGCCGATAATCACATCCTGACTCAATCGGGCCTGGAATTCAGAAATTTGTACACCAACCTGCTTGCTCCTGGACCCGATGCCGGTAAAGATGAAATCAATACCTATAACTTCCGTAAAAAAGCAGCTTCAGACATGGCAACATTGGTTGAAGCCCTTAAAAACTCAACTCAGCCCATACAGGTTAAAACCTCAAAAGTTAAAGGAGGCTGTTAAATTGATTTTCGTTCTTTGAAAGATTGCATCTACCTCAATTCAACTTGAGTGGAAAAATGAATGAACTAACTTTGATATCTTATTGTTTGCCAACTTCCTACATCTTACCACTTACTACTTACTTCTTACTCCTTACTCCTTACTCCTTACTCCTTTCTCCCGACTCCCGTCTTCCGACTTCCAACTTCTCACTCCCCTCAATCCTCTCGAAAAAACTCTCCCCCCAACCCCAAAATCTATTGCATTATGAACGCACGTTCATTATCTTTGTAGTAAATCCGGGTGTTATGAAAACTCAACTCTTACTGAAAGTGGTTTTGGTTCTCCCAATAATCCTCTTTGCCGACTGGGTGATAATGGTTCTGTTGGGTTGCGCCTCCTGCCTGTTTGGTTTTGGTGAAAATTATTTCTGCGGATCGTACTGTTTAATCGGGAAAGGGATATTACTTTTATCGGCGGTATTATTTATCTACCTGCTGGTACCCGATATCAGGAAGATACTGAACCAAAAAAAACATGTCAAGGCCAGTTAGGAACCGTAAAATCAACAATCCGCCGGTGATGGCTGGTTTCAGGCCATTTGGCATGCCGTTGTGTGATCTGGAGGTGGTTAAATTTCAATACGACGAGTACGAAAGCATTAATCTTGTTAACTACCAGGGGCTTCCGCAGGACCTGGCGGCTGAAAAGATGGGTGTTTCGAGGCCGACATTTACACGCATTTACAACTCGGCATTAAAAAAAATAGCCAAGGCATTTGTCGAATGCCAGGCAATCGAAATTGAAGGCGGCAATGTGGAATTTGCAAAGCAATGGTTTAAATGCACTAAATGTTTCAAATTGATTGAAGGAATTGAAAATCATATACAATGCCGGGGATGCGACTCCTACGGCAACAAAGAACTTGTAAACTTGAATGTTATAAAATGAATTGTACAACCTGTGATGATAAAGTCTGCCGTAAGCAGCAAGCTTCGTGCAACCGCGAGAGTTTTGATAAATCAGAAGTTATATCCCGATATAAAGAAGCAGCAACCAGCGAAATTGTTGAAGCTGCCGCCGGACTTGTCGATTTCGGCCGGGCCGGAACGCTTTCGCGCGTGGAGGAAATTATGGAGTTCGCGGCAACAATGAACTATAAATCACTGGGCCTTGCCTATTGCTACGGCATGGAACAGTATGCCATCGCACTTGAAAAACTTCTTGCTGCCAGGGGATTTAACGTTTCGGCGGTTTCGTGCAGCGTGGGCGGGTTAAAGCAGAGTGAAGTAAATTCCGAGAGCTGCATCCATAAAGTTTCGTGTAATCCCCTGGGGCAGGCACAGCAACTGAATGCCGAAAAAGTTGATTTGACGTTGGTTGTCGGGATTTGTATGGGTCATGATATTATTTTAAACCGTACACTTGATATGGATTTTACAACACTGGTAGTTAAAGACCGGAAATTTGATCATGCAACTTTGAAAGGAATTACAAAGTAGATGAAAAAATTAAAAATAAACTAAAATATAAATACTCACTAAAGCGAAATAAAAATGAAAATAGCAGTTCCTGTAACCAGTACAAACCATGTTGACGAACACTTCGGCCATTGTGAATTTTATAGTATTTTTACGATATCCGAAAAAAATGAAATTACACAAATTGAAACAATTCCGTCCGTTCAGGGATGTGGCTGTAAGTCAAATATAGCCGGTGTTCTGGCTGCTGACGGAGTAACAGTTATGCTGGCCGGCGGAATCGGGGGCGGTGCCATAAATGTTTTGTATAATGCAGGTATCGACGTAATCAGAGGTTGCTCAGGCGATGCGCAGGAAGTAGTTAAAAGCTTTATTTCGGGCGCTGTTACCGATAGCGGCGAAAGCTGTCATCAGCACGCTGAACACCATGGCAAAGGTGGTGGTCATCAATGCAGCCACTAAATTATCGCCGGGTCAGCAGGGAATTTTGTTCAAATGCAGAATTATTTCAAATTAATTACAGGTTTTGAGATTCCCAATAGTGTTGTTTTTAAAGAAATATTGGAATTTTGCCTAACCGATAAATCTTAATACAGAACCAGGATACAGTAAAAAAGATATATATGGAAATGGAAATTACATTGGATGGGGGTAAAATAATTACAGCTCATCATAAAGGTCATGATATTAAAACCGATCAGCCGGTTGCCGGGGGTGGTACAAACTCGGCGCCGGCGCCATTTGATTTGTTCATGGCTTCTATCGGTACCTGTGCAGGTATTTATGTTAAATCCTTCTGCGATCAGCGGGGCATTCCGACGGATAACATCAAAATTATTCAATCCATTGAGTATGATATGCTTAAACGCTTGCCGTCAAAAATTAAACTTGATATCCGGTTGCCGCTTGATTTCCCTGAAAAATACAGGAATGCGGTACTGAGTGCTGCCGATCTGTGTGCCGTGAAACGCGCAATTGCTGATCCGCCGGTATTTGAGGTACTAACTTCGCTGGTTGACCAGGCATAACCCTGTGCGTGGCCAGGCCATAAACGGTTAAGGTAAATGGTAAAAAATTTATAGACACAGAAAACTGATCCCCTGGTATCATGACAGTTTCGAAAAAAATTTTCAACTTTTATTACACAGGATTCCGCAGCATGACGGTTGGTAAAAATTTATGGGCGATCATACTTATTAAGCTGGCTATCATGTTCCTGATACTGAAATTGTTCTTTTTTCCGAACTACCTGAAAACAAACTTTGATACGGACCAGGAGAGGAGCGATCATGTAATTGAACAACTTACAAAATAAGAGTTTCATGTTTCAATTTTCATAATTTCAAGTTTCAGGATTCTCGATGAATTGATAGAATTGAAACATCGGTGTCAGAACCCTCTCCTTGTCTCCCCTCTCCTTGTCTCCTTGTCTCCTTTTCGCCCCTCGCCCCCATAGCCGTCAGGCTAAAGGAATAAACACTTGATTGTCAATAAAAACAAAACATTAGTTAAATAGAAAAAGAGAGTTTCAATAATATAGCAATTCACCAAAATCGCATATTATGAAACTCCCAAGTACCAAAGGCACCATAGGAAACAAAGATAAAATAATTGGAGTAATAAATGAGTTCTTTGACACAGAATTTATCACCAAAACAGCAAGATTGAAGAAGTTTGTTGAAAGAGAGAGCAAACTTGGAGGGCTGATTTTTTTTTTCTCTGCGTGTTTACCGCAAAGAAAGAAGGGACTACAAGTTTGGACGATTTATGCCGGGAACTTTACAAAGATGGGATTGAAATCCGGAAACAAAGTCTGCAGGGGCGGTTTAATAAGCCAGCATCAGACTTTATGCGAGCTATGGTTGAACATGCCCTATCAAAGAAATTGGGATTAGACAGACAGAAGATAGAGTGCAGATTTGGAAGGATTGTCATTAATGATTCAACGGTGTTTCAATTGCCTGAAAAATATTCCAACAAATATCGGGGCAGTGGTGGCGGAGCATCCACAGCAGCCATAAAAAATCAATATTGCTATGACCTTCTTGCACAGGAAATCATAGATATCACAGTACAAGAAGGAACTGTTCCGGATTGCAAATATCCCTTGCAAGACCTACGAAAGAACGACTTGCGAATGGAGGATTTGGGCTATTTCAAGGTAGATAGATTCCTGCAAATACAAGAAGCAGAAGCATATTATTTAAGCCGTTTAAAATTTGGAGTAAATATTTATAAGATAGAAGCAGGAGTTTATAAACAGCTGGACTTACTCAAAGTGATTGGCAAAATGAAGGTAGGGCAAATACTAAGCATACTGGTTTACTTAGGTGAAGCCGATAAATTCCCCACAAGGTTAGTCCTGGAGAAAGTGCCAAAGCAGATAGCCGATGAAAAACGGAGGAAGCTAAAAACGGATAAGCAAAATAAGCGCAAATCCATTAGTAAGGAACGCTTAGTATTCTGTGATGTAAATGCATTTGTAACAAACTGCACACAAGAACAACTCCCCGATCATTTGTTGCGCTAGTGTTATACTCTGAGGTGGCAAATTGAAATAATGTTCAAGGCTTGGAAATCGTTTTTCAAAATTGACAAGGTAAAGCAAATGAAAATTGAACGATTTGAATGTTTTCATTATGGCTGTCTGATGTGGATCATTGCAAGTACTCATTTGTTGCGGTTTTTCAAACAATGGAGCCTGAAGGAATATGATACAGAACTAAGTGAGTTGAAATTCTTTAAACTAATTACTTCAATGAGACAAGAAATGAAAGATGCATTAAAATCAACCAATCAACAACTTTCAGGAATACTAGACCAACTGGCTCCTTTAATAGAAAGAACATGCGTCAAAGAACAAAAGAAAAACAGGCTTATCCCATTGAAAATAATAACAAATTTGGCTTAGCCTGACGGCTATGCCCCTCGCCCCCTCTCTAACTAAATAAACAACAATCTCTCTCAAATAAACAACATATGGAAAACATCGACTTTTCGCTCGTAAACTGGTCGCGGGCACAATTCGCACTCACCGCCATGTATCACTGGCTGTTTGTGCCGCTAACCCTCGGGCTTTCATTTATCGTGGCATTTATGGAAACGCTGTATGTGCGTACCGGCAATCCCGAATGGAAACGGATCACGAAATTCTGGATGACGATATTCGGAATAAACTTCGCTATCGGCGTTGCTACAGGTATCATTCTCGAATTTGAGTTCGGCACCAACTGGTCGAACTATTCGTGGTTTGTCGGGGATATATTCGGAGCCCCGCTGGCTATCGAAGGCATTATGGCCTTTTTCCTCGAAAGCACTTTTATTGCCGTTATGTTCTTTGGCTGGAACAAAGTGGGTAAGAAATTTCACCTGCTTTCGACCTGGCTGGTAGCTTTCGGATCGAACCTTTCGGCCTTATGGATATTGGTTGCCAATGCATGGATGCAATATCCTGCCGGCATGAAATTTAATCCCGATACAGCCCGCAACGAAATGGTAAATTTCTGGGAAGTGCTGTTTTCGCCGGTGGCTATCAACAAATTCCTACATACTATTTCGTCGGGGTATGTGCTGGCTTCTATAGTTGTAATTGGCATAAGTGCCTGGTACCTGTTAAAAAACCGCGAACATCTCTTTGCCAAACGCAGCATCATTGTGGCGGCGACGTTCGGTTTGATTACCACCGCTTTTGTTGTTTTAACCGGCGATGGATCGGCCCGTAATATGGCACAATTTCAGCCTATGAAATTTGCCGCTATGGAAAATCTGTACGTTGGCCAGCAAAATGCACCGCTGGTTGCTATCGGTATACTGAAGGAAGACGATAAAGAAGCAGCTCATAAAAAACAAAATTTCCGTTTTGAGATCGAAATTCCCAATATGCTTTCCTACATGGCTTTCCTCGATCCCAATGCCTATGTGCCTGGAATTCAGGACCTGGTACATGGAAACCAGGAGCATCAGATTTTATCCTACAAAGAGAAAAGCGAAAAAGGGAAGATTGCCATTGCTTCGCTGGCTGACTATAAAAATGCTAAAAAGGCCGGAAACGACAGCCTCGCAAATGCAGCCCTGCTAAGGTTTGAGGATAACTATAAATATTTCGGATACGGGTATTATGAAAGCCGCGAATTGCACGAACTGGTTCCCAGCGTACCGACTACATTTTACTCGTTCAGGGTCATGGTCGGATTGGGCTTCCATTTTATGCTTCTGTTCTTCGTAGTTTTGGTACTTACTCTCAAAGATAAGATCGCAAAAAATAAATGGGTGCTTTATACGGCGCTCTGGTCGATTCCGCTGGCCTATATTGCATCAGAATTAGGCTGGGTTGTTGCCGAAGTAGGCCGTCAGCCCTGGGTTATACAGGATATTCTGCCAACTATAGCTGCCGTTTCACAACTACAACCGGCATCGGTTCAGATCACATTCTGGATGTTCTTCCTTATTTTCACCGCCTTGCTGATTGCCGAAATAAAAATTATGACCAGGCAGATAAAAAAAGGTCCGGCAGAAGAATCACATTCAACAGAATCAGCAGCAAAAACTAACCTTTAAAAACCAGGAATCATGTTCGAAGCATTATCATATTTATCATTGCAGCAGTACTGGTGGATCATCGTTTCGCTGCTGGGAGCCATACTCGTTTTCCTGATGTTCGTTCAGGGCGGGCAAACACTTATTTATACCATTGGAAAAACCAATGACGAGCGCACCATCCTCATCAACCTGCTGGGGCGCAAATGGGAGTTCACATTTACCACGCTGGTAACTTTTGGCGGGGCATTTTTTGCATCTTTTCCGCTGTTTTACTCCACCAGTTTTGGCGGGGCTTACTGGGTGTGGATCGTGATACTTTTTGCTTTTATAATTCAAGCCGTTTCGTACGAATACCGGAGCAAAGCCGGCAATTTCCTGGGCAAAAGGACCTACGAAATCTTCCTGCTCCTGAACGGTATCCTGGCTCCGTTACTGATCGGAACTGCGGTTGCTACCTTTTTTACCGGCTCGCAGTTTTCGGTTAATTTTATGAATATTACCCGCTTAACCGGTGATAAGATGCCTGTTATATCGGAATGGACGGGTCCGGCTCATGGCCTCGAAGCTGCTTTAAGCCTTCATAACCTCACGCTGGGATTAGCAGTTTTATTCCTTTCGCGCGTACTGGCTTTACTATACTTCATGAACCGGATCAGGCATGCCGAAATGATGGAACGCGTTAAAAAACAACTTCTTATCAATGCTATTCCTTTTGTGGTTTTCTTTCTCACTTTCGTGATATGGACCTTATTATCAAGTGGTTTTGCCGTAAATCCCGAAACCAAGGAAGTATTTATGGAACCTTATAAATACCTTCATAACCTGCTGCAGATGCCTTTAGTTGCAGTAATGTTTGTACTTGGAGTAGCACTTGTTTTAATAGGGATTATCCGACCTTTAACCTGTTTCGAAAAATGCAGCACCAAAGGAATCTGGGGAGCCGGAATCGGAACGGTTTTAACGGTTTTAGCGATGTTTCTGCTGGCAGGATTTAATAACACAGCTTATTATCCTTCCACTTTTGATCTTCAGAGCTCGTTAACCATTCAGAACAGTTCGTCAAGCCTGTATACATTAACTGTTATGAGCTATGTTTCGTTGCTGGTACCTTTTGTGATTGCCTATATCTGGATTGCCTGGCGTTCCATCGACAATAAAAAGATTGATATGGAAGAGTTGAATAACGAAACTCACGTTTACTGAAAAATACTTGCCGGATCGGGAGTCTCAGATTAATCCATTTGATACTCCCGATGGCGCAAAACGCCACTTTCGCTTCGCTAAAGCTTCCGACTCCCGACTTTCGACATCCGACATCCGACATCACCCAGTACTTCCAATTCCCCAAACCTCTAAACCCCAAAATCCCATGATCACACAAATAATTTGGCTTCTAACCTGGCCGGTACTTATCGCAGTTTCTTTCTATGCTATTAGCTGGATGCTGAAAAAGTTTGAAAAAAATACCGGTAATTAGACTATAAACCCATGAAACTGCCTGGATTTCTTATTTAAGCAATCCCCTGAAATTTTTTCAATCTGAAAATTGTATTATCTGCCCTTTTTTAGCTCCCTCCGGGTCGGAGCCAAATGAAAAAGGGCAGATGAAAAGTGTTAGTATCAAATATATGCATTCACTATGCTTTGAACGGCACCTGAAAATCAGTTCATTTTTTAAAATAAAAAACTGTTTCCGGGTTAATCTGTAACTACAACTCAATCGTTGTATATTTGTATGATATTACAAAGAAATGAAATCTGTTATTGTTTCCGGTGTTTTGCTTCTGGTCATGGCTGCGTATTTAATTATACCGGTAGTTCCGGTAATTGACTACCTGATAAACAAGGACTATATAGCTAAGAATCTTTGTATAAATAAGGATAAGCCCAAAAGTTGCTGCAAAGGGAAGTGCCATATGGTGAAACAGTTGCAGAAAACAAATAAAAATACGGACAATGATCCAAAAAACACCAACAGCAGAGTTCAGCTTAAAGAATTGAATGAGTTTATCATCAGCAAAGCTTGTTCATATACCGCCGAAATTTCCAGTCATACCTATTTTGTTTATAATATAGTAACCTCAGATCAATTGGCGTGTTCTGCCATATTTGTTCCTCCGAAGCTTTCGTCAAACTGTATTTAAAAAGTGAATTCTCAGAACCTGGTTTCAGCAAGAATTTTTTTTGTGGTTTAATTGGCGTATTCCTGCTAATTTCTGCTATTAAAGGATTTTCCAATTCGAAATGTTCAGCAAATCCTGCTATGAATTCCCTCTATCGGGCATGCATAAGTCACGGTCATTTTGTTAGGAGAAAATGCAGAAATTTTAACCGCAGAGTATCGCAAAGTTATACGCAGAGTTCCGCAAAGATATACGCTGATTATTGACTCGGCGGTACTTTGCGCTTTCTCAGCGTGCTTTGCGTTAAAAATCTTTAAAGGCTAAAGTTTACAATTAAACTTCTCCTATGGATGCAAGATAATTTATAAGGTTGAAAACCATGGCAATTAATCTTATCTGTTACTTTGAGAAAACATTTCACAATTCTGTAATCTACAGAATCCGGAATTTTTATTCTGTTGGAACAAGGAATTAACCCTGTTCTGGCATTGCAAACATTAATACTAAACTAATTCGGATGAACTATAAATATCTTCTTTCAATAGCCTTTTTCCTGTTTATTTCAGCAGGAATCAGGGCACAGCACCTGGGTGATACAATTGTACTCGGAGGTGTTGAAATTACCGATTCCCTTGTAAAACGGACACCATTTGTGTCCACTCAGGTTTCAAAGGAAATCATGCAGGCGGTTCAAACCCGCGATGTGGGCGACTACCTGCGCAGCATTCCCAATGTTGCCGGAATACGTAAAGGCGGGGCAGCTATCGATCCTGTTATTCGTGGCTTTAAGTTCAGCCAGTTGAATGTAGTAATGGATGGCGGTATGAAAATAGAAAACGGCTGTCCGAACCGTATGGACCCGGTTACCGCACATGTTGAAGTGGAAGATCTTTCGGAAATAAATGTGGTGAAAGGCCCGTACCTGCTCAATTATGGCCCGGCATTGGGGGGCGTAATTAATTTGCAAACCGAAGACCCGCAGCCGTATCCGAAATTTGAAATACACGGAAACGCTATGTTCGGATACGAAACCAACTGGAATGGTGCCAAGGAGTACTTTTCATTGTATGGCGGAAACAGTAAAATCTACTTCCGTGCTTCCGGCGGATACCGCAACTACGGCGACTATTCGAGCGGAGGTGCTGAAGGCGAGGCAAAGGAATATAACACATCCTTCAGGAAATACAATTATGGCGCAAAAGTTGGCTATACCATTACGTCAAAGCAGAATATCCTGCTTTCGTACAGCGAATCGCATGGCCGTGATGTAATGTTTCCGGCGCTCAGCATGGACGAAAAAAGTGATGATACACGTATGATGTCAGCCGATTATTCAGCTAAAAACTTATCCGAGGTAATTACATCCTTAGATGTGAAAATCTATCAGACAGATGTAAGCCACCTGATGGACAACAGCAACCGTGAAACCTGGAATACCAGGCAAATGGTAGCTGATGTTGATGCCGTTAATACGGGTGGTAAAGCCATCATGGGATTGAAATTCGGGAAACTCGTTGTTTCAGGTGGTTTGGATTTTGAGAATATTTACAAGGATGGCGTCCGGACCATGACCATGCAGATGATGGGCGGTACATCCACTAAAAAATTCAATCTCTGGAATAAGGCTGTGATCCAAAATGCGGGACTGATCGCAGGTTACAACTCAGTTTTCGGTTCATTTACAGTTAACGCAGGCCTTCGGCTGGATGTAAACAAAGCCGATTCGGAAGATACGCTGGTACTGATTAAAAATGGGGTGGAATACTTTAACGAAACCGCTTCGCAGTTTGTAAATTTTAGTGCCAACCTGGGTGCGACCCGAAAGATCACCGATAAACTTTCCGTATCTTTAGCCATAGCCCGCGGCACCCGTAGTCCGAACATGCTTGAAAGGTATATAAAACTGTTAACTGTGGGTTACGATAACTATGACTATCTCGGCAATCCGCAACTCAAGCCCGA
Source organism: Lentimicrobiaceae bacterium (assembly GCA_041753535.1). Classification (GTDB taxonomy): domain Bacteria; phylum Bacteroidota; class Bacteroidia; order Bacteroidales; family UBA4417; genus UBA4417. The sequence goes on from JBGSUB010000078.1 coordinate 11,605, forward strand.
AACCAACAACGAAGCTGATCTCACATTTAAATATGCCGACGAAAAATTGGGTAACATCTATATTAACGGATTTTACTCCTATGTAAAAGATTATATTTCGGCCAAGCTGCTCCCGGCATCCGTAATTACTCCCGGAACTCTCGGTGCACCAGGAGTTAAGCAGTTTGTAAATGTTGATAATGCAACGTTTACCGGGTTTGAAATGGGATATACTTCGCCCCAGGCATACAAACTTGGCGTAAGTGTGGTCGCGGCTCTTACCTATGGCCGTATTCCGGAAGTAACCAAGTACATTATCACTTCTGGACAGGTTACAGGCGATACGTTACTCAAAAACGATGCGCTTCCCGAAATACCACCGTTTGAAACAACACTCAGTGTAAACTACCGTATGTTGAATGGTAAGCTTATTCCCAAAATCGCCTACCGTCTGGTTGCAGCCCAAAATCACGTTTCGGAAGCATTTTACGAGCCTGAAACTCCGGGCTTTTCGCTTTTAAACTTCTCGGTGGCTTACGCTGTAACTAAGAATATTAACCTGAATGCGGGTGTAAATAATATCTTTGACGTGTCGTATTACGAACATCTGAACCGCAAAATTGTAGGCTCAACAGAAAAACTGTACGAACCCGGCCGGATGTTTTTTATAACCCTTAATCTTTCTATCTGATGAAAACGAAATATGCCCTGTTCTTATCCCTGCTGCTTTGCAGTGTGCCGGTGTTTTTGGCATCGTGCAACGAGAATGATCCCGGAGCTGAAAATACGTCAGGGCATATTTCGTTTACTTTTACCCACCTGGTGGATGGATTGCCTTTGGCGAAAGATGTGATGAAATACGTTAATACTGCCGGAAATCCGTACGAAATAAACCAGGTAATGTATTTTATTTCGGATGTTACCCTGCACAAATCGGATGGAACCAAAAAACTGATCAGCGACTGGAAGGATATTCATTATGTGGACATTGATATACCCGAAACCCTCAAATGGGATGTGTATGATGATATTCCGGCTGGTAATTATGATTCAGTTTCCTTTATTTTCGGGATTACCGGGGAGAAAAACATGTCGTTTATGTTTGTAAATCCGCCCGAAGTAAACATGATGTGGCCCGATATTTTAGGCGGAGGTTACCATTATATGATGATTAACGGAAGCTGGAAGGATAATGCGAATGTGGTTAAGAGCTATGCTTTTCATATGGGAATAGGGCAGTTATACAAAAGCAATGCGTATGAAGAAGTGGATTCCATTTATGCGTTTGTACAGAATTATTTTAGCGTAAAGTTGCCAAATTCATCTTTTAAAATTGAAGAAAATAAAACACGTAATATTGAAATCATTATGAATGTGGATAGCTGGTTTAAAACACCGCATATCTACGATCATAACTACTGGGGCGGCGCCATCATGCAGAATCAGCCGGCTATGCAGATGGCAAAGGAAAATGGGTTTGATGTGTTTAAGGTTGGAATAATTCAATAGCCTGCTGAAAAAAACAAGGAGACTTACCACTATTCTGATTGAAAAGAAACGGAGTGATCTAACTATTTTCTATTCTTCCACTTTCAATTAACTAAGTTAACCACTAACCAAGCTATGAGTGAATTTGATGCCAGAGCCCGCTACTAGATAGAAAATCGATGCTATATCTATTTTTCGGAAACAGTTGCAAAAGCAATGCTGCAAACAATTCCGTCTAAAAAGAGCATGAAATCACTTGTGTATAGTTCAGAAACGACTTTGCTCAGTTTTGCCTTAAAAGATCAATTTGAAGAAATTGTCCTGTTGAACAATTCGCAGGAAATGAAAACGGTTACATCCGAAAAAATTACGGATCAGAATATTAAAAATATGACACCGTTGTTTTTTGATCTCAAACATCTGGATTATTCCGACAGGTTCGATATCATTTTAACCAGATAGGGCTGCATCATGTAAAATGTATCACTTTAAAAACTGGAATGTTGTAGCAACTTTAAGGTACTAAATTCAGGATGTCAAACTCCTGATCTCAAAATGGTTTATAACCAGGGTTTTGAGGCTTGAAGCCTGCGACTTGGATACTATAATTGCTTGCAATAATTTATCCCATTCAAAGAATAATTTGTGCAAATTTTGAAACCTTGTCCCATTCTTGCTGATTAAATTTCTTTTTGGGAATTGCGGAAAAATATTTCCATTTTGGGATTTATGTTTTGAAATGGGAAAATAGCTTGTTCGGAATTATTGCTATATACTATAAATTCAAATAGTTGCAAATTTGGTATATTTATTGTGATAGACACTTCTGTCAGGATTGTGCTTATTATTTACCATTCTCGGAATCGTTTAATACCAGCAAGCCAAATATCCTGACAAAATGTAATTTTGTGCTTGAAATACAACGGTTTTGTTTTGTCCATTGAGTAGCCATTGATTTCAAATAGCTTTAATGATAAGCCATAGATAAATGTGGTAAATAAATAGCTTCAATGGCGCAGCTAATTAGGCTAAACTTTTTGAGAGCTAACTCTGGTAATTGCTGATATTATTAATCCGGCAAAAACCAATTAAACGGTTTTGATTTGGGGAGTTCTTGTTTTTGATTAAAAGATTCTTGTACCAAAGTTTGAGTTCATTTTTCATGCATAATTGATACATTGTTTAAATCATCAAGTGAAATGATTTTACCCGGAAATAATATAACTCGGAATATGAAATTCTTTTTAATGCTTACTCTGATGGTTGTATTTTATGCCTCAAACGGACAATCATCAACTGATCATGATAGTAGACTTAATGATTCATTACAGGACCAGACTCAAAAAGACATAATTTACAGTTATACCATAATGCAGTCGGTTAATAATACCTGGTGTTATGACATATTTAAAGAAGGTAAGAGATTCATTCATCAGACTAGTATTCCGGGATTGCCAGGTAATGAAGGGTTTAAAAATAAATCTGATGCTGAAAGGGTAGCGCAACTTGTTATTGACAAACTGAAAAAAGGAGAAATGCCTCCTAGTGTTACCACTGATGAATTAAAAAAAATGAAAATTTTATAAACGAATATAATCACAAACATGAAAAAGTATAAAACAATCTTCCTGCTTTCTGCTGTGCTTCTCGTATTCTCAGGTCTATCTATGGCTCAGCTACCAGATTCCTGGACACAAAAAAGTGATTTTGGAGGAGTAGCTAGATACGGAGCGGTAGGGTTTAGTATTGGAACTAAGGGCTATATTGGCACAGGATATGGAATTGGAAGGCATAAAGATTTCTGGGAATATGATCCTGCAACCGATACCTGGTCACAAAAAGCTGATTTCGGAGGTACTGCAAGATTCTTTGCAGCTGGTTTTAGTATCGGAGCAAAAGGATATATCGGGACAGGCAATGATGGTATCCAGAAAAATGATTTCTGGGAATATGATCCCGCTTCCAACACCTGGACTCAGAAGGCTGATTTTGGCGGAATTCCAAGGGATGCCGCTTTAGGATTCAGTATCGGCTCAAAAGGATACATGGGTACCGGAGAATTAGCTGATGCCTTTGATACAAAATTAAACGATTTCTGGGAGTATAACCCGGTAACAGATACATGGACTCAGAAAGCAAATGTTGGAATTACAGGAAGATCCTGGGCTGTAGGATTTGGCATTGGTAATAAAGGATATTTGGGAACCGGATCGACCGGAGTTAAATCGAAAGACTTTTTTGAGTACAACCCTGAAACAGATACCTGGACTCAAAAAGCCAATTTTGGAGGAGCAGGTAGGTTTGGTGCTATCGGATGTAGTAATGGTTCCAGCGGATATATAGGACTTGGCTCTATTAATGGAGGATTTTCAAAAGATTTCTGGGAGTATGATCCTATTACAGATGTTTGGGTGAAAAGGACAGATTTTGGCGGGCATGAAAGAACAACATCAGTCAGCTTTAGTATTGATAATAAGGTATTTGTCGGAACAGGCTCTTATGATCCAGGCGGAATTAAAACAAAAGACTTTTGGGAATATACACCTTTCTGTATTCCTCCGGCAATTACGACGCAGCCCACCGACCAATCCTTAATTTATGGAACATCGGCTTCCTTTGCCGTAATTGCCTCAGATGCTGTTACCTATAAATGGCAGGAAGATAACGGATCAGGGTTTTCGGATATTACAGATGGTGGAATTTATTCGAATTCAACATCACCGGTACTTAATATTTCGCTTCCTCCTGTTGAAATGAGTGGATATAAATATCGTTGCATTGTATCTGGAGATTGTTTGCCTGAAACCGTAACAAACGGGAATGCCACTCTAACTGTAGCCGCGAAACCAATAGTAATTACAGCTGTTGCCGGCCAGAGTAAAGAATATGGTGATACCGATCCTGCGATATTCGCATATACCTACACACCAAGTCTTATTGGAACTGATGTTATTTCAGGCGAAATAAGCCGTAGCCCAGGCGAAAATGCAGGCATTTATATTTATACATTAGGAACCCTGTCTGCCAGCTCAAATTATCTGCTTACGGTTTCTTCTGGAATCACATTCAGCATTACGCCTAAAGATCTTAATATTGAAGCTGATCACAAAATTAAGTGTTTTGATAGTACTGCTTTTACCGGTTTTACGGTCACTTATAGCGGATTTGTCAGTGGAGAAGATCAGGGAGTACTTGCTGGTGCACTATTATTCGGGGGAAGCGCAGTAACAGCTGTTAATCCTGGTAGTTATGAAATTCTTCCATCTGGCCTTTCTTCTGCAAACTATTCCCTGAATTACGTTCAGGGAACTTTGGATATTTTTTCCTCTCCAACTCCTTCAATTTCAGGCCCAAATTCGCTTTGCGCCGGTTCGAATAACAATACCTATACCACTGAACCCGGTTTCACAAATTATGTATGGACTATTTCTTATGGTGGAATAATTACAGGTGGATTGAATTCAAATTCGGTTACTGTTGATTGGGGGACAGCTGGTTCAAGAAATATTTCAGTAAATTATCAGAATACATCAGGTTGTTACTCTATAGTACCTGAAACCTATGAGGTATTGGTAAAATCTATTCCTGTACCACTAATATCGGGCGAGAATGCGATTTGTTCCGGTACCCCTGGTGTGGTTTATACAGCCCAGGCGGGTTACGAAAACTATATTTGGGAAGTATCTTCAGGAGGTACCTTAACATTTGGCGCCGGAACCAATTCGATAATTGTTGACTGGACTGGTTCGGGTAATCAGACAGTTAGCGTTGATTTTACAAATGAATTGGGTTGCCAGGCATTATCCCCTACAATTTTCAATGTGGATGTTGCGCCATTACCAGCGACGTCAGACCCAATAACAGGACCTTCTTCAGTTTGTGCCGGAGTAAATAATGTGGTTTTCTCAGTTTCTCCGATTGGCAATGCAAATACTTACGTGTGGAATTTTCCTGCTGGTGCAAATATCATCTCTGGTTACGGGACTTCCTCGGTGACTGTTGATTTTTCTGAAAGTGCTTCTTCTGGAGTAATTAAGGTAAATGGAGTGAATGATTGTGGAAATGGCACATCATCTCCCGATTTTAGTATCCAGGTTAATCAAAAACCGCCCACACCTGTTGTTACACAGCACGGGGATACTTTAACAAGCAGTTCGTCTTCCGGTAACCAATGGTACCTCGACGATATAGCAATTATTGGTGCTACAGGTCAGCATTATATTGCAGTATATATCGGTACTTACCATGTTGAAGTGACTTTGAATGAGTGTGTCTCAGAACCCTCCAATTCTATACTTATGTATCCTGTTTCAATCAAAGAAACATCAGCTGCATGTTTCGATATCTATCCCAACCCGAGCACAGGCTCATTTAACCTAAAGATCGCAGGTGCCGGATGTGAATTATGTAATGTTGAAATCTATAATAGCCTGGGTGTACTTATCTGGAAGCAGAATGATATCAGAGCTAATGGAAAATCTATAACTAAGGTCGATATGGAAGGAGTCCCTGCCGGGTTATATACTGTGGCTTTGATATCTAAATCCGGAACCATGTTTAAAAAACTTATTATTTCACGATAAATGATTTTGACAGAATATGGAAAGCCGGAGCAATCCGGCTTTTTCTTTTTTCGGGTGTTTCCATGTTACCGGGAGTCAGTTACCTGGAAAAACAGTAATTTTGCTCTCCTGATCATTTTTCCTGCAAATGCCTGAATCGCCCCGCTACACCCGTATTGAAGAATTTGACTACCCTTTATCATCCGGACAAATTGCCCAGTTCCCGCTAGAAGTGCGCGATAAATCCAAATTGTTATTACTAAAAGATGGTTGCATTTCAGAAGATACTTTCTCAAATATTGCCTCACACCTTCTCCCGGATAGTTTGCTTATTTCAAACGAAACCCGCGTAGTACATGCCCGGCTGCTGTTCCGGAAACCCGGCGGAGCACAAATCGAAATATTCTGTCTCGAGCCGGTTGAGCCAACCAATGATATTCAACTTGCATTTCAGCAAAAACAAAACTGTATGTGGAAATGCCTGGTAGGCAATGCCCGGCGATGGAAATCCGGTGTTCTTGAGCTTGAAAGTGAAATGGATGGAGAGGCAGTTGAGCTCTCGGCCAGCATGATCGAAAGAAATGACGCTACGTTCCTGATTCGGTTTGAGTGGAATCCAAAAGCCTCCACGTTTGCCCGGGTTCTGGAACATTTTGGCAAAATTCCTCTTCCTCCTTACATTTCGCGCGAAGCTTCAGATAGTGACAATATCCGCTACCAGACTGTTTTTGCACGTAACGACGGTTCGGTGGCCGCTCCCACAGCTGGACTGCACTTTACACCCCAAGTTTTATCATCATTGGCAAAGAAAAATATTCAAACTGCATCTGTTACTTTACATGTGGGTGCCGGAACCTTTAAACCTGTTAGTACCGAAACCATTGGCGATCATCATATGCATTATGAGCAGATAATAGTCCCTGTAAAACTGTTGAAAGAAGTTCTCAGGTACCGGGACAGACATATTACTTTGGTTGGTACCACAACTGTCCGCACCCTCGAAAGTGTTTACTGGCAAGGTGTGAAATGGCTTCAGAAAAAGCCGGAATCGCCCGTTTTGCATATTGAACAATGGGATCCGTATACTATCGATACTGGAAAAACTGTTTCAACTGAAGACGCTTTGAAATGTGTTATTGATACTCTCGAAAATTCAGGTTTAACTGAATTACATGGAGAAACTTCGCTGATGATAGCTCCGGGCTACACGTATCATATTCCTGATGCAATTATCACAAATTTCCATCAGCCGAAAAGTACTTTACTACTCCTGGTTGCAGCATTTGTAGGGAAGCAGTGGAAAGAAGCATATAAATATGCTCTTGTGAATAATTTCCGTTTTCTCAGTTATGGCGATAGCTGCCTTTTTTTTAAACATCAATTGAAATAGGATGGAAGTAACCGGCATTATTCTGGCAGGAGGAAAAAGTTCCCGAATGGGCGCAGACAAGGGTTTACAGGAACTGTGTGGAAAGCCGCTAATCAGTTATGCGGTTCAGGTTCTTACTGGTTTGTGTGACAAAATTTTAATCAGCTCGTCTTCCAAAGCCTACGAAATATTCGGATACGAAGTAATTGCCGATGAATTTCCGGGAATAGGACCGATGGGTGGAATTTATTCAGCCTTAAAACAAAGTAAAACGGAGAAAAACCTTGTTCTTTCATGCGATCTGCCTTTTGTATCAGCAGAACTGTTTTCATTCATCCTTAAAAGTGCAAATGGATTTGAAGTGGCGGTCCCTTATGAAGGCAACAGGCATTACGAACCACTTTGTGCATTTTACCGTCTTTCCATTGTAGAAAAGATGGCTGAATATATCAGCAATGGTAATTTTAAACTGCCTGATTTATTTGAAGAAATTAAGATTAACAGATTGATTATTAACGCGAATCTTGAATTTTTCCATAAAAATTTATTCTTTAATGTCAATTCGAAACATGACCTGGATGCAGCAGAAAAGATAATAAAGAGAAGGACATAGCATTGGCTTTTCCATATTATATGATAGTCTTTATGCGTATGAAAGTGCATTGTTTCATAAAAAGTATAATCCCCAGGCCATAAACCATCTCTGGCACAATATCCTGATTGATCTAGACATTTGTCAGGCTGAACTGACTTTCAAATCTGTTCAAAGTTATATCCTTTTAAGGGAAATATATTTCGAACTTATAAGCTTATAATCACTTCTTATGGGTTCCTACCAGGCCGTTTAAAGACCTATGTCTCATTTTCCATTTTAAAGTTTTTGAAATCATATAATTTTATGACGAAATCCATGTTTTTTATTGATTTTAATTATTAATTGTAAATTATTGATATTCAAGAGAATATAATTTCAGGCTCAAATTTATAAAGATTCTAAAGTACTTGTTAAGATATTGTATAATAATAAGATAGGAATTGGAAACAAAAGCTATATTTTTTATTTATTCTGTAAGGTGCTTATAATCAGCATTATATGCTTATAGTTATATATTTAGTATTTTTTGTATGTATATAACTTTAATATACTTTTGTTTCCGAAAAAACAATCACCACAGGCTGCTATTATTTCTTAAGTGGTTGTATGTTAAAAGAATAGAATCAATGAAAACCAGGAGAGATTTTATTAAAATTTCAACTTTAGGGCTTGGTGCCACTGCTATTACGGCAGGCTCTGCAGGTGTTTTGTTCGGTTCCCCTTTGTTCGATAAAAAAAGTGGGAATTCTGAAACCGGCCCTCCGCTTCGGCGCACACCAACCTATTGCGAGATATGTTTCTGGCAATGTGCCGGATGGGTTTATAAAGATGAAGAGGGGACTATAAAAAAAATTACCGGCAATGATGATGATCAGCATTGCAACGGACGATTTTGTCCGCGTGGCACCGGTGGTATTGGCCAGTATATGGACGAGGATCGTTTAAAAACTCCGCTCATCCGAACCATGGTAGACGGCAAATCTACTTTCCGCGAAGCAAGCTGGGACGAAGCCCTTGATTTCATTGCCGATAAAATGAAGGAAATTGCGCAAAAACATGGACCTGAGTGTGTTGCATTATTCACACATGGTTCAGGAGGTGCTCATTTCGGCCAGATGCTAAAAGCTTATGGTTCTGCTTCAATAGCTGCTCCTTCATTTGCGCAATGCCGTGGTCCGCGAGAAGTTGCTTTCCTTTCCACTTTCGGCGATATAATCTACTCGCCCGAACGCATTGATATACGTGATACCCGGTGCATGGTTTTAATCGGCTCGCACCTGGGTGAGAATATGCACAACGGACAAGTACAGGAGATGTCGGATGCTATCGATAAGGGTGCAACTATAATCACGGTTGACCCCCGTTTTTCGACTGCTGCAAGCAAATCAAAATACTGGCTGCCAATAAAACCAGCAACCGACCTGGCTCTGCTTTTGTCATGGATTCACGTGCTTATCGAAAACGAATGGTACGATAAAGATTATGTGGAGCGCTACACCGAAGGTTTTGATGCATTAAAAGAGCATGTTAAACCATATACTCCCGAATGGGCTTATGGAATCACTACCATTGATCCGAATATTATCCGCGAAACTGCCCGTGAGATGCACAATGCTTCACCGTCAGTTATTGTGAATCCGGGCCGGCATGTTACCTGGTATGGCGACGATACACAGCGAATGCGTGCGGTTGCAATAATTACAGCACTTTTAGGCTCCTGGGGCAGGCGTGGCGGATATTATAAACCGGAAAAAATGCATCTTCCTTCGTATCCGGTTCCTCCTTTCCCTGAGCCCAAAAAGACACCTGCCCAGGCTTATGAAGGTAAATACGCATTAGCTAATGAGGTAGTTGCCAATGGATTGTGTGATGCTACTGTACCAACACTTGATAAATCGTGCAACATTAAGGCCTGGATCGTTAACGGCACAAATCTTTTGGCGGCATTCCCGAATCAGGCAAATACACTTAAAGCTATTGAAGCACTTGAATTACTTGTAGTTGTTGATACAATGCCGATTGAACTTACCGGTTATGCCGATGTCGTTCTGCCTGAGTGTACATACCTCGAACGCTACGATATGATACGTAATTCGGGACACAGGAAGCCAAATATTGCGTTACGGATGCCTGCAGCCGAGCCAAAATACAATACCAAACCTGCGTCATGGATGGCTAAGGAACTTGCAATAAAACTCGGTCTCGCTGCCTGGTTCCCCTGGAAAGATATGGAAGAATTACTCGACTGGCAGTTTAAAGCACTGGGTTCATCACTCGAGGAAATGAAACGGATAGGTGTAAAGAATTATCCTCGTGAAGCCGATGACCTTTATTTTACACCTGGCGAAGAAGTGGCATTCAATACAACCAGCGGGAAAATCGAATTGTACTCAACGGATATGGTAAATGAAGGTTTTTCGCCATTTCCGGTTTACACAGCTCACGAGGAACCACCCGAAGGATACTACAGGCTTAATTATGGAAGGGCGCCTATGCATACTTTCAGCCGGACCGCCAACAATCCTTACCTGACCGATCTCATGGATGAAAATGTTCTGTGGGTTAACCCGAAAGTAGCCAAGCTATGGGGACTTACCACAGGGCAAAAAGTAAAACTTAAAAACCAGGATGAAAAGGTATCAACTTTTTCGATAAAAGTAAGGGTTACTGAACGTATCCGCTGGGATTCCGTATACATGGTACATGGTTTCGGACATAACAATAAAAAGATGAGCAGGGCCCATGGTCGCGGGATTAATGATACTGAATTGATTACACGTGTGCATATTGACCCTGTTATGGGTGGAACCGGTATGAGAGGCAATTTTGTGACATTTATAACCGATTTTAAAGAAAACGGAAAGGAGGCTGAAGCATGAGGTACGCTATGGCCGTTGATACCAAGAAATGCGTAGGCTGCAGCGATTGCGTGGTAGCCTGCCAGACTGAAAATAATGTACCCGTCGGGTTTTGCCGCGACTGGGTGGTTGAAGTTACCGATGGTACATATCCTCAGTTAGAAATTGAAATACGATCCGAACGATGCAATCATTGTGATAACTCTCCTTGCGTGCGTTGCTGCCCAACAGGCGCCAGCCACTATGCCGAGGGCGGTGTGGTTCTGGTTACCCCCGACGAATGCATCGGATGTGGTGCCTGCATAGCATCCTGCCCTTACGATGCCCGGTATCCGCACCCTGATGGGTATGTTGACAAATGTACTTTCTGCCTGCACAACAGGGTGGAGAAAGGCCTTGATCCGGCTTGTGTCTCGGTTTGCCCGACCAAATGCATGTATTTTGGTGATCTTGACGATCCGAACAGCCCTGTTTCGAAAGTGCTGAAGACCCGTAAGTTTAAAACATTGATTCCGGAAGCCGGAACCAAGCCTCAATTGTATTTCCTAATTTAATGTTCATCGCATTATGAGAGAAGAACTTATCGTCAGCGGACGAATGAATCACCTGATTGATCCTCAGCTTCATATATGGCACTGGCAAATTCCGCTATATCTCTTTCTTGGCGGACTTGCTGCCGGTATTCTGTTTTTTGCCGCGCTCTTTACAATTCTTGGCAAGGAGAAAGAGTATCCCACAGCTGTTAAAATAGCACCGTTTTTAACACCATTTCTGTTGATCATTGGCTTAATTGCCCTGTTTATTGATTTAAACCACAAACTTTATTTCTGGAGGCTTTATACCGTCATCCGCCTCGAATCGCCTATGGGCTGGGGTGCATGGACTCTTATGATAGTCACTCCACTAGCCTTTATCTGGTGTGCATTGAACATTAAAGTCATTTTCCCTGACTGGGATTGGAAATATAAATGGCTCTACAACCTCGAAGCTTTTCTAAGGAAGTATATAAAAGTAATTTCCTGGCTGATGCTGATTTACTCTCTTATTTTAGGAGTTTATACCGGAATTTTATTCTCAGCCTTCAACGCTCGTCCTTTATGGAACACTTCCATTCTAGGGCCGCTTTTCCTGACATCGGGATTATCAACTGCCGCTGCTGCAATAATAATGATGAGTAAAAATGAGCACGAGCGCCATAAGTTTGCACGTATCGACCTTATGCTGATAGGAATTGAGCTCTTTCTCATTGTTCATATGTTCATGGGCTTTTTAGCAAGTGCTCAGGTTCAGATTGATGCAGCATCCTTGTTTCTTGGCGGGCCATATACTACTCCTTTCTGGTTGTTTGTGGTAACACTGGGATTGGCTTTACCGGCTTTGCTCGAATTTCTGGAAATCAAAGGATTCAAAATGCCGTTATTTATTGCTCCTGCACTTGTGATCTTTGGAGGATTGGTTTTCCGTTTTGTAATTGCTTATGCAGGCCAGGCAAGCCGATGGCTTTATTAAACCTTGTTATTAAACGACTTAACAACAAAATATATGTCAGAAATTAAAAAATCAAAGTACATGAATCCATACCTGGCCGGGGTTTTACTTGGCCTGGTTGTAATTGCTGCTAATTTTATTTCGGGCCGCAGCGTAGGCGCAAGCGGAGCGATAAAAAGTGCCATTGTAGCCGGTGTCGAAAAGGTTGCTCCTGCTCATGCTGAAAATGCAACATTCTATAAAGAATTCAGTAAAGGACATACTGGTAATCCGCTTAACTCCTGGTTGGTATACCAAATGCTCGGGGTTTTGGTTGGCGGATTTCTATCAGGTGTGATCTCGAAGCGATTAACATGGAAAGTTGAACACAATCCGAAAATACAGTCACGCACAAGGTTGATTTTTGCATTAGCCGGCGGTGTGTTGTTCGGGATAGGATCTCAGTTCGGACGCGGATGTACCAGTGGTTCCGCTTTGAGCGGAATGGCTGTGCTGTCGCTTGGTGGCTTCATTTCCATGATGGCTATCTTCGGTACTGCATTCGCGCTGGCATACTTTTTCCGTAAACTCTGGATATAATTAACAAGTAAAAATCTTTTAACAAGAAATATTATATGGGACCATTAGTTGTAAATGAGATAATTTCCGAAAACACCAACCTGTTGCTTGCATTTTTTATCGGCATTGGTTTTGGATTTGTGCTTGAGCAGGGTGGCTTTTCGTCGAGCCGCAAACTTGCAGGTGTTTTTTACGGGTATGATGCTGTTGTACTTAAAGTGTTTTTTACCGGAGCAATCACTGCCATGCTGGGTTTGTTGTTCATGAGTTTATTCGGATGGATTGATCTGAGCCTGGTGTATGTAAACGAAACTTTTATATGGTCGGCAATCATCGGAGGAGTGGTAATGGGCGCCGGTTTTATAATGGGCGGTTACTGCCCGGGTACAAGTTTCTGCGGAGCTGCTATCGGTAAAATAGATGCTATGATATTTATTGTCGGTTTGTTCCTTGGCGTGTTTATTTTTGCAGAAGGTTATCCTTTATGGGAAGGTTTGTATAAAGCTGGTTTTATGGGATCACCTCGCATTTCCGAATTTTTTAATATTTCGGAAGGTTTGTTTGCCCTTTTTGTAATTATTGCTGCAGTCCTTATGTTTTGGGGCGCCGAATGGGCAGAAAAAAAATTCCCCCGCGAAGAATACTGATTCCCTTCAAATTAATTGTTTAAAAAGCAGATTATGAAACAGATAACTTTCACACCACGAACAATTCTTACGGCAGTATTACTCTTATTCGGTGTAATAATAGCAGCTGTGCCTAAAAATACGACTACACCTTATAAACTATCAGCTGAGCAGATTCTGGATGAACTCAAGAGTGGAACCCAATACCTCGAACCTGAGCAGGTAGCCCAGATGCTCGTTGAAAAAGATCCATATCTCCAACTTGTTGATATCCGTCCATTGAATGAATTCGAAAAATTCAGCCTGCAGGGTGCTGTCAGTATTCCTATTGATAATTTGCTTTCACCCGATTTTGTTGAAACTTTCGACCAGGATACTAAAATGAATGTTTTTTATGGCAACGGTACCACACAGGCCAATGAAGCTTGGATGTTACTCAGGCAACTGGGATATAAAAATATTTATGTGCTGCGTGGAGGCCTTAATTACTGGGCCGAGGCAATCCTTAACCCTGCAGCCCCTTCAAGTGGCAGTTCCAACGACGATCTTGCCCGTTACGATTTTCGTCGAGGCGCCGGACAGGCATTAGGCGGTGGCGAAATGTCGTCAACACAATCAGCGCCTGCCACAGGTGCAAAATCGAAAGTTCCGGGGCCAAAGCCAACAGGAAAAAAGAAGAAAGTGGCCGGTGGTTGTTCCTAAATTTCTGATTTTATAACAACTTCCATTTTGAAAGAATCTCCCTGTTATTTTCGTAGCAGGGAGTTTTTTTATGAAACACACGTAAGTGTTTTCTGCAATAACGATTGTAATTAACGTAATAACATCACAGTTCCTCTTTGGCTAATGGTTGTTGAACTTTCAATTTTGTCTTCTCGATACTGAATAAAATAGCTGTATAATCCTACCTGGCAGGCTTCCGAATTAAGAGTGCCATCCCAGCCCGTTTCAGGGTCGGTGCTGGTAAATACAATTTGTCCCCAGCGGTTATATACATTAAGTAAATATGGTTTCAATGAATTTCGTTGTGTTACCGGTTTGAAAAAATCATTTTTCCCGTCTCCATCAGGTGTAAAGGCATTAGGTAACCATAAGCCCGGCATATAGTAATAGTGCCGGGTAGCGGTATCGTTGCATCCATCTGCACTGGTAGCAACAAGTTGAATGGTGTAATCGCCTTCGATAGTATATTTTATCTCCGGTTCGAAGAGTGTTGAAGTAATGCTGTTTCCAAGATCCCAATAGTAGTTAACTGCTCCGGTTGTTTGATTTCGGAAATGAAGTTTCCCCATTATATTATCAGCATTTTCGATATAGTCGAATGCGGTTGCAGGTTTAGGTTTAATGGCAATCAGTTTGGTTATCGTATCGGTGCATCCATTGGCATCGGTTACAAGCAGATCAACTATGTAATTGGTGGCATCGTCAAATGTAATCAGCGACGGAGTGCCTTCATAATATTTTTCATCCCCATTTAAAGTTGACTTGCTGGTCCAGCTATACTGATTTATAAGTGTGTCAGTTTGGGTACTTTGATCAGTGAATTTGATCCCGGCACTCTGGCAGGGAATTTCATAACCATAATCTGCTTTTGGATTGTTGTGAATTGTAATCTGTTGAATTACTGTATCGCGACATCCGTATTTGTTTGTAACTATCAACTTTACGGGAAATTGTCCGATGGTATGATAAACAACAATGGGCTGAAGTTCATTCAGATATGAGGTTGTTGCCAGAACATTCCCGAAATCCCAGTTATAGGCAATAATGTTAGTTCCTGTAGAATTATCAGTTAACTGAACGGCGTGCGAAAGGCAGTTGCGGGATGCTGAAAAGGATGCCTCCGGGTACTCAATTACCTGTATTTGCTTTTGGGTCTCTGATTTGCAGCCTTTGTCGGTGGTGATTTCCAGTTTGGCAGTATATGTTCCGGTGACTGAATAAAGATGTGAAACGTTTGCTGAATTTCCGCTGTTAAATAGGCCGTCGTCCCAAGTCCAGGTACGTTCGGTGATTGTACCGGATGCCAGTTTAGAAGTATCGCTGAAATTTATTGGTAATCCGGGGCATGTAGTGGCTTCGGAAGTGGCTGTAAATCCTGCATCAGCAGGTTTGTGGATCAAAACAGGTAAAACGGATAGTCTTATACCGCAATCAATGTTTGTAGCCTTTACTTTAATGGTATCTGATCCGGCAGAATTCCAGCGGATAGAGACCGGATTGGCTTGCGGCAAACCTATAATGGCGCCGTTATTAAGGGTCCATTGAGTATTTGTGTATGTCCCCGGAATAAGAAATTCACTGACCAGGTTCACGCAAACAGAAGCGGAACCGGTTATTGGCGGAGGCTGGTCATCGTAAACAAAACTGGTAAAAAAAGCTTTTTCGCCATCACCACACTGTGTATTTCTTCCATATACCGATATTGAATAATTTCCCATGATCATTGAAGTTGTAAACTGATAAACCAGGGTAGTATCAGGCGCATCTTTTTCAAATTCAACCGAGAATCCGGGACCCGTAATATGCCAGAAATATTTTTGTGCAAAAGGGATGGATTTTATTTTAAAAGTGGCCAGCATTCCCGAGCATATGTTTACCGGTCCAGAAATTATGGGTGATGGCGGGCTAAGTTTTAGTGTAATTGGAATAAGTAGCGATTCGCCTGATGTGAAATACCACCAGGAGTTTATAGTGTTTTCATCTGCCAGATTCTGGCTAACGGGCCATTCGTGGCAACCCGTTACAGGTTCGAGATCATCGTATTCGCAACCAGATATCGTATTGCTGGTGGGTAGATACTGTGGAGGCAGTCCGGTGTCGTCCCAGAAAAGCTTGAGTATAGTGGAAGGCGAAGCTGGTAATGGCCTTATGATATCAACTTTAAATCCATTCGGGTTATCTTCAACATCATACAGGGGAATGTTCGAAAGCCCGTTCAGAAAAGTGATTCTGGCTTCAACCTGTGTGCCGTTTGCAAGTGGTATTCCATACGCGTTTTTCCCATCCCATCCGGGCAGCAGCGTATTTGAGCCTGCAACAACATTATACCCGAGTTGTACATCTTCGGCTGCAAACGTGTAGGGATTCAAAGGCGGAACATCCAGTAATATCTCAATATTCCCGCCTTTACTCACATCTGCCCAAAAAGTAATTACGGTATCGCACTCATGGGGTAACACTTTGAAATCATGCATTTCGCCTATTTGTCCTGATTTAAAAACCGAAGGATCTGGGTCATTAAGGAAAATTTTATGCTGAGGTTTAACTGATGTATTTCCTTGAATCGACTTACGCCGCTCACTCCAGTTGCCTGTGACGGAGCATCCCCATTCGTTGCTGTAAACAGCCCAAACACCTCCGGCAAATCCGTTGCAATCAAACCTGGTTACAATACTGTCGTTAGTATATACATAAAAAGATGAATAGGATGCGCTTTGGGTTGTGAAAACACTCCCTGAACTGAATTGCCATGCCTTGCTCCATAAACGTCCGGAAACAGGCGTTAATCCTTTTGCTACCGTAATATCTATATATCTGATTGTTGGTACGTTTGATGTGCCGACAGTAGGAATTTCGAACTCCAGAATGTAATCACCATTCATGGCAGGTACGAGGGTAAGTGGTTCGTATCCTTCAGGATTTGAGCCATTTATATCGGGTCCTGCTAATGCCTGTTCACGGGTTTCGATAAACCCGGGTTCTCCATACAAGGGCGTTGGTTTCAGCGAATAACCTGCTACAATATTTCCTGCAGGGTCTTTGACCTGGTATTTTACATCAGTATAAATTGTTGAAGGGCTGTAGTAATCCACAATATTTCCTAATCCGAATTGGATCTTCTCGTTTACAAAATCGTTAATTCTTATATTGAGCCTGAAGTCTTCGTCACAGTCTTTTAAAGCAAAAGGAATCCTGCCTTCCGAGTCGTTTACAATTAGTGCCAGCCTGCAGATTGAATTTGATGGCGCTCCCTCAGGCTCAAGCTGGCGGGTACCCTCAGCCGTTGCATATTGCAGAAAGCCTGGCATTAGATTCAAAAGACAAGCCATTGTAAGGAATAAAACAGTGCCTTTTTTGATGATTCGTCGTGTAATTATAACTAAACAGTTCATAAAATTGGTATTCAATAAGAACGACTCTTAAATATTGATCAGGCAAAAAAACGAAATCTCACTCCGGGAAACCTACTGCTTACGCAAATACAAATCTATTTAGAAATTCTATTGCCAGGTGTTAAAAACTGATATTTAATTCTTGACAGTGATTGTCAGACATTACTTGCATTAACAAGCAGTAACTATTCCATGTATTTAATCTTTCCTGTCAATTGCAAATGAACCGACCTCTCTTACTTCTCCCGACTGCAAATCTCCCAGGTGTATATTTCCAATCCGCACTCTTACCAACCGTAGTGTCGGGAAGCCCGCAGCAGCAGTCATTTTACGTACTTGCCGGAATTTGCCTTCAGTTAGCGTGATCGAAATCCAGCTTGTAGGACCATGGCGGTCGTCGCGTATTTTACGGGCTCGGGGCGTAAAACCAGGATCCGTCTCCAACCGCTTAACCTTACATGGAATCGTTTGGTACTTCACATCCCGAATACCAATTTCAACACCTTGCTGAAGTTGTTTTACCGCTTCATCTGTTATTATTCCATCCACCTGGGCGTAATACTCTTTCTCGATTTTCCGGCTTCGGATATATTCGCTTACAACACCGTCCGTAGTCAGCAACAACAAGCCTTCACTTTGTTCGTCCAGCCGGCCGATAGCCATGGTGCCTTCAGGAAAATCGAATAAACTGCCCACGAGTTTCTTTCTTGCAAGTTCGCATACAAACTGGCAAAGGTATCCGTAGGGTTTATGGTGGATGAAATGGCGATGCATGATTTGTTTGAAGGGTTTGAAGGGTTTGAAGGGTTAAAAGGGTTTGAAGAGTTGGAAGAGTTGGAAGAGTTTCTGATCTGATGATTCATATGTTTCATTCTACAATTAGCAATATGTACCCTCAATCAACTCAATCCCTTCAATCCTTTCAATTCTGCAATGTTTTAACAAAGGTTATACTTTTTTCGAAATGGATGAAATTAACCTGCCTTTTTATTGAAAACATGACTTAACTTATTTATAAATTTAGTGCAATATTTTTTATTCATGCTTGATAATATTCCTATTTTTGTGAAAGCTACTTTAGTAAGAAAATAGTAAAGTGCTTCATTCTTTTGTGTCATCTCTATAAACCAGATTACTGCACTTTTTTCTGAAATTTCAACTCTTCTTGAAAACCAGCATAACTTAAAAAAACACTTTCAAATGAAGAAAGTACTCACTTTAATTAGCTTTTTACTCCTGATTTCGGTTTCTGTTATAGCCCAGACCCAAACTATCTCGGGAATAGTCACGGCCCAGGATGACGGTTCAACATTACCCGGGGTTACCATTACAATTAAAGGAACTACCCATGGTACAACAACTGATATAGATGGGAAATATAAACTTCCCGGTGTTTCGGAATCTTCAGTAATTGTATTTAGTTTTATGGGCTATACTCCTGTCGAGATCATTGCCGGTACCAGGCTGTCATTAGATGTTATCATGAAACCTGAGTCACAAAAACTGGAGGAGGTGGTTGTAACAGCTTTGGGTGTGAAAAGAGAAAAACGTGAGATCGGCTATTCGTCCGAAAAAATGAATACAGATGAAATAACCCGATCCGCTTCTCCCAACGTAATCAGTGCTATCACAGGCCGGTCTGCGGGAGTTATGGTATCGCAGGGCGATGGTGTCGAAGGTGGTTCCACACGAATCGTAATCAGGGGAAACAATAATCTGAGTGGCAACAACCAGCCTCTGATTGTCGTTGATAACATTCCGATGGATAACACTGCCGGCCTCACCAATGTGGGTCGGGGTGTGGACTGGGGTAACGGAATTTCCGACATAAATGCGTTTGATATTGAAGAATATACAGTTCTGAAAGGAGGAGCCGCCTCTGCATTATATGGCGAACGTGGCGCCAACGGCGTTATACTTATCACTACAAAAAGGGGTAAAAAGCAGGAAGGCCTTGGTGTAACTTATAACTATAATTACAAAATCACCCATCCTTACCGTTACCGGGATGTGCAAAACAAATACGGTGCAGGTGGACCGATTACTTTCAGTGAGCCTGGTTTCCCTGTTGATGGCGAAGGCGTGCTTCAGTATCCGGGAATTTATGGCACTGATAAGTTAGTTATTAACCAGGCTGGGGAAACCCGCACAACAGCTGAAGAATTTGGATATTATGGTTCTGCTGTTTCGTGGGGACCCGAGATGAATGGGCAGTTGGTGAAATGGTGGGATGGCGAAATGCGCCAGTACTCGCCCCAGCCCGATAACCTGCAGGAACCTTTTCACAATGCGACAACTCAGACACATAATATCTCTGTTCAGGGAGGCAACGACAAAGGAACGATCCGCATGTCATTTACCAGGGAAGACCATACGCCTATTATTGATAACAGCAATTATGACCGTACAACTATTAATCTTGGTACCAATATTAAAATATCCGATAAGCTGAAAGCTGATGCTACAATGACGTATGTGAAATACAACCGGAAAAACAGCCCGATGATAGGCGAAGATGGCAATTCGTTCAGCAAAGGTTACCTGTATTCGTGGCCCCGCAGTTACCAGGGAATCGATAAGGAAAATTACCAATTGGAAGATGGCTCCCAAAATCTTCTCGAAGGATATCCTTTTTTATATGTCGACAAGCACCTGTGGTGGAATTTCTACAACAACAATACCTGGCAGGAACGCGATAGTTACACCGGATCAATAGCACTGATTTACGATATAACTCCCTGGCTGAATGCAACAGGAAGAGCCAGCCGCGAATATACTGTCGAACAGTTTGAATCAAAGAATAAGCCTGTTGATTTTATAGGTGTGATGGAAGGCGGTTACAGCAATAGTTTATCGAGGGTAAATAACGATAATTTTGATTTTCTTCTTTCGGCTCATAAAGAAGGCTTTTTGGGTTCAAAGCTGGATGTCCGTTTCAGTGCCGGTGCCACCCGGTGGAATTACGACGCCTATGGTATATCCGGCCATTCAGGTACCTGGTATTACCCAAATATGTACACTTTCTTCAATTTACAGGAATATACCTTTACTACGGATGAAGAAGGGAATACTATTGTTGAAATACCCGGTGATAATGCAGGATACATGGCACCAGGCGAAAGTATACTTAAGCAGCGTACCAACTCGGTTTATTCTTTTCTGAACCTTGCGTATAACAAATACCTGTTTCTGGAACTAACCGGCCGCAACGACTGGTCATCAACCTTGCCCGAAAATAGTAATTCTTACTTTTATCCATCTGTTTCGGTTAGTTTTATTGCTTCCGAAGCATTTAGCCTTCAGGAAAAGCTGCCCTGGCTTTATTTCCTGAAAATAAGGGGAGGCATAGCTCAAACTGCCAACAGCCCGGAGCCATACAGTAAGAATTTTTATTACAATACCAGCCTTTTTGGCGGTCAGCAATCGTCGGCTTTGCCGGGTGTTATTCCTCCCTTCGAGCTCATGCCTCAGTTTGTTAACGGATACGAAGCCGGATTAAACCTGGGGTTGTTTGATAACAAGATAGACATAGATTTCACTATTTACTATAAGCATTCGGTCGACCAGATATTGCAGCTGCCTGTCCCGGTTAGTTCAGGGGCATCGGAGATCACAATTAACCAGGGCGAGCTCTCCAACAAAGGATTTGATGTTACCATCAATACAGTTCCGGTGCAGACCATTGATGTTATCTGGAAAGCCGGCTTGAATTTTTCAAGAAACAGGAATTATATTCTTAGCCTCGGAGGATATTCCGATGTTTTTCACCTTGCTGATATCTGGGGACTAAACGGCCCGGCTATGGAACTGTATGAAGGCGATGAATACGGAACTATTACCGGTTACGATTACCTATATGATGATAAAGGCAACCGGATTTTAAATGACGAAGGCACAAAATACCTGATTACAGATACCAGGGTTCCTATCGGGAATGCTTCGCCTGATTTTCTGGCGGCGTTTTCAACCGAGTTGTTTTACAAAAATTTCAGGCTGAGTGCACTCATCGATACGAAATGGGGAGGAGATATTTACTGCGGATCATACGTAATAGGACTTCAAACCGGCCAAAGTCCCGAAACATTGCTGGAGCGCGATGGCGGAGGTTTACCTTATACTGACCCGGAAGGAAACGTCCGTAATGTTGGTGTAGTGCTGGAAGGGGTGTATGCTGATGGTACTCCGAATGACCAAGTTGTGCATTATCTTTATAAGTACCTGCCTAATGCCGGTGGATGGGGTAAATTCGTGTCGACCCCGGGAATTATTGAAAACACCTGGGTAAAAATGCGTGAAATTACCTTAAGTTATGCCGTGCCGAAGAATGTCCTGAAAAAAACAAAAGTCTTTCAGAATCTTACTTTTTCCGTTGTAGGCCGCGACCTGTTTTATATCTATACAACGCTTCCGGACAACATAAATCCCGAAGGTATAATAGGCTCGAGCAATGCCCAGGGTTTTGAATGGGCTTCTTTCCCGGGAACAAGGTCATTCACTTTTGGTGCAAATGTTACTTTCTAGAGTGTGATAATTTGTTGTTGATCCGAAGAAAAATCAGGAGTTTAAAATGAAAATCAAGATGAAAGCAAAAGGCATTTTTTATCTCATAATACTTACTGTATCACTGTCGGCATGTAAAAAGGATTTCGACGAAATCGACACAAACCCGCAAGGGTTCACCACGGCCAGCGACGGATCACTTTTTAATGGCATTATCCAATCCCTTTTGCCTGGAGGTAACGAACAGTTTTACATCAATAACGAAATTCTTTACAAACAAACACAGCAGGCTGCTCTTACCCAGGCTGCATGGGGAAACTACACCATTGGTACGGAAGATATCTGGCAGAATTATTACAGGGCTTTGCCTTCAATACGAGAGTTGCAAAAACGTTTCGATGCTTACACTCCATCAGCATCAGTTACGAATATGAAAGCCATTCTCACCATTGTACTGGCATATAAAACATTCAAGCTTACTGACCTTTTCGGCGATATTCCCTTTTCAGAAGCAGGGTATGGTTTCCAGGATCTGAATTACCTGCATCCGGAATACGACAGCCAGCGGGATATTTACCTATCGTTGCTTGATGATCTTAAATGGGCAGCCGAAAATATTAGTGATACCGCAGCAAATGTTGAGCCTTATACAACCTTTGCCAAATTTGATAAACTGTTTAACGGCAATCTCTCGATGTGGCAGAAATTTGCCAATTCGCTACAGCTGCGTTATGCCATGCGCATGTCGGGCAAAGAACCGCTACTCGCAGGCAATATCATTAAGGATATTCTGGAAAATGAACTACCAGTGCTTGTCGGGTATGATTTCAACACTATTAAACTCGAAAGTGCCTGTATGTGGCCATCGGCTAACGGGTTTACAAACAACAGTGTAAGCTGGTCGTTTCGCGAACATAACGGGCTGAGGATGGGTTCCAATATCTGGCATCAGTTTTCTTCGGACGACGATCCCGAGGGAAATGGTATTTTCGATCCGCGTGCTTTTATTTTCTTCGAAGGCGACGAGAACAACAAATGGAAGCCTTTTCCCCAGTTACCTTATGCAAGCACCCCGTCATCGCAGGGAATTCCCTACGGTGGTCACAGGGACGATAATGTTAATTACAGTATTAAAAGCAATGTAAATTACTCCCCGTTCAATTATTTTATCATCCAGGATGAGAATTTTATGCCTGTAATCCTCATGACAAGTGCCGAAGTCCATTTTATTAAAGCCGAAGCTTATTTCAGGGGGATAGGTGTGGCAATGGACGAAGATCTGGCCGATATTGAATATACGAATGGAATAATGACATCTGTCGACTGGTGGACTAATCTTGCCGATCAGCTAAAACTTCCTCTTTCAGGGGTTAAATTCGGAGATAAAATTGCAATCCCGTCCGGACTGGATGTTATTTCAGTTCTTAATCATTTTGACCTATGGAATGCTGCAACTGAACAAGAAAAGCTTACCTTTATATACACCCAGCGATGGATTGACGCATTCCGCCAGCCCTGGGAAGCATATGCAGAAGCACGTCGTACAGGCATGACTCCCCGCGAAGGAGACCGGATAGCGCATTTCAGGATGCCTTACCCTCCTTCGGAATCACAGTATAATACTGAAAAATGGTCAGAGGCAAAAGCAAGGCAGGGAGGGGAGGACCCGGATGTGAAAGTTTGGTGGGTTGCATGGTAAGAGATGGGATTTGGGGGTTAGGATTTAGGGGTTAGTGAACCTAAAATGAACATGAGTCATTGCATAAAACAATTGTTAATTCACCAATTAAATTTAATAAAATGGAAAAACTCTACAACAAATCAAGGTTATTCCTGGTGCTGATGATGATTGCAGCATCCTTCGGCCTCCGGGCTCAAAGTAACCAATACCTGCATTTCGACATGGTCGACGATCATGTGCTGCTCGAAAACGGATCCCAATACCTGGCCAATGCGCCGGGAATGACGATAGCCGGCTGGTTTTACGAAGACCAGTTAAGTTACGGGCAAGGCCTGATGGGTTTCCGCGGAACACAGGGCTTTTACCTTATCGAACTTGCTGATGGCAAAATAGAGTGCAGGTTTGTCAATTCATCAAATGTACTTTTTGAGTATGTTGCTCCTGCCAATACCATTATTCCTCAGGTTTGGCAACATTTTGCCTGGGTTTACGATGGTGCGGCAATAAAACTATATGTAAACGGGAATCTGAAAGGACAAAAAGCAGCAAACGGTAACTTTACCGCTACTGACATTCCTTTTGCCATAGGGCGCAGTATAGCCGGCGGAGGATTAAATTTTTACTGGGGCGGCCGTATCGATGAGGTTTCCGCCTGGTCGAAAGCCCTCACTCAAGCTGAAATCCAGGATATGGTGCAAAACGAGCTTACCGGCACTGAAACCGGTTTGCAGATGTACTATAAATTCAACCAGGGCGTGCCCGGAGGCAATAACACTTCCATTACCAAACTTACTTCGAAAGTTGCTTCGCCTGAAAGGGATGCTGATCTTCTGAATTTCGCCATGGTAGGAGCAACTTCTAACTTTAACGGAACGCTCGATACCAGTTATCAGGCTATTTCTTTCCCGCAAATCCCAAACAAACTGAATACTGCTCAGGCATTCCAGATTGAAGCGACTTCAACTTCAGGATTGGGTGTAATTTTCGATATCCTTTCGGGACCCGCTTCCATTGCAGGAAATACTATTACACTAACAGGCGATACCGGCACAGTGGTGGTAGAAGCAACACAACCCGGAAACAGTACGTACAACCCGGCCGATCCCGTGATTCAAAGGTTTGCCGTTCTTAACCCTAATTGGCATGTTCCCGACATTGACCCGCGAAATCCGCTTGCCGGCGAAGTTCATGTTCCCTCTCTTTCGCAGATTCAACTTGCTGCCATTTCAAGTATAACCTACCCTGAACTATTTTCAGTAGCCTGGTTGCAGTTTAAAGTAAACGGGCAGACTATCGAAGCGCAGAATTTCTGGAACGGGCACTTCACAGCCTGGTGGACACCTCCAGCATACGGGAATTATTCAATCGAAATTCTGTCAGCAAATAATTTCGGTGCTGTGGGTTCAAAGATTGTCAATATTAATATTGTGCCCGATGCTGTTGACGTTTCTGTGGATGCATTCAAGGATATCTGGTTAAACCCTTCTGTAAGCACAGCCATTGCTGAAGCTGAGTTGCCTTCATTCCTTGGAGCATATGATAAAATTACCGCAATACTTAAAGTGCATTGCCCTACTGGTGGTTGTGGTGCCTGGGATAGAGTTGCAAGTATTGATGCGATGGATAAAGAAGGAAACTGGTTCCAGATTATTAAATATATCACTCCATATAAAAAAGCTTGTATACATAGTATTGATTTGACCGATTATGCATCCATTCTTCAGGGGAAAGTAACCTTTAGGGTAAACTGTGCTACATTGGATAATGGATACCTCTATGATTTGTCGTTCGACTACAGCCAGGGAACGCCAACCTATAAATACAGTACCGTTAAAGAAGTTTGGAAGGATTATTTCCCTTTCGGCGATTACGCGATACTCCAGCCTGTTGACACTTTCAATTACACCTATCCTGATAATGCTGTTGCCTCAAAACTCAAACTGATTTCGACCGGACACGGCTGGGGTGACCTGAATACCGGTAATGCAGCTGAATTTTACGAAGCAACTCATAATGTCTGGGTAAATGGAGTAAATACCTTCACTCAACATAACTGGACTGATTGTAATCCTAATCCTGATGGCTGCCAGAATCAGAGTGGTACTTATAAATATGACCGCGCAGGCTGGTGCCCCGGAGCTATTGCAAAACCATTCGATTTTGATATGAATGCTTTTGTTCCAGGCAGGGATATAGAATTGCGTTATGTTTTTCAGGAAAGTTATATAGATAACTGTCATCCCAATAATCCAAATTGCATAACCGGGACTACATGCGATGATTGTAACGACGGATTTAATCCGGCCTTGGACGTGGCTTGCAACCTGGTGACTTTTTCAAACAGCCCCATTGTAATTGTAGGCAAAAAAGAGTATACTCCCAATTCATCTTTGCTGAACGTGTTTCCTAATCCTACAACAGGAGTTTTTGAAGTTTCTCTGATTCAACTGGCTTCTATCCGTAATGCCAGTATTATAATTTTTGATAATACCGGACGGCCAGTCAGGCAGTTTGACTGGGATGGACAGAGGCTGAATATTGACCTCACTTCTCAATCCAAAGGCATCTATTTACTGAAAGTTGTCACTCCCGACTGGACCGAGATGAAAAAGATTATTCTGAAATAAAGTATCAATATTCTTCTTGAGAACCCCCTTTTCTTTATTGGGAAAGGGGTTTTTTTTATGGTTGCCTCATTTCCGAACAGGTATCCGTTTCACTATTTGAACATATCCGCTTGAATTGATAATATCCTATTTGAGGTTTCAGTAAGAATGGTTGACTTCAGGCTTCGGATTTTGTAATTTTACATATGAATGAAATCTTTAGCAGATTTTATTTTACCGGTTTGTTTATAATACAGCATGGGATTATAATAAAAGACGCAAGCAGAAAATCCCTGTACTAAGGTTTTTTAAATCAATAAAGTATACAGTTAACCTAATAAACAGTCAATGTACGATATTTTTATTAGTTATGCCCGTGAGGATTTGCCACGTGTTAAGGAACTTTTAGGCATTCTCGAAAAGCAGGGCTGGTCTGTTTTCTGGGACCGCCGGATTCCAACCGGTAAAACCTGGCGCAGCCATATCGGACAAGCTCTGGAAAATGCCCGATGCATCATTGTAATCTGGTCGAAATACTCTACAGTTTCCGACTGGGTAAATGAAGAGGCTGATGAGGGTAAAAAAAGAGGTATCCTGATCCCAATATTGCTTGATTCCGTTCAACCGCCTCACGGCTTCAGGGAAATTCAGGCTGCTGATCTGACCGATTATAAATCCGGACAGTCTTCGGAAGTTATGGATAGCCTTTTTGCTGATATTTCGTTGCTGCTTGAACAGGAACCCAAGCCAATAGTGGATATAAATAATAAATATATACCGGATAATCAGCTATATAAAGAAACGGGCAAAAAGGAGAAAATCAAACAGAGTATTCTGTTTAGTAAATCAAAGTTTATAATTTTTGGTATTGTTATTCTTATCGTGACAATAGCTATCTATTCTTTCTTCCATATCCGGCAAGACCCGGTCATTAAAAAAGTAGATAATGTGTCGACTTCTACAAATGGCGGAAGCATTGAAAAAACTGATGATCCTGGAAGAGATATCATGGCCGGAGATCAGAATCCGAAATGGCTAATTGTTGTTAGCTCAACTTCTGAGCCAGATATTACTGCGATTGAGAGGAAGTGCGCTGAACTTATCAATTCAGGCTTTGATGTCAAAATAATAGAATCGAAGGATTATCCAAAGCTGGGTTTTGAGTTTCCGGTATGTGCCCTGGGTCCGTTTGATTCAAAAGAACAGGCTGTAATAATGTTACGACGGGTCAAAGGGAAATTGCCGGAAGCTTATATTAAACAAGGACGTTAGAAGCATGGTAAATTTCATCAGTTGGAAAATGGATAAAAAAAGGCTGCCCTATTATCAGGACAGCCTTTAAAAAAATATGAAGTGCAATATTTGTAATTATTTTGTAACTACAAATTTCTTTACAGCATAACCGTTAGCGGTACTAACCGTCAGGTTGTAAGTACCTTGAGCAAGTGAGAGTTTAATTGCTTCGGTAAAAGTACCGTTGCTTTCAATATTTGTTCTTTCGTAAACAACCGATCCGTTAGCTGCCGTGATGCGCAAATTCAGAACATCTTTGGCAGGTGTAGACACTGACAATACGAAATTACCATCATTTGGATTTGGAGAAACGCTTAATCCAATATTTCCGGTATTTTCTCCGATTCCCAACGAACTGAATACTCTTACAGTTAATGCTTCGGAAAAAGCACTTTCGTTGCAATTGTTTACTGCTTTCACAGTAAGAGTTGCATTTCCGCGGAAAATGCTGTTCCAAACCACATTAGCCGAAGTTGTGTTGCCCGAAACTATACCAGCTTCAGCAGGTAACAACTGCCATACATACGATTGTGCGTATGTTGCCGGGGCTACGGTATAATCCGAATTGCCGATCAGATTCAAGTCAGCATCAGCGGTTCCCTGAGGTTTAACAGGCACACTCGCATTACCATTGATAGTTACATCTACGTTTTTGGTAACGGCACACTGGGTTGCATCTATCATTTCGGTAAGTGATATAGAATTGGCCCCGGCGGTATTCCAGCTTACCTGAACTTCATTTGTACCCTGTCCAGATGTAATTGCACCGCCATTGATGTTCCAGGTGTAACTGTTCCCGGCAACTAATGCAGTTGAATAGGTTGCATTTTCGCCTTCACATCCTGTATTGATTCCGGCAACTAGAGTGGCTGGTATCGGATTAATTGTAACAACGTTTGAATTGTTTGCAGGACAATTGTTCGCTGTATTCTCGGTAACATATACTGAACCGGTCGCATCCGAACCCCAGTTAACAGTTACCTGGTTGGTTCCTGCACCTGCCTCAATAGTACCTCCGGTTACTGTCCATTCGTATGTATTGCCGGCAGTCAGCGGAGTTGAGTAAACAACGCCTTCAGTTTGCGCACACACAGTGGTTTCGCCTGTTACATTCGGACTTGGAGTTGCATGCAGTGTTAGCGTTTTTGAAGAAGTTGAGACAGCGCAAGACTGGTTGGATGCTGTTAAAGTTAAAGTTACCATCCCGGCTGCAACATCTTCGGCACTGGCAGTATACTCGGCAGCCAGTATTGCCGGATTGTTGAAAAATCCGGTTCCGCTGCTTGTCCATTGCACAAGAGTATAATTGGCAGCCGATGCACTGTTGTTAATAAAAGCATTTCCACTGCAGATTACTGCGTTTTCGCCAGCCGAAGCTGTTGATGGTTGCTGGAATGTAAGTGTCATTACATCTACGGTTGTACCTGATGCACCGGTTGCGGCCATTGTAAGTTGAACTGAACCTGATGTAACATCAGCTGTGCTTGGAGTATAAACCGGATTGAGGATGGTTGTGTTGCTGAATGTTCCGGTTCCTGAGGTTGTCCAGGCAACTGAAGTATAATTCGATGCATTTCCCTCGCATTGGTAAGGCGTGGACTGACAAGTGTATGCATCAACCCCTGCGAAGGCGGTTGTATATTGAGGTAATGGTAAAACAATGAAATCAAGCCACACACAATCCGATCCGGCTGTGTTACCCCCATTTTTGGTATAAATGAATTTGAACGTATGTGTTCCGGCTGTTACAGGCACTGCTGAGTATGTCCAGGGAGTTGTACCTGACTGACTTACCTTCATTACATTGTCAATGTAAAATTTAAAACCGTCAGCAACCGGTTCGCACGAAGTTTTACAATAGAATTTAATACTATCGTTAGCAGGAACGTTGTAATTCAGGATCAATTGTGAACTCTGCGAATGGCCTATTGCCCCTGATTTTGCAGTGAAAACACCTTCGTAAGGTCCTATGTTCGATATAGTCCAGGGTAAATTACCTCCACTTGTCCAACTGAATTTGCTGAAATCACCGGTTTCCCAGTCTTCAACAAGCAAACCTGCCTGTAATACGTAAGTGCGTTGCGTTGAATATTCACCGGAAACGGCTGTATAATCGAAATTAATAGAAACACCGGGTTGTGCAGCAGGATCGACAGAAATGCTGAATTCAGCAAATGGTGCCGAAAGTGGGTTGATGGTTCCCAGAGCAAAAGTGTTATTGTTAAGGGTTATTAATCCGCTGCTTACCGAAAGGCTGGCGTTTGCATCGGGTGCGGCACTCATACCGGTATTGGTGGTTGGGATTTTGATAAGTACAGTTTCACCTGCATCAAGCCTTCCGTTACCGTTACCACCCTGCGAATCATCAATTACGATATTACCGGCAACTAATTGGGGAGCACGGCATGCAAGTTCGAAATAACTGAGCCAGGTATCAGTTCCGTTTGTTGCTGAAGCAGTTACCATTTTCTGGTATCCATTAGGTACATTATTGGCAATATGAACTTTGAAACCGTTTTCAACAGTAATGGTTTGTTGTGATGGAATGGTAGGATAAGCCTCGGTATTGTCGATCAAAGTGATGTAAGGATCGGTGAAAGACAGTGTAACCACGACGTTTTCAGCAGGGTTATTTCCAAGATTCTTCTCGCCTAGCGAAAGGAAAGCCTCTTCTCCAAAATCGAGGGCCTGATTATTATTCCCTGTCGGATCATTCACCGTATAGGTATCGGTGACAACATAAGGGTTTTCATCCGAAATTACGATTACGCTTGAGTAGTGCCGGTAATAGTTTTGTTTTGTAACAACAACTTTTACAAGAGTACCAATAGCCGGAGCCACAACAGGTATTGCTACAGGTGCACCTGCTCCGTTCCCGGTGCCGATAATCTGTCCGTTTGCTGTAAGTGCAATAAATGAGCCTTCCGGTGCAGTCACATTGAAAGAGGTTTGTGAACTTAACATAACCTCAGGATGCGAAACAACAAGGTTCTGCGGAACCTCACTGAAAATTGTCTGGAAACCATCACCGTGATGGTGGAACAGATGGTAAGTCACTTCTTTATTGCTTGTATTGTAAGGCCATGACGACTGCTGAAGGAAATATTTTCCTGCACAATTACCGAAAGCCGGCAGTATTCCGCGTTCTTCGTACATGGCGCCTTGTGCCGGCATAAATTCAGGCCACATATTGTCGTACATACCCCAAACATAAGTGTCGTTTACAAACGAATATGATGTTTCAGATGCAGCCAGTATTCCTACACAACCTGCATTCTGGCCGTTGAACTGATACCTGTGGAATTTCTCGGCAAAACATTCACTGCTATAATTGTACTTTCCGGTAAGGCAGTTTACTGACATAATATAGGAAAGCTTCCCAACATTGGTTAACCCATTAATATTACTGTTCACATAGGACGGTTCGCCCCAGCCGGTTTCCATACCATGGTCGCGGTGCTGAAGTATAAATGCACCGGCATTCAGGTTATTGTTTACCATGGTGGCATTACCGCCTGTCCATCCGCCAAGAGCCTGCGGGGTAGAGGGGATATACCCCAGACCGTTAGGGCCGAAATAATTTACTACCGTACTGGTGTTTGTGGCTGTCGACCATGGATCTACGTCAGGATTCCCCTGGTACACTGCATTAATACGTACAGGCTGTTTGCCCAGAGTGTTTTTGAAAAATCCGCCAACCACTTCCGAGCAAATCTGGAACCAGCGTTCGGTTTGCCAGCCTAAAGCTGTAATAGGATGATTGTAAAAATCAGTTGCTGTAGGAGGAGTTCTTTCGTAATCAATAAATTTTCGGACATATATTTCGAGCTGGGCAGCATTGTTTGCGGTCATACGTGCCATGGCAATCTCAGGCATATCATCATTATCAACATCAGCATAAATATTGTCCGAAACACAGTAGTTATCCCAGATAGGAGATGTGATTGAGTTTTGGGCATTGGTGCCAAAATCGGCCATCAATAATATGGCTGAAGGTGGAATATCCCATGTATTGTATGCGTTATTGATATAGGTTTCGATGGCGGTGGAAGTATTATTTCCTATTTGCTGTAATGTAACGATATTGGTCAGGATTCCCTGTTCGGTTCTGAAAGCTTTGATTGTATCGGCCCATTGTTTAAAAACAGGATCGTTTGGAACTATAATCAGATATTCGCAACCTGTTGCATCGGAATTGCTTCGCTGAACAGTTTGTGCTGAATAATTTACAACCGGAATAGATTCGGAATTGAGCGTATTATCCATCAGAATCGGATCCCAGTAACGGCTGCGGAGCCTGGTTTCGCCAAATTGTCCGTTACCACCGGTATAGTTAACTTTTACTTCCAAATCGCGGTAAACAACTAATTCTTTTGTAACCGGGTTGTATTGGTAAGGTGTAACGCTTAACATCACCATATCAACACCACGGATTTTCATATTCTGCGAAATACTGGCAGGTTGTGCCGGGTAAAATGCATTTTTCGAATAAATGCTCAAATCGCGGTTATACTGCAACGGACCACGTTCGGTTTCGAGTGGAATGCGGGGAGCGGGAGCCATTTCAATATTCTGAAAACTTTCTTTACGCATATTTACAATCTCGATGCTTGCAACGGCACCTTGCGGAATTGCAACATACCTGCTGATTGTCGGCAGATTCGG
Organism: Lentimicrobiaceae bacterium; assembly: GCA_041753535.1. GTDB lineage: Bacteria > Bacteroidota > Bacteroidia > Bacteroidales > UBA4417 > UBA4417. Next base: position 43,988 of record JBGSUB010000078.1, read on the forward strand.
GGCACCTTCACCGTTTGGCAGAAAGATTCCTTCGAGGCTGATTTCCTGAAGGTTTTCGCCATTTATTACCCTCGTATCGAGAGAGAACTCTTTGATAGAGAAATTAACGGTAACCCCCGAGCTATTCTGTGCCTTCAGGGAAACTCCCTGTTGGCCCCAGCTATCGGTATAAGTAACCTTTTGGGCACTGGCGATGTAGGCAAATGCCATAAAGAAAGCCGCAATGCAAAGGGATAGCAGCCTGTTAAGCGTAAAATTGTTGTTTTTCATGTGATGAGGTTTGATTTTTAGAGGTGATGAAAATCCGGCAAGTTTCAGATTCACAAAGAAGTAGAGTGCGAATTTATAAATATTTTTAATATCAGAATATGATACCGGATAATTTATGTGTAAAAATCTTTATTTGGAGTCCGTATAAATAAAAAAACCGCCTACTTATAATTGTTGAAGTATGAGCGGAATTCTTACAAACCGGTTGTCTTTAAAGAATTAATCTTTATTGACAATACTAATAATTGCATGTATCTCGAAATCAACTTGCTACCATTTAAGCAGCCATGCAAAAATTAATGGGGCAACAATTGTTGCATCGCTTTCAACAATAAATTTTGGTGTTTCAATTGCCAGCTTTCCCCAGGTAATTTTTTCATTCGGTACAGCACCTGAATATGATCCGTATGAAGTTGTTGAATCCGAAATCTGGCAGAAATAACTCCAGAACGGCACATCGTGCCATTCAAGATCCTGGTACATCATTGGAACAACACAGATAGGGAAATCGCCGGAAATCCCACCTCCAATCTGGAAAAATCCTACCCCTTTACCTGCCGAATTAGCGCGGTACCATTCGGTAAGCCACATCATATATTCGATGCCGGTTTTCATAGTCGAAGGCTTTAGTTCGCCTTTAATACAGTAAGAAGCAAAAATATTTCCCATGGTACTGTCTTCCCAGCCCGGAACTATAATCGGCAGGTTTTTGGCTGCGGCAGCCAGCATCCACGAGTGTTTCGGATCAATTTCATAATCGTTTTCCATCACCCGGCTCAGCAGGAGTTTGTACATGAATTCATGAGGGAAAAAACGTTCGCCTTTGGCTTCGGCATCCTTCCAGATTTTTACAATATGGTGCTGAATTTTCCGGAAAGCTTCTTCTTCAGGGATACAGGTATCGGTTACGCGATTGAGTCCTTTTTCGAGAAGTTCGTTTTCCTGTTCAGGTGTGAGATCGCGGTAATTTGGAACGCGACGGTAGTGGGAGTGGGCCACCAGGTTCATGATATCTTCTTCGAGGTTGGCACCTGTACAGCTGATTATCTGCACTTTATCCTGGCGAATCATTTCGGCTAACGAAATTCCCAGCTCAGCCGTACTCATGGCTCCGCCCATGGAAATCAGCATTTTACCGCCTTCGAGCAGGTGAGTTTCGTATGCTTTGGCAGCATCAACTAATGCGGCTGAATTAAAATGCCTGTAATGATGCTCAATAAACTGTGAAATAGGACCCCGGTTCATAGAAAATAGTTTTTTGCAAAGGTAGGAAAACGAAAGATAGTTTAAATGTTTTGGTATTGATTAGATAATGTGAAGAGAAATTTATCGCAGATAATCGCTAACCACCCGTTGAATGTCTTTTTTTACATTCGCCCAGGTTTGCCCCTTAAAACTTACCGGGGTGTCACTTTCTTCTGCTTCAGTAAAGCAGGTAATAGCATTTGGGATACTAATTGCCAGCATCTGGCTGGGATATTTTAGTTTATGCCAGTCCCACCAAAGAGAATTGATTTAAGGTAGGCATGCCCATTAACTTTTTCAGTAAGGAAAAAGTTCCGGGTTCAACTGTCTTAATATATAACATCTGAATTCGTTTAGCGGTTTTCCTGTAACTGTGCTGGCAAGATGGATGCGGTGTTCAGGTAAATACTTGGTACTTAATAAAACTTCAGTCACTTTCTCATCGCCATAATACCTGCGACATTGGCGTATATCCTCCACGTCACCGCGTTCGAAAACCCGCGCAATTACCCAGTTAGCTTTGGCGTCGTAATCAATCAACTCAAAGTTTACATCCCAGAAAATGCGTTTTTCAAATACAGGCTTTTTCTTTTCATCCATACTGCGAAAATAATGAAATTGAACGATTTTGCAGCAATCATGCCTTTAATAGTTCAATTTTTCAAACCTCAATTTTTCAAATTGCAGAATTATCGAATTGCCAATTGCCCAATTGACCAATTGCCTAATTGCCTAATTGTCGAATTGTCGAATTGTCGAATTGCCGAATTGCCGAATTGTTGAATTGTTGACCAAATTACCGAATCACCAAATTCCAACTAAAATCCTACATATGTAATTCCTCTGCAAATAAACCGTACCTTTGCACACTTTTTCACAAGCAAATTTTTCATGCAAAGTATTCGTAACATCGCCATAATTGCCCACGTCGACCACGGCAAAACAACACTGGTTGACAAGATTTTACACAGCTGCAACCTGTTTCGCGACAACCAGGAAACCGGCGAACTGATCCTCGATAACAACGACCTTGAACGTGAACGCGGGATAACCATCACCTCCAAAAATGTATCTGTCGAATATAAAGGGATTAAAATAAATATAATTGATACTCCGGGCCACGCCGATTTTGGCGGTGAAGTGGAACGGGTGCTCAAAATGGCCGATGGTGTATTGTTGTTGGTCGATGCTTTCGAAGGTCCTATGCCTCAAACGAGGTTTGTTACCCAGAAAGCTCTTTCCCTTGGATTGTTGCCTATTGTTGTTATCAATAAAGTGGATAAAGAAAACTGCCGCCCCGACGAAGTGCAGGAGCAGGTTTTTGAGTTGTTTTTCAATCTCGAAGCTTCTGATGAACAGCTTAATTTTCAGACTATTTATGGTTCGAGCAAGCATGGCTGGATGAATACCACATGGCTCGAAGAAACCGATAATATTTTCCCTCTGTTAGATGCCATTATAAAATATATTCCTGAAGCACCAACGCCCGAAGGACCATTGCAAATGCAAATCACTTCCCTCGATTACAGTTCCTATGTGGGACGTATCGCTATCGGTCGCGTATCTCGCGGCGAAATAAAGGAAGGGATGAATGTATCACTTCTGAAAAGGGATGGTACTATAACCAGGTCGAAAATAAAAGAATTATTTTCATTCGCCGGTCTTGGCCGGGTTAAGGTTACTTCGGTTCACTCAGGGGACATTTGTGCATTGGTTGGCCTCGAAGGCTTTGATATAGGCGATACCGTTACCGATCCGGAAACCCCGGAGCGTCTGCCCGATATTCATATTGATGAGCCTACCATGAGTATGCTTTTTACCATCAACAATTCTCCGTTTTTTGGCAAAGAAGGCAAATTTGTTACTTCGCGCCACCTGAGCGAAAGGCTTGCAAAAGAAACAGAGAAAAACCTGGCTTTACGGGTGGAAGAAACCGGTTCGTCCGACCAGTTTATCGTTTTTGGCCGAGGCATTCTGCATCTTTCGATACTTATTGAGACTATGCGCCGCGAGGGCTATGAGTTGCAGGTGGGTCAGCCGCAGGTTATTGTTAAGGAAATTGACGGGGTAAAATGCGAACCTATTGAATTACTGATTGTAGATACACCGCAGGAAGTATCGGGAAAAGTTATTGAACTTGTTACCCAGCGCAAGGGCGAATTGTTGGGTATAAACCCCAAAGGCGATTTGCTGCATCTCGAATTTGTAATACCTTCGAGAGGAATTATTGGCTTACGCAACGCCGTGTTAACAGCAACAGCAGGCGAAGCTATTATAGCACACCGTTTTAAAGCGTTTGAGCCATGGAAAGGTCCATTGCCGCAGCGCCTTGCCGGAGTGCTTATCAGCATAGACACAGGAATGGCAACTGCCTACAGTATTGATAAACTTACCGATCGGGGTCGCTTTTTTGTAGAGCCTTTCGATTATATTTACGAAGGTCAGATCGTAGGTGAAAATTCGCGTGAAAACGACCTTGGAGTTAATATTTCAAAAGCCAAGCAGATGACGAACTTCCGCACCACTGCCAAGGATGAGGCTGTCCGCATGCCACCGGCTGTTAAGTTCACCCTTGAAGAAGCACTTGAGTATATTCAGATAGACGAGATGGTGGAAATTACCCCGAAGTCGATGCGGTTACGTAAAATCTACCTTAAGGAACACGAAAGAAAGCGGATGTCGAAGTAGGGGAGATAGTTAATCGATAAATAGAAAATAGTTAATAATTTACGATTTACGAATGACGATTTACGATTATCAGGGTAATTTGTCATTCGTATTTTTATTTTCAGATCAATAACAAAAGTGTAAATTGCACCAGATTATGTGTAAAGACCCAAATTCCAAATTCCAAATCACAAGTCACAAATCACAAATAGAAAAGCGTTAATAGTATTCGCACATCGCACATCCGACATTTAACACCTCAACAAAAAATGAAATTATTCCGACTATCTCTGCTTCTGGTTTTTGTAACAATCTTAAACTTTTTTGCCAGTGCCGACGAAGGCATGTGGCTGCCGGGACTTATAAGCAAATATAATATCAGTGCGATGCAACAGGCCGGTTTGAAGCTTACGGCCGATCAGATATACAATTTGAACCAGGCTTGTGTTAAAGATGCTATTGTTTCGCTCGATTATGGCGGATGTACCGGTTCCATTATTTCACCAAAAGGCTTACTGATAACCAACCACCACTGCGGTTATGAAGCTATTGCTGAACAGAGTTCGGTAGGAAGTGATTTCCTGACGGATGGATTCTGGGCTATGCGGCCGGAAGAAGAACTTCCAATCCCCGATAAAACTGTTTCATTCCTCATCCGAATGGAAGACGTTACAGCTCTTGTACTGGCAGGCGTTACTCCCGGCATGGACGAAGGTGAAAGAGGATTGGCCGTGCAAACAGCATCGGATAAAATTATTGAAGAAACGGAAGCTGAAACAGGGTATGAGGTTACAGTAGAAAGTATGTTCGAAGGAAATGAATATTATATGTTTGTGTACCAAACATTTAAAGATATCCGCATGGTTGGGGCACCGCCTTCGTCAATAGGCAAGTTTGGCGGCGATACCGATAACTGGATGTGGCCGAGGCATACCGGCGATTTCTGCCTGTTGCGTGTTTATTCGGATGCTGATGGTAAACCGGCTGAATTCGACAAAAACAATAAGCCTTATACTCCAAAGCATTTCCTTCCGGTTTCGCTGGCAGGGATCAAAGAAGGCGATTTTTCAATGATACTCGGCTATCCGGGAGCTACCGACCGCTATTTAACATCATACGGAATCAACGAAAAACTCACGCAATCGAATCCTGCCGATATTAAAGCTAAATGGGCAAAAATGGAAGTGATGAAAAAGTACATGGATGCTGATGATGCCACTCGCATAGCGTATGCAGGGAATTATGCATACCTGGGAAATTTCTGGAAAAAATCGCTTCAGGAAAGTAAAGCTTTGCAACGACTCAAAGTTTATGATGATAAGAAAAAAACGGAGGATGATTTTATGGCATGGGTTAACGCCGACGAAAGCCGCAAAGTCCTTTTCGGGAATGTAATGGATGATTTTGCCGCAGTTTACAAAACAGCTGCCGAAACTCGCGCCAGCGAAGCACTGATTTATACCGGCGAACTCCTGCAGGATACACGGATACTGTATATTGCATTTCAAACTGGTGAACTAACAAGCCGATTCGATTCGGCTGATTTCAACGAAATGATTTCAATAAATAAAACAAGGGCTGCGAAATTCTACAAAGCATTTAATCCGGAACTGGAAAAGGAAATGATGATTAAGATGCTCACTTTGTATTCCAAAAATGTTGCAACGCAATATATACCAGATTGTTACGAAACTATCCGGAAGAAATTCAAAGGCGATATCAGCCGGTATGTTGATTATATTTTCGATCGTTCCATTTTTGCTTCCGAAGCCCGACTGATGGCATTTTTGAATAATCCTAAAAAGAAGATCCTCGAAAAAGATCCTGCATTTGTTGCTGCAAATTCTTTTATTGCTTCGTATATGATTGCACGCTTGTCGCAGATGATTGATGAGGACAAGTTTACTGCTGCCCGCCGGAAATATATAGCCGGTTTACGCGAAATGAACCCCGAATCCGTTTTTTATCCCGATGCAAACAGTACCATGCGTTTAACTTATGGGAGTGTTAAACCATTCCGCCCGGCTGATGCGCTTTTTGCCGATTATTTCACAACCCTGCAAGGTGTAATGGAAAAGGAGGACCCTGATAATGAGGAATTTATTGTATCTCCCAAACTTAAGGAGTTATATAATAGCAAGGATTTTGGACCTTATGCCGAAAATGGTATAATGCATGTGTGTTTCCTGACAACGCACGATATAGCCGGCGGTAACTCCGGCAGCCCGGTGATAAATGCCAATGGCGAATTGATTGGTGTGGCATTCGATGGGAATTCCGAAGCCATGAGCAGCGATATTAAATTCGATGTAAACCTGCAACGTACCATTAATGTTGATATCCGTTATGTGCTGTTTGTTGTGGATAAATATGCCGGTGCGGGTTATCTGGTGGAGGAAATGAAGATTGTAAAATAGGACGGGCCCGGGTTTATTCGAAAAATAAAAACCAGGTATTTCTGTTAATATTTATCATTATCATCATCAGCATTGTTGCTTCCTGAGTTATTGTCGTCAAAAGTGCTGCAATTAAAATAATCTTCTTTAAGGCCTTCGGGGCGTTCAAAATCACCTTTAGTAAGCTGCAAAGCATTGTCATTATAAATTTTCTTCATATAAAGTGCCCAGATTGGCAAAGCCATATTGGCTCCCTGCCCGAGTGATGTGCTGCGGAAACGGATGGTCCGGTCATCGCCGCCAACCCAAACACCCGTGACCAGGTCGGGTGTAAGGCCCATAAACCAGCCGTCGGAATTGCTTTGTGTAGTGCCGGTTTTACCTGCAATAGGGTTGGTAAGATTATATTTTCCCCTGAGGCGCGAACCTGTGCCGCTTTCGACCACACCTTTCATCAGGCCGATCATCATATAGGCTGTTTCTTCGTTCATGGCTTCGTCCTGGTGAGGAACAAACTGGGCAATCACATTCCCGTTTTTATCTTCAATACGTGTTATAAATAAAGGCTGAACAAAAATCCCTTTGTTTGCAAACGTACTCATGGCACCGGTCATTTCATAAAGTGAAATATCAGGAGTTCCAAGGCAGATGGACGGAACTGCTGGCAATGGGCTGAAAATGCCCATTTTACGCGCTATTTTTATCACCGCTTGTGGCGAAAACCGCTTAATCAGGTATGTTGATATCCAGTTTATAGAGTTTGCCAGGGCTTCCTTAAGGGTAACCATCTGCCCTTCTTTGTACTTACTCGAATTGGAGGGCGACCACAGTTTGCCATTCGCTTCTATCGAATACTGTACATTGGGTACCTGCGAGCAGGGATACATCTGCCCATCCTGCATGGCAACAGTATAAACAAAAGGTTTAAACGTTGATCCTACCTGCCTGCGGGCAACCACTACATGATCGTATTTAAAGAACCTGAAATTTATACCGCCTACATAAGCCCTGACGTAGCCCGTCTGCGGTTCCATCGACATCAGACCTGCATGAAGGAACCATTTGTGGTACTTAATAGAGTCCATTGGGCTCATTACAGTATCAATTTCTCCCTTCCAGGAAAAGATATGCATGGGAATAGGCGTGGCGAATGCTCTTTCGATAGAGTCATTCGAGAGACCGGCTTTTTTCATGCTGCGGTATCGGTCCGATCTTTTTTTAGAAGTTACAAGCAGTTTCCTGATTTCATTCTGATCCGAAAGATCGTAAGGTGCATGTTTATTGCCTTTCCAGTGTTTGTAAAAAGCAGGCTGAATATCTTCACCCATATGTTCGGTTACCGCTTCCTCGGCATACCGTTGCATATGCGAGTTGATGGTAGTATATATTTTCAACCCGTCCTTATACAAATTATAATAGGAACCATCAGCTTTTTTATTTTTGGCAACCCATCCGTATGCCGGATCGCGGAGCCAGCGGATGGAATCGGCCATGTACTCGTCAGGATTATCATAATTACTTTTTTCCGGCTTATCAGCCATCATCGATTCTCTCAGGTATTCCCTGAAATAAGTTCCTGGTCCGCTGTTATGATCCTGAAGGATATACTGCGACATATCGAGTGGCAGAACACGCACTGAATCGTATTGCTTTTCAGTAATATATTCGTTCTTAAGCATCTGGCTCAAAACCACTTCACGTCGTTTTTTCGAACGGTCCGTATTCCGCACCGGGTGAAAATAGGAGGGAGCCTTCAGCAGGCCGATTAATACGGCCGATTCCTGCAGATTGAGTTGAGCCGGCGTTTTATCAAAATATGTTCGTGAAGCTGATTTTATACCAAAAGCGAGGCTGCCAAAATCAACGGTATTCAGGTATAATGCAAGAATTTCTTCTTTAGTGTAATTTCGTTCCAGCTTAATAGCAGTTATCCATTCTTTGAGTTTTGCATATCCAACGCCGAATATGGTGTAGTGGCGTTTCCTCGGGAAGAGGTTTTTTGCCAATTGCTGGGTGATGGTGCTGCCTCCGCCTTTGTCGGTGCCGGTTATCATGCCTACCACTGCACGGGCCAATGCTTTGCCGTCAATACCTGAATGTTGCTCGAAACGGGAATCCTCTGTAGCGATTAGTGCTTTCACTAACCAGGGTGATAATTCTGAATAATGAATATTCGACCGGTTTTCGAGGTAAAAAGATCCCAGTACTTTTTGATCAGCCGAAATAACTTCGGAAGCCAGTTTGCTTTTAGGATTTTCGAGTTCTTCGAACGAAGGCATGAAACCTAACCATCCTGCCGAAAGTGCCGCAAAAAACAAAGCAAGAAACACCAGGGTGATGAAGTACCATTTCCAGAACCTCTTTACCCATTCGTTTTCATTCAGTTTTTTTTTCATTTTTCAAAAAGATCAATCAGGAGTATAGTGCTAGTTTACTTGTTTTTTGATCAGGATTCCCACATCCGAAATCCCTCTCAGTTTTTCCTTTCGCATAGCCTGGTTTACAGCTATCACATAATTTCCCGCTTTACGGAATTTAACACCTTTACGGAAAAGAAATCGGCTGTCCTTGTGCTTACCCATTCCTTTGCCGTACCATTTGCCGTCAGGGGCAGCCAGCAGGCATTCGGCCGTGTCGCGCGAAAAAGTATCTCCGGGATAAAAGGCTGTAATAAACAGATACAGGTTTTGCATATCGTAATCCGTTGTATTTCGCACGTCGAAATAAAAATCGTACGAAGCCAGAGTATCTTTCGATTCAAAAGTGTAAAAAAGTGTATCTGCGGCTTTCCATTCATTGTTTTTCAGGTGTACTGTTTCATTGTAAAAAACATCGTTTTTACAGCCGGATGCAATTATCACCGTTGCAACTATGAAGGCAGCAAATCGCAAGAATGAATTCCGGTAATTGTTTTTTTCGGACAGCATGAACATCTTACCTGTTATCAGATTTGTGTGGCGTTTGTTTCTTTTTATCGAAGCGGTGGAGGTCTTCGCTGGCAACAACCAGGCCGAGGGCAGGTTTTTTATCAGCCTTAACAGTAAAATCTTCGATTTTCTCGGGTATTTTTCCCGATTTATTCAATGCAATAACTTCCTTTACCCTATCAACCGTCAATGCGAACATTTCGTGTTCCCTTCCTTTGTAGCCAAACCACATGGTTCCTCCAAAAACATCTATTTTTTGAAGCAGCACATCGCCTTGTTTGGTTTTAAGAATGGCATTTTCATCAGGGAAATCCTTCAAAGCGTCGCTGTAAGCTTCTACTTCGTAGTTGAGGCAGCACTTTAATTTTGAGCATTGGCCGGCGAGTTTCTGGGGGTTTGGCGAAAGTTGCTGAACCCTTGCGGCCGCGGTCGAAACCGAGTGAAAACCACAGATCCATGTAGAGCAACACAACTCGCGTCCGCATGAGCCTAAACCACCTAATCTGCTGGCTTCCTGGCGCATGCCTATCTGTCGCATTTCGATCCGTATCTTTAGTTCGTCGGCCAGTATTTTTATCAGTTCCCTGAAATCGACCCTGTCCTCGGCGGTATAAAAGAAGATAGCTTTAGTGTCATCACCCTGGTACTCAATATCATTCACTTTCATTTTGAGGCCAAGTTTCAATGCGGCAACTCTTGTTTTGTAAAGTGCATCATGTTCGTGCGAAATGGCATTGAGCCATTTATCTACATCCGCTTGTTTGGCTTTCCGGTAAAGTTTCCGTAAATCTTCTTTATTCGGGTTTATGTTTTTTCGGTGCATCTGTAACCGGGCAGTTTCTCCTGTTAGTGTTACTATTCCGATATCATGTCCGGGGGATGCTTCAACGGCGACAATATCGCCGGGATGAACATTAAGCCCGGCCGGTACCCTGAAAAAATCCTTATGATTGTTCTTGAAACGGATTTCTGCACAATCGAATTTGCCGGCTTTACCGGGCAAGGGCAAGTCTTTCAGCCATTCGTAGGCAGCCAGTTTTGCACATTTCTGTTCGGCACCGGCCCCGTTAAGCAAAGGATTGCCACTGGTGCAGCAGCCTCTCGATGCAATAAGTTCCCTGTTTGATATATTGAGATGTATGTTTTCTTCCATAGTGGGTCAAAGTGTGGCCTCGCGGAACCTTAGGAATGAGATTAACGGAGGTATTGCTGTATTAGTATAAACCGGAAAGATGTTGCAGGCAAAAGAAATCCGGCATGTGGCGACAAAATTACACTTTTTTGGCTTGGGCTGTTGCCGGAATTTTCAATATCCTGGCAATGAGGTGCGAGAGATCGGTAAAAACAACCTGTGCATTGGCATTCCGCTCAATGTGAAAGATAGCCCTGTTAAACTCTTCCTCGAAATAAGTGATATTGCGGGGATGGATGAAAGCTGAAAAATTTTTGACGAAATCGAATTCTTCTCCGTATAATTTCACAAGGTGTTGGTTACCTAAATTGTATTGAAGACAAATGCGGAACATATCCAACCCGAATGCCAGCATTTCTTTTTGCTTTTCGCGGCTTCCATCGCCAATCAGGTCAGGAATAGTTTCCTGCAACTTATCGTAATCTTTCAGGTTTCCGGCAATGGTAAAGCAACGCCGCATCCACTCGCGGAAAATGACAAACCTTTCGCGGTCAGCGTCAAGGGAATCAGGTCCTGAACCGGTTTTCCCGGCAAGTTTTAAGGCCACGGTATAATTCCCATCCGCCAGCCGGGCGGTTTTTAATGCCTCAGCCGGTTCAATCTGATGAGAAAACTCCAGTGAAAGCCGGATATCCTCATCGGTAAGACGTGGAATTTTTACCAGTTGCGCCCTCGACAAGATGGTGGTGATAATCTGTTCCTGGTTTTCGGAAATCAGGATAAAAAGTGTTTTGTCCGAAGGCTCTTCCAGGTTTTTAAGCAACTTGTTGGCTGAAGGGGCATTCATTTTTTCAACCATCCAGATGATCATTACCTTGTATTCGGCTTCGTAGGCTTTGTATGCCAGAGTCCGGTTTATTCCATCCGCTTCGTCGGCATTAATTATTCCCTGTTTCTTCTCGATGCCTATTTTTTCGTACCAGTCGGGCAACGAAACATAGTAGTTGTTTTGTATCAGGAATTCGCGCCAGGGAACTATAAAATCCTTACTGAAAACTTTTTTATCGTCAACTTCCTTGGTTTTGTTAATGGGATAAATAAAATGCAGGTCGGGATGAATAAGCTTTGTGTATTTTTTACAGGAGGGGCATTCGCCGCACGAATCTTCGGGAGTGCGTTTGCGGCAGTTTATATATTGTGCATAAGCTAAGGCAAGTGCAAGTTTGCCTGAGCCTTCCGGGCCAAAGAAAAGCTGCGCATGGCTTACCCGGTTATCGGTCACAGTACGTTTAAGGCGTTGTTTCAAAGGCTCCTGGCCGACTATATCACTGAATTTCATGCTTTGCAAAGATAGAAATACACAGGGCCAAAGATATGATTTTTATCGGAGGCGGGAAAGGGTTCAGAGGATACTTTGGCAGTGGTTTACTGATTTCACATCACCCTCGTCAGCATCACCTTGTTTTCATCCGCTGTAACGATTTTCTCAAAGAAAGTTACAATTTCTTCATACCTGCCGGCAGGATATTCTCCTTTGTAAACTTCAAATGTCCTTACATACTGAATATCAGAGCCTTTTTTTATTACCTCTGTGGAGTATTTCCCGAAATCGGATTGCAGGCTTACTTTTGCAGGTGTTTTTTCGAGTGAATAGCCTTGTGGCAAGTTGTAAACCACTGTATCGATCTCATATACAGGCCATTTTATGGAAATATCAGTTTTGCGAACAGCAGCTTGAAAAGGCGATTCACCCAGTTGATTCATTATATTTAGGCAGAGCATCATCTTTTCTCCTACCCTTGTCGGGTAACTGCTGATTGTCAGGTTCAACCGCTCAGTTACAAATGGAATTTCGTTTTTGGTTTCGGCAATGTTAAAATTTTCCAACTCGAAATTCGGAACGTGAATTCGCCGGGTTACCAGCTTTTTGCGGTCGGCCTGGTCGCTCATCAAAATTTGCCTGTATTGATCATACGTTGCACCATGATACCTTGTACTTACTGATGCAAAACCATTTCCTTCTGCATCGAGGGTAACTTCAACTTTGCCCGACCGGAGGTTCATTGCTGGTTTAAGGTCCGGTGTATTTATAAGTTTGCCGCCCTGGTCTTCCATCACAAGCACTTCACGGTCGGCTGTGAACGTTCCCAGGTAGTTGAACGGCCTTGACTGATCGGTGCATTCAAGCCAGACGGTATCCGTGGTAAGGGGAACGCAAAGGATCACATGGTTGAATTGATTGGATGGAAAGTCAGTATTAATTACTGGCTTTTCTCTTCCAGCCCGAACCAGTGTATATCTCGAACTGATTCCGGCTACCTCCAGAATGGATTTCATGTAATAGGAAAGTGCTTTGCAATCGCCATACGAAAGCCTGTCGACGGTTTCAGCATCAAAAGGTTGAAAGCCGCCAATACCGACCTGGATACTTACATAGCGGGTTTTATTCTGCATATATTCATACAAAGCTTTTATTTTTGCATGATCATCTGTATAACCGGAAGCTATTTTTTTGATTTTAGCCCGGGTTTCCGGACTCAGGGTATTCCGGCCTTCGCTGAGTTGATTTATCCACTGTCCAAACCCGCTCCAGGTTTCAAAATTCCCTTCGTATCCTTCAACCTTTACTTTCGACGGAGCAATTAGCACAACAGGTGTAAAATCGGATAAGGCGGGACAAAAACTTTCGTCAGCATAGGCCTGCATATTGCTTAATTCCCATGTATAATGATTTCCTTCAGCAGACTTAAATTCTGTTACTTTCGAAATCAGGTTCTTTTCATAAAACCTGCAACTGGCTTGTCCGGCGACAATAAGATTGAATTTCGACTTTTCAACAGAAATGTTAAAATCACGAACCGGGTACCAGCCGGGGTATTGGATTACTTCCGTAAACGTGACTTCGTAAGTATATTCAACTGTATAAGGGTATTCGAAATTTTCAGGGTCGATGGCTTTTATCCTGAGATCGCCATATGTGCTGCCTTCGGGAATCATCGCGTAATCAAGAATATCAAAACCGCCTTTCTTTTTAATTTCAATTCCATTTTTATCAAACATCTGAGCTTTTATTCCGCTCACTTTCATGTTTTTATCATAAGGGTGCATAAAGTATCCGTTTGATTTTCCATTCTTGTTCAGAATGGTAATTGCATACGTCACTTTTTGTACCAGTTTATTGTTCGAATTTACTTCAACCACAATATCTTCGTTACGCACAACTGCTTTAGCGTCTTTCAGCAAGGATTTTGGAATGTCGTCGAAAGAATATTTTATACCGGAAGCAAATAAACCGAATGAGCAGAAAAGGAGTAAACAGGATGATAGGAGGAGTTTAAGTTTCATGAGTTGTTAATTTTAAAATTCGGCAATTTGACAATGTGTTAATTTGACAATGTGTTGAAGCGATAATGTGTTAATGTTTTAATATGATAATGGGAAAATTTGGAAAAAGGCAAAGGGGATTATCACATTTCAACTATCATATCTTGTCCGGTTTTTAATTCAGGTTTTTTTTCAAAATGATTGGTTCGGCACTCTTGTTTATGACCTGGTTATAGAATTCGCGAAGATCAGCATATTCGGTTTGTACAAAAACGCTCGAATTGATCGCCATTTTATACATTACAGTTATTTTTCCTTCTGTGACAGTGGATTTACAACTGAATGAAGCTGTGTTGCCGGGTAATTTCATCGATACATTTTCGGGCAGGTTTACAACGGTGTATCCTTGTGGGAATAAATAGTTTACGATAATGGTTTTATCACGCGCATATCCAAAATCGATAGGATATTTCCGGTCGCTGATTTTGAAAGGGTTTTCTTTTACCTGCTCGTACATTAATGGTGTAATCACCAGTTCACCCTCAATGTCGCTCACTGCATTGTTTATCACAACTTCAAATTCTTCGTTAATCGGCTTATACAGGCTGTCGAGGTTGTCAATTTTGTGGGAAATAACACGTAAGCCTTTTTTGCCTTCTTTAAAGTCGGTAAGATATTCGTCGTCGCTGTTAAAATTTTCATATTCGTTCCTGAAATCAAGGGCTGCATAATCACCTTTCGAATAACTGAGTTTGCCTTTCAGGCTTTGGTCTTCTCCTATTGACAGATTATAAACAATCATTTGTTTGTCTTTTTTTTCAGCGTTAAGCGAAACCCACCCTGTCCTCTTTTTATCAACAAACTGGCCTTGTACATTGAGCGAACGCATGGGCAAAAGAAAATAGGGGCTGTTTTCTTCTGTTGCATCAAGCAGAATAGTATCATTTTCGGTGAAAATAGCTGCAATTACATAATCAAGCTTATTTATACTTGGCCGGAATGCTGAAAGATAGCCATTGCTTCGGGTACTCATTACCACAGGTCCGGCATCAAACTCCAGTTTACGAAGCAGTTGAACCAGCGCCAGGTTAATTTCGGCCGAATTGCCTTTGCCCTCCTTGTAGGCCGAGTTGGTAGAAGTCTTTTCGGTAACAAACCGCTTGGTTTTATCCCATTTTATTTTCTTTGTATGTTCAAAAGCTTTCTGAATCATTTCTTCTTTGCTTGTGCTGCTTGCCATAATTTCTTTTGCAATTGGTTTCAGATAACCATCCCCGTCAAGCACTGATCCGAAGTAAGTATAGTTGTAGAGTAAATCGCGAATAGCTTCCCAGGTTGATGTAACGGATTTGTAATATCCCGGGTACGATATGTAATCAATATCAAACTCGAAGCGAGTCCTGTAGTTTTTTGATGAGGTCATAAAAGGCTCCGGTTTAAAGGCGGGAGCATTTTGCAAAACCCAGCGATAGTTTGTATTTACTGCCAGCGGAATATACCCGAAATAGTTTTTATGGTATTTCACATACTGACTTTCTTCGATAATCAATTCGCTGTGTACCACGGGGATCTCCTGCTGGAAATCCCATTCACGCGGGATGCCGTCGTACATAAATTGTATGTCAATCACCGATCCGACTTTCACATTTGGCATGGCAACACGCATTTCATAAAAATCTTCTGTTATCCTTGTCTTGAAAATCGATTCGTTTTTAAGCTTCGTTTCAACAATCTCGCCACCTTCGAGATTATAAGTAATTCCGCGAATATCGGTTTTTATATCGGTTTCGAAGGATCGGTTTGCCCACTCATACCCTTCTTTTTTCAGGATTTTAATACGCAATATTCTAACTGTATGGTACCTGCTATCGGTATAATACCCGTAGTCGCAGAGCACCACGGCGGCGGCACTGGTGTCGGGGGCATACACATTGTTCAGGAGGTCGGCTTTACTGATTTCACCGAATTTGATCGGAGCCTTTTCTGAGGAGGCAATTGCGAAGAATCCCAGGAGTAATACAAGGGTCAGAATGTGATTTTTCATTGATAAATAGGTTTTTAATGATGTTTAATAATTGAAATGTGAACAAACAGGTAAAACAAATATTCTTTCAAACAAAGGCAAGAAGGCAATTAAGGAATATGAACAGGCAAACCGGAAATACAAAAAAAGCGGATTAAAATCCGCTTCCCTTAACTTGTTTATTTTGCGCGCCAATTTTTGCTCCCAGGAACTCACGGTTCATCCGGGCAATATTGTCAATCGAAATCTGTTTAGGACATTCCGCCTCGCAGGCACCGGTATTGGTACAGTTACCAAAACCTAATTCGTCCATTTTGGCAACCATGGACTGCACCCTTTTCGTTGCTTCGGCTCTTCCTTGTGGCAACAGTGCCAGGTGCGAAACTTTTGCTGCAACGAACAACATGGCCGAAGCATTTTTACAGGCTGCCACGCAGGCACCACAACCAATGCAGGCTGCTGCATCCATGGCTGAATCAGCATCTTGTTTTGGAATAAGGATTGCATTGGCATCGGGAATTCCTCCGGTATTAGCCGAAATAAACCCTCCTGCCTGTATGATTTTATCAAAAGCCTGCCGGTCAACCATCAGGTCGCAGATCACCGGGAATGCTTTCGATCGCCATGGCTCAATTACAATGGTGTCGCCGTCTTTAAATTTGCGCATATGCAATTGGCAGGTGGTAACGGCGTCGTCAGGGCCATGCGGACGACCATTGATATACAGGCTGCATGTTCCGCATATGCCTTCGCGGCAATCGTGGTCGAACACCACCGGGTCTTCCCCTTTTGTCACCTGCTGGTCGTTAAACACATCGAGCATTTCTAAAAACGAACTGCTTTCGCTGATGCCTGTAATTCGATAGGTGGCAAATTTGCCCTTGGCTTTGGCATTCTTCTGACGCCATATTTTGAGTGTAAAATCCATTGTAAAAGTGTTTAGGGGTTAGGGGCTGGGTTTTAGGGTTGGTGGCAGATCAATAAATCTAACCTAAAATCAAAACATCCTTTCCTCAATTTTTATTTGTTTTTACTTTCAAGCTTAGTAATTAAAGCATTAAGCATTCTTCCTGTTTCATTTAATTGGTTTTCAATCTCAATGCAAATGTCTTTGCTTATGTATTCCTGATTGTATGATATGATAATCAGTGTATTTAGTTCAAATAGTGATCCTCGTGAAATTTCCAGGAACTGGATGTAATTTTTTGTTGTACCTCTTCCCCAGCCTTCAGCAATGTTTGCGGGTACTGAAATTGCGGATCTTCTGATTTGGCTGGTTAAGCAATACAATTCTTCCTTTGGAAATCGTTTAGTTATCTTATAAATATCATTAACAAGTTCAATCCCTTTTTGCCAAACTAGTAAGTCCTTAAATGATTCTATTTTCTTGTTTTCCATCTTTTTTAAGGTTTTAGGTTTTAGGGGTTAGGGTTTAGGGTTTAGGGTTGAGCAGGTTTAGTAATATCTTCAACAAAGTTTGTTCTCCAATTTATAATTGCTTGCTTTTGGCAAAATGGTAAACGTTTTTTAAGAGTAAAATTTTGAAGTTAGGTACCCTAATCCCTAATCCCTAACCCCCAATCCCTACTTATAATTCCTCTGCTTCACCTCAATTGCCTCGTATTCGAGTGGCTCTTTATTAAGCTTAGCTTCCTTATCGTCACCCTGGTATTCCCAGGCTGCAACGTACATAAAATCATGGTCATTACGCATAGCTTCTCCTTCGGGAGTCTGGTATTCTTCGCGGAAGTGCCCGCCACAGGATTCTTCCCGGTTCAGGGCATCCATGGCCATCAGTTCGCCCAATTCGATGAAATCGGCAACACGCCCTGCTTTTTCGAGTTCCGGGTTAACTTCGTTGTTTTCGCCGGTGATTTTAACGTCTTTCCAGAATTCAACTTTAAGCTCACGGATTAGTTTAATTGCTTTTTCGAGACCTTCTTTATTACGCGCCATTCCAACATATTCCCACATTATTTTGCCAAGCAGGCGGTGAAAATGATCAACCGGTTTGCTGCCTTTAACATCGAAAAGCTTCTGCAAACGTTCTTTTACCTGTTTTTCCGATTCATCGAATTCCGGAAGATCAGTTTTAAAGCGCGGAACATTTATCTGGTCGGCAAGGTAGTTCTGGATAGTGTAGGGCAATACGAAATATCCATCGGCCAGTCCTTGCATAAGTGCCGAAGCACCCAGGCGATTTGCTCCGTGGTCGGAGAAATTGGCTTCGCCTGTAACAAACAAACCCGGAACTGTCGACATCAGTTCGTAGTCAACCCACAAACCGCCCATGGTATAATGCACTGCGGGATATATCATCATCGGGTTTTCATATGGATTTTCGTCAACGATTTTCTGGTACATCTGGAAAAGATTCCCGTAACGCTCTTCAATAACATTGCGTCCCAGCCGTTTTATGGAATCAGCAAAATCGAGGTAAACGGCAAGCCCTGTTTCTCCCACACCAAATCCCGCATCGCAGCGTTCCTTGGCAGCACGTGAAGCAACATCGCGTGGAACCAGGTTTCCGAAAGCCGGGTAGCGGCGCTCGAGGTAATAATCGCGGTTTTCTTCTGTAATATCTTTGGGTTTCAGTTTATTATGGCGTAGAGCTTCAACATCTTCCTTACGTTTCGGCACCCAGATTCGTCCGTCATTACGCAAACTTTCGCTCATCAGTGTCAACTTCGACTGGAAATCGCCATGAACCGGAATACAGGTAGGATGTATCTGTGTAAAGCACGGATTTCCGAAGAATGCACCTTTTTTATAAGCCTTCCAAATGGCGGTGGCATTGCTGCCCATGGCATTGGTCGATAGGAAAAAAACATTTCCGTATCCGCCGGTTGCAAGAACAACAGCATGTGCTGAATGTCTTTCTATTTCACCGGTAACCAGGTTTCGGGCAATAATTCCGCGTGCACGACCATCTATTACGACTACATCCAGCATTTCGTGGCGGGTGTAAGATTCTACATTTCCTAAAGCTACCTGCCTGCTCATGGCGCTGTACGCACCGAGCAATAACTGCTGACCGGTTTGTCCACGAGCATAAAAAGTACGTGAAACCTGGGCTCCGCCGAACGAGCGGTTATCAAGCATTCCGCCATATTCCCTTGCAAAAGGCACTCCCAGGGCAACACTCTGATCGATAATATTTCCGCTAACTTCAGCCAGCCGGTAGACATTTCCTTCACGTGCACGGTAATCGCCTCCTTTAATCGTATCGTAAAACAGACGATAAACGCTGTCGCCGTCGTTCTGGTAATTCTTCGAAGCGTTGATACCGCCCTGTGCAGCAATACTGTGTGCACGGCGAGGACTGTCCTGGTAGCAGAAAGTCTTTACTTTAAACCCTAAAGCTCCGAGTGATGCAGCCGCTGAGGCACCGGCAAGCCCGGTCCCGACTACAATAATATCAAGTTTCCTTTTATTGGCGGGGTTTACAAGAGCGATGTGATCCTTGTAACTGCTCCACTTTGATGCAACCGGCCCCTGTGGTATTTTTGAATTAAGTTTTGTCATACTAATTATGCTTTTAAATGCTGGAAATCAGCAATTTTAAGTGCCTGTTACCTGATAAACATATAATACAAGGGAATAATTGCAAATCCCAACGGTACAACTATCGAATAAATCGTACTCACAGCCTTAATAAAAGGAGTGTATTTGGTATGATTCAAGCCAAGTGTGTGAAATGCCGACTGGAATGCATGGTGCAGGTGAAAACCGAGGAAAATCATAAGCACAACATACAATATGGCATAAAACTTATCAGCAAAAAGTAATGTTGCCATCTGGTAAAAATCATGCTGACCGACGCCTTCCGGAGGACTTACCCAACCCAGTTTCACAAAGTAGAAGTTAAAGAAGTGAACACAGAGGAACACGAAAATGATGGCTCCCGTGTGAATCATGTATTTTGAGAAAAATGAAAGGTGCGAGTATCCTTCGACTTTGTAACGCACAGGTCTTGCCATCCAGTTCTGAATCTGGATAATTACTCCCAATAGTATATGTATGCCGAAACCACCAAAGAGAAAAATCTCCATTATCTTAATTAACGGATTCGTTGTCATAAACTCAACGGCAACTCCGTATGCTGTACCACCATCGTTTGACAACAACAAGAGGTTGATTCCCAGGTGGGCAACCAGAAAAGAGATCAGGAACAGGCCTGCCAGTGCCATCACGATTTTCTTGGTGATGGAAGAATAAGATAATAATTTATTGCCCATACGATTATTGATTTGATAATTTTACAGGCACCGATACTTTTGGCATGAAAAATAATTCATACTTTTGGTTGCCTGTGAGTGGAACAAATATAGAAACAATACTATTTGAATTCCTAACGCAAAGGATAAAAAAAAATATTTTTTAATGAGAATTTGAGAAAATGTTCTAACTAATTAAATTACAGTATTATGCGCTACAATCCCATAAGTAAGGAAATGTATAACCGCAACCGGGCCAGGCTTCTCAAAAAGATGAAACCTGCTTCATTGGCCATTGTTAATTCCAACGATGAAATGCCGCGTTCGGGCGATCAGACTTTTCCTTTCAGGCAGAATTCGGATATGTTTTATCTCACCGGTCTCGATCAGGAAAAATGCATTCTGACACTATGTCCTGAACATCCGGTGGAAAGTATGCGCGAAATACTCTTTACCGTTAAAACCAACGACCTGATGGTGACCTGGAACGGGCATAAATATACAATGGACGAAGTCAGAGACGTTTCCTGTATCCAGAATGTAAAGTGGACCGATGATTTCGAAATTACCCTTCGCGACCTGATGACGCGTGTGCAGACTGTTTACCTGAATTTGAATGAATACCCCAAATTTACTACTGAAGTGCCGGTTCTCGATACCCGCTTTGCGGCTAAAATGCGGAATGATTTCCCGGTTCATACCTATGAAAGGCTGGCTCCGCTTGTTACCGAAATGCGCACCGTTAAAGAGCCGGAAGAAATAATGCAATTGCAAAGAGCCTGCGACCTGACCAACGAGGGATTCAGGCGTGTACTTAAATTTGTAAAACCCGGGGTGAAGGAATACGAAGTGGAAGCGGAGTTCACCCACGAATTCATTCGGAAAGGCAGCACGGGACATGCATATCCGCCCATTATTGCTTCAGGTTCAAATGCCTGCATTCTGCATTACAATACCAATTTTAATACGTGTAATGATGGTGACCTCCTTTTAATGGACGTGGGTGCCGAATATGGAAATTATGCTGCCGATATGACCCGTACTATCCCTGTAAACGGTAAATTTGCTCCCCGCCAGCGGCAGGTTTACGATGCTGTGCTCCGGGTATTAAAGGCCGCAACTGCCATGCTGAAGCCAGGTACCACCAACGAAAAATGGCACGGAGAAGTTTGTAAGATCATGGAACGGGAACTGCTCGGGTTGGGATTGATTAGCAGGGCTGACCTGCAAAACCAGACTGCCGATTCCCCGGCATTCTTTAAGTACTACATGCATGGAACAGGCCATTTCCTGGGATTGGATGTTCACGATGTGGGTTCCCGCCAGGTAATTTTCGAAACAGGTATGGTGATGACTTGTGAGCCCGGTATTTACATCCCTGAGGAAGGAATCGGAATACGCCTCGAAAATGATATCATGGTGGCTGAAGAGCCGGAAAACCTGATGGCTGGCATTCCGATTGAACCGGATGAAATTGAGCTGTTAATGAGGGGTTAGGTTTTGGGGTTTTGGGGTTAGTGATCACAAAACATTAAAAATTATTAAAACCTGAAACCTGAAACAATAACTACAAACACCCAAATCCTTTCATTACATCGTCTTTAACTTTAAACCCGAGCGATTTTGCCTTTTTCAAGTCAGCACAGCCATCTGTGTCCGGGTAGGTATTCGAAGGCAATTCGAACCAGACTGTTGACCGGTTGTAGTAAGCCTCGGCAAAATCAGCTTTAAGCTCAATGGCTTTTGTGAAGCATTCGTAAGCTTTTGCGTATTCGAATTTTTTGGAATGATCAACACCTTGTTTATTCCATTCAGCAGCAGTTTGCGAAAATGCGGTTACTGAAAAAGAAAGGAGCAGTGCAAAAAGGAAAATAAGCTTTTTCATATTTTGTGGTTTTAAATTCTACAAATTTAATGCTTATTTTTAACAACTGTTGTAAAAACAGCTGTATAGTGCAATTGCCAAAATCATATATTTGCATTAATTAAAAAAGTGATTTTAATATCAAAAAAAATTGTTTTGCCATGTTTAAACCCGAAATTTATACCGAACGTCGTAATGCGTTACGCAAACTGATCCCTACCGGAATTATACTGTTACCGGGCAATTCCGAAGCAGCCTATAACTATCCGGCAAACACATATGCCTTCCGTCAGGATAGTAATTTCTCCTACTTTTTTGGCCTCGAAAATCCTGATTTTGCAGGCATTATTGATGTGGATAATGATGTTGACTACATTTTCGGAAACGATTTCGAAATTGATGATATCATCTGGATGGGTCCGCAACCTAAAGTGGCTGACCTGGCTGTAAAAGTTGGGATAAAAAACACAGCTCCACTCAGTGAACTTACCGTTTTTGTGAACAACGCCATTCAGAAACAACGGCCTGTTCATTTTGCGCCAACATACCGTGCCGAAACAACGCTGCAGATTAGCAGCCTGCTTGGAATCAATCCCTCACGTATCCGCGATTATGCCTCATTACAGTTGATCGAAGCCATTGTTAATCTTCGTTCGATAAAGTCGGACATCGAAATTGCCGAAATTGAAAAAGCTATCGATGCAGCCTGGCATATGTTTACTACGGGTATGCGCATGGCTCACCCGGGACGCAAAGAGCAGGAAATTGTCGGCGCTATGGAGGGAATTTCTATTGCTCACGGAAGACCGGTGTCATTTCCGGTCATTCTGAGTGTTAACGGACAGATTCTGCATAACCACCACCACGAAAATACAATTGAGGAAGGCCGCATGCTGGTGATGGATGCCGGGGCTGAAACCAGCCTCAATTACTGCAGCGATATTACCCGTACGGTTCCTGTTGGCGGGAAATTCAGCCAGAAACAACGTGAAATCTACGAGATTGTGCTTAATGCAAATCTCAATTCAATCGCCGCAACAAAACCCGGAGTCTTTTACCGCGATTGCCATATGGTTGCTGCCGAAACCATCGCTTCAGGTCTGAAAGAACTTGGCCTGATGAAAGGTGATGTTAAAGCCGCCGTTGCCGCCGGGGCTCATGCTCTGTTCTTCCCTCACGGCTTGGGCCATATGCTGGGAATGGATGTTCACGATATGGAAGGACTCGGGCAGATCCATGTCGGGTACGACAACGAGATTCAACCCAGCAAACAGTTTGGAACAGCCTATCTGCGCCTGGGTCGCCGCCTTCAACCCGGTTTTGTGCTGACTAACGAACCGGGAATCTATTTTATCCCTGAACTGATAGACTTATGGAAGGCAGAAAATAAATACACCGAATTCCTCAATTACGATAAAATTGAAGAATACCGCAATTTCGGTGGCATCAGGATCGAAGACGATATACTTGTAACTGCCGACGGACATCGCGTTTTGGGAAAACCAATCCCAAAAACAGTTGCAGAAGTTGAAGCAACCATGGCTGATAAATTGTAATGTGACTTCCGAAGTGTGTCTGAACACCCGCAGGGTGTCTGCACACACTTCGGACTTACATAGAAATATTATTTCCCAAAGTGCCCATATCCATTTGAAATGGAATAATTAAAATATGAGAAAAACACTTCTTTATCAGCATAAGAAAATAGCGTACGAGATTTCTGGCAATGGTCCTGCATTGGTCCTGCTGCATGGCTTCCTTGAATCAAAAGCAATCTGGGAAAGTTTTGCCGATTCACTTAAAAATGAATTCACCGTAATCGCAATTGACATGCCCGGGCATGGTGAAAGTGAGGTGATAGCTGAAATTCACAGCATGAAATTGATGGCGGATTGTGTTAATGAAGTCCTTCAGGTTGAAAATATCAAACAGGCTGTAATTACTGGGCATTCAATGGGAGGTTATGTGGCAGTGCAGTTTGCTTCTGAAAATGAAAGTTTATTAAAAGGACTTGCGCTTTTCCATTCTCATGCCAATGCCGACACTGATGAAGCAAAAGAAAACCGCCGTCGCACCATCAATATTGTTAAACAAAACAAAGGTGGATTTATAAGGCAGTTTATCCCCGATTTGTTCGATCAAAGGCATGTTGCCGAATATTCTGAATCCATTCAGAAACTTCAGGACATAGCCGCAAAAATGAGCCCTGAAGCAATAATAGCAGCACTTTCGGGTATGCGCGATCGCGAAAATCAATTGCAATACCTTTTATTTTCCGAGATTCCGATTTTTTTTATTATTGGCAAACAGGACAGTCGTATGCCATACAACCAGGTGCTGGCCCAGGCTGTAATCCCATCGCACAGCGAAATACTTTTGCTCGAAGACGTTGGCCACATGGGTTATATTGAAGCTCCGGACAAAACGCTACAAGCACTCAGGCATTTTGTGTTAAAGTGTTTTGAAAAATAGAATTCAGTTTCCTTTTTATAAAAACCGATTATAGTTTTCTCCTGAAGAAAAAAAAGATCGGACCTTTTCCACAGCTTTTTGTGGCATTGGTCCGATCTGGATTCTTCTGATAGTATAAATTCCCGAACTACCTTATTATGACCAGTTTAGTTACTGCTAATTCACTATCAGTCTGTATTTTAACAAAATAAGTTCCCTGCGCTGATTCACTCAGATCGAAATGATATTCCGATTCACCTTTGCATTCACGACTGGTAACAACGTTCCCGCTGGCATCCGAAACGCTTACATGCATCGAAGGATATTTTGCTTTGTCAACAACTATGCTGAATACATTTTTTGTGGGGTTAGGATATATCATAAGCCCCTTTGACCCAACTTCCGGAACTGAAGCAGTTTCGTGCCCCTGGGCCAGGGTAACAGTTTGTGTGGGAATACCATCTGCATTAACCGAAATCTTTGTGCTGCGGTCTTTTCCCGAAGGATTAAAAAGATAAACTGCTGTAATTGTCCCGTTTCCTGACCCTGAAGAGGTTACAAGGCACCATGCAGAATCAGCAATAGCAGTCCAGTTGGTATTCGATGTAACACTATAGTCAACCGAGGATTCATAGGCATTCACACTCTGAATAGCTGGCGTTACTGCCAACGTAGGAGTTGCCCCGCTCTGAACTACTTTTACAATAACAGTTGCTAACCCGTTAACTTTAACTGAGATGTTTGCTTCTCTCGGGCTAGCAGTAGGGTTTTGAGTATATGAAGCTGAAATGGTTCCGTTTCCTGATCCTGATGAATTAACAATACACCATTTCTGATCGCTAACCACTGCCCAGTTTGAGTTTGAAGTAACTTCGAATGAAGTAGTTCCGGAAGGATCAGTAACAGCTTGAACCGGGGGGATTACTGCAAGTATAGCCGCAGCACCTGCCTGGGTAAGTGTAACAGTGATGGCTGGTAACCCGCTTGCTGAAATAGTAATATTTGCAATACGTTCGTTAATTAAGGTATTTTCTTCATAATTAACAGCAAGGGCCATGTTGCCTGTACCTGATTGAGTTACTGAACACCAGTTCTGATTACTTGAAACAGTCCAACTTGTGTTTGACACTATGTTTACTGATGTGCTTCCTGCCGGTGAAGGAACATTTATGCTGTTTGGATCAACTGAAAGCGTCGGCTGAAGTAAAGTAGTTGCATTTGCCGTAACTCCTAAGGAGTAAAGTTTTTCCGGGGTGACTGAATAAGCTTTATAAAAATAAGGTGTCGCTGAAGTTAGTCCGCTATGGCTGAAAGAAGTAGCGCTTCCGTTTGATAGTATGGTGCCCCCGCCTGGTAATATCTGCCCAGCTGCATAGGTTATTCCGTTTACCGGGATACCAAAACTTCCATCCGGTGACCAGGCAAGCATTACATCATGATTCTCAGCATTTTTGATCCAGTTCAGGTTAATTTCCGAAACGCTGGTAGCAACAGCATTGAGTGATGCCGGGTTTGAAGTGGGTGACGACGAACACATGATATCCGCAGCCCATCCGGAAAGATTCTGCACTGAATTGCTATGAAAGATAAAAAGAAGAACTCCTTCTTCATTGGTTGCTGCCACAGTACCAGGGGAATTGGTTCCGCAATAAGTTCCGATCAATGGCGAAAACTGGCTTGATCCATTGTAAATCTTCAGATAATCTTTAATACAATTGGTTGAAGTTTCCAGATCGAAACTGCTGAAGGTAAACTGCAATTTACTTCCGGCAATTCCGGGTTTGAACAGCATGGAATAATCCTGGTTGTTACCGTAATTGGCTGATGGTCCGCCCGGATCGAAAAATGATCCGTTGCAGGTTGCCACCGTGGTTGAGGACATAGTAATTGAAGGTTCAATTACATTAATATAATCGGTCTTGGTAGTTGTAGAATTGCCGTTAACCGTTTGGCTGACTGTCTTTAATCCGCTTGTGCTGTAGGATACTGTATGCGGACCCTGGGTATTGGCTGTGGCCGGTGTGGCATCAGCTCCGAAATCCCACGACCATGATGCGGCTTCGCAGGTGGATGCATCACTGAAAGTTGTATTGTTTTCAACCACAACTGTTGTGACACTTGCCGTGAAATTTGCATTGGCCTCATTCACATTGATATAATCAGTCATGGTAATAGAATTTGTTCCTCCGCTGCCGGTAACCGTGAGAACAACCGTGTAAGCACCAAAAGCATTGAAACTTACTTTTGGATCAGCGGATGAACTTGAGGTTCCATCCATGTACGTAATTGTCGGAGGAGTGAACGACCAGTCATAAATTGTTACATTGCCGGTTACCTGGCTCGAAAAGTTCACCGTTGAAGTGTTTATACACGGCAGAGTAGTATTGGCAGCAAAATTAACTGTAGGCGGAACCGGGCCAATCTGGAAAGATGCTATCTTGGTTTTCCTGCTGCCTCCTCCAACATATTGCGATGTAAACCAGAAAGTTCCGTCATCAGCGGGATCAACAGATAGTTGCGCATAATCGCCCCAGCGTTCAACACCGGATTGCGAGGAAGTTCCCGAGTGAATTATATCTTCCGGAAAATCGAGGATACCACTTGCCAGGTCATATTCAGCTGCCGTCTGTCCACAAAACCTGATTCCGGGATATTCTGTTGTGCTTGAAATTGAATATCCCAGCCCTATTTCATTGTTCCCGTTAAGCATTATACTGCCCATCCAGCGCGAGTGGATATCAGGAGCATATGTTCCAAACTGCCTAACTGTCCAGGTAGTAGCTGGGGGTGTTTTCCTGAGTTCGTACCACCTTACTCCTGAATGATCTGTATTGTCTACATCTACAGAATGGCAGCAAAGAATGGTCTGGTAAGTTCCAAAGTTACGGTATTGTGGTACGTTCATTATCACCTGAGGAACAGCATCCAGTTCCTGGCTTGTGCCGGGTTGTTTGATATTTGTCCAGTTATTTCCAAAGTTGCTGTCGAACGGGGTTACATCCAGTTGCTGAGTCCGGTTGAATGTTGAAAGCGAAGTATTGGTCCAGTTCACTGCCAGTTCATAAATCCATAGTTGGTCAACACCACTGTTAAAGGCATCATCGCTCATTGCAATAAAAAGACCGGGTGCTCCGGCAGGCGCAAAAGCACCATCGTTATCCACAGGTGGCACACACATAAATCCATCAACCGAACCCGGACGCCAATTGTTATTAAATCCAACAAATTTGGGACTGGTTCCACCTGTAAGCATTTGCGATCGTTCAAAAACGTATATATCATTACCCGAACCATTGTTATCTCCCATATAATATCCATCCTGCCAAACACTGAATTTTGGATAATCAGGCATACCAGCCACATCAAACGAGTATGCATACCAGGTGCCTGTGGGGTCGTTAGTGCTCGAAACAGCCATCAGCATCAAATCATTCGATCCGCAAAGTGAGAACTCAGTAGCTACCCATCTGTCGGCTTGTTCATCGTACAGTATAATAGGGTCGCCATCGTTACAGTTAGCACCCGAAACGCCATTGAAGAGTTGGTTCATATTGGTAGGCCCTGCTAATTTTGTGCCTGTTTTATCATAAATAGCATATGTAACATTAACCGTCTGCATAAAGTGATTGGGACCGGCAGTTCCATTGCAATCAGGAGGATAGGATGACGTAGTTTGTCCTTCGAAGTTTACTAAAGGAGCTTTTCCGGCCGGTGCTTTACCCATTGTTTTCTGCCATGCTTCATCGGGACCTTTGGGAAGGGCAATGTCAGCAAATGGATACTCCCTGTAACGAAGTTTTTTGTTCAGTTGTTTAGCTTCTGCTTTCTCCTTGAGGAGTTGCAACTCTTCTACTGAACATTCGGGAATATCCCGGAGAGGTTTAGTTTCTCCCAGAAAAACACCATTTCCGCTTTCGGAGGGAGCAACCGGGATATTTTGGGCATAAACAAACGTTAAGCTGCTGCATGTCATCACAGCAAGGAGTACATTTCTGATTTTCATGTAAAGGGTTTTGGTTTGGAGTTCCTGCGTATGAGGAAGAAATTTGCGAGACTTGTAATTGATTGGATGGGCAAAAATAATATTTAATGTATAACATATGTAAATAAAAAATGTTTTCTTTCAACAATGTGATTGCCTTCTGCAATAAGTTGTAAAGCAATGTTTTTGGATTTGAACAAGCGAATGAAAAAAGCACTCAACTTGGCCGGATATTATATTTTAAAAGGGTTGTACCAGGATCATTTTTCAAAAAAATGCATCTCTTTCACATAGCCGTATGTTTTATCCGGCAGAAAATACGACATATTTTTCCCTTCGCGGATTGATTCACGGATAAAACTGGCTGAAACCTCAACCATCGGGGCATTAAATACTTTCACCGAAGGATGCCTGGTAAGTTCGTGATCCTGCGATCCCGACCGGGGATAAACATAAAACTTATAAAAATCGAGCAATTGCTCCCAGTTCTTCCATTTCCGGAATGTCGGGAAAATATCTGTTCCTGAAACAATAACAAACTCACGATCAGGGTATTTGTCCTGAAGATAGGTAAGCGTATGAATGGTGTAGGAAGGCTTCGTGAGTTTGAATTCGATATTGCATGATCTGAATCTGGAATCGTCTTCAATTGCCAGGTTAACCATTTCGAGACGGTGATAATCAGCCAGCAGGGATTTCTGTTCCTTCAATGGGTTTAGAGGTGAAACCACGAACCAGAGTTCATCGAGGTCGCTGAATTCGTAAATATACCCGGCAATCATCAGGTGCCCGATATGTATGGGATTAAACGATCCAAACAGAAGCCCGGTTTTTTTCATTTCTTTTAGGTTAATCCTGAATTATCAGAAAGTGCTTCACCAGCTTTTCCGCATGTGCCAATGCCTCATACAGGTTGTTATTCACAATTACCTGGTCGAATTCTTTCTCAAAAGTGAGTTCCCATTTTACTTTACTCAGTCTTTTCTGCAGGCTTTCGTCCGAGTCAGTAGCCCGCGAACGCAGGCGTGATTCGAGTATTTCGTATGATGGTGGCCTGATGAATACGGACAGGGCCTTTTCGCCATACATTTTCTTAATATTCAATCCTCCAACAACGTCCACATCAAAAACCGGGAACTGTCCGTTCGATGCAATTCGTTCGACTTCCGAAACCTGTGTGCCATAATAACTTCCCGGGTAAACTTCCTGCCATTCGAGGAGTTTCTGCTTTTCTATCATGAGCCTGAATTCATCAGCGGATACAAAGTAGTACTCACGCCCGTTCTGTTCTCCTTCGCGGATCTTCCTGCTGGTAGCCGAAACCGAAAAACCAAGCTGGGGGAATGTTTTCAGTAAATGTTTTACAATGGTAGTTTTCCCCGCGCCCGATGGAGCGGATACTACAATCATTTTCTGTTCAGAATTATTCAAGGTAAATAGTATTACATTTTAATCAGGGTTCAAAGTGACTGGCTAGAGAAACTGATTAGCTGGGATTTCAAAAAGCAGGTTCCTGAGCATTTATGAATCCTTCGGAGTTACAAAAAGTGTAATAGTGTCGGATTTCCCCTAACCCCTAACCCCTAACCCCTAACTCCCAATCCCTTACAAAACATTGCTCACCTGCTCCTTTATCTTTTCCAGTTCATCCTTCATTTGCACTACAATCATCTGGATTTCGGCATCATAAGCCTTTGAGCCTAGTGTATTGATTTCGCGACCTATTTCCTGTGTAACGAAACCTAATTTGCGTCCGTTCGAATCTCCCGATTGAAGCGTAGCTGTAAAATAGTCGCAGTGTTTGCGCAGGCGTAGTTTCTCTTCGGTGATATCCAGTTTTTCGAGGTACCAGAATATTTCCTGTTCGAAGCGGTTTTCGTCGAATTTATCGACTTTAGAAGTTTTTTCGAGAAATTCATCCTGGTTGCGCTGAAAACGCTCGCGGAGATTGCCGATGCGTGCACCTTCGAGAGGTTCTATTTTTAAGAGCAAATCGAGGATAAGCTGAATGCGCGAGCTCATATCTTTACCCAGCAAATCGCCTTCGGCAACACGGAAAGCGTCAGTTTGAGCAAGAGCCTCTGTAACAGCATCTTTAACGAGTGTCCATTCCGATTCATCAGGAACTTCGCGGCCGGCTTTCAAAACATCGGGCATTTTAAGGATGGTCGAAATAATATCTGTCCCGGCTGTTTCACCCAATTCATTGGCAAGTTGTGTAATTTCGGAATGAATCCTGCGGGCAAGCGGCCGGTTTATGGTAAAATCGCCGGATTCAGCATCGCTGTCAATGGTTATCATAAAATCAATTTTACCCCGTTCAAGCACACGGCTTATCTCGGCACGGATTTCGGCTTCCTTGTCGCGAAACAAAACGGGAATGCGGGTATTAACATCCAGTTGCTTGCTGTTAAGTGTGCGGACTTCAACATTTACTGTTCGCCCTCCCGGGTTGGCTATAGCCTTGCCAAAGCCTGTCATTGATCTGATCATGGTGCCTTTTTGAATGAGCAAAGATACAACGTTTGCAGGTTGCAGCAAGTCTGAGTCACTTTTTAAACTGGTATGTTACTTGTGAGATTTATTCCTTACATTTGGCTAACCAAAATTCACCCGGTCATGAACCGCCCTGCAGCTAACCTTACAAGTCACAGGCTTTACAGTGAACCCCCAAGGTTTTACGAAGCCATGTTGCAGGATATAGGTAGGGCAGAACGTTATATTTACCTGGAAACCTACAAGTTTGGAAACGATGACATTGGGTTTCAATTTCGGGAAGCACTCACAATGGCTGCCAGACGGGGTGTTCAGGTAAAACTTCTTCTCGATTCATGGGGTGCATCCTATACAGAGAGTTTTTTCAGCGAACTGATTGCCTCAGGAGGGGAGGTTCGGTTCTTCAGGAAAATAATTTATACGTTCGATTTTTTTACTAAGAATCACAGGCGGAACCACCGTAAGTTTTTGATTATCGACGATAATATAAGCTATATGGGATCGGCAAATATTACCGGATACTCCCTGCAATGGCGCGAGTCGGTTATCAGGCTTACGGGAGGCATAACATTGATGTTTAAGCGCTCATTCCTCGAAAGTTATAAGATTTATAAAAAATATATCTTTAATAAGTTCACTTACAAAAAATCAAAAATTCTCGATCAGTTCGAACTTGTTGAGGATATGCCTTCCATTTACCGGCAGCGGGTTAAAACCAAACTCGAAAGGCTGATAAGCAAAGCCAAAAGAGAACTGATAATCGAAACTCCTTATTTCCTTCCGGGATACAAGATGCGTAAATCTCTGGCTGATGCCGCAAGGCGTGGAGTGAGCGTTAAAATAATCCTTCCACGGCATTCGGATGTGCGTTCCATCGACCTGCTAAGCAGTAAATATTATGGTTTTTATTATTCAAATAAAATCAGTCTTGTGTTCTATTCACTAAATAACCTGCACGCCAAGCTGTTATTGGTTGATGGCGAAACGTTCGGCATAGGCTCACCTAATATTGATTACCGAAGTTTCCGCTACCAGCATGAAGTTATGCTCTTCGGCACCCACAAAGGAATTGTTGAAGAAGTTACGCGACATATAACTGAAACTATGCAAAATTGCCTTGTTTTCGACCATGTAAGCTGGATGCGGCGACCCAGGATCGAAAAAGTGCTTGGATGGCTATTGTTACCCTTCAGGCATATGTTTTAGGAAGGGGGTTAGGTTTTGGGGGTTGGGATTTAGAGCCTGTTTTAAAATGTTGTTTTTAACTTATACAAGGCACGAGGGGAGACCTGGCGGGGAGCGAGGGGCGATAACATATGTATAAATAGGAATTTCTATTCAGGATTCTTCCGCATTCTGACTTCCTTCTTCCGACTTTTAATTTTTTACTTTGTTTTTGGAATTATTTATTTCTCCTTGTTACAAAATAAATCCCGGCAAAAACCAGCAAAGCACTTGCAATTTTAACCCAGGAAATAAGTTCAGCAAACATTATAATACCTATCAGGGCTACAAGTACAGGCTGCAGATAGGTATAATATGCCACAACTGAGGCCGAAAGCCGCTTGAGCGAAAAGGTGATAAAAAAATAAGCCATAAACGTGGTTCCGATAATAATATAAAGGATCGAAAACCAGGTAAGCGAATCAAACGAACCAAAGTCAATTGCCAATGCCTGGCTTATTGTGAAAGGGAATACCGCAATAAATCCTAATGTAAAAATCCAGCGCATCAGAACCAGTGGGTTATACTTTACCATTAGTGGTTTTGCAATTACAAGGTAGAGACTCCATGAAGCTGTATTTACCATAATAAATAAATTACCGTTCAAATGTCCGCCTCCTAGCGACATCGGGTTCCCGAAAATGATAAGAATCAGCGCACCGGCAGCTCCGAGTAAAATTCCGGTCAGTCTTGAAGTGCCAATTTTATCCTTGAGCAACCAGG
The DNA here is from genome assembly GCA_041753535.1 of Lentimicrobiaceae bacterium. Taxonomy (GTDB): domain Bacteria; phylum Bacteroidota; class Bacteroidia; order Bacteroidales; family UBA4417; genus UBA4417. Next base: position 76,929 of record JBGSUB010000078.1, read on the forward strand.
CGGCAAAGAGCAGAACTAAAATTGGATTTACTGAATTGATTATGGCTGCATCAACCGGTGTGGTATTATTCAATCCTGTAAAAAACATCATCTGGTTGATGGCCACACCCAATAAGCTGCTCAGGATCAGGCGGGGAAAGTCGGCACGGTCAATTTTCAGAGTGCGAAGCTCTTTCACGCTCAGTTGAATTATCCAGGCAATAAGCATGGTTCCGGCAACACGCAGAAAAATAATCTGCATAGGAAGAAGGTGCTCGGGCATCAGTCCCTTGGCAATCCAGTAGTTGGCACCAAATAGGGCGGTAGCTGCGAGCATGGAGAGGTGTGCGCGAAAATTTTGTCGGACTCTGCTAAGGATAAGGGTTGGTTTTTTGTGTTAATTGTTGATGAGGACTCTTCCAAATACTTAAAGAAGATGACCTGATTTTAATGCAAAGATGCGAATAATAGAAGTATATTTTCAGTTGAAGTTAAATACCAATATTCAGAAAAGCAAAAAAAAAGCAACCTTTTCAGGCTGCCCTTTCATTCACTAACCAAAATTATTCAGATTAAGCAATTGTAATTTGTTTTACGACAACCGGCTGCACCTCTTTCTTTGGAAGCGTAACAAGCAGTATTCCGTTTTCGAATGCTGCGCTGATCTGGTCGGCATTCACGGTTTCGGGAAGCTGGAATGAGCGCTCATATTTGCTTTTGTATCCGAATTCATTCCAGGTATACTTCGGACCTTTTTCGTCTTCTTTTGGTTGACGGCCTGCGGTAATGGTAAGCACATCCTCTTCAAATTTGATGGTAATTTCCTCTTTGGCAAAACCCGGAAGAGCCAGTTCAAGTGTGTAATTTTTTTCGTCCTCGCGCACATTGGCAGCGGGTTTGTAAGTTGCTTCTGTTTCATTTGACTGACGTTCGAAAACTTCGTTGAACAAAGCTGGTAAAAACGGGCGGAATGCAAATTGTAAGTTGTTCATGGTATATTCTCCTTTTAATTTTATGTTTGACTTCTATTGATTGTGAAAAGAATATTTCAACTTTTGTGCCAGCAGAGAAAATCAAATATTTAATAGATATAATGCGTCATAATGACAGTAAATGAAAATTATATGCGACATATTGGCTTCTTTCTGAGCTTTTGACATAAAAAAAGCCGGAATCTCCGGCTTAGGGTTTTCTTTCATAATTCGGTTTTCTTAACCACAATGGAAATACTGTTCCACGATCTCCATCAGTTTTTCTTTATTGTTTTCGAGTTCCCGGCGGAGGTTCTGATCTTCATACTTTTTTAATTTACCTGCAAAGCCTTCAATAACCGATTGCGGGAAAACATTGTATTTCATGTAAATTTCACCTTGTTCAAGAAGCTTTTCGGCCGAATCCCAGCACGAAACCGGTAATTGTCCGAGTTTGGCGGTTTGCTCTTTATGGGCGTCATCAAAAATATTTACATCAACATACGTTTCTTTTGCATATTCGAGGGCATTTTCCATTTCCAGTCCGTGACGGGCAGCAACAGTAAGGCCTGCAAGCAGAAGGTACACGTCCGCTGAACCATCCGGGCAACGGAACTCCACGGTTTGTTTGTTGGTAAAATCCTTGGGCTCAACGGGTTCCTGCGGATTAGCATGGAAAATCATATTGTTTATCCCTGACCAGCCGAGCGGAACACGCACGAGGACGGAACGGTTTCGGTCGCCCCAGCAGATATTGGTTGGAGCTTCCTGGTGCGGTACCAGCCTGAAATAGGAAGTAGGGTTTGTATTCCCGAAGGCAGTAAGCGAAGGTGCAAGATCCAGGTAGCCGGCAATAGCTTTTCGTGCGGTATCGCTCAGTTTACCATTTTCAACCATAGCGTTGTCGCCGTCCTTCATCAGGCGGGTGTGGATATGCATTCCGCTACCGGCTTTGCCAACAGTAATTTTTGGAGCAAAAGTTATTGAAACACCATATTTAAATGCTAAAGTACGAAGTATCCATTTGGCAATAACTAATTGATCAGCAGCATCTTCGAGTGTTACAGGCAAAAATTCAATTTCGTTCTGCTCATATTCCATCCCGTCGAATTTAAAATTACCTACTTCGGAATGGCCGTATTTTATTTTACCACCGGTTTGAGCGATGGCAAACATGGCTTCTGCCCTGAGGGCTTCCCACTTGGCAAAAGGGAATGACTCGTGGTATCCTTTCTGGTCGGCTGCCTGAAAAAGCTTGTTTTCGGGGCTGATGATATAATATTCAAGTTCTCCCATCACCTCAAACGACAGGCCGGTTCGCTCTTTCAGCGTTTTATGGGCTTTACGCAGAATGTATTCTGGTGAACTTTCAAGCGGGTTCCCATCCTTATCATAATAGGAGCAAAGGATATCAAGCGTTGGAATTGCTGAAAAAGGATTTACAAAAGCTGTTTTATAACGGGGCAATACATACAAATCGCTCGAGCTGGCTCCGATGGAAGGAAAGAGACTTGAACCATCAACCCGTTCGCCGGTTGTTAGTATATTATCAAGGTGTTCGCGGCTGTTAATTACAAAGTTGAGTGTTTTCAGCCTCCCATCGCCACCGGTATATCTGAAATTGATCATCGAAATATTATGATCGTCAATATAACGGATCAGATCAGCCTTGGTAAACTCGTCGCTGGGTTTGTTCAGATACTGGACCAGTGAACTGGGATTCATTTCGGTAAGGCTGTTGGCAAATGGATTTTTCATACTTGTTTGTTAACGAAATTGCGGCAAAAGTAGCAACTTTAAATGTTACGGAACAAAATATTTCGCAGCATTACGCCTGAAATGATTAATTTTGAACGCTTCTAAAGTAACTGCAATAAAACCGAATATTATGATTTCAAATGAACACCTGATCTTTGCCGGATTTCTGATTTTTATCGCGGCTATTCTTGCACTTGATCTGGGAATCTTTGACCGTAAAAGCCACGAAGTGAAATTCCGTGAAGCGTTGATCTGGACTATAGTCTGGGTTAGTTTCGCAATCGGGTTTTATTTCCTGCTGCTCTATTTTGGTGATCGGTTACATGGTGTGAAAACAATAGAAGATGTTCAGTATCGTATTGATGCATATAAACATACATACAATATTCTTGGTGTTACCGACACTCAGCAGGCAATAGAAATTTACAGAAAAAACCTGGCACTCGAATATATTACCGGTTACCTGATCGAATATATGCTTTCGGTGGATAATGTTTTTGTAATGATATTGGTTTTCATGTCGTTCGGGGTGCAGCAGATGTACTACAAACGTGTGCTGATGTGGGGAATTATCGGGGCTGTAATCATGCGGTTTATATTTATTTTCCTGAGTGCAGCACTGATTCAGCGATTCGACTGGATACTTTATATTTTCGGAGCATTTCTCGTTTTCACAGGAATTAAAATGTTCCTGGAAAGGAATAAGGAAGACAAAGTGGACCCGGCTAACCACCCTGTTGTTAAATTTGTTTCAAGGTTTTTCCCGGTTCATCCAACCTATTTCCGACAGCATTTCTGGTTTCGTAACAAGCACGATAACAATCGTTTATATTTTACGCCTTTGTTTCTGGTATTGCTTGTTATCGAATTTACCGATGTTATTTTCGCAGTTGACTCAGTGCCGGCCATCTTCTCGATAACACAGGATCCTTATATCGTATTTTTCTCAAATATATTCGCTATTATGGGATTACGGTCACTATTTTTTGTGGTGGCACACGTAATCGGAATGTTCCGCTTCCTGAAACATGGTTTGGCATTTCTTTTATCATTTATTGGATTTAAAATGCTGTTGCATGTTCAATTGCATGATCTGGGATTTACAACAGTTCACTCTCTACTCGTCATTGTTGGAATTTTGGGTACAAGCATAGCTGCATCACTTATTTGGCCTGATAAAAGCCGCAAAAAAAGAAAAATAGTCAGTGAACTTACCGGGGAAAAGCCACTCTGAAAATGATCTGATCCTTGCGGTTCGCAATTGTTGCATTAATTGCTAAACAACTTCAATAAATTCGGATTTCTCTGAGCTGCATATAGGGCAAATCCAGTCTTCCGGCAGATCAGCAAACCGAACTTCCTGTTCCGCTTCATCGTACACATATCCACAGGCCGTGCATTCGAATTTCTTCAGATCATTTGCCAGCGGTTTTGAACCCATTTTCGATTTATCAATATAAGTCGGAGCATTTTTTGGCGACATTCCTTTGCGTTCGCGGCGATAATGAAGGTAAGTTATTGCTTCTTTGATATTATCAACAACCTCGGCCTGAACCAGTTCTCCTATAAAAACCAGGTGTGTACCCACATCCATTGTCTGAACCAATCTGCATTCAAGGAATGCAATACAATCGTTTAGGATAATCGGAACCCCGGTTTCACCGTATCTTACATTCAGGCCGGCAAGTTTATCAAAATCACGTCCGCTTTTATAGCCAAAACGCCCGATAATATCCGTATCAGTATCGGTATGAAGCACTGACACAGCAAAAGCTCCGGATTCCTGAATAAAATTGGCTGTGTAATTATCTTTATTGCAACTGGCAGCAAACCAGGGCGGCTCGGCAGTAACCTGGAAAACGGTATTCGAAATATACCCGTTCCCATTGGTTTTATTGCCCGAACTTACGATATACAAACCATATGAAATCTGGAAAAGTGCTTCGAACTGTATCATGAGAAGTAGAATTTGAATTGATGAAAAGATTATGAGGCTGTTTAAATTTATTTTTTTTACTTTACAGAACGGGCGGGTGGGAGATACGGCGAAGGGCGATAGCCCAAATATCCAAAGGGAGGAACTTCAATATAGGATTCTTTGAATTGGTAAATTTAAAGTGCCTCTGGTAACTCATAAAATTACTGACTAAATAAGGATAAAATCCAACTTTAACTCAGTGACCTTTGCGAAACCTTCGCGTCTTTGCAGTAAAAATTCTGATGATACTATTTTACAATTCCAAAATATTTTTCCATCAGCATTTGGGCGGCAACATAGGCGCTGATTTTTTCCTGGTGTAACTCGGTCTCAACCTTACTCATCAGTTTTTTTATTTCATTCTGATGATAAAAATGATCGTGAAGAGCCTGATCAATCACGTTCATCATAATCTGCTTCGACTGTTGCAGGCGGCGTTTGGCGAAATACCCGTTGTCTTTTGTAAATTCAACATACTTGCTGATCATTTCTTCCACTTTTGGGATCCCGTTTTTGGTAATGGATGAACAGGCTTCGCATATCGGTTGCCATCCCGAATCGGTAGGTGGGAAGTAATGCAAAGCACTCCGCAATTCAGCCATTGCAACGTTTACACGATTCAGGTTGTCGCCATCCGCTTTGTTTATCACAACGGCGTCGGCCATTTCCATAATACCTCTTTTAATTCCCTGGAGTTCGTCGCCGGCGCCACCAATCATCAGCAACAGGAAAAAATCGACCATCGAATGAACTGCAATTTCGCTTTGGCCTACGCCGACTGTTTCCACCAGGATAGTATCAAAACCGGCAGCTTCGCACAATAACATAGTTTCCCGTGTTTTGCGCGCCACGCCACCAAGGGATCCAGCGGACGGTGAAGGCCTGATGAATGCATTTTTATCTATGGACAGTTCCTCCATGCGGGTTTTATCGCCCAGGATACTTCCCCGTGAGCGTGAACTGCTGGGATCGATTGCAAGAACCGCAATTTTGTGTCCTTGCGAAGTGAGGTGTTTACCAAAAGCTTCGATAAATGTGCTTTTACCTACACCCGGTACCCCTGTAATACCGATCCGGACTGAATTTCCTGAAAGCGGCAGGCATTTGCTGATAATGATTTGGGCCAGTTCCTGGTGCAACGGGAGCGAACTCTCAATCAGGGTGATAGCCTGGCTGAGGATGGTTCGGTTTCCGGTGCGGATACCTTCAACATACTGACCGGGAGTAAGAAGTTTCCTGCCAGGTTTACTGTAATGTTCCACTGCGCCTGCATTGAAAGAAGGGGGTTGCTCAATACCATCATTCACTTTGAGGGCTGATTTAAACGGGTTGTTGGCTGTTGAATCCATAGTCCAAAATTAACAATTTGGCAGCATGCAGGGTTCAACCCAAACGCAATTACGCAGAAAAGAATTATTTTTTATCAACAAAAACGAAAAAATGTTACTTTTGCACCCTCAAATCTCTCCGTAGCTCAGCTGGCAGAGCATCCCGACATTAGTCGGGAGGGTCACTGGTCAGAAAGGAGTTTTTGAAACAAAGGAAATAAATCTCTCCGTAGCTCAGCTGGTAGAGCATCCCGATTTTAGTCGGGAGGGTCCCAGGTAAGAAAGGAGTTTTTGAAACAAAGGAAATAAATCTCTCCGTAGCTCAGCTGGTAGAGCATCCCGACATTAGTCGGGAGGGTCACAGGTAAGAAAGGAGATTGAGAAACAAAGGAAATAAATCTCTCCGTAGCTCAGCTGGTAG
>JBGSUB010000079.1:0-20331 GCA_041753535.1 Lentimicrobiaceae bacterium
TAACAGACCCGGTCGGACTTCCTGAACATAAAACATTTACCTGGCTGGTAATGGATGCGGAAAGTGCCGTTGCTGGTTCTGTAATAACTACTGTAGCCGTTAAAATGCACAATGTGCCATCGGTAACAGTAACCGTGTATGATCCGGCAGCCAGGTTGCTTGCAGTGGCCGTAGTCTGAACAGGAACTGTATTCCACGAATAGGAATATGGCAGTGTTCCGCCCGATGCGGTAACTGTTGCACTTCCTGTAAATTGGCCATTGCAGGCCACATTCACCTGGTTAGTAATGGCAACTACCAATGGATTTGCAGGTTCTGTAATAGTAACACTTGCTGTTGTAGTGCAACCCAGCGAATCAGTTACAATTACTATATAAGTTCCGGCAGAGAGGTTGTTAATGGTAGCAGTTGTCTGAACAGGAATAGTATTCCACGAATACGTATATGGAGCGGTTCCGCCGTTGGCGGTTACTGTTGCACTTCCGGTGGATTGGCCCGAACAGGCAATATTTGTCTGGCTGGTGATAGCGACGCTCAAGGCTAAAACGGGCTGCGTGATAGTAGCACTAACAATAGTTGCACAATTGTTGGCATCAAGTACTATTACAGTGTAGTTTCCGGCTGCCAGCCCGGAAAAAGTTCCATCTGGCTGCAATATTCCACCGTTTATGCTATATTGATAAGGAGGAGTTCCTCCAATGCCAGTAATAGTAATTGAACCTGTAGCCGCGCCATAACAGGAAACATTTGTCTGGCTGGTAATACTGGCTGTGAGCGCTGTTGCAGGTTCTGTTATGGTTACCGTAGTTGTACTAAAACATCCATTGGCATCAAATACAGCAACGGTATAAGTGCCGGCTGCCAGATTGGTGGCAGTAGGTGATGATTGCACAGGTGTGGTAAGCCAGGTGTAACTATAAGGAGCTGTACCACCGCTCGCCAATGCTGTAGCACTTCCGTTTGCCTGTCCGAAACAGGCAACATTGGTTTGGCTGGTTATCGAAACAGTCAGCGGATTGGCAGGTTGGCCAATGGTAACTGGTATATCAACAAAGCAATTGTTGGCATCAGTTACTGTAATTGTATAAATCCCTGCAGCAAGATTCGAAAAAGTACCGCTGGCCTGCGGAACGCCTCCGTTGAGGCTATACTGGAATGGTGGGGTTCCTCCATTACCGGCTAGAGTAACCGAACCAGTAGCAGCACCAAAACAAGCTACATTTACCAACGCAGTCACAGTTGCCGTTAATGGAACTGCAGGTTCAGTAATGAAAACGCTGGCTGATTGGGTGCAACCATTCGAATCGGCCACAATAACTGTATAAAATCCGGTAGAAAGATTTATTGCTGTGGCACCAGTTTGGACCGGCACCGTATTCCAGGAATACGTATATGGGGTCACTCCTCCACTTGCGGTGACAGTTGCACTCCCTGTGGACTGCCCTGCGCAGGCAACATTTACCTGGTTGGAAATTGAAACAGAAAGTGCAGATGCAGGTTGCGTTATATTGACAGTAATAGTATTGGTACAATTTCGCGAATCCATTACCGTGATGGTATAAACACCAGCCGGAAGGTTGGAAAATGTATTACCTGCCTGGAACAGAATACCATTGATACTAAATGAGTAGCCAGGTGTACCTCCGGCAGCACCCACAGTAACCGAGCCCGTTGCGTTTCCAAAACATGCCACATTAACCTGGTTTGTTATACTGACAGTCAGAGTGTCAGTTGGTGCTGATACTATCACAGTGGCCGAATCGGAACATCCGTCAAAATCAGTCACGATAACAGAGTAAGTCCCTGAAGTTAAATTCACAGCCGTAGGTGTAGTTTGAACCGGAACAGTACTCCATAAGTAGGTGTATGGCGGAGACCCTCCGGAAACGCTGGCTGTAGCCGTTCCATCAATACCACCGTAACAACTTATGGGAGTGCTGCTTAGGCTCAGGTTAATGGCATCCGTTTTTATAACAGTTACAAACTGTTCGCAGGCACTCGAATTCCCGTTTATATCAGTTACTATCCATATCACTGGAGTATCGCCAACCGGAAATTGTGCGGGGGCATCATTTGTTAAATCAAATATTCCGCATGGATCGCCAACTAAAGGGGGAACTAGCGTAACAGTATCGGTTATCGAGCTACAGGCTGGTATTGTAAAAATGGTATCGTTAGGACACACAATCGATGGGTTTTCGCTGTCAAAAACATTTACCGTAAAGCTGCATGTATCTGATAATCCTTCGGAATCAACAACAATATAGGTTATGGTGGATATACCAAAGTTAAAATCATAGGGCTGCAGGTAATTTATACCTGTTAACGGTGAAGCATCGTTGTTGGCTCCTGTCATAGTCCAGGTAAGCGTTGTAATATTTCCATCCTGGTCGTAAATTGTCGCCAGCAGGTCATTAACCTGGGCCCCGCAAACACCGATATCTGATCCCGAGCTAATATCCCCCGGGCAACTAACCATAGGAGCATAACTTACCGGGTTAATTGTAATATTAACAATACTGGTATCACAACTTCCCGATGCATCGCATATCTGGTATATAAAACTGTCATTCCCGTTTACATTTGGGTTTGGGGTATAAGTGATTGTCCCATCCGGATTAAGCACCACATTTCCCTGAATAGGAAACGCTGTAACTGAAACAGGTGTGCCTGCGATAGGACCATTACATCCGAAATAATCATTTCCAAGTACTGGTATAATTACCGGAGTATTTTCGGGTATTGTCGCTGAATTTGGATTGGCAAGCGGGCCATCATAACCCACTACCTGAAAATTATCGATAAACAATCGTCCATCACCTATTCCACCTGTGCCGTTACTGGCAAATAATCTGATATAAAGTTCGGAGCGGTTATTAATTAAAGAAACTGTTGACCAATCCACCACTTTCTCATACCAGGTACCTGCTGAAATCAATGACATTGAGCCATTTACAGTATAACTGAACGGATCGGTACTGTAAGCAAAATTGATGGTTTGTGCAGCCCGGTTTCCCCTGCGCGCCTGAACATATATTTTGAATTTCCGGTATTTATACAAGCTATCGCCACTCAAATAAAACTGGAAGTACCTGGTATTGGTGAAATTTGACGGGTCCATATAAATAGCCGGGAAAGGAACTGTATTGTCAACAAATGACAGCGCTCCGCTTGCTGTTCCTTCGGTAGCGTTAACAAAGAAAGGTTCGGTTGAAGTAGCCTCGCAAGTAATTCCGGTAGCACTTTGGTTCGGACTGATTGGATAAGCTGTGGCACCGATGAAATTATAATTTACCAGTAAAATGCCTTTGGTTACTGTTATCGTTTGTGAACAGGAAGTGATATTTCCATTACTGTCAGTCGCTGTCCATGTTATAGTTGTTACACCTGCAGGATAAGGCGAACTGAGTGCAAGTCCGTCACTCCTTATTCCTGTAACTGCCGGAATCCCGCAATTATCAGTTGCAATTGGCGCAACCACGGCTACTGTTGCATTACACTGCTCTTCTCCATATGTAGCTTTAATATTGGCCGGGCATGATATGACAGGAAACTGATTATCATTCACCGTGATGGTAAAACTGCAGGATACAGATGATCCTCCGGCGTCGGTAACGGTATAAGTAATTGTAGTAATACCCACATTGAACACAAAACCTGACAGGTTATTGATGCCGACAAGCGGAGAAGCGGCATTGGTTGCCCCGGTCATTGTCCAGGTAAGGGATGTGATATCGCCGTCGGGGTCATTTATTGTTGCTTCGAGGCCGTTAACAGTGGAAGTACAAATTCCGGGATCAGTTACCGACGCGAGGTTCACGGGACAAACAATTTCTGGCGGAGCTGGCAAAGCCAGATTTGAATTGTATTGTGTAAGATCAATAATGCTGCTATAATTGAAATAGGTGAAAAAAGTGGAATATGTATTATTTCCGGAATTTTTTAGGGATGTATTCTCAACCATGAAATAGTCAGATCCTGATTCTGCTGAAAGCGAATTCGTGAAATCTGCTTTATGCGACAGTGTATGTGCTTTGGATGAAACACCGAATGCAAAAAGCAGCAGCATTAAAACCCATACAAATGTCTTTCGGCAGATTCGGATATATAAAGATTTTTTCATGTCGGTGGTTTTAATCTTTTAATGTTTTAGCCCGGCAGTTTTTTATAAAAAACTACCGGCTTTTTAACTGAAAGAAATGGGTTAAGGTTATGTTACAGCAGCAAAGAGTTTTACGATTTTTCATACTTCAATTCGTCAGGTTTCCATTTTCTCAGTTATCCTCCTAATCTTAGTGCAAGTTATTACAAAAAAAAGCCTGCATAAGGTAGCTTAAAATAAGTTATTAAACGATTTATTAACAATCATATACCTGTATATCAACAGATTAAATACTTTTTCAGGTACCTTGTTTTTGTGCCTTAAACGTAAGTGAATAGCATATTTTGAATGCAGGTCGTTCAAACCCTGATTCTCTCTTGTTCAAATTTGAAATTTACTGATGGCATACCGAATAATCGTGGCCGGGCATAACCAGGCATTGAAGAATGATGAGTAGGCCAGAATAATAACGTTGTACTATAAAATTAATTTACGATTGGTAGTATATGAAGCAGGGATCGCTCCATATCCGGAACACTGAATTTTTTTTTCCGATAATATCCCTTAACAAATAATCGAATTAGTTAAAAAAAAATAAAAAAACAATAGTTTCTGAGGCCTGCTGTTGCTTTAAAACAGATTATTAACTACCTTTGCACCACTTAAAATACGACATGCACTCCAATAACTGAACGTGTGTTATGCTATAAAAACTCTTGATTACTATTCGTGATTGCTTCAGAAATAATTTAAAAAAAAACAAAACCAATTCTTATGAAAACAAAAATCATTTTAGCTCTCGGGTTAGCGGTTGTAATGCTGGGAACATCCTGTGTTAGTTCAAAAAAATACAAAACTCAGGTTGCCAGTTTTGATGCATTAAATGCGCAATACACCAAGAAACAGAACGACTTGAATGCCTGCGAAACAGCAAAAGCCAATTACCTGAAACAGATTGAGGAGCTGAACAAGCAACTTGCAGAATTAAACAAAGAACAGGAATATCTTGAAAAAAATAACACGGTAGTGCTGAATCAGTTGGAGGCACTTTCGGTGATATCAAGCTCGCAGGCCGAAAGCATCAAGAAATCAATGGATAACATTGGCATGAAAGATGCTTATATACAGGGACTTCAAACTTCGCTGGCACAAAAAGATTCGCTAAATATGGCCTTAGTGATGAACCTCAAAGGTGCCATTGGAAACCTGGAAGACAAAGACATCAATATTAAGGTGGATAAAGGAGTCGTATTTATTGATATCTCCGATAAACTGTTGTTTAAAAGCGGAAGTTATGTGGTGACTGACAGGGCAAAGGAGGTTCTCGGAAAAGTTGCATTAGTACTTAAAAACCAGCCGAATATGGAATTTATGGTCGAAGGACATACGGACGATGTTCCTTTCAAACGCGGTGACCTTCTTGATAACTGGGATTTAAGTGTAAAACGCTCAACCACCATAGTTCGCTTACTCCAGACAGAATATGGTCTCGATCCTTCGAAAATCATTGCCGCCGGACGTAGCGAATACCAGCCGTTGGCATCGAACAGTACCGCCGAAGGCAAAGCTTCGAACCGCCGTACACGCATCGTAATTCTTCCACAACTCGACCAGTTCTTCAAACTGCTCGAAAAGAAATAAGAAAAAGAATACCGGTTTTAACAATTCAATCCGGTACTATTTAAAACTGACATCCCGGAGTAAACCTGTTCTTATACAGAGTTCAGCTCCGGGATGTTTTTTTTTGAATTCAAATCAATTCACTGTGTTATATCCGGTGACTAATTTTTATGCTTGTCAGCATTGTGGCAACAGGTTTCGGCTGTGCAGGATTCGGGCTTTTCAACCACCAGCACTACACTGAAAATGCCTTCATCCGAATTTATATCATTATATTTCCTTATTCCTTCGGCATCAAGGTATTTCTCCAGCAGTTCATCAGGCAATTTCACTTTATTTACTTCAACTATGCCTCCCTGTGCGAAACCGGTCTTACGGAAATAATTCATAAACGAATCCACTTTCTCAGCACCGGCAATACAACCTGCAATGGCTGATGCTTCTTTCCTGAGTTCATCAGGGATTTCCTCAAGGATTACAAAATCAGAAACACATACGTACCCGTTGTGTTTTACCACCCGGTACATCTCGTCGGCAACTTTCTGTTTATTGGCCTGCAGGTTGAAAACGCAGGTCGAATAAATCACATCAGCGTATTCGTCGGATACCGGTGCCGCTTCAATATCGCCTAAACGGAATTCAACATTGTTTACTTTCAGTGAATCGAGTAATCCACGCGCTGTTTCTATATTTTGTTCCGACTTATCAATTCCGATCACTTTGCCCTTTGAACCCACTATGCTTGCCAGCGAAAAGGATTCGTTACCTGTTCCTGAACCGAACTCAACCACTCGGTCACCTTCCTGTATAAGTTGGAATCGCGCCGGCAAATCAGGGTTTATTTCCGAATCATCGTGGCTTCCGGAATGCCCGCCCGAGTGACTGCCGCAACCTCCCGATCCGCAACCACAGGCACTGTTTTTGACTTTGTCGGTATTTTCAATTGTCTTCAATTCTGACTGCATAGCATGTATTTTTAAGTTTTTATGAAAGATTATTTAATGCGGAGCATACAATTTAACTCAACATAAACAAGCATCTCAGCCGAAGGTTTTGCGAAAACAAATATTTATTTTGCACGATATGAAAAATCCTGGTTCTATATTCCTAAAGTTTTAACTATTATGAACGATCTATGATTTTCGTTCCATCAGAAAAATTCTGATCTATCTGAAAGGCCAATTAATGTCTTCTTAGTTAAAATAAAGCCCGAATTGTTGATCAGTCAAAGCCCGATTCATTAAAATTCCTTAAAAGAAAAGCATGTATGCTCCAAACCTTTAACTTTGCTCCAAAATTAATTAAACCATGCTTCGTACTTTTTTTGCTTTTGCTTTCTTACTGATCATTGCTGTTTCATGCGATACGGATACAACCGATTATGGGCCGATAGATAAATCAATAATAGAGAAATACCTCGCTGACAGCAACCTTACAGCTCAGTCTACATCTTCCGGATTGTATTATATAATCGAAAATCCCGGTGGAGCCAACCACCCCAATATCAACTCACTGGTTGTAGCTAATTATAAAGGTTATCTCCCCGATGGAACCGTTTTCGATGAATCCTATTCATCAGGAAGTCCGACAACTTTTGCACTCAATGACGTTATAAAAGGCTGGCAGGAAGGAATGCAGTTAATAGGCGTTAAGGGGAAAATTCAACTTTTCGTTCCTTCTGCCCTAGGGTATGGATCCACGGGGAAAGGTGGTGTACCGCCAAATACCGTAATGATATTTGAAGTAGAACTGGTTGAATTCTATTAAAAGCCATGCCCGACCGGAGCAAAGAATCCGTAATTGATTTCGGCCAGGCATACCGGAAAGTGGCCGATTACTGCGTTGTCCAGGATCGTTGCATAAGTGAAATACGATTAAAACTGAGATTTTGGAATACAGATAGCAGTTTCACCGATGAAATAATCAAAAAGCTGGTGGATGAAGGTTTCCTGGATGAGAAACGTTTTGCGGTTAACTACGCCGGGGGAAAATTCAGGATAAAAGGCTGGGGAAAATTAAAAATTGCCGCCGGACTCAGGGCCCGCTCCATTCCTCCGTCGCACATACAGGAAGCACTTGCCAATATTGATAACTCGGAGTACTTTCTTTTTTTACAATCATTGCTTACGAAAAAGATTAAACAACTTGGCAGTAAAACACCGGCTAACCTGCAGAAAGCTATTTTTTTTGCAAGCTCACGGGGATTTGAACCGGGACTCATTGCAAGCCTTTTAAGAAACAGCGAAATACCTGATTTATAATAACATACTTTCATCATGATAAATATTGACAATCTTAAAGAACTATCAAAGCGACTCGAAGCGCTGAGGAGGTTCCTTTGACTTCGACACGAAACTTGAATTAATCGCCGAAGAAGAAAAAACAACGCAAGCCCCTGATTTCTGGGACGATCCCAAAAAAGCTGAGGTAGTCCTGAAATCAATACAGGAAAAGAAAAGCTGGACCAATGCATATACTGATGCTGAAGTTTCGCTTGCCGATATGAATGTATTGTTTGAGTTTTTTCAGGCCGGTGAAGCGACTGAGCAGGAATTGGATGAGCATTTCGAAAAAACAATTGCCCTTTTCGACAAACTCGAATTCCGCAATATGCTCCGGAACGAAGAAGACGGACTCAGTGCAATACTTCAGATCAATTCGGGAGCCGGCGGTACCGAAAGCCAGGACTGGGCCCAGATGCTGATGCGTATGTACATACGCTGGGCTGAGCGTAACAACTATAAAGTTCGTGAACTCGACCTGAGCGAAGGCGATGTTGCCGGTATTAAATCCGTTTCCATCGAAATTGAAGGCGACCATGCTTTTGGCTACCTGAAAGGCGAAAACGGGGTTCACCGCCTGGTGCGCCTCTCCCCTTTCGATTCAGCAAACCGGCGCCACACATCTTTTGCATCGGTTTATGTGTACCCGGTTGTGGATGATAATATTGATATTCAGCTCAGCCAGGCCGATTTGAGTTGGGATACATTCAGGAGCAGCGGCCCGGGCGGGCAAAATGTGAACAAGGTGGAGACGGCCGTTCGTTTATACCATGCACCTTCGGGAATTGTGGTTGAATGCCAGGTTACACGCTCGCAACAGCAAAACCGCGACAAAGCTATTCAAATGCTGAAATCGCAACTCTACGAAATCGAAATCCGCAAGAAAAAAGAAGCCCAGGCCGAAATTGAAGGCAACAAGAAAAAAATTGAGTGGGGATCGCAAATCCGAAACTATGTGCTTCATCCTTACAAACTGGTAAAAGATATCCGCACCGGACACGAAACTTCCAATGCTTTTGAAGTGCTGGATGGCGACCTGAACGATTTTATCAAATCGTACCTGATGGAATTCGGAAGAAACGAATAAGGATTCAGGACACTAAATAACATCCATTAGCATGAGTGTAAAAATATCGAAACCTCCTGATACCATTGCCCTTGTGTTATTGGCTATCCTGTCGGTTCCGGTTATCTATTTTGCGCTTTTCGTGCCTTTCGAAACCGATACCGGCGATAGTGTAGTTCATTATTTCTTTGCCCGGTATGCTTTTCAAAACCCAATTCTTTTTCTCGATCATTGGGCCAAACCCTTTTTCACATTATTGGCTTCGCCTTTCGCACAGTTTGGATTTGGTGGAATAAAGCTTTTCAACGGGATTGCCGGTTTGCTTTCGGCATGGTTCGCCTATAGCATTGCCAAGAAACTGAATTTGAAATTTGCCTGGCTCGCAATTATCCTGGTTCTCTTCGCCCCTTCGTATTTCGTAAAACTCTTTTCGGGATATACCGAACCCCTTTTCGGACTGCTGCTTGTAGCCTCGGTTTATTTTATTATTGCTGAACGTCCGTATGTGGCCGCACTACTGCTATCTTTCCTGCCCTTTGTACGGTCCGAAGGACTGATCATCGTCATGGTATTCGTTTTATACTTCCTCATACGAAAAAACTACAGAGCCACTTTACTGCTATCTGCCGGACATGTTTTGTATGCTCTGATCGGGCTGATTGCAGGTAAAAGTCTGTTGTGGATGTTTACCGAAATCCCGTATCACGTTGTAAGTGTTTACGGTAGAGGTAGTTTTGCACATTATCCAATACAATTACTACTTACACTTGGCGTTCCTGTATTTATGCTGGCATGCACTGGAATTCTTAATGTATTATTGGATCTGGTAAAGCTAAAAACACAACCTTTATCCGGGTATGGCCTCGAAGTCCGTGTACTCATACTTGGAAATTTTCTTGCCTACTTCCTGTTTCATACGCTCAGCTGGGGATTGGGATTATTCGGTTCGGCAGGGATGAGCCGGGTTCTGACTGCGATGGTGCCATTACTTGCTGTAATTTCACTTATCGGATTTAATTTCCTGATCAGCTGGAAAAGCAAAGGAAAATTTCCACTTCATGCATTGATATATGTTCCGGTAATAGGGTATGTATTGGCGTTCCCGTTTTTGCACAACCCGGCAAGTATTAATTGGGAAAAAGATCTGCGCCGTTCACCGGAAATGAATCTGATGCAGACTATAGCTGGCGATATAAGTAAAAACCAACATGATAAATTTCTCTATTATTCGAACCCCTATCTTAGCTACGCATTAAATATCAATCCATTCGACAGGAACAAACATCTCTGCCTGACCGACTGGCAGGTTGAAAAAAGGTTAAAGCCGAATTCCCTGATTATCTGGGATAACTGGTTTTCGGTAACCGAAGAACGGACCGATTCTCTTTCACTATACCAAAATCCGGAATTGCGGTTTATCTGCCGCTACGAGACGTCCGGTGATCAATCGAAAAATATATTTCTTGTTTTTGGCAACTGATTTGTTCGATTTCTGATACGAAAGTTTTCCTATCTTTGATAAGTATTCACCTTTTCAGGAAAAAATCTATGATAACCATTTACCATAATCCCAAATGCCGCAAATCGCGCGCCGGGCTTCAATACATTCATGACAAGGGACTGGAATTTACGGTAGTTGAATACCTGAAAACCCCGTTTACTCGCGAACAGTTCAAAGAATTGTTGATGAAACTCAATATGAGGCCTGTTGAAATTGTGCGGACGCAGGAGGATGAGTACAAGGAAAAACTAAAAGGAAAAACGTTTACCGATGAAGAATGGATCACAATACTACTCGAAAACCCAAAACTGATACAGCGGCCAATTGTGGTAAAGAATCATAAAGCGGTGCTTGGGCAGCCAGCGGATGAGATTGACAGGTTGTTGTAGGAAGGAAGAGAAAGAGTGAGAATTTTGAGAGGGTGTGAGTGGTCATTCGGTGGTTGAGGGTTGGGTAGAGTTAGAGGTTATAGAGATTTGAGTTGTCATTCAGTGGTTGAAGATTGAGTTGATTGGCAGATTTGGGAAGTTGTGAGTGGTAATTCGGTGGTTGAGGATTGGGTGGATTGAGAGATTGCGAAGTCGTGAGTCGTCATTCGATGGTTGAGGGTTGGGTTGGTTGAGTTGTTGTGGGGATTTGAGTTGTCATTCAGTGGTTGAGGCGTGGGTTGATTGAGAGATTTTAGAAAGTGTGAGTGGGCATTCGGTTGTTGACGGGTGAGTAGATTGAGAGTTTGGGAAATGTGAGTGGTCATTCGGTGGTTGAGGATTGAGTTGGCTTAGTGGTGGAGAAGGTGTGGGTGGCTATTCAGTTGTGGAGGAGTGAATTAGATAAGAGTTCTCAAAAGGTGGAAGGGACCATGTAGTCATCCCGCAATTATTAAAAATATTTGTTTTTAAAAAGGAATTTAAGGTATGAATTCATAGAGACTGTTTAAATTTGCTAAATAAGTTCAACAAGTTGACTAAAAGTCAGTAGAAAGGAGTCCGAAAACTGAAGTTTCCTGAACCGGAGTTCAAGTTTTAGTTGATATTTTGGTCATCGCCTCTCCGTTTCTCCCCTTCGCCCCTCTGAAAGTTAAAAACAATAATTCTAAACAGACTCTTTTACCTCATGGATATTGATGATTTAAAAGTTTATAGGCAAGCAATGCAACTGGCTGAAAAAGTTTGGGATATTGTCATGAAATGGGATGCTTTTGCCAAATATTCGATAGGTAAACAATATACCGAAGCAGCTGATTCAATCGGAGCAAATATCAGCGAAGGATTTGGGAGGTTTCATTTCAAAGATTCAAAAAACTTCCTCTATTATTCCCGTGGCTCACTCTACGAAACCCGCACCTGGACAATAAAAGCACATAACCGCAATTTAATTACTGATAATGAATACGAAGAACTTAAAACCGAAATCCACGACCTGAGTGTAAAACTCAACAATTACATAAACACTATTGGGAAATCATCAGGCAATAATCACTTTCCGACGAAATAACTACCCAAATTCGAAAAACATCTCTCTGAAACCAAAACAACCCACGCCTTCACAACCGAATGACAACTAATTCCACCCAAACACCTCATAAATCCCAACCCTCCACAACCGAATGACATCCCAATCTTCACCATAACTCAAAAAATCTCCACCCGCCACAACCGAATGACAACCCATCCTTCTCAAACCCCTCATAAAACTCAACCTTCAACAACTGAATGACATCCCATCCCTCTCAAACCCCTCATAATTCTAAACCCTCCACAACCGAATGACACCCCATACATCTCAAACCTCTCCCAAAACCTCAATCCTCCACAACCGAATGACAACCCATCCTTCTCAAACCTCTCCCAAACCTCAACCCTCCACAACCGAATAACAACCCAATCCACCAATTAACCCTATCTTCTCAAACACCCCCTATCATGAAAACCCGCATCGAAAAAGACACCATGGGACCGGTTGAGGTTCCTGCCGACAAATACTGGGGCGCTCAGACTCAGCGTTCGAAAGACAACTTCCGCATTGGCGATGGACATATGCCTGTCGAAATTATCAGGGCTTTTGCCATATTAAAAAAAGCAGCTGCACTTACAAACCGCGATCTTGGTGTTCTGCCGGCTGATAAATGCGACCTGATCGGGAAAGTATGCGACGAAATTACCGAAGGCAAACTCGATGACCAGTTCCCGTTGGTAGTTTGGCAAACGGGTTCCGGTACACAAAGCAATATGAATGTGAACGAAGTTGTAAGCAACCGGGCACATGTAATTGCCGGCGGAATTTTGGGCGAAGGTAAAAGCCCCCTACACCCGAATGATGATGTTAACAAGTCGCAGAGCAGCAACGACACTTTCCCTACCGCTATGTCAATTGCTGCTTATAAAATGCTGATTGATGTTACACTTCCCGGGGTTCAGAAATTGCGGGATACGCTGGCAGCAAAAGCTGAGGAGTTTAAACAAATAGTAAAAATCGGCCGCACGCATTTAATGGATGCTACTCCGCTCACCCTGGGACAAGAGTTTTCGGGATATGTTTCGCAGTTGGATCATGGGATGAGAGCCGTTAAAAATACCCTTCTGCACCTGGCTGAACTGGCACTCGGCGGAACTGCTGTCGGAACAGGGATTAACACACCCAAAGGATACGATGTTAAAGTGGCGGAACATATTGCCGCGCTTACCGGTTTGCCGTTTGTAACAGCCGAAAATAAATTCGAAGCATTATCGAGCCACGACAATATTGTGGAAGCATCGGGAGCCCTTAAAATGCTTGCTACCAGCCTGATGCATATTTCAAATAATATACGTCTGCTAGCTTCCGGTCCACGATGTGGAATCGGTGAACTTCATCTTCCTGAGAACGAACCCGGCTCATCTATTATGCCCGGAAAAGTTAATCCAACCCAAAATGAATCGCTTACCATGGTTTGCGTCCAGGTAATTGGTTGCGATGCTGCCATAACCGTTGCAAATACACATGGACATTTTCAACTGAATGTATTTAAACCGGTCATTATTTATAATTTTCTGATGGCAGCAAGGCTTATCGGTGATGCCTGCGTATCGTTTAACGACAATTGTGCTGTAGGTATTGAGGCTAATCTTGCCTTTATCGGTAAAAACCTGGAAAACTCACTTATGCTGGTCACTGCACTTAATACACACATCGGTTACGAAAATGCTGCAAAAATTGCCAAAAAGGCCCACCACGAGGGCACAACTTTACGTGAAGCCGCCATGGCTCTCGGACTGGTTACTGATGAGCAATTCAGCGAATGGGTCGATCCTTCTAAAATGATTGGTTAACAGTAATATAACCGGATTTTATATTGAAAATCATTGTTGTCTGGTTAAAATAATATATCGTCCCTACGGGACTTTTGAGATGTATTAATTTGCTTTCTACCAATATCTTGTCCCTACGGGACAGCCCCGCTAGGGGCTAAATATTGGTAGGATATAAAACAACCCCTAGTGCATAAAAGTCCCGTAGGGACGATATATATCAGGCATTGCAGCGTTTTCTGTTAAATTATACCGGGCAACAATGATTGAAAATCCAAATCCTGAGAACCATCTCAAAAAAACAATTAAAAACACAGAACATTGAATGAAAAATGAAAAAGTAAAGTAGTTGTAAAACTTCACCATTTAATGTTTTATGTTCAATGTTTTTAATTGTTTGACAAATTATATCTGTTGTAAAGCCCTTTGCAAATTTAACTTTGCGGAGGGCTTTTTTGTTTAACAAGTTTTAGCAAAGCATGCCTTAAAAATTCTTTTCCCTTGAATAATTGGCTTACATTTGCACTCCATTGTCAAAACAAACGCAGGAATGTAAAAAACACAAGTACTTACGATCATTAAATCAGGGCAACCTATGATTCAGACTATAAAAATAGGCACGCTAAAGTGGCATTATATTGAAGATCCATCCGACGAGGATCTCGGATTCCTGAAAGACAACTTTCACTTCCACCCTCTCGATATTGAAGACTGCCGGAGTGTGAATCAACGACCTAAGATCGATATTTACGATGACTACTATTTCCTTATCCTGCATTTCCCTCATTACGACCGCTGGAACCGTTTCCTGAAAACCAAAGAAGTGAAAATCTTCTGGGGCGAAGATTATATAATCACTATCGGCAAACCACATTGGGTTGTAAGCAGCCTGTTTAACAGTGCTAAAGAAAAAGTCGATCCTTACGAAATACTTCAGGCCGGTACGTCCGACGCCTTGCTGTATAAAGTTCTCGAAAAACTGATGCAGGAAACCCTTTCGCTGATCAGCAAATTAGGCATTGAGCTCGAACTCATCAACCGGGAACTGTTTGGTAAAAAAGCTGAAAAAACCATCGAGCGTATTTCGCTTACGCGCCGAAATATGATACTGCTCAACACCATCTTCAAACCGCAACTCAGACTCTTCCAGAAATTTGAATCCGGGCAGATTGAAGGTTTTGCCGAAAATATGGAGGAATACTGGGGCAATATCCTCGACTACTACCAGAAAATGTGGGATATGATCGAGGACTACGAAGAACTGATCGAAGGCCTGTCGAAAACATTCGACTCCATGCAGACCAACCGCAGCAACGAGATCATGAAAGCGCTTACTTTAATATCATCTATTTTACTCCCTCTAACATTTATCGCCAGCCTTTATGGGATGAATGTTAAATTGCCGCTTATGAATGATGCCAATACTTTCTGGGCACTTATGGGAGGTATGCTGCTGATATCCGGAGGATTTATTTTCTTCTTCAAGCGTAAGAAATGGATGTAAACCAGTTTTTTAGCTAAACTTCTTTTAAATAAACATAATTGATTTCTCTATTTATCTGAAATTTTGTTACGTGTGAAAGAGTGCTTAAACAGCAACATAAAACCTATTTGGCCAATTCGGAAGCCTTGATAAAGAATATTTTGCCCTCTTTGGAATAAACAAACTGACCATCGTTTTTTTGTTTAGCCAGAACTAATTTTTCGAAGGAAAGCTCAATTCCCTTTAGAATTTTTCCACGTAATTCAATTATTTTTTCGTTATTCATTGGCTTGTGTATTTATCTTGTTCCAAATCGAATTGTCTTTGATTTCAATTTCATTAATATTTAAACCTTCAGCTACAACGTAAAAAGGGCCTTCGGAATTGTTGATGATTATCTAGTAATTACAAACCGGGATATACTTTTTCACTAAATTACTGATCCCTGATTTATATCGTCTTCTGATTGTATCTTCCGGAATATTGTGTCCACCTTCACTTACACGCATCTTTACTCTTTGAATCGCCAGATCGACCGAATTGAGCCAGAAAAAAACCAAAGTTACGAAATACCCTTTTTGTTGTGCTTCGTTGATCAGGTGAATAAAATATTTTGGGGCCAAAGTAGTTTCAAATGAAAAATCCACCTGCGATCTGATCAATTCATTTATCCGGGTCAACATTATTTTACCGGCATCGATTGCAGCTTTTTCAGGTTGAAACGGAGATATTCCCCTGGCTATTTCATCTGCATTCACAAACTCCTTGCAATTAAGCATTTCGGGCAATACAGTATACGAAGCAGTGGTTTTTCCCGCTCCGTTGCACCCTGCTATAATGTACAAATTTGGCATGCAAAAGTTTTTCTCAAAAGTAGTAAGATTTTTTGTTAACCTGGCAATGTTACAAACCTGCTTAATATGACTTCAAATTCTTAGCAATCCAACATTTCACATCCAACATTCGACATTCGACATTCCCCATCCAACATCCCACATTTCTTCCTACCTTTACATATCCTTTTTTAAAGCCATGTTACCTATCATTAAAAACCGGTTCGTTTACTACATTCTTTTATTATTGCTATCTATTGTAAGAAAGGATGGTTTTGGGCAGCACGAAGCTGATAATTGGTATTTTGGTAGTAAGGCTGCACTTAATTTCAGCTCAGGCGCCCCTGTTTCGTTAACTAACAGTGCTATGACTGCACTAAGAGGGTGTACCACGGTATCGGATTCAGCCGGGAATCTTCTCTTTTATTCAAATGGTGTCAAGGTGTGGAACAAAAACCATAATGAAATGCAGAATGGTTATGGGCTATTGGGTGATGAATTGTCTTCACAGGCCGCTTTGGGATTAAAAGCGCCCGGAGAAAATAGCTTGTATTATCTCTTCACAGTTGGCGGAACACATGCTTCGCCACCATTACTTGGTGCTTATTATTCTGTTATTGATATGTCGCTGGATGGCGGAGCAGGAAGTGTTTTGTCGTGGGAGAAAAATATACCGCTTCAGGGGGCAGATTCTGCCGCAGAAGTTATTACAGCTGTTGCCTGTGCTGATCAGGATGGCTTTTGGGTTTTTGTCAGAAATTTTTCAGCAACGAATAAAATACTGGCATACCTAATTGATGCTGAAGGAATTCATCAAACGCCTGTTGTTTCTTTATGCTTACGTAATCAATCACTTCTTCAGCAAGTTGGCACTGTAAAAGCCTCATCCGATGGAAGATACCTGGTATATGGCCCAAGCGGCTGGAGCCTGAATAATCCGGTTTCTGAGTTATATAACCTGAATAGCAGTACTGGAGAGGCAACACCTGTTTTTCTTTTCAATTCGGGTGGAGTCAATTGGGGCGCAGAATTTTCAGCAAACTCTGAATTTCTGTACCTTGCAATGGAATCTCCCGGAGGTGATTCTTCGAAAATTGTTCAGTTTGACATGAGCCAATTATCCGGTGCGACTGTTTTTCAAAATAATAAAATTGTTGTTAACGCAATTGCCGGAGCCCCAAAATACTGGCAGCAGCAGATTGCACCTGATGGTAAAATCTACGGTATACAGTATCCAGCATCCACTAAATTTCTTTCAGTTATACATGAACCATCAAAAAAAGGAGTATTCTGCAATTTTCAGCCCAATGCGGTTCCCCTAGCATCAGGGAATTGCCTGATGGGACTTCCAACATTTGTTCAATCCTATTTTGCAAGGTTCACATGGACCGGGGAGTGTATGAATGTGGAAACTCAATTCACTTCAAATTTTGTACCTGTACCTGATAGCATCAACTGGGATTTTGACGACCCTTCTACCGGCATTTACAATTTCAGCAACGAGTTAAATCCTGTTCATGTATTTTCTGATTCCGGCAGTTATAATGTCACAGCAAGGGCATTTTATACAAATGGACACAAGGAAGATGCTACCAGGATTGTTAAAATTTCGCCACAACCAAAGGTTTCGCTGGGACCCGACCAGTTTATATGTCCAAACTCTCAAATAACGCTTGATGCCGGTTCCGGATTTTTATCATACCAATGGAGTACAGGCCAGGCTTCCCAAACAATTCAGGTTGCCGATACAGGCACCTATTGGGTGCGGGTTTCGAATAGCTCGTCGTGTGCAGGATATGACACAATTCACCTTAATTTTTATCCGGCACCTGTAATTGATGAAACAGGACTTGTAATTTCGCCAACTACCTGCGGCGGAAGCACAGGAGCCATTACAGGGCTTGTAGTAAACGGAAATCAGCCTGTTAGCTATGAATGGAAAAACGGAAACAGCCTGACAATCAGTTCAAATCTTGATTTGTTTCAACTTCCTGTTGATAATTATACATTGTTTGTTACAGATGGGTATGGCTGTAGCTGGCCTTCGCGGAACTTCACTATAAATGATGTTGGCGACCTGCTGATAGATACTGTAATTGTACAACAAGCTCACTGTGGACAGGCTGATGCTAAAATCATGGTTGTTGCAACTACCGGGTTGGCAGCAATGCTAAAGTATTCCATTGATAACGGGCAAAGTTATAGCTATAATCTTGGTGATTTTTACAATCTGACAGCAGGTATATACAAAGTTAAAGTAATGGTTAGCGACACTACTCAACCTTGCCAGAAAGTTTATGATTTTAATCCCGTTATTGTCCAGGATGTTGGAGGTCCATTAATTATAAATGTATCAACCCAATTCGAAAACGGAACCCAGGCAGATGGAAGTATCACAATACAGGCCAGCAGTGCATCCGATACACTTTTTTATATGGTTGACGGAACGGAGCAAGTGAATAACGGGACTTTCATTAATCTTCATTCCGGTACATATACGTGCAAAGTGACCGACAAATATGGATGTGATACCACTTTTACAGCAGTAGTAAATAACCTCACTGTGGCAAGGTTACAAGCGATAGCAGGTGATGGTTCAACCTGTCTCGGAGAAGTAGCTGTTTTGCCTCTGCTTGCAAATAATTTTGACAGGGTGAGTTCATTTAATATTCGCCTGAAATATGATAATTCCAAAGTAATATGCCAGAACTATCTGAATCCCGCAACTTCTCTTGCTGACAGCTTGAAAATTGAATTGTACCCGACATCGGGAGAATTAAACCTGAAATGGGCAGATTTAAATCCTGTTAGCCTTCCCGATGGTTCTACGCTTGTGGAGTTGAGTTTTGCTTCCCTGAACAGTGGCCAGAGCATAGTGAAATGGGATCTTTCGCCCGGTATTTGTGTTTTTCTTGATAGCATTGGTAGTTCTTTGCCAGCAGAATTTACCCAGGGACAGCTGAGGGTTTATAGCATCCCAATCGCAGAAGTTCCTGAACCTTTGCCAACTTGTGAAGGTGGCGATGTTTTGCTTATCGCAAACTACCAGGCAGGGACAGGAAACGGAACCATCAGTTATAATTGGACCGGACCGGGTGGATTTACGAGTAATGATCAGTTGCTTACTTTAACAAACTTAACACAGGCAGAGGCCGGGCAATACACCGTAAGCATTAGTGATACCAACCATTGCCAAAGTGATTATACGGCTGAGGTAACTGTAATTCCAACGCCTGTTGCTGGGTTCATAGCTGATACCATTTACTTTGATGAACAGATACAACTTGAAGCTGAACCGGGCTACTATAAATATACCTGGAATACAGGTGATAGTACTTATTCCGTTTTGGTAAGTGCCGAAGGCTGGTATAAAGTAAGCATTGAAACTGTTGAGGGATGCAGTACAACCGATTCGGTGATGATGCTGTATGCCATTGTACCGCTCACCATGCCCAATGCCTTTACTCCTGATGGTGACGGCCTTAATGATGTGTTCCGGCCGGTTACTTTGCCCGAAAAGATCACTTACTTTAGCATGTATATTTACGACCGCTGGGGAAAGCAGGTGTTTTTTACCAATGATGTTACCCAGGGCTGGGATGGCACTATTAACGGCAGCCCGGCGCAGATTGGCGGGTATGTGTATGTTGTAAAATATGGGAATCCTTCGGGGGCTGAGAGGGAAAAGAGGGGGATGGTGATGGTGGTGAGGTGAGAAAGTGAGGGGCGAGGGGAGATGGGGCGAGGGGCGAGATTGAGTTGAAACTGGAAATTGGAAACCGGAATTTAGAAATTCAAAATGCAAAGATCAAAGGACAAATTGTAAAATGCGATCTTAACAACTCAAAATAATTGAGGGCACAATCTGTGACCACTGAAGTTGATTTGCTGAATCGGACTTTTAATTAACTGGTCGCAATTTGCGACCTTATATGTTCTACGATTATGGCTGATATAATAAGCGATGTCAAACAAAGGGAAATAGAAAACCGCATCTTCACAATACGGGGGATGCCAGTAATGATTGATCGGGATTTAGCAGAGTTGTATGGGGTTTTTACAAAAAGGATAAATGAACAGGTAAAACGTAATGCCAACCGTTTCCCGGAACAGTTTTGTTTTCAGTTGAATGAATATGAAAAAATCGAACTGGTCGC
>JBGSUB010000080.1:0-218629 GCA_041753535.1 Lentimicrobiaceae bacterium
GGGTGTTGGTTTTTAATCCTCTACGAACGGGTCCGACGTTTTTGAGTGCCGGGTGAAAATTTGGAGCATGAATAAAGCATAGATTGTTCTTTTCAAGATCATCCTGCAATTCCTGTTCAGTAGTTTTAAAGGTATATCCAAAATGTTTCAGAATATCCGAAGAGCCCGAAACGGAAGTTGCAGCAAAGTTTCCATGTTTGGCAACCGGCACACCCGAAGCAGCTAATACAAAAGCCGACAGAGTTGAAATATTGAACGTGTTTTTATTATCGCCGCCGGTACCGCAAACATCTATAGTCGGTTTATGTAGTTTAACAGGAATGCACAGATTCATCAGCGCAGTCCGGAAACCGGTGAGTTCGTTCAAATCCATAATCCTGGTTTTGAAAAGGCCCAAAATAAACGCAACCTGGTGATCATTATACTGCTGTTCGCATAAGCCTTTCATCAATTGTTCCGCTTCTGATACCGTGAGGTGATGTCCTGCGCTGAGTTTTAAATATATTTCGATCATTGTAACTCTTATTTTAATCTGTAGTATTTTTTTTTTTTGCCACGAAGGCACAAAGACTCAAAGGTTCACTAAAAATATTTTCAATTTATGACAGCTTTGTGAGTCTTAGTGCTTTCGTGTCTTTGTGGCAGCTTTTGCTTTTCAGAAAACTCACCATTTTCTATAAACCATTTTCCATTAACTATTTATCCAGTTCTTAATAATCTGCTCACCATACTCGGTTAGGATCGATTCCGGATGGAACTGCACGCCTTTTACATCGTACTTTTTATGCCTTAATGCCATTACACATTCTTCCACATCCAATGCCGTGACTATCAAATCATCCGTAATACTTTGGTAATCTACTGCCCAGGAATGATAGCGTCCGGCAATAAATTTTTTAGGACAATGGTCAAACAATGGATCTTCGGCAATAATTTCTATTTCGGTTGCGATTCCGTGATAAACTGTATCCAGATTAATGAGTTTTGCTCCAAATACTTCGCCAATCGCCTGCAAACCCAGGCATACTCCTAAAATTGATTTTTTAGACGCATACATTCTGATTAAGTCATTCATAATGCCCGCGTTCACAGGTATTCCGGGGCCGGGCGAAAGAAGTATTTTATCAAATTCATTCACCTGTTCCAGCGTAATCTTATCATTTTTAAAGACTTCATATTCAATATCACTTGTTTTTTCAATCAACTGAACAAGGTTGTATGTGAAGCTGTCGTAATTATCAAGTACTAATAGTTTCATTTGGTTGTTATTTGAGAGGTTTTACGGATTGGCAAATAAAATCCGTGCTAATCAGTTCTTTCCGTATCATCCGCGTTCTATTTATTTAAAGCTTCCTGATACCTGGCATTGGTTTTAAAAAGCGTATTTGCTTCTTTCAGCGCATTCCTCAATCCATTGATCTTGTTAAACACTTCATGAAGTTCATTCTCTTCCTTACTGCTTTCAACAATTCCGGCACCGGCCTGGTAAACAAGTTGGTTGTTTTTGCTTAAAAAAGAACGGATGATAATCGCCTGGTTTAGTTCACTCTTCTGACCCACAAACCCGATGGTTCCGCCATAAAATCCGCGGGCATCGTTTTCCAGTTCATCAATAAGCTGTATGGCTCGGTGTTTGGGTGCTCCCGACAAGGTTCCTGCAGGAAAAGTTCCGCTCAATGTTTCAAAAGAGTTGAATTCGGGCCGCAACTCACCGCACACATTGCTAACCATGTGGATTACGTGCGAATAGAACTGAATCTGTTTATACGATCTCACATGAACGCTTTTCGAGTATTTGCTCAGGTCGTTCCGGGCCAGGTCGACAAGCATTACATGTTCCGCATTTTCTTTGGCATCGTTCAGCAATTCGGCTGATTTTACAATGTCGAAAGCATCATCCCCGGTGCGTTTGTAAGTGCCGGCTATCGGGTGTATTTCGGTAATTCCTTTGGTGATTTTCAACTGAGCTTCGGGCGATGAACCAAAAATCCTGAAATTTCCGGTATCAAAATAAAATAAGTACGGCGAAGGATTTATTTTTTTCAAAGCTCTGTAAACATTAAAATCATCGCCCTTAAAACTTTGATAAAACCTGCGTGACACAACCAGCTGGAATACATCGCCCAGTTTGCAATGTTTTTTTGCTTTGGTCACTTTGAGCATATAATCTTCGTCCGTGCAATTGCTGGTTTCGCCGCCTGTAAGTTCAAAAGCATAATTATTATGCTTGTGCAGGTCTATCCGTTCGATCAGAAGTTCCAGGTTTTCGATGGCGTCTTTTTCGGAATAAGCATGGGAATATATGCTGAGTTCATTGGTAGCATGATTGAACATCAAAACCAGTGAATACAAATGGTAAAGCAGTTCTGGAATTTCGTTTGCGTTATTTCTCAGCTTCAATTCATGCGTATATTCAACGATATTGAATGAGCAATATCCATATACTCCTTTAAAGTGTTCAGGCAAATCTTCGTCAAAATCAAATTTGGAAATGAAACTGGTAAATGCAGTATTCAGCGATTGCGCGTCAGCCTGCAAAATTTCTCTCGCAACTTCTCCGTTTATTTTTGTTTTCGACTCTTTGTTATGAATGCTGATGGTTGCGATAGGCTCAAAACAAAGAAATGAATAGTGGTTGCTTTTGCTGTTATAGTCCGAACTTTCGAGGAGCATCGGCGCACTGTATTCATCGCGTAAAGCAAGGAAAAGGCTAACCGGTGTTTTGGTATCCGAAAGATGCTGATATGTTTTAGTATAAATTTTCATAGCACTTTTGTTAAATGTCAGGAAATAAAAAACCCGCAGTTTGTTGTAAACAGCGGGTTATCTTACTATAAGTTAACGCAAATATTTTAGCTGTCCACAACGTTTGTCGTAAAGTGCCACCAATTGATATTTGCTGATTGAGTTCTCATTTGTGTTGCAAAAATAATACAAAATTCAATATGATAAACAAAAAGGATGTTTTTGCTGATTCAATATAGGATTCAGTAAGATTAAAAGTAATTTGTACATTTGAATCGGGAACTTCTAAGGGGATTCCTGTTACAATCATTTTCCAAAATCCTATTCTTTACATCATGCGTACAAAATCGTTACTCATTGGATTATTTGTACTATTACAGGTTGTTTCTATTGCTCAAACCAATCCGAAACCTGTGCCTTCACCGTCGGTAAATGACTACGCTCCAATGCTTTCTTTCCTTGCTTCCGATTGGATGGAAGGGCGTGATGCCGGTGCCAGAGGCGGATTTATGGCTGCTGATTATATGGCTTCGATGATGCAGGTATTTGGATTGAAACCATTTTGCGACCAGGGAACAAACGGAGGGAAAGGGCTCAGCTACTTTCAGGATTTTCAGATTTTACGTAATAAAACGGAAAAATCAAGCCTTGCATTTATATCCAGGACGGCTGTTTTACAATCTGCAACACAGCTTATACAGGGCATCGATTATGAAACAGGAACTGCATTCCGGAGTCTGGATGCCGAAGCACCGGTTGTATTTGTTGGGTATGGTATCAGTGCACCTGACAATGGATATGATGATTACAAATCGCTTGATGTAAAAGGTAAGATTGTTGTAATACTGAAGGGATTTCCCGGGCATTCTGATACAACATCCGCAGCCTGGAAGAAATATGGTAAAGCTCTTGGCGAAGAAAAATCATCCTTTTCTGCAAAGCTTCTTGCAGCCAAAAATCATGGAGCCATTGCTCTGATACATGTATATGCTGATGGTAGCTTTGAGCCGTTCAAACAGGACCAGAGTAACAAATCGTTGCTTAACTCATCCATGAATTCGGTTAAAAACCAGGATCCGGAGTACGAATCGTTTGAGCATATTTTGCCAAATGATACTGCAAATCAGTCAATTCCAACCTTCAGACTGGGATCATCAGCCACTGTGCAATTGATAGCGGGTACCGGGCTTAACTTATCTGACGTTGAGAAGAAAATTGCTAAAACAGCATTTCCTTCATCCATGATTCTAAAAGATAAACTTATCCGTTTTTCAGTTGCGGTGAAAACAGAATCTCTGCTGGTTCGGAACGTATTAGGCATAATTCCAGGACAGGATGCCACAAAAAACGTAATCATAGGAGCTCATTATGATCACCTTGGAACTAACAATGGTAACATCTTCAACGGTGCCGACGATAATGCTTCGGGTGCTGCCGGGTTGCTGGCACTGGCTAAAGTTTGGATGGATAGTGGCGTGAAACCTGCATGCAACCTGATTTTCGCTGCATGGTCAGCCGAAGAAAAAGGATTGCTTGGCAGCCAGTATTTTGTGCAGGAGATGAAAATAAATCCTAAGGATATCAAACTGTATATCAATATGGATATGATTTCGCGCAGTGTGATTGAAGATACAGCCCGTCGTCAGCTTAGTATCGGGACACGCATTTCAGATGAAAATCTCCGGCAATTGGCAAGGAAAACCAACACGACGATTAATCCGCCGTTTATACTGGATCTTTGGGATGTAACCGGCCATTCGGGAAGTGACTATGCTTCATTTACTGCGAAAAATATCCCGATTATGACTTATAATACTGGTCTTCACAACGATTACCATACACCCCGTGATATTTCGGCTACTGCTGATTTAGTGAAAATGGGTGATGTGCTGAAGTTTGTGAATGAGAGTATACAGGAAATTCTAGAAAGCAAAAAAGGGGAATAAATCCCCTTTCTGTGTTTCATTTCTGTAATTATTACGCCTTCTGCTCACACTTCCTCACCGTATATTTCTCCAGCGCCTTCATATTTATTTCCACGCCGATTCCCGGACCTGTTGGAACGGTTATGGTGCCATCCGGATTAAGCTCAAACAGCGTTTCTACAATATCTTCCGTATAGTATTTCCTGTTTGGTGAAAGATCGCTTGGCAGTGTGAAATTAGGAAGCGAAGCAAGAGCAACATTTCCTGCGCGGCCAATTCCGGATTCGAGCATTCCGCCATGCCAGACCGGAATATTCATCGAAGCACAATAATCATGGATTTTGATTGATTCGGTGTACCCTCCAACACGGCCGGGCTTAATGTTGATAATGCGGCAACTTTTCATTTCGATGGCAGCGCGGGTATCACCAAGTGAGTGAATGCTCTCGTCGAGGCAGAGATCGGTTTTAATTTCGCGCTGTAGTTTGGAATGGTCGAAAATATCATCATACCCAAGCGGTTGCTCAATCAGCGAAAGATTGTATTTATCCATTTCTTTGAAAACCGAAAGGTGATCGAGAGTGTAAGCTGAATTGGCATCAACCTGCAACAGCATATCCGGATATTCGCGGCGAAGCGCTTCAATAAACTGCAGGTCACGTTTTGGGGCAATTTTAATTTTGATACGCTGATAACCTTCCTTCATATACTTTTCCATCACATGAAGCAAATCAGGAACCGTATCGCTGATACCAAGACTTACACCAACGTTTATTTTTTCCTGCGTTCCGCCCAGCATTTTCGACAAGGAGATTCCTTTTGATTTTGCGAAAGCATCATATAAGGCAGCTTCCAACCCAGCTTTGGCCATCATATGCCCGCGAACCTTTGCATAGCTTGTAATGGCTTCTTCCACGCTTGCAATATCTCTCCCGATAATTGACGGAATCAGGAAATCATTCAGAATATGCCAGGCAGTAGGTACGGTTTCGTACGAATAAAAAGGTGTTTCTTCGGCAACGCACTCGCCCCAGCCTGTAACGCCTTCGGCATCAACACGTACCATAATGTGCTGTTCATCATATTCGGTACCCATTGAGGTTACAAACGGAGTTACCAGGATCATTTTGGTGTGGCGGAGTTCAATTCGATCGATGCGCATGGTGGTTAGGATTTAGGGTTTTAATTGCCGTAGAGACGCAGCATGCTGCGTCTCTACTACGGCGATTCATTATAGTGTTATATAATCAGCAGAGACGCAGCATGCTGCATCTTTACTGCTGAGGTACGATTGGGGTCGACAATGATAGTAAATCGTCATTCGTAAATAATCATTTCTTCTCCACTCTCAGCACCGGAAACATTTCTCCTGCCTTGAGCAAATGAGCGTATTGTTTATAGGTTACAAGTCCGAGTTCCGATTTGGGTTCTAGAGCTAAAACAATCATATTCCCTTTCAATTGAGCCGTTGGGATGTATAAATAATCAGTAGCAATCATGCTGCCTTTAAATTCGGCAACTTCCATAATCGGATTTATAATTATTTCCCGTTCAAAATCAATTGAATCAATACGTTGCACAAAATACTGTTCGATTTTCTGGTTTTTCAGTTTTTTGAATTCTGTGACTGTAAGTGTATGTTTCCCTGCCCATTCAACCAGTTCCTTATTTTGCTTCGGAATTAAATATCCCGCCGGTTTTTGCACATCGGTAATGGTTTTTACAAGCGGGCGGTAGTCGTTCACAATCACTACTGTGTCTTTTTTTGTGGAATATGAAAGAAGCGGAAGTGTAAGCTTCTGTCCGTTGATGACATGTTCAGACTGTATTGAAACTTTCGGATTCGATTTGCCGGAAACCAGTTTTTTGCGATCAGCTGCAACTATTTTCTTAATCTCGTTTTTATGCAGATAAACGTATTCAATCATCGCATGCATTCCGGTCATTTGTCCTTCGGAGCGGTGCTTTATGTTTTCAATAAATGCATCTTTTCCGTTCAGTCCTTCCTGAATAAACGAAAGCGTATTTTGTATCCCGTAACTCTGTCTTCCATCGTTAACATCAAAAGTGCTGTGCCTGATATAATCCTGTTCCGGCGGTCCACCCGGGGCATAAACAGAAGAGCTGAAATTATTAACGCTCATATATTTTGCCCAATAAGGAAAAACTTCTGTATTCGATAATTCCCTGATCTTTTCCGAAATATTCGGATTGGTGGTTACACCGAGTGTCACATCGGCATTACGGCGGTAACCGTATTCTTCCCAAACACCGCCGTACGGAAAATATTCATGTATATCCATCGTGACTTCAAACAGGTATTTGTCGAAAAACTGGTGTAGCGCTTTTGATTCAGGTTCAGTAAGAATAAGGTGGTTGCGGTTCAGGTCCATATCATTACCGTTGCGCCTTTTGTTGGCTTCTGAACCATCAGGATTTACCTGGGGAATAATGGCTAAATCAATTTTATCAAACAGGTATTTATTTTCAGGTTTGAGTAATGCCTGAGCTAATAACAACGCTCCTTCTTTCCCTGATTGCTCATTTCCATGCTGCTGGGCATGAAACATCACTTTTACCTTCGATTTGTCTTTCCCGAATTCTGACGAAGAAAACTTCAGCGCATAAAGGTTTCTGCCTTGCACCGACTGGCCAATGGTTTCAACTTTCAGTAAATCCGATTCTTTGTCGAGTTGATTAACAAAAGCGGTTAATTCTTCATAAGAAGTAACTTTCAGATAGTTGTTTTTTTCGAGAGGGGTGGAGATTTGCTGAGCAAGTACTTGTGTAATAAAAGTTAGGATGAAAGGAAGAGTAAGGAATATTTTAATCATATACAGAAGATTAGACAGGTGTTACAAAAACAGTTAGTTGTGGAAAATTATACAAATCTCATTGTAAATCTGAGAGCTAAATTAGGGAGATTTTACGGGATAGAAAAACAGAAACGAATCAAAGAAATCAAGGGCAAAATGGTATTTTGTGTTTAATATCCCTCATTCTGATCTTCGACTCCAATTGTAGGATTAGCCAGGATTTCGCTCAGCGGGATAGGGAAAAGCATCTGGTAAGGCTGGGTTACTGTAGGAACCAGATCTAAAGCTCTTTTAGTGCGGATCAGATCAAACCAACGTTTGCCTTCGAAAGCAAATTCAATTTGTTTTTCGTGCTCAATAAGATTTCTTAATGAAGTAACGGTATCAGACTGAACCGCTTGCAGACCAGCGCGGTTGCGAATGGCATTTATATCAGAAAGTATTTGCGGTCGTTTTTCAATTGAATCGAGCATAAAATTAGCTTCAGCCCTGATAAAATACATTTCAGCTGTACGCAGAACGATTACCCTGTCGCTCCCCGTTGTGAGGTCGGAATATTTGGTGGAATAGTATTTTCCTGAATGCAATGCAGCAATCAGCGGTTTGCGTTTATCATTGTCAGCAACTGCAGCCAGCAATCCAGAAGGTGCATTTTCATGCCTTCCGCCTAAAGTATTCGGGAAATTGTATTCGGCTAAACGGTTTTTATCAGCTGCACTGAACGGGATATAAAAAAGAATCTCACTGCCTGGTTCGGATCCGGCTGAAAATAAATCTTTGTACGAAGTTTCAAGAACGGGTGCAGCCTGAATTACCTGGTCGGAATATGTATACGCGGCAGCTGCATTTCCAAGGGTGAGCTCCACGCTGGCCAGCAATGCCGTAGCTGCTGCAACACTGGCTTTTTGAGGGTTGTTATTCAGCATGTGAATCCTGGCATATTCCAGGTCGGCGATAATCTGATCGTAAACCATTTCCACTGAACTTCGCGGCATGAAGTTTTCAGGCAAATCATTGAGGGTAGGCAGCAATTCTAAAGGCACACCTCCATAAAGCCTTACGAGGTTAAAATAGTGCAATGCCCTTAAAAAACGCAGTTGTCCCTGGTAATCTTTCTTTTCGGAATCTGATAAAAATGTGACTTCTTCAAGTTTATAAAGCATGTAATTGGAGCGGTTCACAGCCACATAGATATCTGCCCAAATACCTTCAACCAGAATATTATTAGCCAGAATGCTGTTTCTGTCAACATCATAATATTCAACCTTGGTTCCATCAGCAATAGTATTGTCGGAGGCTATATCGCCAACAATAACAAGGTTACGTCCGTAGTAGTGCTGCAGCTGAAGGCCATCATAACAACCGAGTAATGCAGCATACACATTCTCGCGGTTACTGAAAGCTTCTTCAGCCGATACCTGCATTTTCGGCCTGAGATCAAGGTTTGATTCGCAGGCTGATGCAAACACTAATAAAAAAATTAAAATCCTGCGCATAAGCCTAGTAATAAACTTTTAGATTGTGGGCATGTGAAAAAATCAGTTCCAAGTGCAATAGCATTGAGTCCGGTATAATTAACCTCGGGGTCCAATCCTGAATAACGGGTGAAGGTCAGCAGGTTTTTCCCTGCTACAAAAAGCTCAAGGTGTTTTATACCGGCTTTGCTGATTAAAACAGAAGGCAATTCATAGCTAAACCGTATGTTTTTCAGCCTGATAAACGATCCGTCTTCAACAAAGCGTGAAGAAATACGCTGGTTGTAAACAGAAGCTTTGGGAACGTCGGTAATATCACCTGGAGTTTGCCAGCGCCTGAGGATAGCTGTTGTTTGGTTACTCTGCGTTATGGTCTCTGTATATATGCGTGTTGAGTTAAAGATATCGTTACCATAGAAATAAGAAAACAGGAAGTTCAGGTTGAAGCCTTTATAAGAAAGTGTACTGCCAATGCCGCCAAAAAAGTCGGGATGAGGACTGCCAATTTTCTTGCGGTCGAGGTCGGTGATTTTACCATCTTTGTAAACATCCTCATAAATCAGGTTTCCATCATCAGGATTTACTCCCAGCACATTAAAGCCATAGAAAAATGAAACGGGTTCTCCTACGGCGATGCTGCTGCCGGCTCTTCCGATGTTGTGAATGGGCTGATCCTGGTATAGTTCGAGAACCTGGTTCCTGTTGGCAGAGAAGTTAAGAGTAGCTTCCCAGCTAAAGGGCCCTTCGATAATATTTGCAGAAACAAGGGCCTCAAATCCCTGGTTTTGAAGTTTCCCGATGTTGGACATATTATACGCATACCCCGAAGACGCAGGCATTGGTTTTTGAAGCAGCAGGTCTTTTGTCTTTTTATAATAATAATCAGCACGAAAGTTTACCCGGCTGAACAATTCGAATTGTGCGCCAACGTTAAACTGGTTTGTCGACTCCCACTTGAGATCAGGATTGGCAAGCTGTGTTGGGCTTATCCCTCCTTCGCCACCATAATTGCTTCCTGCCGAAAAGAGATTCAGCGACATAAAATTGGCAATCTGGTCGTTGCCTGTTATCCCGTAACTGGTCGAAAGTATCAGTTTTGTTACCGCCCGGTTCTTAAAAAAATCTTCTTTCGATACATACCAAAGTCCTGATACAGAAGGGAAATATCCGTACCTGTTGTTCTCACCGAATTTAGAGGAGCCATCGAAACGCATATTAAATGTAAAAATATAGCGTTGGTTATAGCTGTATTTAAGCCTTGTAAAAAGGGAATTGGCTGCTGAATTGGTTTCGTACGATTGGGTGGAGATGGGAGTTGCCGCATCCTGCAGGTACTCGAAGCTGGTTCCTGCAAAGTTTTGAGCCCTCAGGAAAATATCATGCTGCTTGTTGCTTTCGAGGCTGAAACCGGCAGTTATATCAAGTTGCTGCAGGGCTTTTTTAATGGTATAGTCGGCATAGAAAGTCTGGTAAAAACGGAGTGCATTGCTGGTAGCCTCTATCCCAAGTCCATTGTATTTTGCACCCTGTCGGGTTGATTTGGGCGCAAAAGTTTCCTCCCGAAGGTTGTAATAATCGAGGCCGGTTAAGCTCCGGATGGTAAATTTTTTGAAGAGTTCGTAATTTACTTTGAAATGAAATGTGTTGCGATATGTGTATGCCAGGTTTTTTTCGAGCATAGCAATTGAAACGGGATTTGCATATGGGCCATCGTTGTTGTAAGTGCCATCCACGTTATAAACCGGGTAAACAGGCGGCATCGAAATTGCATTGGGAAGCGGGCCGTTAAGCGTTTGATCTCCTTCCACGCGGTTATTTACGGAATAGGCAAAACTGTTCCCGGTTTCGATATTCAGGCGGTTGCTGATCCGGTAATCATAGTTCATTGTAAGGTTATAGCGCCTGAAGTCGGAGCCGATTATGATGCCTTCCTGGTTAAAATAATTGCCGCTGATATAATAACGGGATTTTTGAGTGCCGCCTCTTATCGAAAGACCCATATCGAAAGACGGAGCTTTCCTGAACACTTCTTTTTGCCAGTCAGTGTCAATGGAGTTATTCCGGATTTCATCCTCGCTGTAAACAGGCGGATTTCCTTTTGAAACAGCCTGCTCGTTCATCATTGTCATCCATTGATTTGCGTTAAGCATATCCAGCATGCCGGTGGTTTGCTGAATGCCGTATTGGGTATAGAGCTCAATTTTGTTTTGATTTGGCAATCCCCGTTTGGTATTGATTAGGATAACACCGTTTGATGAATTTGAACCAAATAGCGAACTGGCTGCGGCATCTTTAAGTACCGAAACGGATTCAATATCATTAATGCTGATATCGCTTATGGCATCAATGGCTTGTCCGCTGAAATCGAGCTGCGAGTAATCGCCGCTTATTACCGGCACGCCGTCAATAACATAAAGGGGCTTGTTGCCGGCTGTTATTGAGCTTATTCCGCGTATGGTTACATTATAGCTTGAGCCGGGAGTTCCGCCATTGCTTTGAATCTGTAAACCGGTTATCTCCGATTGCAGGGTAGCGTTCAACGAAGCCGGGTACAATTGATCATTCAAATCCAACTCCAGGTGCGAAACCGAGCCGGTTATCAGATCTTCCGGTTCTTTGCCAAAAGCAACAACTATGGTTTCACTTAATGTTTGTGCTTCGGCCTTAAGCTTAACAATCAGAACAGTATCGTTGCGGATAGTCCCTTCCCACGGAGTGTAACCAATGCTGGAAATCCGTATTGAACCGTTTTCTGATGGCACTTCCAGATCAAACTTTCCGCTGGCATCGCTGATTGTTCCGCCTGAAAAATCAGACAGAGATATACTAACCCCAGGCAGAGGCTGTGAGTCGAGCGAATCGCATACAATTCCCGAAATATGGTACGAAAGTTTTTCTTTAAGCGGTTTAAGGATTACCTTTTTACCGGTAATACGGGCTTCGAGGTTTGCTTTACGTGCAACTAACTGAATGATTTCCTCTGCAGTTTTCTGCCGTGCTGAAACTGATATCAATCTGCTGCTTTTAATTTCGGTATCGCTGTAGGCGAATTCATACCCTGTTAAACTGGTAAGCTCATTCAGAATATGCTTCAGCGGGTTGGCTTCAAAATGTACATTGAACTTCTCCTGGTGCTGCGCGAAAAGGCGTGGCGAAACACAGCAAAACAGAAGCAACAGAATAACTGCCTTCGATTTGGAAGGAACTGAAATCCGTAGTTTTGAGTTCTGCTGAAATGCCATTTGACTCTTTTCGCCTTATTTTGAGGCTAAAGATAAAGCATATTTTTTTTGTGCTGCCTGAATCAGGAAAGAAAGACCATAAAGAGAATAGCTATTTCAATGTAGTTTAGTTGAGGATTCGTTTTAATAGTTCTCATTAATGTACTCTGTAATTCTCTTTGTACCCCCTCTGTCTCCCCCTTGAAAAAAGGGGGAGGAACATACTAACAAAGCTTAACCTAAGCACAAATGTCTGAAATTTTTTTGCGAA
Organism: Lentimicrobiaceae bacterium; assembly: GCA_041753535.1. Taxonomy (GTDB): domain Bacteria; phylum Bacteroidota; class Bacteroidia; order Bacteroidales; family UBA4417; genus UBA4417. Next base: position 12,454 of record JBGSUB010000080.1, read on the forward strand.
CTACTCCCTCCCTATTTTCTAGGGAGGGCTGGGGAGGGTACAAAATCCGAAATTTATTTATTCCTTTTCTGAAAAATGCTAACTAAACGACATTGATAGCTATTTTTGTAAACTAAAGGTAATAGTATCACCGGTTTTTCCTGTCTTTACAGGAGCCATCGAACCGATTAACGAAAGCGTTTCGTCCAGCGTTTCGTCACTCAATGTGAAGGTAAAGTTATAATCTGCCACCGTTGCATCAACATTTACTTTTATCCCATAGCGTTTACCAAGTTCTTTGGCAATATCAGTGAGGGAAGTATTATTGAACGTAATTTTCGACTCTTTCCAAAGTGTAAGCTCCCTGGCATTTACATCCTCAACCTCATAACTTCCTGATAATTTGTTGAATCTGATTCTTTCGTCAGGTTTCAATTGTTTGATTAGCTTCCCTTTGCTATCGGTGATAGTAACAGCGCCTTCAACCAGGGTTGCTTCAATTTCGTCAGCATTTTTATAGTTTGAAACGCTGAACGAAGTTCCGGTTACTTCAACAATCAGCATTCCTGCGTTTACTTTAAACGGGGTGTTGTTTTTTATAACCTTGAAAAAAACAAGTCCTTCCATGTCAATAACCCTGCTATCAATAAAATTGGCAGGATAACTGACACTGCTGTTTTCTCCCAGCCATAGTGTTGATCCATCGGGTAATGAAAAAGATTTGATTTCGCCTGCAGCAGTAGCAAATTGAAGTTGTTTAACAGCTGCATCTTTTTGAAAAACGAAATACAAAGCAGCTGTAAGGCCTGCCAGCAGAGCAATGCCAGCCACTAGCCTGTAAACCGGGAAACGCCGCACTTTTGTTTCCTGGTAGGCTGTCTGCTCAATAAGGCCAAAAATGGCATCAAAATCAGGTGCCTTTACCTGGCCTTTAATTTCTTCGGGATGTTCCCATTGCTCTTCCATCAGGCTGTTTACCTGGTACGATTCAAGTAATTCCTTTTCATCACGCCTGCTTTGCAAGCCTGTGTAAAACCGTTTAAAAATTTCGTTCAACTTAGTTTGTGCCATTATATGATTTGCTTCCAGTGTATTATACACTTAATGTCGGGTATACACTTAAGTGATCAGGTTGATATTTTTTTTAATGCTTTTCGGATGGTTTGCAGTGCCAGGCTTTTATGTACTTCGATGGTGCGGACTGAAAGGTTAAGTAATGTAGCCAGTTCTTTGTTTGATATGCCATCGAAATTGCTCATGATAAAAACTTTTTTACGTTGGGCAGGCAGTTCATCAATTACTTTGTCAATTCCTGCTTTCAGGTCGGCATATATTAATTCGTTTTCGAGATTGGAAACCTTAACCAGGTGATCAACAATGTAGCTCCGATAGGCTTTTTCGTTGATTTTCTTTCGCTGTATATTGAAAAGGTGATTCTTGGCAATGGTATAGATATAGTTATTGAGTGAAAGTTCTTCTCTGAGTCCTTCACGTTCGTCCCACAATTTTATAAAAACATCCTGCACAACGTTTTCTGCGTCTTCGGCTGAGTTATAGTACCTGATGGCGAAGTAGTAGATTTTTTCCCTGTATTTCCGGAAAATCTCCTCAAATGCCTTTTTATCCCCAACCTTCAGCCTGCTTACCAGTTGCCTGTCGTCTTTGTCATCCAGCATAAACTGTTTCCGGTTATTTTTAGATGACAAAGTTAAGGTTTCAGACGATACTGAATATAGTTTTTAAAAAAGCAGCATCAAAGGATTTTAAGGTAGGTTTTGTCTCTCTACTTTTTAAGATTTCTTAAAGCTTTATCAAAATCTGATTCAATCAGTTTATCCTGTAAAATCCTATATTTCTCAAATTCACTTTCGGCCAGTGCTAAAGCAACTTCGTGGGAAACCTTGCCCTGATGATTTAAAATTGCTTCTTCATTAAATTTTAAAAATGCATCTAGCTTAGTTACCCAATCTTTCATGAACATGACCACACCTTTTTGAGCCTGGTTTTCGGCATAGTCGAGATACATGGAAACAATTCTGTTTAAACTATCCAGTTCCTTTTTATTCAGATAGTTTTTCGCAATACCGATATCTGTTTTTCTGATACTTCCTTTTGGAGCATTTTTCCAGGTAGTTAAACCCATATTTTCTTTGGATCCGTCAACTCTTGCTGCAATAATTTCAGCGGCTGTTTGCCCGGTTATTGCCCAGTGCAGTTTGTTTTGTACAGTAGCAAAAAAATCTTTGGTAGTTTTTGTATTTACATCATAATCAGCACTGCACTGAGAATAAATATCTGTGATTTTTTGATAGAACCGTCTCTCACTGGAACGTATATCGCGAATTCGGGCTAGTTGTTCTTCGAAATAGTCTTTGCCAAAAATGCTTTCCGGGTTTTTAAGGCGTTCATCATCCATGGTAAAACCTTTGATGATGTATTCTTTTAGCCGTTCGGTTGCCCATATACGGAAATGGGTGGCTTGCGCGCTGTTTACCCTGTAACCAACTGAAATAATGGCATCGAGGTTATAAAACTTTGTTTTATATGTTTTATCATCATTAGCAGTATGTTCCAAAATGGAACTAACTGAATTTTCTACCAGTTCCCCGGTTTCAAATATATTTTTCAAATGCTTGGTGATGGCTGGGCGTTGTACACCGAAGAGTGCAGCAATTTTATCCTGCGTGAGCCAAACAGTCTCATTTTGCAAATAAATTTCAACCTTAACTTTGCCATTGGGTGTGGTGTAAAGCAAAATTTCGTTGAAACCTTCTTTTGCGGGAATTGTTTTTTTAGCCATAAATGTATTACTATCTTCAATAAGTTTATATCAGGTGTAACAGCAAACTATTCTTTGATCTTAACCTTAATCTTTGTTTTCTTTACAGGGTCCAGTTGTTTTGAACTTTTAAAAATCAAGGTAAAAGTAGGATTAACCAAAAACCGGTACCGGGGATAATTTCCCGATCAGTACAAAGTTAGTAAAATGTTGGCAACAGTCAGTTTTGAGCTATCAGTCTTTATAATACAAAATTATAGCGCAAGGGAACAACCTCTTCGCTTTATCCCGCACTGAAATAATACAGCGAGAAAACCAGCAACATCATTGCCATAACAAAGAAAATAAGCAAAAGCTTTACAAACCATTTCAACCATACCTGGTAAGGAATATTAGCGATGGCAAGCACACCCATGGTAACTCCGCTGGTTGGCACAATCATACTCATAATTCCATCGCCCAGCTGAAAAGCCATAATTGCGGTCTGCCTGCCAATCCCCAGCAAATCGCTTAAAGGCGCAACAATGGGAACCGTTAACGCTGCCTGACCGGAGCCTGAAGGAACAAAAAAAGTAAAGCACGATTGAAATAAAAAGATAAATTGTATGGATACATAGGCTGGCAAATCCTTACCCCAGTTTGATACCGCAAACAGGATGCTGTCAATAATTTTTCCGTCCGTTGCAATTACCAGCAACCCGCGCGACAAACCAATGATTAGCCCGGCAGTGATCATATCTTTCGCCCCGCTGATAAACGAGTCAATAGTATCTTTCATCGAAAGGCGGTAGATAAATGCGGATACAATACCCAGCGCCAGGAACAAAGCCGAAATCTCATTTATATACCATTTCCATTTGTTGGCGCCGATAACCAGAAATGCCAGGGAGATAAAAAGGAATACCAGGATCAGTTTGCGTTTCCAGTTAAATTCCATTTGTTCAACATTATTCAAATCCTGCAAGTCACGTTTTTTATCGAGCTCATGTACAGGACTTAATGCCGGGTTCTTTTCCAGCTTCCGGGCATAAATCATCACATAAAATATAGCGATCGAAGTCATTACAACCCATACAATAATCCTGAAATCCCAGCCGCTGAACATAGGAACTTCGGCAATGCCCTGCGCAACACCCACATTAAACGGATTTGTAATTGCTGCGGCAAAACCTACCCCGGCAGCCATAAACGACATACAAATACCAACTATCGAATCGTATCCCATAGCTATAGCAAGTGGAATGGTGATCATAATAAATACAATTGTTGATTCGCTCATGCCAAACGTTGCCCCGGCCAGTGAGAAAAGGATCATTATCATGGGAATCACCAGATTCTTGTACCTGGGCTTCCGGATACTAAAACTTAATACACTCGACAAACCTGCACTGATTGCACCGGTTTTATTTATCATTCCGAACGCTCCGCCAACCAGTAAACAGAATCCGATAATCTGCGCTGCCGAAACAAAGCCTTTGATCGGTGCTGTGAGCATAGCCCATATGCCTTGAGGCTGGTTTGGAATTTCCTTAAAAGTACCGGGAACAACAATCATCCGTCCGTTAAACTCTGTGCGCTGATACTCTCCTGCCTGGATTACCCATGTAAGAATTAAAAAAACAACCATTATAAACATAATGATTGTGATGGTATGCGGGAAACCTTTGATTTTCATGATATCCGTGTTGGGTTTAAGTAAACAATGCTGAGTCCGTTCCGAAAAGTTTGTTTTTTAGCCACAAAGGCACAAAAGCTCTACGTTTCACTAAGTTTCGATAAGCCTATAGTTCTGATTAACAATTATTTTTGAATCCTGGTGTCTTAGTGCCTCAGTGGCGTTTCTTCTTTTTCACGTTTTTGGAAATGGCTCAATGCTGGATTGTAAACTACTTTATCACACATAATTTGGTTGAAAAACGCTTGTTCGACTGTAAATCACAAATATTAACCATGTATATTCCTTCGGAGCAGAATGAAATATTAACATCCGTTTTATTGAAAAACTTACCCGAGGAAATAATCCTGCCGGTTATATCGGCTATCTGAACAGAATAGTATCTACCGGCTCCCTGGATTTGAAAGGAGTCTCGCGCAGGGTTTGGAAAAACATTCATTTTTAATCCGGTGGTTTTCTTTACTGACATTTGGACATTTGAACCTACAAGTACTGAATCGGAGACGCCTAAAAATTTCAGGTTCAAGGATCCGAAGCCAGCTATATTTCGCGATGCAGCGTAAGGTCCCTGGTTGGCAAACCCTGATAATGTGCCTTCATTTTGCAAAAAAATCAACGGTGAACTTCCGGCGATGTTTTTGAAATACGATTTGCTGTCGGCAGTATAACCATATTCGGCAAACGTATTTGCGGTTATGTACAACCCATAAGAAAGCGTATCAGTCATCATTGCATATGGCAACCCGGTAACTGTATTTTCGTAAGTATCGTTACTGATAAAAGCATTTGGCATAATGGCGGTGGTTTTCAGCAATCCAAGGCCGGGTTTAAACTCAAGTGTGCCATGGTACGAAGTGTATCCCGACCCTGTGTATTTATCAATAACTGATTTGCCTGCAAACCGTGCATTATCTCCGGCAAAGAATGAGATTTTTCCCGGTTGTTTCAACTTTTCATTCAAAAGACTACCATTTCCGGCTCCGTTTATAAACGTCATAAACGAAGTGAAGTCATTAGAAATAATAAAGAATTTCACAGCTTTATTTAAACTTTCCTGGATAGCAATATCATTTTGGTTCGCTGTTATTGCCTGAATTAGATAAACTTCTGTTGCTCCTTTTGCCAATAACTTCGATTTTGCATCATTTGCCCTGGTTAAGTCAGTCCCGGTTATAATTGCAATGGCATCATCCTTACTTCCAGCCTGATTTACAAAATAAGTATACGCATCATCCGAAGGGTAATCAGTACCGCTGAATAACACTCTTACTGCCGCATTTTCTTCAGTAACATTCGGCTGAATAAAATTATTTAAACCTCCGGTTACCCAGGTATTCATATCTATTGTACAGCCATGGATCAACTGGGTGAATTTCATATTCTTTGCGCTGAGCATAGTGATAGTTGTATCATAGGGCTGTGATAAATCAAGGTTTTGGTATAAACCTACTGATCCGGTACCGTAGACGATGGCTTTACCCAGCGAATCAACACACAGTGCAGTATGGTCGTCAACGCCAATCCCAATAGCGATTTCCTTTGTTTTTTTGTACCATGCAGCCATAAAAGAGGACAATCGTCCAAATCGGCCACGCTCGGCGAAATGGGTATCAAAAATATATTTTTGGGGAAGCGTATTCAGGAAATCATTTGCCAGTGTTATTTGCGGTGTATATGCATTTTGCAAGGCATAAGCCGGATCAACCGAGGCAATCTGGGCGGTGTAAACAATGGGTGAAAGAACAGCTGTTCCGGCCGAAGTTCCTGAAAGCACACCGCCATTGTTGTAGATGTATTGCAGCGCTTCCTGGGTTTTGGTGCCTTTATAGTAGTTGTAATACTTTGCCTGGTCGCCACCTTTAATAAAAACTCCGTCGTAGGTAATAAGTGTATCGTAAACGGATTGCAAATCAGCCGTAGTTCTATTGGCTATCAAAATGTTTTTCGCAGCTTTTGCACCAAATCCTTTAAAATAATTCGGAATCCAGTCTGTTGCGGAAGCGTCATAGGAGATTACCGCGATCCTTTTATTCTGAGCATGTTCAACCACCCAGCGGTAAGGAGCATCGCTCCAGCCACCGGCACTTTCGCCGGCACCACCGGCAAGCATCAGAAATCCCTGTGCCGATAAATTTATCCCGGAAAATGTGATAATCAGTAAGAGCAGGTATTTACACAGAAAATTTCTCATTACTTTATGTTTAAGTACAAAAAAGAGGCTGTCCTGAAACTCCCGGCATTTCCGGTTCCCTTGTTTTTATTTTCCGTATGCAATTCAAATATTGAATTCCGGAAATTAAAAAATCAACAGAACTTTCCAGCCAGCTGCATTCCGAACAGCCTCTTACACTATCAATTATTACCAACCAAGGTCATCAGTGTATTATCAGTTTTGTTACAGTTGCTTTATTGTCAACAAAGGTACGAACCATATAAACACCCTTCTTCAGGTCTGAAATATCCAATTTCAGTTCATTTACACCCGAAGCGGCTCTTTTACTGAAATTCAGCACTTCGCGTCCGGTTAAATCCCTGACACTGATTTGTGCAGTACCACTGTTTTGCAATTTAAAAGCTACGTTTACCTCGTTTCGAGCCGGGTTAGGATACACCGAGGCGCCAAGGGTATTGAGCTTATTGTCAGCCAGTCCTGTATTGATTATATCCACAACTTTAATATTGTCAATGGCAAGAGCCGAACCTCCGGAAGTAGAATTAGGAATGCCTGTTGTAGGATTAGTATAAAGATCGGTATTCAGAACAAAAGCAATGTACACACTTCGATCATGCCAACCTGCGGGTGCATCGGGAGTTATTTTATTTTTAAGATTCAATGAACGGTTTGCCAATCCGGCGCCGGGTCTGCCAACAGCTGCCGACCAGTTTTCGGGGGCAACATTCATAAGAATATTACCGTTTTCTTCAAAATAAGCAACTGTAGGATCAATGCCTGGAGTAACAGGAGCGATATAAACGGTATAATCATCAGGATAATTACCGGAAGTGGTGGTTGACATAGCCTGCCAGCTAAGTGTTGAATTTGATCCTAATGCAATGGCTGGCAAAATCATCCAGCGATCAACTCTGTCAGAGAGTCCCATGGTTACAAACGAAGATGCCATTGCCACATGGGTACCTGCCAGTTCGGGACGCAACGTTGTTGATACTACCCAGCAACTGTCGGCCCAACGTTCTTCACCTACTGCCATGGGGAAATTATCATTATTTATCAATGTAATTCCCGGTGTAAGTAATGATGATTTTTCAAAATCTTCGAAAAACAGAGTTGTTTGTCCTGCAACTGCTTTGGTAACTGTAACTACCCATGCCTGCGTTGAACCATCCTGAGCTGTTACAGTAAAAGTTACCGGTGAAGTGAAATCCGTTGCAACTCCGCTTAAAGGCGAAACTGTAGCATTAGCCGATAATGTAATTGTAGGGACTAAGGCAGCAACATTAGTTGAATTGAGTACCTCAAGACTAACAGTTTTATTCGTAGCATCAACTATACCGGTAACAGCAGGTGTTAATTCTTCGAACTTAAAGGTAATAATATCCTTACCGGTAGTTGGAGCAGGTTTGGTAACAGTTACAACCCAATCCTGATTTTTGGCATCTCTTGTTAATGCATAAGTAACAGGACTGGTAAAGTTATTTGGAGTTGTGCCACTAACCTGGTCAGTTACACCAACTTTTGCAGTAGTGCCTTCAGTTAAAGTAAATGTTGAGACTAATTCAGTTACATTCGTTTCATAAGGTACAGTCAGTAAAACAGTATGAGCTGTTTTATCAATACTTCCTACTACAACAGGAGTAATGCCTTCAAATTTGTAAGTCAAAAATTCTGGGGCACCGGTTGGAGCCAGCCATTCTTCGAAGCCGCCGTTTTTAATCAGATTGGTTGTACTTCCTGCTCCCTGGGTGTAAATAAAATTATCAGCATATATGGTGGCGGTTCCTGTCCAGGCAGGAGCTGTAGCGGCCGCGAGCCTGATTGCAACATAAGCTATAGTGGCACCGGCTGGTGTGGTTCCCGCTAATGTTCCCGTTTGCCACGAAGCCATATCTGTTGTCCTGGTGGTTTCTGTCCGGCTCAGGTATGCGGAGCCCGGTACACCGGTATAAAACCATAAACGTGTACTTACTAATCCGGAAGGATCGTTATCATAAAAATCACATGAGAAATTGTAAGGTTCGCCGGCTGTAACAGCAATGGTATCGCTATATAATAAAACAACACCAGGATCAGTAAAAGTATATTTGAGTGAATTAAAGCCTTCTGTTTTTAAAGTAGGTTCATTAACCAGCACCGATGTCAATAACGGATCATACAACGATTCTCTCCAGTTTGGAAGTGTAGAGCCAGGCGCAATTGCCCAATTTTCAAAACCTGGATTTATAATGAGGTTTGTAGTACTTCCTGCTCCTTCTGTAAACTTTAGATTATCAGCATAAAAAGTTGCTGTTCCTGTCCAGGCAGGGTCGGCTGCGGCCGACATACGCACTGCAACATATGCCAGGGTTGCATTTGCCGGTACAAATGTTGCACCTCCAGTTAATGTTAGTGTTTGCCAACTGGCTCCATCAACGGTATTTGCAGTTGTAAATCGGCCAACACTATTAGGCGTTACCTGTGTATTTGCATCAATCATAAAATAAACGCGGGCAGTTATAACTCCCGAAGGATCGTTATCTAAATAATCAACGGAGAAATTCCATTCCAACCCGGGGGTTACGGCAAAAAGTTCAGACTTATATAAAACAACTCCCGGATCAGTATAGGTGTATTTCATTGAATACATTCCCTCCGTTTTCAGAACTGTTTCTTTTTCAATAACTGATGTTTTTAAAGGGTCAAACAATGATTCCGTCCAGTGAAGAGGTTGGGCACTCAGGGTAAAACCCATAGCTGCCAGGATAATCATGAGTAAAAGTCTTGATTTCATATGCATTGGTTTTAGGTTTATAAAAAGATTTTTTCTTGCTTGCTATACACTTAAGGTTATCGATCCACTTAATCGGCCTGAAATATTTTTTAAAGACCCGAATCTCAAATTTCAAGATCCAAATCCCAAAGTGGATTACAGCGATAATTTTAAATCCGGGAGTTTGGAATGTGAGACTTTGGAAATGGAAGCAGAAACCAGAAACCAGAAACCAGAAAAATAGAAAATGGGAATCTGGTACTTACGGCTTATAATTTATACCGATTTCGTCAGAAGTTTCCTCACGACATAACTGTTTCTTATCGTGCATTTTGCCGTTTCAGGGAAAAGAATTTTAAACTCCTGTTAAGTGAATTTATTTCTTGAGGTGTATTTAATACAAATTAAAACTGTACACACAACCACTGATTGTATGCGTATGAGAAAGATCTTTACAATTTTGATGCTGTTGCTGCTTATAGCTGCCGGGGCTTATGCACAGCAAACCATTACCGGGAAGATAACTTCAGCGGCTACGGGTGAAACTTTGCCGGCGGCAACTGTAAAAATACCTGGAACAACAATCGGAACGCTGACAGACATTGACGGTAACTACTCTATCAGTATCAAATCGGAGAATGATGTTCTGGAAATCAGTTATGTAGGATATGCCACACAAAATATCAGGGTTGGTAATCAGAGAATAATTAACGTAGCACTGGTCCAGGACATGAAAATACTGGAAGGCGTTGTTGTGACAGCAATGGGGATTAAAGCCGAGAAAAAATCCATTGGTTATGCTGCTCAGCAGGTGGAAGGTGGCGACCTAAGCAACTCAAAAACTGGTAATATAGTTAATGCATTAAGTTCAAAAGTGGCAGGGGTAGAGATTATCAGCTCATCAGGCACGCCCGGAGCTTCGTCAAGTATTACCATCCGTGGCCGTTCTTCGTTGCGTGCATCGGGAAATTCCCCGCTTTTTGTGGTGGATGGCGTTCCTATCGACAACAGTTACGACGGAAGCTATGTGTACGACTATTCAAACCGTGCTATCGACCTTAATTCCGATGATATCGAATCGCTGACTGTACTCAAAGGCGCAGCCGCAGCAGCTCTTTATGGTATCAGGGCAGCCAATGGCGCCATCCTGATTACAACCAAATCGGGAAGAAGCAAAGGCGGGATAAAGAAGAGCATCAGCTTTAAAACTTCACTTGGTTTTGATAGGGTGAACAAATTACCGGAAAGACAGTCAATATATGCTCAAGGTTCCAATGGCGCGTATTCCTCAACCTCTAATTTAAGCTGGGGGCCAAAGATTGATACGTTACGGTACGATGGTGCCACTAACTACCCCAAGGATATTAACGGACAAATAGTTGGTATGAGCGATCCCGGAGCAACCGACAAACCTGCAGTTGCATATCCTGTTGATAATTTTTTCGAAACAGCCATAACCAGCAATTCCTACCTGAGTATGTCGGGAAACAATGATTTCGGAAGCTTTTTATTTTCGGCAGGACATCTGGATCAGTCGGGTATAGTTCCAATGAGCCATTTCGTTCGCACCAATGTGAAAATTGCCGGCGACGCAAAACTATCTGAAAAGCTTAAAGTTTCAGGCACTGCGAATTTCTCCAATTCTGTCAGCAACCTTACGCAAAAAGGAAGCAACCTTTCGGCTGTTATGGTTGGCCTTATGCGGAATACACCGACATTCGACCTTACCAATGGATCAAGTGATCCCGCAAATGATCCTATTGCCTACATGTATCCTGATGGTACGCAGCGGAATTATTACAGCAGCTACGATAATCCCTACTGGTCCGTTAATAAAAACCAGGCCAGCTCAGAGGTGAACCGCATTATCGGTAGTACCCAGGTTGATTATATCCTGTTCCCCTGGCTCAGCGCAATGTACAGGTTAGGCATCGACCATTACTCCGAACGAAGAAATTCCTTTTTCGACAACAATTCAAGCGATACGCCAAATGGCTATGTAACAGCGAGTATTTACAATTTCAGGGGAATCAATTCAGATTTTGTGCTGAGTTCGGAGAAAGAAATTACAAAGAATTTAAAGCTGAATGTGGTGGCGGGACATAATTATTATACGAAAGAAACATACGCCAACAGCCAACGTGGCGATTCATTGCTTTTGCCAAACTTCTATGACCTGAGCAATACAAAGACAGTTTCAGGTGATGACTATTCAACAGCCTACAAGATTGTGGGAGTATATTATGATGTCAAATTAAGTTATAAGGGAATACTGTATTTTAATACAACAGGCCGTAACGACTGGACTTCGACGCTTGCCAAAGGAAACAATTCTTTCTTCTATCCATCCTTAAACGCGAGTTTCATTTTTTCGGAAGCCTTACATTTGGATAAAGGCAAGATTTTCAGTTATGGAAAAATCCGTGCATCGTGGGCTCAGGTGGGTAACGATGCCAACCCTTACTCATTGCAAAACTACTATACAGCTATTCAGGGCGGTATCAGCGGGCAAACAAGTTTTGCCACTGAGCGTACCATCGGGAATATAAACCTGAAACCCGAAACAACAAGTTCGTCGGAAATTGGTGCCGACCTCCGCTTCTTTGGAAACAAACTAGGAATGGACCTGGCATATTACGAATCCAAAAGTATTGGTCAAATTGTTGAAGTGCCGGTGGCTTATGCAACCGGATACGATCATATCATGTTGAACGCAGGCGAAATCACCAACAAAGGGATTGAAGCTCAGATTTCAGTGACACCGGTAGATCGCAATGGATTTGTTTGGGACATGATGTTTAATTTCACCCGAAACAGAAACATGGTTGTTGACCTGCCCGAAGGCATTCCTTTGCTCGACTTTGAAACTACCGGAGTGAGCAGTACACGTTCAGTCGCTATCGAAGGACAGCCTTATGGAGTGCTTTACGGAACCCGTTACCTGCGCGACTCACTTGGCCAGGTGCAGGTTGGCAACAACGGATATCCATTGGTTGATGTACTTCCCGGCGTAATAGGAAATCCAAATCCCGATTACATGCTTGGCATCAGGAATACTTTTAATTACAAGGGATTTCAGCTCACTTTCCTGTTTGATATCAAGCAAGGCGGAGATGTTTATAACGGCACAAAAAATGTAATGCAATCGCTGGGAACAAGCAAAATAACCGAAAACCGTGACGAAGATTTTGTTTACCCAGGTATAAATGTAAACACAGGCCTTCCGAACGAAGTGGTAGTTAAGCGCAACAGAGACTATTATTCTGCGCAGGGAGGACTTGCCGGATTATCAGAAGCAGCTATTGAGGACGGCTCATACATGCGGTTGCGTGAACTTGGAGTCTCCTATAACCTGCCTGCCAAGTGGTTGTCAAAAACATTTTTCAAAGGCATAAACCTTAGTATTAACAGCCGCAACCTGCTGCTTTGGACTAAATACAGTGGCATAGATCCCGAAACTAACTTATCAGGGGTTTCCAACAGTCTTGGCCGGGATTATTTCAATATGCCCAATACCAAAAGTGTAGAGTTCAGCCTTCAAGTGACATTGTAACCGAAAATACTTCTTCCTATGAAAACAAAATTCTTACTTATACCATCACTTCTTCTGGTTTTCAGCTTACTGTTTCACAGCTGCGATCTGGAAGAAACCAACGTAAATCCGAACAGTCCAACCTCTGTTCCTCCATCGGTGATGCTGCCATTTACACAGGAAACACTGGCCACGCTATGCTGCGGCACAACCCAGGTTATGTCGGGTATTTTTATGCAGTATTACCTGGGAGTGGACAATCATCCGATACAGGTTCAGCAGTACATCCTTAACGAAGCCCTTTATGTAGATTGGAACTGGAATGATTATTACGATGGCCCGATGATAAACCTGAGAATCATGATTGACCAGGCCGAAAAAGAAAAATCATACTATTACGCAGGAATTGGTAAAGTTCTCCTGGCTAATTGCCTGGGAAATGTTACTTCATTGTATGGTGATGTTCCGTATAAAGAATCCCTGCAGGGATCAGTGAGCCTGAATCCGGTATTTGATCCGCAAAAAGACTCGTATGAAGCCATACAGCAGCTACTCGACGATGGCATAGCCGACTTGCAGAAAACATATGCGGGTTCGAAACCCGGTTCCGATGATATAATTTTTGGTGGAAATATTGCCAAATGGATACAATCGGCCTATGCGCTAAAGGCCCGTTACTACCTGCACCTCACCAAACGCGCATCTGAACTGGACTATAATCCTGCACAAAAAGCACTTGATGCCTCGGCTAATGCCATGAAATCTACAGATGCAGATATGGTTTATAATTTTGGTTTCTCCGCTTCGGAATACAATCCGTTTTATTCTTACACACTGCTCAATTACATACTTCCTAATCCAAGTTTCACAAACCTGATGCTGCAATTGAATGATCCCCGGAGATCGTTCTTTTATAAAAAGAAATTCGGTGAAGCAACACTCAACGGCTTGTACTATACTTCCAGTAATTCGCCTGTGCCATTGATGACATTTTATGAGCTGAAATTCATCGAGGCAGAAGCTCGCCTGCGCCTTAATACCAATGATCCTGCAGCACAAACCGCCCTTCAGGATGCCGTGAGAGCCAATATTAAAAAAATAACCGGGACTGCAACTACCGATGCAACTATCAATACCTACATCAATGCAAATGCAAAACTGAGCGGCAATTTCGAAGGCGATCTGAAAACCATTATTACACAGAAATACATTTCTTTGTTTACTTCCATTGAATCGTGGACTGACTACCGGCGTACCGGGATTCCTGAATTGGTCCCAAACGTAAACGGCGATCACAATCAAAATCCGGGAGGAGCCATCCCGCGCCGGTTTGCTTATCCTCAAACAGAACGATTGTATAACAGCAACTTCCCATCATACTTGCCTAACCTGCAGGACAGGATGTGGCTGGATCAATAACAACAGCCTGAAAAGTATATGCTTTGTGAGAGCAGGTTTTGTAAAAGAGACCTGCTTTTTGTTTTATTTTAGATGGATAGCTTTGTATTGAAGCAAAGAATTCTCTCAAGTGATGCACACAAGTTTGTGTGCTATTTTCCCATAATTGAATCTATTTCATCCTTTAATTTTGGCAAATGATTAATCACAATGCTCCAGATTAAATCGTCTGAAATTTTATCATACCCATGAGCTATACGATTGCGGGTACCTATAATTTTTTGAGCATTCTCAATCTCAAAATTCTCATCTTTTCTCAAAATCCGGTTTATCGCTTCTCCGATTATCTCAATATTTCGTTCAACTGCCCGTTTGGTACGTATATCCTTTGAATAGACCTCAAATATTTTGAGTTTGTCGTCAAAATAACTGTCGATTTCCTTAATGGATTGCAGAATATCATACAACCATGTCTTGATATCATTATCCATATATAAGTTGCTTTGTTGAGTCTATAGATTGTCGCAAAAAAGGATTATTTATCGCTTTATCTTCTAATAAATCAACGTCCCGCTTAAAAAGTCTCTCAAGTGAATATTTCAAATCAAAGTAATTATCGGCATAAGAATATAAATCGACGCCCTCGAAATCAACAATAAAATCAAGATCACTATTCTTTTTCAGTTTATTTGTCAATACCGAGCCGAATACAAATAGCTTGCCAACCCTGTGTTTTATACACAAATCGCGGACCTGATCTATATTTGTTTCGATTATATTCATAAAGCAAATATACAAAAAATCGTCTGAGTTGCGACCAGTCTGCAAACAATGGATTATGTGCAAAATAGCTGTGAACAGGAAACATAAATGAGGATAACTCTTTAAATTGATCGAGAATTTTAGTTTGTTTACCAGATTCCTTCAACAATAAGAATGATAGAAAAAGAAGGATTGAGGCATTGCTGATATGCGTCTGAAATTTAATACATCTGCCAACCGGAGAGTCTGTCTGCAGTCGAAATTAAAAGTATACTAACTAAAGACTAATTGTCTGAAACAATTCTGAAACCTAAATTGAAATAACGATTTACTGGAAGATTAACATCTCGACATGCTGATCGACAAGATGCTGCAGGATAATTCCATGCACCTCCACGGAAAAACGATATTCGCCTTTAACTGGCCCTTGAGGATCTAGCTCCATCCTAAATTCATAATCTGAATGCCAATCATTACATCACTCCCAGACGTTTCCATGCATCTCATACAAGGCCCATGTATTTGGCGGAAAACTACCAACTGGCAATGTTTCTCTGAAGCTAAATAATTAATAGTGAAAAGGTGGTTTTTAAATCACCTCTTCCTTTTTTGTTCCGGCAAGATTTATTTTTAATAATGAAGTATTCAGATCTTTCTTTTTAAATCTCGTAGCAGTTGATAGCTTCTTTAATTAACTGCAATCAAGATTTCGGGATTTTGGAACATAACTCCCAATATTGTCTGATCTTATCTACTAAATACACAAATATAGCTAATTAACATAATTTTCTCTCCCGCAAACGATTGCGACAAAATCAGGTATTTTATATGGATTATTTTCTTATATCTTTGCGAAATAAAATCCCCCAACCAATGAAATAGCCATGATTGGTATAAATCACTAACTAGAGTGTATATTTGTTCAATCTGGCGTATTCCATATGACCCGTAAAAAATACCTGCGAAGCAAGCATTAATACCGCTGAAAATAAGCAATGAATTAATAAATAATAACATATGAAAAAGATCCCTTTACTAATAATCTGTTTATTGTTCTTCAGAGCCGCCTTTCCGCAGGTTTCGATTGATCATATGGAGCCGCCAAACTGGTGGACAGGAATGAAAGATAACTCCCTTCAGCTGATGGTTCACGGGAAAGATATCGGAAAAACCAAAGCCTTCGTCGAATATAAAGGAGTGAAAGTTAAGAAAAGTACCGGCACCGGAACCGACTACCTGTTTGTTGACCTTGAGGTTAGTAACAGCACTAAACCTGGCACAATAACCATCAATTTCAAAGAAAATGAAAAAGATACAGCATTGATCAGTTATAAATATGAGTTGAAATCCCGTGCCAAGGAATCAGCCAAACGCGAAGGCTTTAATACTTCGGATATGATGTACCTTATAATGCCGGACCGTTTTGCCAATGGCGATCCCAATAATGATGATATGCCCGGTATGCTTGAGAAAGCTGACCGCACAAATCCGAATGGAAGGCATGGCGGCGATATTAAAGGTATTGCGGATAATTTGGGTTACCTTCAAAAGCTGGGTGTGACCACAATCTGGTGCACTCCGTTCCTCGAAAACAATATGCCCAGGGCTTCTTACCACGGATATGCAACCACTGATTTGTATAAAGTTGATCCCCGTTTCGGTACAAACGATAGTTACCGCGACATGGTAACCCTGGCTCACAGCAGGGGAATAAAGGTGGTTATGGATATTGTTTTCAATCATTTTGGTACTAATTCGTACTGGATGAAAGATTTGCCTCAGAAAGACTGGATTAACGAATGGCCTGAGTTTACACGTTCCAATTTCCGGGGTATGGTTATTTCGGACCCTTATCGCTCGCAGTCGGATGAAAAGAAAATGTCGGATGGCTGGTTTGATAACACTATGGCGGATTTCAACCAAAGAAACCCTTATGTCGCCCGATACCTGATTCAGAACAGTATATGGTGGATTGAATTTGCAGGTCTTGACGGACTACGGCAGGATACCTATCCCTATCCGGATAAGGAATTCATGGCTGAATGGATGAAAGTTCTCCGCGATGAATATCCAAACCTGAATGTTGTAGGCGAAGCCTGGTTAAATTATCCGCCACTGGTTGCGTATTGGCTCGATAACAAATCGAACAAGGATGAATACCGCTCACGGCTGACCAATGTTTTCGATTTCCCGCTGATGGGAGCAGTTCAGAAAGCTTTTACCGAAAAAGAAGGTTGGGATACCGGCCTGGCTCGTTTGTACGAAATCCTTGCTCAGGATTTCCTGTACAGCGATCCTTCCAAACTGATCACTTTTGCTGATAATCATGACATTGAGCGCATGTACCCGGTTTTGAAAACGGTGGATAATATGAAAATGGCTCTTGCTTTCCTGGCAACTACCCGTGGTTTGCCTATGCTCTATTATGGAACCGAAGCATTAAGTGACAGAGGAACCTTGCATGGTGATGCCGGTAAACGCAAAGATATGCCTGGCGGATGGCAGGGTGACTCTACCAATATGTTTACCCGTGAAAATCTGAGTGCTGATCAGAAAGATATCCTGGATTTTACATCAACACTGTTCACATGGCGAAAAAGCAATAAAACTGTTCAGGAAGGGAAACTCACACACTATATTCCTGAGGATGGTATTTATGTGTATTTCCTTACTTTGGATAAGGCATCTGTAATGGTGATTGTTAACAATAACGAAAACTATGTGAATACATTTGCAACCTCACGTTATGAAGAAAAACTTAAAGGCTTCAAATCAGGAAAAGATGTGCTGACCGGCAACCAGGTTAAAGACCTCAGTAAAATAGAAGTTCCGGCTAAAAGTGTAAAGATTATTGAATTATCAACCAAATGATGATCTTGATTCGCTTTTCGGGGATAGCATTATTCCTTTGTCTTTACCAGGTTTCAATCGCCCAGGTAATCTGGCTGAAGCCTGATAATCCTTCGGTTACAGATTCGGTTACTTTGTTTTTTAATGCAGCTGAAGGCAATAAAGCTTTGCTTGATCAGGCAGACAATGTTTACCTTCATACAGGAGTTATTACCAGCAAAAGTCTCGATGGCCACGACTGGAAATATGTCGTCGGTAACTGGGGCAAGGACGATAAAAGTGTGCTGATGAAGCGTGAAGGTAAAAACCTGTATTCGTATCGTTTTGTCATCAACAGCTTTTATAAACTGAAGCCCGAAGATGTTGCCAACCAGCTGGTTTTTGTATTCCGGAATGCGGATGGAAGCCTCGTTGGCAAAACAAAGGATAATGAAGATATCCTTGTGCCTGTTAACGGATATAAGCCAAAAGTTCAGGAAGCTAAGGGTGGCAATAAGGAATTACACAAACTTATCCGGGTTGAAAAGTTGCCTGATTCGTGGAATATCGTTACCGATAAAGGAACCATTGAAGTAAAGCCTTATTCCGAAAGCTTAATTGAAGTTACTTATTTTCCTGAAGGAATTTCTAAAGCCGATCCTTCGCATTCAGTAGTGATGCAACCTGGGAAAGTTACACTCACTTCGGAGCAAATCCCATCCGGTTATCTGCTTCGCAACGGGGAAATGACAATCACTGCAAACTCTGATCCTTTCTACCTGACTTTCATTTATAAAGGCGATACCTTGCTGAGTGAGGAAAGTGGATTTTTCAGCAAACCAGGGAATTCGGGTGTGCGTTTTGCCTTAAAGCCAGGCGAAAAAGTGTACGGAGCCGGCGAAAGAGCTATGGCAATGGACCGTCGCGGGAAAAAGCTTCTGCTATACAACCGTCCTGCCTACGGATACGAGTTCGGAGCAGCCCAGCTTAACTACTCAGTTCCGTTAACCATTTCGTCGCGCAAATATGCCATACTTTTCGATAATCCTCAGAAAGGTTATGTAGATATTGGAAATACAGAGCCAGCGGTTACCGAATGGAGTGCAATAGGTGGAACGGCACGTTATTACCTGATTGCAGGAAGTACATATCCCGAAATTTCAAAATCATACACACAGCTTACCGGCCGCCAGCCTTTGCCTCCGCGCTGGGCATTGGGAAACCTGCAAAGCCGCATGGCATACCGCAACCAAAAAGAAACCGACAGTATTGTTACGCTGATGCAAAAGAAAGGATTCCCTGTGGATGCTGTAATTCTTGATTTTTATTGGTTTGGCGATAGTATCCAGGGCCATCTTGGAAAACTCGACTGGTACAAAAAAGCCTGGCCCGATCCGGTTGGTATGATTGAAAAATTCAGAAAACAAGGCATAAAAACTATTCTGATTACCGAACCATATGTAATCGATACAGTAGCCAATCATAAGGATGCAGCTGCAAAAGGTGTTTTCGTAACAGATAGTCTTGGCCAGACTTACATCGACAAACAGTTTTATTTTGGTGCCGGCAGCCTCATCGACATTTTTAAACCCGAAGCCCGCGACTGGTTCTGGCAGAAATACAAAAAACAGATTGATATCGGAGTTGCTGCATGGTGGGGCGATTTGGGTGAACCCGAAAGCCATCCGGCTGATATCTACCATGTAAATGGTAAAGCCGACCAAGTCCATAATATTTACGGCCATTACTGGGATAAAATGCTGTTCGAGAAATATGCTGAGAATTACCCAAACACTCGTTTGTTTCACCTTCAACGTTCAGGTTTTGCTGGTTCGCAGCGCTATGCTGCTTTTCCCTGGACTGGTGATGTTTCACGCAGCTGGGGCGGATTTCAGGCGCAATTGCCGCTATTGCTAACTATGGGAATGAGCGGATTGGGATATATCCATTCCGATGCCGGTGGATTTGCCCAGGGGGTAAAAGATGATGAACTTTATACACGATGGCTGCAATTTGCTGTTTTTACACCAATCCTACGCCCTCACGGATCCGTAATCCCAAGTGAGCCCGTGTACTGGAGCGAAAAAACGCAGGATATTGTTCGTAATTACATGAAGTTGCGTTACGCTATGCTTCCTTATAACTACACATTGGCTTTTCAGAATGCAACCACTGGTTCACCACTCATGCAATCGCTTTTTTACCAGTTCGCAAACGATACAGCAGCCTGTCGCGTGGAAGATGAATATATGTGGGGCGAAAATTTACTGGTTGCTCCGGTCATAAAAAAAGGACTTTCAATCCGTAGCATTTATTTCCCAGAAGGTAAATGGTTTGATTTTACGTCGGGAACCGAATACACCGGAAGCAGACGGATTGACTTCCCCCTAACAATCGAAAATCTTCCTGTCTTTGCCAAAGCCGGCAGTTTTATTCCGATGACAAAACCTGTAAACTCCACCGACTACTACGACGGAGGAAACTATGTGGTGCGGTACTACCCTTGCGGCAAATCAGAATTTGTTCAATATGAAGACAACGGCCTTGATAGCAAATCGCTTGCAGATGGGAAATGTGAACTGATAACATACAAGGGTTCGAAGGAAGCCAATAAAACGACCGTTTCAATTTCCAAAACCGGTTCCTGGGAAGGAATGCCATCCAGCCGCAACATGAAACTGGAAATACGAACCGGCTCAAAAGCTGCAAAGGTTTTGGTTAACGGAAAGGCTATAAAAATCAAAGCCGAAAAAGGGAAATCCCCAGGGAGGAAAACCACAGCAACTTATGATGAAAAATGGCTGAACATCAACTTCACATGGGATGGGAAACCGCTTAATATCGAAATCCTTGATAACCTATAGATGTGAAGATAATGCACCAAGCATTGTCTCCTGTGTAAAGACGCGATGCCTCGCGTCTCTGATGGCCACATCTGTAAAGACGTTGCATGCAACGTCTCCGCCTTATGGAGACGCAAGGCATTGCGTCTCTACGGCGGGAAAAACAAAATCAAATAAAACCCCAAATTAAACAACATATGAAAACCCTAACCAAATCCATCCTTATGCTTTGCTGCATCTCCTTCCTGTTTACGGCATGCAAAACAAAAACTGCCGTTACCGATGTAAAGGCCAATTATCCCGAATGGGCTAAAAACGCTGTAATTTATGAAGTTAACGTTCGTCAGTACACACCCGAAGGAACGTTTAAAGCCTTCGAAGCCAACCTTCCCCGCCTGAAAGAATTGGGTGTTGATATTCTATGGTTTATGCCTATACATCCAATCGGTGTCGTGGATCGTAAAGTTCCAGAAGGATTCAAAACCAGCCTTGGAAGTTACTACTCAGTAAAAGATTATAAAGGTGTAAATCCTGAATTCGGGACCGAAGCCGATTTTAAAGCACTGGTTACCAAAGCGCACGAAATGGGTTTTAAAGTCATCATCGACTGGGTGGCAAACCATTCCGCCCGCGATAACAACTGGGTTACGGAACATCCCGACTGGTATATTAAAGACAGCACCGGCAAAATGATTACTCCTTTCGATTGGACCGACTGTGCCAAACTTGATTATGCCAAACAGGATATGCGCGCAGCGATGATCGACGCCATGAAATACTGGGTAACCAACTGTGATATTGATGGTTTCCGTTGCGATGTGGCCGGTGAAGTTCCTGTGGATTTCTGGGATACAGCTAGGGTGGAACTCGAAAAAGTAAAACCCATGTTTATGCTGGCCGAAAATGAAGACCATCCCGAACTCTGTAAAAAAGCTTTCGATGCCAATTACGGCTGGGGCATGCATAGTGTAATGCATAAAGTAGCCCAGGGAAAAGATTCAGTTAACCAGATTGTTCGCCAGGTTATGAGAATGGATTCCATTTTACCGAAATACGCCATGCAAATGAATTTTATCACCAACCACGACGAAAATTCATGGAACGGAACCGCACAGGAAAAATTCGGAGCAGGCGAAAATGCGTTTGCAGTGCTTACATACACACTTCCAGGTATGCCTTTGATTTACAGCGGACAGGAAGCCGGATTGAAAAAACGTCTACAATTCTTTGTTAAGGATACCATCAATTGGTCAAACATGGAGCTGACTCCTTTTTACCAGACGTTAAATAAACTGAAACACAGCAACGAAGCCTTATTTAATCCTCCTTATGGCGGCAATTTCGAAAAAATTAAGAACACCGAACCAGCAAAAGTGCTTAGCTTTATGCGTGCCAAAGGCGATACAAAAGTGTTGGTAATCGTCAACTTATCAGCTGAACCTGTTTCAGTTGCGGTGAAAGGTGATATTGTAAACGGAACCTATAAAGATACTTTTACAGGCACAGAAACCAAAGTTGAGCAGAAAGAAACTATGAATATAGAGGCCTGGGGATATAAAGTATTGGAAGGAAAATAAAAAAGCAGGATAATTCTATGGCCCCTTCAGATTGAGAAATTTGAAGGGGCTTTTTTGTGGCTGACATAATCTTTTAAGTCCAGAAGTAGGGGAAGAAATCTTGAAATATTTCATGTAATTTCAAAATTCAGGTTAAGTAATTTTAAAAGATGATCGTTGCGGATTTTGTAACCTACTCAAAGTCGCACTCGGGATAAACGCCGGCAAAATTCAATTTTAACTCCTTCAATCCCATATCATCCACCATTTTTTATATCATAATTTATACTATCTTTGCAGCCTTAAAAAATTCGCTTAAAATTACCTCCTCATGGGAACTAAATATACTGAATACAAACAACTTAGCTTAACACGCATCGGAAACGAAGTTCTCGATTTCTGGAACGAGAACCGTATTTTTGAGAAAAGCCTCGATAACCGGAGCGATCGTACACCCTATATTTTCTACGAAGGTCCACCTTCGGCAAACGGCATGCCTGGTATTCACCATGTTATGGCCCGCGCCATTAAAGATATTTTCTGCCGCTACAAAACATTAAAAGGATTTTTCGTCGAACGTAAAGCCGGTTGGGATACCCATGGCTTGCCTATCGAAATCGCAGTTGAAAGAACACTCGGAATAACCAAAGAAGATATTGGTAAAAAAATCAGTGTCGACGATTATAACAAAGCCTGCCGCAGCGAAGTAATGAAATACAAAGACCGCTGGGATGAACTGACCCTGAAAATCGGCTACTGGGTTGATCTCGGCGATCCATATATCACTTTCGATAATACTTATATCGAAACCTGCTGGCATCTGCTTTCAGAACTTTACAAAAAAGGACTTCTTTACAAAGGGTATACCATTCAACCCTATTCACCTGCAGCCGGAACAGGCCTCAGTACACACGAGCTGAACCAGCCCGGAAGCTACCGAAATGTAAAAGACAATACCGTTGTTGCCCAATTTAAGGTCCGCAATGATAACGGCCACACCCTTATCCCAAAACTTTTCGGAAAAGATAAAACCGATGTTTTTATCCTTGCCTGGACAACTACACCATGGACATTACCCTCGAACACTGCTCTGGCAGTGGGCAAAAATATAGATTACGTCCTCGTAAATACTTTCAACCCTTATACTTATGAGCCTATAAAGGTTGTTTTAGGGAAGCCCCTGCTGAGCAAATATTTTCCTGAGAAAAACGCTGAAATGGCCATGAACGAATACGTTCCGGGTCAGAAAGTAATTCCGTTCGAAATACTTGCCGAATTTACAGGTGCCCAACTTGCTGGCCTTCGTTACGAACAACTACTGCCTTTCGCACAGCCCGAAACCGGGGATTCTTTTCTGGTTATTACCGGTGATTTTGTTACTACCGAGGACGGAACCGGAATCGTACATATCGCACCCAGCTTTGGTGCCGACGACTTTAAAGTTGCAAAACAACATGGTATCGGAGCGCTTACGCTGGTTGATAAAACCGGTCGGTTTACCGAAGAAATGGGCGAATTTGCCGGTCGTTTTGTAAAGTCGGAATATGCCCGGGATGGCGATCCGCAAAAGGATGAAAATGTGGATATCGATATCATTGTTAAGCTCAAAAAAGAGAACCGCGCATTTAAAACCGAGAAATACGAGCACACTTACCCGCATTGCTGGCGTACTGATAAGCCCATACTTTACTATCCCCTCGATTCGTGGTTTATCCGCACTACCGCGCTGAAAGACAGGATGATCGAACTCAATAAAACCATTAACTGGAAACCCGAAGCCACCGGAACCGGGCGTTTTGGCAACTGGCTCGAAAACCTGGTGGATTGGAACCTTTCACGTTCACGTTACTGGGGAACCCCGCTCCCGATATGGGTAAGCGAGGATCGCAGCGAAGAAATATGCATAGGATCAGTTGAACAATTGAAGGCAGAAATTGAGAAAGCGATTGTTGCCGGGTTTATGACCAGCAATCCATATGCTAAGTTTGAACCGGGTAATAATTCTTTTGAAAACTACAATACATTCGATCTGCATCGTCCGTATGTGGATGATATTTTCCTGGTTTCGCCAACAGGCAAAAAAATGATCCGCGAAACCGACCTTATTGATGTTTGGTTCGACTCGGGTGCTGTGCCTTATGCGCAGTTCCATTATCCATTCGATAAAAATGATGGTCATCCGCAATATTTCCCTGCCGACCTGATTGCCGAAGGTGTTGATCAGACACGTGGCTGGTTCTATACACTTCATGCCATTGCAACATTAGTATTTGATTCGGTAGCATTTAAAAATGTGATTTCTAATGGCCTTGTGCTTGATAAGGCAGGCAATAAAATGTCGAAAAAGCTTGGGAATTCAGTTGATCCGTTCGAAACACTCGAAAAATATGGCCCTGATGCTACGCGCTGGTATATGGTCACCAACTCACAACCATGGGACAACCTGAAATTCGACCTCGAAGGCATTGCCGAAGTACAGCGTAAGTTTTTCGGAACACTGTATAATACCTATAACTTTTTCGCTTTGTATGCCAACATTGATGGGTTCAGGTATGCAGAAGAAGAAATTCCTTTTGCCGATAGGCCCGAAATTGACCGCTGGATACACTCGGAACTCAACAGCCTGATCAAAAATGTGGATGAAGCTTTTGCTGATTATGAACCTACCCGTGCAGGTCGCCTGATTACCGATTTTGTAAATGAACACCTGAGTAACTGGTACGTTCGTTTATCACGTCGCCGTTTCTGGAAAGGAGAATATACCAGCGACAAAATTTCGGCTTACCAAACCTTATACCGCTGTCTCGAAGTAGTTGCAAAATTAGCATCACCTATTGCTCCGTTCTTTATGGACCGGCTCTTTATTGACCTGAACCAGGTTTCCGGTTCTGATAAATCCGAGTCTGTTCACCTGACCGATTTCCCGGTTGCTGACGAAAGTAAAATCGATAAACAACTTGAAGAACGGATGCAGTTAGCACAGCAGGTTTCAAGTATGGTACTGAGCTTACGCAAAAAAACCAACCTGCGTGTACGACAGCCATTGCAAAAAATTCTGATTCCGGTTTCGGGCGATCATATCAAAGGACAACTCGAGAAAGTTAGCGGACTTATACTGAGTGAGGTCAATGTTAAAGAGCTTGAATACCTCGACGAATCAGCAGGTTTCCTTGTAAAAAAGATTAAACCTAACTTTAAAACCCTCGGTCCGCGTTATGGTAAACTGATGAAAGAAATTGCTGTAGCAGTAGGAGAATTTACTCAGACTGATATCAGTAAAATTGAAAGTGAAGGCAAGTATAACCTGCAAATTGGAAGCGAAACGGTAGAAATGCTCCTGACAGATGTTGACATAATTACTGAAGACATCCCCGGATGGGTAGTTGCAAACCAGGGTACATTAACAGTGGCTCTTGATATCACGGTAACTGAACCACTCTGGCAGGAAGGAATTGCCCGCGAACTGGTAAACCGTATTCAAAATATCCGTAAGGACCGTGGTTTCGAAGTAACCGATAAAATAACTCTGAAAGTGCAAAAAAATGATTTAATTGAAAATGCAATCGTAAGTTTTAATAACTATATTTGCTCGGAAACATTAGCCGACTCACTGACAGTTTCCGAAACATTGCCGGAGAATTCCGAAACCCTTGAACTTACTGATGAAATATCTGTTGCTGTTAAAGTAGAAAAAAGATAATACCTTAAAATAAATTAGTACCGAACCTCTTAAAAAAACCGGAACATATGAAAGCGGAAGATGTAAAAGAAGAAAAAGGAAGAACCCATTACTCGGATGAGGAATTGGTTGAGTTCCGCGAGCTCATACTCGAAAAACTCGAAAAAGCCCGTCACGACCTGATTTTGCTTACCGAAGCATACACTAACAGTGCAGGAAACGATATCATGGACACTTCTCCTACTTTTAAAGTATTGGAAGAAGGATACCAGGTTTTGTCGAAAGAAGAAAATGCCCGTTTGGCAGGCCGGCAGGAAAAGTTTATACAGAGCCTCGAAAATGCTTTGGTTCGGATCGAAAATAAGACCTATGGCATATGTCGCGAAACAGGTAAGCTTATTTCGAAGGAGAGACTTCGCAGTGTTCCTCATGCAACCCTGAGCATGGAAGCTAAACTGAAGCAGAAATAACCGGAACACAGGACCTCGTGCTGAAAAAATCATTTTTAATCGTATTTATTGTTCTGATTATTGATCAGGCTTTAAAAATCTGGATTAAGACCCACATGACGCTGGGCCAGGAATTTCTCGTGGCCGGAAACTGGTTTATCATTCATTTCACCGAAAACAACGGAATGGCCTTTGGACTGCAGTTTGCAGGCGGATACGGGAAGCTTGCGTTAAGTTTGTTCCGTATTTTTGCTGTTGCATTTCTGGGTTGGTATATATTTCACCTGGCTAGCAAAAAAACCGGTTTCGGTGTTATTTTCTCGTTTTCACTCATCCTGGCCGGAGCAATGGGTAATATTATCGACAGTGCATTTTATGGTGTGCTTTTCAGCGAAAGTACTTATTTTGATATGGCCAGGTTCATGCCTGCCGAAGGAGGATATAGTTCTTTACTGCATGGTAAGGTTGTTGACATGTTTTATTTCCCTATCCTCGAAGGAAACTATCCGCAATGGATGCCCTTCTGGGGTGGTCAAAGCTACATCTTCTTTCGTCCGGTATTCAATATTGCTGACTCCGCAATTACAACCGGAGTGCTAAGTTTACTGATTTTCCAACGGCAGTTTTTCCATAACCAGAATGAAAATCATGCTGAAACACAGGAAATTACTGCTTCTGAAACACTTGAAAATAATGATCCTGCGAACGACGGACAAAAACCTGTTGACTAATACGCAGTTAATGCTTTAAACTTTCCGATTTGTTTTATAAATTTGTTCTTTAAAATAGTTTTATATGGCTGCAAAAATTACCGGTAAAATTTCACAGATCATTGGTGCTGTTATAGATGTATCTTTTGACGAAAAGGTTCCGCTTCCTAACATTTATGATGCGCTGGAAGTTACAAATGAACAGGGAACAGTTATAGTTCTCGAATGTCAGCAGGATATCGGTGAAAATACGGTACGGACAATTGCTATGGATTCAACTGATGGTTTGAGCCGTGGAATGGAAGTTGTTTCGACTGGTATGACCATTTCAATGCCTGTTGGCGATTCCATCAAGGGCCGGTTGTTTAATGTGATCGGGAATGCCATTGATGGTATGCCGGCTGTTTCGCGCGAAAGAGTAGCAAGCATTCACCGCGATCCTCCCAAATTCGAAAATCTTTCAACTTCAAAAGAAGTTCTTTATACAGGTATAAAAGTTATTGACCTTATTGAGCCATATTCAAAAGGAGGTAAAATTGGCCTTTTCGGTGGTGCCGGCGTTGGGAAAACGGTAATCATTATGGAGCTGATCAATAACATTGCCAAGAGCTATTCCGGTATGTCGGTGTTTGCCGGTGTGGGCGAACGTACCCGCGAAGGAAATGACCTGCTCCGCGAAATGATTGAATCAGGCGTTATTAATTATGGTGATGCTTTTAAAGAAGATATGGAAAAAGGCGGCTGGGACCTTTCATTAATTGATCCCGATTTGCTTAAAGAATCCCAGGCAACACTTGTTTTCGGGCAGATGAATGAACCTCCCGGAGCCCGCGCACGTGTAGCCCTTTCGGGTCTTACGGTTGCTGAATATTTCCGCGATGGCGATGAGCAGAGTGGTGGAAAAGACATCCTTTTCTTTATCGACAATATTTTCCGTTTTACACAAGCCGGATCCGAAGTATCAGCCTTACTCGGCCGTATGCCTTCAGCCGTTGGTTATCAGCCTACCCTGGCATCCGAAATGGGAGTTATGCAGGAACGTATTACCTCAACCAAACGCGGTTCAATCACTTCCGTACAGGCAGTGTATGTGCCGGCGGATGACCTTACCGACCCTGCTCCTGCTACAACTTTTGCCCACCTCGACGCCACTACCGTACTAAGCCGTAAAATTGCAGAACAGGGAATTTACCCGGCTGTTGACCCACTCGACTCAACCTCCCGGATTCTAAGTCCTGACATCGTTGGAGAAGAACATTACAATACAGCTCAACGCGTAAAAGAAATTCTTCAGCGCTACAAGGAATTACAGGATATTATCGCCATCCTTGGTATGGACGAACTTTCTGATGAGGATAAACTTGTTGTTCAGCGTGCACGGCGGGTGGCCCGTTTCCTCTCTCAGCCCTTCTTTGTTGCTACGCAGTTTACCGGCATTCCGGGAGCTTTTGTAAGCATCGAGGATACCATTAAAGGTTTCAAAATGATCCTTGATGGTGAGGTGGACGAATATCCTGAATCCGCTTTCAACCTTGTAGGAACAATCGAAGAAGCGATTGAAAAGGGCAAGAAAATGATGGCAGGAAATTAGTGTTTTGAGGAAGAAAGAGCTGTAGTAAGTTAGTGGAGATTGTTCCGGTTGCCACATTCCGTGCTGCCAACCTAAACTTCACACCAGCGAAGACCTTCTCCCTGAACCCTAATCCCTAACCCCCAAAGCCTCAAAAAAAAATGAAAATAGAAATAGTAACCCCCGACACCACCATTTACGAAGGTGAAGTTTCACTGGCTCAATTGCCCGGCCTCGATGGCTCGTTCGAAATACTGAACAACCATGCTCCGATGATTGCCGCTTTGAAGAAAGGCAAGGTAAAAGTGATTGATGATAAAAAAGCTACTTTGTTTTTCGAGGTAAACGGCGGCGTTGCCGAAATACTAAAAAACAAGATTGTTGTTCTGGCTGAATAAAAGCAACAAAATGTTTTTTGAAAAGGAGGGCGGTTGTCCTCCTTTTTTTTATGCTCTCAACCCGTGAAAGGATGCCTCTTCGCGGTATGGAATGCTGCATTCATTTTTATATTCCCGTAAAGCCATTACTTTTAAGGAATACGTACCCGTAAGGTTATAACTATACGGGAATAGCTGTGCCTCATATTCCTAATCCGGCTTCGGCAAAATCCTCAGGAGAATTTATATTGGTCAGAATCCTGTTTTCAGCGATCTCAATTTTTTTATTAACGAATGATTTAAGAAAAATATCTATCCTTTTCTCAGAGTCACTCTCGACGATGATTTTCTCCGCTACAGAAAGATTGAAAAGCACCGGATGTCCCGATTTCGACTTATAGACCGGAATAATAATATCAGCAACATTTATAAATTGAATAAGCAATTTCATTACTTCAGCCGAAGTAAACGGATTATCTATATTCTGAAAAAAACATGAATTACCGGTTTTCAAATTCTGCACTCCTGTTTGAAGAGAGTGAAAACGACCTTTTTCCGGGAAGTTATTAACCACTAATTCGACTTCTTTTGCTAACGGTATATTCTGCTCAAGAATTAAGTTGTAAAGCTCAATATTCACAACCACAATCACCTGCTTTACACCGGATTGAACATACGTTCCTGTTATTTTCTGAATAAACGTTTCGTCCTTGCTGAATTTCAGCAAAGCTTTTGATTTTCCCATTCGGGTTGAACTACCAGCCGCAAGGATGATGCATGATGTCTGACCGAATATATTTCCCTCCATTTTAATTATTTCCTACTTTTACATAAGTTAAAAGTAACGAACTTTCCTTTCCAAATGACGCACTCTGCCGCATTTTCACCAATTTCTGCCGTAAAACTTTATAAACTTATTGATGCGGAATATAACTTGCGGAATGAAATTTTCGGTATCCCGGAAGAATTGTTTTTTAAACAGAGCAAGTATAAAAGTCTCGGAATGGAAATTTTCGGCAAACACCTTCACACGCCAATTGGGGTTGCCGCCGGTCCGCATACCCAAATGGCGCAGAATATAATTTCTGCCTGGCTTTGCGGTGCCAGTTATATTGAACTGAAAACCATTCAAACTCTTGATGAACTTGAGATTCCGAAACCCTGTATCGATATGCAGGACGAAGGCTACAACTGCGAATGGTCGCAGGAACTCCGGATCTCTGAATCTTTTGAGGAATACCTGAAAGCATGGGTGATGATTCATTTGCTGCAGCATAAATTTGGCTGGGACAACCCACAGAAGGGCGGCTTTGTATTCAATATGAGCATTGGATACAATTTCGAAGGCATTCAGAATGAAAACGTACAGTGGTTCCTGGAAAGCATGTCGGACTGCAGCAAAGCTAAAAAGAAATTGATTGACGAATTGCTGCCGTTTTATCCTGAAATTGCTGATATTGAGATTCCAGACTGTATGTCCGACAATATCACGCTAAGCACTATGCACGGTTGTCCGCCGGATGAAATTGAGAAAATCGGGCATTACCTGTTGAAAGAGAAGAAGTTGCACACGCTGATAAAACTCAATCCAACGCTGCTGGGTAAGGACGAACTCCGCGATATTTTAAACAACAAACTTCAGTTCAAAAATACCATTCCCGACATTGCTTTTGAACACGACCTGAAATATCCTGATGCCATTGGAATTATCAAAAGACTTCAACAAACGGCTGATTCGGAAGGATTATTTTTTGGCGTAAAACTCACCAATACGCTCGAAAGCACCAATCATAAAAGCGTGTTTCCTGCCCATGAGCAGATGATGTATATGAGCGGCCGGGCTCTCCATCCGATCAGCGTGAACGTTGCCCGAAAATTACAAAATGAAGTCAATGGAAAACTGAATATTTCATTTTCGGGTGGAGCAGATTGTTTCAACATCAACG
Organism: Lentimicrobiaceae bacterium; assembly: GCA_041753535.1. Lineage (GTDB taxonomy): Bacteria > Bacteroidota > Bacteroidia > Bacteroidales > UBA4417 > UBA4417. Next base: position 43,463 of record JBGSUB010000080.1, read on the forward strand.
ACCTGATTGACAGTGGGTTGAAACCGGTTACAGTTTGTTCCGACATACTTAAACCGGGCGGTTATGGCAGGTTGCATCAATATATTGAAAATCTTTCGGAGGATACCCGGAATACTACTCAAACCGCACTTGAAAAACTGAACGCTTACGCTGATGAAGTTGTGCTGAATGACTATTATAAGCGCGATCCGTTTGTAACTAAAAGCATAAAAACCAGCCGTTCGTTAGGGTTTTTCGACTGTATTCATGCTCCCTGCGTGGATGAGTGCCCGACCAACCAGGATATTCCCGAATATTTGTATTACACTTCTCAAGGCGATTTTCAGAAAGCCTTTGATGTGATCATGGTTAAAAATCCGTTTCCGAATGTGCTGGGCGTGGCCTGTGACCATTTGTGCCAGACCAGATGCACCCGCATCAACTACGAATCAGCCCTGAAAATTAAAGAAGTGAAACGTTTTGTAGCCGAAAAGGGGTTCGAGGCAGATATCAGTATTTCGCCATCAAACGGGAAAAAGGTTGCTATTATCGGAGCCGGTCCTTCGGGATTAAGCTGTGCATACTTTTTGAGGATGGGCGGCTTTGAGGTAGAGATTTTCGAAACAAAATCCATTCCAGGTGGTATGGTTTCCGAAGCTATTCCTGAGTTTAGGCTGAAAATGGAATCACTGCAAAAGGATATTCAGCGGATTGAAAATATTGGAGTTAAGATTAATTATAATTCTAAAATTGACAGTCTGCTTTTTGCCCGTTTGCGATCAGAATATGATTTTGTTTATATCGCAGCCGGAGCTCAGCGTTTTAAAACACTTCAAATGGAAGGTGAAAATGCTGGCGGAATCCTGAATGCTTTTGAATTTCTGAAAAACACAAAACTTGGAAAGCTAACGGATTTAGGAAAAAATATCATCGTTATTGGCGGAGGAAATACCGCCATGGATGTTGCACGAACCGCAAAGCGTTTTACACAACCCGGAAGTTCGGTTAAAGTCCTTTACCGCCGCTCCCGCACCGAAATGCCAGCCGATGTGGATGAAATAAAAGCCTTGCTTTCCGAAGGAATTGAATTGCACGAATTGCTTGCTCCCGAAAAACTTGTACTGACAGAAAATCACATTTCCTCCATTGTATGCGCAAAAATGCAGTTGGTAAAATCTGAAAGCGAAAACAGATTGACTCCAATTAAAATTGAAGGAGAATTTGTTGAATTTCCTGTGGGTTCATTAATTCCTGCACTTGGACAGGAAATTGACATTGATTTTATTTCATCCTCTGAACTCAGAACAGAGAAAGGAATGTATGAAACCGCAATTCCGGGAGTTTTTATAGGCGGTGATGCTATGCGCGGAGCAGCCACCATTGTAAAAGCAGTTGGCGATGGTCGCAAAGCAGCTAAACAGATTGCTGCCAAAGCCGGGATTATCCTTCCTTCCGAAAAGCTTTCGTCAGATAAAAAAATGATGCACAGCAATTTTATTGTTCGTAAGTCAAAACGGGTCAAAATTAAGAAATCTATTGCCGGCGATCATCCGGAATTTACGGCAGAATCAGCCATTCAGGAAGCTTCCCGCTGTCTTTTCTGTGGCGATGTTTGCAGCGTTTGTGTAACGGTTTGCCCCAATCGCGCTAACAATTATTACCACACCGAAGCTTTTGAAACACCGGTTTGGAAAGTGAGTTTTATACATGGTAAAACTTATTTTGAAATCGAAAGCCATTTGAAAATAGAACAAAAATACCAGGTTTTAAATATAGCTGATTTTTGCAACGAATGCGGGAACTGCACCACGTTTTGCCCGACCAAAGGATCGCCTTTCAGCGACAAACCCCGCTTTTGCCTGACTGAAAAAAGTTTTAACCTGACTGAAAACGGGTTTTTCCTCCAAAAGAATGGAGATACTTCTACCTTGCTTCACCGGAATGGAGATAAAATAATAAAATTGACCAAAGATGAAAACGCATATAACTTTTCGGATGAAGAAATCTCTGTTAGTTTTGATCTGGTTGATTTTCATATCCTTAATGTAGCGAAATTGAAATCTGAAAAGATGGGAATCACATTAAATAAAGCAACAGAGATGAAAGTGCTGATTGATTCGGTTACAACTTTTGGATCATAAATCAAGACAACTTTTTTAAACCACAATAGACACATCATAAAGCAATAGTAAGGAGTTTTTTAAAAACAAACGTTAAAAGTTCTTCTTGAACAAATGACAATTATTCAACGGCTGCAAACTCTCCGGCATACACAAAACCTCTAATGTGACCTATTGTGTCTATTGTGGTAGATTATAACAGAATCACCATTTACATCCATAACTTTGTAGCTCAAAAGTTTAACTAATGATACAACTTACCAACAAAATAATAAACCCGGCAGCCAGGCAAAAAGCCATTGAACGTTTCCGCGAAAAAGGGATCATACTGCCTACATTTGCTCAGATGCGTAACCCGGAACTTGTTCCTGAAAAAATTAAAGCACAGCTTAAAAACATTGGTCTGTGGGACCTTCACCCGGCAAACCTTTTCAGGATTACCTGGAAAAACCAGCCGGTTGCAAAAGGCGGCCTATTTGGTGGTGTAAACTATCTTGAAATTCCATCGGAAATTACCGGGTTAAAAACACGCATTATTCTTCTGGTCGGAAAATATTTTCCTACCGGCGCTCATAAAGTAGGTGCTGCTTACGGATGCCTTGCACCACGTATTATTTCCGGCGAATTCGATCCCAGCTATCATAAAGCTGTTTGGCCTTCAACCGGAAACTATTGCCGTGGCGGGGCTTTCGATTCCCACCTTATGGGCGTTACAGCCGTTGCCATCCTTCCAGAAGAAATGAGTCAGGAGCGTTTCTCATGGCTTAAAGAAATCGGTGCTGAAGTAATTGCTACTCCAGGTTGCGAATCGAACGTAAAGGAAATCTATGATAAATGCTGGGATATTCGCCGAAACCGAAAGGACTGTGTTATTTTCAACCAGTTCGACGAATTCGGGAATCCTGCCTGGCATTATAATGTTACTGCCCCGGCTGTTGAAGAAGTCTTTAATTTAGTGAAATCAGAGAAAGGTCAACTGGCTGCTTATGTTTCAGCAACCGGATCGGCTGGAACAATTGGTGCCGGCGACTACCTGAAAAAGCATTTCCCGCACATGAAAATTGTGGCTTCCGAAGCGCTGCAGTGTCCTACCCTGCTAAATAACGGATTTGGCGGCCACCGTATCGAAGGAATCGGCGACAAGCATGTTCCATGGGTTCATAATGCAAAAAATACCGATATGGTAACAGCCATTGACGATGAAGACTGCATGCGTCTTTTCAGGCTGTTTAACGAACCCGTTGGAAAAAGCTATTTGAAATCAATTGGAATTGATGCTGAATTTGTCGAAATGCTTGAATTGATAGGCATTTCAGGAATTGCGAATATTTTGTCGGCCATTAAAACAGCTAAATATTACGAAATGAACGGCGATGATGTAATCATCAGCCTCGCGACCGATGCAGCAGAAATGTATACCTCGCGTCTGGAAGAACTAAATACAGAAAAAGGAACTTATACTGCTCTGCAGGCAGCAAAAGATATGGAAAAATGTCTTTTCGGACAAACCACTGATCATCTGAAAGAGCTTAGTTATTACGACCGCAAAGCCATTCACAACCTCAAGTATTTTACATGGATCGAGCAGCAGGAAAAAGAACTTGAAGACCTGAACCAACTCTGGACCGACCGTGATATCTGGGATCAGCAGTTTCAACAGGCCGAACGCTGGGATGAGATGATAAATGATTTTAATGAAGAAACCGGGGTACTTTCAAGGTTGTAAAGTGTCTGCACACCTTTTTCAGGTGTCTGAACACTTTACAAACGATGGAGAAATCTCTTGTTTTACAGTTTAACCATACTCTTTTTCGTGGTCTTACATCGGAAATCATAATCTTCAAATAATCTTATTCCATCACAATAAATATTTTATCGCCACAAATCCCCCTATTAATAAAACAGTAAAGCCTAAAGCGAGCATGTTAAAATATTTATCAATAAACCGTTTAATTCCTGGACCGAATTTCCATATAAGAAAGGCAATAAGGAAAAATCTTGCTCCACGGCTGACGACTGAAGCAATAAAAAACATGAGCAGGTTTATATCAAATACTCCCGATGTAATTGTGAACACCTTATAAGGAATGGGAGTGAACCCTGCCGTGAAAATAATCCAGAAGTCCCATTCAATAAATAAATCCTTAATACTATTGAATAAGCTGACTGTAAACCCCGGGATATTAGTGAAAAAGAAATTGGCAAATTCGGTAAATTCCCCACCGGTTGTAAGCCATGCATAATGGCCTATTCCATAACCCACAAAAGCGCCGGCGACTGATCCTGCAGTACAAATCAGAGCGTATCGGAAGGATTTAGCCGCAGCTCCGAGAGACAGTGCAATCAATAAAATATCGGGTGGTATAGGAAAAAACACGGACTCAGCAAATGCAAGAATGAAAAGTGCAATTGCACCATAGGGCGATTGCGCCCAGTTAAGAACCCATTGATATATGTTTTTAATCCAATTCATCACTGACTCTAATATATTTTGAAAATAACCAGTGCATATATCGCAAAGCGTAAATACCTGAAAAGTGCCCACAACAAATAACTCCTGAAGTTATATTTTATTAGTCCGCTTGCCAAACTTACGATTGAATGCGGAATAGGCAACATGGCTCCAACAACTACAAAAAAACCACCCCATTTTCTTAAATTTGTAATATGCCTGGCGATCTTATGCTCTAAATAAAACTTTATGGAGGGAATCCTGAATAATAGCTGTCCTAAAAAATAAGCAATAATTCCACCAGCATATGATGCGGAAGCCAGAAAGAATAAAAATATCCAGGGGGTTACAGATTTTGCACTCCAGGCTATAAATATTTCTGGTGGAAGCAAACCCAAAATAGTTTCCGATATTAAAAAAAAAGTAAAAACAATTCCAGGCGAGTAGTTTTCAACCAATGAGTTGAGCAGTGCATTAATATCAATGAAGAAATATTCAAGGCCCACTATAACGGCCACAAAAATCAGAATTGTTATACCACCCTTATAGGCGGTATCTTTTAAAAACGCATAAAACTTCGTTATCCGGTAATAACGGTGTAATGCGATCACTTTCGCTTGTGTTATCATAATTTTATTATTTCTTTTGCTTTCTGTAATTGAGAATAGTATGCTATTGTCAAGTTATAATGCCTGAGAATCAATCTCATGCAGCACCTGTACGAAGAAGGTAAATTATGCAGCTAAAGTTGTGGCGGTTGCCAAATGGAGAAAGCTGAATTCGGAATAATAAATGAATCCTTTAAAAATGGAACCAGGCTCACTGGTTTTGAATATGAAGGATAAATATTTGATTGAGGAATCTGATCATCATTTAATGAATCAAATTCTGATATAAAATTGATTTCACTGGTTGTACCTTCCGAAAATTCAACGAGAAATGGATTTTTTGTATCGTTTGAATACGAGTTCAGTCCATAGCTAATGAGAATTGCTACAAAAAATAATATCCTGAAAAATGCTTTACGTGTTTTTTTCATGGATTTGCAAAGGTACGGCTACTTTTGAAAGCCATGTAAGTTCACTTGTTATAAAATTGTTAATAAATCTAAAAACATATATGTGTTAATTTCCTGCTGAAATTTCTGTTTCTAACACAAGATACATTTCTGAATTTTACATACCCGGCACAATCGAAGAAAAGCTTTATAAATAATACTTAAGAACCCAGAATGAGCAAACTAAGTAAACCCTGTGGAAATATACTGCTATGCAAACGAAAGCGGTACTTCATGTAGCTGTTGCGCCCGAAGTTCCTGTAATTATCATACATTTGTATATTTCAGCAAGTGAATTTTATCACATTCCGGAAGATACATGCAATCTCTTAAAAAATGAATCAGAAGTTTATTTACGAATGTTCCGATTGTGGCAAGCAAATTCCCGCAGGCGAAATTATATATCTATGCCCCGATTGCACCACAAAGCAACAACCTGATCAACCACCGCTTGGCGTGCTGAAAGTAATTTACGATTACAAAACGCTGAGTGAATTATCATTCCGGGAACTTGAAGAAAATGATTTCCTACAATTATTGCCGGTAGATGATCAGGCGAGTTTCCCCAACCTTAGTGTTGGCAAAACGCCACTTTATAAAATCGATTCCCTCGAAGGTCAGGCAATTGATTTTGAACTTTACCTTAAAGACGACTCTCAAAATCCAACCTTTTCCTTTAAGGACAGGGCGTCGGCATTGGTTTCTGCTTTCGCAAAGGAAAACGGTATCGCTACCATTGTTGCCGCTTCCACCGGGAATGCTGGTTCGTCATTAGCCGGAATTTGTGCCGCACAAGGACAAAAAGCTGTAATCTTCGTTCCTTCCAAAGCCCCAAAGGCAAAACTCACACAGATCATGATGTATGGAGCAACGCTCGTACCGGTAAACGGAAATTACGATCAGGCATTCGACCTGAGCATAGAAGCAACCAAACGTTTTGGCTGGTACAACCGCAATACTGCTTTTAACCCACTTACTATCGAAGGGAAGAAAACGGTTTCGTTAGAGATATTCAGCCAGTTGAACCAGTATATTCCCGATTTCATTTTTGTGCCTGTTGGCGATGGCGTAATTGTTTCCGGTGTTTACAAAGGTTTCGAAGATTTGCTTGAATTAGGGATAATTGACAGAATGCCTGTTATTATTGCGGTTCAGGCTGCAGGAAGTTGTAATCTGGTTGAAAATATCGGTAAAAAAGAATTTCAATCTGCACCATCGCATACTATTGCCGACAGCATTTCTGTTGATATTCCCCGTAATTTCTACATGGCCGCCGGATATATCACAAAATATCACGGACAAACTGTTACGGTTACTGATGATGATATTTTAAAGGCCTCTTCCATCCTGGCAAAAAACACGGGTATTTTCGCCGAACCGGCTGCAGCAGCAGCTTTTGCCGGATTTCTCGATTACAAAAAAAGGAATCTGATTCCGAAAGGATCAACAAATGTGGTTTTGCTGACTGGCAGCGGCCTCAAAGACTTAAATGCAGTTCAATCTCTGTTCGAAATTCCTCTGCCTGTTTCACCGGATATGAATTCCGTTGAAAAGTTCTTAAACGGTAAAATCTGAGTGTTTTATGATACAATTTGAATTGAATGGCAAAGTTGAAAAGTTCAGTGGTAATCCTGACACTACCTTGCTAAAATATCTCAGGCTTGAGAAAAATATCACATCCGTAAAAGATGGCTGCTCATGCCAGGGAGCCTGTGGTGCGTGTATGGTTGAGATCAATGGAGAGGCAAAACTATCATGTCTTACTCCACTGAAAAAGCTCGAAAACGCTAAAGTCTTTACGCTGGAAGGTTTGCCCGAAAAGGTACGGGATATCCTGGCAAAATCGTTTGTCGAAAAAGGAGCCGTTCAGTGCGGGTTTTGCACTCCCGGTTTCCTGATGCGTACAAATATACTTCTTCAGAAAAGGCCAACGCCAGGCCGCGATGAAATCAAGCAGGCACTTACCTTGAATTTATGCCGCTGCACAGGGTATGTAAAAATTATTGATGCTATTCATGAAGCAGCGCAACGGTTTCAAAATGAGCCACCTTCGAACGCAACAACCTTTTCCGGAACTGTCGGCACATCGTATCCAAAATACGAAGCTTATGAAATGGCCATTGGCAAACGACTGTTTGTAAATGATCTGAAATTTGACGGAATGCTGCATGGCGCACTTTATTTTTCCGATCATCCCAAAGCAAAAGTGTTGGAAATTGACACAGCTCAGGCCAGGAAAGTTCCAGGAGTAATAAGAGTTTTTACCGCTGAAGATATTCCCGGTGATCGTTTTGTCGGGCTTATTTTCAAGGACTGGCCTCTAATGATTAAAGCCGGTGAAACAACCCGCTATATCGGCGATGTATTGGCAGGCGTTGTTGCCGAAACCGAGGAAATTGCCCGTGAAGTTGTTAAATTGATTAAAGTTTCGTACGAAGTTCTCAAGCCGGTAACCGATCCGCATGAAGCCATTAAACCAAAGGCTTTGCAGGTTCACCCAAACCAGGATAACCTTTTGGAAACATGCCGGGTGTATCGTGGCGGAAATGCTGATGAAATACTAGCTGCTTCCGATTTTGTCTCCAAAGGTATATACCAAACCCAGCGCATCGAACATGCTTTCCTCGAAACTGAAGGTGCTGTGGCTATGCCTTTCGAAGATGGTATTCATCTGTATTCCAACGGCCAAGGCATTTATGTTGACAGGAAACAGGTTGCTTCATTATTAAATCTTCCGGAAGAAAAAGTCAGGGTAACACTGGTCTCCACCGGTGGAGGATTTGGCGGAAAAGAAGATATGACTGTCCAGGGTCATGCCTCACTCTTTGCCTGGCTTTTGAAAAAACCTGTGAAAGTGGTGCTTTCGCGGGATGAATCTATCCGCATGCATCCCAAACGCCACCCGGTTTATATGGATATCAGCGTTGGGTGCGATAAAGCCGGAAAACTGACCGGGTTAAAACTTTATGCCGTTGGCGATTCAGGTGCTTATGCCTCCGTCGGCACAAAAGTGATGGAACGTGTAGCCGGCCATGCCAGCGGCGCCTATCATTTCTCTTGTGTAAATCTCGAAGCACTGACTGTTTACACTAATAATATTCCAAGCGGCGCCATGCGCGGTTTTGGCGCCAACCAGGTGGCATTTGCGCTGGAAGGCTGCATCGATGATCTCTGTAAACAAGGTGGTTTCGACCGATGGCAGTTTCGCTACGACAATGCCCTTTGCGAAGGCAAAATGACTGCTACCGGGCAGGTACTTCATAAAGGTGTCGGCGTTCAGGAAACCTTACTTGCAGTAAAACCATATTACGAGAAAGCCCGTATCAAAGGACTGGCCTGTGGTATCAAAAACAGTGGTGTCGGTAATGGTATGGATGATTTCAGCGATGTGATTATCGAAATAAAGTCGGAAAAACAGGTTGTTCTTCATCACGGCTGGACCGAAATGGGCCAGGGCGTGCATACGGTAGCCACTCAGGTTTTGTGCGAAGAAACCGGGATTTCTCCCGGAATTGTAGAGGTAATCGTTGATTCAATTGCCGCAATTCCAACCGGAATGACAACATCCTCGCGGGCAACCGCTCTTTTGGGCAACGCAATACTCGATGCTTCAAAACAGATCCGGGAAGATCTCAAGTATAACAGTCTGCCGCAACTTTCAGGCAAATCATACACTGGCAATTACACCTGTGATTGGACCACAAAACCCGGTGCCGACGTAAAAGAAATCATCACTCACTTTGCATACGGCTACGCAACACAATTGGTTGTCCTTGATGAAAAAGGCAAGATCGAAACCGTTTATGCCGCGCACGATGCCGGTAAAATTATGAATCCGATTATGTTCGAAGGACAGATAGAAGGTGCTGTGCATATGGGAATGGGTTATGCAATAACGGAAGACTTGCCAATGATTGACGGGCAGCTGGTTTCAACAAAAATGCGTGACTTAAAAATTCTGCGTGCTAAGGACATGCCTGAAATTGTTGTTTTAGGGGTTGAAGTAAAAGATCCTGTCGGACCTTATGGAGCAAAAGGGCTGGGCGAAATCGGACTGGTGCCGACGGCGGCGGCAGTTGCAAATGCATTCTGTGATTTTGATGGCGTAAGAAGATATTCTTTACCAATGGGCAGACACATACGTTAATTTACGATTTGTGATTTACGATTTACGATTGTTGGGGAATAATTGCTCTTAGTTTGTATAGATTTTTGAATAGCGATCAGTACTTTATTAGAAATTAATTCAAAATACTGACATAATGAATGCTGAAGAATTAAAAATGAGATTCAAGAAGTTTGCAATTGAGGTTGCTTTGCTGATAAAGGATCTTCCTAAAAATACAATAAATATTCCATATTGCAATCAATTAATCAGATCCTCAAGTTCTCCGGGAGCTAATTATAGAGCTGCATGCAGAGCTAAATCATCACCTGACTTTATCAATAAACTTAAAATTGTTGAAGAGGAAACAGATGAGTCAGTATATTTTCTAGAATTACTTTTGTTTTTCAATCCTGACTTCTCTGATCGCATTAACGTATTAATCAAAGAAGGAAATGAATTAGTTGCTATAACTGTTTCTTCAATAAAAACTTCAAGAGAACAACAAAACAAAAAATAGAATTCAGAAATGCGAATTACGGACTGTAGTGCAAATCGTAAATCTTAAATCTTAAATCTTAAATCTAATGTCAATTCTTCTAACAAACGGAACCTATATTCACCCCGAATCCCTCGAATTCACTACTTCTCATATTCTGGTTGAAGAAGGTATAAACGGGAAAATAAGTTTCTTCAAAGATATTCCTAAAGATTACATTTATCCTATAATCGACTGCTCCGGCAAATATATCACCCAATCCTTTGTCTGCGGGCATCACCATGTTTATTCCGCATTATCCCGTGGAATGGGAGCTCCGAAAAAGAATCCTGAAAATTTCAACGAAATCCTGGAATACGTCTGGTGGTCACTCGACAAAAGCCTTGATGCAGAAATGATTAAAGCCAGCGCCCTCTGTACAGCCATGGCCTGTATTAAAAACGGAGTAACTTTCGTTATCGATCACCATGCTTCACCAAATACAATTAAAGGATCTCTGGAAATTATCGCCAGTGCTTTTGAGAAAGTTGGAGCATCACATTTGCTGTGTTATGAAATTTCGGATCGCGATGGTCTGGAAAAAGCTGAACAAGGTCTCGAGGAAGCTAAAGAATACCTGTTAAATCATCAGAGTTTAGTAGGCTTGCATGCATCTTTTACCGTTTCTGATGATACACTAAAAAAAGCCATTGAACTTGCAAAGCAATCAGGTACAGGAATCCATATTCATGTTGCCGAAGCCGAAAGTGACGAGAATCATTGTGTCACAACCTACGGTATGCGTGTTATAGAGCGTTTGCAAAAATTAGGTGCTCTCGAATCAGGCAAAACTATTCTCGGCCATTGCCTTCACCTGAGTAAAAGTGAAAAGAAAATTATAAGCAACAGCCCGTCCTGGGTAGTTCAGAATACCGAAAGCAACCTGAACAATAAAGTTGGGTACTTCAATGCCGAAGGACTTGGCGAAAATATCATGATGGGAACGGACGGCATGCACAGCGATATGCTGCGAAGTGCCAAAGCTGCGTTCTTTGTCGGGCAGAATATCGATACTATTGGCTATGAAAGTGTTTACAGGCGTTTTCGAAATGCTGACAAGTACCTGAACAGCAATGATTTCACCGGGCATGGCCCGAACAACCTTGTAGTACTGGATTATGATACTCCAACACCCTTCAATCAAGCAAATTTCTATGGCCATTTTGTTTTCGGACTGGAATCAGGACATGTTCAGCATGTGATTTCGAATGGTAAACTTATAGTCGAAAACAGGAAAATACTTACCGTTGATGAATATAAAATACTTGCCGAAGCACGAGTGCAGGCGCAAAGGCTTTGGGCAAAAATGAGGGAATAGGATTTTTAGACTAATTTTGAGAATTGTTAGCCGTTGGGTTCGGACAACCTAAAAGAAATATGTAATCATTTTTTTCAATGGAAATATCTCTTTTACAATGGATAGGATATCTTGCCTCGATCGCTATTGCACTTTCGATGACAATGAGTTCCATCCTGAAATTCAGGGTGATTAACCTTGCTGGTGCTCTCACTTTTTCCATGTATGGATTTTTGATCGGGGCCTGGCCCGTTGGTTTTCTCAATGCATTTATTGCTTTGGTTGATATTTATTACCTTAATTCAATCTATTCAAAAAAAGAGGTTTTCGAAATACTGGAAGTCAGGGCAGATAACCGTTACCTGATTCGCTTTTTGCAGTTTCATGGAAAGGATATAGAAAAATTCTTTCCCGGATTTGCCTATCGCCCGGAAATGAATACAGTAAGTTTCTTTGTTTTGCGCAATATGGCTGTTGCCGGAGTTTTCCTGGCTCATCGCGATAAGGATCATAGCCTTTCGGTAGGCCTCGATTTTGTATTACCCGAATACCGTGATTTTAAAAATGGAAAATACATTTATCTTCGTTTAAAGGATCGGTTTATAAAAGAGGGCTTTGCGAAAGTTGTTGCCGATGGCCGGAGCGGGAAATACGCTAAATATTTGGTAAAATTAGGTTTTAAGAAAAACTCAGAAGGCTTGTTTGAGAAAACTTTAGTGTCTGCACACCCGCAGGGTGTCTGACACTGGAGAAATTGCAATGCTACTTCAAAAAAGGCTACAAGCAAGGTAGTGTCAGACACCCTTCGGGAAGCAGAAAATACACCCTTCGGGTAACAAAAGAAGTACCCTCAGGGTGTGCAGACACTAAATCCTGCGGGTGGGAAGACACTTAAACATTTTTCACTATGAACCAACTCCTGATCATTAACGGAACCACAATCAACTCCGATTCCACTTTTAATTCTGATATTGCTGTCAGTAAAGGCGTTATTGCAGAAATTGGTCATCTAACCCCCAATGACTTCCCCGAATACAAAATCATTGACGCAAAAGGGAAATACATTTTCCCTGGTGGTATCGATCCGCATGTCCATTTACAATTGCCAACTCCTGCCGGCCCTTCCTGCGATGATTTTTTAAGCGGAAGCCTTGCCGCTATTGGAGGAGGAACAACTTATCTGGTGGATTTTGTAACGCCTTCACACGGGCAATCGCTTAAGGAAGCCCTTAGCCTACGGCTGAAAGAATCAGAAAAAAGTCAGTTGGATTGCGCTTTGCATATGGGAATCACATGGTTCGATGAAACTATTCCGGAGCAAATGGAATGGTGCGTGAAAGAAGCTGGTATTAAGTCCTTCAAAGCTTACCTGGCTTACAAGGGCAGTATCGGTATCGAATACCGGGAGCTTGAGCAGGTAATGAAAAAAGCCGCTGCACTGAATGCTGTGGTTCTGGTTCATTGTGAAGAAGGGGACGTGATACTTCAAAATCAGAAAAAATTTATTATCGAAGGAAAAACAGCACCCTTGTATCATGCTCTTTCCAGGCCGGCAGAAGTTGAATCTGAATCTGTTCGGAAAGTAATTGACCTTTGCAGGAAAACAGGATGTAAAACCTATATCGTTCATACTTCAACGGCAAAATCCATTGAATACATTCGGGCAGCAAAAAAAGAAGGTCTCCCGATTTATTGCGAAACCTGTCCCCAGTATTTATTGCTTGACGAAAGCGTGTATTTAAAACCTATTCCTGATTCCTTGAAATATGTGATCAGTCCGCCGATCCACTCAAAACTGGATCAGGAAGCGTTATGGGAAGCACTGGATGATGGCACTGTCGACGTGATTTCTACCGATCATTGTCCGTTCAATACTTTTGGCCAGAAGGATATCGGAATTCATGATTTCACAAAAATCCCCAACGGGGCAGGGGGTATTGAAAACAGGCTGGCTCTGCTTTACACGTATGGCGTTTTAACCAAAAGAATAAGCCTTCAGCAATTTGTGGGACTCACCTCCACCCATGCTGCCCGGATTTTTGGACTTTATCCTCAGAAAGGTGTAATAAAAGTTAGTTCGGATGCTGACCTGCTAATCTGGAACCCTGATGCTGAATCTGTTATTTCTGTTGAAACACAATTACAAAAATGCGATTCGAATATTTATGAAGGAATGATCATCAACGGTAAAACCGAATATGCCCTGAACAAAGGTGAAGTTGTCCGGGAACCTGATCTTCAATAAGATATTCTGAAAATTTGCGATTCGCGAATCGCGAATAATACTTTTAATATCATACGCTTACTTCAGCCTCGGCGAAAACATCTCTTCCCCTCTCAATGTTTTCTGCGCCAGGCTTTGTACATTTTCTTCCGAAACTAACTTATTTAACGCCTCGCGTATGGGTGCAAATTTTTCGTGAAGCGGACAGGGATTATTCTCGTCGCATTGTTTTAATCCAAAACCACATCCCTTAAATAAAGTATCGCCCTCAATGGTAATAATTAGTTGCTTTATAGCTAAATCCGGTTTCTTACTATCAAAATAAAACCCTCCACCTTTTCCTTTCTGCGATTCAATAAATCCCTGCCTTACCAATCGCTGTAAAATCTTCGCCGTGTAAAAATGCGGGGCATCAATCTGTTCCGCTATTTCTGCTATACCCGGCCGATTGCCTTCAAAATTCTGTAACTGAATGTAAACCAATCCCCTGAGGGCATATTCTGTTTCTTTATTGAACATAATGCAGCGCGCTTAGCTAAAATTTATGATTGGCAAAGGTATAAATAATTATTCAATAAATAATAAAAGACCTTTTTATCTTCTATTGTAAAATTATGTTTATCTTTGTCCCGAAATTAAAACTCATTCATAATGTCCACTCAAATAAATATAGAACCAACGATTGGCGAAATTGTAGCCAACGATTTCCGGGCCGCATCCATGTTTAAGGAAGCCGGCATCGATTTTTGCTGCGGCGGCAATAAAAGCCTCACCGAAGCCTGCAAGGAAAAAGGAGCAGATGAATCCCATTTAATTCAACAACTGGAAACACTTTCACAAACACCCATAAGCGGTGCCATGAATTTCAAAGAATGGGATCTTAGCTTTCTTAGCGATTATATTATAAACACCCATCACAAATTCGTACTGAAAAATTTACCCGAACTGGTTTTCTATACTCAGAAAATTGCCAATGTCCATGGCGATCACCACCCCGAGCTCATTGAAGTAGATTCCCTATTCACCAAAATTAACGAAGAGCTTTTGCAGCATTTAAAAAATGAGGAAGAAGTTTTGTTCCCCGCTATAAAGGAAGCTGAAAAGAATGCATCGCCCTCAGTAAAATCAACTATTGTATCAGAAATCACACGCATGCAAGGTGAACATGAGTTTGCAGGTGGTGCGATGGATAAAATAAATGTACTGACACATAATTATCTGATTCCCGAAGATGCCTGCAACACTTACCGCGTTGCGCTGAAACTACTGGAGCAATTCGAAGATGATCTTCACATTCATGTTCACCTCGAAAATAATATTCTTTACCCGAAAGCATTGAAACTGGCTGAATAAATTAAAATGAGAATGAACACAGCAACACAAAACCTCGAAAGCGATCATGTTCAGATCCTTCGCCTGATCGGAGTTATGGAACGGATTGCCGGAACCAGTGATCCTGATGTTGAACACCTTGAAATGATTGTGAAAGTCATCCGCGAGTTTGCCGATGGACTGCATCACGCCAAAGAAGAACAGATGCTCTTCCCTTTGATGGTTCAGAAAGGATTTTCAAACGAATCAGGCCCTGTAGCAGTAATGCTTCACGACCATGAAGAAGGCAGAAATTTTGTAAAGGGTATTGCTGAAAATATTTCACGGTTTCAGCATGGTGATCAAGCAGCACTTGAAGCTATTTACAGCAATATGCTGGGTTATGCCCATTTGCTTAAAAACCATATCGGTAAAGAGAATAATGTTCTTTTCCGCATGGCAGATAAAGTATTCACCTCTGCCGAGCAGGACTCGCTTTTGCTTGACTTTACAAAGGTGGAAACCAAGCAGGAAAACGGAAAGAGTAAAAATGATTATACCGCATTGATAGATACACTTGCCGGTATTTACTCAACCTGATCAAATCCTTTTTAAGAAATCCCCTGATCAATTAAACTCAAAATCTCTACATCATGAAATCCGGAAATAGTATAACCATAACTGCTTTTCTGCTGTTAGCGGTAATTCTGATAACGACAAGCTGCAGTAAAAGCAGTCGTCAGTCTGGCGATTCCAACCTTGAAGAAATAAAAGGAGAGGAAGTTGCTATTTTGACATTTGCGCCAAATGTTCCTCCTCCTATAAGCCGTAAACACGCTACTAAAGTAATTGTGAACCTGGAAGTTATTGAGAAGGAAATGGAAATGATGGATGGCGTTAAATATAATTTCTGGACCTTTGGCGGACAGGTTCCGGGGAAGTTTATCCGTGTTCGTGAAGGCGACCTGGTTGAGTTCCATTTAAAAAATGATCCTTCCAGCAAACTGCCTCACAATATCGACTTACATGCAGTAACCGGGCCCGGAGGCGGAGCTGTTTCCACATTTACAGCTCCGGGGCACGAAACCCAGTTCTCCTTCACTGCTCTTAACCCGGGTTTGTTTATCTATCATTGTGCGACAGCTCCTGTCGGGATGCACATTGCCAACGGGATGTATGGATTGATACTGGTTGAACCAAAGGACGGGCTTCCAAAAGTTGACAAGGAATTTTACGTTTGCCAGGGCGATTTTTATACCAAAGGCGGTTATGGCGAATCAGGACTGCAGCCTTTCGATATGGAAAAAGCACTTGAAGAAAACCCTGATTATGTGGTGTTTAACGGGAAAGTGGGTGCTCTCACCGGCGATAATTCATTAAAAGCCAAAGTAGGTGAAACGGTAAGACTATTTATTGGAAACGGCGGCCCTGGACTTACATCCAGCTTTCATGTAATTGGTGAAATTTTCGATAATGTTTATCCCGAAGGGGGAAGCACACTCAATCACAACGTTCAAACTACACTGATCCCACCGGGTGGTTCTGCAATCACCGAGTTTAAACTGAACGTGCCGGGTGACTATATTCTTGTAGACCATGCTATTTTCAGGGCGTTTAACAAAGGCGCACTGGGAATACTCCAGGTTGATGGCCCGGATGATAAGAGTATTTTTTCAGGGCAACAGGACGACAGGATATACCAGCCCGAAGGAGGTGCAGTACAAACCATGCCTTCAGAAGAAGCTGAAGCTGCAAAACCATTGACAAAGGCGGAGAAACTCGCACTGGGTAAAGCTCTTTATGCTTCAACATGCCAGGCTTGTCACCAGGCAGATGGGACAGGAATTGAAAAAGCATTTCCACCCCTGGTCAAGTCCGATTATTTCGCCTCAGATCCTGAAAAAATTATCCGCGTGATTACGCATGGTTTATCAGGCTCTATTACTGTAAATGGCAAACCCTATAACAGCGTTATGCCAAAACAAACCCTGAGCGATAACCAGATCGCTTCTGTAGCAACCTATGTACTGAATAGTTTTGGTAACAAAGGCGGTGAAGTAAATGCTGCTGATGTAGCCAGGATCAGAAAATAGAAGAATGAAAGCATTTTTGCTGATATTGAACAGTTTACTCGTGATTTCCGTCTCCGCACAGGTAAAACCAAAGCCTGCTGCAATGGCAAAAATCAGGGGAGGAGTATATGTTCCGATGTATACAAAAGATATTCAAAAAACAGAAGTGAATGGGTTTGAAATGGATATTTACCCCGTTACCAATTCCGATTTCCTGGCATTTATAAAATCCAACCCTGATTGGAGCAGGAGTATAGTTAAAAGCATTTTTGCCGATAGCAGTTACCTGAAGCAATGGAATTCGGATGTTTCGTTCAATGAGAATATTGCTGGAAGCCCGGTTGTGAATATATCTTGGTTTGCAGCTAAGAAATACTGCGAATGCCAGGGGAAAAGGCTACCCGAAACCGCTGAATGGGAAATGGCTGCAAAGGCAAGTGAAACAAAGGCCGATGCAAGCAAAGATCCTGCTTTTAACCAGTGGGTCTTGAATTGGGTTACTAAACCAAGCCCTTCCAAATTACCCGCAGTTGGTTCAACGTATAAAAATTTCTTTGGAGTATACGATTTGCATGGTTTGGTGTGGGAATGGACGTATGATTTTAACAGCGCACTTACCACAGGCGAATCGCGCGGCAACACCAGCCTCGACAACACCATGTTTTGCGGAGGCGGCTCATTCGCATCAAAAGACCTAAATAACTACGCTTCATTTATGCGCTTTGCCATGCGCTCAAGTGTGAAAGCAAAGTATTGTGTTGCCAATCTCGGATTCAGATGTGTAAAATAATAAATACAGTCATGAAAGGGTCAATCGTTATAATAGTCTTTTGCGCAGCCATAGTAATGTCGTGCAACAAAAATGCAGAAACCAGAGTCAAAAGCTGTTGCAGCAAGGAGAAATCTCCTGAACCTTTAAAGAAACTTTCGGGAGAATCAGTTTACAACCTCAGCTCGACATGGACAACACAAAAAGAAGAGAATCTGAAGCTGGACCATTTCAGGGAGAAAATCATGATTACGGCAATGATTTTTACACACTGCGAATCGGCCTGCCCCCGCATAGTTGCGGATATGCAGCACCTTGAATCTGCATTGACTGAGAAAGAACGAAAGCAGATTTCTTTCCTTCTGATAAGCATGGATCCGCAAAGAGATACACCATCAAGACTTACTGAATTCGTACAAGATCATAAGTTAAATGCCAACTGGACGCTGATTTGTTCCACCCCGGATGCCACCATGGAAATTGCAAATGTGCTCGGCATAAAAGTAAAAAAGCTCGATAGCGGTGGATTTGATCATTCCAATATAATTCATGTTTTGGATCGGGAAGGTGTTGTGGTGAACCAGCAGATCGGATTTGCCGTGCAACAGGACGAAACGCTTAAAGCAATCCGGAATTTACTGAAATAAATCCAATCAATAAAATATCAATTAACTAACCAAATACAATAACTAAACCATTTACTTATGACAACAAAAAAACTCTGGATTGCCTTTGCCGCAGTCATAGTTATATCATTTTCCGTACTTGGATATTACGGTAGAGAAATATACCGGAAAGCTCCGCCTATACCGGCGCAGGTGGTAACTACTGAAGGAATAGTTCTGTTTACCGGACAAGATATAAAAGATGGTCAGAATATCTGGCAATCGATAGGCGGGCAGGAAGTAGGCACCATTTGGGGCCATGGTTCGTATGTAGCGCCAGACTGGTCGGCTGACTGGCTTCACCGTGAAGCTGAGTTCATCCTGAACCAATATGCCCGTGAAAACGATAGCATGGATTATAAAGATGCATCAGCTGAAAAACAGGCCATGTATAAAGTTCGCCTGCAAAAAGAATTGCGTACCAATACCTACGATGAAACGAGGAATGTTTTCGTCGTCTCACCTTTACGCGCTGCTGCCATTGCTGCGGTAAGCAAACATTACGAAGGTTTGTTTATGAACGATCCGGCATTAGAAAAACTGCGCGGATACTATGCTGTTCCTCCAAATTCAGTGAAAACTTTAGAGCGCATGGCGCAAATGAATTCTTTCTTCTTCTGGACTTCCTGGGCTTGCGTTACCAACCGGCCCGGCAGTGATATTTCCTATACCAACAACTGGCCGTCAGAAGAATTGGTATCTAACAAACCTACCAGCGCACTGATTCTCTGGACAGGCTTCAGCGTGATCATGTTATTGATCGGAATTGGTTTATTGGTTTGGTATTATGCTTCCAGTAAAGAAGATGAGCCCGCAGAAATGCTGAAACGCGATCCTTTCTTTGGATTAGTGATGACGCCATCCATGAAAGCTACACTGAAGTATTTCTGGGTAGTTACCGGCTTGATACTTGTGCAGATACTTATGGGAATAGTCACCGCGCATTATGGCGTTGAAGGGCAGGCATTTTATGGAATTCCACTTTCGCAGATTCTCCCCTATTCACTCTCACGCACATGGCATGTGCAGCTTGCCATTTTCTGGATCGCTACTTCATGGCTTGCGACGGGACTTTATCTTGCACCGGCAGTTTCGGGCCACGAGCCTAAATTTCAGCGACTTGGAGTTAACTTCCTTTTTATTGCCTTACTTGTTATTGTGGTTGGTTCGCTGATTGGTCAATGGTTTGGCATTATGCAGAAACTCGGTTTGGTAACCAATTTCTACTTCGGTCACCAGGGTTACGAATATGTCGACCTGGGCCGTTTCTGGCAGGCATTCCTCTTTATTGGTCTTGTTCTTTGGCTGTTATTAATGGGAAGGGCAATCTGGCCGGCACTCATGAAAAAAGATGAAAGCAGGCATTTGCTGGCTATGTTCCTTATTGCTTCCGTTGCTATTGCAGCATTTTACGGTGCCGGTCTGATGTGGGGACGTCAAACCAACCTTGCCATTGCCGAATACTGGCGCTGGTGGGTTGTTCATCTCTGGGTAGAAGGATTTTTCGAAGTATTTGCAACAGTAGCCATTGCTTTCCTTTTTGTAAAACTCAATCTGATTCGTGCCACAACGGCTACATCCAATGTATTGTTCTCTACCATTGTTTTCCTTTCGGGAGGTATACTTGGAACTTTCCATCACCTGTATTTTTCAGGGACACCCACGGCAATTCTTGCTCTCGGGGCATCCTTCAGCGCACTGGAAGTTGCTCCACTTGTATTAATTGGTTTCGAAGCTTATTCCACCCTGAAAATCTCAAAAACCAGCAACTGGATTCAGAATTACAAATGGCCCATTTATAGTTTTCTTGCTGTCTCGTTCTGGAACCTGGTTGGAGCCGGTATTCTTGGTTTCCTGATCAATCCACCTATTGCATTGTATTATATGCAAGGATTGAATACCACAGCGGCTCACGGCCATGCAGCTCTGTTCGGTGTATATGGAATGCTCGGAATCGGCTTGATGCTTTTTGTTCTTCGCAGCATGGATGCAGATGCAATATGGAAAGAGAAGTATATCCGTTTTGCTTTCTGGGCCATTAATATAGGGCTTGCCCTGATGATTTTACTCAGCGTGCTTCCTGTTGGATTAGCCCAAACCTGGGTGAGTGTGAAATACGGTTTGTGGTACGCCCGTTCTGCAGATTTTATGCAGGGTGATGCTTTATCTTTCTTCCGCTGGCTTCGCGTAATCGGCGATACAATTTTCGCGCTCGGAACTGTTTCCTTAGCCTGGTTTATTGTTGGATTAAAA
The DNA here is from genome assembly GCA_041753535.1 of Lentimicrobiaceae bacterium. Classification (GTDB taxonomy): domain Bacteria; phylum Bacteroidota; class Bacteroidia; order Bacteroidales; family UBA4417; genus UBA4417. Next base: position 64,305 of record JBGSUB010000080.1, read on the forward strand.
ACAGGCTGGAGTATCGAAAAAAAGTAATCTTTTGGTAAAATTTAATTGCGTTCCGAAGCGGCTTCAGCTTCGGAACGTTTTTTGTTATAGCAATCAGCAACCTTATAAGTCCGGGAATACTGATCATTAAAGCCCGGATAATGATCCGGACAAAATTCTTTGAATAATCCCCGTAAATCCAAAGCGCTGCCCAAGCTTAAAAAAATCTATATTTGCAATATGTCCTGATAATTTCAGGAAATAGTATTAAAAACCAGTTTGCACAATTTTTAGTTGTGACTGCTAATCAATTCCTGATCATGAAAATCATCTTACCTGTACTATTCATCCTGCTGCAGATCAGCGCTTTTGCGCAGCCATCCACGCAGTATGATAATATCCTTCTCAGCACACCAAAAGAGTACAGGAAAGCAGAGCCACAGGTTATTCTTGCGGCTGATTATGTGTATGCATCGCCGATTGACAAAGACAACCTAAACAGGCAAAATGCCATTTCGTTTATTATGAGATGGATGTCGGGAACACCTGATTATTCCTTTGTTCCAGATAAATCAGTTATGAAAATAACCAACAATGATAACGAACTGCTTGGAGTTTATTTTGCCTGCCTTGCGAAATATGCACTCGAAAAAGGCAAAGCAGTTGAGCGGGAAGAATTAAGAATCAATTCATATAAATTACTTGCTATTTATTGCGAAAACCCCGAAAATAATTACAAGCCCAGGGGAGAAATAAAAAAACTGATAGAAGCTAAAAATCAGGATAAACTGAAAGAATACCTCGATTCGAAAATAAAATAAGCCTCCCTCTTACAAAGAACCTTCCTCCCTGTACAAACAATTATTTCAGCCAGCTGTTTAATAAAGCATTAACATAAACCTGATGCATTAGCTGCAATAGTTCCGGGATTACCATGTCAGATAAAATAGTTGAAGTAAAACACATCGAAAAACAATTTGGCAAAATCCGGGCTGTTGAAGATGTAAGTTTTGACGTTTATAAGGGCGATGTTTTCGGTTTCCTTGGACCTAACGGGGCAGGAAAAAGTACCACTATCCGGGCAATGTTATCGCTAATTGTCCCAACCTCAGGCACTATAAGACTTTTTGGAAAAGAGCTCCGGAACAACCGGGCTTTTATCTTGTCCAAAATAGGTTGTATTGTCGAGAAACCAGATTTCTACCAATACCTGTCTGCTGAAAAAAATCTTGAAATATTCGCACGTATCTCCGGATCTTCTGTTTCCGGTTCACGGATCCATGAATTGATTGAATTTGTAGGTTTGAAAGGCCGCGAAAAGGATAAGGTGGGCCATTTCTCGCACGGAATGAAACAACGTCTTGGTATTGCGCAAACCATTCTCCACGACCCTGATCTGATTATCCTCGACGAGCCAAATACAGGCCTCGACCCTCAGGGCAGCATCGACATCCGCAATCTTATTCTGCAACTGAAAAATGAGCGAAACAAAACGATCCTGCTTTCGTCGCATATTCTCTCCGAAATCGAACTGATCGCCAACCGCATGGTGATTATTGCAAAAGGGAAATCAATTATACAGGGGAATGTTTCGGAATTGCTTAACGAGCAGGAACTAATTGTTTCCTTTGAAGTGGATCAGCCCCAAAAGGCCCGGCAGATAATCAGTACAAACTTCTCGCCCGAAACAATCGGAAATATTGAAAACAATATGCTCCAATTTCATATTGCTCATAAGGATATTCCGAAAATAAATCAACTTCTGTTGGATAATGGTATTAAAGTATTTGGAATTGATTCGAAACGAAAGCTCGAGGATTATTTTCTAAAATTAGTGAGTAACTGATGTTCTGGAAAAGCACTTACAACGAATTTATTAAAATAGCGGCCAAACCACGATCCTACATCGGTCTGGGTGCCATAACAGTGCTGGTTAGCGTTATCCTGTTTGCCATGAAAGTTGACGGGTTGGCTTATATTTCCTTTATCACCGCTTCATTTGAACAAACGCTGTCGTTTCAGGGCAATGTGCTCAATGGAAACCTGATGGCATTTATCGTGCTTCAAACACTCATTATTCAGGTTCCTTTGCTTGTGGCTTTGGTTACCGGCGACCTGGTTTCGGGCGAAGCCGCCATGGGTAGCCTACGTATGTTGGCAACAAAACCTATATCACGCACCAAACTGTTACTTTCTAAATTTCTTGCCGGAAACATTTATACTTTGGTCATACTGCTTTGGTTGGGAATTATGGCTATTGGTTTCGGACGACTGCTATTCGGTACCGGCGATTTGATGATCCTGAAAAGTGAAGGACTTGTTATCCTCCAGGGCACGGATGTGATGTGGCGTTTTATAAGTGGTTTTGTGATTGCTTACCTGGCTTTGGTAACTATTGCAACTTTGTCAGTTACATTGTCCTGTTTTACCGATAATTCAATTGGCCCCATAGTCACTACCATGGCTATCATCATACTTTTCACAATAATCGGAACGCTTGATGTTCCGGTTTTTGATAGTATCCGTCCTCTTCTTTTTACAACCCATATGGCCTCGTGGCGGAGTTTTTTCGACGATCCTGTTCCGAAACAGCAAATTGCAAATTCTGTAATTGTATTGCTTATCCATATTGTAAGTTTGCTGGGTCTTGCATTATATAAATTCAATAAGAAAGATATTTTATCATGAAGAATAATCGCGCTAAAACCGGTTTCATACTATTCGTATTATTACTGATATCATGTCCTGACAGTGCTGCGCAAAAAACACCAAATCAGCTTCTGCTCAATGTGTACGGAAAAATGATGAAGGTGAAAGATTATTCTGTCGAAGCCAGTATCCGGGCTGATATTCCGCTGATAAAAATATTGCCGGTGAATGCCGTTGTATATTTCAAACAGCCCGATAAATTCAAGGTTGACTCCAAAAGTATCGCGATAATGCCTAAGCAGGGTTTCAGCGATTTATCAAAAATAATCCGCGATTCAACAACTTACACTGCTGTTTTTACCGGAAAAGAAAAAGTAGGAACAGCGCTTACTCAAATTATAAGTTTGATTCCTTCGGTGGATACCGGCGACCTTGTGTTGGCAAAATTCTGGATTGATTATGCACGGAACCTCGTTCTCAGATCGCAGCTAACCACACGATCGAGCGGAACGATACAAATTGATTATTTCTACACGTCGCAAATCGGATACGGGTTGCCCGACAGAATGATTTTTACCGTTGATGTGAAAAAGTTTAAGGTGCCAAAAGCCATTGCTACTGATATTCAAAACCCTCAATCGAAACCAAAGGCAAATGATAAAGATTCAAAAAAGGGCGTAATTGAAATTGATCTGAAGAATTACAAAATCAACAAGGGATTGAAAGATGCGCTTTTTATCCAGAACTGAAAATCACCCTGAGATAGATTATTGGATTAGAGTAATTTAGCCGTTTTCATTATTGGTGCCGGGTGCCATGTTTCAACACCCAACGCAGGGTAAAAGAATGTAATGTTCAAATATCAGTTTATATCTTGAACAGGATAATTTACCGCGCTTTAAAAGCCACGACCTTCAGGTCGGGAAATATTAATAGCCAATACGATATGGGCTTTAGCCCCATGATTCGATGAGCGGAAATTTCTCTTGTTTACAGTTTAAAACATCACATTAGTAGTTTAGCAAATTTTCACATCACTGAATTGCTGAATAACCGAATTGTCGAATTGTCACATTACCGAATTATCACATTATTCCGTTCCCTTGTGAAAACATCTCCCCTCACCCATTCTCCCAGTCCCCCCTCTCCTTGTCCCCATGTCCCCCTCCCACTGCACTTCTTGTCAATTTACATTTTTTGGCTACCTTTGCCTCATGGCACAAAACGAAGAAATTTTCAAAAAAATTATATCCCATGCCAAGGAGTATGGGTTTGTATTTCCGTCGAGCGAAATTTATGACGGCCTTAGCGCAGTGTACGATTACGGGCAAAATGGCGTAGAACTGAAAAACAATATCCGCCAGTACTGGTGGAAATCGATGGTACAATATCACGAAAATATTGTGGGCCTGGATGCCGCTATTTTCATGCACCCTACTACCTGGAAAGCTTCCGGTCACGTGGATGCTTTCAGCGACCCGCTTATTGATAACCGCGATTCGAAAAAACGTTACCGTGCCGATGTACTGGTCGAAGACCAGATGGCTAAATGGCAGGATAAAATCGATAAGGAAGTTGAAAAAGCGGCAAAACGCTTCGGCGATACTTTTGATAAAGACCAGTTTATTGCCACCAATGCACGTGTACTTGAATACCAGCAGAAAATTGATGATACCACAAAACGTTTTTATAGTGCCATGGAACGCAACGACCTGGCTGATGTAAAAAAACTTATCGAAGACCTCGAAATCGTTTGCCCTGTTTCGGGAAGCCGGAACTGGACTGATGTTCGTCAGTTTAACCTGATGTTCAGCACATCAATGGGTTCAGTCAGTGAAGATGCAAATGTTATATATCTCCGTCCTGAGACAGCACAGGGTATTTTTGTAAATTACCTCAACGTTCAGAAAACCGGCAGGATGAAAATCCCTTTTGGAATAGCCCAAACCGGAAAAGCTTTCCGTAACGAAATCGTGGCCCGGCAGTTTATCTTCCGTATGCGCGAATTCGAGCAGATGGAAATGCAGTTTTTTGTTCGCCCCGGCACCGAACTCGAATGGTTCGAAAAATGGAAAGAAACCCGCATGAACTGGCATCTTTCGCTCGGAATCCCTGCTTCGAAATACCGTTTCCACAAACATGAAAAACTGGCGCATTACGCCAATGCCGCCGCTGATATTGAATTTGAATTCCCTATCGGTTTCAAAGAACTCGAAGGTATTCATTCGCGTACCGATTTTGATTTAAAAGCCCATCAGGAGCATTCGGGTAAAAAAATCCAGTATTTCGACCCCGAACTCAATGAGAATTACGTTCCTTATGTAATTGAAACTTCCATAGGCCTCGACCGTACTTTCCTTGCTATCCTAAGCCACGCTTACACTGAAGAAAAGCTCGAAGACGGATCGGAACGTGTAGTATTGCGCATACCACCGGTTCTTGCTCCCATAAAATGTGCTGTCCTACCTTTGACAAGCAAAGATGGCTTGCCCGAAAAAGCCCGCGAAATTATGGATACGCTCAAGTACGACTATATGTGCCAGTACGAAGAGAAAGATTCGATAGGGAAGCGATACCGCCGTCACGATGCCATTGGCACGCCATACTGTATAACAGTTGATCATCAAACACTGGAGGATAATACTGTAACCATCCGCGACCGCGATACTATGCTTCAGGAACGCATACCTTTAGACAAAATCGGTGAGTTGATAAGGATAAAGATCAAAGGATAAACCCGTCACTGGTTTGTTTCATTAAAAAGAAAAACACTAAACATTGAATAAAGAATGTAAAAGTGATTTAGCTTTAGTTCATCCCTTGTTTTCGCTCTTTTAACATTCTTCATTTTGTGTTAAATGTTTAATGTTCCCTTTCAGAAAAACCTATGAAAAACACTTTCCTTGCAATCGACCTCGGTGCAGGCAGCGGTCGCGCTATGCTTGGCGAACTGGCTGACGGGCAAATCACTCTGAGGGAAATACATCGCTTTGTAAATGAACCTGTATTTGACGATGGACATGGCTACTGGAATATTGACTTTCTTTTGCGGGAAATCAAGAAAAGCCTTACCATAATTGCCGAACAGGATATTCCTGTCGAAAGCATAGCCATAGATACCTGGGGAGTTGATTTTGCACTTCTTGACGAAGAAGCAGAACTGACTAAACCTTTTATTTACCGCGATGTAAAGAATAACGGCATGGTGGAAGCTTTTGCGGAACTGATGTCAGCGGATAAACTTTACGGACAAACCGGCGTTCAGATTTCGCAGATCAATTCTCTTTTCCAGTTGCTTGGGTTACAAAAGATAGAATACGGGCCGCTTTTAAAAGCTAAGCACCTGCTTTTTATACCCGATATCTTCAATTATCTTTTAACCGGAATCATTCAGACTGAGTTCAGTATTGCTACTACTTCTCAACTTTACAATCCGGTGAAGCGGATGTGGGACCAGGACATTTTTAAAAAACTGGGAATCCCTCTAAGTATCATGCCCCGAATAGCTGAACCGGGAACTATCATAGGCAGTATTTCGAATACTATTTCTTACGAAACAGGCATTGCACGGATCCCGGTTGTTGCCGTGGTATCGCACGATACAGGATCGGCAATTGCAGCCATACCGGCAACCGAAACCAACTGGGCTTATATAAGTACCGGCAGCTGGTGCCTGATGGGATTTGAATCAGCTACCCCGGTCGTTACCAAAAAATCGCAACAGCTCAACTTCACTAACGAAGGCGGGGCCGGACATACTTTCCGCATCCTGAAAAATCTCACGGGACTCTGGCTGCTGCAGGAATGCCGCAAAGCCTGGAAAGAAAATAATTATTCGTTTGCCGATATGGTGATCCTCGCCGGTGAGGCCAATCCGTTTGCTGCGTTTATTGATACAGATCACGCGTCCTTTTTTCACCCGGATAACATGCCTGCAGCCATAACTGCTTATTGTGAAAATACAGGACAAAACGCCCCTCAAACCCATGGCGGAATTATCCGGATTATACTCGAAGGGCTTGCTTTCAAATTCAAGGTTGTAACCAGTCAGATTGAATCCTTGCGTGGAATAATACCTGAAACTATATATATGACAGGAGGTGGAATAAAAAACGAATTGCTTTGCCGGTTTACTGCCGATTGTTGTGGAATTCCGGTAATTGCTTCTCTCGATGAAGCAACTGCTACCGGGAATATTATGGTACAGGCCCTGGCACTTGGAATTGTTAAAAATGTTGCTGGAATAAGGGATATTACCAGAAAATCATTCCCTTTGAAAAGATATGAGCCTGAAGATACCGGGTTGTGGGATAATACTTATAGAAAATATTCATCAATCGTAAACCAGCAATAACTGATATCTGAAGAATCTGTCATTTTGTTTACAACCTAAGTTATCAGGCTATTATATTTTCCTATTTCCCCGACTTCCTGAAAAACAAGAAAGGTACAAAGTTCAGAACCTTGTACCTTTCTTTATGCAATTTTTACTATCCCGGATTATTTGGCACCTGGAACAGCAGTTGGTTCAACAGCGCGGGTTGAAGCTACAGTAATAACCATATTGGCCTGAACTTCAAGTATTTCAATATGAGGTATTTTAATATCGCTGATCCTGACAACATCATCAATTTCCATTTTCGAAATGTTGATTACAACTTCTTCGGGCATATGCTCAGACAAACCTTTAACTTTCAGCTTACGGAATTTCTTAACAATTTTTCCCCCGCGTAATACTCCGGGAGAGTTTCCTTCGATACGTATAGGAAGACTTACAATAATCGGTTTACCTGCCGTTACCTGGAGAAAATCGGCATGTAAGGTTTGGTCCGAAACCGGGTGATACTGAATATCCTGTAAAGTTGCAGTGAACTTTCTTCCATCGATGTCGAGGTCGATCAGGTAGGTGTAAGGTGTGAAAATAATGGTGTCGAGGACTTTCGACTCGATCGCAAAATGAAGCTCTTCTTTACCACCGTATAATACGCATGGTATCTGACCGCTGGCCCTGTTCATTTTAGCATCTTTTTTCCCTACGTTCGCGCGAAGCGAACCGCTCATAGATACTGTTTTCATGTGAATTGATTTTTAATTGTTATTATTTGATTTTAAAAAGAGACGAAATGGATTCGTAATTGTGTGCCCTTTTGATTACATCTGCCAGGAGCGTGGCTGTACTAAGCACTTTAACTTTAGGACTTTCGTGCCTTAAAGGAATGGTATCGGTTACAATTACTTCGGTAAAGGCTGAATTATCGATGCGTTCAAAAGCCTCGCCTGATAAAATGGGGTGAGTGCAGAATGCCCTTACACTTGACGCACCATTTTCGATCATGATCTGGGCTGCTTTGGTTATGGTTCCTGCAGTATCAATAATGTCATCGAGCAATACTACATCCTTGCCTTTCACATCACCGATAAGTGCCATCGAATCTACCTGGTTGGCTTTCGAACGTTGTTTGTAGCAGATAACAAAACCTGTATCGAGGGCCTTAGCATACGAGGCTGCCCTGCGGGTACCTCCGGTATCGGGTGACGCAAAAACCAGATTGGGAAGGTTCAGTTTTTTGATAAAAGGTAAAAAAATGGAGGAAGCATACAAATGATCAACAGGTACATCAAAAAATCCCTGGATCTGATCAGCATGAAGATCAATGGTTATAAGTCGCTGAACTCCTGCAGCAGTGAGCAGGTTAGCAATAAGTTTAGCCGAAATCGGGACCCGCGGTTTGTCTTTACGATCCTGCCGTGCAAAGCCAAAATAAGGAATCACGGCAGTAATCTGCCTGGCCGAAGCTCGTTTAGCAGCGTCAACCATAAGCAAAAGCTCCAACAGGTTCACTGCAGGAGGAAAAGTGGATTGAACAATGTACACATCGTTTCCACGAAGGTTCTCTTCAAATGAGGTCGTAAACTCTCCATCACTGAACACAATAACCTGAACTTCACCAAGTTTTGTTCCGAAGCTAAGTGCTATGTTCTCGGCCAGGTAACGTGTTGCCCTGCCTGAAAAAATTTTAACTTCCTGTGCCATAACCTGATTTTTTTTGAAAAGAGTTGCAAAGGTATATATTTTTTGCATTCTGTAAGAAATATTAACAGTCCTTTTAATATATTTAGTTGATTATTAACTGACTAAATATTCATATGCAACTAACTGAATGCAATTATGTTTGACAAAGTGGTGAGTTGAATGGTTTTGTAAAGTATCTTTGAAGTTTTACAATACTTTGTAGTGTACGCAATAATTGATATTGAAACCACCGGTGGTAATGCCAGCCGGGAGCGGATTACAGAAATAGCCATTTATATTCACGATGGGAAATCGATAGTAAATGAATACTCCACTCTGATTAATCCCGAATGTAAAGTCCCGCCATTCGTTGCCCGCCTTACAGGCATTTCGGACGAAATGCTTAAGGATGCTCCCAAATTTTATGAAGTTGCCCGCGATATTGTCGAAATAACCGAAGGTTGCACATTTGTGGCCCACAATGCCGCGTTCGATTACAGTTTTGTAAAGCAGGAATTTCTTAATCTGGGTTATAAATACAAAAGGCCGGTATTGTGTACTGTTAAAATGTCGCGGAAACTCCTTCCCGGGTATAAATCCTACAGCCTGGGGAATTTATGTAATAACCTGGGGATTCAGATTACTTCGCGTCACCGTGCTGCGGGTGATGCCCTTGCTACTGTAAGACTTTTCGAACGATTACTCAGCGTTGATCCTACCCTTAACCAGATTCCGACTGACGGACTTCATGAAAAACTCGATCGTTCGGTATTCAATCGTTTACCTACAGCTGCCGGGGTGTATTATTTTCACGACGAAAACGGCAGGTTACTCTACATCGGGAAAAGTAAAAATATCCATGCACGGGTTTTATCACACTTTCAGAACAGCAGCACCAACAGGGCTATTGAAATGCGTTCGAATACAGCCGGTATCAGTTATGAAGAAACAGGCAGCGAGTTGATTGCCTTATTACACGAATCGGCCGAAATAAAAAAACACAAACCGTTATATAACAGGCTTCAGAGACGAACACTTTACAAATACGGTTTATATTCATTTTTTACACAGGCAGGATACCATATAATTCAGATTGAAAAAATAAAATCTACCGGAACACCTCATACCGTTTTTGCTTCTTTTGATGAAGCTTTGGTATTGGTTCATAGCCTGGCTGCCAAATATGATCTTTGCCAGAAATTGTGCGGGTTGTACCAGAATCACGGCGCCTGCTTCCAACATTCAATAGGTCAGTGTTCCGGGGCATGTATTGGAAAGGAACCGCCTGAAGCATATAACCTGCGGGTAGAAGCAGCATTGGCCGGATTTGAGCACAAATGGTCGGATATGGCTATAATTGATAATGGCCGGAACGAAGATGAAGTATCGGTGGTGCTGGTCGAAAATAATGTATTTGCAGGATTCGGATGGATAAGCCGGGAAGAAAGCATTGCTGATCCCGCACAATTAAAAGATTGCATTACCCGGTATAACGATAACCGGGATATTCAGCAAATCATAAAAGGGTTTTTGAAATCAGGGAAGGCGTTGAAAGTAATCCGGTTCTAAATTGGCTACAAATTCCCATTTTGGAACAAGCCTGTCTCCTTTTTCATTTAGCCCTTCATAGAGGAAGAATTATTTAAAATTAATCTTGTGTAGATATACAATTCATTATCAAAACATTAAAAAATATTTTCCACTACTTATGCAATAACATTGGGTGTTTCTCCCCTTTCCGTAATTTTTTTGCATGATTTTTATACTACTATAACCATCATTGGTTGATTTGATACATTACAATATTTCTTTTGGCAAAGGGAAACACAGTGGAATGCTGTGAGTTTAAAACGGCGGGAGGTTACTTCCGCTGTTTTTTTTTATCCGGTCTTATTGATCCGGTCAGAGTATAAAAATGTCATTTTTTATCGCATATAATACTAATCCAATCCGGTTTTTAACATTCAGTTTTATAAATAAAGTATCACGATATCCGTCAATGGTTTTGGGGCTTAAAAACATTTTATCCGCTATCTCCTTATATGTCAGTTCTGTACACAGTAATTTCAGGAACTCTATTTCTGTCTTTTTTAGAATCATTTCGGAATTTGTCCTTCCTGACACAGAATTATAAAGTATATTAGCAACCGTATTCGAATGGAAGTAACCAGTTTCCATGACTTTATTAAGAGCAGTTTCCAGGGTATTTTTATCTACATCTTTTAACAGATATCCCCTGGCTCCTGCACGCAGCATTTTAAGTATAGTGTGTTCATCTTCAACTACGGTAAGAGCAAGTACTTTAATCTCGGGAAAATTTTCGGAAAGCCATTTTGTTGTTTCTATGCCATTCATAATAGGCATGTTAACATCCATCAACACAAGATCGGGTTTTGATTCGGCGATATTTAGTTTATCTATCAGATCAGCACCATTTTTGCATAGGAAAGAAACTTCGAAATTCTCAAACCGCATTACTATTTCGGCAATTGCCTGCAACAGCAAAGTATGATCTTCGACAATTACTACCGAGTACTTCATGACTATTTTATTCTGTGCCTGATTGTTAAAGTTGTCCCCTTATCAATCTCGGATGTTATGTTAATTTCTGCATTAATCAGGTTGCCTCGTTTCTTCATATTGATGATACCTAGGCCATTATTAGCTTTTTGCCGGGTATTATACCCTATTCCATTATCCGAAGCAGTGATAATTAGATTAGTATCAGTAAAATTCAAATTTACTGATAATTTCGAAGCTTTAGAATGTTTAATTATATTGGAGAAAAACTCCTGCATAATCCTGAAAATCACTATTTCTACTTTAGCATCAAGGGTTTGGGGGTTACCCTGTACTTCAAGTTCGGATTCTATGAAATTCAGGCGGTTGAACCGGTCTATTTCGAGTTGAAGGGCTTCAACAAGCCGCACATTCGAAAGAAAGTCGGGGCTGATAATCCTGGATAAAGCCCTTACTTCCGTAAGGATATTGCCCAGATTATCATTAACATCATTAATTGCTTCGGGATGCTCAGGAATTCTTTGCAATTGAATTTTAGCAAGTGTAAGCAGTTGCCCTATATTGTCGTGTAGTTCCCAGCTTATATTACGGAGGGTTTGTTCCCTGATTTCGATCTGGGATTCAACAATTTCTTTTTCAAAATACTTTTCCGCTTCAATTTGCTTAAGGAGGAGAATATTCTTCTTCTTTTGAAAAACAATAAAAAGAAAGATAATAATTGCACATAATCCTATTAAGCCAATAATGGAAAATATTAAGCCTTCTGATCCTTCCCACTCCATATAAATCCAATGATATATAATACGTTAACCACAAATATAAGAAAATAATTGAGGTAAAAAATATATGGAATGGTAGGAGAGTTTACATAATACTTCCGCACAACGAAAAAGGGGATGCTTGGTACATAATACACCAGCATTGCAATGCTTATCCAAAAGAGAGGAATGTAATTTATTTCAATAATTTTGTCGGACCTTAAAATCTCGGAAAAATAAAAGCTTATGCTTACCACTATAAATATTGCTCCAATTATAAATGAATTTACCTGGTAATCGTACCGGAAACTATCAAAAAAGCTCATTATCGCAACCGAACATAAATAAGCAAAAATGAATGGGCTTATCCATTTTTTATATTTCCGGTTAGATAATGAGCTTCTGAAAAGTATTAATATGTAACAGAATACCAATATCTGATAAATGTTATATAAAATTACAGTGTTCCCGTTAAAGTATCGGATGAAATACCCGGAAACAAAGTCATTAATAGCAGTATACCAAAGAACCAGCAAAAAATATTTTAAAAAAGAACCTTTATAATTACCATAGTAAAGTGTACCGATTATTGCTGTAACAAATTGCAATACCATTAAAAGCAGTACAACATTTTTAACAGACAGTATGTCATTAAGCATATTAATCAATGGTTGCTGGTGGCGGAACCATTTGTAATGTATCGGCAATTAAACTTGTTGACCTGGCTGTTGGGTTCTGTTCAAAACCCGGCTGATTATCAAATTGATTCAAAATGCTTTTAATAATAACCCTGTCTCCTTTCAGGGGACCGTCGTTGCCAACCGGTTCAATAAAAAAAGGAAGATTTTCCAGGTTTTCATATTGAAGTGACAAAGGGGTTGATGCAACCTTCAGGGTTGGGACCATAAAAACTGATTCCCTCATGGGATAAGGAATCGGATTGCCGGTTGAATCAAAATGAGATTTATTCGGTTAGGCAGAAAAGTAAATCCTGACACCCGTAACTTCCATATTGTTTAAAGATTGAACCAGATCAATTGTCGCCAGAAAATCTTTCAGTTCATCCAGCTTTATCCAGGCAAAGTCGGTGGCTACATGATTATTCTGGGCATCTTTAGCTTTAAGCAGGGGCGCGTCTGCTCCAAAATACTCGTTTCGCATTTCAACAGCCTGTTCGATCGGAATGTATTTTGTGCCCATAACACTTATATCTTTAATGCATACAAATATATAACCGTAATAAAGTAAAACATACAGGAAAAACACCTATTTATTAAACCATAATTAAAATAGCATAAATTGTGTTATAGTGATGAATAATTGCCTTAAGCACTGCCTTACTGGTAAACTTCATTTAATCACGCAGAATATCAGGCAATAAATACCCTTCTCCAGAGCGTAAGTCTATTCTCTGTCATTATCAACAAAACTATGAAAATTAATCGCTTTTGTCCCATTTGGTATTTCATTGTATGCTTTGTAATAAACATTTCTTTCCCCTTTATAAATTCCTGGAAATTGTTGTTTAACAACATCTTTTAGTATACTATTTTCTTCTTTCAGTGCTGTGGTATCTTCAATACTAAGGGTTGTAACATAATCAACTATTGGGCAGAAATCTTTTTTTAGAACTTTCATATCAAATCCAATTATAATTGGATGAGATTGTATACTCTTAACTACAAATGGTATTTGATAATTAGATTTTATCTCTTTTTTAATCTTGAAGTCAAAGTCATTGATTTCCTGGTCTATATTAAAGATATAAAAAGATTTAGCCGGGTGGGAAATTAGTTTGGATAATGAGATATAATAAAGTGCATCAAATAGCTGTGATTTACTGTAACTATTTAATGCTATCCTGTAGTATTCAGGAGTTGTTTTTCCATATAATCTGCGTTGCCCAAATAATAAAATATTGATTTTCCATTTATTATTGTATTTCCCATAAACAACAGTAACTAAAAAATCCTGATTAGCTCCTGTGGGTAATAATAAGGAGATGTATGTTTCTTTAGTTAGTGGAGTGAAATTTATTGAATAATCAGTATCATTTGCTTTTCCTGAAGTGATAATTGTACTTTCCCCTATGACCAAATTTTTAAGATGATATTCGTCTAATATTTTATAATTTTCAGGGTTAATAACAGAACTCATTGTTTTGATAAAACCATTATTCTCGATACCCATATTTAGTAAAGTGTCCGCCATTAATGATTTTATAGAAGAAAAATCTCTATTTTTTAATCCTTGAAAGAACTCACTATTCAGCTTTTTGATTTGTTCTTTGATGTCAACGGGGATGTATTCATTTTTCAAAATATCTGTTGTCTGAATATTACAATTCTGTAGAGTCAGAATTATAAAGAAGATAATAATTGTATTTTTCATTGAAATTTTCACTTTAAATTCGATTATTCGATTTAATATAAATGGTATCCTTTATTGCAATTATATTCAGTTGCCTTAAAGTTGAGCGCTTTACTTTTAATAATGATTGAGTAACTTTTCGGCATTTTAAAAATACTATCGCCAACAAACAAAGTATCAATACAAGCCCCATCTAAACCAAGATATCTCCATTTGCCATCAACATAAACTCCCCAATCGCCCTTTATATATTTATCAACTTTTTCAATTTTACCATTGAATTCTTCAAAATATCTAAATTTAGAAACTAAATAGTTTCGATAGAATAAAAAACACAAGAGGCAAAAAGCAGCCAATCCTGCTATGATTATAAAGTATTTTCTTTCCACAACACCACATTTTAAATTAGGGCAACCAGCCAGTCCATCCGGGGGTCGTATTACCTTCACCAAATGAAAATCCCACTGTATATCCGGGGCCATATTTTATCCCAAACCAAGCTAGCATGTATTGTACTCCGCATCAATGCCAATAAATCAATTCATCCATGCTCAAAGTAAGCTGAGAAAAGATTAAATGAATTCCATTTTCTATTCATTTGACTGTTCATTTTTACTTTAAGTAAAAGTATTAAATTATTTTGGAAATAGTACTGGCACGGATTTTCAGCCTTTGACTGAAGAGCCTAATTCGCTAAGTTGCAAATCATTTCAAATGGGCAAAGTCTTAATAAGAATCATACTCCTTCTTACTAAACATTTGAGTAAGCATGTTATACTCTCTGAAAGCAAAAAAGCCGCCCCTGATCAGAAGCAGCTTTTCGAAAATTGTATTCCAATATTATTCAGTCACCAAAGGTGCTACCACTTTTGCAGCAGCCATATCTGAAAGCTCTTTATCAATATGGAACAAACCACCTGCTTCATTACCGGCGAGTTTCATCTTATCAAGTATACCATGCATTGTTCTTTCCTCTTCAATCTGCTCATTGATAAACCATTGCAGGAAACTTCCCGTTGTATAGTCCCTGTTTGTTACTGTTACCTCATACAAATCATTGATTGAAGAAGTAATAAATTCCTCATGTGCCATTACTTTTTCGAAAACATCCAGTAATGATGCATACTCTGCCGTAGGATTGTCGAGAGCTAGTAATTTGCTGTAACCGTTCCTGTCATTAAGATAATGCACAAATTTCAGCTGGTGCATACGCTCCTCATCAGTTTGTTTGTAAAGAAATGCTGCAGCTCCGGGATACCCGTTCACCTGGCACCATGATGCCATCGACAGGTATAAACGCGAGGAATGTTCCTCATTTTTGATTTGTTTAATAATGGCTGTTTCAACTGCTTCTTTTATCATAGTAATAAATATTAAGTATTTTAATACCCTTTAGTATCAAAGTTTAAACAAACAACGCCTGTTCCTGTTCAAAAACAGCTACAATCCCTCTAAGTATTCTTCAGGGCTTCGGCTCCGCTTACTATTTCGAGGATTTCCTTTGTAATTGCGGCTTGGCGGGCTTTGTTGTAGGCCAGGTTAAGCTCTTTAATCAGGTCACCGGCATTTTCGGTAGCCTGGTGCATGGCTGTCATGCGAGCGCCATGTTCGGATGCATTCGAATCAAGAACGGCTTTGTAGAACTGAATTCTGAGTGACTTTGGTATCAATTCATCTACAATCTCTTCTTTCGAAGGTAAAAAGATGAAATCTGTATTCACTTTCGACACTATTTCTGTTTTGGCCGGAGCCTCAACCGGTAGAAACTGTTCAACCGTAATTTTCTGAACAGCAGCGTTTTTAAACTGGTTGTAAACAATATCAATCCTGTCGAAATGTTTTGTAGCAAAAGAATCCATCACACCTGTAGCGATCGCAGATACATTTTCATAAGTGAGGTTGTCGAAGACAGAATCGTGAGATGAAATAACATTATATCCTCTTTTGCTGAAGAACTCGCTGGCTTTCCTGCCAATAGTAAGCACACTCACATTACCAGAGCTGTTTTGTGATGCATATTCGTCATGAATCCGCTGAACGGCAGTACGAAGAATATTCGTGTTAAAAGCGCCGCACAATCCACGATTAGAAGTAATCACAACCAGCAATACTTTTTCGGGATTACGCTGTTCAGTGTACATATTACCATCACCTGAATCGAGACTTGCACTCAGGTTTTGCAGTATATCCTTAAGCTTCGCAGCATATGGACGCATTTTCAGAATTGCATTCTGGGCTCTGCGCAACTTCGAGGCTGCAACCATTTTCATGGCGCTTGTGATCTGCTGTGTCGATTTTACCGAAGCGATCCTGATCCTTACTTCCTTTAGATTCGCCATAGATTTGGGTTAATCAATAAAAGCTGCATTCCTACCGGGATAAGAAGATGCAGGTACTTTACTTAATATACTTGGCTGCTGTTTCTTTGGCAATGCTGTCGATGCTTGCAAGTATCTGATCATCAAGTTTTCCTTGTTTCAGGTCCGCCAGGAGTTCTTTGTGGCTGACTTCAAGGTGATGCAGGAATTCAACTTCAAAATCATGAATTGAACTTACCGGAATTTTTTGCAGTAATCCACGTGTACCGCAGGCAATAATGGCAATCTGCTTTTCGACAGGGACCGGTGAATACTGAGGTTGTTTCAGAATTTCAACATTACGGGCACCTTTTTCAAGAATGTTTTTAGTAGCAGCGTCGAGGTCGGAACCGAATTTTGAGAACGCTTCGAGTTCGCGGTATTCAGCCTGGGCAAGTTTAAGTGTTCCTGCCACTTTTTTCATAGCCTTTATCTGGGCATTACCACCCACACGCGATACTGAAATACCAACGTTAATAGCAGGGCGGATACCGGAATTGAACAGTGTCGTTTCGAGGAAAATCTGCCCGTCGGTAATTGAAATTACGTTGGTAGGAATATATGCTGATACGTCGCCGGCCTGGGTTTCGATAATTGGTAAAGCTGTTAGTGAACCTCCACCTTTAACAAGGTGCCTAATTGATTCGGGAAGATCATTCATTTGCTTTGCAATTTCATCGCTCTTGATGATTTTTGCAGCACGTTCGAGCAGTCGTGAGTGCAGGTAGAACACGTCACCAGGATAGGCTTCGCGTCCCGGCGGGCGGCGGAGCAAGAGTGAAACTTCGCGGTATGCCACTGCCTGTTTCGAAAGATCATCGTAAATAACCAAAGCAGGACGTCCGGTATCGCGCAGGAATTCGCCGATGGCAGCACCTGTAAACGGTGCATAGAACTGCATGGCAGCAGGGTCACTGGCAGTGGCCATAACCACAACAGTATATGCCATTGCGCCATGGTCTTCGAGCGTTTTTACAATATTGGCAACGGTTGAACCTTTCTGACCAATAGCTACATAGATACAGAAAACGGGTTCTCCTTTATCGAAAAATTCTTTCTGATTGATAATTGTATCAATAGCAATGGCCGATTTACCGGTTTGGCGGTCGCCAATAATAAGCTCACGCTGCCCGCGGCCGATAGGAATCATTGCATCGATTGCTTTAATACCGGTTTGCAAAGGTTCGGTAACCGGCTGGCGGTAAATAACACCCGGAGCCTTTCGCTCAATAGGCATTTCGAAGAGTTCGCCTTTTAACTCGCCTTTACCGTCAATAGGTTCACCCAAGGTATTAATAACCCGGCCAAGCATTCCGGCACCAACTTTTATACTTGCGATACGTTTCGTACGTTCAACTTTATCGCCTTCCTTTATATCTTTTGCATCACCCAAAAGTACAACACCCACATTATCTTCTTCAAGATTGAGTACAATACCTTTGATATCGGTTTTAACAAATTCTACAAGTTCGCCCGATTGTGCGTTGGTGAGGCCGTAAACACGGGCAATTCCGTCGCCTACCTGCAATACGGATCCTATTTCTTTTATTTCGGCTTCAGTTGAAAAACCGGCCAATTCCTGCCGCAGTATTGCAGTTACTTCTGCGGGTTTAATTTCTGCCATAGTGGTAATATGAGTTAATGGTGAATGGTGAATGGACTGTAAAGGTCGTTAAACCCTGAACCCTGACACCTAAAACCTCTTTTTTAAAATCCTTTTATAAACAGGTTTTTTTCAAAATCCTTTTTAAGTTCTTTTATTTTTGTTGCTATACTCTGATCAACCTGGTAATCATCTATATTAATAACAAAACCTCCGATAAGGTCTTCGTTGGTTTTTTCAACCAGGTCTATTTTTTTGTCGGTAAGTTTCCTTAGAATGTCAAGTACGCCGGCCTTTTCGGTGGCAACCAGGGAAACAGCTGAAGTTACATATGCTGTTTTGATGCCTTTGGATATTTTATAAAGATCATTAAAAGCTTCAGCAATTGAAGGAAGGTAGCGTTCGCGGCGTTTACGTATCATCAGATTCATAAAGTTGAGCGACATCCTGTTTACAGAATCTCCAAAAATCTGTGTCACCACCTTATTCTTTTTATCAGCATGTATAACCGGATTTTGCAGCATACGGACAAAATCGTGGTTCGAGGTACATACATTACCTAGCAGTGCCATGTCCTCATTAGCTTTTTCAACTATGCCTTTTTCAGTGGCAAGGTCGAAAAAAGCAGCAGCATAACGTAAGGTTATTTTGGTATAACTCATTTGAGGGTGTGTGGGTTTTCTGCTTAATTAATTTTTACGTCTTTCAGGAGTTTCTCGGTGAGTTGCTGCTGTTGCTCTTTGTTTTCGAGTTCTTTACCAATCAGCTTTTCAGCAATTTCGATGGAGATTGAAGCAATCTGGTTTTTAAGGTCGTTAATAGCGGCCATTTTCTCGAATTGAATATTTTCGCGGGCATTTTCCAAAATGCGGGCCGATTCTTCATTTGCTTTAACACGGGCTTCCTCAAGGATTGCTTCTTTCACTTTGCGGGCATCGCGCATCAAGGCATCGCGTTCGTCCTTAGCATCGCGGAGCAGCTGCTCGTTACCTGCTTTTAAAAGGAGCATTTCCTTTTTTGCATCATTGGCAGCCTCCAAGGCCTTTTCGATGGTATCTTCCCTTTGATGTATACCTTTCATGATTGGCCCCCATGCATATTTTGCAAGTATATACATTACGAGGCTGAATGAAACCAGCATCCAGAAAATGAGTCCTATACCGGGAGTTACTAATTGCATAGTTCAGGGTATGAGTAATTAATATTTTTTCTTTTTCAAAAATTCAGTACTTATTCAGCCACTGCATCCCTGCCAGTTGCAGGGATACTGTAGCCGAAAATTGTTTTTACAGGAACAAAATGAGCAGACAAACCACAATAGCGAAGAAAGCAACCCCTTCGATAAGTGCAGCAGCCACAATCATGTTCGAACGGATATCGCCAACGCTTTCAGGCTGGCGGGCAATGGATTCGAGTGCCGAAGCACCGATTTTTCCAATACCGATACCGGCACCGATAGCTGCAATACCAGCACCAATACCGGCACCCATTTTTGCAACGGGAGCAAGGTTTGCTGCTTCTTGTAATAAAACGCTTAAGAGTGACATAAGAATTGAATTATGGTGATTAATAAAAAGATTTAGTGTTCAGGAGTGTGTTCTTCGGCGTGATGATGTTCTTCCATAGCCATTCCGAAGTAAATGGACGAAAGCAAGGCAAATACATATGCCTGGATAAAAGCAACCAGCAATTCGAGCATGGTCATAAATACACCGAAAGCAATAGAAAATACCGATACTCCGTAACCGGCAAAAACATTCATGTTACCGAAAATAAAGATCAGGCTCATGAAACCAAGCAGAATAATATGACCGGCAGTGATGTTGGCAAACAAACGGACCATTAATACAAATGGTTTTGTAAGTACTCCCAGGAACTCAACGATAGGCATGAGCGGAATTGGAAATTTAAGCCACCAGGGAACTCCAGGAGCATTAAAAATATGCATCCAGTAATTCTTGTTGCCTATAAATGTTGTAATCACGAAAGTGAACAAAGCAAGTACAAGGGTAATGGCGATATTTCCCGTGAGATTGGCTCCACCAGGAAAAATTGGTATTAGTCCGAGTAGATTGTTGAAAAAGATAAAGAAAAATACCGTCAGCAGGAAAGGCATAAAACGTTTGTAATTCTTTTTACCCAGGCCGGGAATTGCAATATCGTCGCGAACGAAAAGAATGATAGGCTCCAGAATTGACTGCAATCCCTTAGGAGCTGTATCAGGATGCTTTTTATACCGGTTTGCTATTGAAATGAAGATAAAACAGAGTAATAACAGGCTTATAAATAATGACACTACATTCTTGGTAATAGAAAAATCAAGCGGAATTTTAGCAGAAACATCAACAGTTCCATCTTCTGATACTTTTACAATTTTACCCTTGTTTTCACCTTCTGTCATCAATTTATAGCCTTTGTAGACATCGTGACCATGATGAAAATGACTTGCGCTGAATGATACCAGTTTGCCATTATCGAGCAAAATTACGGGCAAAGGAATGGAAAGGTGAAAATCGTTGTATGTAAGAATATGCCACTCGTGTGCATCCACAATATGATCGATGATCATCGCGCCGGCATCGAATGCTTTTTCGGCGTGTGCGCCTTCGTGTGCCTGAACCTGGTGTGTTGTAGCAGTGTCGTTGGTGTTGCTATTGGCAAATGTACTCCCTGCGACAAACAGGGTAATAATTGCGATCTGTAACCTGACTGTAGATAGTAACTTTCTGACCATTAGCCTAATTTACAATTAAAATGCAATATTAGTAATATTTCGTGAAAAAAGCCTTCTATTCATCCCAAAAATACAATTTTCTTTCACATTCCATACATAGGAATGAATAAATCAATCTTGTTAAATGTGTTCAACCTGTAATCCTTTAAAAAAAGTCTGTTCTCATAATTTACTCAGTATAAACTGTTCTGATAAACCGTATTGAAATGCGAAAGCGGCTTAGTGTAAACCTAAATCAGGTACTTTTGTTTTATAAAACAGGAAAGATATGGAGTTTACAGTTTTCTCGGATGATTCGTTTATGCGTGAAGCGCTGAAAGAAGCTCACAAAGCATTAGAAAAGGATGAAGTTCCGATTGGAGCCGTTATTGTGTGCGAAAACCGTGTAATTGCCCGGGCACATAATCTTACCGAGCAACTGAACGATGTTACCGCTCATGCCGAAATGCAGGCTTACACCTCGGCTTCCGGTTTTATGGGTGGTAAATACCTTGAAGGATGCACCTTGTACGTAACTGTCGAGCCCTGTGTAATGTGCGCGGGAGCATCATTCTGGACACAAATAAGTCGTATTGTATATGGTGCTGCAGATGTTAAACGGGGATACTCCTTGCTTAGTTCGTCGGTGCTGCATCCGCGTACCAAAGTTACAAGCGGAATACTGGCAGAAGAATGTAGTGAGTTGATGAAGGATTTTTTCAGAAAAAAGAGATAAGTGTCTGATAATATGTCAGCAACAGAATGGAGCAGTGTATAGTAGTGATTTGATTTATCAAGTGTGTCAGACATATGCGACACAACAGGCCGGATTTTGTACTTTTGCCTCAATTTATTTAAGCAACATCAATGTGAAGAATATCAGATATTTTACAAATGGGGTTGACGTAATTGAGTGGGATCGGGGATTGTGTATGCACTCGGGAAAATGCCTTAAAAACATTCCTTATATTATTGAAAAACCAGGTATATACAGTATCAGCGTTTCGGAGCGGCAATTTCAGATAATATCAAACCAGGCCGATTATTGCCCGGCAAGAGCATTAAAAGTTAGAGAGCCGAAGTAAGAATTAATTATTCCCTGAATAAAATCTGTTCAAAAGTGTATAGGTCCCGAAATATTCAGGCTCGCGATTATTGACTAAATTCATCAATAAATGATCGACTGCTGAAACTATACGTACTTTGGAACGTTTTTTGAACGTTAGTACTTCAAACATACTTTCGATGCTCAAGACTTTTTTCATCTTTTTTATATTTTTCTGCAGCATATCAGCAAATGCTCAGTCGTACCGAACTGTGGATAATTCAGCCTTTGTGCGTGGCGAGAAGCTTACCTTTCGTGTTGCTTTTAATTCGGCCCTTACAGGCAGTATTACCGGAGGCAAAGCAACCCTTGAAGTAAAAGATGAAAACAAAATCATAAATGAAAGAAGCACCTATCACGTGGTGGGCGAAGGTAAAACTACAGGTTTTATTGAATTGTTTTATAAGGTTAACGACAGGTTCGAGAGCTATTTTGACCAGGATGCCATGATTGCATGGAAATTTACACGCCGCACACGCGAAAACAAATATAAAAAAGACGACATCGTAATATTTCGCCAGAACGACCTTTTGGCAGTAAGTCTTTCGAAAGTAGTGAAAGTGCCGGCGAACATGCAGGATATTATTTCGGCATTTTATTTTGCCCGTACAATGGACATCTCCAACATTCAGCCTGGTGGCACATTCGAAATCCCTTTTTTTCTCGATGATTCGGTATATCACTCGCGGATAATATTTAAAGGACGCGAAACGATAAAGACCAAACTAGGAAAATTCAGGTGTATTGCCTTCAGACCAGGTGTAGCAACCGGTTATGCTTTCGACGATCCATACCCGATTACAATCTGGATTACTGATGATAAAAACCGCCTGCCAATTCTTATTGAATCGGAACAATCCGTCGGGCGTGCCAGGGTTGAGTTGATTTCGTATTCAGGGTTAGCGAATCCGATAACGGCAAAGTTGCCTGATTAGGGATTGAGGGGATTGATGGGATTGATGGGATTGAGGAGATTGAATATGGAAGGGTGGCAAATCATAAAAGTATAAAAGTATTTTGGGGAATACTTATGAAACTTCAGCTTTCACCTTTTCAATCCTTAATTTCTAACGTTTTAAACGATACATATCATTTTTTAAAGGAATCGCACATATTGCCGGCGGAGGCAAAAACGGGAACGGCCATTGTGTATCGAAACGTGTTAAATTATATCGTTTTATCATTTTATCCACATGGCTGATCCAGTGAGGAGAAGTTGCATACTTCGCCGCTTTCATAGCTTTAAGCCATTTCATATAATCCATGTTTCCTTTTAGTGTAAGGTAATATTTCTTTTTTGAAATCATTTCCCCAAAGTGAAGGTAAGCCGCTTCATCACTTTCAAAATTACGGTAATGATAAGCATATCCCGATTTTGTTTTTGATGATTTTACCCTGCCTTTCACTCCAAAGTGATTTTTGTTAACCCGGCAAAGTTTGCTTGTTCCGGCGCCGCTTTCCTGCATAGCAACTCCCAGAACAAGGCTGGCGGGAATTTCATACTTTTCCAACACCTCTATTGCCAATGAATCGAATTTCAGGATATACTTTTCGGCAGCACTTTGTGCCTTAAGATGAATAGACGCGAAAAAAAGTATAATTATGAGCGATATCCTCATTTCCAAGTTTTAATTTCGTTTAAAAGTAAGTAATTGTTTCAATTAACAACCTGGTCATAGTGAATTTGTTTTAAAAACCGTAACCAGGAATTATGCCGTTGTCGGAAAGATGCAGGACGTGCTTTTTAAAAGCTGATTCGTAGATTTGCATTCGATTTATGGAAAATCAGGGCAATCTGCATCTTATTACAACCAAAAATACTTATCTTTATCTTTTGAGTAATTTAAAGCCTTATGAAGACATTTTTCACCACCCTTATCCTTTTACTTAGTTTTTCCGTTATGTCGCAAAACCAATATATAAGCGAATGGCAGCAGGTTGATTCGCTTTCCGGCCTGGGGCAGTCGCAGTCGGCACTCGATATGGTTACACGAATTTACGATCAATTGAAAACCGCCAACCAGGCCGACCAGTTTGTGAAAGCTTCGTTGTACCGCATGAAACTGGAATCGGATTTCCAGGAGGATTATTTCGAAAATAGCATAGCACGGACTCTTTCCGATATTAAATCGGCACAGGCTCCGGTGAAGCAAATTCTTCATTCAATCGTTGCTGAACTCTATTGGCGGTATTATCAAAATAACCGTTGGCAGATTCTCAACAGGAGCGAAACATCAGGTTTTGTGAACGATGATATTAAAACCTGGGACCTGAAAAAGCTGGTTACGGCCTGCATGGAGAACTATACTTTATCATTGACTGACAAAGAGTTACTCAGGGATATAGCAGTTTCTTCGTACGATGAAATCCTCGTTAAACAGAAAGATTCGCAGAAACTTAGGCCAACTTTGTTTGATTTTCTGGCTCACAGGGCTATTGATTTTTATTCTTCTTCCGAAGCCGGGCTTACTAAACCTGCTGCAACATTTTTGATGGATCAGTCTGCATATTTTTCGCCCTCAGCTGAATTTGCTGGTTTAAATATTATCTCGCCCGATGCATTTTCATTTGAATTTCAGGCGTTGAAACTTCTGCAGGAAATTGTCGGAATCCATCTTTTGGATAAAGATCCAACGGCACTTGTTGATGCTGAAATTAAGCGTTTATCGTTTGTTCACGAAAAAAGTATCCTTCCCGAAAAAGACAGTCTTTACCTGGAAGCCTTATATAAACTTGAAAGCCGGTTTAAAAATCATCCATCCTCAACAGAAGTTGCATACCAAATAGCTTCGCATCTCAATGGAAGTGATGAGGAAATCATTCCTTACGACGTGGAAGCAGGCGATAAAATTCAAACAACAACAGAAAACAGAAAATGGGATAAGAAACGTGCCATCGAAATCTGCGAAGCAGCCATTAACCGTTTCCCTGATAGCTTCGGTGCAAAAAACTGCCAATCGCTTATTGAACAAATAAAACAGCCATCTTTCTCAATAACAACCAATTATGCATCCATTCCCGGAAAACCATCACTGGCATTGGCTGAATTCAATAATGTGTCGAAAGTATATTTTCGTTTAGTAAAAATTGACCCCGAAACCGACCGCATCCTGATGGAAAAACAACAGGATGAACGCTTTGCAAAATACCTCGGCATGAAAGCAGAAAAGGCCTGGGAACAGGCGCTGCCGGATGACGGTGATTACAGGGACCATTCTGCTGAAATAAAATTGCCGGCCATGCCTCAGGGATATTATGTGCTGCTTTCCAGCAACGATGCATCGTTTCCGGCCAAATCGGCAATTGTTACAGCCAACAGTTTCTGGGAAACCAATATAAGCTACCTCAGCCGGAGTGATGGTAATGGGAAAAATGAAATAGCAGTTTTACACCGTGAAAGTGGTCAGCCACTCGAAGGGGTTAAAGTTCAGGCGTTTTACCGCGAGTACAATTCCAAAGCCCGAAAATACGAAAGCAATGCTGGTGATGTATTTGTTACAGACAAATCTGGAATGATTACCATCCCTTCTAAAAGTGACAGCCGCCGAAACAACCAGTTCTACCTGGTTTTTAACACGAAAGGCGATCAATTGATAACAGAAAGTTATTTCACAAGCTACACTTACCGCAATGATGAGCCAAAAACTCTGGTTCAGACTCATTTTTTTACTGACAGGGCTATTTATCGTCCGGGACAAACTATTTATTTTAAAGGAATTGTGATTGAGCGCAAAGGTGAAGATGTTCAGATAAAAGCGAAATATAAAACTGATGTTACCTTTTATGACGTGAATGGACAGGTGGTTGCGAAACAGGCTTTGACAACCAATGATTATGGTTCTTTCAGCGGAAACTTTACGGCTCCTCAGGGTGTACTTACCGGGGAAATGACTATCCGATGCGAAACAGGATCGGTTTCGGTTCAGGTTGAAGAATACAAAAGGCCCAAATTTGAAGTGACATTTGAACCGGTTAAAGGATCGTACAAACTTGGTGAAACCATTACTGTAAAAGGATTAGCAACAGCCTATGCCGGCAGTTCCGTTTCTGATGCAAAAGTGACTTACCGGGTTGTTCGCCAGGCCCGTTTCCCATATTGGTGGGGGTGGCGTGGAATGCCCCGATCGGAAGAAATGGAAATTACCAATGGTGAAACCACTACCGGCAGCGATGGTTCGTTTACAATAACGTTTAAAGCAATTCCCGATCTGACGATTGAAAGGAAAAACAACCCGATGTTTACATATACGGTGTATACTGATGTTGCCGATATCAACGGCGAAAGCCACAGTAGCGAAACCGGTATTTCGGTTGGCTACAAGGCACTGCTTGTTAATACTGACCTGCCTGATGACGTAAATTTAGGAACAGGTGTAAAATTTTCCATTACAACGACCAACCTGAATGGTGAAAAAGAAGCTGCATCAGGCACAATTACTATTTCGAAACTTCGCAAGCCCGACCAGGTTTTGTATTCGCGTAAATGGGCAAAACCTGACAAATTCACGATGACAAAAGCTGAATTCGGGAAAGATTTTCCCGGTGAAGTATACAATGATGAAGATGATATCTCGACCTGGACAAGTGAAGTACCGGTGTTTTCATCCAATTTTAATACTCCGGCCGATTCGCTTATTATAGTTGGAAACGCATTGCAGGCAGGAATATATTTGATGGAAATTAAAACAAAAGATGCTTTCGGAGAAGATGTCTTGCTTAAGAAATTCTTTACTGCTTTTAAACCCGAGTCAGGCAGTTCCGAAGCCGTTTCGCCTGCATTCTTTACTTTGCTTACTCCACAGGCTGAACCGGGTGAAAATGTGAAATTTGTTATCGGCACACCGGTAAAAAAAGCGTATATAATTTATGAAATCATACATAAGGACAAGGTTGTAAGCCGCGAGATTCTCAACCTAAGCAAAGAGCAGAAACTGATCAGCATCCCGGTAAAAGAAGAGTATCGCGGCAACTTTGCAATCAGTTTCGCGTTTGTTAAAAACAACAGGTCCTTTGAGTTAAGTAAGCTCATTAATGTTCCTTATACCAACAAAAAACTGGATATCAGCTTTGCTACTTTCCGCAATAAGTTGCTACCCGGACAGGAAGAAGAATGGCAGATAACCCTTCGCGACAGCAAGGGCGAAAAAGCTGCCGCCGAAATGCTTGCCGGGATGTACGATGCTTCGCTGGATGTTTTTGCGCCACACAGCTGGTCATTTAATATTTTCAATTATTTCTATGGTACCCGCTCATGGTCAGGCGGTCAGTGTTTTGGTATCGAGAGTGGAACTCCGTTCTACCGTTCCGGCATCACTTCATATCCCTCTGTGCATGAGTATGACCAACTAAATTGGTTTGGGTTTAATTTCGGATATTCGGGCGGGATAATGAGGCATTCGAAAACCGGTATTGCAATGAATATGGTCATGGAAGACAGAGCTATGCCAGCGTCAGAACCAGAACAAGAAGAATCAACTCCTGGTAAAAGCATAACAAAAAAAAGTGAGGTTGCGGTTACAAACAAAGAAATACCAATAGTTCAAAAACCCACTGATCCCAAACCAATCCAACTCCGCAAAGACTTTAATGAAACCGCCTTTTTCTTCCCACAGCTTGCAACCAATGAAAATGGTGAAGTCGTAATAAAATTTAAAGCCCCGGAAGCCCTTACCCGATGGAAAATGATGGGACTGGCTTACACTAAAGACCTGAAATATGGACAAATTGAAAAAACACTGGTTACTCAAAAGGACCTGATGATTTTCACCAATGTTCCCCGTTTCCTACGCGAAGGCGATAAAATGGATTTTGCGGCCAAAATATCCAACCTCAGCGACCGCGACCTTTCGGGAATGGCCGAATTGCATTTCTTCGATGCGCTAACTTTGAAACCGGTAGATGCTGATCTGGGTTTAACCCAAATGCAAATCCCGTTTACAGTAAAGAAAGGACAAAGCTCGCCGGTAAGCTGGAAAATAAGTATTCCCGAAGGATTGCAGGCCGTTGTTTACCGCATCACTGCTACTTCTGATGCTTTCAGTGATGGAGAGGAGGCAGCCATTCCGGTCCTGACTAATCGTATGCTGGTAACCGAAAGTTTGCCTTTGCCGGTTAACGGAATGCAGCAAAAGAAATTTAATTTCGAAAAGCTGGTCAACTCCGCGAAAGCGGGTTCAACCATGCGTAATTACAGACTTTCGCTCGAATATACTTCAAATCCTGCCTGGTATGCTGTACAAGCTCTTCCTTACCTGATGGAGTATCCATACGAATGTGCCGAGCAGATTTTCAGCCGGTATTATGCCAATAGCCTGGCTACTCATATAGCCAACAGCGATCCGAAAATTAAGCGCGTGTTCGAAAGCTGGAAAAGCATTTCACCCGATGCTCTTAAATCGAACCTCGAAAAGAATGAGGAACTGAAATCAGTTCTTCTGCAGGAAAGTCCCTGGGTGCGCGAAGCCAGCAATGAAAGCGAGCGTAAACAGCGCATTGCCTTGCTTTTCAACCTTAACCGTATGGCTTCGGAACAGACTTCGGCCCTTAAAAAACTACGCGATATGCAGAACCCGAATGGCGGTTGGCCCTGGTTTCGCGGAATGCCCGAAAGCCGCTATATCACACAGCATATCGTAACCGGTCTTGGTCATCTTTACTATCTGGAAGTGATGAATCCGGTTGAAAACACTGAGATACAGGAAATGCTTAAAAAAGCAATCAGTTTTCTGGATGAAGAGATAAAAATCAATTTCGAAAAACTAAAAAAAGATGATAAGGAATACCTCAAAAATAATCATCTGGGTTATGATGATATTCAGTATTTGTATGCACGGACTTACTTTATGGCTGATTTCCCAATAGCGAAAGAAAACTATGAAGTGCTTGAATATTATAAATCGCAATCCGCAAAATACTGGAAGTCGCAGAACAATTACATGAAAGCGATGATAGCTTTGTACATGAACCGTTTTGGTGACGAAAAAACAGCCTCTCTGGTAATGCGTTCATTGAAAGAAACAGCCTTGCATAACGAGGAAACGGGAATGTTCTGGCGAAATGAACAACGCGGCTGGAACTGGTACCAGGCACCGGTCGAAACACAAGCTTTGCTTATTGAAGCTTTCGACGAGGTAAGTGACGATCAGAAATCGGTGGAAGAAATGAAAATATGGCTGCTGAAGCAAAAGCAAACCCAGGACTGGAAAACCACCAAAGCCACAACTGAAGCAGTGTACGCATTATTACTTCGCGGAACTTCATTACTTGCGTCCGACAAGCAAGTTGAGGTTACATTAGGGACAGAAAAAGTTGATCCTTACAAACAGGACGGTTCGAAACCCGAAGCCGGAACAGGATATTTTAAAACCAGCTGGGACGCTGCGTCCATAAAACCTGAAATGGGAAAAGTTACTGTTAACAATCCAAACCCAACAGTTGCCTGGGGCGCACTGTACTGGCAGTATTTCGAACAACTTGATAAAATTACACCGGCGCAAACGCCGCTCAGTATTTCGAAAAAGCTGTTCCGCGAAGTCAACACACCAACTGGTCCGGTTATTGAACCTGTTACTGAAAATACGATTGTTAAAACCGGCGATAAAATTGTTGTCCGCGTTGAACTTCGCTCCGATCGCGATATGGAATATATCCATTTGAAGGATATGCGCGCATCAGCTTTTGAACCGGTAAATGTACTTTCAGGATACCGCTACCAGGATGGACTTGGATATTACGAATCAACACGGGATGCTTCCACCAACTTCTTCATTTCCTATCTCCCGAAAGGAACCTATGTGTTCGAATACAAATTGGTTGCCACACAAAAAGGCGATTTCTCGAACGGAATAACTTCGGTGCAATGCATGTATGCGCCTGAGTTTTCAGCACATTCGGAAGGCGTGAGAGTTACGGTGGAATGAAAGTGTAATTTATAGTCTGAAAAATCAGGGAATTTTATTTTCTGAAATACACGAACTGTTGCAAGACTGATAGAATCATTAATTCATTTCAAGGATGAATTATTATGGACAATAGGAAAAGAGATTTTTGGGACTTATACGCGGATTTTAAGTTCTATTCGATAATTATTGTGATAATAGTACTCTTATTACTAACACTTTTCTAAATTACCTATTCCTTCATTTACATCATTTTATTAAACCTGACAGGCTTTTAAAACCTGACAGGTATAGCACTTATCAAGACCCAAATCCTTCCCGATAAAATAAACAGTCTCTTTAATTAAATGGCGGTCATTTTTTTATAATTTAGCAGGATAATATAAGTTCATGCAGGAAATTTTTAAAGATCTGAGATCAGTTATTGAGCAGGGAATTCCGGCTGTTTTATGTATAGTAACCCAAACTACCGGATCTACTCCACGAAAAGCCGGATCAAAAATGCTTGTATTTCAGGATGGTTCAATTAAGGGTACGATTGGCGGTGGAAGTATTGAATACCAGGTTATTCAGGATGCTTTGAAAATTATTTCGTGCGGAATGCCATTTTCGCGTGAATTTCACCTCGAAGATGACCTGAAAATGCACTGCGGAGGATCCATGGAAGTATATTTCGAGCCTGTTGGATGCCTGCCTAAACTTTACATATTCGGTGGCGGACATATAGGCAAAGCCCTTGCCGACTACGCATCAGGGCTTGGATTCAGGCCGTTTGTATTTGATCAGCGCGAAGATATTTTCGAAACCTGGAATTTGAGCGGAATTGAAACACGAA
This sequence comes from Lentimicrobiaceae bacterium, assembly GCA_041753535.1. Lineage (GTDB taxonomy): Bacteria > Bacteroidota > Bacteroidia > Bacteroidales > UBA4417 > UBA4417. The sequence continues at coordinate 95,105 of JBGSUB010000080.1, forward strand.
CCGGCGATTTTTTACAAATAATTGATTCGCTTGCGTTCGACAACAGCACGTATATTGCCATAGTCACTCATAAGCACGAATTCGATGAGACGGTTTTACTGGCCTGCCTTCCCCGCGAATTTGCCTACCTTGGAATGATAGGAAGCAAACGAAAAGTAGCTGAAATCAGGAAAAATGCACTGGAAAACAAATCTGTATCCGCAGACCGGCTAAACATGGTTGATATGCCCATCGGTATTCCATTTGCCGCCGAAACGCCAGCCGAAATTGCCATCAGCATTATTGCCAGAATGATTGACGTGAAAAACACCCTGAAAAAATCATGAGCTCCACGCACAATAAAATTCAGTTTGTATTGAACGACCAGATTGTTACGGTTGATTTTAATACAAATCCTGAATTAAAGCCAACAACCACGGTGCTTAATTACCTTCGGTCGTTACCTGGTCATAAAGGTGTAAAAGAAGGCTGTGCCGAAGGTGATTGTGGCGCATGTACCGTGGTTATTGCAGAAATTACCGATGAAAAACTTGCATATAAGACCATCGACAGCTGCCTGGTTTTCCTTCCCATGATTCATGGTAAACAACTGATCACTGTTGAAAATCTGGCGGATGACAACCAGCTTCATCCTGTTCAGCTGGAAATGGTAAACCACAATGGAAGCCAGTGCGGGTATTGCACTCCGGGCGTTGTAATGTCGTTGTTCGGGCTTTACAAAAACCATCATAACCCGGGTCGGGAAATGATTGAAGATTCACTCACGGGCAATCTTTGCCGTTGCACTGGTTATCAATCAATAATTAAAGCCGCTGAACATGCCTGTTCGTGCGTTGATACGGATAAATTCAAACTTCACGAAACAAAAATTATCGATTTGCTCCGTGAAATAAACCGGGATAAATCGACTATCGAAGTATCAACTCCTGATCAGAATTATTACAAGCCACTGACATTGATTGCTGCACTTGCATTGCGGCGGAAATATCCACACGCAACACTCGTTGCCGGTGCTTCAGATACCGCGCTCAGGCAGACAAAAAAGCACGAGTTATTAAACGAAATTATTGATATTTCAGATATTGCTGAACTGAAGTCTTTTGTTGAAGATGAAAATAGTTTCAAAATCGGCGCTGGCTTGAATCTTGAACAACTGAAGTCACATTCAGTTGAAAAACTTCCTGCTCTGTATAAAATGCTGCAGATTTTCGGATCACTTCAAATCCGGAACCTGGCAACCATCGGGGGTAATATTGGTTCTGCATCACCCATCGGCGATATGCTTCCGGTGCTCATGGCTTACAAAGCACATATTAAATTACAATCGGAAACTTCCGAAAGAATGGTTTGGATTGAAGAATTTATAAAAGGATACCGTTCCACCGATATCCGATCCGACGAAATGATTACTACCGTGCATATTCCAAAACTCCCGGGAGATACTTTTGTGTATTCCTATAAAGTTTCGAAGCGGAAAGACCTTGACATCTCAACCGTTAGCGGAGGGTTTTCACTGAAACTTGAAAATGGACATGTGAAAGAAATAATACTCGCCTTTGGCGGAATGGCCGATCAGCCGAAGCGTGCTTCCGAAACTGAGCATTATCTTCAATGGAAGTCCTGGACGAGAACGAATGTGGAACATGCCATAAAAATACTCGTACATGAGTTTACACCCTTGAGTGATGCCCGCTCAGGTGCTGAATACCGCAGACTTGTTGCCGGCAATCTTTTACTGAAATTCTATACAGAAACTTCAACTCCCGGGCTATGAAAACTGGAGAGATGAAACACGACAGCGCCATAAAACATGTAACCGGACAATCGGTTTACGTGAACGATATTGAGATGAACCATCAGCTGGTCGGAAGGGTTGTTTACAGTCCGGAAGCACATGCACGTATAAGTTTAATCGATACAAAAGCTGCGTTAAAACTGAATGGTGTTGTTGCCATCCTTACTTATAAGGACATTCCCGGCGCGAACCAGATGGGCCCGGTGGTACATGACGAACCTTGTCTTGCCGAAGATGAGGTTACTTTTATTGGCCAGGCCATCGCCCTGATTGCGGCTGAAACCGAAGAATCGGCCATTAAAGCTGAAAAGCTGATCCGCGTTGAGTTTGAAGAGCTCGAAACCATTCTAGATCTCCGTGAAGCTATTGCAAAAAATAACCTGATCACGTCTCCGCGAATTATCGAATGTGGAAAAGTTGCCGAAACGCTGAAATCGGCACCACACGTAATTTCCGGTGAGATCGAAACCGGTGCCCAGGAACATTGGTACCTCGAAACACAATCGGCACTTGCCATTCCCGGTGAAGGGAAGGAAATGCTGATCCATGCTTCGAGCCAGAACCCTACCGAAACCCAGGCCATTGTTGCCGAAGTGCTTGGAATTGCCAAAAATGAAGTGGATGTTGAAGTCCGCAGAATGGGTGGCGGTTTTGGTGGAAAAGAAACGCAGGGAAATCATGTGGCCGCATGGGCTGCCTTGCTTGCATACGCTACCCGCAGACCTGTTGCCATCCACCTTTTCCGCGACGACGACCAGAAAATTACCGGCAAACGGCACCGTTTTCTTTCAAAATACCAGATCGGGTTTAATGACGAAGGTAAAATTCTTGTTTATTCCGTCGAACTGAACTCCGATGCCGGTTCCTCAACTGATCTGAGTCGTGCCATTCTCGAACGGGCAATGCTTCATGCAGAAAACGCCTATTATATTCCGAATGTTAAAATTGTTGGTAAGGCATATAAAACCAATCTGCCTTCAAATACTGCTTTCCGCGGTTTTGGAGGGCCACAGGGCATGGCTGTTATTGAAACTGCAATTGATAAAATTGCCCGCTTCCTGAAAAAAGACCCGGCAGATATTCGTAAGCTTAACTTTTATGGAATCGGTGAGATGCACATCACGCCTTATGGCGAAATTGTCGCAAATAGCCGCCTTCATGTGATGTTCGACCAGTTAATAGCTTCTTCAGATTATTTCGAACGCAGGAAAGTTATTTCTGAATTCAACCAGAAAAACGAATTTGTAAAACGAGGTATTTCGCTTACGCCGGTAAAATTTGGCATTTCGTTTACAACTGCTTTTCTCAACCAGGCCGGTGCATTGGTAAATATCTTTAATGACGGAACCATTGCCATAAACCATGGCGGAACCGAAATGGGGCAAGGTCTGAATACTAAAATTCATGGGATTGCAGCCGCCGAATTCGGAGTTTCTCCTGAATTAATAAAAATAAGTGTTACCAATACTTCAAAAGTCCCGAACACGTCTGCAACAGCCGCTTCTTCAGGCAGCGACCTGAATGGTATGGCTGTAAAAAATGCAATTGAAAAACTTAAAAAACGCCTCGCAGAAATAGCTGCTGAGGAACTGAAAGCTTTACTTAAAAAGGATAACATCACTGCTGACCAGGTTATTTTTGATGAGAATTCAGTTTTTGATTTTGCGCATCCGGAAATAAAAATATCATTCTCAGAACTTGTGAAACAGGCCTATCTGAAACAGGTAAGCTTAAGTGCAACAGGGTTTTATAAAACACCGGGTATCTTTTACGACCGCGAACTTGGCAAAGGCAACCCTTTCTATTATTATGCTTATGGAATGGCGGTTTCCGAAGTGGAAGTGGACACGCTCACCGGGGAATCAAGACTTTTACGTTCCGATGTTTTACACGATGTAGGCGATTCGTTAAACAAAGAAATTGATATCGGGCAGATTGAAGGCGGTTTTATCCAGGGTGTTGGTTGGGTTACAACCGAAGAAATAAAATGGGACAAACGCGGCCACCTGATTACTCATTCGCCCGATACGTATAAAATACCTACGGTAAATGATATCCCCGATATTTTCAATGTTGAACTGTTAACAGGTTACCCTAACGAAGGCACCATCCGAAAAAGCAAAGCCGTAGGCGAGCCTCCGCTGATGCTGGCATTTTCAGTATGGCTGGCAATTAAAGATGCCGTTTCAGCTGTTGGAAATCACTTGTTCGAACCTTCGTTTTCGCTGCCTGCAACGGCGGAAGTTGTTCTTTTAAGTATCGAAGAAATTAAAAAAAAGGGATTGGGTGTTAGGGTTTAGGGTTTAGTGGAACAAGATTTTCCTTTCAAAGCACATACTCCACGCTAGCACAATCCCACCCTAAAACCTAACCCCCAAAGCCTAACCCCATAAATAGAGTATATAATGGAAGAAATTTATTTAGAACTAAAATTCTCAACTGCCTGGGCTTTTATTCTAAAAAATTCTAAAGAAAATACAAATGTCTATAATTTGTACTTAAATTTGTACTCAATAATGTACAAATAAAATATAATATCATGTTAACAACAACAATTTCCGATTTCCGAAAAGATATCAAAAGATATCTTGACCGGGTGACTGAAAACTTTGAGACATTGATAATTAACAGGGGTAAAGACAGTGGTGTAGTAATCATGTCTTTAGACGAGTACAATTCGCTGAATGCAACCTATCACGAATTGTCATCCAAGATAAATGAGAAAAGATTAGATTCAGCTATCGAAAAGCTCAAAACCGGCTCATCATTTCAAAAAGACCTTATAGAAGAATGAGATATACTTTTGTTGATGAGTCGTGGGAAGATTATTTATACTGGCAAAAAACCGAGAAGAAGATTTTGTCAAAAATAAATGATTTGCTGAAGGACATTTCACGAACTCCTTTCACAGAACTGGGAAAACCAGAACCATTAAAACATAAATATAAAGGATATTGGTCGCGCAGAATTAATGGCGAACACCGATTGATTTATAAAGTTAAAGGTGATGAAATATTAATTGCCAAATGCAGATTTCATTATGACTAGCGATTAATAAAAGAACTTGACAACTGCAATTATCTGTAAATATGCCTATTTGGATGGTGTGTTTTAGCAGGTTTCCAGCCCTAAATCCTAACCCCCAAAGCCTAAAACCCCTATAAAAATGGAAGATATTTTTCAAAAAATCAACACCCTCTCACACAAGTACAGAGACTACACTGCTCAAAACCTCTCAAAACTGGTTAAGATCAAATCGACCAGCATGTACGAAAAAAATGTCCAGCTGGAGCTGAAACGGCAGATGGAAGAAGCCGGTTTCGACGAAGTTCGTATCGACGGGCTCGGAAATGTGATCGGCCGTATCGGAAACGGAAAACGCATCCTGGCCATTGACGGCCATATGGATACCGTGGATGTTGGCAACGCCGCAAACTGGACTTTTGATCCTTTCGGTGGAGAAATAAAAGATGGCTACGTTTTTGGTCGTGGCACCGTGGATCAGAAAGGTGGTCCGGCAGCAGCTGTTACCAGCGGACGAATTCTGAAAGAACTCGGTTTCGACCGCGACCTTACCGTATTAGTAGTCGGAAGTGTTATGGAGGAAGACTGCGACGGACTTTGCTGGAAATACCTCGTTGAAGAAGAAAATGTACGGCCTGATTTTGCCATCAGCACAGAACCAACCAACCTGAATATTTACCGAGGCCACCGCGGTAGGATGGAAATACTGGTAAGATTTAAAGGCCTTTCCTGTCATGGCAGCGCTCCCGAACGTGGCATCAACGCTATTTATATGGCTGCTAAAGCGGCTCTCGAAATCGAGAAATTAAATGAACGTTTAGCTACTGACGAATTCCTTGGAAAAGGCTCTGTTACCATTTCGGAAATCAAATCCGGAAGTCCTTCACTCTGCGCTGTAGCTGATTATGCTGAGTTCCATCTCGACCGTCGCCTTACCTGGGGCGAGACCAAGGAATCAGCCGTTGCCGAAATCCAGGAAATCATCAAAGACATGGATGCTACCGTTGAAGTGTTGCATTACGAAGAAGTTGCTTACACCGGCCTGAAATACGGTATGGAGAAATACTATCCGACCTGGAAAATCCCGGCAGAACATATTGCTGTAACTACCGGTGTGGAAGCTTATAGACAGCTTTTTCACAAAGATCCGATTGTTGATAAATGGACATTTTCCACCAACGGCGTAACTATTAACGGATATTACGGAATCCCTATCATAGGTTTTGGTCCGGGCAACGAGGTATTTGCCCATGCACCAAACGAAAAAGTTCCTATCGAACATCTGGAAACCGCAGCAGCTTTTTATGCGGCGTATGCTTTCCTGATATAACAAAATATTCTGTAAAAAACTTTGCGCCCTTAGCGATCAACTTTGCGTCATTGCGGTAAAATTTTTAACACAAAGACGCAAGGAAAAAGCAAAGAACGCTAAGTGCTTAAAAGTTCATTTTACTGAATATCTGAAAAAAGAAAAAAACATATCTACCTCTTTTTACCTATTTCCCCATTAACTGTTAACTACCTAAATATGAAATCATTCAACCAAATCCTGGAAGCAATTCAACAGCTGAAGTCCAACCTGCATTCAAACGATTTCCTCCTGACCTGGGATAAAACCGAAGACGAACTTAAACAAACCCTGCTTGTAGCAGAAGCACTGAAATTTCTTCGTGATCACAATATTTCCACGAAAGTCTTCGACTCAGGCCTGGCAGTTTCCAATTTCAGGGATAATTCTACACGCACCCGATTTTCGTTTGCATCAGCCTGTAACCTGCTTGGTCTTGAAGTTCAGGACCTTGACGAAGGTAAATCACAAATCGCTCATGGAGAAACCGTACGTGAGACAGCGAATATGATCAGCTTCTTAACCGATATTATCGGCATCCGCGACGATATGTTCCTTGGCGAAGGTCATACTTATATGAAAGAAGTTGGCGATGCGCTTGATGATGGTTTTAAACACGGCGTACTTCCGCAGCGCCCAGGGATCGTGAACCTGCAATGTGATATCGATCATCCCACCCAGTCTATGGCTGACCTGATGCACCTGGCCGGTTATTATGGTGGTCTTGAAAACCTGAAAGGTAAAAAAATTGCCATGACCTGGGCGTATTCACCAAGTTACGGGAAACCATTGTCGGTTCCACAAGGAATAATTGGTTTGATGACACGTTTCGGGATGGAAGTAGACCTTGCCTATCCTGAAGGATACAATTTAATTTCTGATGTTGTGGACCTGGCAGGTAAAAACGCAGCTGCTTCCGGCGGAAAATTCCGTGTTGTGAACAGCATGGATGAAGCTTTCCAAGAAGCAGATATTGTGTATCCAAAAAGCTGGGCACCATTTTCGGTGATGCAGCGCCGCACTGAATTGCTGAAAAACAGCGACAAGGATGGGCTTAAAATCTTGGAACAGGAATGCCTTGCCAACAATGCCCGTTTTAAAGATTGGGAATGCACCGAAGAAAAAATGAAACTTACCAAAGATGGCAAAGCTTTGTATATGCACTGCCTGCCAGCAGATATTTCAGGCGTTTCGTGTAAAGAAGGCGAAGTGGCAGAATCAGTTTTTGACAGGTACCGAATCGAAACATACAAAGAAGCTGGATTTAAGCCATATATTATTGCAGCTATGATTTTCAATAATAAATTCAAGGATGCTGCAGGAATGCTGAACAAATTGAACGAAAGAGGGGTGAAGAGGATTCTGGGATAGAGGGCTGTTGCAGGTATATAATCTTAAACAACGATATATTATTTTATCGTCTCAAATCCCCAACCATTCCCTTTAAAATAAACCACCTCATCAATACCTGCTTCCTTTAAAATCGAAAATCCATACCCGAATTCTCCGTCAAGTTCATGCGGTTTGTGCGCATCCGAATTTACCATTACCGGAATTCGAAGTTCCTTAATCTGCTTCAAAATTTCTAATCCCGGATAAGTGGTTTCTGAACGTTGTTTATAGATTCCACGTGTATTTACTTCCACTATAATATCCCGATCCTGTATCAGCGAAAGCGTTTCGTTTACCAGCGACTGGTACCATTCTTCATCTTCCTTGAAAAACCGGTCGCGGTTGTGCATTTTTATCTTATCAAAATGACCGATAATATCAAAATGCTGGGTTTCAATCATTGCGTTCAACTGGCTGTAGTAAGCGGTAACTGCTTTCCGAATGTCACCACCAAATAATTCATTAAGCCCTTTGTCGTAAGTTCTGTAGTCGGGACCATCGGTAAACCAAAGTTCTTCATTATCTGTTGGTTTTACCAGGTGAACCGATCCGATCAGGTAATCCAGTTTATATTCAGCTTTTACTTTTGAGAAATTCTCCGACATCCCGGGGATATAATCCATTTCCATGCCTGCATAAACAGCAATCTGTGAACTATATTTTTGTTTCAGGTTTTGCATCAGAGCAACATATTCCTCCCTGTTCTCCTGTCTAAATGAAAATGTATTTTCGAATGGCAAAGGCGAATGTTCTGTAAAACCAAGAATATGGAATCCTTTGGAAACAGCTTCAATAATGTATTCTTCCGGCTTTGATGAGCCATCGGAGTAAAGGCTATGGGTATGATGATTTGTTATCATTTGGAATGTGAATGGTGGATGTGCGATGTCTATCTTGGAATTTGAGACTTGGAATTTATAACTTACTCACTTGAAACAATCTTATACACCTTATCTCTTCTTCGCACTGTCCTCGAAACCGGGAAAGTTGGCTCTTCTCCTTTAACCGCAATCTCGCATGCCTGCTCATTTTTAACCAAACCAGTAACAACAGATTCATACACACCGGTTGTAGGTCCGATAATTTCAATAGAATCGCCATTCGAAATATCGTGCGAATCCATTCGAACATGAGCAATGCCGGATTTTGCAAAATAATTGGCAACCATTCCCACATAAATTTTTTTTGTGGTAGCCAAAGAGCCATGTACCGGCGACCATTCGCCCAATTTGTCACCCATATAATAACCCTCCCAGAAACCACGGTTATAAACAGTTGATAGTTCTGTGTTCCAACGTTCGATATTTTCGGGTATAAATTCATTGTTGAAATAAGCAGTTACGGCCTCACTGTAGCAACGGGTTACGGTTTTTACATATTCCGGCGAGCGGCCACGGCCTTCAATCTTTAGCACGGTGACACCAGCATCAAGGACCTTATCAAGCAGCTGTATGGTTTTTAAATCCTTTGGCGACATTATATACTCATTGTCGATTTCCAGTTCGGTATCACTTTCCTTATCCTTTACGATATAGGATCGGCGGCAGTCCTGCAGGCAGGCACCGCGGTTGGCGGAAGTGTTATGGTTGTGCAGGCTGAGATAACATTTACCACTGACTGCCATGCAAAGAGCGCCATGAACAAAAACTTCAATCTTAACCAGCTCTCCTTTCGGCCCGCGGATATTATGTTCCCTGATTTGTCGGGTAATGGCTGAAACCTGGTCGAGTGTAAGTTCGCGGGCCGTAACCATTACATCAGCATAACGCGAATAGAACTTCACTGCCGAGATATTGGTAATATTACATTGTGTGGATATATGAATTTCGACCCCTTGTTCCCTGGCATATTCCAGAACTGCAAGATCGGAAGCAATAACGGCGGTAACACCATTGGCTTTCGCAGCATCAATTGTGCGTTGAACTTCCTCTATCTCGTTGTCGTAAATAACGGTATTCAGTGTCAGATAGCTTTTCACTTTAAACTGGCGACAGATGCGGGTTATTTTTGCAAGGTCTTCCAAAGTGAAATTCACGCTGGAACGCGCACGCATATTGAGTTTACCAACCCCGAAATAAACGGAACCTGCACCTCCTTGTATGGCAGCCACAAGCGACTCGTAAGAGCCAACGGGCGACATGATTTCTATTTCGTGTAAAGACATTTTTTTGTTTTGTGCAAAAGTAATGGAATATGAATTGACAGGAAATGAGCTGAGGAAATCAAAATAAAAAGTCAGGACTTAAACACAATGTAAAGCCCTGACTTCATTATCATTAAGTAATTAAATTGATACCTTCAGACTCAGCTCCTTAAGCTGATCATCCGAAATACGTGAAGGTGAATCAATCATCACGTCGCGGGCGGCGTTATTTTTAGGAAAGGCTATATAATCGCGGATAGATTCGCTGCCACCAAACAAGGAACAAAGGCGGTCGAAACCAAATGCAATACCTCCGTGAGGAGGAGCACCGAATTCGAAAGCATTCATCAGGAATCCAAACTGTGCCTGTGCATCTTCCTCGCTGAAACCAAGTAATTTCAACATTTTGTGCTGCAGCGGTTTGTTGTGGATACGTATAGAACCTCCTCCAACTTCAACACCATTGATAACCATATCGTAAGCGTTGGCACGAACGGAACCCGGGTCGCTGTCAAGCAAAGCAATATCTTCAGGTTTTGGAGAAGTGAAAGGGTGGTGCATGGCATAAAAACGGTTGGTATCTTCGTCCCACTCGAGTAATGGAAAATCATACACCCAAAGCGGGGCAAAGGTTTCAGGGCTACGCAAGCCTAGCCGATTACCCATTTCGAGACGGAGTTCATTTAGTGCTTTACGGGTTTTATTGGCTTTACCGGCAAGGATAAGCATCAAATCGCCTGGCTTGGCACCAAAAGCTTCAGCCCATTTTTTTAGTTCTTCTGGCGTGTAAAATTTATCAACCGATGATTTCAAAGTTCCATCAGCAGCGTAACGAACATAAATTAACCCACCTGCTCCGATTTGAGGTTTCTTCACAAAATCTGTAAGTTCGTCGATTTGCTTACGGGTGTATTCAGCACAACCTTTAGCATTGATGCCGACGACAAGTTCGGCTTCGTCGAAAACTTTAAAATCTTTTCCTTTTACGAGATCGGTTAATTCCGTGAATTTCATTCCGAAGCGGATATCGGGTTTATCGCTGCCGTAATATTTCATGGCATCGGCCCAGGTCATTCGCGGCAGTTTAATTACATTAACATTTTTCACGGTTTTGAAAAGGTGTACAACCAACCCTTCGAATGTATCGAAAATATCCTCCTGGGTAACAAACGACATTTCGCAATCTATCTGGGTAAATTCTGGCTGGCGGTCAGCCCTTAGGTCTTCATCACGAAAGCATTTCACAATCTGGAAATAGCGGTCATAACCGGCAACCATAAGCAATTGCTTAAAAGTTTGAGGTGATTGTGGAAGTGCATAAAATTCGCCCGGGTTTACACGTGAGGGAACAACATAATCGCGGGCTCCTTCGGGTGTGCTTTTAATCAGAACAGGGGTCTCTATCTCAATAAAATTGAGGCTGTCCATATAGTTACGTGTCTGGAATGCCAGCCGGTGCCGAAGTTCCATATTGTGTTTTACAGTATTGCGGCGCAGGTCGAGATAGCGGTATTTCATACGAAGTTCGTCGCCGCCGTCAGTGTTATCTTCAATGGTAAAAGGAGGAGTTTTCGACTCGTTAAGTATCTCAAGTTTATCGACAATAATTTCAATATCGCCGGTTTTCATTTTTGCATTTTTATTGCTTCTTTCGGCTACTTTTCCCGCAACCAGGATCACAAATTCGCGCCCAAGTTTACGCGCTTGTTCACATAGAGCTGAATTAGTTTCCATGTTGAAAACCAGCTGTGTTATTCCATAGCGGTCGCGAAGGTCAACAAAGGTCATTCCTCCAAGGTCTCTCGAACGCTGCATCCAGCCGGTTAAAACAACATTACTGCCAACGTGGGCCATTTTCAGTTCTCCACAGGTGTGTGTACGAAGCATAGTTTCAGTTTTTTGAAGGTGCAAAAGTAAGAATTTTTTAAAGACAAAGAAGGTGAAGTGCAATCCCGTCTGGTCCCGGCTCAGCTCGACCAACGGGATAGTTGTTGCCAGTCAAGGGCTCGTTTGAGACTGATGTATCAGATTCCGGTGACCGCATGGAGCCGAGGTCACCACTTGTAGCGAGGTGCACTTCAAACAGCACCTTGGAGAGTTTCCCTTTTCAAGAAACATATTTTAATTGAATATTTTTACTTTATGATCTAAAAATAAATACACCATATTTTCATAAAAAGCGTTAAAAGCCAGAGTTAACCTACTCCAAACACTTGATTTCCGCCCCCAAATTCATTACCTTTGCACACTTTTGCAAATTCAGATAAAAATACTCCCCATATGAAACTATCCCAATTCAGGTATCATCTGCCAAACGAGCTGGTAGCACTGCATCCGGTCGAAAACCGGGATGAAGCGCGCATGATGGTACTCGACCGAAAAACACAAACCATTGAACACAAAACCTTCAAGGATATATTGAATTATTTCGGCGACGGGGATGTTTTTCTCTTAAACAATACCAAAGTCTTTCCGGCATTATTGCTTGGTGAAAAAGAAAAAACCGGAGCCAAGATAACTGTTTTTCTCCTTCGCGAACTGAACAGTGAAGCCCGTTTATGGGACGTACTTGTTGATCCTGCGCGTAAAATCCGAATAGGCAACAAACTATATTTTGGCGATGACGATTCATTAGTTGCCGAAGTAATTGACAATACCACTTCACGCGGACGTACGCTGCGGTTCCTGTTCGACGGTCCTTACAGTGAATTTAAACGAACCATCGAATCCTTAGGCCGTACTCCACTTCCCGAAGAGTTGCAACGCCTTCGCGATATTGAACCTGGCGACAAAGAACGTTACCAGACCATCTACGCTAAAAATGAAGGTGCTGTTGCAGTACCTTCGGCAGGGCTCCATTTCAGCCGTGAACTTATGAAACGCCTCGAATTACAGGGAGTTAATTTTGCTGAAGTAACACTGCACGCCGGTCTGGGGAATTTCCGCGCCATTGATGTGGAAGATCTTACTAAATACAAAATGGATTCGGAAGAGTTGCTAATAGAAGAAGATCAAACGCTGATCGTAAACCGCGCTATCGAATCACGTAGGAAAGTTTGTGTAGTTGGCACCACTACCATGAAAGCAGTTGAATCGTCAGTAACCATATCCGGACAACTAAAACCTTACAGCGGATGGAGTAATAAGTTTATCTTTCCTCCCTATGATTTCAGCATAGCATCAAGTATGATTACCAATCTGCATTTACCACAATCGCCTATGATGATGATGGTGGCTGCCTATGCCGGGTATGATCTGCTGATGAAAGCTTACAAAGAAGCAGTTGCGCAGAAATATCGTTTTTTCACTTATGGAGATGCGATGCTAATACTTTAATTACTGAAAAGCTTTAATATTATTTGTTCATTAGTGATGCGTTAACTTTCTGATTTTACTCGTAAATTATTGATATGTATTTAATTGTAGACGTTCTTTGATTTTTTGATTTGATTTGCGCGGTAGCTTTGTGAGAAATCACAAGTTTATGAATAGCGGGAAGTATGTTTTTACTCAAGTTTTATCTCAGGTAAATAGTTATGAGTTTAATAAATGTGTAAAGCGTTACAAAGGCAATTACCGGACACGGGAACTGAATTGTTGGAATCAATTTGCTCAACTCTTTTTCGGACAGCTAACTGCTCGCAACGGTTTGAGAGATATTTGCCTCTGCCTGAATGCTCACAAAAATAGTTTGTATCATTTGGGAATCAAACAGAGTGTCAATCAATCAACACTATCTCGCGCTAACGAGAATCGTGATTGGCGGATCTTTGCAGACTTCGGAGCTTACCTAATTAAACTTGTTCAGCCCCTGTATGCCAACAACCCTGTGCCGCATTTGGAGATCGATAACGATATTTTTGTCCTCGATTCAACAACCATTTCACTTAGCCTCACACTTTGGAGATGGGCAAGGGGTAAACGCTCTCGGGGAGCTATAAAAGTTCATACGCTCCTAGACTTGCGTGGCAACATACCAACCTTTATTTACATAACCGATGGGAAGTATCACGATGTAAATGCTCTTGATGAAATTGAAATCATACCCAATGCTATCTATGTTATGGATAAAGCTTATGTTGATTTCAAACGTCTATACACATTGAATGAAGCAGATGCATTCTTTGTTATTCGAGCAAAGGATAATTTTCGGTTTAAGGTCATTAAGTCACGGAAAGTCGATAAAAGTATCGGGTTACGTTGTGATCAAACAATCAAGTTGGTGATTTACAAAAGCAAAAAACAATACCCTGAAAAGCTAAGAAGGATCAAATACTACGACAGCGAAAAGGATATTACCCTTGTTTTCTTGACCAATAACTTTGAAGTGGAAGCATTGGAGGTGGCTGCTCTTTACAAAAATCGTTGGCAAGTCGAACTGTTTTTCAAATGGATAAAACAGAATTTACAAATAAAGACTATTTGGGGCCATTCTGAAAATGCAGTAAAAATCCATATTTGGGTAGCTGTTTGCACATACTTGCTGGTAGCATACCTAAAATATCAACTTCGTAGTCCCTATTCTGTTTATGAAATGATGCAGATATTAGGAATTTCTGCTTTTGCTAAAACACCTATAAATGAACTACTTACAAAAACACAAATCAAACAAAATGTCAAAGAACAACTTAACTTATTTAATATCAATGAAATATTAACGCATCAGTAATGTTATTTGTTTTGAAATCCCTTCGGAAGAGGGGATTTTTTTTGACCTTTGCTTTCATTATTTATTGTTGCGGCTAATGTTTTGCATTCAATAAAAACACTGAATTCAGAAATAAGAATAGTAAAGAAAAACAAGATGGAATCTATAAGAAAAATATATAAAACCGGTCTCGGTCCCTCAAGCAGCCATACCATGGGGCCACGATTTGCTGCTGAAAAATTCAGGGCCAAAAATGAGCCCGCAACAGTTATAAAGATAACTCTTTATGGAAGCCTTGCCGCAACCGGGAAAGGCCACCTGACAGATAAAGTTCTGCGGGAATCATTTCCTGAAGATAAGGTGAAAATATTCTGGGAAAAAGATACTGTACTTCCGCAACATCCGAACGGGATGAAATTTGAAGCACTGGATGATAAAGGCACTCTGATCGATGAATGGACAGTTTTCAGCGTTGGCGGAGGAGATATTGAAGATGATGAAATCAAATCGCAGAAAGTTACAGTTTATCCCCATACCAAGATGACCGATATCCTGAAATGGTGCCAGCTAAACGGCCGCACACTCTGGGAATATGTCGAAATTCATGAAGGAGAGGGCATCTGGGATTTTTTGTCTAAAGTATGGAAAACCATGAAGGAATCTATTTTACGCGGGCTGGAGCACGAAGGTGTACTGCCTGGAATATTGCACCTTCCGCGAAAAGCCTCTTCGTACCACATAAAGGCTAAAAGTTCAGCCGGGAGTCTGCAGAAACGTGCTTTGTTATTTGCTTACGCACTTGCAGTTTCGGAAGAAAATGCAGGCGGTGGAACAATTGTAACAGCACCTACATGCGGATCATGCGGTGTAGTTCCGGCAGTATTATACCATGTGCAGAATACTTATGATTTCTCGGATACAAAAATTCTCCGTGCACTTGCAACAGCTGCATTGATTGGAAACCTGGTGAAGGAAAACGCATCCATTTCGGGTGTCCAGGTTGGGTGCCAGGGCGAAGTCGGGGCAGCCTGTTCAATGGCTGCCGGAGCTGCCGCACAGCTTTTCGGTGCAACCCCTTCGCAGGTTGAATATGCTGCCGAAATGGGCCTGGAACATCACCTCGGACTCACCTGCGATCCTGTTGCCGGACTTGTACAGATTCCCTGCATCGAACGAAATGCCATCGGTGCCGGCCGTGCCATGGATGCCAGCGCATATGCCTTGCTTTCTGATGGGCAACATCGGGTAAGTTTCGATAAAACCTGCCTGGCTATGAACCAAACCGGTCACGATCTTCCTGATATTTACAAGGAAACATCAGAGGGTGGATTGGCGTTATTGATTAAATAATAAAACCACTAAGGCACTGAGGTACACTAAGAAACACTAAGAAATACATCTTGTGCAGAAACAATCTCAAATTCATTCACTTTTAACACTCAGTGCATCTAAGTGAGCTAAGAGTGTCAGTGGGTTAAAAAAATCAGCGATGGGGAAATACGCAATAATAGTTGCCGGTGGAACCGGAACCCGCATGAAAGGCGAAGTTCCCAAACAGTTCATGCTTTTAAACGGTAAGCCGGTTATATTATATTCGATTGAGGCTTTCAATGCCTGTGATACAGCAGTTCAGATCATTCTTGTTGTACATCCTGACTATCTGAATTATTGCAAGCAGTTGTGTGAAGAATTTAAGATTCCTGGGCCTTTAAAGATTGTCGCAGGTGGTGAAACCCGTTTCGATTCAGTAAAAAACGGGTTGAAATTTATTGATGCGGATGGACTTGTGGCTATTCACGATGCTGCACGCCCGGTTATCACTGCTGAATTTATAAGTAGTTTATTTTCCGAAGCCGAAAAATACGGATCGGCTATTCCAGGCATACCTTTGAATGACACAATCAGGGTGATAGAAGGCGATACTTCGCGACAGATAGACAGAACCTTTTTACGAGCCATGCAAACACCGCAGGTTTATAAAATCACAGAATTAAAAAAGGCTTATGAACAGCCATTCCTACCTTTTTTTACCGACGACGCTTCGGTAATGCAATCGGCAGGTTTTCATCTGCATCTGACTGAAGGCAGTGCTTTGAATATCAAAATAACCAATCCTGAGGATATAATTTTAGCAGAAACATTTTTGAAAAGGGAACCATTCAGGCACTGAGGGCACTAAGAACCACTAAGAAATTTTCAGAAAAGATATTATTGTGACTTAAAGGATGATTTTCTTCCCTTCCATTCATACTTTCCAAAATTTCCGACAATTCCGATAAAAAGCGTATAAACTGCATTCAACAGTTCCATCGCAGGGAGTAGCCACATTAAAGCAGCGCTTCTCTGAAACCTGCTGTAACTGAGCATCAATGGCAAATCAACAATCAATTTTGTGAAGAAAAACAATAAGAAAAACTTGTAAAATGCCGGAAATAGAAGGGCTGAAATGCCTGCAGCAACCAGGCATACATTAGCGATAAAAACCAAAACCGATGTCATAATAAGCAAAGGATCAGAATATCCCCGGCTTTTTGAAACCCATCGCATTCGTTGCTGAAGAAATGGTTTCATTCCCCTGGCTGAAGGAGTGCTGACAATAGCTTCAGATGATTTTATAAACCGAATTGAGATAGAACCGAATTTCCTTTTAATATTCATCATCAGGAACATATCATCGCCCGACGGGAATTGCAAATTGCCTGAAAACCCTCCGCAGCTATCGAACGCCTGGCGTGTAAAAGCAATATTTGCCCCGTTTGCCATCAGTGGAAACCCGGCAGAGCACGATCCGGCTGCCGATGAAAGAAGGCTTATAAACTCAAGTGACTGGAGCTTCCCAAAGAAAGTACCTCCATCCGTCATCCGAACCGGTCCGAGGATCATTTGCGGCTTATATTCAGCATAGAACGATGCCAGGCTCTGTATCCAGGAAAACCCTGCAGTACAATCGGCATCGGTGATTACGATCAGTTCACCGGATGAAGATTTGATTCCCTTGCTTAACGCTGCCTTTTTGCCAATTCTGTCTTCCTCGGCAAGTGACAAAACTTTCAGATCTTGTCCGGTCCTTAAATTTTCAGATATTTCTTCAAGCAATCGGATTGTATCATCTGTTGAATGATCGTCAACAATAATTATTTCGAGATGCCGATATTCCTGCTGAAGCAGACTATGAAGCAGTGTTTTTATATTTCCGGCTTCATTACGGACAGCAACTATCACACTTACGTTGATTTCCTGATTTAATCCTGATTTTTTGAACACTTTCAGCCTGTACCAGCCGATAGAAATAGCAATAATCAATATTGAATAAAAAGCTAAAACTAAAGATGCAAAAAGCGGAAAGATCATCGCCTGAAAAATTTTAACCTGAAAATAACCAGAACACCTGCCAGAGAAGGAATCGCTATATTTATCAGCCAGATTAAAGTTGAGGCGGAAACCACCGCTAAAGCCGCCGCTGCATCCAGGCCATTCGCACCGGCAAGCATGCCAAAAAGAAAAACAGAAACTGATCCCCGAATGCCCAGTTCGGTTAAGGCCACGGTAGGTATGGCTGCCAGCACTAGATAAATTACCGGGATCACCATCATGCATTGCAATGCTGTGAAGTTCAATCCCATCAAGCGGATGCTGAGATAAAACTGGGTTGAAAATACCATATAACGAAATGTACTCAGTAAAACTACTTTCAGCAAAAGCTGCTTCGGACATGTTGCAACAGCTTCGATACTGTTTTTAATTTTTTCGCTGTATTTTGCCGGGATAAGGATAGAGATACGATGCAAAACGGAGATATTGAAAAAAGCGAATATCATCATCAGGCTTATCGTTATCAGCGTGATCGAAAATCCATTTACAAGCCAGGCGCTGCCGGGTATCATATTTGTCAGGTATCGTGGTGCAAATACACTATAAGCTATCGTCCCTATAACAATGGTAACCAGCAGCTGGCTGAAACTTCCCACGATTGTGAGTAGTATGGCTTTGAGCGGATCCGTTCTTTTTAAAATAAAAACTCTTCCCAAAAATTCGCCTACCCTGTTAGGTGTAAATACACTTACTGCCAACCCGCCCAGCACGGCCTGGTATGCGTTATTGAAACTTACCTTTTCCGACTGGTTGATAAGCAGTTTCCACTTCACCGATTCAATTCCCCAGTTGATAATCATCAAAAATATCAGCAAAAGGGATATATATTTAACCTCATCTCCACTGAGTACTGAATTCATAAATGTACTCACCTGCCCTGCAGGAAGTTCATAAATACGGTAAAAAATATACGAAAGCGATAGCGTGGCTATTAATAACCGGGTGGCGATATCCAGTGTTTTTCGTACTTTTGGGGTTAATTTCACTTTAGGGGATTAGGAGTTGGGGATTAGGTTTTAGTGGTTCATGAATCTGGAATCAGGAACCTGAAACATATTATAACAGAGCGATCTACACATTTTACACATAACTACCGCAACCCTTTGGCAAGCGAACGTATCATTTTAGGCATAGACCCCGGAACCAACATCATGGGTTTCGGATTAATTGTGGATAAAGGTAAGAAAATTGAACTGATTGCGCTTGATGTTATAAAACTTGACCACCTGGATACACAGCCGCTGAAGTTGAAGAGCATATTTGAAAAAGTTCTTGCTCTTATTGACAATTTCCATCCCGATGAAGTTGCACTAGAAGCACCGTTTTTCGGCAAAAACGTGCAGAGTATGCTCAAACTGGGACGGGCGCAGGGAGTAGCAATGGCAGCCGCCTTGTACCGCGATATCCCCATTTTTGAATATTCGCCTCGTAAAGTTAAACAATCCATAACAGGGCATGGGAATGCATCGAAAGAACAGGTTTCGGCTATGATTAACCGCTTGGTTGTAATTGCCGAGCAGCCAAAATACTTCGATGCTACTGATGCAGTGGCAGTTGCCTGCTGCCATTATTTCCAAAGGACAGCGGAAGGGCCGGCCACAAGTTATACGGGATGGGGGGCGTTTGTGAATAATAATCCGGGGAGGGTGAAATGATTGCGGATTGACGATTGCGGATTACGGAATTGTTTCAAATCATTACTTGTTATGATCAATGGGTTGTCGTATAATGCCCTGATCCAAAGTTCTTCCTGCTATTCAGGATCAAATCCTACATCAACTTCTGATACGCCTGCCACCAGCGGTCGGGGATCTCGTCAGTAAGGGCAGTTTGGTAATCTTCGGCTGAACAGGGAACAATGTAATGCCGGCGGTATTTTTCACGGATATTATCGGTGCATTTCAGTTCCATCCACCAGCGCTCAGTGGCTTTGCTTTTGTAAAATACAATTCCATCTTCAAAATCGGTAACCTGCACTGTGTAACGGATATAATTATCGGTTCCAGCCGAAGGATGGTCGTCCTGCCGGTGATAGAATCCATCAATAAAATACCATATTATCTGAGCCAACAGATGGGCTGTCTGCCCGTTTCGGTCGAGGGCGGGATTCATTTCGAAAAACCCGGCAGAAGAAATTTTGTCGCTCATGCCTGCATAGCGCGCCATCTGGCAGGCTTCTTCACCATAAAATCCATTGGGCGTGGCATTGGCGTTTCCGGGAGCATCGCTTTGCCGGATAGCGGCCATATCGAACGTAAAAAGATCGGCATTCCGGACCAGCGGTTCAACCTGAGTAATATCGCTATGTAAAACACCCAAACGGTAAATATCGAAAAAGAGATTGTGCATCAGGTCAATAGCTCCCTGCTCAACAAAATACGTCTGGTAACCTATGTTGGTATAGTTAAATAAATAGTTGGGTTTGTGAAGGATAATATGGCTGAGGTACGACCGGGAATTAAGCTGGGCTTCACTTTCACCCAGATCGAACATAGGATCGACAGCTGCTATGTTAATGATATTCTTACGGTTTTTGTATGCGCGGTACATTGCATACGTTAAATCCTGGCCACCACCAATTATAACAGGAACAATATTTAGCTCGAGCAATGCCTCAACCACGGCGGTTACAGCAAAATAGGTATCCTCAACGCTATCACCGCGCATGATATCACCCAGATCGGCGACATTAGTTTTGTATGTCCCCGGTAAAAGCCGGTACAAGTATTCACGCACACTTTGAGAGGCACTGGCACATCCCTGGTTATCTACTGCGCTGCGGTCATCATCCACTCCGAACAGTGCAATATCAACATCTGAAAGATCCGGAAACCCGTTTTCGGAATCGTAGGCATCGAAAACCTCGCCTAATCGTTTTCCGGTATGCGCTGCCACATGTGGCAAACTGATATCCTGAACCGGTTTAAAGTAGCTGGAGATATGCATGGAATGAGTTAAAAGTTATGAGCTAAGAACTGGTGCTTACCTGAAATACAGAAAAATTTTAAGGTTAACAGATATGGAATATACCCATTATCGTATGTACACACTTTTACTTTTTTCCCCGTGGGACAAATTTCTTTTTAGCCGGTGCCGGTGCATCACCAAGTTTCAGGCAATCCTCCAGGGTAAGCATCGCAGGTTCAGTTCCTTTAGGTATTTTAATGTTATTTTTTCCTATTGAGATGTAAGGGCCATACCGGCCATTAAGCACAAGTACATCAGGACGTTCGGCAAACGATTTGATGGTACGGTTTGCTCCTTCGGTCCGTTTTTCCTCAATCAGTTCAATAGCTCGTTCAGTTGTTATTGTAGCAGGGTCATCCGTCTTTTTAAGTGAGCAGAATTTGGATTTATGCAAAACATACGGGCCGAAACGTCCGATACCAATGGTAATATCGGCATCTTCGAACTGTCCTAAAAGGCGCGGGAAATCGAATAATTTTAAAGCTTCTTCCAGCGTAATAGTTTCAAGGGTTTGTCCTTTGCGAAGTCCTGCAAATTTTGGTTTATCAGGCGAATCGGTTTCTCCCATCTGAGCGATAACGCCAAACCGGCCCAGTTTTACATAAATATTAATTCCTGTTGCAGGGTCGACGCCAAGCAGTTTTTCGCCCTTGGCCTTTTCGCCGCTTTCGAGGGTTTCGACTACTTTTTTATGAAAAGGCGAATAAAACTCGCTGATCATCTGGTTCCATACTTTCAACCCGTCAGCAATTTCATCAAATTCCTTTTCAACACTGGCAGTAAAGTTGTAATCCATTATATCTTCGAAATACTGCTGCAGGAATCGCGTTACCAGTTCGCCCGTATCAGTAGGAAAAAGCTTCGATTTTTCGAAACCGAACTTTTCGTGTTTCACGGTTTCTTTTATCTTGCCGTCCTTCAGCAACAATTGTTTTATGTCGCGTGTATTGCCATCGCGATCCTCTTTAACAACATACTCGCGTTTTATGATGGTCGAAATGGTAGGAGCATAAGTCGAAGGTCGTCCGATACCCAGTTCTTCAAGTTTTTTTACAAGGCTGGCTTCGGTATATCGCGGCTGGCTGGCAGTAAACTTCTGTACAGCTTCAATGTACTGCATATCAAGTTTTTCTCCTTTTTTAACAGGTGGGAGCAAGCCTTCCGTTTGTTCGGTATCATCATCGGTCGATTCCATGTAGACTTTAAGGAATCCGTCGAACTTTATCACTTCTCCGAGTGCAACAAATTGCTCCTTGCTGTTAGAAAGGTCAATATTTATATTCGTTTTTTCCAGGATTGCATCAGCCATCTGCGAAGCTATAGTTCGTTTCCAGATGAGTTCGTAAAGTCGTTTCTGTGAAGTATCACCATCAATCGAGCTGGCATTCATATAAGTAGGACGTATGGCTTCATGTGCCTCCTGTGCTCCTTTACTCTTGCTAGCATATTGACGCGATTTATGGTATTCCTTGCCATATTGCGACGTAATTTCTTCCTTTGCCATACCAAGAGCTGTTTGCGACAGGTTTACCGAGTCGGTACGCATATAGGTAATTTTACCGCTTTCGTAAAGCTGCTGGGCGACAGTCATGGTGCGGCTTACCGAGAAACCAAGCTTGCGGCTGGCTTCCTGCTGCAAGGTAGAGGTGGTGAAAGGTGGTGCCGGCGAACGCTTGCCGGGTTTTTGTTCAACATCGGCAACTGTGTACATTGCTTTGCTGCATAATTCAAGAAATTTGCGTGCTTCTTCGAGGGTTGTAAACCGTTTTGGAAGGTCAGCTTTAAAAACGCCATTTCCTTTTTCATTATTCACGGCAAACAATCCGCTTACCTTATACGCAAAAGTTGACTGGAATGCCCGGATATCTTCTTCCCGCTCTACAATTAACTTCACGGCAACACTTTGAACGCGGCCTGCTGATAATGCTGGTTTTACCTTTTTCCAAAGTATGGGCGAAAGTTCAAAACCAACTAGCCTGTCGAGCACACGACGTGCCTGTTGTGCATTAACAAGGTTGATATCAATTTTGCGCGGGGTTTTAATTGCTTCAGAAATTGCTGATTTGGTTATTTCATGAAATACAATCCTGTTTGTTTTAGCTATATCAAGCTTTAAGACCTCTGCAAGGTGCCACGAAATGGCTTCCCCTTCCCGATCCTCGTCAGTGGCAAGCCATACAGTTTCGGAACTGTCAGCCAGTTTTTTCAGCTCACTTATCACTTTTTTCTTGTCGGACATTACCTCATATACCGGCTTGAACTGGTTATTAACTTCAATCCCCAGTTCTTTGGTCGAAAGATCGCGCACATGGCCGAAGCTGGACTTTACTGTAAAATCCTTCCCCAGGTATCCTTCAATAGTTTTTGCCTTGGCCGGTGATTCAACAATTACAAGATTTTTACTCATATTATTTTGATTTAAACCATAAAATCGGCTGCAAAGTAACGCAATAATATTACAACTGAGCGGACATATTGTTGTGTACACCTTAATAATGTGAAATTTTTACCGTTCAGCCATAGGAGATTTTACATATAAGACAGCAATTAATATATCACAATTACAGGAAGTTAGCCTCAATCATTCGTGACTAAATTTGTTGTAATTTTGCAAATCTAAAAAAAATCAGTAATTACTCTTAATTTGTGGAATATTGACGTGGAAAACAAAAAGAAAGCCTATATAGAGACCTATGGATGCCAGATGAATTTTTCGGACAGCGAAATAGTAGCCTCAATACTTGAAACCCAGGATTACGAGCAAACAACCGATATAAAAAGTGCCAACCTCATTTTATTAAATACCTGTTCGATACGCGATAATGCTGAACAGCGGGTTCGCAACCGCCTTAATGAACTTCATGCTCTTAAGCGCAGGCAACCCGGATTGATAATCGGGCTTTTGGGGTGTATGGCCGAGCGCCTTAAAGACAAACTTCTGGAAGAAGAACGCCACATTGACCTTATTATTGGTCCCGATGGTTACCGCCAATTGCCTCAATTACTCGAGCAGGTCGAAAGCGGACAAAAAGCGATCAATGTATTGCTTTCGGCTGACGAAACTTATGCTGATATAAATCCTGTGCGTACAGGTGGCAGTGGTGTTACGGCCTTTATAAGTATCATGCGCGGATGCGAGAATTTCTGTTCCTACTGTGTTGTGCCCTACACCCGCGGAAAAGAGCGTAGTCGCAATCCTCAAACCATTGTAAAAGAAGCCGTTGAACTCTTCTCCCAGGGCTTTCGTGATATTACCCTGTTGGGCCAGAATGTGAACTCATACCATTGGGAAGAAAATGGAATACCAATTGAATTTCCGGCATTGCTCGAAGAAGTGGCATTGGTAAATCCGCTATTGCGGGTTCGGTTTGCAACTTCACACCCGAAGGACATTTCCGACGATCTGTTAGAGGTCATTGCTGCTCACAATAATATCTGCAAATCAATCCACCTGCCCGTTCAATCGGGGAGTACGGAAGTACTAGCTAGGATGAAGCGCGGTTATACCCGCGAATGGTACATGGATCGCATAGCGGCTATAAAAAGAATTATTCCGGGTTGTGCTATTACTACCGATATCATTGCCGGATTTTGTGCTGAAACGGAGGAAGATCATTCCCAAACAATTTCTGTCATGCGCGAAGTTGCCTACGATTACGCTTATATGTTCAAATATTCTGAAAGGCCGAATACCATTGCCGCAAAGAAATATCCTGACGATGTACCCGAAGAAGTTAAAAGTCGCCGGCTGGACGAAATTATAGCTTTGCAGCAGGAGCTTTCGCTGAAAAGCAATAAACTTGATATAGGCAAAGAATTTGAGGTGCTCACCGAAGGCGTTTCGAAACGTTCGGATCAGCAACTTTTTGGCCGGACAAGCCAGAATAAGGTGGTCGTTTTTCCGCGCGAATCCTATGGTCCGGGAGATTATGTGAAGGTGAAAATCCTTTCATGCACTGCGGCAACACTTAAAGGGGACCTTATAAAATAATTGAACCAATAAATTTTATCCAAACTTTTTAAATAAAAATCCATTCTATTTATTATATCTTTGCTGCTTTTCGTTGTTTTTTAAAGATTTGTTAACATTGGCTTCTATGAAAATTAGTTTACTTGCTTTTAAGCTGTTTTGTTTGTCAATCATTGGCTTAGCCCTGTTTTCGTGTGTACCACAGGCTAAAATGAAATATCTGCAGGATAAGGAAGGAGATACTGCAAAGTATGAATTTCAGACGTTAAGACCTGACTATAAGATTAAGCCGGGCGATTATTTATATGTCAGGATACTTTCACTCGACCAGAAAAGCAACGAGTTATTCGCTACCATAGCCGGTTCGTCAGCAGCAAACTATAACATGAACATTACTGACCAGAACCTTTATCTTACAAGCTATATGGTCACCGATTCGGGGTATATCGATTTCCCCTTATTCGGAAAAATTTATGCCAACGGACTTACAATTACTGAGATGCAGCAAACCCTGACTAAAGAGGTATCAGAGATCATTATTGGTGCCAGTGTGGTTGTAAAACTGGTCATGTATAATATTTCAGTACTTGGTGAAGTAAAATCACCCGGTAAATACTCCATATACAATAACCGGGTAAATATTTTTGAAGCCTTAGCCCTTGCTAAAGACCTTACACCTTATGCCGACCGCAGTAAAGTGCAAATTGTTCGTACTGAAGGTAATAAAACCAATGTAGTCGTTTTTAACCTGCTCAACAAGGATATTCTTGCTTCTCCTTACTACTACCTTCAGCCTAACGATATATTATATGTTGAACCACTGAAAGAAAAGTCTTTTGCGTTTGAAACCTTTCCTTACGCTCTGGTATTATCCTCAGTCAGTTTATTACTTGTTGTCTTAACATTCTTTAAATAATGGATAATAATCTCCCCAACTACAACGAAATTCAGCAGGAGCAATCCGTTGACATTAAAGCCCTGTATTACAAGTTTCTTAGCTACTGGTACCTGTTTTTCATCACAATAGTACTTGTGATGATTATTGCATTTTTATTTAATAAATATACCAAACCGGTATATAAAGTTAAGTCAACAGTACTCATAACCGAAGAAAAAGGAGGCCTTAGCGATGCCCAGTCGTTGCTTGGATTCGGGAATATTACCAATACACAAAAACTACAGAACCAGATCGGAATATTAAAATCACGTTCCCTTGTTTCGCGAACGCTGAAATCACTGAACTTTAATGTTTCGTGTTACCAGGAGGATAATTTTATTACTTCTGAAATTTATGAAGAATCACCGTTTAATGTGATAATTGACACTTCCCATCTGCAACCGGTCGGAAACGTGAAATTTTATATAACAATCTTATCCGATAGGGAATACCGGCTTGAAGCTGAGGGACAGGAACTGATGCTATACGATTACAGGACTTTCGCTGATATAAATAAAAAAATCCCTTTACTGAAGTATGACAAAAAACATAGTTTCGGTGAAAATGTTGCTAACGAGGCGTTTGGTTTTCGTTTGGAAAAAAGTTTAAAATTCGATCCTAAAACATCCGTCAATATTCGTTACTTTTTTACTTTCAACACGTTAAATGCAATGATAAGCCAGTTTTCGGGTTATGAAATAGAACCAATAAACAAAGAGGCTTCTATTGTTGAAATATCGCTGAAAGGCAATAATTCGCAAAAGGCGGTTGATTTTCTCAATCAGCTTACGCAAGAATATATCAGGCAAGGCCTGGAAAAGAAAAACCAGATTGCTATAAATACTATTCTTTTCATTGATAGTCAGTTACTTGAAATACGTGACTCACTTAATACAAACGAGACGGTCTTACAGAATTTCAGGACAAACAACCAGATTATGAATCTTGACGTTCAAGCACAACAGGTTTATACAAGTATTACCGAGCTTGAAAAAGAAAAGGCAATCCTGCTTGTTAAAGCAAAGTATTACGCTAACCTGAAAGAATATATTCAGAAAAATAAAGATGACATCAATGGAGTGGTTGTCCCTTCATCAATGGGTATTGACGATCCGGTTTTGACACAGATTCTGAACCAACTTCAGGAGCTTTATACTGAAAAAGCAGAACGGCTTATAAGTACCAAGCCCAACAATCCCATGGTTTTGGCAATAGATCAGAAAATAGCTAATACTAAAAAAGCACTTACTGAAAGTATAAATAATATTGTAAAGACCTCGGACATAAGTATTAAGGATATTGAATCACGTATTGATAAACTCTCCGGATTTTTCCGTAACCTTCCCGCCACGCAGCGGCAATTGATCGGGTTTGAAAGAAAATATAATCTGAACGATGCCATATACACTTACCTGCTTCAAAAACGTTCGGAAGCTGCCATTACCAAAGCAAGCAATACTCCTGATAATGAAATAGTTGATATTGCTGATCCGGTAGTTAAAGAGCAGGTTTTTCCTAAAACAAGTCTCAATTATACCATTGCATTTCTGTTGGGCTTTATCATTCCACTTCTCTATATTTTAGGTAAGGATTACCTGAATGATAAGATTGTAAACAAAAACGATATCGAAAAACATACCAATCTGCCTGTTATAGGGCACGTGCTGCACAACAAACACGAAAGCAATATTGTGGCTTACAATTCCCCAAAATCAGCAATTGCCGAATCGTTCAGGGCACTTCGCACTAACCTGCAATATATGACACCGGGGAAAGAGAGATTCACAATTCTTATAACCAGCACCAGTGTGAGTGAAGGAAAAACATTTACCTCCATGAACCTGGCTTGTATTTACGCACAGTTTAACCGTAAAACCTTACTGATGGGTTATGATTTGCGTAAGCCAAAAATTTACCAGGATTTTGGGCTTAAGAATACTGCCGGTATATCCTCTTTCCTTATCGGTAAACATACACTTGAAGAGATTATCCAGAAATCGTCGATACCCAGTCTTGATATTATTTCAGCTGGACCGGTTCCTCCAAATCCTGCAGAACTTATCGCTTCACCCCTCAATGTTACCTTATTGAAACAGTTGCAGGAAATATACGACTATATTATTATTGACACTCCACCGGTAGGTATTGTTACTGATGCTTTCCTGCTTATTCCATACACGGATGTAAATATTTTACTCGTTCGCCAAAACCTGACGAATAAAAAGGTTTTTGAATCCATTGCCAGTGATTTTGAAAAGCGGAATGTGCCTCATACCACCGTACTTGTTAATGATGTGAAACCCGACAGGGCCGGTGCCGGTTACGGATATGGCTACGGTTATGGTTACGGTTATGGTTACGGTTACGGACATGGATACGGATATGGTTACTATTCGGATGATGCAAAGAAAGATGAAGAAGCCACCTTGTTTAACCGTATGTTCAATAAGTCATGATTTGATTGACAGCAAAAGCTACATACCTGAAATTTTAAAAAGGGGCTGTTTATAACAGCCCCTTTTTAATGTATATCTGACGTGAAATTCTACTTGAATGCTTTCTCAAGCAAGCCATCACCGCTCAGCTTCAGCCTGTCGAAATAGGAAGGAACTTCCTTACCCATCAGTTTGTCGACATAAATTTTTGCAAGATATTGACCAAGCATAAATCCCTGTCCGCGGAAACCGACAAATAGTCCAAGGTCGGGATCGAGAATCATGCGTGGTTCAACATAATAACCGGCCCATACCGCCTGAAAACCAACCGACGAAAGTTGTGGCAACCAGTCGACAAATACCTCAGAAACTATTTCGAGAAATTCCTTGGAGTTTATTTTCAGATTTTTATCCGTTTCCATTGGCTCAACCTGGGGCGATGCACAACCGATAATCTGGCCGGTTTCACCCAACTGCTGGCCGTAAACGGCAGTAAAACCTTTGTATTTCCGGCGATCGATAAGCATATCGAGCGGTTGCCCGTTAATTCCCATATTTGGCAGGCGCCGGGTTATAAATGCCTGGTGTTTAACAGGATATAAACCAGTTTCTATACTAAGCTGCTTTGAGAATTTATCCGCTTCGGGGCCTAAAGAGTTAACAAAATGAGGTGTGTGGAATTCAACATATTTCTTTTCGTGATCCCTGGTCAGGACGATAAATTTTCCGTTTTCTTTTCTAACATCAAGAAGCTGGCAATCTTCATAAATTCGTCCGCCCTTTTCAACTCCAATTCGTCGGATCAGGTCGATAACACGGCCTGGTGTGGCCTGCCAGCAATCGCGGGTGATAAGCGCAGCCTGGTAATGCTTGCCAAGGGTTGGATTGATATTAGGCGAAATCTCTTTTTGATAATCTTTTGGGTCAACCATATATGCATCTGACCAGGAACGGGAATCTTCCAAAGCCTTGAATGTTGCATCATCGTGCGCAAAGTTTACATACCTGGTCGAAAGGAAATTAATATCACGGATTTTCTGCAGTTCCTTGAAAATTTCGAGGTTGTGGCGGGCTATATCAGCAATTTCGGGTAAACTGAATGCTGGGCGGCCACCGGCAATATTCCGCCATGATGCACCACGTCCATAATTGATCAATGCAGGTTTTAACCCGGCTTCGGCCATATACCGGAACAATGCGCTTCCACCGATTCCGCCCCCGGCTATCAAAGCGTGAACTTCTACAATTCGTGCAGCGCTTTTGCTGTTGTTGATAATGATATTTTCACGTACATTTTTGGGAAACAATTCTCCCATTGCCAACTGGTTGCTTAACGGGCCACGTGGTGTAGCATCGCCAACAATGCTGACTCCCTTGTTACGCATAACTTGTTTAAGCCTTCGGATGCAGCGCTTTCCGCGGCAGGCACCCATTCCCAAACGAGTGGTATGTTTTATTTCGTCAACCGAAATAAATTTTCTGTCACCAATGGTTGTTACAATTTCACTTAAAGTAACATCATCGCAATGGCATACATACATTTCGTGCCCACTTTCGTACGAAGTAGATTTCATGACGATGGTTTCGGGGTATTTTTCTTTTAAAATAAATCCGCGGACATCAAGAAGTGTTTCACCATGAATATCAAGGGCTTTCACTCGTGCTATATCTGTTTTATTCGGTTTTTTAAGTATTTTTTCAATAATGCCGTTACCAAGTATTTTACCCTGGTTATCAACAAGGTACACTTCTTTCTTCTCTTCGGCAAAGTACTCGATGGGAAGGAAAACCCAGTCTTTTTTTGGTGCATACCCGAAAATTGCCAGACCAGGGCATTGATACACACAATCCATACAGCCCACACATTTTTCGAAATCGAGCTGAGGAACCGTGCTTGTTGAGGTTTTGGTAATAGCTCCGTGCGGACAGGCGAATTCGCATGGATTGCAGGCGAAACCATATAAGCAGTCGATCTGCACAAATGGTTTTTCATTAAATCGTTCCTTCGTCGGGCGGTATGGTTCCTGTATTACCCGGTGCGGATGTTGCTGCGAATCAATATATTCCTTCGAAACATTCAGATAAGCATCATAATTGATATTTTCACCCATATCCTGCAATATCTCGTAAGCAACCTGGTTGCCGCGCAACACAGCACTGGTTCCTTCACCTATGCGGATCGCATCGCCTGCCCCGTAACAATTGCGCCCAAAAATTTCATTTCCTTTAATGATAAGCTGATCATCAGCTACAAGCCCTGTGCAGATATTTATTACATCTATATCCCCTATTATTTTCTCCGTTCCCGGAACGGGTTCAAAGTTTTTACAATCGGCGACAACGGCACCAATAATTCCGGTATTGTCTTCGTTAGGCAAGGCTTTCAGAAGTATGTGCGATGTCAGAATCGGAATTCCCAAACGACGGACACGGTTAGCCTGTACCGGGAAACCGCCTTCGTTGGGCTGAGCTTCGATAATGGCTTTAACTTCGGCACCGGCCTGCATGAGCTGATAGGAAGTAAGATAACCAATATTTCCGGCTCCTACAGTAAGCACTTTTTTGCCAAGAAGGGTGAGTTCGTTGTTCATCATTTTCTGAACAACGGCGGCAGTATAAACGCCAGGCAGATCATCGTTTTCGAATGTCGGCATGAAAGGTACAGCTCCTGTGGCAACCACCATATATTCGGCATCGACGTAGTAGATTTCTTCCGTTTCGATGTTTTTTACGGCAATTCGCTTGCCTTCGAGTATGTCCCAGACTGTGCTGTTGAGAAAAATCCCTTCGTGGTTGTCACCGGCTAAAGTTTTAGCAATATCAAACCCGCGCATGCCGCCAAACTTCTTCTCTTTTTCGAAAAAGAAAAACTGGTGCGTCTGCATCAGGAACTGTCCGCCGATTTTATCATTGTTATCGATAACAATATTGTCAACTCCCTGTTTCAGCAACTCCTCGCGGCAAGCTAATCCGGCAGGGCCTGCACCGATAATGGCAACGGTTGTTTTATAAACATCAATAGGTTTTTCGGTATTAACCGGACGTGCTTCGGGTGAAAAATCGTGAGGGATTTCGCTTACCTCTTTCACATTGTCCACCTTGGTGATGCAGATACGACGGATCTGGCCGTCGACAAGCATTTCGCAGGCACCGCATTTCCCGATTCCGCATTCGAGGCTTCGCTCGCGATTTGATAAACTATGGCTATGCACAGGGAAACCTGCCTGGTGTAAAGCAGCCGCTATGGTAAATCCTTTTTCGCCGGTTACAGTTGTTCCTTCAAATTTAAAGCTAAGCTTTTCGAAAACAGGTATTTCAAGGATAGGATGTTCAGTAATTTTATTCATATTCGCTGAATTCAAAATGTTTTGTTAATTGCTCTTTTCAGAGTTTCACGGAGCAAAATTATGTTTTTTATCCGCCTGTTATTCAAATAACAGATAATTTAGAAAGAGTATTTATTGGAGGGGTTAGGAGTTAGGGGTTAGGGATTGGGGATGGGAGAAAAAGAATAATTAAGTTGATGATTGCTTTTATATCCAATAAATTTATATGTATTTTTGAAATAAATTCTCAGATTAAACTTTGTTAATCTATGGAAAAATTTTATGATAACCTTCTGTTAATCTATTATTCCGGCACCGGTAACTCGAACCGTGTATCGGAATGGATACAGGAAGTTGCACAAAAAGGCGAAATGAAAACCCATATCGCTTCTTTTCATCAATTCAATCCGGATGATATAGCTGACTTTGAAGGAAAAACCCTCATCGGGTTTTTCTCTGCAACGCATGGCTTTAATATGCCACATTCCATGCTTAAATTCCTTTTTGGATTTAAGTTGCTGAAAGGATCAGATGTATTTATCGGGAATACACGAGCCGGGATGAAACTATGGAAACTTTTTATGCCAGGTCTGAGTGGAATTGCCATGTATTTCCCTGCATTGATCATGCTATTAAAAGGATATAAACTAAAAGCCATGTACCCGGTTGACCTGCCATCGAACTGGATTTCGCTTCACCCTGGCCTGCGGAAGAAAGTGATTGATTCGATGGCTGAACATTACGAGAAACTTACAAAAAATTTTGCCGGAAAAGTCCTTTTAGGTAAACGGGTATTTCTTAAATCCTTTGTTCTACTTCCCCTCGACATTTTGGTTGCACCCATAGCTTTCGGGTATTATTTTGTCGGAAGGTACATAATTGCCAAAACATTTATTGCCAACAGTAACTGTAACCTTTGTGGAATATGTATTGAGCAATGTCCTACGAAGTCTATTATTCTGGCCGACAACCGACCTTACTGGAAATTCAGTTGCGAAAGCTGTATGAAATGCATGAATTATTGCCCTCAAAGAGCAATTGAAACAGCGCATTCTATGTTATTCCTTATACTTCTGGTTCTTATTCAGTTTGTTAACCCTTTCATTTCTGACAAGGTTACCGACTTGGTTGCGTCGTTATTCGGACATTCCCGTGTAGCTTTCGAATCCATTTATTTTGTGATTCAATGGTCGGTTGCATTGTTGTTTTTCTTTTTGGGGTACAAACTGCTGCATTACCTGATGGGATTCCCAAGGGTTAATAAAATACTGACTTACACTACATTAACAACATGGAAATTCTGGAGGCGGTATAAAATGCCGAAGCATGTGTCTGCACACCCGAAGGGTGACTGAACACATGCTGGCTTGCAGGATTGTAAATTATAAAAAATTTGGATTTTACTTTGGGGAGTTTTGTGTGCAGACACCTTTCAGGTGTTCAGACACAAAACTCACCTCTGCAAACACAAAGCTAAAACATAACCGGTAAATTCATAGCAACTTTCACAGGTTTGCCATTTTGCATACCTGGTTTCCATTTCCCACTGGTAAGTTTTATAACTCTTAAGGCTTCCTCATCACAACCGCCACCAATACCGCGAAGGACTTTTACATCAGTAACTTTTCCTTTTTTATCGACTGTGAAACTGACATAAACACTTCCTTTTATGCCTTTCTCTTTTGCCTGTTGCGGATAGTTAATACTTGCAGCCAGAAATGCCTCTAAACCCATTTCTCCCCCGATAAATTCCGGCATGGTTTCCACAACAATAAAAGGCATTTCACTTTCTTCTTTTACCTTGATTACGTCATTGGATTGAACTTCCTGAACGGTACATCCAGTTGATCTTTTCTCCATTGGAACTTTGTAAGCCGAAATAGTAACACCTCCAACTGCATGATCACTAACACCTTCAGGCAGAGGCAATGGCTGGTTAACTGTTGTTGAATTGCTTTCCTTGTTACGGATGTCATTATCAATCGCTATAAACGACGTATAGGCCGTCAACAGGTTGTATTTCAGCCCAAGTTCAATAATGGCTGGCTTATACTCATCTGTGCCATTGTATCCGCTTGATGCATAATCGCTTAATGTTCGTATGCGTTCCCGGGCCCACAGATACCTGATTGCTGAATTCGATTCTGATATTTTTGCTGTGCTGGCAAGTAGTCTGCTTTCATATTCACCTTCGCCGTTCAGGCCTTTTATAGTAATATTACCCGATGGTGTGCCCCTGTATTTGCCAAAAATAATCACTGGCCTTTCGGAAAAAACATCCGGAACGCTAAGGGGTTCTAAATCATAAACATCAAAATTGTTGTAGCTTACGCTGATATGCGTTAATACAGGGTTTTGAACATATTTCCTGAACTTTTCAGCAATTGCTTCAGCTTCATCGGGTTTTGTTATCACGAAAGGCATTCCCATTCCAACATGAGCCAAGCCTTCTATTAATAAACGATTAACTGAAGTCCCTATTCCGAAAGCGAAGAAATTGGCTTTGTCCATGTTTTTACGAATAAGGTCAAAAGCTTCCTTTTCGACAGTTACATATCCATCGGTTGCAATTACAAAGCTCCGGGCAAAACCTTCAGTACCTTTCAAATTGAGTGCTCTTTTCAAGGCTGGCAACAGTTCAGTACCACCTCCACCCTGCTCGTGATCAATAAAATTTATAGCTTTTTCAATATTGGCTCCATTGGCCGAAAGCGAAGTTTCACTTAACAGATTTGAAGCTCCGGCAAATAATAAAACATTAAAGCGATCAGTCGAATGCAGGTTTCCGATAAGATCGCGAAGCAGCTTTTTCGAAATATCAAGAGGGTAGCCATTCATGGAACCTGATACGTCAACAATAAATACGTATTCACGCGGAGGAATTACTGAGAGTTTAACTTGTTTTGGAGGCTGAATCATTGCCAGGAAGAAATTTTCATCCTTTCCTGGGTAAAACAGTATTCCTGACTGTACCTTATTACCTGCCAGCCGGTATTTCAGGATAAAATCGCGGTTACCACCCTGCTTTTCTTCCGGCTTTAGCCTAATAACGGCATCAGAAGGACTGTCAAATTTTATATCCGTTTTGTGCGAGGTACACATTACATCACTTACCGGCATTCCTGCATTAAGATCACATTTCAGGCTGAAGGTGTACAATGGATTTTCACCTTCGTGTGTATACGGATTGCCAACCCACTGCTCGCGGGGCGTAGCCGTAACTGCAGGCTGGTTGCTATAGCGGGGACCAACTACGGTAGGATAAACAAATTCATAAACGCCGTCTTCGGGTACCAGCAGTTCTGTGTACCTGAGTTCAACACGGATGCGATCGCCGGGCATTATATTGGCAACGTTCATCTGGAAAACATTGGGCCTTTCCTGCTCCAGCAGCGAAGCACTTTTACCCTGCTGTTTGGCGGCTTCGTAATCGAGTTGTGCTTGTTCGCGTTCCGAAATTTTTGCAATTATTGTGCGTTCACCTATTGTCATTTTCATACTGTAAACAGCAGCGCGGGTCGAAGCCGGAAACACATAAATCGCTTCAATCGGTTTTTTGCCTTCGTTGGCATATTCCTGAACCACGCTTACATCGGCTATAACTCCTGCGATATTTACCTCCGCCGAAGTAGCCTTAAGCGGAAGCTGATCGAGGTTCGGATTATCGGATTTTACAAAGAAATAGGGTGAAAGGGTTTTATCAGGTTCGGACTTCTGAGCGGGAGAGAATTGCCGTGAGGAGGCAATCATGGTTCCTGCTGAAATAAGTATTATTGGCAGCGCACCAAATAATGTATGGAAAATAAGTCTTGTTTTCATAGCGGGTAAATTTGAAGTAATAAGTGTTGAAATAATTGTTGAATAATTTCTTCTAAATCAGTTTCCTATTGCAATTTGAAGATTACCGGTATCGTGAACGAAACCCTGACCGGTTTGCCTTGCTGGCTACCAGGTTTCCATGCCGGCAACATGCTGATTACCCGTTCTGCTTCTTTATCACAATCATCGTTTATGCCGCGGAGGGTTTTGATATTGCTGACTTTCCCATCTCTTTCAACAACAAAATAGACATATACTGTTCCCTGTATTCCGGTTTGAACAGCTGTGGAAGGAAAATCAATATTTTTCGCAAGAAAGGCTTGCAGCGCACTGATGCCTCCCGGAAATTCAGGCATAATTTGCACTACAACAAGAGGAATGTCATCTTTAACAGATTCTTCGTCAGCAAGCTTAATTGTTGCAGGAGGTGTATAAATAGGTATTTCGTACCCGGGATTAATTTCCATGTCAATATCCGGTACATCTTTTGTTGGATCATCGTTACTAACAAAGTTGAGCATGGGTGCCAAAACAGGTTTAGGCGCCGGTTTCTGGTCCTCTATAACGGTATTTTTAATAACTATATCATCCTCAACACCTTCCCATTGATCAATTACAGCTATTTGTTTAACCGGCGATTCCCACTCAAAAGCTGCGAGCGACAGCCCGAGTGCAACAATAAGTCCAACCTGCAAAAAAATACTTTTCTTTGGCTCGAGGTCGACGCGTTTCGATTTCTTTGTTTCCATGGCTAGTGATATTAGAGGGTTAGCAATTTGTGTTTACAAACAGGAGATGCGCGTAAACAGGAATTTCCATAAATGCATGAAAAACTTTTTTTAACTGCCTTCGTAACCCTTACTCTAATCACTCTATGCATTCTCCCTAAATCCTAAATCCTAAATCCTAACTAACCCCTAACCCCCAACCCCTAAATACTATATCTTTGTATAAATTCCTCCAAAACGTGGCCCTCCGTTTTTTCCGTAAAGACGATAAAAAAGAACTGCTTTCTTTACCTGATGAGCAGCTGGTAGCGCGCTATGCCCGGACACACGACAAGGAAATAATTGGTGTACTTTACGAACGTTATACTCACCTGCTGTTTACAGTTTGTTACAAATACCTGGGCAACGATGCGGATGCCGAGGATACGGTGATGCTGGTATTCGAAAAGCTTTTCGAGTTGCTTAAGAAGTCAGAAATCAATAATTTTAAAAGCTGGGTTTATACCATTACCAAAAACGAATGCCTGATGCAGCTCAGGCACAAAAAATCCGGCGAACGTGTAAAAGAAGAGAACTTAAAAAAACTGGACTTTGAAATTATGGAATCCGCGGAGCCTGATCATCTGTTAAATGGTGGAAATGGCTCAGGAGAACACCGCATACGCTGCCTCGAAACCGCTATAACCGGTCTGAGTTCAGAGCAAAAACAATGCATTGAATTGTTTTACCTGGACGAAAAATCGTACCGAGAGGTTGAACAGATAACAGGATTTACCTATAACGAAGTTAAAAGCCATATTCAAAACGGCAAACGCAATCTGAAGCAAATGATGGAAAGGATAGAACGCTATGAGTGACACGAATAACAAGTCGTCGGCTCCCTTCACGCCCTCCGGTTGCCTTTCAGGCGATGCGCTGATGCTGTTCGTTACCGGATCGCTTTCGGATTCCGATCTGAAGCTGGCACAGCAACATATCTCTGAATGTCCTTTATGCGCCGATGCTGCCGACGGGCTAAAAATGTGGCTTCAGGAGCAAACGCCTGATCAGCAGGACTCGGTAAAAGAGTCAGATAGTTTAAAATCCGAAACGTCCGGATTATCGGTGAAACCGCCTCTTGAAAAAGGATATAAAAGTAAATCTCCGGGCACAGCAGCTTATAAATTCCATACTCGGACAGAAGGAATTAATGAGCGTATTAAGCAACGGGTGAATTTCCATAAAGAAGTTGACGCAGTTCAACACAAACGCAGGCAAATAAAACCCTATGCGTGGATAGGAGCAGCTGCAACGGTAGTGCTTTTCCTGAGTATTTTTTATATTCTACGTGTACAAAACCTGTTCGACAAACAGGAATTGGCTCGGAAAAATATCATTCAGGAAAAAGAACAGAACTCAATTATTGAAAACTCAGACTCCATCTTAAAATCTTCAAACCTTGCGTTAAAAGAGGAAAACCAATTTAAAGTGAAACGGTCCTCCGAAATACCCAATGCTATACCTGTAATTAGTAATGATGAAATATCCAGTTATCAGAATAACAGTATTATAGAAGATTTATCCTTGGAAGAGATAGCTGAAGCAGA
The DNA here is from genome assembly GCA_041753535.1 of Lentimicrobiaceae bacterium. Classification (GTDB taxonomy): domain Bacteria; phylum Bacteroidota; class Bacteroidia; order Bacteroidales; family UBA4417; genus UBA4417. The sequence goes on from JBGSUB010000080.1 coordinate 132,595, forward strand.
AAAGTTTGATACATCTGTAACCGAAAACAACAATTCTCCGACTGAAGTAGCTGGTACGGTGATCACAGCTTATAAAGTTCCTTTGGAGAAAAAGTCAACGGGATATGCCGTTATGGAAGAAAAACCTGTACCGGAGATTGATGGGGTTAAGGTTAATAAATCGAAAAGAAGTGAGAATAAGGAAAAGGAATCAGAAGAAGTGATTTTTACTATTGTTGAACAAATGCCTGAATTTCCGGGCGGACAGGAAAAAATGCTTGATTTTCTCTCTGAAAATCTCAAATACCCCGATTCAGCAAAAGAAAGCGGAATACAGGGAACCGTTTATATTTCTTTCGTGGTACGAAAGGATGGCCGGATTTCGGAGGTTAAAGTTTTAAGAAGCATAGGCGGAGGATGCGACGAAGAGGCTGTGCGCGTTGTAAAAAAAATGCCCCGATGGAAACCTGCAACCCAAAGAGGGAAAAAAGTGGATGTATTGTTTAATTTGCCGATAGTATTTAAACTTGATTAGTACTTTACGATTTTTATTTATCGGCTAAGCATTTCATTGTGCCTGGTTCCATTATCGTATTCGGCCAAATTACTTCACAAAAAACATTACTTTTGTTTATACCTGTTTTGTTAACCAAAAACTGTTTCTTATGAAACCAGCATTTACAGTCTTATGCAGTTTACTTTCAGTTTTACTTACCGCAATTATTGTACCTCAAAAAGCATATTCCCAGGTAGTTATAAATGAATACTCCTGTTCTAATTTCGACAGTTTTCCTGACGACTTTATGGAGTACGGCGACTGGCTGGAATTGTATAACACAGGAAGCAATGCTGCCAACATATCAGGATATTACCTCAGCGATAATCCCGCTGCACCGCAGAAATGGCAAATCCCGGCCGGGGCAGTTATTCCTGCAAACGGCTTTCTTCGTTTTTGGGCATCGGGCCGCGACCTGGCAAATCCCGAAAATTTTCATACCAGTTTTAAATTTACCCAGACCAAAACGACACCTGAGTCCATAGTTTTTGCCGACCCATCAGGAATAATTATCGACCAGCAACAGCTCTCCATCACACAGAAAGGACATTCGAATGGACGGAAACCAAATGGCGGTAACGAATGGAATGTTTTTACAACGCCAACTCCCGGAGGACCCAACAATACAACTGCCTATTTTCGCTATACCGAAAAACCGGTTATGAGTAGTACAAGTGGTTTCTATGATAACAGCCTGACAGTAAGTATCTCCACCAACGAACCGAACGCTAAAATACGTTACACTACAAATGGCAACGAACCTAATGCAACATCATCGCAATACACAGCCCCCATATCGGTAAGCGCGACCAAAGTATTAAAAGCCAGGGTCTTCAGCAACGATGCCACCATTCTTCCTGGTCTTATCGAGTTCAACACATATTTTATCAACGAAAATTTTACATTACCGGTAATATCTATTTCTGCCAATGACCTGACCACTCTTTTAAATGGAAACGGGAACATCACTCCATGGGGATCAATCGAATATTTTAATGCTGATAAAATCCGAACCACAACGGGTTATGGAGAATTCGACAGGCACGGACAGGATTCATGGGCACATCCTCAGCGAAGCCTCGATTATAAAATGCGCGACGAATGCGGGTACAATTATGCTTTACTCGAAAAGCTGTTTTCGGATACCGACAGGGATGAATATCAGAAAGTGATACTGCGTGCCTGTGGTGATGATAACTACCCCGGAATTGACTCAAGTGCCCAGGTTCGTGATGATTTTGTACAAACCGTTTCGGTAAAAGCCGGAATGAGTCTCGATGAGCGCAAATCGGCACGGTGTATCATTTTTGCAAACGGTCAGTATTGGGGAGTTTATTCTATCCGCGAAAAACCAAATGACCACGATTACACAAAGTACTATTACGACCAGGAAAAATATGATTTGTATTACCTGATGCTTTGGGGTAGTACCTGGGCCGAATATGGCGGCCAGGAAGCTTTTGACGACTGGAATGCACTTTATACTTACATTATGACCCATAATATGGCGGTTCAGTCGAACTTTGATTATGTTGAGTCGCAGTACGATCCCACAAGCCTGACCAACTATATGCTGCTCAACTCATTCGTAGTATGTTCCGACTGGCTCAACTGGAATGTGGGATGGTGGAAAGGAACCAATCCAAACGGCAGCCATAAACGCTGGGGATATATGCTCTGGGACGAAGATGCAACCTTTAGCCATTATATTAATTATACCGGGATTCCGGCCCAGGATCCCTATGTGGCTCCCTGTTTCCAGGAAGATATTACCGGTTCGTCCGATCCCGAAGGACATGTGAAAGTGCTGAACAGGTTGTTGCAGAATCCGGGCTTTAAGCAATATTACATCTCGCGGTATGCCGATCTGCTGAATACCGCTTTTAAACCTTCGAATATGATCCCGCTTTTCGACAGCCTCGTTGGACTGATTGCTCCCGAAATGCAGAGACATTGTACCCGCTGGGGAGGCAATGTTTCGCAATGGAACGAAAATGTGCAGAAAATACGCAATTTTGTCACAACAAGGTATAGTGTTGTTTCGGCGGGCATTAACGAATGTTATTCGGTAACTGGACCATACCAGCTGGTTGTGAATATGGAGCCCCCTGCAGCCGGACAGGTTCAGGTTAATTCGCTTACGCTGAATAATTTGCCATGGTCAGGTAATTATTATGGTGGAATGGACACAAAACTTTCGGCAATTGAAACAAACCAGCAATATAAATTCGATCACTGGACTGTGAATAACAATGTTATTTTACCTTTTGATACAGCCCAGAATATCAGGATTAAATTAACTTCGGCTGACACCGTAACGGCCGTATTTATACCCAGGGTTTTCTCTGATTCATTGGTTATCAACGAAATAAATTACAATTCCGCGCCCGATTTTGATCCTGGTGATTGGGTTGAATTGTACAATCCTATGGATCATTCAGTGGATATTTCAGGATGGGTTTTTAAGGATGAAGACGATCTACACGCCTATACATTTGCTTCCGGCACACAAATTCCGTCGAAGGGCTATATTGTTATTGCTAATGATATGACGGCATTTCATAATTTATTCCCAATGGTTACCAATTATGTCGGTTCTATGGGATTTGGATTTGCCGGTGGCGGAGAACTGTTAAGGGTTTTTAATAATTCAGGAACCCTGATAGATACTGTTAATTACGATGATGTTGCTCCCTGGCCAACCCGGCCTGACGGTCAAGGTGCGACCTTGGAATTGATTTCGCCTGACCTGGATAATGCCCTTGGCCAGAACTGGAAAGCCAGCGGAATAACAACGCATGGAACACCGGGTGAAGGAAACAGTATAAATGTTGGGCTCGATACACCTGTTGCCGCCGAAAAACTTACATTAACCATTTATCCGAATCCTTTCCGTAACACGGCAATGTTGAAAATTAATACGGCCTCCGTGATTAATGACGGTATGTTGGAAATCTACAACCTTGCCGGGCCGAAAGTTCAGCAGTTTGATCATATTTCATCGAAGCAGGTGGAGCTTAACAGAAGCGGGCTTCAGCCGGGTTGTTATATTCTCCGGTTTACAAATCTTGCCGGAAACCTTACAGGCGTTGGAAAGATGATGGTGGAATGATGCCTGACGGGGCCGCGACTTTGAGTCGCACTCCGGCTAAGAAGTCGCAACAGTCATAGTTTCACGAGATGTGAAATCCTGATTAATCTTTACCTGTAATGGATTTCAGGAAAACCCCATTTATAACTAAAATGTGTTGTTAAGATAAAATCCGATTGTGAAACTATTTATCACTTTAGGTTTTGGGTTCACGTTGATATCATATAAAAACTTGGTACGTAATGTTAAGCGGAAGTGTTTCAGTAATTTAAAGTGAAATGCGTTGTTAATATCAGCTTTGTAATACTTTAGGAATTTGATATCAGACCTATTTACATTAAACTGGCTAAAATTTTCCAGGTATAAGTTTTTTAAAATCTCATGCGATGGAACTGTAAAAACGAGGTTAAGACCAAATTCCATTTTGGTTACCTCGCCTTTTTCCAGTCCGTATAATTTTTTCGCTTCCCTGGTTTCGAATATGGCCTGATTTTTTATACGGGTCTTCCTGCCGTTAACTAAACCAAGTTCAATGGTACAATAATCACCGGCATCATATTTTATGCCTGCAGACAAATTGTTGTATCCCGGTGACAAATAGGATGTGTATAAAAAGGGGACCATCACGCCAGTACTATCTGCTTTATAGTCCTTATGCTTGAAGTACTGGCTTTTGGAATTTGTAACAATATTGAAAGCAAACCTCGATTTGCCAAACCGGTAGGATAAGTTGTTTTTAAAATTATACTGATCTTCAGAAATGGAGGAGATGCTATCTACAAATTTTTTAAACCCGAATTCAGTGAAATAATAATTGGACATCATAAATTTACCGGCACTTACCTTATTATTTATTGTTAAATTATAGTACAGGTAGAGGCTGTTTTTTTCGTTGGAGGTTTGCCCGTTAATAAACTGTATGCTGGCAAACGTTGTATAAAAATCGATAATAGTTACTGCTTTAATTTGTCTTTCGGGAATAACCAAAGCACGGTTTGTACTGTCCTGCCCGGATACATTACTAAAAGAATGTGACAGGATCAGATAAAGAAGCAAATGTTTGGGTTTAGCTGAAATGAACATATTAAGGTTCAACACTTTCCTGTAAATTCAATTAGGCTGGATATGGCTTACATTATTTTTTTACCAAATCCCGAACTTTTGGATTTTAGAATATAATATTCACTCCTTGAAAGAGCAATAATTCTTATATGGTAACGGCTTGGTTTGATGAAGAAACGGGAGGCTTTTCAGGAATTAAGAAAGCCTCCCTAAAATTTTATAAAGGGATTTCAATGCAATATTTACCATTCAGAAAGGTCAGGTTATATTCCCCTTTTTTAATTACCAGAGGTTTCGATGCTTGAACGGCAGTATTAATCTCAGTCGAAAAGGCAAAGTCCTCCGTAATCAGAACTTCGCTTTTATTAGTAAAGAAAACCAATTTATCGGGCTGAACATTTTGCAAATCCGTTTTATTAATGCTGAGTATCAGGCTTCCCCTTTCTTCATCAAAATCTAATGTCCCATTCACGGAGCCATCGTTATAGGATGTTGTTTTTTGTGCTGAACAAACACCAAAACCTGCACAATTCTGGCTCTTTTTCCCAATAGTAAGGGTTGTGGTTATTACAATCCCCGCAAAGGTTGATAATCCTAGCGTCAGTACAATTATTAATATATAGAACTTTTTCATCACTTATAGCAATTAGTGATTGTCCTTACTTTTTACATCTCAAGGAATCAGGATGGGTTTCCATTTTCGCAGTCAACCAGGCACATGGAACTCCAATAGCTAACCAGCGCGGATACGCTTCACTTTTTATGAAAAAATTTCCGGTTTAATTTATCGATTCAGCCTGCTGATGTTTTTGGTTCGTACTTAGTTAATTCGCGTTGACAATACACCTCAGGGGGAGGCTTTTTTATTTAGGGTGGCTAACCCCATAATTAAAATAAGTAAACTGACCTCATTAAATCAGTTTACTCTATAACAGTTTTAATTTTTTCAATCAATTGGGTTGTTCCACTATAATCTTCATCTTCAGCTTTGGCCAAAGAAATAGCCTTTTCTGCTGTTTCGATTGCCTGTTTGTATTTCCCTTCTTTAAATAAAAGCCATGCATATGTATCATTATAAGCATAATTGTTATTAATTGCTATTGCCTGTTCAATCCACTTTTCGGCGTCATTAAGTTTTTGTTTATCGGTTATGTTTTGCACAAAAGTCCAGGCCATGCCATTCAATGCTTCGGGATTATTGCTGTTCTCATCTTCAAATTTTTGGCTCAATTCATTATATTTTTTTTCATCGCCAATTATACTATGATAGATTATATTATTAGCCAGATGGTCATTTTTTGTGTAGAATAAGATGCTTTTATAAACCCCGTTTACATCATTCACACGGTAATAATTTGTCGAAATATAGTCGGAGAGTATATTCAAGCACTCTTGCATTTTGTTGAAATCCTTTTCTTTAATGGCATACTGAAAATGTTGTGTTGCAATCCAAACAATTCGGCCATCAACCTGGGTAGTATCGTAATATTGATAGAATAACTCTGGCTGAGTTTTCAGTAATTCAAAGGCTGGTGATGAAATATTAAAGTTGGCTTTCGTATTTGTAATAGCATAGGTATAAATAAATTGAATATTATCCTTTGACCTTAAATCCTCTGGTTTTTGAGTAGCTAAATATTCATTAACTGTTATTGAGTCAATTTCATTTGCTCCATATAGCAGATAACAATAATCATACAAAAAATCAGCTGAGCGATTACCTTGCTTATATATTTCCCGCATCCCGGCGAGTGAAGTGTTGCGGTTGATAGATATGTTGCAGAAATGTAAAAATTCATCAACAGATAAAAAACCCACATTTTTCCCAATTACGACACCAATTGTATCACAAATAATAATTGTAGGATAAGATAGGGGTTTATAAATTTTACTTATTTCAATCCCTTCACCTTTTCTTGCATTTATATTGCAACAAATGAAGTTCTCACTAAGATATTCAGCAACAACCGTATCCCCAAAAACCTTTTTCTCCATTTGACGACAGGCACCGCAGTTGTCAATATGAAAGTAAAGAAATGTAGGTTTGTTTTCAGCCTTTGCTTGTTTCAGCACCTGTTCAAATTTAATGTTGCTGTTTATCAATATATTACATTGAGCAAATGAATTAGTCGTTACACTCAAAATTAGTGCTGTAAGGAAAATATATCTCATTTTTTCAGTATTTTCAGTATTTCGGTTCCCGCAGTGTAAATTTTTACAAGTCCTGACGTGTTTTTACGGTGTAAAAGATTCTGAGTTATCTTTTTAAGGTTTATTTTTTTATTAGTTAAGGAAAACTCTACAATAATTTTTATTAAACCCTGAGTTTTATTTCACTGGATACTGTAGAGTATCACTTAATCTTTGGTGGATATATATTTACAATTCCACCAAAGATTAAGTTAGAAAAAACAAATATTTATCTCAAAATAGATTTTAACTATCAGAAATAGCTATTTTCCCCAATAGTACCTGTTTCGGTTTTATTACATTCACCTTGACCTTCAGGGATGCAAGGAGTACATTTATAACCCGCTGATCCATATTCAACAGAACACCCTTCAGTGCATCCCCCACTTCCTGTGCAAGTTACTACTATACTTGTTCCTGAGGCAAAAAGAAGTGATCCATTGTTGCTCAAAGATATTCCATAGGTCGATACAAATCCTGATCTAATTGTTCTATCTTTAGAAACTATTAAATATTTTCCGTTCGATTCCTTTATTAAAAATGAGTATAAATTAGCATCATTTACTCCAGTCGTCTTTAGAAAATTTTCCCATTTAGATTTGAGAATATTTACATCAATGGTCATTTGAGCAACACCATTTTCAATTTTTCCTATTTGTGTTTGAGCACTAACATAGCAACTCATTAAGAAAACTACAATAGTACTTAATAAGATTTTTTTCATTTTTTAGGGTTTTTATTTCCTCACGACTTAGTTACATCTTCTGAGGTACAGATGCTTTTCCACTCTCGCAGTCAATAAACTTGCAGCCAAATGGCAGCCATAACCGGCGCCGGTTCATTTGCAGCCTGGGGCTGCTACAAAGCACATTAAAACCGGTAATGATGTGCAGTGCTGGCCTTTTGATATCTAGGAATATCGGTAAAAACTGCTGAGCAGGTCAGTCATCTGAGCAATTTTGTTGTATCTTTGCAGAGCCTTTCTCGGTTTTGGTTCGTACTTAGTTAATTCGCGTTGACAATAAACCTCCGGGGGAGGCTTTTTTTATGCTCGGGGTGGCTAACCCCTGGTTATAAACAAGTATACTAAAGTTTACTTTTCGGGCAGAAAATCCAATATTCTGTTCCGGTTTCAGTTCAATATTTCTTCTTAAATTATTTGGCTTAGGGGATTAATTATTTTTTGGGTTGAAACAAGTTTAAAAGGTATATTAATCGTTGATGATAAATTATTCTGAATTTTTACGCTACTAATAGTATATGTTTTGCGAGACAAATATAGTGTATGAGAATAGAAAAAGCAATAGGGGGGGGGTAAAAAAATACAAATAATTTTTATCTTGTAAAACTATAAACAACTGAAATACAGTAGTTAAAATACAATACAAAAACCAAGCATACAAATTAAGTGTGCTCAAGATAAAATATTTCAATACTAAAAGATATTAAATCAATACCTTACATCTCTGTTCCTGATTTTCGTTTTTGTAAATATGCCTTTAACCCTTTATCCAAAAAAACGAAAAAGGTGATACGGATATATGAAATTTAGAAGCATTCTAAATTAATTTTGCTGTTAAGTCAAAAGGTATCGGTTCGTGCACAAATCCATCCGCGAATTAATCAAGCAACTCAGGGTTTTTCACTATTTTTTTCAGATACCTGAACAGTAGTCCACCGTGCGATGCATCCACCACCCGGTGGTCGAGGGCTGCGCCAATAGATAATATGGTCCGGGGCAGAATCTGGTCGCCAACCACGGCAGGCTTTCGGTTTACCCCGCCAAGTATCAGCACAAACGACACATTCGACGAAGGGAACAAAGCCGGATACCCCATATCGAGCCCAACATTACCAATATTTGAGACAACGAACGAACCGAAACTGTTGGCTGAAAGTCCAAGTGATAGAAAAGAGAACCCCCAGTCCATTGTTACTGTTTTAATCAGGCGAAATATCCACCCTCTCAGTGGCCAGGGGATGCGTGCCAGTTTGTCTTTCATTTTCATGGTTTTATTTTCGGAGCCCTGCCGCGAACGCTTTATTTCATCACCCATTACCTTAACAAGTTCTGCCAGCGAAAGCTTATCCGCATCCTTAATCAGTACCGATCCCATTTGCGATTCGCGCAATAAAACACTAACCATCACATCGATATGTTCACGCAACACAACATTACCCCGTTTTATATAGGTGTTTAATTCAGGAACTTCATTTTTCAAAGCACGGGCAGCAGCCAATACAAAAACATGGGTTAGCGTTGCTTTTACACCGCTTTTACGTTTTTCGGCTATGTATGTTTGCAACTCGGTTATATCAATTTCGACCGAGCCAAAAATCTTTGAGTCAGTCGGCCTGCGGTAAATGGATGATGCGACTTTACGCCATCCGGAATTGAGTTCAGCGGGAGATTTCATAAGGTAAAAATAGAATATTTCGAACTTAGGAAGCCTGGAACGCTTTCATTTTTTATCTTTGAATAAATTAGGTTAAAAAATCATGAGAAATTCATTTTCAGGGAGGCTGGTTTTCTGCATTCTGATCTTTTTGTTTTTAACGGGGATTAATTCATGCGAACCCCTGGCAACAGGGTTCGATGATGTGGAAAATGCCAATATGTATACCAAAAGTATTCAGGTTGATCCTCCAGTGCCTGACTCAACCATTAGGGTCATGACATGGAATATCCGCTTTGGAATTGGCCGGCAGCCCTGGTTTGGCGACGCTTGCGGCGATAATACCATTTTTAAGAAAGAAGAGGTTACACCCGGGCTGGAAGCTGTGGTTGCGCGAATTAAAGAAGTAAACCCCGATATTCTTTTCCTCCAGGAATGTGATGTTAAATCGAACCGTACAGCGTATATTGATGAGTTGCAATTCATCCTCGACAATACCTATTTTAACTATGCCGCCTATGTTTCGGAATGGAAATCGGAGTTTATACCCAGTGATGGACTTGGCCGAATGGATATGGGGTTGGTAATACTTTCGCCCTGGCCGATTACAGATGCCAAGCGTATCAATCTTGCCACACGGGAAGACCAGGCTGGTATTGTGAATTATTTTTATCTCCATTCCTGTATTGTTACCGGAAGGATAAAAATTCCAGGATTTAAAGAAATTCCCCTGCTCAATATTCATGCTTCGGCGTTCGCTACTGATGATACCAAGAAAAAGCATTACGAAGAGTTTAAAGCGGAAATGGATAAGCTGGATGCTGTCGGTGAGTACTTTGTTGCCGGTGGTGACCTGAATGAATTACCTCCTGGAAGTGACTCCACCGATTTTTGCTATGAGGACATGTGCCCCGGCGAGTCATTCCACCAGCCAGGCGATGACCCGCAACACAAGGCCGGAAGCGATTATACACCTGAGATTGAATGGCTGAGGCCAATTTATAATACATACAAATGTGCCATTCCACTGGATGAATACCAGCAAAACCAACCGGCTTATTTCACACATACCACGCGACCTGACCACACCTGGGACCGCACCCTCGATTACCTTTTCACCAACCATCGCTGGCGAGCCGGTTCAGTTGTCACCCACCAGGAGTTTTTCGGCGAATCGGATCATGCGGCTGTTAGCTCAGAATTTGTTTTGATTAAGGAGTAGTTGCTGATGAGTGGTGAATAAAAATAATGTGTTAATGTTGGAGTTCGGCAATGAAATGAACACCTGGTCCGCTATTTGAATTTATTAAATGATCAACCGCTTTGCGGGAAAAAATCGCAACCATGTTAAGAAAATTAATATTTTGTATAATTCTTGTTTTCTGCATCAAAGCCGGATTTGCCCAGGATACGGCTTTACTTAAAAAGTGGAGTTACAACACGGCTTACCTGATGCCTGCCGGCAAATGGGAGAGCGGGCTTTTTCAAACTTTCAGGTATGGGATTAACCCCAAAATGGAAGTATTCACCAATGTGCTTATGCTACCGTTAATTCCTTCTGCCGGACTCAAATATGCACATGGGACCTGGAATGATTTTGTTTTAGCAAGCGAGCACAGCTTAAGCGTCCCTACTCCATTTCTTACTATTATGAGCCGTAAAGGTATTGGCGGACTGATATCGCCTGAGTATACCTTCCCGTTTATTCTTTCCGTAAGTAACTCAATACTTGGAACCCGGAAAATCGCGCGTTCTCTTTTGTTTACAGCAAAGGCAGGATTTGTATTTGCACTTCGCACCGGAAAACCTAATCCACAATCTACCATTGACCTGCCGGTTTTCTACCCGCGTATGGCACATTATTATGAAGGTGCATCCATCAGGCTTGGAGCAAGTGTTAAAGGGAGTGTGGGGGCAAAATGGTTTTACGAAGAAGGTGTTCAGGCATTTATTATTACACGGCCTGAGAATAATTTCTTTTTCGAAAACACAGGTACAATTATGTGGGCTTTAGGCAAGTCGCTGCGGATCAGGGGAGGTTACATACTGGCCTACGGTGAATATCCTTACGAGAATCCAAAATGGCAGCTGTGGCCGACATTGGATTTTGTGTTCGGGAGTAAATAATGTTTAAGTTAGGCATCATCCCTCAGATACCAATCAGAGCAATTATTTATTCTCTGTTCCTAACGTGAGCAGTATATGCGGATCAAATATAAAATATGCCTTGCTGTTAAATGAAAACAGGAAGGCGTTATCTTCGTTATAAAAATTATACTCCGCCATATAATTGGAAAGTTCCGGGTGTTCGACGAGTTTTTTCTCTGCCATATCTAATTCAAAAACTTTACATTGCTCCGTGCAAAAGAACCTGTTACCAATCTTGAAAAAGCAACTGCTTGTATTTTTTAACCCCAGAATATTCACAGGTATGAAAGTATCAGTTGCCATCTCGTACTTGTACAAATCATTACTGTTTGTGCCTTTGAAAAAATAATAGTTACCCATATAATTAAAAACAGTTGTATTCGCATCAAAATTAGGCAAAATACAATTTGACATCGTCCAGCTATCCGTAGCGGGCTCGTAAACTCCTTTTTGATTGCTACCATTCAGGAAAGCATATACTTTCTGGGAAATAACAACTGTTGTAATATGACCGGTATTATTTGGAACCGGAAGTTTCGCCTTTGAAATCCAAATGTTGTTTTGCGCGTCGTATTTAAAAAAATTTGTGTTTTGTCCCGTCACAACCGAGAATCCGGCATATATTTCACCCACACAAACAACCAATGATTGGTTAAATGCTGCATATGTTGGATAATCACTCAATTTTACCCATTGATCTGATAGTGTGTTATATTTCCAGAATTCTGAATTCGGGAAGGTCGGGGTCATTTCAAGTATATAGGCTGCATCATTTATCATAACGGCTTTTGAACTTAATGCAGGAGCTGCAGGATTCAATTTATACCAATGTCCCATCATGCTTACACCGAAATCCGTTGACAAATGCTGAAACACCCCATTCCCATTTGTACTGAGTATTCTGAAGGCAATGTTATGGGTTGCCCGGCAGGCAACTGCGTCGGGCAGTTTAAGCTTAAGTTCTGATTCACCGAAGCTGACAAGTTCGTATTCCAAATTATTGTTCATTATGGGTATTATCCGATCCGAGTATTCAGTCCTGAACTTCCCAATTAACGAGATCGTATCCCCGTAATAAATCCATCCGGGGTTCACCGAAGTTATTTTTGGTATTGCATTTTCTATCTCTGCGGTATTGGTAAAAGGCTGGTTATTCATAAGAACCCTGACAGCAAGATTACCCGGAGTCCGTGAAAACGGCATTATTACTCGTATTTCATTCACATCAGCATATATAGGCACAATTTCACTGTATTCAATAATCACTTTAATATCCTGGTAGTTTACTTTGGGCTCAAGATTTTTAACCTTGATTTTAACCGTATCTCCCCACAAGGCATAAGTCCGGTTAAGCGAAACTATTTCGGGTTTAATGGTTGCTTCTCCATAAAAATATGTGGGTGCACTATAAAAATACTTTGAACCTGACCTTACCCAGGCTTTCACGATATATTCTTTGCCTGGATAGAGTTTTGCATTTTCACTGCACGAAAATTTCCTTTCATGAATTGCTCCTATGTGAATCTCTTTCAGGTTGTTACCTTGTTTTTCGCCCCAGAAGAATCCGCAATCTTCAACCAGAAGGGGATCAAGATGTTCGAATGTTGTTGAAAAGGAAACACTGTTAAATGAGATTTTTTCTACTACGCAACTTGTCATTACCGGGACATATTCCAAATCAAGAACCGGCGATTTTTTACATCCGTTTACAAGAATTCCTGCGAAAATTAATACTATAAATGCACCTCTGTTAATCATAATTTATTTCAGCTTATTTCCTAAATAATAAGAGACTCCTGCTTTAATAACCAACTGGCTTTCAACACCGGCATATTCTGGCAGCAATTCGGAAATCCTGCTATACCTGGCTTCACATACTGCCGCAAACTGTTTGTCTATTTTATACCTAATTCCGAGGCCAGCTGTTATTCCCGGACGGAAGGTTTCATAATTCAAATATGCCGTTTCAACTTCATTCCCTGTCAGTATATTACCTCCTTCGCCAGTGATTAACCAGCCTATGTTATTTTTATTTAATGAAATATCGAACTGTACTCCGGCACTTATAGTAAATGTCAGTTTTTTCCTGCAAACCGCATACCCTATCATTGCCGGAAGGCTCACAACAGCATAATCCTGTATCAACTGGTAATCGGGCGGATTGGCTCCCTGCGTATAATTTGTCACAAATTTGTTGAAATTTATTTCCTGGTGGTAAAAAAGCGGGCGGTTTATCAATATCGGCATATTTGCTGCCAGGCTGTAGGTAACACTTTGCGCTTCAACAGCATTCCATTCCGCAGGCAGGTTTACCCCAAGGTTAAGCGGAAGTTTCTGCCAGGTGAGTCCGACCTGGAAAGTTACATCCGGAAATGGAACTGCATTTTTTGTCGGTTTCTTCTTTATTACCACTCTCTGTTGTGTCTCCCCCTTTTCATTAGTTTTGCCGCTTATGATCTCTACCTCAACACTTTTCATGAATTTCATAGTCTGCTTTATACCTTGTTTGCTAAACCTGTAATGAACATGAGAAACAATAGCCGGCGAAATATCAAGGTACACGGCCAGCTGCTTTTTATATTCACCTTTCTTTTTCACCAGTTCAACTAACTCCTTTTTTTTCAATATGTAAAAATGCTTTCCTGATTTATCCTTCAGGTAATAAACCGGTGAATCGCCCTGCGCTAATGCCAGAAGGAACCTTGCGACCGAGTCATTTCCTGATTTAACGGTAAATGAATAATAATCTTTCTTGTCGCAGCCATAAGCCTGAATCTGCCCGGGACCGTATGTGAGTGTTGGTGAACCGGAGTTCAACCTGAAGATACAGGTTTTGGCCGAACGGGTATCATTCTGCAAATAAATATAGCCCGAAATATAAGCTGTGTCGTTGCGGATGTAACCCAGTTTCTGTGCTGAAATGCTGCTGTATAATCCGGAAATAATTAAAAATAAAAATAGTTTCCTCACAAAATATTACGGTTACTGGTTCTACAAGTTGTGATCCGGTTCTTTTCCTTAAGGCTTTTTAAATTACTAAAAATCAAACCTGATTAACGTGTAAATATAAATGAATAATCAAACGACGAAATCAGAATGTAAACAAAATGTATAAAAATAGTGTTTAGGTATGTATGTAATCATTTTATCTGTGTGGATTAATTATGCTTGAAAACAGAGTAAACAAAGAAATTCTCAAACAACGTCTTCATAATGAAACTTTTCGTCGGAAAACACTTTCATTTTACCGTTATGTAACTATTGAAAACCCGGTCGGATTCCGCGATGATTTATTTCGGCAATGGTCGGAACTGAATTGCTTTGGACGAATATATGTAGCCCGAGAAGGGATCAACGCGCAAATGAGTGTTCCTGAGCACAACCTGCAACATTTCCTGCAACAACTTGATTCTGTTCCCGGCCTGTCGGAAATGCCAATAAAATATGCCCTGGTTGATAACGGAAAATCCTTTTATAAACTCACGATAAAGGTTCGGCCGAAAATTGTTGCCGATGGCCTCGATCATGGCACCTATGACCTTTCGAAAGTCGGGAACCACTTGTCCGCTCTCGAATTTCACGAACTGGCCGGTCAGCCCGAAACCCTGGTTATAGATATGCGTAACCATTACGAGAGCGAAATCGGAAGGTTCGAAAACGCAGTTTGCCCCGATGCGGATACCTTTAAAGACGCTATTCAAATGGTGGTCCGTGATTTTGAGAAGGAAAAAGACAAAAGAATTCTCCTTTACTGCACAGGCGGCATTCGCTGCGAAAAAGCCAGCTCATACCTGATTCATAACGGGTTTAAAGATGTTTCGCAGTTGTATGGCGGTATTATCGAGTATGCACAACAGATAAAACACCTTGGACTGCCATCCAGGTTTATCGGCAAGAATTTTGTTTTCGATGAACGCCTGGGGGAAACCGTGGATGGGCAAGTGATTTCCCATTGTCATCAGTGTGGCAAACCGGCTGATACGCATATTAACTGTGCTAACAACGATTGCCACCTGCTCTTTATTCAGTGCAGCGTATGTGCTGAAAAATACGATAAATGCTGCTCGGAGGAATGTGCTGATATTAGTAAACTACCTTTGGAATCCCGCCGTGAGTTGCGTATTGTTAATCACCGTAAATATGCCGGCAGTAAAATTTACAAGAGCAAACTTTCTCCAACTTTGCTGAAAAATCATATAAACCTGGAACTACCTGCTGCCATTCATGGATAATTTCTGGCAAACCCTTACAAAACCGATCATTGCCCTGGCGCCCATGGAAGATGTTACCGACACCGTTTTCCGTGAGGTGGTTCTCTCGGTTTCGGATGCCGATGCATTGAACGTGGTTTTTACCGAATTTACCTCCACCGATGGTTTGTGCCACGAAAAAGGCCGGCCGAAAGTAATTGAACGCCTGCTTGTAAACGCGAGTGAAATGCAGTTACTGAAATCGCGTAATACGAAACTGGTGGCACAAATCTGGGGCAGCGATCCGGAGAATTTCCGGCAGAGTGCAAAACTAATAACCGAAATGCAGCTTTTCGATGGCATCGATATCAATATGGGATGCCCGGTAAAAAAAGTGGTGAAAAACCGTAGCTGCGCCAATCTTATCAATTTCCCGGAACAGGCTAAAGAAATTATATACGCCACAGCTGAATCAACGCCTTTACCCGTAAGCGTAAAAACCCGCATCGGTTTCAGCCGGGTAAATACGGAAGAGTGGATAGGGCATTTGCTCGAAACCGAACCCAAGGCAATCACCATACATGGCCGTACCCGAAAAATGATGTCGAACGGGCCCGCGCTCTGGGACGAAATTGGTAAAGCAGTGAAACTACGAAACCAACTTGGAAAATCAACGGTGATGCTTGGAAACGGTGAAGTATTCAGCTATTCCGAAGCTATGAGCCGTATAACGGATTATGGTGTGGATGGAGTTATGGTGGGAACAGGTGTTTTTAAGAACCCATGGATGTTCAATCCCAGCCCAGTCGAAATTACTGTTGAACGCCGCATTGAACTGATGTACAAACACATAACACTTTATCAGCAAACCTGGGGCAACGGCAAGGATTATAATGTACTGAAACGCTTTTTTAAAATTTACCTCAATGGTTTCGCTGGTGCAGCACATTGGCGCGATAGGTTTATGCGTGCACGCGATTATTCCGAAGCACTGGGGATATTGGAAGAATTAAAATTTGAACAATCAATATCAGTTATTGCTTAAATTGCAAAAAGCGACTAATCATTATATTGTAAATCAGCACATTAAAAATAAAACAGGAGTGCATTGCATTAAAGCATACCTTTGCCCCGCTGATTTTAATTAAAATCTATTACAGTATCCATTTCTATTAAGCAGATTTTTACACCAAAGCGTGTAAATAAAGTAACAATCAGTTTCAATATCTTCTGCAAAAGCAGGCAAACTGGCCACACAATGTTACTTAAATAAAAATAATGGACACCGGAAATCAATTAATGAAAGCGCGAAGCCGCATGTAAAAGCCATGTTTATTGGTTTACCCTGAAGGTTTCAACTGCAAAAGTCTGCTGATTTTTATAACAGGAGACCCGAAAAGCAAAAAAGAATTCCTTTTCAACCGGCCGGCGATTAAGAACCTTTCAATTTATAAATTTTACCGGCCGATTAATTACTCATACATGTCATTTGAAAATTTAAATTTAATTGAGCCAATCCTCAAGGCTTTAAAAACTGAGGGATACACCATACCCACACCAATACAGGCCGAAGCGATTCCCCTGGTTCTGCGCCGGAAAGATGTATTGGGATGCGCCCAGACCGGAACCGGAAAAACAGCAGCCTTTGCCATTCCAATCATTCAACTTCTTTGCGAACAGCAGCTTCCGGTACACGGACGCCGCCCGATACGGAGTTTAATACTTACCCCGACGCGCGAGTTAGCCATTCAGATTGGAGAAAGCTTTGCCAATTACGGTAAAAATACAAGCTTAAGATACCAGGTAATATTCGGTGGAGTAAACCAGCATTCACAGGTTGCGGCATTACTAGCTGGTATTGATGTTTTAATTGCCACACCGGGCCGTTTGCTCGACCTGATGGACCAGAAATACATCAACCTGAGTAACGTTCAGTTTTTTGTCCTCGACGAAGCCGACCGAATGCTGGATATGGGTTTTGTACATGATGTAAAAAAAATCATAGCAAAACTTCCTGCCAAAAGGCAATCGCTTTTCTTTTCGGCAACCATGCCACCACCTATTGTACAACTGGCTGCAACCATACTGGTGAATCCTTCAACGGTTTCAGTTACTCCTGTTTCGAGCACGGTAGATATAATAAACCAGGTAGTTTATTTTGTAGATAAAGGAAACAAGAGGCACCTGCTTCTGGAAGTACTGAAAGACAAAAAGATCGACAGGGCACTTATTTTTACCCGCACAAAACATGGTGCCGACAGAGTAGCCAAGGATCTGACACGCGCCGGGATAAATGCCCAGGCCATACACGGCAACAAAACGCAGAATGCGCGGCAAAATGCTTTGAATAATTTCAAATCGCGCTTAACGCGTGTGCTGGTTGCCACCGATATTGCCGCCCGCGGAATTGATATCGACGATCTTTCGCATGTAATTAATTACGAATTGCCGAATATCCCTGAATCGTATGTTCACCGCATTGGCCGTACAGGACGTGCAGGAGCCAGCGGCATAGCCATTGCTTTTTGCGATGCCGAGGAAAAGGAATACCTCAAAGATATTCAGAAACTGATCAACAAACAAATACCGGTAATTGACGACCATTTCTATCCCCTGATGGACCATGTTGTGGTGAAAGCCGCAGCCAGGCCACAACGCCCGCAACGCGAACAAGGCAGCAGGAATTCAACGGCGAAAAGTGAAAAAAGAGCACCTGCTTCAAACGGCGATTACCCGCGAAAACGGACGTTCAGATCTTACTAAAAACAGAATAGATTTTGTTTGTGAAAACCCTGTCGTGATGGCGGGGTTTTTTTGTGTTAAGCCCCGACTGTATTAGTATATTTCACTACTTTTTAGATTCTTTGTTTAAAATTAAAGTTTGGCTGCTATTCCTTTTATTGCTAGTGTATCGTTAGGAATTCGAAAAAAAACTCTTACCTTTACTGGACAACAATGGTTATTAAAATTTAAATTTATGAAAAACTCTGCCATCTTCATTTTCTTATTCCTTGCTGTGTTTAAAATCCATGCACAGGACTACCTGATCAGTTTCGAAGGTTCAGGTGATACTACCGTGGTTACCACCGTAAAAGTTGAAAACCTGACAAGCGGAGCTACTGTTATCCTTAACGGGGGTGAAATTTTACATTTAATCCCTTCATTGGGAATTGATGCCCTTGTTTCTGAAAACGGGTCTGTTCAGCTTTATCCGAATCCGATGACAGAGCAGTCATTGTTAACATTTTTTGCTCCGGAAGCAGGCGCTGTTGTTATTTGCATAGTTGATTTATCCGGAAGAAACATTTATCAGAACATTACAACGCTATCGCCTGGAACACACAGCTTTAATATTTCAGGTATTAAACAGGGAATGTATGTATTAAAAATTGACGGAGAAAACTATAACTATGCCACAAAACTGATAAGTGGATGCAGCAGGCAAAGCGAGGCAAGAATAGAATATGTTTCAACCTTCGCAAATAACATAAATAATCACACAAAAAGCACAACCACTACTATTGATATGCCTTATACTGATGGGGATATATTAAAGTACAAAGGTATATCAGGGCAGTACAGTACAATTGTAACCGATATCCCAACCGCCAGCAAAAAAATAACTTTTCCTTTTTTTACCTGCACGGACAGCGATGGTAACCATTATGCAACGGTACAGATAGGTACAGGTAAATTCTCCCAAACCTGGATGGCAGAAAACCTGAAAGTCGGGATCGGAATCGACATAACTCAGCTACCAACGGATAATGGTATTATCGAATATTATTGTTATGAAGACAATGTAAACCTTTGTGGCGTATATGGTGGTTTGTATAAGTGGGATGAGATGATGAATTACATAGATACAGAGGGTTCACGGGGTATTTGTCCGAATGGATGGCATGTACCCACCAATCAGGAATTTTATGACCTTGAGAACTTTCTGGGCGGATGGCTTGTAGCAGGGGGGAAACTGAAAGAGACCGGTACGACCCATTGGAATGCCAATAATGTGGGTGCAACGAACGAAACAGGCTTCACAGCTCTTCCCGGGGGCGAATTAGATTCATGGGGTCCGGTTTACGGCCTGCTCGGCATAAAAGCATGGTTCTGGTCTTCATCGCCAGGTATTACGGGAGGATCCCACTTTTATATGTCTGTTGACAACATAACTGAAAAACTATACAGGAGTGAAGAAGCGTTCGGATCGTCTTATTCTTGCCGGTGTATCCACGATTGAACAACTCTCGTGCGTAAATAGAACCTTATTGAACAAGCATGCTTCTGTTGGCGATTATTTGCAATGTGTGCCGACACAATTAAAGTTGTTTATAGAATATGAAATTTTACTTTCAAGCGACAATAACCTTATCAGCAAAAGCATTTCCAATAAATCGTTACCGGCTATGTTGATTTACAGCTAAATACCACGCAACTTTGCGAAGCGGGTAATCCGCCACTTTTCGTTCTTCGGCGGCAAGAAACCAGTATGAAACTTAAATAACAACTATCTGTAATTTAAAATGAGTGAGGAAAAAACATTAAATACGGAATACATATCCCGGATCAACAGAACAATTGATTACATCGAATCAAATCTTGAAAAATCAATGACATTGGAAGAATTAGCGGCAGTAGCTAATTTTTCTAAATTTCATTTCAACCGGATTTTTCACTCCATAGTGGGAGAAACTCCTTTTCAGTTTATCTTGCGGGTCAGGATCGAAAAGGCAGCAAACCATATTTCGGTAAATAAAAATGCAGGCATTTCCGAAATAGCTTATAAATGTGGTTTTTCCGACATTTCGGTATTCTCCCGGAATTTTAAACATTATTTTCAAATCTCTGCCACTCAGTACAGAGCAAAGAAATCGCACGATAGCAATTTAAGTCAACAAGATAGCAATAACCATCAACCTGATGATAAACCGACACTTTATTTTTGTCCTGAATTAAAAACTATTAAATGGAGGACAAATATGAAACTAAACAAAGGTGTGGAAGTAAAAGAACTTCCTGAAATGACGCTTGCCTACATCAGGCATATTGGCCCGTATAAGGGTGACGATAAACTATTCGAGGGCTTGTGGAATAAATTATTTTCATGGGCCGGTCCACGTGGTTTAATTGGTGGAAAAGATTTCAGATCCCTGGTAATTTATCACGATGACCCCAATGTGACTATTGAAGATAAACTCAGGATGAGTGTTTGCATCACAGTACCTGCTAAAACGAAAGTTGACGGTGCAATCGGAAAAATGGAAATTGAGGCTGCAAAATACGTCATCGCCCGTTTTGAACTTACCGCCATGGACTTTCAACAGGCATGGGACTGGGTTTACGGACAGTGGTTCCCAACAAGCGGGTATCAGCCCGACGATAAGCCATGTTTCGAAATGTACCCGGAGGAACCCAAAGATGGAAAATTTATTGTTGATATTTGTGTTCCTGTAAAACCAATCTGAAAAACGAAAAGCGAGCCAGCCCAAACGGCTGGTTCTTTTATTTAAAAATGGAGGGAAAAATGGGATATTATATTGATTTAGAGAAGATAACAATTGATGGGTATCGAAATAAATTAGAATCAGCCTATCTGCCACCGAGCAGGATGATGCTGAAAGATAACCTGGAAGAGCGATTTGGTTACTTTAAAAGTATCGGGCTCAATAATGTAAAAGAACTGCTTCTGTTACTCAAAAAGAAGGATAAGATTGCTGAATTACAAAAAGTTGCATGCGTTCAAGGCGAATATCTGATCATTTTGTTAAGGGAGTTGAACAGTACACTCCCAAAGCCAAACAAGATTTCTGAATTTACAGGTATCTCAAAAGACATCATCGCCAGATTGGAAAGAATTGGAATCAGCAATACTGAGAAATTGTATTACAGAATTATAACGGAGGATAATAGACAAGAGCTTGCTGAATCCACGGGAATAAAAGATTCTGATATTTTAGAATTAGCCAGATTATCAGATTTATCACGATTAAAATGGGTCGGGGTAACATTTGCACGGATGTTATATGATTTGGGAATTGATACCGCTGAGAAAGTATCCAAAGCTGACCCGCTTGATCTACATGCAAGGATTAACCAGTTAAGTAAAGTGAAAAGAATCTTTAAAGGGCAGATTGGACTAAACGACATTAAAATATTGGTAAATGCCGCGAAAGAGATCCCTTTTGAGATTGAATATTAAAAAAGACAAAATCCCATAATTTAACAAGTGTTATCCAATGAGGATTTAAACCCTTCACCCGGTTCGATACAATTATTCACAAATATTAAACTTAAACACAAAAGGCACAAAGCCTGTCACAAAGCATACAAAGAAAAACAACCCAGGACTATTTAGATAAAACCTTTGAGCTCTTTGTGCCTGTTTAAACCCCAAACCATGGGGTATTTTCAAATTTATTTTTTTCCCTTGTAGGGTTAAAACCCGTTTCAAGTGTCTTATATGCAACGGATTTAAATTTAAGTACATTAATCTGTTCACACCTAAGAAAATTTGTTCATGTTCGGCTCTTCTTCCAATGCATGCGGAGAAAATTCACTCAATCATAATACAGGAATAGATACCAATTGAGAAAATAATTGAGAGCCCAGTATTGAAATAATTTGTGTCACACAGTCTGAAAAGAAGAGCTTAAAGGAGAAATGCTTATAAATATCACGAAAGAATCGGCCCACCCTCTAAAAAAGAAATTATGGCAAACCTTGAAATGAACTTACCAGGAAATAAACTGACATTGAAACTAATACTGATATCCCTTTTGCTTTTTATTGGTTTTTCCTGCGAAAAAGAAAAGGAACCGGATTTAACTTTCGATTTGCAGGTGACTGATATTGCCTGTTACCCAGGAAACAATATTTCAATCACTTTCAATGTTAATCCCAAAGGAAATTATAGCCCGTTTGGAATAAAATGGTACAAGCCCGCTGATTTTCAGGGAACAGGCCCTTTTTCTGTTACAACAAAAACTGATTTCGAACTGGATTTTGAAATTACAGATTCAAAAAACAACAGTAGCAGATATACTTATACAATTAGAACAGATACAATCGATTCGTTAAAATATGATTACAGAAACCAATATACCGGGAACTATAGCTGTGATGGAACCTATAGCTATAATGGAAATGAAGAGTATTTTCATGATACATTAATAGTAACAAAAAACGATAATTTTAAGGTTGTAACTATTTCAAACTTTCAGATGATCTACAATGGATCAGCTAATTTTTTTGGATATCATTCATTTGCCAGGTTTGTAAACGATAGTATTTATTTCTCTGAAAGCGGTCCGTTAGGCTATTACTACACCAATTATTACCGGGGAATAAGGATTAAAGAATAGAAACTGAAGGACTAACAGCTTTTTTAATAAAAAGAAAGTCCGATAATAACAGATTTAACTATGTTCCACAGAATTGAAACCATACCAGATAAGAAACTTATTGGAAAACGTATTAAAATGTCGTTTGCCGATAACAGAACGATTGAACTCTGGCGGAATTTTATGCCCTGCCGAAAGGAAATACTGAACCACCTGAGTAATGATTTGATTTCCATGCAGATTTATCCCGTATCCTTCGACTTTAATCCGGGTATAGAATTCGAAAAATGGGCTGCGGTGGAGGTTGCCAATTTTAGAAACATTCCTGCCGAAATGGAAAAATTTCTTTTGCAGGGCGGGCTTTATGCTGTGTTCCTGCATAAAGGATCGAGTACTGATAACAGTACATTCCGGGATATTTTCACATCCTGGCTTCCGGCTTCAGATTATATTTTAGATAACAGGCCTCATTTTGAGATTTTAGGGGCAAAATACAAAAACCAGGACCCGGATTCGGAAGAGGAAATCTGGATACCCATTAAGCCAAAAGCGAAATAATGGCATCGAAGCGCTAATTTGAAATGCGTGGATTTGAAATGTCGGAACAACAATAGTACTCCATCGAAATACGGGCCTATACTTTATTCTGAGTAACAGGCAAATATATAAATCCACATTTTAAACCTTTTCTGATAAATCCGTCTAAATCTTCACGGATTTTTTTACTTTTAACAAAACTCATATCCAATTCAGGAAGCAACATGAAGAAAATTTATACTTATGTGATTCTTACACTTTTTGTTAGCTTGGCATTCATAAGTAAAACCAAGGCTCAGTCGTTTTACGATATTAATACGATACAAAGTATTTCGATTACGTTTATCCAAAACAATTGGGATTACCAGCTCGATACTGCCAAAGCCGGCAGCGACGGCTATATTATGGCAAAATCGGTTTCCATTAACGGGATGGTTTTCGACAGCGTAGGGGTGAAATACAAGGGCAACAGCACCTACAATACCAACCAGGTTAAAAACCCGTTGCATATCGAGCTCGACACCTATAAAAACCAGGATTACCAGGGTTATACAGATATCAAACTGAGCAATGCGGCCAAGGACCCTTCGTTCGTACGCGAGGTGCTTTCCTATTCGCTTTTAAGTCAATATATGGACGCATCGCTATCCAACTATGCCAATGTTACCATCAACAACAACCTGATCGGTCTGTATGTAAGTTCCGAATCGGTATCAAAAAAGTTTGTAAACAACCATTTTTATTCAAACGATAACGCGTTTTTCAAATGCAATCCCTTGGGTGGCGCAGGCCCGGGTGGATCGGCTCCCAAACCGAACCTTGTCTATTTAGGCAACGACAGCGCCAGTTATTCCACCGCCTACGAAATAAAATCAGATTACGGCTGGGCCGACCTGATCAGTTTATGCAATACACTTAAAAATAACATCAACGGGATTGAAACCATACTGGATGTGGACAGGGCGCTTTGGATGATTGCTTTTGACAATATCCTTGTGAACCTCGATAGTTATATTGGCGGATTTACCCAGAATTATTACCTGTACAAGGATGATAACGGGAGATTTGCAAGCGTTTTGTGGGATTTTAATGAGTCTTTCGGCACTTTCAGCCAGACCGGAACCATACAGTTGCCTAATACTACAGCCAAAAGCCAGATGACGCACCTGCTGCATGCCAACGATGCAAACTGGCCGCTGGTGCAAAGACTTCTATCCGTTCCAACGTATAAGAAAATGTACCTGGCGCATTTGTATACAATTCTGAATGAAAATTTTTCAACCAACAGCTACTATGCATCTGCCCAGGCTTTGCAAATGATTATAAATGCTTCGGTGCAGGCTGATCACAACAAGTTTTTTACATACTCACAATATCAAAGTAATCTCAATAACGATGTAACTGCTGGAATGACTTCCGCACCCGGGATCACAAAACTGATGGATGCACGGTATACGTATTTAACGGCACTTCCTGATTTCACCAATACCAAGCCAACCATTTCAGATGTAGCGCCCGGTACAATTAATCCTGAAATGAATACAAGTATTTTCATTACTGCAAAAGTGCTGAATACCAATACGAACTCCGTTTACCTCGGGTACCGGAATACTATCGCTGATAAATTTACCAAAATACTGATGTATGATGATGGTGCTCACGGCGACGGGGATTCGGGTGACAATATTTACGGTGCTTCTGTACTAATGAGTAATACATTTATGCAGTACTACATTTACGCAGAAAATAACAATGTCGGCATGTTTTCGCCGGTAAGGGCCGAGCATGAATTTTATACCGTTTATTCGCTTATCACGACCCTGAACCCTGGCGACTTGGTGATAAATGAATTGATGGCTCAGAATACTGCTACAGTAACTGATCCGGCAGGAGATTATGCCGACTGGATTGAGTTGTATAACAACACCGCGAACATTGTTAGCCTCGATAACCTGTATATGAGTGATACCTATTCGAATCTTCTGAAATGGCAGTTCCCGGCCGGCACAACCATTGCGCCGAACAGTTTCCTGATCGTTTGGGCCGACGAAGACCTGGAACAAGAAGGTTTACACGCAGGTTTTAAACTTTCGGCCAGTGGCGAAAATGTAATTTTATCGTACCCTGGCGGAACAAAAATTGAAGAAGTTGCATTCGGCCCTCAGACTGCTGATATGGGTAATGCACGGGTTCCAAACGGGACCGGGGCTTTCGTAATTCAGAATCCCACATTTAACCTGAACAATGATTCACTGCTTGGCATAGCTAAGGTAGTTGCAAATGAAATATCTGTATTCAAAAACTATCCCAATCCATTCACACAGCAAACAAGTATATCTTACCAACTAACTGAACCATTGGATGTTCAAATGAAAGTTTATGATCTTTCTGGCAGGGAACTCACTACACTGGTTGATGAATACCAGCAACCAGGATTTTATAAGGTTTCGTTCGAAGCACGGGAAGATATTTCACCTGCGGGCATTTATTTTTGCCGTATCATAGCAGGCGGTCATTCGGAAGTAATTAAAATGGTGTGCCTGAAATAAGAAGGAAATTCCAAGTCCCAAACTTCAAGTCCCAAATTCCCTGTAAACATCCTCTAAAACAATTATTCATTTTCCCCTCTTGGATTTTGGAATTTGGATCTTGCAATTTGGGTCTTCTTAATACGATTGTTGAGGCCATTCCAAACAATCTCAATAATATTTTGTTTTATCATTGTAAAGTTTTCAGGTTCTTCTACTTTATTCTGTGACGATACCTATCCATCTCTCCGGATTTTATCATTTTCACTTGATATTCAGGGTGTTCCTTTCAACATATCTGCATACCGCATAAAAACCGTATTTAATCAATCACATGGATTTTTCAGAACAGATGGCTGGGACAACCCGGCATGAAGCAAATACACACCAATCTTTCTCAGATTTTTTACAAAATTTCAGGAATAAACTGAATATTGTTTTTCATCAGCGTACAGATATCAACCAACTTGAAACACGACGAGGCCTTCCACCTTTTGTAATGCGTGAGCTGCTTTCGGCCGAACCGTTTTCCGCATTTATTCCCACCCAATACGGAGGCCGCGGGGCACTTACACACGAAGGCATCGAAATTATTTCGACCGCATCGTACGAATCGCTGGCATTAGGATTGACTTTTGGTATCAACTGGGCCTTGTTCCTGCAGCCGGTAAATAAATATGCCAACGATAAAGTAAAAGCTCCAATTTTCAAGGGTTTTATTACCGACAAAAAAATGGGCGGGCTCATGATCACCGAACCCGGCCATGGCAGTGATGCTCTGAATATGAGGACATACTTCACCGAAGAGCAGGATCATTATCACCTGAAAGGTACCAAGTACTGGGCTGGTCTGACCGGTTGGGCCGATTACTGGCTCCTTGCCGCACGCAGAAGAACAGCAGGTGGTGAACTGATGCGCGACATCGATTTCTTTATCTGCGACAACAACAAACCCGGACAGATTATCGAAGTGGAAGAATATTTCGAAAACCTTGGATTGTACATGATCCCATACGGACGCAACAAAATAAATGTTAAGATCCCTCATTTATACCACCTCGAACCTGAAACCACCGGTATTTCGATGATGCTAGATACTTTGCACCGCAGCCGGATGGAAATTCCTGCTATGGCTCACGGATTTATTAAACGTATGCTCGACGAAGCTATCAGTCATTGCGAAACCCGGTTTGTCGGCGGCAAAAGCCTTTTCAATTATGACCAGGTCCAGCAGCGGCTGGCCAGCATTCAGTCGGCATTTACCATTTCGTCCGCCATTTGTACACACAGCAGTGATAATGCAGGTGTTGAAAAAGACCTGTCGCCACAGGGCATCAAAGCCAATTCCTTTAAAACAGTAGCCACCGACCTGATGCAGGATGCTGCCCAGCAGTTGTTCCAGCTTGTGGGTGCAAAGGCATATAAAAACAACCATATCGCAGGCCGTGCTATTGTTGACAGCCGTCCGTTCACTATTTTTGAGGGATCGAATGATATTTTGTACGCTCAGATCTCAGAATCAGTGATGAAACTGATGAAACAGGCTAAAGAAACCAATCTTTTCCAGTTCCTGAAAAACTATTCGCTTACATCGCAGTCGGCTGAACACCTGAAAGAAATCCTGAACTTTAACCTTGACCCCCAGTTGCCTCAGCGTAAGCTTGTTGAATTAGGAAAAGTTATCGGCCGCCTTGTCTCCATGGAAATGGTTATTGATCTGGGGCAAAAGGGATATTTACCTGACCTGATAGCCAATAGCCTTACTATGATAAAACAGGAACTCAGCTTCCTGATGACCTCTTACGGGTATACGAACAAATCGCTGGTTGTGGTCGATTACAAGGAAGACAGCCATTGGCGGGATTTTGTAAGAGATTAATTAACAGCTTCTGCTATAATTTTTTAAAAGGTTCTCTTGATGAAATATAAGAGAACCTTTTGTTTTAAGAATTTTCCACAAATTAAAAGAATTGCTTTTTATAGGTCAGAAGTCGGAAGACTGAAACTGAAATTGATTTGATTTGATCGGAAATTCAAACAGAGAATTACAAGTTCAGGGAAATTATACTGCGAGCGGGAAAAGTTTCTGTATTCATTATGTTTTAATTTTTATCAGTTAAAATTGCTTTCCGGTGAGCTTCCGACTTCTGACAATAAAATCAAATCACTCCTGCTCACATATCTTTTTCCCAAAACCATTCATTATTTATCAGGAATAAAAATAACATCCTAAAGTCATTATATTTCAGCAAATTAAGAATTATTGCAGCTTTATTTGATTGTATTTATATTTCTATTTATATACATTTACACCCTGAACTCTAGTAGACTATTAAAGCTGGAAGGGGTATTCTTATTTTATTTAAGTATTTAAGTTACTAAAACCTGAAATTATGCGGGATTCAGAATACATTCATAAAAATGAAAATAAAGGTCTTCACCTCGGATTGGATATAGGCTCTATTTCAGTGAATGCTGTTGTGATTGATGATGATAAAAAGGTGTTGGAAAACCGTTATGAATACTGTTATGGCAAGCCTTTCGATGTCTTGCAGAGGGTGCTCGACGAAATTATCTCTTTCTATGGTTTTGATTCAATCGGTAGCACTGCCTTTACAGGTTCAGGTGGAAAACAGGCAGCTGAATTAGCCGGTGGTACATTTGTAAACGAGATCATTGCTCAATCCACTTCCGTTTCGGTTCTGTATCCGCATATCCGCACTGTTATCGAAATGGGAGGAGAAGATTCCAAGCTTATTTTCATGGAAAACGGTTCAACAACCGCTTTTTCAAGGCTTTCCGATTTTGCGATGAACAGCCTGTGTGCTGCCGGTACCGGTTCCTTTCTCGATCAGCAGGCAAACCGGATTGAAGTGCCTATTGAAATCGAGTTCGGAAAACTGGCGCTGAAATCGGAAAATCCGCCACGTATTGCAGGCCGCTGCAGCGTTTTCGCGAAAAGCGACATGATTCACCTTCAGCAAATTGCGACCCCGCTTCACGATATAGTTGCCGGGTTATGCTTTGCAGTTGCCAGGAATTTTAAAAGCACACTGGGACGTGGGAAAAAGTTTGAAAAACCTTTTATTTTCCAGGGTGGCGTTGCGGCTAATGCCGGGATGGTCCGCGCTTTCAGGGAAATATTCGAACTCAATGACGATGAACTGCTCATACCCGAATACCATGCATCTATGGGTGCTTTGGGCGCCATTTTCCATACGCTAAAAAATAAAAACGGCGGTGCAGTTGCGTTCAAAGGCACAAAAGAAATTAAAGATTACCTGGCAAGCGACCGCAGCAATACAGCACGCCTGAGCAGCCTTAAAGTTTCCAAAGCTGAATACAATAAGGATGTAAAAAAAATCCCGGCTGATGGCACCAAAACTGAGGTTTACCTTGGTGTTGATGTAGGTTCACTAAGTACCAACGTGGTGCTGATCGACAGCATGAATAATGTAATTGCCCGGCGATACCTGCCTACCGCATCCAAGCCATTGAATGCCATACAGCGGGGCTTAAAGGAAATTTTCAATGAAATTGGCGAACATGTTACCGTGCTTGCAGTCGGCACAACCGGTTCTGGACGCTACCTTACGGGCGATTTTATCGGTGCCGATTCAATACAAAACGAAATTACAGCCCAGGCAACAGCGGCTATTGCTTACGATCCGACCGTGGATACTATTTTCGAAATAGGCGGACAGGATTCGAAATATATCAGTATTGAAAATGGCGTGGTGGTTGATTTTGAAATGAATAAAGTGTGTGCGGCGGGCACAGGCTCATTCCTCGAAGAGCAGGCCGATAAACTGGATATCACCATCATTGATCAGTTTGCCGATCTGGCTTTCAAGGCTGACAAACCTGTGAGGCTTGGAGACCGTTGCACCGTTTTCATGGAATCGGACCTCAATTCGCACCAGCAGAAAGGAGCTGATATTCCTGACCTTGTAGGCGGGCTGGCATATTCCATCGTTCAGAATTATATACAGAAAGTAGTCGGCGATAAGCCAATAGGTAACAAGATATTTTTCCAGGGGGGCGTAACTAACAACAAAGCTGTTGTAGCTGCTTTTGAAAAAGTGACGGGGAAACCTATAATTATTCCGCCACATTTCGATGTTACCGGAGCTATTGGCGCCGCTATCCTGGCCAGGAATTCGATGGCTGAAGGACAAAATACAAGATTTAAAGGGTTTAATATCAGTGAAATACCATTTTCAATTTCGAGTTTTACATGCCACGCCTGCACCAACAACTGCGAGATTCAGCGTATTAAGATTGAAGGCGAAACCAAAATGCTGTTCTATGGCGGCAGATGCGAAAAATATGAACTCGACGAACGTAAAGGCAAGGGAAAAGATATTCCTAACCTGTTTGAAGAACGCTTACAGATGCTTCTTGGCGACTACCGGGAAGAACCCGAAAACGGCAAAATCACTATCGGAATTCCACGTGCACTTATGGTTTTCTACCAGCAGTTCCCGTTCTGGAGATCTTTTTTTGAACGATTGGGTTTCAGGGTAATACTATCCGAACCTTCTGACCAGCAGATCGTAACGCGATCAATTGAACTGATGGTTTCCGAAACCTGTCTGCCCGTTGAACTCATGCACGGACATGTGGATAACCTGCTGGAAAAGAAAGTGGATTATGTTTTTCAGCCCTTTATTGTTAATGCGAAAGGAGCCAAGGAAAACCCGACAAACAACTGCAACTGCCCATGGATACAATCGTACCCGTTTATGGTGCGGAGTGCTTTTAACGATACCCGTATCCGCGACAAATTTCTCACTCCAACCCTTCATTTCCGCTATTTCGAAAGGGCGTTGAAAAAGGAACTTCCGCAGTTCATGAAGGAAAAATTTGGAATTCCTGTTTCAAAAACCAGCAAGGCAATTGATGCAGCTGATGCCATCCAGGTGCGTTTCGAAGAAGCTGTAAAACAACGTGGTCGCGAAGTGCTTGCCAACCTTCCAAAAGATAAAAAGGTGCTCGTCATTCTAGGCCGGCCTTATAACACAACCGATCCGCTGCTCAATCTTCGTTTGGTTGAAAAGCTGCTCAACCTGAACACGCTGCCCATCCCGGTTGATTTTCTGCCTTTGCTGGAAGAGAATATTTTTGAAGATTACAAAATGATGTATTGGCCTAATGGCCAGAAGATTATGTCGGCCAGCAGGCTTGTGAGGAAAAATGACAATTTGTTTGCTGTATATATGGGTAATTTCAGGTGCGGCCCTGATTCGTTCCTCACGCATTTTGTGCGTAACGAAATGAAAGGCAAACCATACCTCCACCTTGAAGTGGACGAACACAGTGCCGATGCCGGACTCATTACACGCTGTGAAGCTTTCCTCGACAGCCTCGATGGCTATCAGAAAGTGCATGCCACTGCAACCGAAACCATTCAAACTCATATTAAACATTCCAGGAGCCTTGATGGCCGGACGCTCTTTCTGCCTTATGCCGGTGATACTGTACATATAGTTGCAGCAGCAGCAAGAAGTTGCGGCATTGATGCACAGGTTCTCCCGATGCAGGATGCAACCGACCTCGAAATTGCCCGTAAACACACAAACGGGCAGGAATGCTTCCCCGCTATTGCCACAACCGGCAGTTTCCTTAAAAAACTGATGGAACCGGGTGTTGATCCTAAGAAAGTCAGCTTTTTTATGCCCGACCATAACGGACCCTGCCGTTTCGGAGATTACAATAAACTGCACCGGATTATTTTCGACAAACTGGGTTACGACGATGCCCATTTAATGACACCCAGCAACGAGGATGCTTATGCCGACCTGGCTGGTGATAAATCGCAGGCTTTCAGGAAACATGCCTGGAGCGGAATTGTGGGCCTCGATATCCTTCGGCGGCTTTTACAGGAACGCAGGCCTTATGAACTGGTAAAGGGCGAAACTGATAAAGTTTATGTGAAATGCCGCACAGAATTGATCAATTCGGTGGCTAACGGGGCAAAGGATGTTGGCTCAGTACTCGAAAGGGCGGGAAAAGAATTTCATGCCATTGAAGCTGATTTCAGTAAACGGAAACCAGTAATTGCCGTTGTTGGGGAGATTTTTATGCGCGACAACCCGTTTTGCAGCGGGCACCTTATCGAAAAACTCGAAGCTTTAGGAGCTGAAACCATTATTTCACCGTTTGGCGAATGGCTGCATTATTCATCTTACCGCTACTGGCGCGACAGCGTATGGAAAGGCAGCCTGAAAGGCTTGTTTAAATCGAAATTTCAGCAGGTTTATCAACACTATACGGCTAAGCAACTAACCGGTAAAGTGGAAAACTTCCTCACTAAACGTAAAGACCTGGAAATTGATGAGATACTGAAACTTTGTGGTCCGTATATTCATAAAGATTACGATGGCGATCCGCCTATTGCACTTGGTTCGGCTGCCGGGCTGGTTGAAATGAACATTTCGGGAGTGGCTAATATCCTCCCTTTTACCTGCATGCCGGGTACAATTATTTGTGCCGTTTCGAACGATTTCAAAAAAGATCATCACAATATCCCTTGGCTCAATTTTGCTTACGACGGTCAGGAAGACAGCGGTATAGAAACACGTTTGCAGGCCTTTATGCACCAGGCAAAAGAGTTCTCTGCGGCCAATGGATTCGACAAGCCGGTAAACTGGTTTAAGGAAGTTCCAAAAGTCATACAATAGCCGGGAATTATATTATTTTAAGACTATCAAATGAAAGATATGTTTTCATTTATTACTTTCTGTTCGTAATTGTATTCATATAAAAATAATTTACTCAATTTGTCAAATATATAGTGCTGCAATTGATATTATTCTAAATTTGCTTCCTGTGAATGGCGTTTATGACTTATCAAATAAGACATTGAAGTATCCGTTTACTTAAAAAAATATAATGCATAAAAAGTGCTGATTATTGTTTAACAGAGATATTACTAATCCAACCTATATATACCATTTATAAACTTACTCATGAAAAAACTAAGCTTAATTCTCTTATTGGCAACAAGTCTTTTTATTTCCTGTGAAAAAGATCCGGATAACATTACCGTTGTTCTGAATGGAAGCGGCTCATTATCCATTAAGGTTATTGATGAGCAAAATAATGCTTTTAACGGTGCCAAAGTAAATGTATATTCCTCAATTCCTGAGGGTGAAAGAATTTTTTACGATTCAACAGATGCTTCCGGTGTATGTAATGTTGGAAAAGTAATTCAAGGCCAGTACCTGTATTATGTTTCTGCTGAAAAAGACAATCGGATTTACAATATTGCCGAGTATTTCCAGGTTATTGCCGGTGAAAGTAAAACCATAGAAGTAAATCCTTTTCTGAATGTGGGGAAGCTTTCTATCCGAATTATTGATTACTTTTCGAACCCGGTTGAGTTGGTGAATGTGGCATTAATTCCACACTCAAATTATTCTAATGTAACCTATTATTTTGACGATTTATTAGAGGAAGCCTATTTTAATGCCAGGACAAATGCCGATGGATGGGTAACTTTTGATAAAGTTCCGGCCGGTGCCATGTACAGTTCTGAATACAGCGTGCTGGTATATTTCAGCAGCAGCGAATACGCCTATCCATACAGCAATAACGGCTTTTACGTATATCGTGATACGGAAAGAAAGTATACTGTACAGGTGGATTTGTAGAGTTAAAATCAGGTTGTGCCTGAAACAGGTAGTAAAAGTTTGTGCAATCCCTGTATTGTAGTGTGGCTGTGTTTGCTATGCTAGCTGAATAATTAATATTTGAAAAAGTAATTACCGCTATTTCACTTTCCCGACTTTTGAAAAATCTTGTCCTTTGTTTCACAACTTACCGCTACAGCTATGAAAAAACATAATTCAATTGTAGTTATCCTGTTTTCAATACTTTTCTCGCAAAAAATAATTGCACAAATTTCCGAACCTGATTCCACAACTTCGCATATTCAGATCGAAAAAGGCATAACCCTTTATGAAGAAGGTAAATACGATGAAGCGCTGGCAATTTTCAATAAAGTAAGCAATTGCGATCCAAACTATCCATGGGCATGTTACGAATCGGCACTCACCCTTTACGTACAGGAAAATCCGGAAGCTGCACTATCCAAATGCCGCGAAGCAGATGATCTGAAACCGGAAGATGTTGCGACTATTTCATTGATTGGGAGTATCCTGGACGATATGGGAAAAACCAGCGAAGCTATCGTTTACTTAAACCATGCCCTGAACACAAGGCCTTACAACCGCAGTTTGTTGTATAACCTGGCAACCTGTTATTTAAGAGCAGGGGAGTTGGAAAAAGCAGAACAGACAATTATCCGCAATATCCGTATCAATCCGTATCACAAAACAAGTCACCTGCTGCTGGCAAAAGTGAATTTTTACATGGGCAGGGTTGCACAGTCGTACCTTGCATATAATATGGCTATCCTGTTAAATCCACAGGTGAGTTATATTACAGAATTCGAAAACGCTATCAGTGGAAAACTCGATTCGCTGAGCCATCCATATAAATATCCCTACCCTGCCGGTGTTGATCATTCCAACTGGGATGAATGTTCATGGCTTTTAAAGTCGGAAATTGCTTTCAAGGATAATTTTGAATACAATTATAAAATCAACTATCTCACCACGCGTCAATCGCTTATGCTGTTTCGCAAACTAAATTTTTTGTCGTCGGATACATCTGTCTACAGCCAGCTATATGCCCGGTTTTTTTCCGAACTGATGAAAAAAGACTACTTCGAAGCGTTTATTTTCTATTCATACAAAAACAGCGGTAACAAAGAAGTTAACGAATGGTATGAAAAAAACATGCCTGAAAATGATGCATTTGTTAACTGGGCCCAGAGTACAATTGACACCTGGAAATGTTATGGGTTTTCGACAGCGAATGAAGCCGGGAATGTAAAAACTTATCATTTCGGGGATAACGGAAAAGTGGCTTCGATAGGAACGATGAAGACCCAACCCAGCGAATCGAGGTATGGTGAATGGCTTACTATCAGCGGCGATGGGTATATAGAAGAAAAAGGATCTTATGTGGAAAATGAACTGGAAGGCGAATGGTTCCTGTATTGGCCTGATGGCAAATTAAAACAACATCTTTTTTTTCATAAAGGCTATTTGGATGGTGATATACGCACATATCATCCCAACGGTGCCAGAGATGGAATTCTGCCATTCTCAAATGGGAAGAAACAGGGACTTCACCAGGAGTTTACTTCTTCCGGAAATTATTTGGTACAGGCTGATTTTGCGGATGGGAAGTTGGATGGGAAAAAAATAAATTACTATTACGATGAAGGATACAAGCGTGAAGTTTATTACACCAAAGGTAAAACGGAAGGTAAGATATCGTATACTTGGCTCAATGGGAACACAAAATCGGAAGTGTTTGCCAAAGACAGCCTTTACGAAGGTCCTTACCATACCTGGTATGCCGATGGCAAACCTGAATCGGAAGGCAGCTATAAGATGGGGATTACTACCGGTAAATGGATTGAATGTTTTCCAAATGGCGTAAAAAAATCGGAAGGTGAAAATGATGAGACCGGTGAACTAACCGGGAAAAAAATAAATTATTACCGAAACGGGAATATTGAAAGCGAAGAAGAATCTTATACCGCAGGACTGTTGAATGGCACCTATAAAAGCTATTATCCGAATGGTAAAATAAGTAAAATAATAACCTATAAAGAGAATGAAGCTGTTAGCATTGAGAATTTTGACATAAACGGTAAAAGCCTTTTCACTGCCTCCGGACAAAACGGAGAACTTAAGTTCAGGAATTTTTATCCGGATGGAATCCTTGAGATGGAAGGTGTTTTAAAAAACGGGAATCGGGAAGGCACATGGAATTTTTATGATCCCCTGGGACGAAAAACACAGCAACTTAAATACAGGGAAGGACTTGAAACAGGCTTACAGATAAAGTACCATGAAAATGGCCGCGTAAAAGAAGAATATTCATGCGACAGCAACATAATTATTGGTCCATATAAAGAGTATTTCAGTTCAGGAAAAATAAAAATCAGTGGTGCATTCAACAAATCAGGCCGTAACGGCGAATGGGCAGCTTACTTCCCAAACGATTCCGTTCAAACAAGGCTTTTCTTCACTGATAATGTACAATCGGGCCGCCAGTTTTATTATACCCCTTCAGGCAAGCCGGAAACTGAGTTTTTTATGAATGATGACGGGGAAATAATCAGGACAAGAGGTTACGATTTTGCCGGTAAAATCATCTATGATCATAAGTATGAATATGACTCCGTTCTTTTAACTGAATTATACCCTTCGGGAAAGCTGAAAGTTAAAAAACTAATGATGAACCGCAAACCTCATGGCGTGGTTGAAGCTTATTATCCGAACGGACAACTTATGAGCCAGAAGCCTTACCTGTATGGTTTGACCAACGGAACTGGTAAAAACTGGGATTACAACGGTAAGTTGCAAAACGAAACAACCTATTTGATGGGTGAAATAAACGGGATACAAAAGGGATATGTCGATGGGAAATTGTGGTATACCAATCCTATTGAAAATGGTAAGTCACAGGGAATTTTTTCTGACTATCACAGCAATGGTAAAACGTATAACCAGTTTATGTTTGTTGATGATAAAAAACACGGAAATGCTGATTTTTATTCACCCGACAGCTCTTTCATGTATCGCCTTGTATATTACGATGACATTTTAAAAGCTTACACTTACAAGAATGCAGCCGGAGAATTGCTGCCCGAAAAGCCAGTTACTGCGGAAACAAGCGAAATTCTGTGTTACTATCCGAATGGAAAGATTTCAGCACGTATACCAATGAAAAACGGCCTGTATAACGGCAAAAACACAACCTACTATCCGGATGGCTCTGTTTTTATTGAGAAAATGTTTGTAAATGGCGATTTTGAAGGATCATACAAATCCTATTTCGAAAACGGAAAACCTAAAGAAGTGATAAATTATCGAAACGATGAACGGAACGGTGCGTATGAAGCCTACTTCGAAAACGGGCAAAAACGAAAAAAAGGACAGTTTCTTGCCGGATATGCCCAGGGAGAATGGTTAATTTACAACGAAACGGGCAAACTTGTAAACACGCTTTACTATGACAACGATGAGATTTATGATATCAAATAAACCTCTTTTTTTGTGTTTCGTAAAGGTTGTCATCGTCTTTTTTTGTTTCACGCTGGCATCATCAGCGCAGCCTTCAGCTGATCTGGCCAGGTTACTTGCAAAATATCCCGGTAATTTTGTAATTGCTGAATCTGTGACACGTGATGTAAACTTCGAAATTACACGAAACGGCGAAACCGAGCTGAGTTTTTCCGATTACCAGGCCATCTTCGTATTGGCCGACAATGCCACTGTTCTTTCGGAATCGAAAGAATATTTTAACTCACAACTTAAAGTCAGGGAACTCGAAGCTTACAGTCTTGTTCCAATTGATAACGCTTATAAAAAGCAAACTGTAACTGATTTCACCAAGGCCCGCGAAGCCGGCGATGGCGTTTATTACGATGATCTGTACACTTACTTGTTTAATTTCCCTTCGGTATGTAAAGGCAGCAGGCTGGTTACAACTTCAAAAACTGTAAGCTCTGACCCGTTTTATCCTGTTGTCTTCTATTTCGGCGGCAACATCCCGGTTGAACAGGCAAAACTAACGCTCACATTCCCCGATAATGTAGTTGTTTCGCACCGGATGTTCGGCTATGATACCACCTCGGTAAGTTTCAGCAAGACAAAAAAAGGCAGGTATAACACATACACCTGGAGCGGCAGCAGCAGTAAAAGTTACCTGGCTGATGAGCAATCTCCGTCTTCAAGGTATTTTACGCCTCATGTAATTATAAATATCGACGGATACTCCTACAAAGGGAAATATAATAAAATATTGGGTTCGCTTAAGGATTTGTACGACTGGGACTATTCAAAAATAACAAGTATCAACACTGAGATATCGCCTGAAGTAAAATACATTGCTGACTCTATCACAGCTAATCTTGAAAGCAGCAGGGAAAAGGTCCGGCAAATTTACAGTTGGGTGCAGCAGAATATTAAATATGTTGCTATCGAAGACGGTGATAACGGACTGGTTCCACGCCAGGCTTCGCTTGTGCTTCAGCGAAGGTATGGCGATTGCAAGGACAAATCGAGTTTGTTAACAGCAATGATACGTTCGGTAGGGCTTAATTCAAACTTTGCATGGGTCGGTACCCGGAAGTTGCCGTATAAATACACTGATTTCCCGGCACTATCGAATTCGAACCATATGATCGCCGTGTGGTGGGATGAGCATAACAAACCGGTAATACTCGATGGAACAACGCTTTACCATAGTCTTGGCGAAATACCTTCGGCAATACAGGGGAAACAATGTATTATCGAACAAGGTCCCGATAATTTTATGTTATACGAAATTCCTGTTTCGAAAGCTGATGAAAACATTTCGACAGATAGTGTCTGGATTAGTATTGAGAACGGCTTACTTAAAGGCCATGGGAAAGCTACATTTACCGGTGAGCCGAAATCGGAAATAATGGCTTCGTTCGAAGCAATAGATTCAGCCAGGTACGTTAACATCCTTAACAAACTGATACCAAAAGCAAGCAATAAATGTAAATATACGACTGCTCAGGTTTCGGCCCTTGATAACCTCGACCAGCCATTCACAATTACATATGATTTCGAACTTCCTGATTATGTGACAACAAATAGCGGTTCAAGTTATGTGAACATGAATATACAACGCTTTATGAATGATTCACAACTGAAAGCAGATCGCTGGATTCCTGTTGAACTGGAAACTCCGTTTATAAATCGTTTTGTTAGTGTATTACAGGTTCCTGATAATACTGCCATTGGCATACTTCCCGAAATCAGTATTTTCAATCAACCCGGTCTAAATTTCAGGCAGCAATACAACAGGAAAGGAAATACTGTAATACTTACCAGTGAAATTACGACATTGAATCGCTCATTTTCGGGTGAGGAAATCAGCCGTTTCCGCGATATGTTGATTGCTTTGAATAAGGCTTATAATAAATCAATAGTTCTATCCGGTAACTAGGTTTTTGCATTTAATTAAATATTTCAGCGCTTATGAAACGACTTCTGACTATTACGCTCATTTTACTCTCGGCCGGACTCCTGGCTCAATCCGAATATGAAACCTACGCATGGAACACAGTGCCGCCACGTAACCAAACGGATACGATTAAAAGTGTTGATGGTACGGTCGTACTTCTCGAGCGGCGCATAACCGAAGTTTACGTTAGCCCGAATGATATCCTGGAAGAGATCTTTGTTTTTCACAAAAAAATAAAAGTCGAATCGCACCAGGCTGTAAATGAACAGAATAAAATATATATTCCTGTGCACAATGTGATTGATTTTATAAAAATTGAAGCCCGCTTTATTTCACCTGGCGGGAAAATATCTAATTTGAAAGCAGAAAGCATCAAAGAGGTTGAAAACCTTGAAAACAAAGGAAACTTCAGGACTTTTGTCATCGAAGGAGCCGAAGTTGGCGGTCAAATCGAGTACTTCTACATTCTCCGGAAAAAACTGAATCCGTACGGATCCGTTTATATACAGGAAGATGTGCCAAAGGGTGATGTCCAGGTAATTTATGCATATCCTTCAAAGCTTGGTTTCTTAATAAAAAGCTATAACGGTTTTCCTGATTTTGTGTTATCTTCCGATGATAAGGGGAAAAACTACCTGAAATCAAATGCAGGTTATATCCCATCGCTCCGGACCGAAGCGTATGCCTATTACAAAGCAAACCTGATGAGGTATGAGTTTACATTGGCCTACAATAACTATGTAAGTTCACTGCGGCAGTATTCATGGAGTAAAGCTTGCTCAAACCTCTATCCAAACCTTATTGTTCTTAAGAAAAATGAAGAATCAGCTGTTCGTTCGTGGATCAAAAAACTCAATATTCCGGAGAGGGATCTTTCGACGAAAGTCAGGTATATTGAAAACAGGATAAAATCAGAAATCAGTATTTCCGAAGATATGAACCAGGATCTGGATCTGGCTGAAATAATTAAGTTGAAGCAATCTGGTAAACACGATGCGCTGAGGTTGCTACTGGCAATTCTGCAGGCTGAAAATATCCGTTTCGAAATAGTACTTACCAGCGATATGGAAGTACAACCCTTTGATCCTGAATTTAACTGCTTTAATTTTTTGGATACATACCTTGTACATATTCCTGAAATCAACGCCTATATTGCGCCCTCCGATCCGTTGTACCGAATGGGAATAATCCCCAGTATCTGCCAGGGTGAATTTGCTTTGTTTATGCACCCGATAAGTTATAATGAAGAACTAAATACACTGGCATACGATATAAGGCAGATACCATCGGCTACCTGCTACGAAAACACAGATACGATGTTCCAGGTAATTAATGTCGACTTTGATCAGGCCGAACTTAAAGTTAAATCGCGCAGAGCTTTTTATGGCGATGTTGCACGGAATTTCCAGTCGTTCTGGCATTATACTGATGACAAACGAAAAGCTGAAATCCTGCCACTAATGTTCAATATGGGTAGTGAGAATACACATATTAACTCCTATTCAGTCATCAATGAGAAACCCGAAAATATTGGTCTTAATCCTATTATTTGGGATCTTGATATTACAGCCAGTGCGCTGGTCGAAAATGCCGGTGACGATATAGTTGTTAAAATCGGGGAAACAATCGGTACTCAGTCCGAATTATACCAGGCAACAACGCGCAAGCTTCCCATAAAAATTGATGTATTGCGCAACTAT
This sequence comes from Lentimicrobiaceae bacterium, assembly GCA_041753535.1. Lineage (GTDB taxonomy): Bacteria > Bacteroidota > Bacteroidia > Bacteroidales > UBA4417 > UBA4417. Next base: position 173,395 of record JBGSUB010000080.1, read on the forward strand.
TACCGGAATATTGTTTTTAACATTCCTGCGGGATATAAAGTTGCTAACCCCACCGATCTGAACATGCATGTTGAAATGCTCAACAATGGTAAAACAAGCTGCATATTTACTTCTGAATCAAAAATTGTTGGTAACCAACTGATCATAATATCAAAAGAGTATTATTCCGAATCGGAATACCCGGTAAGCAGGTACGAGGAATTCAGAAGTGTGATAAATGCTGCTGCTGACTACAACAAAAAGACACTGATCTTAAAAAAAATATAATTGAAAATTTCTCTTCTGATTTCCTAGTCCTTGTCGTGATACATTTTTGTGATCAGGTCTTTTTTTGCTTTAGTATTCAATATTTCCCCTTTCCTCAACTTTTGTACCTTTGCACCTGTTTTTCCCCAACAGCTAAAAAGAATCTAATTCACTATATTTATTATGTTCCCAACCGTAAATCCAACAAGCACAACCGCCTGGAAAGAACTCGAAGCCTATTTTAAAACCTTTAAAGGCACGCAGATGAAAGATCTGTTTGCGAGTGATCCAAAGCGTTTCGAGAAATATTCAGTAAAATTCGAAGATATCCTGGTCGACTTTTCGAAAAATATTGTCGATGATCATGCCCTTGCTCTTCTGATGAAATTGGCAAAAGAATGCGGACTGAAAGATGCCATTACAAGCCAGTTTACCGGCGAACGTATCAATAAAACTGAAAACCGGCCTGTACTTCATACCGCTCTGCGCAATCGCGGCAATAATCCTGTGTTTGTCGACGGAAAAGATGTAATGCCGGATGTTCACGGCGTATTGGAGCAGATGAAAATGTTCTCCGAAAGTATTATTTCAGGTTCGTGGAAAGGCTATACCGGTAAACCGATTACTGATATTGTAAATATTGGCATCGGCGGTTCCGACCTGGGCCCGCTTATGGTAACCGAAGCACTGAAACATTACAGGAAAGATAATATTAAACTGCACTTTGTTTCCAATGTTGACGGCACTCATATTGCTGAAACGCTGAAACTGGTGAATCCGGAAACAACACTTTTTATAATTGCTTCCAAAACTTTTACCACACAGGAAACCATGACCAATGCCGAATCGGCTCGCGACTGGTTCCTGGCCAAAGCCGGCGATCCTGAATTTGTAAAGAATCATTTTGTTGCTCTATCAACCAATGCAAAAGAGGTTGCCGCTTTTGGTATTGATACACGAAATATGTTCGGGTTCTGGGATTGGGTCGGTGGCCGTTATTCGCTGTGGTCGGCAATCGGGCTTTCAATTGCTTGTGCAATAGGTTTCGAGAATTTTATTGAATTACTCGAAGGCGCTTACGCGATGGACAAGCATTTTGAAGAAACTGAATTTGAGAGAAATATCCCGGTAATTCTGGCAACCATCGGAATCTGGTACAATAATTTTTATGGTGCCGAAACGGAAGCCATCTTACCTTACGACCAATACATGCACCGTTTTGCGGCCTATTTCCAGCAAGGAAATATGGAAAGCAACGGAAAATCCGTAGACCGAAACGGGAAAAAAGTTTCGTATCAAACTGGTCCCATCCTATGGGGAGAACCGGGAACAAACGGGCAGCACGCTTTTTACCAGCTGATACACCAGGGAACAAAAATGATTCCCTGCGACTTTATGGCACCGGCTATCAGTCACAATCCAATCGGTGACCATCACCCGAAACTACTCGCTAATTTCTTTGCCCAAACCGGTGCGTTGATGCTCGGAAAAACAGCCGCACAGGTTGAAGCAGAGTTGAAAGCTGCCGGCAAAAGTCAGGCTGAAATCGATGAATTGCTTCCGTTTATGATTTTTGAGGGTAATATTCCGACTAACTCAATCCTTTTCAAAAAACTTACTCCACGCACATTAGGTTCATTGATTGCCATGTACGAGCAGAAAATATTTGTCCAGGGTATAATCTGGAATATTTTCAGTTTCGACCAATGGGGCGTTCAATTGGGTAAACAGCTGGCAAACATTATTCTTCCTGAGTTGGAAGGTGATGAACCGGTTACAAAACTTGATGCATCAACCAACGGGCTGATAAATGAATATAAAAAGATGAGGTAGATTATTTCAAACCTTCCTGATAAAGCCCTGGAGAATTTTCCGGGGTTTTTCATCTTAAAATGATTATTGCCCCGTTCAGGGAAACAACACTTCAATTCCTTTGAAAGTTGTATTTTTATCGAAATTTTAATTCAGCCATCCATATGAAGTCATTATTCGTCCTGATTTTAAGCCTGACCATATTTTCAAATCTGATTACTGCCCAGGAAGCCTCGCAATGGCGCGGCAAAGACCGTGATGGCATTTATGATGAGAAAGGACTTCTGCGCTCATGGCCTGCTACCGGCCCGACACTTCTATGGCATTATGATAACCTGGGTGAAGGCCATGCTTCGGCGGCGGTGGTTGCCCATGAAAAAATATATACTGCCGGTGCTACCGACGGAAAGGGTAAAGTATTTGCATTTTCACTCGACGGGAAACTCGTTTGGAGCACACCCTACGGTGATGAATGGATTGAAAGCTACCCCGGCTCACGTTCAACACCTGTGATTAACGAAGGGAAGGTATACCTGATGAGTGCTTTTGGAAAAATTGTATGTCTGTCGGCTGACAAAGGGAACATCCTTTGGACGGTTGACGTCATGAAAGATTACGATGGACGGAATATTGTATGGGGCGTTACCGAAAACCTGCTTATTGATGGAGATAAATTATTCTGTACCGTTGGTGGTTCTAAAAATAATGTGATCGCACTAAATAAAAATACAGGAAAACTAATCTGGAGTAATCCCGGTAACGGTGAAATAAGCGCTTACTGTTCGCCTTTGCTGATTACTTTACCAGCCCGTAAAATTGTAGTGACCATGACCGAAAAATCAATTCTCGGTCTGGACGCCTCCAGCGGTAAAAAACTCTGGAGTTACGAACAGGTAAACATGTATGCCGTTCATGCCAATACACCGCTTTACAGCAACGGCCATTTGTACTGTGTTTCAGGATACGGTTACGGAGGTGTTATGCTTAAGCTTTCGGCTGATGGATCATCCGTTGAAAAAGCCTGGAAAAGTTCAGTGCTCGACAGCCGTATGGGAGGAGTTGTATTGCTGAATGGTAAAATTTATGGATTGGGCGATAAAATTAAAGGCCTGCACGCACTCGACTGGAAAACCGGCGAAGAAGTTGCTTTCGATAAAATGAATGGCCGAATGGGCAGCATTATTTCAGCCGAAGGTTTGCTTTATACTTACGACGAAAGCGGTGAAGTTGCATTGATTGAACCAACGCTTACCGGATTCAGGAAACTTGGCGGATTTAAAGTTCCATTCGGATCGGCTCAGCACTGGGCTCACCCGGTAATTGAAAACGGCCGCCTCTATATCCGCCATGGAAATTCACTGATGGTTTACGATATCAGGAAGTAAAAAAGCCAAAATCCAAGTCTCAAATTCCAAGCTCCAAACTCCAAAACCTTCCCATCAAATCCTCTCGGGATTTGGACCTTGGAATTTGAGTTTTGGGTTTTACAAATTTTTGCGTAAAAACTCGCTTGCAGATAATTTCCTGCATTTCAACGACTATTTCCTGACATTTATCAAAATAATATCTTGCATATCTTTCTAAAGTATATTTTTACCTTGGTATTTGAGCTTTCTTCAGCAAAGTCTAATGAAATAATTTTAATTCTCATAACATCATGTCCCGTAAAGTATTTTTTCTGGCCTTCATCGTGAGCTTCATTTCTGTAAGCCTTCATGCACAAGTTATTTCACAATTCCGCGGACTCAAGCGCGACGGAGTGTATCCTGAAAAAAATCTTCTGACTTCCTGGCCTGCCGAAGGTCCTGCTCTACTTTGGAGCAATAATGATGTAGGTAACGGTTACGGCCCGCCGGCTATAACAAACGACCGTGTTTATATCACCGGTGAAGTGGATAGCACTGCTTATCTTTTTTCATTTGATCTGACTGGAAAACTCCTCTGGAAATCAGATTTTGGCAAGGAATGGGTAGTTTCCTACCAGGGATCACGCTCCACTCCTACCGTTGTCGGGGATCTGATTTATGTTTGTTCAGGATTAGGAAATCTGTACTGCCTAAATGCGCAAACAGGTAAAAAAGTTTGGTCAGTTGATATGCTTAAAGATCTTGGTGGTAAATTCACACTTTTCGGACATGCCGAATCACCTTTGGTTGATGGTGATCAGGTTTTTCTTACTCCTGGTGGTGTGGACAACAATGTAGTTTCTTTAAACCGTTTTACCGGTAAGTTAAACTGGTCGAGCAAAGGATTCGGTGAAATTCCGGGGTACAATTCACCCATTATGATCAATCTGCCTTCAGTTAAAATTCTGGTCACATTCAGTGCCTATCATTTGATGGGAGTTGATGCGGAAACCGGCAAATTACTCTGGGCGCATGAGCAGGTAAATATTCCCGTACCTGAACGCAAACCAGGAATGGGCGATACACACAGCAACTCGGCGTATTACGAAAATGGCTACATCTATTATGTTGCCGGCGATAACAATTGCGGAACCAAGCTGAAACTTTCGGACGATGGAAAACAAATAACCCAGGTTTGGAATAATAAAGCGGTGGATAATTACATGGGTGGATTTATTAAAATTGATAACCGAATATACACCGGAAGTGAATCGAAGCGCTCGCTGATTTGCGCTGATGCTAATACCGGACAGGTGGTTGATTCTCTGAAAATAGGCACCGGATCAATTGCTCTCGCTGATAATTTGCTCTATTACTACAATCAGCGTGGTGAAATGAACCTGATAAAACCTGCTCCCACCAAAATGGAGTTGATCAGCAAATTTAAAATCACAGCCGGAACCAAAGAACACTTCTCGCATCCTGTAATAAAAAATGGTACTCTGTATATCCGCCATGGAAAAGCTTTGATGGTGTATGATATCAGGAAAAAATAATTCATAACATTCCCAAATATGTTTCTTAAAACCAACCTCATTTTAACGCTGGCAATCCTCTCTTTTGGACTTTTTGCCCAAAATATCACCCAATTCCGCGGTCCTCAGCGCAATGGCATCTATCCGGAAACAAACCTTTTGAAATCCTGGCCTGCTGAAGGTCCGGCAATGCTTTGGAAAGTGGAAGGGATCGGCAACGGCTATAGTTCGCCTATTATTTCCGGCGACAGGATTTATGTAACAGGCGAAATTGATAGTATTGGTTACCTGTTTGCCTATAACAAATCAGGTTCTTTGATCTGGAAAAAAGAAACCGGACGCGAATGGATGGAAAATTTTACTGGTTCTCGCTCAACACCAACCCTGGTTGATGGATTGCTGTATATAGAAACCAGCATGGGCAGGGTAATTTGTTTTGATGCTTTGAATGGGACTGAAAAATGGTCAGTCGATATGCTGAAAGATCTTAACGGGGTGAATGTACGTTTCGGATATTCCGAAGGATTGCTCCTGAACAATAACCTGGTATATTGTTTCCCGGGTGGTTCGGATACAAATGCGGTTGCACTCGAAAGGTTCAGTGGTAAAATAGTTTGGATTTCGCCTGCAATGAAAGATTCAACGGCATATACTTCCCCGATGCTTATCGAATTGTCATCACGAAAAATAATAGTTAACTTTTCAATCCACAACCTGATTGGATTGGATGCTGCAACCGGCGAACTTTTATGGAACCGACCACTTACAGGACCAGGAGATATACAGGCTAACACCTCGCTTTTCGAAGATGGGCATATTTACTCAATCACCGGTGGCGGTAACGGAGCAGTGAAGCTGAATTTGTCAGATGATGGCCGTTACATTACTGAAATCTGGCGCAACGAAAAAGTTTCGGATGTGCACGGTGGATTTGTGAAAATTGGTAATTACATTTATACATCGCAATACAGGCCCCGACGTTACTGCAGCATAGATGCAATAACGGGTTCTATTTCCGACTCGCTGAAATTCGATAAAGGTTCCCTTATTTTTGCAGATGATATGCTGTATTGCTATACCGAAAAAGGAATGGTTGGCCTGGTAAAGGTCGACAATGGGAAAATGGAACTTATCAGCTCGTTCAAAATGCCCGTTGGCACCAAGGAGTTTTTTACTATTCCGGTAATTTCGGATGGAGTGCTCTATATGCGGCACGGGGATGCAATGCTGGCTTATGATATCAGGAAAAAATAGGTCTGTTCTAGAAAAATCTTTGTTTGATTTCTTCTTTCATCGGGCCCAGATGTTTCTTAATAATAGCCCAAACCATGGATGAATCAACAGCGTCATACGCATGTATCAAACGGTTTCGGAATCCAACAATCTTTCTGGAGTTTTCTATACTTAGCTCAGGATGCAGAATCTCAAACTTATTTACGGCCTCACCAATAATTCCTAATTGTCGCTCAACTGCACTTTGTGTTTTTAAATCCTTAACATAGTCATTATAACTTGAAACAGATTTTGTAAATTCCTCAATCAAGTCAATTGCCTGGGTAATATCGGACAAGTATTTAAGACCTTTTTCCGTCATAAATTAATACTTTGGTTGAATCAATACTCTTCCTTAAATAGGGATTACGAATTGATGAATCGGTAAGTAAATCCACTTTCCGGTGAAAAAACGCTTCGAACATATCCCACAAGGACAATAGCTTTTCACCTCTTTCTATCGGATCGGGAATGTCCAAATCAACAAGCAAATCAATATCGCTGGTTTTTTTATTGAATTTTTCGGTAGTAGATGACCCAAAAGCATACACGTACCGGACTTTATGCTTTTCACACAAAGCAATAAAATCAGATGCTTTTTTTGAAATTTCGTCCTGAATTACCATAAAACAAAGATAAACATAATTGACAGTAAGAAACAAATCTACTAAAACCATTTTCTAGACTCAACACTATAAACTTAAAAGTTCATATTAAGTACCTGAATTATCATTTATCAATTATTTGCAGTGGATAACTCAATGCCTTTACGGTTCCGGATTGTAATGATCTCAAACTTAATAATTACTTTTGCTTTGGGTTAATCTGCTCAAACTTTATGCCTAAAATCAGCCTGTACAAGTACTTTCTTCCTGCTTTTATAGTGGTTGGAATTGGCATTTTGGCCTGGTGGCTGATCTACAATCCGGTTAAAACATTCACACAATCCGTTCCCGGAATGGATGAAAGGACAACCGGAGCCATTGCAGCACAAAAAGTAAATATTGGTGAAACTTTCACATTCTTCAAAACCTGCGAGGATATTCCGGACACACGCTGGCCCCGGTTTCGTGGTGCTGATTTTGATAATGTAAGCAAAGAAAATGTCAGGCTGATCGATAAATTCCCCAAAGAAGGCCCGAAAATCCTGTGGAAAATAGCGCTTGGCGAAGGTCATGCTGCTCCTGCTGTGTATGATGGCCGTGTTTATATCCTCGATTATGATGAACCTTCAAAACAAGACCAACTCCGATGTTTTTCGTTGTTAAACGGCGATGAACTCTGGCGTCGTGGTTATAATGTACGGCTGAAACGTAATCACGGTTTGTCGCGCACCATTCCGGCTGTAACCGAAAATTATGTAGTAACCATAGGCCCGCGCTGCCAGGTAATGTGCGTTAACCGCCTGACCGGAGATTTGCTCTGGGGACTTGATCTGGTAACGGAATACAATACTGAAGTGCCTTTCTGGTACACCGGTCAGTGCCCGCTGATTGTAAACGATACTGCGATAATAGCAACCGGTGGAAAATCTCTGTTGATAGGAATCGACTGTAAAACCGGTAAAAAAGCCTGGGAAACACCCAATCCCAAAAACTGGAAGATGTCGCATTCGTCCATTATGCCAATGACTTTTAAAGGAAAGAAAATGTACGTGTATTGCTCCATTGGCGGGATATGCGGCATTTCTGCCGAAGGCGCCGACAAAGGAAAAATCCTTTGGGAAACGCCTGCTTTTTCACCGGCAGTAATCGCTCCTTCTCCTCTCATACTTGATAACGGACTGGTTTACATGACTGCCGGATATGGCGCCGGTGCAGTCCTGATCCAGGTAAAAGAAACCGGAGGGCAATATTCAGCCGAAATCGTTCAGCAATACAAACCACTTGCAGGACTGGCATCGGAACAGCAAACTCCGATTTATTATAACGGATTTGTTTTCGGAATTTTACCCAAAGATGCTGGCGAACTTCGTGGACAATTTGCATGTTACAAGGCCAATGACACTAAGAAGGCAATTATGAGCAGTGGTAAAACCGAAAGATTTGGACTTGGGCCCTATATCCTGGCCGACAACAAGTTCTTTATACTGAATGATGACGGAGAAATGACTATCGCCAAATACTCAACATCGAAGTTTACCGTTTTAGATAAAGCTAAAATCATAGACGGGCAGGATTCGTGGGGCCCGATAGCTATCACGGGTGGCTATCTGTTGATGCGGGATTCAAAAACAATGCTTTGCCTGGATATGAGGGCGAAATGAGAAGTGCTTAGTGCTATGTGCATTGTGCTTAGTGGCATTTTTTATCTTGATGAGTTTGGTAAAATTATTAAAAAAATAGTAAGAATGCTGTGCACAGAGCACTATGCACCAGGCACTAAAAGTGAAAAAACGAGATTAAAACTCTTTACACACTCAATCAGATGAAACAGAAGATAATCATCATTTCCGCCATAATCCTGCTTCTTGCCCTGGTTGCATTTATGGTAAAGGACTTTTTCTTCAGCAAGCCCGAAAGCCGCAATCCTTACGAATTTGAATTGAATACTGTCAGGACTGGCGATACATCAATGGCAGCTTATACTGAAACAGGTCATATAAAAACAACGCTGGAAGAAATTCATGGACTGGCAACGGATGCTTCGGGAAAGATATATGTTTCAGGAAAAGATGGAGTTGAAATTTTTAATCCTTCCGGGAGGGTTGAAACCAAATTCAAAATTGACGGAACTGCTAACTGTATTGCAGTTTCTGAAAAGGGAAGTATTTTTCTCGGAATTCAAGATCACATCGGAATTTGGAATACCAGCGGTACACAACTTGTCAAATGGGCATCTTTTGCCGACGATGCAGTAATTACCAGTATTGCGGTTAAAGGAGATGATGTTTTTGTAGCTGATGCCGGTCAGAAAGTAGTTTATCACTGCGATCTCAAGGGAAATCTTATCAATAAAATTGGTTTGAAAGATCCGGCCACCGGAGTTCCCGGTTTCATTATTCCGAGTCCGTATTTTGATCTTGGAATCAGTAAGGATGGCAATCTCTGGGTTGTAAATCCCGGCAGGCATAGTTTCGAAAAGTATGCGTTTGACGGAACATTGCTTACTTCATGGGCAAAAGCCTCCATGGTAATGGAGGGATTTTGCGGTTGCTGCAATCCTTCTAACTTTGCTTTTCTGAACGACAGTTTGTTTGTTACCAGCGAAAAAGGAATTGAAAGGGTGAAGATCTATAATAAGGAAGGCACTTTCCTGGCTATTGTTGCCACTCCCGACCAGTTTGAGGAAGGAACAACAGGCCTCGATCTGGCAGTAGATAGTCAGAACAGGATTCTGGTGCTTGACCCGGCGAAGAAGCTTGTAAGAATATTTGAACCAAAGTGATTTTCAGTGTCTGCACACCCGCAGGGTGTCTGCACACTGAAAATGGTGAACCAAAATAAATTAAGTTATGCAGAATAGAAGAGACTTTCTGAATATGCTGTGCCGCGGTACTATACTCACCGGCCTGGCAGCCACAACAGGGATTCTGGTTTACCGTTCAGCTAAAGGCGGTAACTGCTCACTGGGCTCTTCCTGTACAAGTTGTGGTAAATCCGATAGTTGCGATTTGCCTGAGGCAACGATCTTCCGGCAAACTGTCTGGCAGCTCGATCCAACCAAATGCATACAGTGTGGACGCTGTGCTGAAAATTGTGTGCTTACTCCTTCCGCCGTAAAAGTGGTACATGTTTACGCCATGTGTGGCTATTGCGATTTATGCGGCGGATACCTTAAACCTGATACTAAAACCATTTCAACCGCTGCTGAAAACCAGCTTTGCCCTACCTCTGCCATCAAACGTAAATTTGTTGAAGATCCTTTTTACGAATATACCATCGACGAACCTTTGTGCATCGGCTGTGCCAAATGTGTTAGAGGTTGCGACGCTTTTGGTAATGGTTCACTTCAGCTACAAGTCCGCCATGATCGCTGTGTGAATTGCAACGAATGCGCCATTGCACGGGACTGTCCGGCTGATGCTTTCAGGCGTGTACCGGCCAGCAAACCATATTTGCTACAGGGAATTGAAGCCAAACCTGAAGAAAGGAGTTAGGGATTAGGGTTTAGGGTTTACGGAAAGAAAAATATCATAACTAATCACAATGCGCTAAATGCTAGGCACATAGCACTGAGCACTAAAATACCACTAAATGAAAAAAACACTCGCTCTGGTCATCCTCGTTTTCCTGTTCGCGGTTCAGTTTATGAACTCATACGGGATTCAGCGTTTTCCAAAGCCGGAATTCGAATCAGGGTATGTGCAGCCCGAAACTTTACTTCCCAATCCGCGGGCCGAAGTGCTGGCGATTATGGATATTGCGGTTCTGATTATTTCCTTGTCGGTAGTGTCGTGGCTGGTGATAAAAAAACGAAACCGCAACGGGGTTTTCTGGATGTCAATTTTTGCTCTTGCCTATTTTGGATTTTATCGTGAAGGATGCGTCTGTTCTATCGGTTCCATACAAAATGTTTCGCTTGCCTTGTTCGATAAATCCTACCTGATCCCACTTTCCGCGATTATATTTTTTGTGGCTCCGCTGGTCTATACGGCATTTTTCGGACGGACTTTCTGCGCTGCAGTATGTCCGTTTGGAGCCATTCAGGATCTGGTGGCTATCAGTCCGCAGAAACTGGGATCACGTCTGAATGCAGTCCTTGGAGTTTTCCCTTATATTTATCTTGGACTTGCTGTTTTATACGCCGCAACCGGCACCGATTTTATTATTTGCCGTTACGATCCATTTGTGGGAATCTGGCGGTTGAACGCTTCTTTCGGAATGTTTGTATTCGGTGGAATCTTGTTGGCGGTCGGAATTTTTATCGCCCGGCCGTATTGCCGTTTTCTTTGTCCTTATGGCGTTTTGCTCAATTGGGTTAGCCGCTTTTCGCGAAAGCATATCACCATCACTCCTGCCGAGTGCATACAATGCCGTCTTTGCGAAAATTCATGTCCTTATGATGCCATCGATATGCCTGTAACTACTAAAAATCCCGAGGACAAAAGCACCATGGCCCACAAACTGATCTTTATTACTTTCCTGATTCCAATCCTGATGCTGGCAGGCGGCTGGGTTAGCTCACGCCTGCATGAACCATTAGCAGGCGTAAATGCTAAAGTGCGGCTGGCAAAACAAATTCTTAATCCGGTTACCGAAAAAAATCAGGCTGAAACTTTCGAAATTGAAGCTTTCAAATCTCAAGGGAAACAACAAGCACAGGCATTTGCCGAAGCTTCGGTTGTTTTGCATAAATTTTTTATCGGAAGCTGGATTCTGGGCGGATTTATCGGGCTGGTTTTTGGTGGCCTGATTGCCGGAAAGATGATGACAAAACACCGTACAGATTATACTCCCAACAAAGGAACCTGCTTAAGTTGTGTACGTTGCGTGGATTATTGCCCGGTGAAACTGCCGAAATGAAGAGTCGGAAGACGGAAGTCGGAAGATGGAAGTCAGTGAACGGGAGGGAAGAAGTTTATTCAGCATCTGTGATATTTTACCCAGAAAGCAGAAATTGATGAAAGTATGAAGTTAAATGTAAAATAAATGAAAAGTCGAACATAAAACAATATGTCATGAGCTTCAAATTTGAAAAACTTATTATCTGGCAACTTGCGATGGATTATGGTGAAGTGATTAATAAATTAACCGATAAGTTTCCCAAGAAGGAATTATATAACCTTTCATATCAGATACTTAGGGCAGTTGATTCAATCGCACTTAATATTTCAGAGGGTTCAATTGGTCAGTCTGATCCGGAATTCAGAAAATTTATTGGGTATTCCATTCGGTCATTGGCAGAAGTAGTAACCTGTTTATATAAAGCCAAAAGACGTGGTTATATTTCGGAAGAAGAATTCATGGAGAATTATGATTTTGCATTTAATTTGATGAACATGATGGTTAAGTTTAAGGATAAAATAAAGTAATATTCTAAAATGATTGCCTTTAATCCATTAGTATGATTTGGCATGCATTAACCAACTTACTCGTTTGACCCACTTCCGACTCCCGACTTCAGGCCTTTAATAACAATACAAAGCCAACATCTGAAATGAATACACCAAGTTCACCGACCAAAACCATCAGACTGCTTCACAGCATCGCCTTTGCAAGCGCTATGCTTGCATTCGTAATCTGCATCCTGGTTTCGGTGAATTATTTTCAGGTGAAAAGCAGCGATCCGCTGAACTCGCCGGTGATGAAATCGCTGGTCGAAAAATATAAAAGCAGCCCTGACGACGAACAACTCAAAGCCGAAATCCGCGAACTCGACCTGCTTGCCCGCAAAGCATTTTTTACCAATAAATGGCAGATAAAAACAGGCGGTTATCTGCTTCTGTTCAGCGTTTTAATTGTGATTATTTGCCTTAAATCTGCTGAACTTCTTACCGCGAAACTCCCGGTTATCCCGGAAACATCAACAGATAATTACTGGGATATGCGTAAACTGAACCGGAAATGGGTGGCGTATGCCGGCATATTCCTGGTGAGTGTTTCCCTGATCTTTGCCTTTCTGACTCATAACGAACTCGGCATAACACTCCGTCAGGCGGAAAAGTCCGAACCTTCAGCAGTTGATTCAACAAATGCTGAAACTGCGAATACAAATTTTGTCGCAACATTAGATTCAACACGTGTAACCGATAGTGCATCGCTCACAGGTTCAGATACAACAGCACTAACTCAATCCATGGATGGTTACCCGACACAGCAGGAAATAAACAACAATTCAGCCGCGTTCCGCGGACCGGGCAGCAACGGGGTAGTCTTTCAACGCGGATTCCCCACAAGTTGGAACGGAAGTAGTGGGAAAAACATCAAATGGAAAACACATATTCCACTTACGGGTTATAATTCTCCAATCGTTTGGAATGATAAAATATTCCTTTCAGGCGCCAGTGCTACAAAACGGGAGGTGTATTGTTTCGATTTGAATACAGGAAAAATCCTTTGGCAGACTGTTGTTGATAATATCCCCGGCTCTTCCGCCACAGCGCCAAAAGTAAACGGAGAAACCGGGTTTGCAGCTCCCACACTTACCACCGACGGAAGAAGAGTGTACGCCATTTTTGCCAATGGCGATCTTATTGCTCTGGATTTTGACGGTAAAAAAGTCTGGGCCAAAAACCTGGGACTTCCTAAAAATCATTACGGGCATTCCTCATCGCTTATAATTTACCTCGATTTACTGATAGTGCAATACGATCAGTCGGGGAATACCAATGTAATGGCATTTGCCGGAAAAACCGGGGAACAGGTCTGGAAAACCAGTCGCGATGTAAAAATTACCTGGGCATCGCCCATCCTTGTAAACACAGGCAAACAGACGGAAGTGATGCTGGTAGCCGAGCCTTTCGTTATTTCATACAATCCGGCAACAGGAAAAGAACTCTGGCGTTTTAACTGCATTTCGGGCGAAGTCGGACCTTCGCTTGCATATGCTGATGGAGTAGTTTATTCTGTAAACGACTATTCGAAACTGGCCGCCGTTCAAATCGGAGAATCACCTAAATTGCTTTGGGAATCAGATGAATACCTTTCGGATATTCCAAGTCCGGTAGCAACTTCAAAATATGTTTTTCTTCCGACAAGTTACGGAATGATGATTTGTTACGATGCCAAAACAGGGGAAAAGTACTGGGAAAAAGACTTTGGAACGCCAACGTATGCTTCTACAATGCTTGTGGATGGAAACATCTGGCAGATGGATAAAAAAGGCGTAATGCATATCTTTAAAGCGGATAAAACATATACTTCCGTGAGTGAACCTGCGTTAGGCGAAGGATCGGTATGTACGCCGGCATTCGCTGGAGGGAAGATCATTATCAGGGGCGACAAGAATTTATACTGTATCGGCAAATAATAGAAACCAGGCCTACCCATAACTCCAGCCTGAAAGGCCAGAGTTATAAGATGTCTGGTTGCTCGTGTCCTCATCACATCCCATAACCCCGGCATTCATGCCGGGGACTAGAGTGCAAGAAACCAATCCCAACCCAGGCATTCATGCCGGGGACATACAAACCTAAAACCAACACCATGTCATACGTAAAAATCTGGGTACACGCCGTCTGGGGCACAAAATACCGCCACCCGATCCTGGAGAAATCTATCCGTGTAAACGTATTCCAACACATCAAGGAAAACGCAAAAAAACATAACATTCACATCAACTTTATCAATGGCGTTGAAGATCACGTTCACTCTCTGCTCCTATTGAATGCTGATTTGTCAATCAGCAAAGTGCTGAATCTTATCAGGGGTGAATCATCCCATTGGGCAAATGAGGTGAAAATTATAAATCAAAAGTTCGAATGGGCTGATGACTACTATGCTTCATCAGTATCCGATTCTGCGGTGAAATCTGTTCGTGAATATATCCGCAACCAGGAAAAACACCACCAAAAGTTTACTTTTGATGAGGAATACCAGAATTTTCTGGATGAACAGAGCAAAGAAAATGATGTTCCACCTGGCTCAAATAAGGATGACATTGACTACTACCAGCTATAAATCTCAATTAACTTAATGCTTCTAACAACACAACATATAATCCAAACTGTAAATCAGATCGTCGCAAAGCGTGGCACATCTGCCAATGCGGCTATTCCCATTCTGCAGGATATTCAGCAGGAGTTCAATTACCTGCCTGAAGAAGCGCTGAAACACGTTTGCGAAATCACAGAAATCACACCTGCACGAATCACAGGAATTTCTACTTTTTATACTCAGTTCCGCCATCAACCGGCTGGTAAACATATTATCCGGGTTTGCACCGGTACGGCTTGTCATGTGAAAGGAGCAACAAGGGTTTATGACGCCATTGCCCGTGAATTAAAGCTTTCAGATGGACAAGAAACGGATGCTGCAGGTACTTTCACGCTCGAAACCGTTGCCTGCCTGGGCTGCTGTACATTAGCGCCGGTGATAAAAATTGACGATACAACCTATGGTCATGTTTTACCGGAAAAGGTAAACGAAGTCATGCAGGATTTCCTTTCAAAAAGCCTCCAAACCATTCAAAAAAAAGCAGTTGCAAGGAATAATGATTCTGAAATAATGGGCGAAATACGCATCGGACTTGGATCGTGCTGTGTTGCCAGTGGAAGCGAAGAAGTTAAAATGGAACTCGAAAGAGTGCTGAATGAATCCAGGATTAATGTCACTGTAAAACAGGTTGGTTGTGTCGGTGTTTGCAACCAGGTTCCGGTTATGGAAATCTTTAAACCAGGACAGGAGCCAGCCTTCTATGCTAAAATTAAACTCGAAGAAGTTAAAGAAGTAGTTTTAAGTCATTTTCAGCCGGTAGGCTTTTTCAATAAGCTGAAAAGCAGTTTTGTCAGCAGTTTCGAAAAAGCGGTAGTGGATGGCGAACCTAAATCATTCCGCAAATATTTGGCTGATCAGCGCGACACGCCCATTTCCGAATTCCTTGGTCCTCAAATGGCAATTGCTTCCGAAAACCGCGGTGTGATAAAGCCTTGTGATATTGAGGAGTACCGAGCTGGTGGTGGATTCTCTGCTCTTCAGAAATGCATTGATGAACTTACTCAACAACAGATAGTTGACGAAATCTCAAAAAGTGGTTTGCGTGGCCGCGGAGGTGCCGGTTTCCCTACCGGACGAAAATGGCAAATGGTGAAAGACCAGGTAAGCGCAGAAAAATATATTATCTGTAATGGCGACGAAGGCGATCCCGGCGCATTTATGGACCGTATGTTGCTCGAATCCTATCCTTTCCGTGTAATTGAAGGAATGCTGATTGCTGGGTATGCAACCGGCGCCAACCAAGGCGTTTTTTATATCCGGGCCGAATACCCGCTGGCTGTAAAGCGAATTAAGGAAGCATTATTAATTTGTAAGGAAAATGGCTTGATTGGATCTTCTGTGTTAAACAGCAGTTTTTCTTTTAAAATCAAGGTCTTTGAAGGTGCCGGTGCCTTTGTCTGCGGCGAAGAAACAGCCCTGATTGCTTCCATCGAAGGCGAACGCGGAATTCCGCGCATGCGTCCACCCTACCCTGCCGTTAAAGGACTTTGGGGAAAACCTACACTTGTTAACAATACAGAAACATTTTCCCTGGTTTCCTGGATTTTCCGCCATGGCTCTGAAGCATTTGCCAATATTGGAACCGACGGAAGCAAAGGCACCAAAGTTTTCGCCCTTGCAGGGAAAGTGAATCGTGGCGGACTTATTGAAGTCCCGATGGGAATTACTTTACGACAAATTGTGGAGGAAATCGGCGGTGGCATTGCCAACGACCGGAAATTCAAAGCCGTCCAGATTGGCGGCCCTTCCGGTGGTTGTATTCCTGCTGAAATGTATGATCTGCCAATAGATTTCGAGGAACTGGCTAAAGTCGGCGCCATGATGGGTTCCGGCGGATTGATTGTGCTGGATGATACCGATTGCATGGTGGATATCGCTCATTATTTCCTCTCTTTTACGCAGGATCAGTCTTGTGGAAGATGCACTTTCTGCCGAATCGGCACAACCCGAATGCTTGAATTGTTGGATAAAATCCGCAGCGGAAAAGGAAAACCCGAAGATATTACCCATCTTGAAAAACTAGCCGAAAGCACAAGACAAGGAAGTCTATGTGGCCTCGGAAAAACAGCGCCAAACCCGGTGCTTTCTACCTTGAAATATTTCATGGAAGAATACGAATCCCATATAAACGGGCATTGTCCTTCCGGGAAATGCCTGCCACTTATCACCTACAAAATTACGGACGATTGCATTGGTTGCACCAAATGTGCACAGCGTTGCCCTTCCGATGCCATCGAATTCAAACCTTATGAAATCCATACCATCGATATGGAGAAATGTATAAAATGCGATATCTGCCGGCAGGTTTGCCCGGTGGATGCGGTTGAGGTGTTTTAAATGTCGGATATTTGATGTCGGATGTCGGAGTTTCGATGACAGTAAAGTAAATGGGTTCAGGTTGCTAAGAGGGAAATATCGAAATTGAAGCCCTTTGATAAAAGTTAAATACATGGAAATGTGAAGGCTTGCTCAGGTCTGCTTCCGACTCCCGACTCCGGTCTTCCGACCTAACGAATAAGAGAATTGAAAAATGATAAAATTAACAATAGATAATATATCGGTTGAAGTACCCGAAAACACCACCGTTCTTCAGGCTGCTGCGCAATTGGGCATCGAAATACCCACGATGTGTTATCTCGAAGGGCACTCGTGCCATCCATCGTGCATGGTTTGCATGGTGAAGGACGCGGATCGGGGAACCTTCTTCACTTCCTGCGCTATGCCTGTTGCTGATGGAATGAATATTATTGCCACATCTGAAGAAGTTTCGGATATCCGCCTCGAAACACTTGAACTCCTACTAAGTGATCATGTTGGTGATTGCGAAGCACCATGTACTTTAACATGTCCTGCGGGAATGGATATCCCGCTGATGAACAGGCTGATTGCGAAAGGTGAATTCGAAAAATCCCTGGAAATTGTTCGTGAAAAGATTGCTTTGCCTCTCATTCTGGGCTATATCTGTCCCGCACCCTGCGAAAAAGCTTGTCGCCGCAAACCTATTGATGGCGCGGTTTCCATTTGTTTGTTGAAACGATTTACAGCACAGGATTCTGACAGAAGAAATCATCATCTGAAACCGGAAGTTCCCAAAACCGGAAAGAAAATTGCCGTTATCGGAACCGGTCCTGCCGGTTTATCGGCTGCTTTCTATTTATTGCGGGCAGGTCATGATTGCACGCTTTTTGATAAAAACGAACAGGCCGGTGGTGCCATGCGTTACAATATTGATGAGGAAAAGCTTCCCCGCGAAATGCTGGATGCAGAAATAGATGGTATCCGTAGTATGGGCGCAGTTTTCCATATGAATCAACCAATTTCGCGTGATTTTTTTGAAACGGAAATCATACCCAAATTCGATGCTGTAATCCTTGCAACAGGAAACAGAAACAACCAACCTGTTGAGGATTTCGGATTAAATGGTGAATCTGAACACCAAATTGCCGATAAAAAAACGTTTCAAACTCACCGTCCTGGAGTATTTGCCTGCGGAAATATGCTTCGTGAACATGAGATGGCTGTAAGAGCTTCGGCTCAAGGCCGGATTGCAGCTACTGAAGTTGGTATCTACCTAAAAACACAAGCACCGGTTAAGAAAATTCACTTCAATTCAGCTTTCGGACATCTTACACACTCCGAAAACCGGGAATACCTGAAAGAAAGTTACCTTGGTTTTCCTATTGAACCGGAAGGTGGTTTTATTGCCGGATTTAACGAAGAACAAGCCATTGCCGAAGCCAAGCGCTGCCTGCATCGCGACTGCCGCAAACCGGCTTCCTGTAAATTACGCATCTATTCCGATCAATACGGAGCAAACCGAAAAAAACATCTTGGCCCCGAACGAAAACATTTAGCAAAATCAATCCATCACGACCTTATTGTTTATGAACCTGAAAAATGCATCCGTTGTGGATTATGTGTCGAAATCAGTGGGAAAGAAGAATCTCTCGGGCTTACCTATACTGGCAGGGGATTTGATGTGCGGATAAGCGTTCCGTTTAATGAAACCATCGCCGAAGCTCTTAAGAAAACTGCTACCGCCTGCGTAAACGCCTGCCCTACTGGAGCAATGGCTTTTAAAAATCAGGAAGAAAGACTATAAAAAGGAAATAGTGTCGGAATAGCCCTAACACCCAAATCCTAAATCCTAACCCCTTAATTATGAATCCCCTTCTCCTCATATCCCTTCTTTACCTGACAACATCATTGACTGCCGCTGCACAGGTTGCCGGCAGCGAAAACTGGCCTTCTTTCCGGGGAAATGCGCAGCTAACAGGTGTTTCACCGGCTAAAATCTCACCTCCGCTTAAACTTTTATGGTCGTTCAAAACCGACGATGCTATAAAATCTTCACCGGTAATTTCCAACAATACCATTTTCGTTGGTTCTGATGATGGATTCCTATACGCTTTAACTTCCACTGGTACTTTGAAATGGAAGTTTAATGCAGGTTCATCAATCGAGGCACCTCCGCTGGTACTTGATAATGTGGTTTTTGTAGGTTCCCTCGAAGGCGGTCTTTTTGCTGTTGATGCCAATACAGGAAAGCAAAAATGGAAATATACTACCGAAGGACAAATCTCCGGTTCATGTAACTGGACTTATGGTCCGGATGGCAAACAGAAAAGAATCTTTTTCGGGAGTTACGATTATTTTTTCTATTGCCTGGATGCAGCCAATGGCAAGCTTTTATGGAAATATGAATCAGGAAATTATATAAATGGGGCGGCCTCCATTTATGGTAAAAACGCCGTATTTGGTGGTTGCGACGGCATCCTTCATGTAGTGAAAACTGATAATGGAAAAGCTTCTGGCAATATTGATTTAGGAACATACATTCCTGCCTCCGCAGCAATCAGTGGCGATCTGGCATTTTTTGGCAATTACGACGGTGTTTTCTATTGTATGGATTTAAAACTTAAGAAAGTGAAATGGAAAACCGAAGGCGGCGGACCGTTCCTTGCTTCGCCTGCCATTTCAGGAAACAGCGTAATCACAGGATCTCAAAACAAAACCGTTTATTGTTATGATATCCGGAACGGGAAATTACTTTGGAGTTTCAAGGCTTTAAACAAAGTAGATGCTTCGCCCGTTATCACAGGCAATTCGGTTATAATTGCATCCACTGACGGAAGGCTTCGGTTTCTTGATATCTCAAAAGGAACAGAAACCTGGAAATACGAAGTTGGCAGTGCTATAATTGGAACGCCTGCTGTAACATCAAAAATGATAGTTGTTGGTGCCGGTGATGGGAAAGTATATGCGTTTTCGAAATAAAGTAAAAAAGAAACCCGTATCTTTAAATCTTAAAAATATCTGGAATGAGCAATATTAAACTATTCGAAAGCAAGCAGATACGCTCTGTTTGGAACGAAGAGGAACAGAAATGGTATTTTGCAATTATTGATGTTGTAGAAATTCTGACAGAAAGTAACAACCCACGAAGGTACTGGAGCGACCTGAAAAGAAAACTCTCTGCTGAAGGTTTCTCTCAGTTGTACGAAATTATCGTACAACTGAAAATGATTTCATCAGATGGGAAAAAATATACCACCGATTGCTCCGACGCAAAAGGCCTTCTCCGTATTATTCAATCGATTCCCTCACCAAAGGCAGAACCATTCAAGCAATGGCTGGCCCAGGTTGGCTCCGACAGGTTAGACGAAATCGAAAATCCTGAACTTGCAACGCAGCGCACTCGCGAACTCTACAAACTCAAAGGTTATCCTGACGAATGGATTGAAAAACGTATGCGCAGCATTGCTATTCGTGAGGAATTAACTGAGGAATGGAAAAACCGGGGTGTAAAGCAACAAGTTGAATATGCCATACTAACTTCTGAAATTTCAAAAGCTACTTTTGGTTTAACCCCTTCGGAATATAAAAAAGTAAAAGGTTTGAAAAGTCAGAACCTTCGTGACCACATGACTGACCTTGAACTGATTTTTTCGATGCTTGGCGAAGCCTCAACTACAAAAGTTACCCGGGCTAAAAATGCAAAAGGATTTATCGAAAATAAAGCAGCTGCCCAAATTGGAGGCAAAATAGCCGGAAATGCTTTAAAAGAATTAGAAAAAGAAAGTGGCGAAAAAATTATTACATCTGAGAACTTTCTTCCCCAGCAAGAGAAATTGAAAAATCTGAATAGATGAAAATAGTCCATATTGTTCCTGGTTTTGGTGGAACATTCTACTGCGGCAACTGCCTTCGCGACAGCGGTGTTGTGTCTTCGCTCAAAAAAGCAGGTCACGATGCCATCACCCTGCCCATGTATCTTCCGTTGACAATGAACGGAAAAGAAACCAACGAAGGAATTCCCGTTTTTTATGGTGCCGTAAATATTTACCTGAAACAGTTCCCGGTTTTCAGGCATATGCCGAAATGGTTCGAACACTTGATGAATTCAGCGCCTGTATTAAAATTTGCTGCAAAAAAATCCGGTTCCACGCGTGCTTCCGGTCTCGAAGATCTGACCGAATCCATGCTTCTGGGTGCCGAAGGCCACCAAAGTGAAGAACTTCAGCAATTGGTTGATTTTTTGAAATACCATGAAAAACCTGATATTGTTCACGTTTCGAATGCGCTTTTGCTTGGGATGGCAAAAAAAGTCCGTGATGAAGTGAAGGTTCCTGTTGTTTGTTCCCTTCAGGATGAAGACGTTTGGGTAGATGCCATGCACGAAGATCACCGTGAAAGAATGTGGCAACTGCTGGCCGAAAAGGGCAAAGACGTGGATGCTTTTATTGCCGTAAGTGATTATTTTGCAGAAGTGATGCAGAAACGGATGTCGATTCCTGATGAAAAACTGCATGTGCTGCATGTAGGTGTGCGTCCCGGTTCATATATTTATTCGAAACCAGCAGCCAGCCCTCAGGCAATAGGATATGTTTCGCGGATTTGTGAGGAAAATGGATTTGAAATTCTAATCGATGCTTTCATAAAAATCAAGGAAAATCCGGCATTCAGTACACTCAGGTTAAAAGCAACAGGAGGGATGACGGGTGATGATACCAATTTTCTCAATAAGCAGCTTAATAAGCTAAAACAAAAAGATATCATCCGTGATTTCGAAATTCAGCAGGAATTTACCCTGCCAGCTCTGAAGGATTTCTTTCGTTCCGTATCAGTTTTATCTGTTCCGGTGCTGAAAGGAGAGGCTTTTGGCTTGTACCAGATAGAAGCACTCGCATCTGGAGTTCCCCTTGTACAACCTGCACTGGGCGCATTCCCTGAAATCATTCGTGCTTCATGTGGCGGTGATACGTACCAACCCAATACAGCCGCAGCCCTTGCTGAAAAACTCACCGAAGTACTTTTAAACCCGGCCAGACTTGAAACCATGAGCCTTGCCGGACGTAAAGCGATTGAGGAAAAGTTCGACTGTGGCAAACTGAGTATGAAAATGGTGGAGATTTACCAGACATTGATAAGCCGTTAACTCTTATTCAAATGATATTGGTGTTATTGGGTTTGAGCCTTGTTTTCGTAGCAGTAGGTTTTATTGTAACTGAAAAGAATGCAAAAAACCTGCTTTCCGGGTACAACACCATGTCGGAACAGGAACGGCAAGCTTTTGATATAAAATCTTATATTCCGGCTTTCCGAAAATTTCATTTGTTCCTGGGCAGTTCGCTGTTTGCTGCAGGAACGGCTATTTTAATACTGCTTGGCGAGGGCGCAGCAGGAATTTTTATGACAGCTTATCCTTTACTGGCATACATCTGGTTTATGTGGATTGGTATAAAGTACAATAGAGGTCAAAGGTCGAAATGGGACAGAATTGGTATCGCAATAATAGGTATTGCACTAATTTTTATAATGACATTATTGGCCATTGGTATGCGGGATAGCAAGATAATTGTTACTTCAGAAGAAATAAGCATTGAAGGTGTCTATGGCGAAACGATATCTGTTTCGGAAATTGAAACCATTTGTTTAACTGACAGCTTACCTTTAATTTCCCTCCGTACAAATGGTTTTTCGCTTGGAAAAATACGCAAAGGATATTTCAAAACCGTGAATGGTGAAAAAGTAAAATTGATGCTGAACACAGAAAGCAAACCATTTTTAAGGATTGAAAAAAAGACGGGTGAAAAACTTTATCTTTCTTCTGACAATATTCCAAACCAGACCATTTATAATGAAATACTAGAAAAAATGCCAGTCATAAAATGCACAAAATAATAACAAACATTTCAAACTCTTCAAACTCTTCAAACCCCTCAAACCCTTCAAACCCTTCAAACCCTTCCCATGTTAGCTGAACTCCGACATATCACCAAATATTACGAACAACCAGGTTCCTTAATACGCAACCAGGTTCTGGATGATATTTCATTACTGATAGAAAATAACGAAAGGATTGCAATTGTCGGTCCGTCAGGATCAGGGAAAAGTACACTGCTGAATATCCTTGGTACCCTTGACAGGCCTACTTCAGGAAAAGTTTTTCTCGAAGGCTCACCAATCGATCAGATGAACGACGACCGACTCGCTGAAATCCGGAATTCGTTTATGGGCTTTGTATTCCAGATGCACCATTTGCTGCCACAACTTACACTGCTAGAAAATGTGCTGCTCCCCTTGTTACCGCATAAAGACAAAAGCATCCTTAAAAAGGCCAATGAACGAGCGTTACACCTGATCGACAGAGTTGGTTTATCGGGTCATATCAACCAGTTTCCTTCGCAACTTTCGGTCGGGGAATGCCAGCGAACGGCGGTTGTTCGGGCACTTATAAACCAACCCCGGCTGCTGCTTGCTGATGAACCGACAGGCTCATTAGATGCAACAAATGCAGAGCAACTGGCACAACTTCTGGTAGAACTTAACAAGGAACAGAATGTTGCCCTTGTTATCGTCACCCATTCGATGGAACTTGCCGGAAAAATGGAAAAAGTATATCAACTTCGTGAAGGGCAAATAATTATAAATCAGCAGCAATAATTCATAGTTAAAGAGTCTAACCAATAAACATCACCTGTTTCACTCTTGCTTAAAAAACACTGATCACTAAATGAAAAAGTGAGCTTAGACCGACAAAACCGCCTTTTATAAAGCCTTCACTTTGACTTTTGTACTTTGACCTTTGACCTTAAGTCCCTAACCCCTGAAACCCAATCCCAAACCCCTTTAGCCATAAATGTCCCTGTTCTCCCTGATTCTCCGCAACCTGCGTTATTACCGCAAACCCTACCTCGCCATTCTTGCCGGAACGGTTATAAGCACGGCTGTGCTCACAGGAGCGCTGGTGGTAGGCGATTCGGTGCGTTATAGTCTGGACCAGTTAACTGAAATTCGCCTTGGGAAAACGCGTTTTGCAGTTCAGTCGGGCGACAGGTTTTTCAGGCAGCAAATTGCCGACGAACTTTCGGAGAAAACAAAACGTAAGGTTGCGGCATTGCTTCAACTCGAAGGCATTGCCATTAACAACAATGAAAATACACGCATCAACCGCGTGGAAGTGCTGGGAATTGATAATCGTTTTATAAAATTATGGAATTCCGGCATCCAACAACCCACTGAAGACGAAGTAATATTGAGCCTGAATACTGCCGAAAAACTGAAGTTGAAACCCGGTGATGAATTCCTGCTTAAACTCAACAAACAAGGTAAAGCTTCCGAAAATGCACCTTTTGTTTCGGAAAAAGAACCTTTAGTAACTTTCCGGCTAAAAGTAGCTGCTATTGCTGACGATAACGAAATGGGACGTTTTAGCCTGAAAAATAACCAGTCGGCACCATTCAACATTTTTATTTCCCTGGCAAGTATGGCCAGGAAAGTTGATTTGGAAGGAAATGCAAATCTGATGCTGGTTTCAGAAACTGGAGATAAAAACCTATCTCCACAAAAACTGGATTCTATCCTACAACTCAGCTGGCAGCCGGAAGATGCCGGGCTCGAATTTGAATCATTACCCGGAACTCAAACCTTCGAAATTCGGTCAGGTCGAATATTTATTGAAGACAATACCGCCAAAGCAATTGAAAAAGCCATTCCAGAAGCAGAACCTGTTTTCACCTACATGGTAAATGATATTTCTTCCATCGGGAAATCCACTCCTTATTCCTTCGTTACTGCTGCAGACCTGGCTGAGTTTCAATTATCTGAAAAAGAAGTAATTATAAACGACTGGCTTGCATCAGATCTTTTAGTTAAACCTGGTGATTCAATTCAACTGAAGTATTTCAGAATGGGTGCTTTTAGGAAACTCACAGAGGATAGCTCACGTTTTTGCATTAAAACTATTTTGCCTGTCACCAATCCTATTTTCGACCGATCGCTGATGCCTGATTTCCCGGGTTTGTCGGATGCCGGGAATTGCCGCGACTGGGAAACCGGAGCCCCAGTGAACCTGGACAAAATCAGGGATAAAGACGAGCAGTACTGGAACGATTACCGGGGAACTCCCAAAGCTTTTTTTTCGCTTGCTGCCGGGCAGAAACTCTGGGATAATGCTTTCGGTCATGCAACTGCGTACCGGTTTCAGGCTGACAGTTCAACCCTGCCTCAACTCAAAAACCAATTGATGAAACAGATGGTTCCAGCCGAAAACGGACTGAGGTTTCAGGATGTTTATACTGAAGGAAAATCTGCAGCCGCCAATTCCACCGATTTCGGAAGCCTGTTCCTTAGCCTGAGTTTTTTCATTATTGTGGCCGCTTTGTTGCTTACGGCTTTGCTGTTCTCACTTCATGCGCAAAAACGGATGTCAGAAACAGCAATTCTGTCAACACTTGGTTTCAGAAAAAAAACAATTGTCCGTATCCTGTTTGCGGAAGCTTCATTAGTAGTAATAATCGGAAGTATTCTTGGAGTTATTTTCGGGATTTTTTATAACAAACTGCTGCTATTGGGTTTAAATACACTTTGGCAGGACGCTGTAAGGACATCAATGTTGCAAATGTACCTTGTGCCTGGCACACTTATAACCGGGTTTGCAGCCGGTGCGATAACCGCCTTGTTAACATTGCTGTTTGTACTGATCCGTAACCTGCGGAAACCTTTGTCTGTACTGGTAAAAGGAGTCGATATTTCATCCCCACGCAGCAATCGCAGGATGAAAATTATCAGTATGGTAACAGCTGCCTTCTTTTTCTTAATTTCCCTAGGATTAATTCTTTCGTCACTTACAGGATCGCAATCCAATCTTTCAACAAATCTCCTTTTGGCTGGCGGATTGATATTGGTTGCATGCATTGCCATGCTGTATTCTGTTTTAAATCATACAGGTTACAAGACTTCCAATTTCTTACCGGGATTTTTTACCATAATAATGCGAAATGCTGGTATGAAGAAAAACCGGACCGTTGCAGCCATCGCATTACTGGCCATTGGCACATTTACGGTTATTATCACCGGGGCAAACCGAAAAACATTCTATGGTACAGAAAATACTCCGCAATCCGGTACCGGAGGATTTCTTTTCTGGGCCGAATCGACTGTATCAGTTTTTAATGATCTGAATTCGCCTGAAGGCAAACAAAAATACGGGCTTACCGATGAAAAGGATTTACAGAATGCAAGGTTTATCCAGATGCTCAGCCTCGATGGAAACGATGCCAGCTGCCTGAACCTGAACCAGGTTCAAGAGCCGACGATACTAGGTATTGCTCCACAGCTTTTCGATCAGAAAAACTCGTTCCGCTTCGCAACTCTCGATCCATCTGTCAGCGAACAGCATCCATGGCTGATATTAAACACACCATTAGGTCCCGGAATTATCCCTGCCTACGCTGATCTTACTGTTATAACCTGGGGCTTGCGCAAAAAAGTCGGGGATACACTATTGTACGCCGATGAAAGTGGCAAACTATTGAAAGTGAAAATTATGGGGGGACTCGAAAACTCAATATTCCAGGGAAATATCCTGGTTTCGGCTGATTTGTTCAGTAAATATTTCCCTTCGGTTGGTGGTTCAAAAGTAATGTTGGTTCATGGTGATTTTTCTCAGCGGAAAGTAATTTCTGAACGGCTCGAATATCTTTTCCAGGATTTCGGAATGGTGGTTACACCGGCTTCCGAACGCCTGGCAGAATTCAATTCAGTTACAAATACATATCTCTCGGTTTTTATGTTGCTGAGCGGACTCGGAATCATTATTGGTACCATCGGCTTAGGAATAGTATTGCTGCGAAACCTCGAAGAGCGAAAGCGTGAAATAGCCATATACCTTGCCCTTGGATTTAAACATAATTATATTCTGAAACTTATTCTAACCGAAAACCTGTTTATACTTCTGGCCGGAATTGGCATCGGGCTGATAGCGGCATTTGCAGGAATATTACCTTCATTTCTTTCACCGGCTTTTCAGCTGCCTGCAACTTTTTTAATTGTGATTCTGCTTTTGATAATCTTAAGCGGATTGGCATGGATATATTTCCCGGTAAAAACGGCATTACAGAAAAACCTGGTTCAGGCTTTGAGAAAGGAATAATTATCTGTGAATCTGATTACTTCCTAAGGCGTTACTGCCCCAATAAACAACGAAGCATTGTTATCTGTTAGGATAAGATCACTACTGTCAACTATTCCGTCTCCATTGCAATCAGTTGATAAATAGCCGGAATTGAACAATCCTGAATCGTTTTCAATAACAGTCAAATCTGTATTGTCTATAAAACCATCCTGGTTCACGTCGCCTCCGTAAATTACATAACCAAAATCACTCATCTGTTTGAGGTTTCCGCCAAAGACATCGGCAGGTGTGCCAAATGATTTTGTAATGGTATTTCCGACAAACGAAACCGGTGAAGCACTTACAACCTGGAGGCTATTCCGATGCCTAATTGTGATATAGTATAAACCTTTGTGGATTGCTGGTAAATTAACCGTGGTTGTCCCGGTTGTACTGAGTTCAACTTCAGTTGCTGAATAAATAATGGTACCGTAATCTGAAGCTTCGTGAAACTCAACGGTAATATGATCGGCTATACCTGCCGGCCATTGTGTTGTCGATTCATTATATGCCTGGCGCAAAACCCCATTTCCGGCATAAAGACCTTCAGGAAATATGGATGTAAGATTAATGGTTTTTGGTGCATCGTTGCTTTGTCCTGTAAAAATTCCCAGTGAACTGATCCCGGAAGCTGTGATTTGATGTAAGGTAGTGTTTGCCGGATTATGCAGGAATAAATCGGGTGGCTGTATCTGAGCACACATCAGATCAGCTTCATTGCCGGATACATCTGCCGGAACATAAACAAACTGAGCGTCGCAGGTGAAGTTATTTACTCCTGATGAGGTGACATTCCAGTAGCGGTCCAGGTAACTGTTAGCCGTACCTGAAAATGCATCATTCACAAGGCTGATACCAATATAAGCGTCAGTGTCGAATAAACCGGCAGTAATATTCAGTGTAACCGGGCTGTATTCCGGCACACTTGTATTGTCCCCTAAAGGGAAGGTAAAACTTCCAGGGGAAAAGAATGATTTACGAAGTTCACCTGGTCCGGGGACTACAATCATACTGGTTGCAGAAGGAGTTCCGCCAATCGCTGCATTAATCCCTAAAATAAGGTTGCAGTTTCCGATGGTTAATAACCCATTTGAGAGAAAAAGAGTCCCATTCACGACCATATCACTGCCCAGGTTTATACCCTCAGCATTAGCAATGTTTATAATTGAATTATTACTGGCAGTAATAGCTCCGCCCCCACCAATGGTTTGATTTGCGGAACCATTAAAATTGACTGGTGCCTGAGATAAAGGCGAAAAACTGATTGCAGCTCCCGGCAATACAGCAAGGTTACCGCCAATATTAATTTCTCCAGTAAGATTGAAACCACAGATTCCGGATGTAATTGTTAAATCATTAACCGTTAAACTTCCGTCACCATTCATTGCCGTGAGGGCAGAAGAATTTGAGTTAATTTCCAGGTTGCCGTAAGTCCTGCCCGAAAGATCTGGTGCACCGGTCGTAGCGTTGAATTTATACAAACTTCCTTCATTAAAAACAACCACACTCCCTGGTGAAAGTAAGGCGAAAGGGTTGTTTCCACCACTCTGAATATAACCTGAGCCATTGGAAAAGATTACAGAGTTTGGTGTACCACTTCCAAAAGCATTTCCTGAAAAATTACTACCCGCGGTAAAAGAAGCACCATTATTAAAAGTGATTCCACTAGATGTTGCTGCAGTAATTGTGTGCGCTGCTTGCTGAAATACAATATTCCCCGAAATGCTTGCAATATATCCCGCTGGCAGGTTTATAGCTACAGGATTAACTGAATTTACAGATAATGTGCATCCGAAAGAAATTTCGATCTGGGGTGAAACAGAACCTGATGCGCCTGCATTTATCCTCCTCGAAGCTGATGCGGTTGCTATATTAACATTAACGTTGTTTATCAATCGAAGTCGGCCAATGTTTTCGTCCGAAGTAAAATTAAGTGTTACCGCTGGATTTGCCTGGTAGTTCCCATCAAAAACCAGGATATCATTGGCAGCAGGGGCAATGCGTTGTGGTGTCCAGCTTGCAGGATTTTTCCAGTTTCCTGAAACTGCATTCCAGGTATAGGTTCTGGCTGTTAGATTGTAGGAAACCGGAATGCAATTGTACCCCGATACAATAAGCTGTACATTATCAGGATTTGCAATAACAGGGTCAAAATTTAATACTGTATTGCCAGAAGCATTTGTTAAAGATTTCCCTATCAGATTGCCATTTTCGAGTACAACACAACTTAACCCTTCCACTGGTATTCCTTCGGAAGTTACACTTACTTGCATGGAACCGGTTCCTGCTGTGATATCGGAAGGATAAACCGTTTGAATTGTGATCGGGTTATCCGTAAAAATTGCCATCGCCGGATCGCCCAGTACGTTGCAGTCGTAAAAACACCAGCGCAATGCACCAGGTTCCCATTGCCCTGTTGCAGTAACCCAGGGGGCAGTTGCAATTTTCGATTCCATTTGTGCCCGACCTATACGGTTCAGTTTGTCATTGTACAAAGCATCCACAAATTCACGGTTCAAATGAGCGGAAGGGCCTTCATCGGTTCCTTCGTTGAACCAGCCATAACGGGAATTGGCGATTATAGCGGCTGCAAAATTATCAATAGCCACTGTTCTTTCTGCAATACAGTCATTTTGGTCAAAGCCACCGCAATTGCAGCCATGGGTGTAGGCAACCGTATAATTATGATCGGTTCCGTTAAGTCCCGAAAAATTAAGATTTGTAATATCAGCGTTGCCCATCCGCATCATAGAGGTATAATTGGCATGGCCAACATGATAAAACGCCGGCCGGCCCGAATTCAGGTGAGCCATCAGGGTCTGCTTCGACCAGGTGGCCGTTTCGTCATATAACTTATCAAAAGGGTAAACTTCGGGAAAGCCAATAGTGGTATATCCGTTATTAGAGCGAGTTCCGATCAGAAGTTCAAGATAGTAACTGCCATAAGTAAGATAGGGCGGACCATACAAATGTTCCCCGGCCAGGAGTACATTGCGGAATTCATTATCAACAGGAGTAAATTGGTAACTATAGCTTTTGTTCAGCATGGCATTTAATTCCGTCATATTGCTGAATGGAAGTCGGCCAACAGAAATATCAGGCAACAGGTCGTCTTCGCCGGGTTCGCCCCAAAGCGCATCTCCATCGGTATTCCAGTTCCCATCAAGGGCCGAAAAATAAAGATCGGAAGGAATGTTGTTATCGGTATACCCCGATCCGGATTGCACATAGGCATAAAATCCCCTGTAAGGTATAACTTCGGCATCGCCGGCAAGTAAAACATGCTGTATGCCATGAGCCTGGTATTCCTGTATAATATAGTTTCGCATCTTTTCGGGAGTATCAATTCCACTCATACTGGAAATAATTGACTCTAGGGTAGTTACCTGCGACTGCAATCCCTCTTTCAGATACCCTGCCCGGAGATTTTCAAATGCACCGGAATATGCTGCCGTACAAATAATTAAAAGTTCGTATCCATCCGTTGCCGGCTGGCGTGAATTGGTATACAACTTATCCATATCGCCATTATCAGCATACTGCGAAGCCTTTTTATTGCTTTTGATAAGATTCGATAAGGCAGCCCCGGCCTTAGTGTCCGGCGCACTGTGAACTGTTACTTTTGCTGAAGCATAATAGCTGACTTTCCCGGTAACAGGATTGTATCTTACAGGTGTAAATGTGGAAATAGCAAATGCACGTCCGTTCAAAAATGAAGTAATCAATTGTCCTTTAGGATCAGCAGGATAAATATCATCCTTTTGGTAAATGGCTTCCTCTTTTAAAAAAAATCCTGAATTACCTTTTGAAATAGGCTGAACCTGCGGCTGCGGAAATAAAACGAATTTCCCCGAAACTACAATTTCATCCGAGAAAATAATCTCAATACTTAATGCAGATTCGCCCGGTGGAAGCATTAGTTTGACCTGGTGGAAAGGCAAAACCGGCTGACCAGGCAGAGCCGTTTGAATTGTATTTTCAAATTCTATTTTCTGATATCCTCCTGTATTATTAATAACAGGGTTTCCGAAAGAATAAATATGCTCCACTTCCCCGGCAAAAGTTATTAGTATATGCAAGAAAAGAAAAACGAAAATGGTTGACGTGGTTTTCATAATTCCCGGATAAATGGTCAATAATTAATTGATTAACAAATATAAAGTAATTTGATAAATATATACTTTCCCCTTGTAATGTATTTGAAAAATAATTATTTACACTATATTTGTCTTTCAAAATCAGGATATTTTGTTTTCTTTCAGGATATCAGAATTGCTAAATTAATTTTCCCGCCTATAAATTAATCCGCTATGAAATCAATTCTCGCAACCGCACTTTTATTTCTAACAATTCTTACTTCCGGTCAGGATTACAAACTTTTCAATGCCACATCGCAAAAGGTATACACCAATTTCCCGGTTCCCGATTCCACGTTTAGCATAGCATTTGATTCGGTTGCCCTGGTTGGCACCGATTCCGTTTATTATAATTTCACACAAACCGGAATGATGATAACAAGCCAGAATTGCCAGTTCTGGGGCGGCCCCGAGTGTATTAAACAGGATCGCCCGACCTGGTTAGGAGCCGGAATTAGTTACAATAATACCTCGGGTTACACTTTTTTTACAAAGACAGGTGAAATGCTGAGTTTCGATTTTTCAGTTTCAGGCGAAGACTCCTCACTTTTCTTCGAAAACCAGGCTGAAAAATTTTATCTTACTTTCGATAAATCAGATACACTAACGGTATTAAACTATTCGGATTCAGCAAAGTTTTACACAATTATTCATACCGATGTATATGGTAATGAAGTCAATTCACCACTTAACGGGGAAAAGATAATTATTGCCAAAACCCTTGGGTTGATTCAATTTCTGCAGGTTGATGCGTTTCCCGAAATCCTCAACCCGGTTATACTGATTGGAAATATATCTCCTGATCTTGGGTTGGCGAAGCTCACAAACGAAATTCTTTACGACCATCGTGCTGGTGATGAAATACAAATACGTGATTATCTCAACTATAACTATCCCTCTCCTGATAATCATGAGCGCTATATAAAATATACCTTCCTCTCGAAAACAGTAACAATGGATTCAATCAGTTACCAGGCCGTCAGGCATGTATTCGATAAAGGATCGTCAACCTCTACAAATGATGTTGTTGAATTAAAATATCTGAGAAACGAAATCATCACTGAACTTCCTTACGACTATCTGAAGCCAGACTATTTCTTTGCTAACAGAAAACTTTATATAAATGATTACTGTGGGCTCAGATTATGGACATATAGCGAAAATCAGAATCGTGGGTTGCGCTATTGCAGCGAGGAAAATTGCTGGGGCTCAAATGATGTACCAGGCCCGGCTCCAACAGAAGAAACCATCTATACCGTCGGACTAGGAATATTCAATAGTCTCTATTCCGACCATGCAATTGCTCCTCCCCCAACCAACGGCTATACTCTTTCTCAGTCAGTTATATATTTTAAGAAGAATGGCATTTCATGTGGAAGTGAAGCAATACTGGGCATAGATGAAAACAATCCGAAAGGAATACTTTTTAGGGTATATCCTAATCCGGCTAAGGATTTTATTACCATCGAAACAACAGATACAAAAGAAAGCTTTGTTACGGTACATGATATACTCGGACATGAAATAGTTAAACAGCTTATTTCGGATAAGCTTACAAGTATTGACATAAGCAAATTGAAAAGAGGGTTCTCTCTCGTGAAGCTGACGACGGAGACTTCAACACTTGTCGAAAAAATTATACTGGAATAAAATTTTCGGTTCGCATTTAAGACAATTTAAAGCAGTATCAATTTTCAATAAAAGCTTATCTGTTCCTGCACCGGGAACTTTTTAGCTTCAATTTTGTTTTTCTATAAAAGTACGTTAAACAACAGCTGCGTATTTTCCGGGACATTTGCGAGAACTGTCTTTTTTTTAATTCTGAATTGGAAAACACTTTTAAAAAAAAATCCGACTAAATGTTAAAACTCAAAACCATTTATTCAAGGATCATTCTACTGCTTATTATTTCCGCTGCTATTTTTCTCCTTTTATTCGCTTTTTTATTTCTTTATACACTTCAGCAGGAAAAACAGGTTTATAATGCAGCCCGTCAGCAATTTTCGAAGGAAGTGGAGTCGTTGCTCGATCTAAACTCCGAATCCATGCGCATTGCAGTAAATGACTTTACCCGCTCGGATCAACTCGTTGAATTTACTAAAACCAGAAACACTATATGGTACAATGAACATATAATAGGAGCGATAAATGGTTTTAAAATAGATTATATAGGCGTATATGATACCAGTTTTCATATCATTACCGAAACCTCATCCATTAAAATACTATCCCGCAGATTTATTCCGCGCAGAGCGGTTGCAGATGTGGAGAAAACCCGGTATTCCAATTTTTTTCTGCTTACAACCGAAGGGCTAGTTGAAGTGAGTGCAGCCTCCATTCATCCGACTTACGACCGTTCTCATACTAAAACTAAACCTTCGGGATATACTTTTCTGGTAAGGCTCTGGGATCAGTCGTTCAAAACCAGGTTGAGCAGGATCACCAGTTCAAAAATTGAATTCAGGCAGCCATCAGATCAGGAAATAAATAATGATCGCAATACGGTTGTTGTTTCGAAAAACCTTACCGACTGGCGGGGTAAAACCGTTTCGCAACTGGTGTTCAGCCGTCCGTTAAACCTGAATTTTAAATCATCAAAATACCTGCTGCTGATCATTGTGGTGTTCTTTATACTTTTTCTTTTTGTATTTATTCTATTTGCCAGGCTTTGGGTTTACAGCCCATTGAATCTGATCACTAAAATACTAGAGTCAGAGGACAATAACGCTATTAAAAAACTACAATTTTCTCCCGGCGAATTCAGCTATATCGGAATTCTGCTTCAGGATTATTTCAATCAGCGCAAAACTCTTGAACAGGCCAAGCTTAAAGCGGAAGAAAACGATAAACTAAAGTCCGCCTTCCTTTCGAATATAGCTCACGAAATCCGCACCCCCATGCATGGCATACTTGGCTTTGCCGATTTACTGAAAACCTCCGCTCTTTCAGGTGAACAGATGCAGGAATACATTTCCATTATTGAAAAAAGCAGTTTACGAATGCTCAATACGATTACTGATTTAATCGATATTTCGAAGATTGAATCCAAACAGGCAGAAATTACTTTTTCAATGGTAGATGTGAACCGCCAGTTGGAAAGCATGTACGCCGTTTTTAAAACCGAAGCAGATAAAAAGGGATTACACTTTAGTATTGCAAATGAACAGGCCCGGGAGGAAATAATTATTCGTACCGACAGGGAAAAACTGGAGATCATTTTTTCGAAATTGCTTAAAAATGCCATCAAATACACTAAAAAAGGTGCTATTGAATCAGGTTATGAACACAAAGGCAAATACTTAAGGTTTTTTGTCAAGGATACAGGAATAGGTATTGAAAACGACAAACTGGAATCCATTTTTGACCGTTTTACGCAGGCCGACAATTCTCTTTCAAAAACATATGACGGTGCCGGGCTTGGCCTTTCGATAACCAAGGCATATGTCGAGATGCTTGGAGGAACAATCTGGGTTGAGAGTGAACCAGGTGAAGGCTCGGTGTTTTATTTTACTATCCCTGTGTTGAAGTGAATTAAATTTTCTCGTTAACTTAGCAACTATAAAATAGCCCTTTTTCACTAACCTATTCATAAAGCCAGGCGCCTTTCTCTATATACATGTTATCAGTAAGTCAGTCTAGCATAAAAGAAGCTGCCTTGGTGCCTCCGCTGAGTAGGATGTGTGATGAGTCGATTCTACTTTTATTGAAAGCCTGATTCATAAATTTGTAAAGATCAATCGGATAGGATACTTATCAAAAAAAAAGATGAGCCAAACCATAGCACATATTGCCCTCCTGGTGAATGATTACGATGAGGCTATTGAATTTTATACCCGGAAATTAAAATTTTCTCTTGTTGAAGATACTGCACTAAGCGAATCAAAACGCTGGGTATTGTTAGCACCTCCCGGTTCAGCCGGATGTTGTCTCTTACTTGCAAAAGCCTCCAACGATGAACAAAAAAGCCGGGTTGGCAACCAAACCGGCGGAAGAGTTTTCCTTTTTCTGAATACAGAAAACTTTGAAAGAGATTACCGGAATTTGCTCGAAAAAAAAGTAACAATCGTACGTCAACCCTTAAAAGAAACGTATGGAATTGTTGCTGTATTTGCTGACTTATATGGAAACCTTTGGGATTTGATTGAGCCGGCAAAGAAATAAAAAAAGGAGCATCAGCTCCTTTTTTATAATTATTTCAGTTGTTTATTGCTGCGAATAAGCGGCTGCAAAAACAGGCGCAAACGAATCAAAGCTGATTTTTCCGAATGAGGCCGAACGACTTTGGTTGTATTCCGATGCCATTTCACCGCTACGCATTGCAGCACCCATCTCGGTATAGTTTTTGGCAACTTCTTCCGGAACCCCGTTTTGCAGCATACCGCCAAGGGTGTCGGCATCTGAGAAATTTATCCATTTCAGGTCCGGTTTGCCAATGGCTTTCCCTAAAATGGAAGCTACCTCATCGGTAGTTTTTTCATCACTTGCAATGTAACGTATGCTTTTACCTGTAAACGAAAGATTTAGCAGTTCATCAGCAGCAATTTCAGCAATATCATTGGTATCAGCCAGCACAAGTTTTACGCCTTCGCCATAATTCCCGCCAATAATACCCATGTGTTTTATCATACCGATGTTCGCGAAGAAATTATAATAGAAAAAGCCCGGACGTAGGTGCTTTATATTAACGCCTTCCAAAACATTCAGAGCCTGTTCAACATAATACAAACCGCTAACAGGACCGCAGTTTTCCGGCATATGAGCTCCCATACTACTTAAGTTCACAACGTTTTTTACTCCGGCTGCAGCAATTGCCTGTGCATAAATTTTACCAATACCTGCAATATACTGTTTCCAGTCGGGGGCAGTATAAGTAGGAGGAACCATGGTATAAACCGCGTCGGCACCTTTAAAAGTTCCGGTTACAAACGCCAGGTCACTAACTGAACCAATGGCTGCTTTTGCTCCAAGAGCTTCAATTTCTGATTTCCTTTCAACGTTGCTGCTGATTACAGTAACATCGTGCCTTGCGACGATTAACTTTTCTACAAGCGGCTTGCTTATATGTCCTAAAGAACCTGTAATTATAATTTTCATGTTTTTTTGTTTTTATTTGACTGAACAAAGGTATATTTGCACTTACTTTTATACAAGTACTTACCCCAAAGTGTGTACAAATGACAAAGATCAAAGAAACCTCGACCAACCAGGACAACCGGAAAAATGCGCTTACACAATGCCCTGTAACCTATACACTCGAAAAAATCGGCGGCCGGTGGAAACCAATTATCATCTTTAACCTGATGAGCGGTACCAAACGATACAGCGAATTGAAAAAGCTTATTCCGGCCATTACCGAAAAAATGCTGATCCAGCATCTTAAACAACTCGAAAATGATAATCTTGTTCAACGGAAAGCAAAGCCGGTTATTCCTCCCTTTGTTGAATACAGCCTGACCGATTCAGGAAAAGATTTGCATATTGTGCTGGAAGCCATGGTTGACTGGGCAAATAAAAACAGGGAGGAAACATCGCTCCCGCTTAGCCCTGTTATGGAAAATCAGTTACAGGAAGTTAGGATTTGATACAGGAATTAAAGAAGCTAAGTCTGTGGCCAGAAATCCGTTTTCTCCTTTCACCATTAAACAGAAGTAATATGAGACAATCTTCCTTAGTAATTTTCCTGCTTTTGACCGTTGTACAATCGCGGGCACAGGATTTCAGGATCAGTTTTGCAGCAAATGGCGATACTAATGCTTTAAGCAGTGTAAAAGTTGAAAACTTAAGCAGCGGAAATTCAGTTGTCATCAATTCGGGTGATACCCTTCATCTTAAGACAGCTTTAGGAATTGAGTCGCCGGAAAATGAAGATGACCGGATTCATTTGTATCCGAATCCGATGAAGGATCAGTCAATCCTGACATTCGTATCAACTGTTGAAGAAAATGCTGTAATAAGTATCGTTGATTTGACCGGAAAGACCACTTATCAGACACAAAAGGAACTTTCACCAGGGAAACACTGTTTCCGGATTTCGGGTATTGAACCGGGAATATATTTTATAAACGTAACATCAAAAAATTATACCCATTCAATTAAAATCATAAGTCAATGCAAACTTAAAAGCAAGGTTGAAATTGAGGCCATTTCTTTTAAAGAGGATATCAGTGAAAATCTGTTGAAAAGCAGTGAATCAACAATTGAAATGCTTTATAGAGATGGCGATCTCCTGCTTTTCGAAGGAACTGCAGGACCATACAAGGCGATACTTACTGATATACCTGCCAGTAGCAAAACCATAACTTTCGATTTTTCAGCCTGCCATGATTTCGATGGAAATAATTACAAAACGGTTGCTATAGGCGATCAGACATGGATGGCCGAAAACCTTAAATCCTCTCATTTTTCGGATGGAACAGAAATAACCCAGGTACAAAGCAATTCCGACTGGAACAATTTAAGTTTTACGGATAAAGCCTATTGTTATTATGATAATTCTGCTTCGAATGGAAGTACTTTCGGAGCATTATATACCTGGGCAGCAGCCATGAACGGGGCTGAAAGCAGCGAATTGAATCCAAGTAACGTTCAGGGCGCCTGTCCGTGCGGGTGGCATTTACCAAGTGATGAAGAATGGATAGAGTTGGAAATGTATTTGGGAATGAGTTATGAGGAAGCTTACGCTCTTGGATGGCGGGGAACTGATGAAGGCGATAAGCTGAAAACGACCGTTGGTTGGTATAATAGTGGTAACGGAACCAATTCCAGTGGATTTTCGGCCCTTCCGGGGGGATCGCGCAAAAATGGATTGTTTGATGGGTTAACCAAAACAACCATCTTCTGGAGTAGCACTGAATATTTCAATATCACCCACTTAGCCTTTAACCGGAGCTTAAGTTACCTTTATTCTCAGATAGGCTGGTTTTCAGCTGCCCATTATTACGGCTATCCAAAGAATTACGGATTATCAGTCCGTTGTTTGAAGGACTAAATACTTAGTTATACTGAAAACAGGATAAATTTCCGCATCATTAAGTCCCAAATTCCAAGCTCCAAATTCCAAGATGGGATTTATAGTGGTTTTTGAGATTTTGCTCCTGAGGCCTGGGACTTTTTTGAATGCATGATTTTATTCCACGCTAAGTACAGAGCGTAATTAATTCAGAATTTGTTTACTCGTGATCGTGAATATTCACGTATGGTTAGCCAAGGTTAACCGGATTACTTTGTGAGTCAGTATAGAGCCAAGGCCACTGTGTTATGCTCCCGGTCAACTGATCATAAACGTAATTTTTACTTTGACTGTGCAGAACTTGTAATTCCGAAAAGATCATGAGGTTTTTCACTGAACGACTCATTAAATAAAAAGACTGTTACTGTGATATATGCAATAAACCCCAATACAATAAGCATCTGAAAACGGGATGTTTTTTGAATATCCTGTTTGGATTTAGCATCACAAACTTCACCAGGGCAGTATTGTGCTTTTTCTTTATACACCATGGAATAGAATTTACATCCCAGGCAAATTCCGAATGCCGTTTCGAAGAATAGGAATATAAGGCAAATCAGGCAGATAATACCGGTTATCGGGCTGAACGAATTCACAACAACCATCAGGATGAACATCAGCGTTGCCAAAACGATACCAATTATCCATGCAAACTTTTTTTGTTTTGCACCCACGTATTCCGGCACCTGGTTCCTTACAATCAGGCGCCCGATTATTAATGAAGGAGAAAATTTTGGATTTATAACCACACGTATCAGAATATCGGTAAGGAATATTACAACAGCATATTTAAGCAACAGGAAATCTCCTTTCATGACGGCCAACAGGATGGAGACAAACATCAATACGAACAATATTCCGGCTGCTGCCCGTATTTCCCTTTCATTTAATACTGGAATTGAGTATCCTTCTACTTCTTCTCCAAATTGTATTACTTTATTCGCTTTTTTCATTTTTGATTGGTTTTTTATTGATTAATTCAATTGTGAAAAACTATGTCTTTTCAGTATTAATAAGTTATTATTTTTTCAGTCTGTCAATAGCCGAATTTATAGTATCGGTAAAGAAGACATACTTCGACTTATTGCTTTCAAAAATGAAATCCTGTAAACTCTTGCTGCTGTATTTCGTAAAATCTCCTACAATCGCAATTTGAACCCTGTAATTTGAGAATTTCTGCAACACTTCACCGGCGAGCCTGGTTTTAAGGTCGAAAAAATCCGGGTGCAGGTTTCTTTCGTGGATAATAAGTCTTTCGCAATCCTTAGCCATTAAATCTCCGAATATATCAAGAACATGTTTTGGCTGACTAATTATGAAATTTTCATCCGTCAGTTCGGCAATGGTTAATTCAGAACTGGGTTGTATGTAACGTAATTCCATAAAGTCGGGTTGGCAATAATACTTTCAAATTTAAAATTCCTGCTGAAAGATGTGTAATTCAGGATTCGGTCAATTAGATAAGTCCTATTTTTTTTTGAGTTATTGTTTCTTACTGCCAACCATTTTTCCTGCAAGGTAACCTATAGGAATATAAGCACTCAACAGGTCTAAAACAGTAAACCATGTTGGTGATGGAAGCATAAATGTGTTTGCGACTCCTCCCGCCAGGAAAAAGACTCCGATGCCCAGTGCGAAATACATTTTATGACTTGCGGCTATCAGAGCAGCCAGGATAGCACCGGCAAATGTCCCTAGAGCATGAGCTAAAAACGGCATAACAAAATGTTGGGGTCCGAATAAATGTAACGACTGTTTTAAGCCTTCCATGGTGGTAACATCGGCACCCTCAGGCGGAGGAATAACGGATCCGCTTATCATGATAATTCCCATATTCAAAACACTTCCGAAAATAACTCCTGCAACAACGGCTAAAATATTTCTTACAATCGGATTCATAATCGGTTTCAATAAATTGTTAAAGCTGAATTTTAGTTTATTCCATATTAATTTGCTGCTTAGCCGATAAAACCTGTTGAAAAAGCAGCCAAATACAGGTAATCTGATTCCGTTTGATTTATTGTAAATTTAATAGTCAAATATACTACTCTTTTGAATGCAATTCCCGACATATGTGAGAGAGAACAAACACACGGACAAGGTTTATTGTTTAACCTGTTTAATTATTTAAGGAAGAAATATATTTTAATGCAATCGTTTTCTCCCCCGATTTAACTTCGTATTTCCAAATTCTATTTTTAATTTTTTGCTCTCCGATCTTATCAGGAATAGCATTTCTCTGGAGAGTATCTTCACAAATGTCACAAAATGTCCACAAAACTAACAGGAAACACAAAAAAACTGATAAGTATCAAAAATCAAGAAAAATTCTTTTGAACGAGAACTCCGGGGATGAATCAGAATACCTCTTAAATACATACAACAAATTTGATTCACATTAATTCTGCTTTCCCGGAATAGATTTCATAACGTTATGTAAGCCTTTAGCTAATGCATTTAATGGTGTAAAGTAGAATTAAGTACATCCTTTATTAATCTTTACTTAAACGGACTTTAATGTTTGAACAATACGCGGAACATACCTTTGGATGCGAAAATTAAAGAATACTTTATTCTTCACAAGCGAAATACACCTGTATGAATACAAATATCAAAGTAACACTTTCAAAAGAAGACAGATTTAGTGTTCAGGGCCTTGTAAATGAAATAAACTCTGACCCTAAAAGTGCATATAACTTATGCGAACTTTATGGTTTCGAAGGTTTTACACTGGACGAATTTAGTGAATTTGATCGTTTAACCGAAGAAGAAAAAGACCGGTTGATTGAAGATTTCGCCATTTCGAAGTCAGAAGCTGATGCAGAACTTACCAATAGTCAGATGGAAAAATTTGAAATTTTTGCTGATTTTTTCGAGGGAGAAGATTAAAATACGTAATAGCAGAGCCATTAGATTAGATTAGATAACGAATTGAATACTTTGTTTTCAGTTACTGATTCTTTTTGTCCATAGCGAATTCAGTTAAACTTATATCTGCATCAGAATTCCGATAGGTTTTATTATCAGAAGTAAATACGACTGTTATATTGCAGCGTCAATAAAAATATCTATATTTTTTCCATCTGAAAAATTTCTAAATTTGAAATAGAAATTACAAGGCTAATCAGTTCAGGATTTCTCTCTCTTTTTGTAGAGTCAGAAAACACCTGGCATTTAGTTAGATTTCTTTTCTTCTTAGTTTTAGCTGTTTCATTTACAATTAAGTATATATTCTAAACTAAAAAAACGTAAAATGGGCATCATTGAAAAGTCTTCTCAATCAACTCAACAGAAGTCAGTGAGAGTATGGCCGGGCGTAGTAATTGTAATTCTACAATGGTTGATCCGATTTGTAATCCCTGGTTTTGTACATGAAGACATTGTTACTCAAATAGGAGTATTTGGTGGACTTCTCGGCGGGTTGGCTCTCGTTGTGTGGTGGTTATTCTTTAGCCGGGCTCCCCGCTCCGACCGCTGGATTGCGATCGTTTTAATGATTGCAGCCCTGTTCGCAACTTCGCAACTCATTGATAAGTCAATTAAGACGGCGATGGTGGGAATGATGTTTATCATCTACTCTATTCCTGTTTTGAGTCTTGCCTTTGTAGCCTGGGCTGTTGCCAGCCAGCACCTCTCCAGGGGACTGCAGCGCATAACAATGGTTGCAACCATTTTACTGGCAACCGGTTTCTGGGCATTCCTTCGTACCGATGGAATGGATGCTGATGCTCAACATGATTTTGCATGGCGTTGGGCTAAGACAGCAGAGGAAAAACTTATGACCCAAGCTACAGGTAAGTCACAAATGATGCCATTAGATTCAGCCACCTTGGCCACAGAAGCCGAATGGCCGGGCTTTAGGGGACGCAATCGTGACGGCATTGTACATGGAGTCCGGATAAAAACGGATTGGTCTGCTTCGCCACCGGTCGAAATATGGCGCAATCCAATCGGTCCCGGATGCTCATCTTTTGCAGTCCATGGTAATTTACTCTTCACCCAGGAACAGCGGGGTGAAAACGAAATGGTTACCTGTTACAAGTTGGATACAGGTGAACCGGTTTGGGTGCATAGCGATTCAGCCCGTTTCTGGGATTCACATGCAGGCGCCGGCCCCCGCTCAACACCAACCCTGTCGGGCAGCCGTGTTTATACACTTGGCGCAACCGGAATATTAAATGTGCTTAATGCTAGTGACGGGTCAGTTGTTTGGTCACGAAATGCAGTTTATGATGCCAAAATAAAAGTCCTGCCCTGGGGTTTCACTAGTTCCCCGCTGGTGATTGACAGTATGGTGATTGTTGCCCTTTCAGGCAAACTTGCTGCCTATGATATTGTAAACGGCAAGCCACTTTGGTTTGGTCCTGATGGCGGAAATAGTTACAGTTCGCCGCACCTGCTGACGATAGATGGTGTGCAGCAAGTGATCCTGATGAGTCATTCAGGAGCATTGAGTGTTGAGCCGGATAGTGGAAAGCAACTCTGGAAGTACGCATGGCCGGTTGAAGATCGTATCCTGCAACCAGCCGTTCTGTCGGAAGGAGAACTTCTACTTGCCGGTGAATATAATAGTTTACGCCGCATTAAGGTCTCATACTCACAAGACAATTGGTCAGTAAAAAAACTTTGGGAGTCATCTGAAATGAAGCTTAACTTCAACGACATTGTTATTCACAAAGGCTATGCCTATGGCTTTGATGGCCCTAAGATAGCCTGTACCGATATAAAGGATGGCAGGTGCTTGTGGCAAGGCAAACCTTACCGGGGATGGCTTGTGCTTCTGGCCGATCAGGACCTATTGCTTCTGCTTACCGAAAAAGGTGAGCTTGCATTGGTTGAAGCAAACCCTTTGCGTTTCCGAGAACTGGCACGGATTCCTGCAATTAAAGGAAAGACATGGAACCACCCTGTGTTAGTTGGCGACATCATGATAGTACGTAACAACCAGGAAATGGCTGCGTACCGGTTAGCACTGGCAGGCAGTTGAAACAAATTCGGTTGCTGTGAAATGAGGCTTGAATGTTTCATTCAGTTAATTTTTGATACAGGCTGTTGAACGGCAGATTGCTTAATAAACTTTAAAAGATATGGCCGATATTATTAATGAAATACGCAAAGAACTTGAAGAGAATAGTGATATTAATACACAGGAAACCGGTCAGAATTTCTTTAAAGAGCAGATTAAACTGCATGGAGTAAAAACTGCTACGGTCACCAAAATCAGTAAAAAGTTTTTTCAGCAGCTAAAAGGCAAAACAAAAGCCGAAATCTTTGATTTGTGCGATACCCTCTGGCAGTCGGGATATATGGAAGAATCATTTATTGCATGCAACTGGTCGTATGCTCTCCGTAAAGATTTTGAAGCCGGGGATTTTGAGGTTTTCGAAAATTGGATCAGTAACTATGTAACCAACTGGGCTTCGTGCGATACACTCTGCAATCATACAATAGGCGTGTTTATTGAGATGTACCCTGGATATTTAGACAGGTTAAAGATATTCGCAAAATCAGAAAACCGCTGGATGCGCCGTGCCGCTGCCGTAACTTTAATTATACCTGCCCGGAGAGGAAAGTTTATAAACGACATACTGGAAATATCGGATATATTGCTTCCGGACAAAGATGACCTGGTTCAGAAAGGTTATGGCTGGATGCTTAAAGCTGCCAGCCAGGCACATCAAAACGAAATTTTCAATTATGTATTAAGTAAAAAAGCCAGTATGCCCCGCACTGCTTTGCGGTACGCGATTGAAAAAATGCCGGAAGAGCTTAAAGCCATTGCCATGAAAAGATAACAGTACTAATTTTGAACCAGGTAATTACAACTCAGCCATTACATCTGACCAAATCAACCTTTATGAAACAAAATCAATTTTATAAAAACCTGCTGATTTTCCTGCTGGGATTTCTCTCGCTTGGTGCATTTTATGGTGGTATTATTCTGATTATCAGTCCTGACGGATCTCTATTCGGAATGCCTCTGGATTTATTAAAAAACTCTCCGTTCAAAAATTATTTTATTCCGGGAGTTATCCTACTGGCAGCATTCGGAATTTTA
The DNA here is from genome assembly GCA_041753535.1 of Lentimicrobiaceae bacterium. Taxonomy (GTDB): domain Bacteria; phylum Bacteroidota; class Bacteroidia; order Bacteroidales; family UBA4417; genus UBA4417. The sequence continues at coordinate 217,863 of JBGSUB010000080.1, forward strand.
CCGGTTTACACCATATACGGATTGCTGAAAAAGCCGGATCACAAAATCAGTAATCACCTCAATTTACTCTACGATTATCATTTCGCCTGGACTTTTGCAGTTTACATCGGAATAGCGCAAATAGTCTGGATCGATATACAAACTCTGATTTTAAACGCTGTGGATATATTTCATACCATTTATTCAGGTTTGGGAGTATTAATTGTTTGCATTGCTATATTGCCACAAACCAGGAAACACTATAAAGTATGAAGACTCCAGAACAACAATGGCGATTGGTATATAAAATTGCGGCGATTTCGGTATTCCTGGCACTATTCACCATGCTTACCGAAATATTCTTAACTGCTTTGCCCGAGGGAGCCAGGGTAATGCATGGTATTAGTGAACTTTTTGAAATGTACGACCGTAATTGGTTTATGGCTATGCGATACATGGGGTTGATAAATATCATAGCAACTTCATTAATGCTGCCGGTATTTTTCGCGTTGTATGGCTTACATCGTGAAAAAATGCAGGTTTTTGCCGCTTTTTCGCTGATTGTAAGCATGTTGGGGTATGCTATTTTTATGGCAGATAATGTTTCTTTTCCTTTTTTAGCATTGGCTGAAAAGTATGCTCTTGCTGTTAATGAAACTGAGCGGAATCAACTAATTGCCGCAGGTGAAGCGTTATTTGCCAAAGGCGCAAGTCATACACCCGGAACCTTTCCCGGATTTTTTATCAGTCAAATTGCAAGCATCTTTTTTTCAATCATTATATTGAAA
>JBGSUB010000081.1:0-37913 GCA_041753535.1 Lentimicrobiaceae bacterium
ATCCGGACAGTTCAAAATATTTGATGCTGCTGAAAATTTTGCCATACTGAGATCCATTATTGATACTGCCATTAAAAATGGACAGAATGTGCTGTTTGCATTAAACACTATTGCCAATTACAAATGAAACTGATTAGTTACCAATCTTTTTGTCACCGGTATATTCAAAATACATACATGTGGCAACCATAGCCCTGGCATTATCGTCCAGTGTATAACCTGTTTTAATATCGGGCCGGTTGACTTTCGAAAATTGTATGATACCGGTTTGGGTCGTCATTTGTTTCAAGTGACTTAAGTTTATAGCTGGAACATTAAAGTGAGTCAGGATTTTATCAGCAGTAATTCTTTCGAATAGCATAGTATGCGCAACCGCTGAGTTCTCCCAGGCCGTAAAAACTATTTTCTGCAAGGTATTTATACTGATATTCTTTCGTAATTTATCATTCTTTAATAAACGTATTACAGCAGATGCTAACTGTTCCGAATTGCGGAAATCAAAAATTATTCCAGTATCTTTTGTTATCAATTCCTTAGCATGAGGTATAGGTGTGGAAATAATGGGGCAGGCACAACTCATTGCATATACGAAGGTGCCGCTTACAGCCTGGTTAACATCAGTGGCAGTAAACAGATAAATATCGGTAAGTTGCAAATATTCGAGTAAATCGGCCAAGGGTAAATAGCTGTTAACAAACCTCACATTGTTCTGGAGGGAATATTTTTTTACTGTTTCTTCGAGCATTTCCCTGTATTTTTCACCTTCCGCTTTCACCACTTCGGGATGGGTTTTGCCAATTACCAGGAACATTACATCAGGGCTTGCTTTCACAATGGCTGGTAATGCTTCGAGGGTAGTTTCTATTCCTTTGCCAGAATTAAGAAGCCCGAAAGTTGTTAGGACTTTCCTATCCAGTAGCCCATACTTTTGTTTCAAAGATTTCTGACTAACACTTGGTACCAGGTGAGTGCCGTGGGCAATTACCGATATTTTTTCGACAGGTACGCTATAGTCATCTGTTAAGATGCCAGATGATGTGTTTGTCATTACCACAATGGATTCGCAAACAGCTGTAATGCTCCTGACCTTAGCTTTTAACTGATCATCCGGACGGGGCAGCACTGTATGAAAAGCAATAACTACCGGCTTGGTCAGGTTGTATATAAACTGCAAAAATGCCTCTTCCTGTTCCCTGTAAAAGCCAAACTCGTGCTGTATGAACACGGTTTTAACGAGGAAATCGGAATTGATTTTTAAAGCCAGTTTTGCGAAATCGGCTGCTATTGAAGTTTTAAGAACGTATTTTACTTCTTTGGGATATGAATAATTTGTTTCGCCCGATTCCAACGCGCAGACTTTTATTGACAAAGATTTGCTAAACTGCTTGTTAAGCGCCTTTATCAAATCCTGCGAATAGGTTGCTATACCGCATTCCCTTGGCGGGTATGAGGTTATAACCAATATTTCAGCCAGGGCGGGAGTTTGTTCCGGTTTGCGTTTTTGATAATTTATCGCAGGGGTAACTCCCGTGAGTTCTTTATTTTTGAGCCCAATCAGCGTATCATATTGAATTACGTTATTGAGCGGAGCGGAAAAGGTTCTGTTTTTCATAGCATTTAGTTTTAATTAATAATCAGGCAATGACACGGATAAATAAAGCATGGCATGGCCATTTCAGTGTAATCCTTCGCTTTGCGATTCATATTCGAACTCAGGATCAGGGAAAGGCATATTCCATCTTTCAGCTTCAGATATTGGGCTTTCTAGCGTTTGATAGCCAATACCCGAATAATTACTTCCCCTGATGGATCTTCTCGAATCAGGCTTGCCAATTCCTTCACTATAAACAGCACTATTATGTGCATTTCCTTTATCCGGCTTTTTCATTTTGTTTCTTTTTTATCCGTTTAAGCGGGTTAGTTTTTATTTCAAATATCTGGGGCATAGTGTCGCCTAACAATAATCCCCAGGGTTTTAATCCTTCGATATGATCGAAAATAAGCTTAATAATTGCCAGCAGCGGGATGGAAAGAAACATGCCCGGCACACCCCATAACGCATTACCTGCTATTACCACAATTATTGAAAAAAGTGCATTTATCTTTACTTTTGAAGCTACTATCTTGGGAACGATGTAGTTATTGTCAATTAACTGGATGATATAATAGATTACCAGGACGTAAACAGCGTACCAGGCCGAATCTTTGGTAGCCAGGGCAATCATCATGGGCATAGCAACGGCAACAAGTCCTCCGATATAAGGAATTACATTAAGCAAGGCGCCCAGTATGCCAAGCAATATGGCGTATTCAATTCCCAGTATCAACAGAGCGGTAATTTCCAATACTGCAACTATTGCGGCTTCAATTACCAATCCAACCAGGTATCGTTGTATTACAGTTTTGGTTTTGGTTACTATTTCGCTTACCTGGCTTTGATTTTCCGTGCCAAAAAGTTTGCGGATAAAATCGAGCAGAAGTGGTTCGTAGAATAAGATTAAAAAGATGTAAACAGGGATTAAAAACATGATTACCAGTCCGCTGCCGACATTAATAATTGTCTGACCAATTGCAGAGCGACTGTTATTAAGCAGTTCATCTTTGGCATCCGTGATCCAGGAATGGATTTTTTTCGGATCAATATCGAAATAGCCTGACGACCAGGTGATGGACTGATTAAATACCTCGGTAAATTTGTCAACCAATGCCGGCCATGATTCGCTGAACCTGCTTGCCTGCGAATACAAAAGCGTTCCCAGTCCGGCAATCAGCAAAATAGTGATCAGCAGCGAAATTGCTATGGCTACAACCCTGTTAATCCGCAGCCGAACGAAAAAATTTACAACAGGGTGAAGTACAATGGCAATAATTAAAGCAAAAACAACAGGAACAATAATGCTTTGGGCAATGTACAGCATAGTTATCAACGTAAACAACCCAACAAAAAAGATTGTTGTTTTCGCGTAAAACGGAATTTTGAACTCTTTTTCTGTCATTTCAGGCATATGTTCATTTCTTGTTTTCTGACGATTTTGGTTTCAATTTATTAAAATCAAAAAATAACCCGGAACCTTAAAAAGGCGTGTGAGATAAATGCAAACAGAAAAACATCAGAATCAGGCTTGAGATAAGGACCCGCATCCGATGTTTTTCAAGGGTTTTAGTGTACTATAAAAGCAATTAATTGCTGGCAGTTTTCACGTCCTTTTTCACTTCTGCTGTTTTATCTTTCACCTGCTCAGCAAAACCGGAAACATCGTCCTTTACCTTCTCAAATTTTTCGGTAATGCTTTCTTTAAATTCGTTAAATTTATCTTTCAGTGAATCCGAGTAATCCTTCCCCTTTTTCGATATGTTTTTACGGGTGTCCGATCCTTTTTCCGGGGCCAGTAAAAGCCCCAGTATGGCTCCGGTAGCGACTCCGGCCAAAACGCCTAATAATACTTTTCCTGCACTCATTTTTTCTGTTTTAATGGTTTATAATAAGATGATTAGCAACAGGGCGATAAGTATAAGTGCACCGACTGAAACGTACACATAACCACCCATTTCGTGAAGTTGTTTTTTAATGGAACGAACTTCTTTTCTCAGTTCTCTTTTTTCTGCGGATTTCAAATCCGATTTGTCCAATTTTTCAATAGTTTCAAGCCTGGCTAACAGGGTTTTATACTCAACTGATTCTGTAGGGTCTTTAACAACTACAGATGTTGGTGTAGCATCTTTGGAAGGTGTAGCACCTGATTGAAGCGGGTAAAATGCGACCGACAAGAATATTGCCATCACAACAAATGTGATTTTTTTCATGATTTTTGTTTTTAATTGGTTTGGTTTAAAGTACTCTCCTGCCTTGGATTACACGGAATATTACCGCAATAAGCGCGATGACAAGAAGAATATGAATAATACCTGTTGCACTATAGGCAAAGAATCCAATGGCCCAGGCAATGACCAGGATTACTGCGATGATGTAAAGTAAGCTTCCCATGACTTTAAGTTTTTAGTTTGTTTTTTGTGTTTTTAAGCTAATGTTTCCGGCGTTCTCTTTCAATTCTGTTTTGAGAACTGATTATTACAGCAACAAAGGTATATCCGGCTATTTAATGAAGCGTTACACAATTCAGATGAAATATTACATCATTCACACATTACTCATTTTGTCGCGGGATATGGACTTTAACACTTTCTGAAATTATTCTTCTTATATGTTCAGCCAGTGGTTTGTTTCCTTTCAGGAACTTCCGGTTTATACTTCGAGTGGGATGAAATCAAGGATAAAGAAAAGATCCAAGTCCCAAGTCCCAAATTCCAAGAACCAAATCCCAAGAACCAAGTCCTACTCTTAACCCCAGTTTGGTTACGCATTTGGTGGGAGGAGCCTGGAATTTGAGACATTGTGGATGCGAAATTTCTCCCTCCCGTCCCATTTTCAGTATAACAATATATTCACATTACAGCCGTTATACTTTTATATTACCGGTGCACACAATCCCCTTTAAGATTTCGTGTTCACTGTTCGAAAGGAATTATTGTTTTGAAAGAATAAAAAAAAAGAATAAAAAAAGAGGTTGCCTTAAGATTCAGTTACAGAAATAAAGAATGACTTTGCTACGACAAACGGGGTAATGCTGCTCAAGTTCGATAAAATATTAGAAGTGTAATGCCGGTTTGAGGGCCACCCAGGCCTGTCTTTTTTTGTGGAGTCTGCAAAGAGCCGGTAGTAAAGTCAGTTCCTTCTTAGTTCCTTCTTTTTAAGACAACCTCTTTAATTAAACTAAAAGGTATAGGAACTTATAATACTGCTATAAATTCCTATACAAAGGTGAAGCCTTAAGGAACAAAAAGTATTACAGAATTCCATAAGAATTTTACATTATTTACAGGTTACCCAGCGTGTTGCGCTTCTTGTTTTTCAGATTTTTAAAGTGGGTAGGGGTGAGGCCGGTCATTTTCTTAAACTGATTCGAAAGGTGGGCTACGCTGCTGTAATGAAGTTTACTGGCAATTTCGCTGAGATTCAGTTCATCATAAACCAGGAGTTCCTTTGCCTTTTCAATTTTATGCGACAGGTAAAATTTTTCGATGGTAGTCCCTCTTATATCGGAAAAAAGATTTGATAAATATGTGTAATTGTGATTTAGCTTTTCACTTAAAAAATCGGACAGGTTTACTTTTATTTGCTCATCGGTATAATGCACAAGTTGAATTATTGAGGTTTTAATTTTTTCAACCAATATACTTTTTTTATCATCCATCAGTTCAAATCCATTCTTTTTCAGGGCAATATTCAGGTGTCCCAACTGCTCTGCTGACAGGTGTTCCATAATTTCGGCTTCACCCAATTCTATAACGGTATGGTGCAATCCCAGTTTATCCAACTCAGATTTCACAGCCATTCTGCAGCGGGTGCAAACCATATTTTTAATATAGAGCTTCAATTGATAAAAGATCAGGGAAATGTTTACTTCGATTAACAAATATACGACATTTTTACTCCATTTCTTTGAGAGATTTGTAGGACAAAACTATATTTTGACATTCGAACAGGAGACCGGATTATATAGATTGGAAGGTAGCAGCTGATAGCTGCACAGGAAAAACATGTAAATAATGTAAAATTTATCTTAAATTGTGTAAGACTTTTTGTTTCTGCCCGAAGTAATTTTAACGCAGTTTTTAAACACAGGGTATTCACTTCCTGCTGCAGTTTAAAAATAGGACAGGAGCCTGAATTGAATAATTCCGGTTGGTATCCATTGTACTGATAAGGTTGAATTTGTAACTCTTTTATGGTTTTTGTTGATTGTATTCGAAATCATTAAATGATTTACCAATTCGGAGAGAAACCTTATAGTTGTTTTGGAAGAGGTTAATTTTACCAGCCATTTTTGCCTGTATAATCGTGTCCTAAATTACGGTAGCAGGAAGTGGTGCTCTTTTTTTGAATACATACAGCATGGGGACGGGGATAAAAGTCAGGGTTTCGGGTTCTGGTCCAAACGTTTTGCTTTTATGTTTATGTAATCGTTTCAGAGTATAAATTTCTATTGCAATGAAAAGTTTTGTTCTCCCTTACCAAAGTATCCCGAAATGTTCCGGGGATGTAAATACACCCAAAAATTTCTTCATCATAAAGCATCGTCTCTCTGCCGGGATTAATTGAGACCGTAATCAATATTGGAAACGACGGTACCTTGAGTCATCAATAGTCTGCTGGATATTTAACATTGATACATATTGCAATTTTAAGTATCGGCAACAGATATCCTGAAAAAAGCAAATGTTAGCTTCAAATGAATTACTTTCGTGGAAATCGGGAAAATCTAAATTCATCGATATCCCTCAGGGGGTTTAAAACAGAACTTTTATTTGCTGATGAAAGCTCATCAAAACCCGGAAAATCGGCATAAAATCTTAACTCATGCAAGTAGCAGTAACCCGTAAGAAATTTATTTTTATGCCGGATCCTTCCCGGGTAATCGCCCGTTTTCTTTATGTAAATGACGAAAGATCGGCTGATATTATACGCAAAGTTCTGGCCATGCCCGAAAAAGAAATAAATATTGCCATGAGCCAGTTACTGAGAGGCTATTCGAGGCGTCACAGGAACATTTCAAAGATATTTGAGAAGCATTTTGCCAAAATGGCACCGATATTCGATAAGATAGAAGTGAATGAAGAGGATCTGAGTTCAGCCCAGAAAGCATTGATAGGCTCCTACTTTACCATGGAATATTCCATCGAATCGGCAGCGTTTTTTAATCCGTCAATTGTCGAAAACCCCGATCAGTCCGAAACGCGTTCGGGCGAGAAAAGAGTAATTTTCAGTTTCCGGGCCACCGGCGAAGGGCATATATCTTCGGTTGTGTTCCGCTCGGGCGTTCTTGATAAAAATAACAACCTCACGCTGGAACCTGTCGGAAAAATGTTGGCTGAAGCCGATGTAATTAAACGTAATGTTTACGATAAAAAGGCTTTTCGTAAAAAACTGCTGGAACTGCGCGAACAGGGTAATGCCATTTCGCCGGCAATACTCGACAAACACGATGAAAAACCGGATCAGGGAAATATTATTCCCCCGGTAATTGTTGATAAGATTATCGAAAAAAAGGTACACCAAAAGCCGATATCTCCGGCATTTATCCTGGATAAACTTCCTGACAATTTTACATATGGCGAATTGATGAAAAGCCTCGAAGCAGCCAGGAAAGATCCGCAACTTACAGAAGATCAGATAAAAATGATGAACCGTATGATGTGGCTGGCTTCCTCGCACTACGAAATTTCTTTTTCAATTGATTCGGCACTCTCCGAAAGGGTTATCTTTCCCATTTCGGCCACTGAGCAAAGAGGAATTGAGGACGCCCGTTTTGTAAAATTTACTGGCGACGATGGCGAAATAACCTATTATGCTACCTATACCGCTTACGATGGAATGGCTATTATGCCTAAGTTGATCAGTACCAAAGACTTTTATAACTTCAGGATATTACCTATTAATGGCGAGATTGCTCAAAACAAAGGGATGGCCTTGTTCCCGCGCAAGATCAATGGTAAATATGCCATGCTCTGCAGGATTGATGGTGTAAATAATTATATCGCCTTCTCGGATAGTATAAATATATGGCGCGAAGCCACAATAATTCAGCAACCACAGTACCCATGGGAACTGGTACAAATCGGCAATGCAGGTTCGCCCATTGAAACCGAGGATGGCTGGCTGGTTATAACCCATGCTGTTGGATCGATGCGGGAATATACACTTGGTGCCTCTCTGTATGAGATCAATGACCCTGGTAAGGAAATAGGGAGACTAACGGCTCCTTTGATGGTGCCCGACGAAACCGAAAGGGAAGGATATGTTCCGAATGTAATATATTCGTGCGGCTCTATGATCCATAACGAGGACCTGATTATCCCTTATGCCATGTCCGACCATTCATCTACTTACGCAACCGTTAATCTCAGGGAATTGCTTGATGTGCTGAAGGCTTCGGGAAACAGTGGGAAGTAGAGATCAAACCGGTAGAGATGATTACAAGCAGCTTAATAGAGACAATTTGTATATCGACTGAATCTTATGTAAATAACTGATTGCTTGTAATTTAGCTGCCAACTAATCCGCCATAAGCGAATGGGCAAAGAAGCTTCAATATGTTTCAAAAACCGCCATTTGCTACAGATTCCTTTGTTAGTGGTTGCTGCTTTCTTTCCACCAACGAAAATTGTCTGAGATAATGAGTTCATTCTTTTTGTAATGAAGAGTTGTCTTCATTGGAATTGTCCGATATTGTAAGTTATAGCTGTCTGCAAGCTGTCTGATTTCGGTTGTATCATCATATGTCAGCATAAACTTTCCTTTGATATTTGAGGTAAGTTTAAATAATCGGTCATGGTCGATATTGTAATAAGTATATAGGCGTTTTCCTGCTACCGTGTAAGGAGGATCTATAAAAAAGTAAGCATTCTTATTCTCTTTATTTTGTTCCATTGCTTTAAAAGCATCGCCAGTAATAAAGTTGATTTTGTTTTTCACATATCCAATTGCAAGAATTCTGTCGTGTAAAGTCTTAGGATACCAACGAGAAGCTATTCCTTTTCCATTCTCACCGTTCTTGATCATTCCAGAACCTTTAGCAAGAATTCCACCATGAAAAATTCTGTTCTTCAAAATGGTGCAAAAGGCAATGTCTTGCAATTGTTTGTGAGGATTTTCTAATTCGGCTTTAACGTTGGCAAGTGATAATTCAAAAGAATAAATTTTGTCCGCAAGCCACTTATTTTTGCCATTTAAGATAACTTCCCAGACAGCGGCAATTTCTTCATCTAATTCGACCATAATGATCTTTTCAGCCAATTTTTCGAAAGCTGCTGTCAAACTAACAATACCACCGCCTGCAAAAGGTTCGACTAGGGTGTCTATTGTCTTTTTTTCTTGTTTTAACCATTGCCTTACTGTTGGAATAAGCCAGGTCTTGCCTCCAGGATAGCGAAAAGGGCTCCGCTGTGGAACAGAAGAAACATTGATAATTAACGGATCAATGTTTTTTTCGCTAATGTCGAACATAGTCAATTGATTATTCATTCTACTACTATGTTTTCGAAGTTATCTATATCAGTATTTCCAACTCTTTTTGCGTCAAGTTTTCTTTGTAAAATATCAGTGAACTGGCTAATTGAACCTGCTTCAAAATTGGCAATCTGTTCTAATGCATTTGCAAATTTGGTATAAACAATCCTTTGCAGTTTTAAAGTTAAAACTTTAGTGTCATTGTCGGGAATGAGGTCGTAAAGGAAAAAAGCAAAGTCTGATTCCTTTTTATCAAACTCTGGTAATGTGGTTAACGTATTAAAGAAACTTGATTGCAATCCAACTACTTGTTTCTTATTCCATTGCTTCAAAATAGAACCTTTTGCTATTATTTGCGGGATAAGTCGTTTCCTTGAAGATGACAGATAATCTGGTTTAGGGTATTTGAAAGCTTTTGTCCAGCTAAATAAAGGGCTTGGCTCTTCTATATAAGCAGTAAAAGGACCAGTCAAATTCCCCGAAATATAGACAGCTTGAACTTCGAGTGATCCAAAGTCTAGAACACGGCCTTTGTTGTCATATGAGACTAAAACGTAATCAATATTGCCAGCGGATTTACCGTGTTTATCCTTTAGCTTGACTTCGCCAACATGTGTCCAGGCAGTTTTACCTTCAAATATAAAGTTTGCAGCATCACTTATAATAGTCCAATCTTCTCTGAATCTTATAGGACAAATGATCACTTGTTTGTCTTGATGATTTAAGCTGCAAACACCTAAAGGAAACTCAATACTATTTTTTGTACAATTAGATACAATATTATTAAATGGGCATAATTTATTAGTTCGGTAACGTATCGACCTTTCAGTCTCATTATCAATAGGAAAGCCAAAAACCTCTCCCAATGGTTGCAAATCTTTTTTGATAAAACTCATTTGTCAAAATTAGCAAATAATAACCAATTTCGAAGTCTGTCTGCAAAGAATTGTGATTGTCAGTAATGGTTGTTTTGTCAGAAAGCTGTATTTCATTTTCTTTTTTATAAACATTCTTACGTTTATAACAATCAGTATTATAGTGTTTAATGATGTTGTTATTAATCTACATTTGCTTTTCTCCAAATCAGGGCAGTTACTATCGCGATGGACATCAATTAACTATTGATACCATTCAAGTAAATAAATACCACAATGCACGTTAAAGTAATCAGAAAAGATTCGTTGTTTGCACCAGATCCAAGCCGGATAATCCCCCGTTTTATATATACAAGCGAAAGCAGGAGTATCGAAATTATTAATTCAGTTCTGGCTATGCCTGAATCAGAAGTGATAAATGCAATTAATCCACTGCTCAGAGATTTTTCGACCAGGCACAGGAATATTACCCGGATATTTGACAAACATGTTGAAAAACTGGCGCATATATTTGAGCATCTTGAGATTGAAGTAAAGGACCTGAGTTTAGCCCGCAAAGCACTTATAGGTTCCTGTTTTACGATGGAATATTCAATTGAATCGGCCGCATTCTATAATCCTTCCATAATGGAAGATCCCGATCAATCCGAATTAAGGCCGGATGAGAAAAGGGTAATTTTCAGTTTCAGGGCTACAGGAAAGGGGCATATTTCGTCTATTGTTTTCCGTTCGGGAGTCCTTGACCGGGATAATAACCTCACCCTGGAACCGGTAGGTAAAATGCTTGCCGAAGCAGATGTAATTAAACAAAGTGTTTACAATAAACGGATTTTCCTGGAGAAACTGGGTGAAACGCAGGATATTGAAAATGCCAATACGCCAGCTTTGATACTCGAAAAATTAGGAGATAATTTTACCTATGACGAATTAAAGCAATGCCTGGAAGAAGCAAAGCAAACCTTACCATCATCCACCGAAATGATTATAAATCAAATGATGTGGCTGGCTTCTACTCATTATGAAATTGATTTTTCGATTGATTCGGCCATTTCCGAAAGGGTTATTTTCCCGATTTCCTCAGCAGAGAAAAAAGGTATTGAAGATGCCCGTTTTGTAAAATTTACGGATGATAACGGGGAAATAACCTACTATGCTACAATTACTGCAAATGATGGCACAACGATCATCCCGAAATTAATAAAGACAAGCGATTTCTACCATTTTAACGTTTTGCCTATGTATGGCGAAATTGTCAGGAATAAGGGAATGGCTTTATTTCCGCGTAAAATCAACGGGAAATATGCTATGCTTTGCCGCCCCGACGGGGTAAACAACTATATCAGTTATTCCGACAGTATAAATATCTGGCGCGAAGCTAAACTTATACAGAAACCGAAATATCCATGGGAACTTTTGAAAATCGGTAATGCCGGTTCCCCGATCGAAACGGAAGATGGTTGGCTGGTTATCACATTTGCCGTCGGCCCGATGAAAAAAGGTGTTATCAGTGCTTCCCTTTTTGAACTGGATAACCCGGAAAAGGAGATCGGAAGATTAAAAAGCCCGTTGATTATGCCCAACGAATCGGAACGGGAAGGGTATGTGCCTAATGTTATATTTTCGTGCGGTTCGCTTATTCATGGCGAGGATTTGATTATCCCTTACGCCATGTCCGACCATTCGTCAACTTACGCAACAGTAAATCTAAAGGAACTTCTTAACGAACTGAAGGGTTTCGAAGGGATGAGTCACAATACGTATGTTGATACTATTGAAAGAAGAGTTATTATAGCCAATGAAAACGAAATGAAAGTTGCCTGAGCAATTATATTTTCGAACATACTATTTATTCCCCGAAGAAAAAAAATGTCCGCAGTTTTCACTACGGACATCATGCGGCCTTATCCTGTTCCGGTTAAAACGGTAAATACCTGATAAGGATATATAAACTTGCGGTTATGGATTCTGTTCAGTGCCTGCTGTTTCAAGGATCTCCGGGTTATCCGTGTTTTTGTCTTTGCCCCTCAGTGTCTTTCTCAGAAGATTAAAAAATCCGCTTCCGATAGATTTCACCAGTTCGGGATTGTGCGCTACCAGGTTTTTTATCCCGAACATAAGAGCAGTGCCCAGTATCTTTTTTACCGGACCGCCCGATGCGCCCTGAAACAGGATTTTGCTAATATATCCTGCCGACATGCCAATAGTTGAGTTTAGCATGTTATCCTGCAGATCTCCTGATCCGGCTGCTTCCATCAAAGTGCTTTTAATCAGGTTGATGGGCTTCAGGGTTTCAACTGTTAGCAGGAATTGCTCTTTCATCAGTATTCTTTCTTCTGTCTGTTTGCTTTCCAACTGAAGTATGGCAACTCTAAGATCGGTTTCTGTAATTATTTTTTGCATAATTCCTCCTATTGTAGCGCTTGTTTTATAATTAATTCGCTGATTGGTTTTTTTACCCACCTGTGGAGGAAAAAATGTAAAACTACTCCTGCTAAAAAGTAAAATCCGGCAACAATAAAAAATCCGTAGTACGATTTCCCAAGCACATCGCCTAACCAAAGAGCCACGGCAATGCTCAGTACAAATGAGAACATTGAAACCATAAGTATAACGCTCAGCCTGGCTATCAATGAAGTTACAACGATATTGGTCGTCTCTAATAATTTTAGTTTTGAAAGTTCATACGTCGTTCTGCCGTATGCTTCAGCTCTCTCAAAAAGTGATTCAATTGAATCTGCGGGGGTTTCCATGTTATGGTAATTGATGTTTTGTTTTCCTGCGTTAATTTCTTCCACACCTGAAGGTTTATTTTTTATGTTTCCCTTCTGATTTTCCCGGGTTTGTGCTGTTGGGATGATGCGGATTATTCGAATTCTTGTACCATCCTTTATGCTTTCCTTTGTCATGTTTTAAATTCACCACACAGGAAGTTGATCCCAATAAAATGCCAATGCACAGTACCAGCAGGGAAATTATTTTGAATGGTCGCATTTTAATGAATATCAATTTTTTTTGCCATTTAACTCTTCTCGGCTGGTATCCTGATCATAAGCTGTGAGGTTTTATGTGCAGATAACAGTATTGTAATTTTTACTTTTTAGCAGGAGCGGACTTTGCTTTTCCTTTTTCAGCTTTAAGCGTTCCATCTTCTGACATCTGGTTTACTTCTTCAACAACCGTTTGAAATTGCTCAGTGATGTTGTCGATCAGATCATTAAATTTTTCTTCCAGTTCGTCGGTATAATCATAGCTTTTCCGCTTAAACCTTTTTCGGGTTGAAGAACCTTTGTCCGGGGCGAATAAGATTCCCAGCATAGCTCCAACGGCAGCTCCTGCCAATACGCCTATCAATAATTTCTTAGCACTCATGATTTTTGTTTTTATAGTTGATTTATATTTATATCAGTTTCGGAATACAAAGGTCAGGCTCAAACTTGATTTGCACGTTACATAATTCTCCGAAAAAGTTACAATATTCACACATTGCGGGATGAATGAGAATTCTAGATAACCCGCTTATCGAAACATTCAAAATAACTTCCTCAATTCAAATTAAAGAAGCGAACGAAATTGACACACCTAAGGCAAAAAATATATATCGTCCCTACGGGACTTAGACCTATTAGATACTAATTATTCTACCAATATCCAGTCCCGCTGGGACTGTCCCGTAGGGACAATATATTGGTAGAAAGCAAAATACAAGTTTGAAAAAAGTCCCGCAGGGACGATATATATTATTTAATGACATGTTCATTGGCTAAATTTATTAGGAATGTCAGTGATTTTTTAATTCGGAAATTCAATTTCATTTCGGGGAAGTTATTTTGGAAGATTCGCTTAAAAGAATAAGATACCATATAAACACGCGGCAGCCTATTAAAATTCTTCCAAACTATTTTACACACACATTTCTTAAATCAAATGAAGTAGCGTCATACCCTTTATCATTATCGGAAACTGAAAACAGGATATCGTTAAAATCGCCGGGTCCGTTTAAATTATCTTCAAAACCTATTACAAGATAGTTCGAGTAAGAGTCTTTAAATAGAATATGCATTTGGTCGCCGTTATTATTGAAACCATAATCGGTATAAAAAGTGTTTGCATTATAATTGATTTCACCATTCCATCCCCCCGATATCAGGAAAAAACCAATAACAGTGCCGGCTGGGAATTTCTCATTACTGAGCTGTATAGTATATCCAAGTTCCAAAAGCCCCCCTTCTCCTACTTTTGAAATATTAGGAAATATCACATTCCCTGTAATATTTTCAATTCCTGAAGGCGGCTGAGATTTATTGTACGAATACCAGCAAAGAGTATTTTTAGCTTGAGTCGCCTCATCAAGGAACGTAACGTAAACATAGGATTCTTTTTCCAAAACCATGTTTTTTTGAATGGTATCCGAAAACAAATCAGGGTTGCCGAGTTGTACATTTCCATTTTCAGAAAAAATCAGCTTCAGGCTATCTACCACATTTTCAACAGTAGTTACTTGAGTATTATTGCCAGGTAGCTCATCTATTTCATTTCTTTCGCAGCCAATAAGTAGCAGAAGTATAACCAGGTATGTGTAATTTGATTTCATTGCGTTTTAGGTTAAATCAGGTATTTATGCTAAGAGTTCGATTTACCAAACAAAAGCGTGTTTGAATCTACAAATTTGAGGCAATATTAATAACATTCTGTTATATTTTTTTTGAAAAGCATTACATAATTCACGGTTTTATATTCCGATTTTATCTCACCATGAGCGCAATTTTTTTTATCTGAGGTAAGCTTTTAACACATAAAAACCCATTTCGAGGTGAAACAGGTTTTTATGCAACAAGTGGTGGCTTGTTAAATAGTCATGTTGAAATCTATCAATGAAATGCAAGACCCAGCGTGGTAACACCGGTCGACAAGTCGAGGAATAGTCCAACCTTGTTGCTCAGGTGGTACTCGGTGCCTAAGTGCAAATCAAGGATTAGCGGGCTAACACCTGTGTAATATGTATCCCCTGAGTATCCATCGTCCCATGTGGCACTATGTATGGCGAATCCTAATGAACCGGCAATATAAAAATCCCAGTCCGAACCTGCGTTGAGAGCCTGATCTAGGTAGTAAGTACCCTTAACTCCAACAGGGATAACGGATTCCCGATAATGTTTTTCATCGCTCCTGTATGTATAAAAAGTTACAAAAGGAGCCAGGGTAAAATTGCGGGCAACATCAAATTCGTAGTTGATATTTATAACAGGCATCGAACGGCCTGCATGATGATAGTAGCCATAATACCCGCCAACTCCGAGACCCAGGTTCAGGGTATGGCCGTAACCTCCCGACGATGTTTTCTGCGAAAAGGCAGTTGTCCCTATGATTGTAAGGGCCAGAAGTAAAATTAATTTAATTTTTTTCATTTGTTTGTTTATTTAAGTATTAGTGTTTGGTTGTAATTCCTGATGTTAAATACGTTAGCAATGTATTTATGGCTTGAACTTATTTTTTCTTGCCATGTCCACCGCCATGGTCGTTTCCTTTTTTACTGTTTTTAGTGTTGTTTCCTTTACTTTTCACACTACCCTGGTTCCCTTTATGATTTGAATAACTGCCGGGATGAGCTCTAGATTTATTGTACCCTTTCCCCGGCCTATCACCAATATTTTTCTGTGCCGGACCACGATAGCCTTTGGCATATTTCATTCTGTATTCCTTATGGTGATGGTAAGGTGTTTTGCCATGATAGTCAGTCATCACAACCTTATACCCCGAATATAAATCATAACTCCTGTAACGCACCGGAAGATAAGTCCTGTGTACCCATACTCCTCCGCTCTGGTATATAAACATCGAGGATGGAACATCATAATACGCCTCAACGTCGGGCAGATAATAATACTGAACATTCGTATATCCTACCGGTCCCCACATGGGTGGAGCCCCAACAGTAACATTAACTGCAACCTGGGCATGTAAAGCAGCAGTAACAAAAAATGCAATCCCGATGATAATAACTTTACAAGTTTTCATTTTTTATGGTCTTAGTAGTAAAGTGAAATGATTTTCACGCAGCAAAGGTCAGTCCTATGATTGGTTAATGTGTTACACAATTGCGGATAAGAGTTACATCATTCACACATTGTATCGGCAAGGTTATGGATGACATAAAAAAACTGCCTGGCTTTTATACCAGGCAGTTTTCATTTTAATGTAGTACTCGCTGTCAGCAAATCTGTTATTTAGGAATAATATCAATAATAACAGTGCGGTTATAGAAGCGTTCTTCCGGGTATTTATTGTCGAAAGGTGCTAACTTCTCGTCTTCACCGAAACCGAATACTTCGATTTTAACATCGGTTCTGCCGGCTTTCGAAAGACTATTTTCGAGTATTCCTTTTACATCGTTAGCCCTTGCCAGCGAAAGGTCTTTGTTGTACACTTCTTCCCCGATAACATCGGTATGACCGTGTATTATGACTTTTCCGCCTTGTGGGATTTTAGGTGTTACCACTTCGGTAAGGTACTTTTCGTAAACAGGCAAAGCTTTCGATTCGTTGAATTCATAAATAACGCTGAATCGCATGCCTTCCTCGTTTGTGGGTGGAGTCCAGAGAACCATGTGCATCGTTGATTCTTTTTCTTCTATTTTGCCACTTTTAGTGTCGCCGATCAACTTTACCTTGTAATCACCTGAAGGCCTTGCTCCAAGGATTGATTTTCCGGGAATGCTGACTTTATCTTCAGTATATGGGCCAAAATGTTGCACAACTCCTTGTTCATCCCGTATTTCCAGTCTCCATGATTTGTATGCTTCTGTGGCACTATCAGCTTCGAATGTAACATAACTGTCAACAGGTGCTTCCTGAACTACAGTGATTTCAACAGGTTGGAGCGAAGTTTCAGGGCCGCTCCGGAATTCCATAAGCAATGCCGGTGAACTGCTTTCGATGGATACCCTGCGATCGCCTGCACGAAGAAGGGCAAGTTCGAGTGTACCGCCTGGCTGCAGCGAAGGAACATCAGGTTTTGTCTGGCCTTCGGTTTTAATCCTCGAAGGTTCAATTCCAAAAACAGTTACCAGGTATGTTTTGACTGATTCAGCCATTTCAAGTCCATCCTTACTGCCTTTTTCTGATGATCCTACAAGGGTAACAGTTGACGAAGGATTTTTTACCATACGATCGCCGAGGATATTGAGTACATTGTAATAAACCACCATCTGGCGTTCCGAACGGCCTGACAGATTTTTAGGGACAGTTACTTCAAGCTGATCTTCCCTGAAGTCTTTTACCTGGTCTTTTTTGAGTAATACATACCTGTTGGGTATTTGTGTCGAACCTTCATCGAAGAACACATAATTACGCACCGGGAATATTTCCCTTACCTTACGCTCAACAGGCACATTCTTTGGTGAGTTTATTGTAAACTGAACCTGGGGATCTGCTGCAACCACCACCGGGGTTATTTCTTCTGCTGTTGCCGGGGGGCCTGTTTCTCTGCCGCGACCGAGTTTTAACGCCAGGCCGGCTCTCACTGTTGTAATATTCCAGGTTTCAATCGAACGGGGCGTCTGACCAAAATAAGGCTGGAAAGAAACAAAAGGAGAGAGTACGAATTGCGTTTGATGACTCTGCGATGAGAGGTAAATATCGTACCCTGCCCCAACCTGCATGGATATCTGGGTTTCATTCATGTCGCTGAAATCACCCGTTACATCGGGAGTAGGCTCCTGATCAGGATAAGCGGGATTTATTCCCAGCGAATAAGTAAATGATTTTGCTATGTTGTAAGCAAAGCGTGGGCCTGCATACAAATAAAAATCTGACTTGAACGGAGCCACACGCAAACTTGGCTCTATTGTGATGTAGCTCAGATCCGTGGTTAAATCGGCAGGGCAGTTACAAGGAGTTTTTACTTCTTTAAACGCGCCTTTGCGGCTATCTAATCCTGCCTGGAACATAAAGCCCCATCTTGAATCAGGACGATGGAATTCTACCAGGGGAGCAACATAAAGCCCAACACCCTGGCCATCGTGAAATGTAGTAGGAACAGTTAAATCTGCATTTAATTTTTGGGTGGATCCCTGGTAGAAATTAAAATTTGCCCCACCAGCTACACCGAAAAACCATGAAGGTTTGGTGTACTGTGTCTCCTGCGCCTGAACCGACGCCTGAATACCTGTCAGGATCAAAGTACCTATAAAAAGGCTTTTGATGACCAGGCTAAAAGGGGACCACGCCTTGCGCGGTCCCTTTTCAAAATTAGTTTTCAATTTCATTTTTTTTATATTTAATTTCATTTTTCAATTCATTTGAGTAAGAATCCCTCCTTCAGGCGGGATAAAAATGTTTAACTGGTTAACCAATTAGCGATGCCTATTCGGGTACGTTAATGATTGTGTTTACCATAGTTACTGAAGCAACCAATGATAGTGCCCGGCCATTCAATACGGTCAGAGCAACGTTTCCGGCTGTTGAAAAAGTAACCCCTGAATAAGCGATAATGGTTCCCACCATGACGCCTCCGCCTGCTCCGTTAATTGTAGCTGCGGTGCCAACATGCCAGAATACATTTTTAGGTAAAGCTCCGTTGATCAAAATAATACTGCGGGCTCCTGTTGGTCCTGCAATACCTACGGTGAGTCCTGCAGCTGTCTGGAATACCCATGTTGCATTCGGATCACCCTGTGCGTCTAATGTTAGCGGACCGTTCGAGATATTGAATGTGCCGCTGGCCGATTTGTAAATGCCAGGGGCTAAGGTTAATCCTCCAAGTTCGCCGGCACCCGGATCCATACCTCCCGGCATCGAAGCAGGAGAAATGCTGTTATATGCAATTGTAGCATCTAACAATCCTTGTGTAGCAATAGCAAAAGATGTTGCTGTTCCCGGAGCCGGGGGGGCGGTAAAGATTCCATCGGTTACAAGACCAACATTAAGAGGTGTTTCGGTGTAAACATCACCGGTAAGTCCATCATGGAATCCGGTAATCAGAGTTGAGGCGGCAGTAGTAGCTATAGCACCGTTAATCACAGTAAATAATCCCTGGTTTGTAACCCCGGCATTTCCCCCGAAAGCACCAAACATAGAAGCAGTTCCCAGATCTATCTCCGGAGGAATTACAGTAGTACCTGTAGTAAAACTCCATACATAGTCACTTACTATTGAAGTCCCTGCAATATTCTGAGCGCCTGTTGTTATGGTAGCAGTATAAGTTGTTCCCGATACCAGATCGCCCGTAGGATTAAAGGAAGCCTTTGTACCGCTGTAAGTAACAACTCCATTAACGGTATTAGCCCCATCGTTTAAAGTAAAAGTCGACGAAGTGATGGTTAACGGGTTCATTGGCATATCAAAAGTTGCAGTAACCGTTTTGTTTAATGCCACATCAGTTGCATTATTCAAAGGATCAGTTTCAATTACCGTGGGTGCCGTATTTGTTAAAGTAGTGAAAGTCCACACGTAATTATTTGCCAACGGAATACCAGAAGCACTCATAGCTCCCGTTGTTATAGTGCCGGTATATAGTGTGTTTGGCTCAAGGGCAACTGAAGGGATGAAGGACGCAGTAGTACCTGAATACGAAACAACGCCTGCAATAACTATGGAACCCTGGTTCAAAGTGAAAGTTGTCGCTGTAATAGTTAACGGATCCATAGGCATGCTGAAAGTAGCGGTAACCGTTTTATTAAGAAGGACACCTGTTGCATTGTTCAGGGGATCAGTTGATATTACTGTTGGTGCTGTTGTCGACAAAGTGGTGAAAGTCCATACATAGTTGTACGACATCGGCACACCTGCCACATTTGTAACCCCGGTGGTTATGGTGCCGGTATATACAGTGTTAGGCTCAAGTGCAACTGAAGGTGCAAAGGACGCCGTGGTTCCTGCATAGGTAACTATTCCTGCGATAACCGTTGTACCTTGATTCAGGGTAAAAGTTGATGAGGTTATAGTAAGTGGGTTCATTGCTTCACTAAAAGTTGCGGTAACTATTTTATTCAGAAGTACTCCCGTGGCATTGTTTGTCGGGCTGGTAGAGATCACTGTTGGGGCTGCTATAGTCCCGGTTGTAAATGTCCACACATAATCAGCTGCCATGGGGACACCTGCTACATTTTTGGCACCGGTTGTAATGGTGGCAGTGTATAAGGTATTGGATAAAAACAAAGTAGTAGGAAGGAAAACCACAGTTTTACCGAAATAGGAAATTACTCCCACAACTTCATTTGACCCTTGTTTTATTGTGAACGTTGCTGCATTAAGTGTAAGGGGATCCATGATCTCATTAAAAGTGGCTGTTACCGTTTTATTCAAAACTACATTGGTAGCATTGTTTAAAGGATCGGTTAACACTACCTTAGGTCCTGCAGCTGATTCGGTTGTAAATGACCAAACATAGTTTTCGGCAAGCGCAATACCAGCTGCGTTCTTAGCCCCGGTGGTAATGGTACAAACATAAAGGGCATTGGAGGTCAGCGGGCCAGATGATTTAAAGGATGCTGTTGTTCCTGTGTACGTTACCGTTCCGGCCACAGTTGTTAATCCTTGCTTAACCGTAAAGGTTGATGTAGTAAGACTTAACGGATCCATTGCCATACTGAATGTGGCGGAAATTGTTTTATCGGTTAAAACACCGGTTTCATTGTTAGTAGGGTCAGTAGAAATCACTGTGGGGCCTAAAAGATTGCCGGTTGTGAATGACCATACGTAGTTATTGTCCATAGGAGTGCCTGCTGTATTTTTTGCCCCGGAGGTAATTGTTCCGGTATACACAGTGTTAGGTAAAAGTTCGCTTGATGGTGTAAAGGAAGCGGTTACACCCGAGTAGGTAACTGTACCTGCAATTGCAGTTGTTCCCTGTTTCAGGGTAAAGGTCGTTGACGTTAGAGTCAGCGGATCCATAGCTACACTGAAAGTTGCAGTAACTACCTTATTAATAAAAACGCCCGTGGCATTGTTTGCCGGATCGGTTGAAACCACCGTTGGCGACAGGATAACACCTGTACTGAAAGTCCACACATAATTTGTTTGTAAGGCATTACCCTTTAAATCCTTAATTGTAGATTTAACCGTGCCGGTGTAAGTAGTGTTTTGCGCAAGCGGTGCACTTGGTACAAAACTCAACGTAGCATTTGTGTTGTTGTAAGTCAGTGTGCCTGGTACAGGTACACCCGATTTCAACCCACCTGTCAAAGTAAAGGATGCCTGCGTGATGGTTGCAGGATTCATCTCCTCATTAAATGTTGCTGTAACCACCTGGTTAAGGGGTACACTGGTAGCCCCGTTGGCCGGATTTGTCGACTCCACAACCGGGCATACACCGGGTACTTCGACATAATCGTCTTTTCTGCAACCTCCGGTGAGTGCTACTAGCATTAGGAGTGTTACAACCGGAGTCATCCAAAATCTTGTTCGATTTGTTTTCATTTTGATTGGTTTAAATTGTGATAAATTTTTCACGCAGCAAAGTACATCCCTTTATCCCGGGTTCGTATTACACAATTGTGGATTAGAGTTACATCATTCACACATATTTGTGCGGGGTGTGTTCCGGCATTTGTATGAAGTAGCAAAGATTTCTGCACACTAAAAAATCCAGGGATCGGGTGCCTGCTTAAGGGTTCCTGGTTCTGCATTTGATCCATTTGGAATTTTGAATTTTACACTGTAGACTGTAGTAGAACTGTTGTGATCTGTGATTTGTGATTTGGAATTTGAGACTTGGGACTTGGAATTTGAAACTTAATAATTGCAAAAATCAACCCTGTTAAAGCCCAAACAATGTGTGAATCTTGTAACTTTTTCAAATAGTTATGTAACAGATATCCGGCTGAACACCGCGAACTTTGCCAACAATTTTGAGTTCGGATTAAAACAGAAAAATCATAAATGCCGGTAGCTAAAAAATCAATATCATATTATTATGCACACATTGTGACAGTGCTGAAGCAAAAAAGCAGCAGGCAATTGCATTGGCTAAACAGGCATAAAGGAGTAAAAACACTGCTTATACTGCTCAGTGTGCTAATGGGTATTGCTGCCATAATTATCCTGTTTATTTCGCCAATAACCAAATACTTAGTCGAAAAATATGATTTGAAATATACCGGGCGGCAGATTAAAATGGACTGGGCGTATATAAATCCGTTTACAGGGTATGTGCATTTCGATAACTTCAGAATTTATGAACCGGAAAGCGATAGCGTATTCTTTTCCGCAAATGGAGTAAGTGCAAATTTTGCCATGCGGAAAATGCTGAAAAGAACCTATGAAATAAGCGAGCTCACATTAAATCGCCCGCGCGGAACAATCATCCAGATTGATAAGGATTTAAATTTTGATGACCTGATTGAACGGTTTACTCCCAAAGTAGATTCGATAAAAGCCGTTTCAACGGTTCATTTTAATATGCTTAAAATTAAAATTATTGACGGTGAATTCTATTACCGCGAAAGGGTTACACCAATAAATTATTTTATCACCAAAGTTAATATTGATAGCCCCGGTTTACGTTGGGACACCGACACTATTGCCGCTGAATTTTCATTCTTATCCGGCATTGGAGGCGGAGGCATGAACGGCAGTTTTAGCATCAATACAAAAAATCTGGATTACCGCTTAACCGTGGTGGCTCAAAAATTTGATCTTAATATCCTCGAACAGTATCTCCGTGAGTTAACCAATTTCGGGTATTTCACCGGAAACATTGATGCCGATTTAAAGGTAAAGGGAAATCTCAGAGTTGCCGAAAATGTTTCCTTTTCGGGGCCTTTTGCGATTAACGATTTTCGCACCGGAGAAAAACCAGGCGAAGACTATGCATCGTTCCGCAAGCTTTCGTTGGCCATTTTCGAACTCAGTCCGAAAAACCATAAATACCTTTTTGATTCTGTTTCGCTCAATAACCCCTATTTTAAATACGAGCGCTATGATTACCTCGATAACCTGCAGCGAATGTTTGTTTCGGAAGAAACCGGTGCGGCGATTGCTCAGGGATCGGGAGCTAAATTTAACCTTGTACTCGAAATTGGTAACTATATTAAAAGGCTGTCGCAGAATTTCTTCCGCAGTAATTACAAAATCAACCGCCTGGCCATATACAGTGGCGATCTGGAATTTAGTGATTATTCATTGAGCGAAAAATTCAATATTCATTTAAATCCATTGAATGTTCTGGCCGATTCCATTACTAAAAACAAGAAAAGAGTAGGTGTTTCAATTAAAACCGGGATAAAGCCTTATGGAAATGCAACTTTTGCAATCAGTATTAATCCTAACGACAGCTCCGACTTTGACCTGAATTACATACTTCAGAAACTACCTGTTGCCCTGTTCAACCCGTATTTGATCCAATATACTTCGTTCCCGCTCGATCGGGGAACCCTTTCGGTAAAAGGCACATGGAGCGTAAGAAACGGAATAATTAAGAGCGACAATCACCTGATATTAATTGATCCCAGGTTAACAAAACGGGAAAAAACCAATGATATTAAGCGGATTCCCATGCGGCTGATCATGGCTTTGGTGCGCGAACGCGGCAATGTAATTGATTACGAAGTCCCGATAAGCGGTGATTTAAAGGATCCTAAATTTCATTTAAAGGATGTCATTCTCGATGTACTCGGAAATGTTTTTGTTAAACCTGCAACCACAGCCTACCGGATGGATGTAAAGCAAACAGAGATTGAAATAGAAAAATCACTTACCCTGAAATGGGAAATGCGGGGCAGCACACTCACAAAAGAACAGGAAAAGTTTATTGAAAAGATGGCTGATTTCCTGGCAGATAACCCTGGCGCAACTATTGATGTTTCACCCCAAATGTATTCTGTTAAGGAAAAGGAATATATCATGCTTTTTGAAGCAAAGAAGAAGTATTTCATGACAACACAAAGTAAGAATGAAAGCTATTTCAGCCGGGAGGATGCCGAAACGGTTGATAAAATGTCGATTAAAGATGAAAAGTTTGTCATATACTTAAATGTTCAAACCGCAGATTCTATGCTGTTTACTACCCAGGACAAATGCAACAGACTTTTGGGCGGAACAATGGTAGAAGCTAAGTTCAATCAGCTGAATAAAGAAAGAGGAGCTACTTTTCTTGCTTGTTTCAAGGATGCGAATGTTCAGAAACGGATTAAAATTTCTGCTACCCGGGATGTTATTCCTTACAATGGCTTTTCATTCTATAAAATGCATTACAACGGTGAATTTCCCGAGGCACTCATGAAAGCTTACCGGAAAATGAATGAATTAAATGATAAAGCTCCGCGAAAACTTTTCCAGAAAGAACGCAGGAAATACAAAGGGGTTTAAAAAATTCCAAGATCCAAGACCCAAATTCCAAGACCCAAGAACCAAGTCCAGGTTTAAAAACGTGCTTATATGCATTGTTTGCGGCTCTTTTGGAATTTGGGACTTGGAATTTGGCCCTTGGAATTTGGCCCTTACAATTATGTAATTTTTCCCCTCTGTCAGTATCTCATGTGTGAATTATGTAACTAATTCAAAAAGTTATGTAACACTTTGAACACCGGATGTTTTCACCTTTGTGAAGTAATTTAGTGGTAAAAAGTCCTGTAATTATCATATACTTTTCAGCTTCCTCGCTTCCGGTACTGTTAAATCAAACTTTTTTGAAATAATTTAAAATTAAATGGCCATTTTTAGTTCCCGTAAATACATTTTCTCAAAAGGGATTGACCAGTATTTCGTGGGCGTTAGCAAAGCCTATAGCTTTATTGCGCTGTTCTTTAAGGAGGTAATTAAAAGGCCTTTCCACCTGCGCGAAGTAATTAACCAGAGTTTCGAAGTAGGGTTAAAGTCGCTTCCCTTAATTACACTTACCGGCTTTATTGTTGGTGTGGTTTTTACAAAACAATCGCGCCCTTCGCTCGAGGATTTTGGAGCAACATCCTGGCTGCCTTCTTTAATCGGCATTGCCATAGTAAGAGCATTGGGGCCACTGGTAACCGCGCTTATCTGCGCCGGCAAAGTCGGATCGAGCATCGGAGCCGAACTGGGCTCCATGAAAGTAACCGAGCAGATTGATGCCATGGAAGTATCGGCCATCAACCCGTTTAAATACCTTGTGGTAACACGTGTGCTGGCTACTACCATTACTATTCCGATCCTTTCCTTGTACTGCAGTTTTGTCGGGCTGTACGGCTCATATGTGAATGTTCACTCCGCCGAAGCCAGCAGCATCTTCAGTTTTTACCAGAGCGCATTTTCAACCATCAGTTTCCTCGACATCTTCACCTCAGTAACCAAAGCACTTTTTTACGGATTTACTATTGGAATTGTAGGTGCCTACAAAGGATTTAATGCCTCACAGGGAACCCGGGGCGTTGGCAAAGCAGCAAACCAGGCCGTTGTGCTTTCGATGTTCCTGATATTTCTCGAGGAACTTGTAATTGTTCAGGTTTCAAACTGGATCCGATATTTTTAAGTAATGGAAGAACTTAAACAACATAGTATAGATTACGATACACCGGTTATTACGATCAGCGGCTTATACAAGTCGTTTGGCGAACTGGATGTGTTAAAAGGTATTGATTTTACGCTTTTCAAAGGCGAAAATGTCGCCGTGCTCGGTAAATCCGGAACAGGAAAATCAGTACTGATTAAAATAATCATAGGCTTGCTTAAGCCTGATAAAGGTGAGGTGATGGTTCTTGGTGAACATGTTGATAAACTCGAACGCAAAGAACTGGATGCCTTGCGGTTACGGATTGGATTTTCGTTTCAGAGCAGTGCGTTGTACGATAGCATGAATGTATACCAGAACCTGGCATTCCCGCTGACTATGAATGTAAAAAACCTCAGTAAAAAAGAAGTTGATGATGCGGTGGAAGAAGTGCTGGAAGCTGTCGGGCTAACTGATAAAATAAATCAGCTGCCTTCGGATCTTTCGGGCGGGCAACGCAAACGAATCGGTATTGCGCGCACACTTATACTGAAACCCGAAATAATGTTGTACGACGAACCTACTTCGGGTTTGGACCCTATCACCTGTTCTGAAATTATTGAACTTATTAACGATGTTCAGCAGAAATACAATACCAGTTCAATCATAATAACTCACGACCTCACCTGCGCCAAAAATACCGGCAACCGCAGCGCCATTTTGCTCGACGGCAAATTTTTAAATGTCGGCACTTTCGAAGAGGTATTTGAAACTGATGATAAACAGGTGAAAGCTTTTTTTAATTACAATTTTATACAGTAAGCCATGAATGAATTTCATAACAGACGCGCCGTAATAGTGGGAGTTTTTGTCCTCCTTGGAATACTTTTTTTTATCGGAGGAATTCTGATGGTCGGAAACCTGCACGAAACGTTTAAGAGAAAAATGGAGATAGTTTCACTTTTCGATGATGTGAACGGGCTGCAGAAAGGGAATAATGTGTGGTTTTCGGGAGTAAAAATCGGTACTGTCAGCAACATTAATTTTCATGGAAAGTCGCAGGTGGAGGTACGTATAAAGATTGAAACAAAAACTCAGGAATATATCCGCAAGGATGCCATGGTGAAAATCAGCAGCGACGGCATTATCGGCAACAAAATACTCATTATCTATGGCGGCACTCCCCGGTTTGCCGAAGTGCAGGAAGGAGATACCTTAATAGTTGAAAAAACTTTCTCGACTGAAGATATGATCAATACCTTGCAGGAAAACAATAAAAATTTCATGTCTATTACCAGTGATTTTAAGGTCATCAGCAAAAAAATTGTTGAAGGTGAAGGAACCATCGGGAAATTACTCAACGATAATTCGGTTTACGACAATATTAATGCGACTACCGCTTCGCTTCAGCTTGCATCAGCCAAAGCTCAACTGCTGGTAGGTTCACTTGCCGAATTCAGTGATAACCTGAATAAAAAAGGAACACTTGCCAATGAACTCACAACCGATACCCTGGTTTTTAAATCAGTGAAAGCAACTGTTTTACAACTGCAGCAAATGGCGGATACGGCAACTGCGTTTATAGCAAACCTCAAGCAGGCCGGCACAAATCCGAATTCTACTGTTGGCGTATTATTGCGCGACGAAGCCTCGGGTGCACGCTTAAAAGAAACAATTAAAAACATCGAGAGCAGTTCGAAAAAACTGGACGAAGACCTTGAAGCAGCCCAACACAATATTTTGTTGAGAAGGTATTTCAAAAAGAAGGCAAAAGAGGAAGAGAAAAACGAACCTGAAAAATAATAAGCCTGGATACAAATTGAAATGGCTGGTTTGGATCTTTCAATTCAAATGAATGAGTTAAAATACATTCAAAAAGTGTTTATCCTCACACTATTCTCAGGCGCATAATTCTTATTTGCGTTTTTTGTATTTTGGTATTAAAACAAGCTGATATGAAAGAGATCGTTTTTTTAGTCGAAGAATCGCAGGATGGAGGTTATTTTGCACGAGTCGTAAATCATTCAATTTTCACACAAACTGACACTAATGAAGAATTAAAACCGATGATCAGTGATGCATTCCGTTGTCATTTTGAGGAACCAGAAATGCCGGAATTAATTCATTTGCATGTTACCCGTGAGGAAAAATTTGCCTTATGAAACTTCGGCATAATATTCATGTTCAGAAGCACCATATCACAATCCCCAATCACGATCCGATGCGAATTTGAACCCTCAATACCATATTAACCGACGTAGCACATCACTTAGGCCTTTCAAAACAAGAGTTGATTGAAATAATCATTTAATATACATCTCAGCTTCAATATATTTCTAAAACATTATCAATCGCTAACGGTTGACGATATGGCAAGTGCGGGATTAAATTGTTGCTCAACTGTCTGCCAGCAATACTTGTCCCGATTTATCGAGAAATGTTGGTAAAGATTCCAAATGTTTCAACGAACCCAGCCTGTCCCGATGAAATCGGGATATACCCGCATTTGCTATAGCGTTTGTTATGTACCGTTCTTCTTTTCAGTTTTTGGTTTCAATTAATTCAAAAATCAACTCAGTTAATATTGTTACATCACTCTCAATAGTCCCTGTCATATATCTTTCGTAAACACTTTTATTGTCGGGAGGGTTGAGGTTTAAAGTCAATCCCTTTTCTAACGCTAACATTCTTATGAACTCCCTTTGAGTTCGCCCGTTTCCTTCTCTAAAGGGGTGTAAGTATTTACATTGTCTAAAATTTCTGCCAACTTCTCCGCTAAATGCCTTTTGTTGTTTTTTGGAATTTTCTTGAATTCAGTTATTAAAGTTTCAATGTATCTGTAAGCATTGTCAAAATGTGTAGTTGGAAAAAATTGTTTTCTGTCTTTACTAATTTCAACAATCCGTTTTTTCCCAGCCCAAGCGTATATGTCTATAAATAGTTGCTTGTGAATTTCAAAAAGACTTTCAATTCCCTTAATCTTTATCGGATTTTCATAAAGTTCTTGTAGTCGTTTAGTAACAGCAACGCTCTCAACAAATAGTAATACATCGGGGTCAGTAATATTTTGTATATTTCTTAATAGTCCTGTCTTTGGGTCAGTATAGGTGTAGTCAGGGTCAATGTATTTATAAGAATTAGACATACGCTTTTTCTTTAGCCAATATCACCATTTCACTCATTGATATTTTGCCAGCGACATAGTCTCTGATTATTTCAATTCCTTTCGGGGTTGGGTTAAAACCTTCAAACATAATACTTCCTATAGCATTTGCTGTACTTTCTAATGTTTTCAAGTCTAAAAATTTCACTCCCATTATGGTTAGTTTGGCTCGGTCAATTTCGATTGTGTTAAACATATCTTCAGATTTTAAATCAACTACAAATTTAAAAAATTTTCCTGAATCTTTCGTCTATGTTCCGGTGTTTTAGAATGGTGCATAACTATTCGAAATAGATTTCAACAATCTTCCTTCGAATCTTGTCTGGGTAGAAATCTATACTGCCGCAAGCTTTATATAAATTCCTAATTATTTCAATGTGTGAATCATGTAACTTATTGAAATAGTTATGTAACACATTGCGGGTGCAGGTCTCGTAATTTTGTTGAATTCAAACAAGCCTGAGCATTTTTCAGTCATTCGTGATTGAGGGAAGTGTCGGGATATGCGAATGAAATTATATTGCTTTTAACATCACAGGCTACAGCATGGTCAAGATAAAAATTGTAGAACCGGTTAAAAAGGTTATCCCGAAAATACGGGTTGCCACGGTGCAATCAATGAGTAAGCTCAGCGATAAAACACTGGCAAAAACCGAAGCTGCAGGAGGCTTTCTGACGGATTTAGCTGATGTTATCCTGTTTATAGTGCGTATTACGAAGGAAACATTTTCGCGCAACTTCGAGTTCAGGGAATTTTTAAACCAGTGTTTTCAGATCGGGTATAAATCCTTACCGCTAATTTCGGTTACCGGTGCCATTATGGGTTTGGTGCTCACCATTCAATCGCGCCCGGTGCTTGTCGATTTCGGGGCAGTAAGTATGCTGCCGGGAATGGTGGCGGTATCGCTGATCCGTGAAATGGGCCCGGTTATTACAGCTCTTATTTGTGCCGGGAAAATCGGTTCGGGTATGGGAGCCGAGTTAGGTTCCATGAAAGTAACCGAGCAAATTGAAGCTATGGAAGTATCCTCAACCAATCCTATGCGGTTTTTAGTCGTGACCAGGGTTCTTGCTGCAACCATAATGATCCCGCTCCTGATACTTTATGCTGATGCTTTCGGCATTTTGGGAAGCTGGGCAGGTGCAAACATAAAAGGCGATGTAAGTTTTTCGCTGTTTTTCTCACAGGCATTCGGAGTGATTGATTTTATTGACTTTATACCAGCCGTAATTAAATCATTCTTTTTTGGAGCGGTAATCGGTTTGGTAGGAACCTATAAAGGGTATAATGCCGGACGCGGAACCGAAAGTGTTGGTATTGCGGCAAATTCGGCTGTAGTACTTGCTTCGCTCCTGGTAATAATTGTTGATGTAATTGCAGTGCAGATAACCGATATGTTAGTATTATGAACACCCGGGAAACAGATACTCAGGATACCGCTTTGCCAAAAACCACGGGCAAAGAAACCGTAATTGAAATAAACAACCTGAAGAAATCTTTCGGTAATCTGTCAGTCTTACAGGATGTTTCACTGAAACTTTTTAATGGTGAAAACCTTGTTGTGTTGGGAAAATCAGGCACAGGGAAATCAGTTCTGATTAAATGCATAGTCGGGTTATTACGTTTCGATGGCGGTAAAATAACAGTATTCGAAAAAGATATAAGTGCATTAAATACAAATGAAATGGGGGAACTGAGGCAGCATATAGGATTTCTTTTTCAAAGTGGCGCCCTTTACGATTCCATGACAGTAAAACAAAACCTGGAATTCCCTTTGCGAAGAATTAAAAAGAATCTTACTGAAAAGGAAATTGCAGAAAAAGTTAATGAAGTTCTCGAAAATGTCGGCCTCGCCGACGCACTGAATAAAATGCCATCGCAACTTTCGGGCGGCATGCGAAAAAGAATCAGCCTGGCTCGTACCATTATTGTAGATCCTAAAATAATGCTTTACGACGAACCTACAACGGGACTTGACCCGGTTACTTCCGACGAAATCAGCGAACTTATCAATGATGTGCAGAAAAAATATAAAACCTCGTCAATCATCATCACGCACGACATCAAATGTGCCCTCTCCACAGCCGAACGCATAATTATGCTGGCCGAAGGAGAAGTGTATATGGAAGGGAAACTGAAGGACTTCGAAAATTCAAATGATGTGCTGATAAAATCTTTTTTTAATTAGAAAAGGTCGAAAGCCGGAAGTCTAAAGTCTAAAGTCGGAAGCCGGGAATTGGAAGACGGAAGTAATTAAAATGATTCAATAACGAAAAATAGCTGTTCCGAAAGTCTTCCGTCTTCTGTCTTCCGACTTCCAGCCAAAAAAACTGACAAATCAAAATCTTAAAATAAAAAACATGGAACCTCACTCACAAAAATATAAAGTACGCTTAGGATTGTTTGTCGCAGGAGGCCTGGCACTTTTTGTGCTGGCAATCTTTATTATCGGGAAGCAAAAAAACCTGTTTAACCCTGTATTTAAACTTACCACTACGTTTCACAACGTCAGTGGCCTGCAGGTCGGAAACAATATCCGTTTCTCCGGGATTAATGTTGGCACGGTTGATAATATCCGCATCATCAACGATTCCACAGTACGTGTCGATATGCTGATCCGGAAAGAGGTACATCAGTTTATTAAAACCGATTGCGAAGTTGCAATAGGTTCGGAAGGGCTCATCGGCGACAGGCTGCTGGTTATTTCACAGGGCAGTACCGATGCTCCTTTAGTAAAAGAAGGGCAACAACTTACTTCAGGCGAACCTGTTGAGATGGATGATATTGTAGCAAGTTTTCAGATATCAGCTAAGTACACCGAAGTGGTTACCCAGCAACTTGCCGGGGTTATGCTTAAAGTTAACAGCGGACGGGGAACACTGGGCCGGCTGATTCATGATACCATTATTGCTGAGGATATTAATCAGACTATTGTGAATTTTAAAAACAGTTCCAACGGACTGGAAGCAACTATTGCCTCTGCAAAGGAAGATGTTTCTGAAATCATGTCCAGTTTTCAGGTTACAGCTGAGAATGCTGAAGTCTCGACTCAACAACTTGAAGATATTATGGTAAGTATTAACCAGGGTAATGGTATTATCGGCAGATTGATTTATGATACTGCGAGTGCCGAAAATATCGACCAGACGATTATTAATCTGAAAAGCAGCTCCAAAAGTCTGGACGAAAACATGGAAGCCCTCAAGCATAATATACTGCTCAGGAGATATTTCAAGAATAAGGCGAAGGAGGATGAAAAAAAGCGAATTGAAGAATCAAAGCAAGATTCTTTAAAAATAAAATAGCCGCTTGATTGAATAACTCTTGTTAATGGAGCCAGCCTTCGGGTTGCAGCGATTTTTGCAGAGGATTAAGTGTGCTCTTTAAATCATTCAAAAATCGGGATAGATATTCTCCCGCTCACAATTCGAAAAAGTAAATGCAAACATGGGTCAAAATAATTTTAATACTGCTTTTTGTTTCAATTGCAACAAGTGATATTGCTTTTGCCCAAAAGAATCCTGTAAAAGTTGATTCTACAAAAGTGTACGAGAATATTGAATCTTTTTCTTTAAAAAATAAGTTTACCCGTTTTGCTTACAACCTTGTATTCAATCCTGTACTTGTAAGCCCATCAAAAAAAACCGAAAAAAAGAAGGTTTACAAAAAGCTGATTCAAAAACCATATAGTGCTTTCGAAGGGAAAATTATTCGGCACATCGATATTGAAACACTTGATCCCTTTGGGTTTTCGATTGCTGACACGGTTAAACGGCCACCCAACTTTATCTCAAAAAACGGCAACAGGCTGCATATAAAAACGCGCCGGATAACCATTCGTAACCTCTTATTGATCAGGCAGAACCAGGTTTTCGACTCATTGCTTGTAAAAGAATCGGAACGCCTCGTGCGAAGCATGGGTTTTGTAACCGATGTTGCTTTTTTCGTAAACTTAACGGCGAAAAACTCCGACTCGGTTGATATTTTTATCCGCGAATTAGATAACTGGAGCCTTATTCCACGCATTGCGGCTTCACCCACAAGCGTAACTTTCGGCTTGAACGATAAAAATTTCTCAGGCCTGGGTCACGAATCGCGGAATGAGTATACCTGGAATCATGCTGAAAACAGGTATGCTTACAGGATTAATTATTATATTCCCAATTTCCGCAACACATATATTAACTCAACTTTGCACCTGGAAACTGAAGAAACAGGAGATTACAGGAGGGGTTTTACCATTGACCGCCCGTTCTTTTCGCCGTTTGCAAAATGGGCGGCAGGAGCAAGCTATATGCAGCATTTGCGCCGGCTGTACCTTCGCGAAAGCGATTCAACCATGGTGCTGCAACGTTTAAAATTTAATACACAGGATTATTGGGCAGGCAATGCCATACAGCTTTTTAAAGGAAACACCGAAAATGACCGAACCACTAATTTCATAACTTCCGCTCGTTTTGTAAGGGTCCGCTACCTCGAAAAGCCTGATGAAGCTTACGATACACAACATTACTTTTCGAACGAAAACTTTTACCTGGCAAGCATTGGAATCTCGTCGCGAAAGTATGTGCAGGATAAGTATATCTTTAAATTTGGCATTACCGAAGATGTCCCGGTAGGGAAAGTTTACAGTATTACCGGGGGATACCAGGACAAAAACAATACAGGCCGTTGGTACCTCGGTGCACGGGTTTCAACAGGCAATTACTATCCCTGGGGTTACCTGAGTTTTAACTTCCAGTATGGAACATTTCTTCATGGATCGAAAATTGAACAAGGTGTTTTTGAAGCCGGGGCGAATTATTTCACCGGATTGGTCGAAATCGGGAAGTGGAAATTCAGGCAATTTGCAAAACCACAACTTATCATCGGACAAAACCGTTTTGCGTTCGATAGCTTAACACTTAATGACGGGTATGGAATTGATGGATTCAACAGCCCTTCCTTGTCAGGAACAAAGCGTATGATTTTAACGCTACAAACGCAATCGTACGCTCCATGGAATTTTATCGGATTCCGTTTTGGGCCTTTTCTTGCTTTTTCGCTCGGAAAAATCGGTGATGCCGAAACCGGGTTTAGGAACAGCCGGTTGTACTCGCAAATTGGGCTGGGAGTATTGATTAAAAACGACCATCTGGTTATCAATACATTTCAGCTTTCCATTGCATTTTTTCCTTTAATGCCCGGCAACGGACAAAATGTTTTTAAAGTAAACTCATTCCGCACGGTTGACTTCGGGTTCCGTGATTTCGAAATCGGGAAACCTGCAGTAGTAGCTTTTCAATAATTGAATGTTGACATGGAAATCCTGGAAAACTTAAACCCGAAACCCTTCAAACCCTTCAAACTCTTCAAACATTTCAAACCCTTTAATCATGAAACCTGTTCTTATACAAGTAAAAAATAGTTCCCGGAAGGTATGGTACCTGCTCAAAGGAACCTTCACCGGATTTATTGAAGATGAAGGCTTGAAACTGAGTGCCGCACTTTCCTATTACACCATTTTTTCATTGCCTCCGCTGCTTATTATTATCATAAGTTTATCAGGGTTCTTTTTTGGTGCCGAGGCTGTGCGGGGTGAATTGTTCGGACAAATCAACGGACTGGTGGGTAACAATGCCGCCTTGCAGATACAGGAAATAATTAAAAATGTAAAGCTTTCGCACAGCAGCCTGTTTGCTACCACGTTTGGGATTATTGTTTTGTTGATAGGCGCGTCAGGAGTATTTGTCGAAATACAGGATTCAATCAATTTTATATGGGGACTCAAAGCAAAACCAAAACGCGGATTAATAAAATTTATCAAAAACCGCCTGATGTCGTTCTCTATGATCGGCTCGGTAGGCTTCTTATTGCTGGTTGGCTTAATAATAAACGCGTTGATGGATATACTGAACAACAGGCTTGCCGGGTTTTTCCCGAAGGACAGTGTTTATCTGTTTTATACGCTGAATCTGCTTATTGTTTTCGTAATCATTGCCGTTTTATTTACCGTTATTTTTAAAACCCTGCCCGACGGGAAACTGGCTTTGCGCGATTGCCTTATCGGGGCTTCCTTTACTTCTTTTCTTTTTATGATAGGCAAATTTGCCATTGGTGCTTACCTGGGCCGCTCCGTATTAGGTTCGTGGTATGGTGCCGCAGGATCAATTATACTGATACTTGTTTGGGTGTACTATTCAGCTATTATTCTATATTTTGGTGCCGAATTTACCAAGATATATGCCGAAACACACGGGCAAAAAATTATTCCGAACGGGTATTCCGTTCAGAT
Source organism: Lentimicrobiaceae bacterium (assembly GCA_041753535.1). Taxonomy (GTDB): domain Bacteria; phylum Bacteroidota; class Bacteroidia; order Bacteroidales; family UBA4417; genus UBA4417. The sequence goes on from JBGSUB010000081.1 coordinate 34,777, forward strand.
AATAAAACCGAAAATTGAAATTGATACGATAAAAATGGTATGAGCCTAACTTTTATAGCAATTCCTTAACAGATTACGATTCATCCTTGGTAGTGCGCACCAGGCTAATGCCGGCAGCGAAGAAAATTATTCCGAGAACACCATATATAATAAGTGCTTTAATATCGCGCGTACCGCCCGATGTATTCACAAATACTATTGCTGTATATATTAGTCCGCCTATACCAAGTACGGTAAGTAATGCGCCAAAAATTCTTTTTAGATTCATGATTTTTGTTTTTATGCCTTGTTACGAATGAAATTTGTTAAGTTATTGACTAATTAATTTTGGAAAGAAACTGTTCGAACAATTATCTTTCTTTTGGTTGTATTTTCTTATTTTGGTTCTGCTATTAATTTAGCGGGGAAAAATAGATTGTCGGAAGTCAGAAGACGGGAGTCGGAAGCTACTTTACACAGTTTTATTCTATTCAAGTAGCAGGTTGGATAACAATTTAACTTGATACGGCCAGTTTCCCATGAGAAGAAAGGAATGTCAATTACTGGAATTCTCCGGTCTTCCGACTTCGGTCTTCTGGCCTCCTTAAAAACCATATTCCTTTCATTTCCTGGTTGAACCCTTATTCTATTTATCAAACTGTAATATTAGTAAGATAGCTGAACAGCCCGAATACTTTCAGAAGCCAGATGATGACAAGAATCACAACTACAATGTTGAAAATTCTTTTTATAGTTCCATCCATCGGGATGTATGTGTTTACAACCCAAAGCAATACGCCTGCGGCGATGATAACAAGCAAAATGGTTAAAAGTGGCATGATCTTAATTTATTAGTTCAGGCCAAAGGTACTGTTGCGGAATGCCTCACTCGTTATACAATTTTTACATTTAATTACATGATTCACACATGATTCACACTTTATTAAAAACCTATATTGCACTACGGAAAAATACCTGGATTCAAAAAAATCCAAGTCCCAAAATCCAAGTCTCAAATTTCAGGACCTGATAGCAAACCTTTTTGGAATTTGGAATGTAGAATGTGGAATGTGGGATTTGGTATTTGGGACTTGGTATTTGGGTCTTCCACATAGAGATTCGATTAACCTCGGGAATGACAATTTTGCAAGCCATTAAGTCATTTTGGCAGAACCAATTTCGCAGATATAATTTGCTAAGCAATTAATAAACAATAAATTATAAAATCCGGATTGATTTAAATCCAAATGGCATTTTCTTTGATTTTTTCGCAATAGCAATAAAGTTCATATAAGTTTAACAATTTCAAAAAAGGAGGTTATTATGTCACTCGTAAAAAGAGAGAATTATTTGCCCGCCTGGTCAAATTTCTTTAATGATTTCCTGAACCGCGACTGGTACGATTGGTCGAATCAGAATTTCTCACTCACCAACACCACCATCCCGTCGGTTAACATTAAAGAAAACGAGAACGAATTTGAAGTGGAAATGGCTGCCCCGGGCATGACGAAGAACGATTTCAGAATTGAACTCAACAACAGCGTGTTAACGATCTCTTCCGAGAAACAAGCTGAAAGCCAGTCGAAAGAAGAAAATAACATTACCCGCCGCGAGTTCAGTTACCAGTCGTTCAGCCGTTCATTCACCCTGCCGGCCATAGTCGAAACCGATAAAATTTCCGCCAGGTATGAGAATGGAATACTTAGGGTTAGTATTCCGAAAAAAGAAGAGGCAAAACCAAAACCATTGAAACAAATCAAAGTTTCTTAAAAAGACAGCCGGAACTCCCGGCTGTTTTCTTTAGTGTAAAACCGGTACCTAAACTGAACTGCTGCTAAGAAACAGATAAAGTGTGAATTATGTAACTCTTAAGTTAAATTGTGTAATGTTATTGGTAATTGGGGGTTGTAAATTTGTCTCAAAATAAATAAGCCTTTTCAGATTAAAGAAATATACCTGATTGACAAATACTTACTACTCATATTACTAATTCCAAAAACCCCAATTAAAACAATTGTTATGAAAAAACTACTTTTCGCATTGGTGATTCCAGTTATGATACTGGCTGCCGGTTGCAATCAAAAAAATGAAGAAATAGCCATGTTGAAGGCAAAAAACGATAGCCTTATAGCTATTGGTTATGAGAAAGACTCAACAGTTATTGACTTTGTTAACGCCTTCAACGATATTCAATCGAACCTGGATTCAATCAAGATGAAAGAAAAAATCATCAGCAAAGCAGTTGAAGGAAACTCCGAAATTAAAACCAGGTCGAAGGATCAGATTAACAGCGATATTAACATGATCTACAAGTTGCAGCAGGATAACCGCGCAATGGTTGCATCATTACGAGCTAAACTGAAGAGTTCAGGTGTTCATTCGGTACAACTGGAAGCGATGGTCGAAAACCTGAACAAGCAAATTGAAGAAAAAGATGTTCAGATAGCTCAACTTAAGGATGATCTTGCAAAAGTAAATGTACAGGTAGTTGATTTAACAACCAAAGTGGTGGATTTGAATGCCAATGTTGATAATCTTAGTACACAAAATGCACAGAGACAGCAGGTTATTGACGAAAAGACAGCCGAGCTTAATACAGCCTATTATGTTATTGGCACAACCTCTTACCTGAAAGAAAAGAAAATTATTACCAAAGAAGGTGGATTTATTGGATTGGGTAAGACGAAAGAACTGGCTCCTGAAATGAATAAGACCTATTTCACACGCATTGATCTTACCAATTTTAATGTGCTTCCGATTATGAAGGATAAAGTGGATATTTTGAGTTCACATCCGTCCACATCGTATCGTATCACTGGCAAAAATAAATCCGACAGCCTTATCATCCTCAATCCCAAATCATTCTGGAGTTTGTCGAAGGTGCTTGTTGTAAATGTAAAATAAGCGAATAATAATACCTGCAAAAAGGAAAATTCCGGCTCATAAGGCTGGTTTTTTTTGCCTGAAAAGTTCATGTTTATCGGATGCTGATTGATAAATGGTATTCCTGGAAACTAAAAAAGCCTGCCGGTATTCAAAACACCGGCAGGCTTTTCGTTAAAATTTTACAATTCTTAGAGTCTGTTTAAAATTATTGTTTTAAACTTTCAGAGGGGCGAAGGGGAGAACCGGCGAGGGGCGATAGCCAAAATATCAAC
>JBGSUB010000082.1:0-21101 GCA_041753535.1 Lentimicrobiaceae bacterium
TTATGGTACAAAAAATATTCTTGCTCTCAAAACGATTCTTTGGAGTACCAACCTTCTTCAATTATGCGATGGCTGATGGAATATTTGAACTTCTTAAACATTCAAGAACAGGCCCTGATTCGTTTAAATCCCGAATTGGGCAAGATTACAATACTTTTCAGCTATCTTTATTCCCTGACTAAATTTTTGAGGAAACTCCAGTAAATTAAGAATTTGAGGCAAAAATAGAATAATTGGGATTATGAAATTAAATAAATTTGTATATTTGCACCCTCAAAACGGCCCCGTAGCTCAACTGAATAGAGTATCTGACTACGGATCAGAAGGTTCCAGGTTTGAATCCTGGCGGGGTCACAAGGTAAAACTCAATGAAATCATGGCTTCCGACATCGGAAGCCTTTTTTTTAGAGAATGTTGTAACAGGATACAACAATAATACAGATAAATATATACCTTTAGGAAACTTTGTTGTATCCTTTGTTGTACCCAGTTTCCTTAAAACAAATGTTCTTGTTCGTAATCCTGCTTTACTTAGCAGTATAATTCAGATTGATGACCACAATTTAGTCCATTCATTGTGAAAAAAGCTAAACTTTGTCCTAATAATTGACAAATATACTATCTATCGTATTGGCCAGTTCAAAATCCAATTCAGTTATACCATTGGCATCGTGGGTATTGAGCTTAATTTTTACAGTATTGTATACATTACTCCAGTCCGGATGATGGCCCATTGATTCTGCTTTTAAGGCAACGGCGGTCATAAATGAAAATGCTTCCACGAAAGTCTTGAATTTAAAATCCCTTTTAATACTATCCCCATCTGATTGCCAGTTTTTCGATTTAACTGACAGGATTTCTGTTACTTCACTTTTTGATAACGCTTTCATAATTCAATTGTGAGTTTGAATCAAACTTAATGACAGCAATATTGCATCGTAAAGCCTGATTATATTCTTGGGTAACAATAAACATATTCAATTGTTTTCAAAGTCCTACTGACATTTTGCGCTTATAAAGAAATTCGTGGGTTTATAATTGATTTCAAAGCACTAACACCGACTTTCACCAGGAAACCAATGGCAATTTGGGCCCAGCCGTTAAAATATGTGAATTATATAATTCATTTGAAAAATTATGTAACACAATCAGGGCTATATATGCTCAATTTTGTAACCAGAAATCATCATAAGTGGTAGCTTTTTAACTTTATCCGGCTGCCCGAAAATTGTTTCCCATAATTCAAATAAAATCATGTCCTAAACACCAAAGTGTTATATTTAATCTGAATAATTCCTGATAAATGATTAACCTGAAAACAAAATACATGGGTATCGAAATTGATAACCCAATATTAATCGGAGCTTCAAACCTGGTAACCGACCTTGACAGGCTGAAAAAGGCCGAAGATCTTGGTGCTGCTGCAATTGTATACAAATCCTTGTTCGAGGAACAAATACAACTCGAAGAGTTTCAGTTGGATGAAAAGCTTACCGAATTCAACGATATGAACGCGGAAATGATTACCACCCATCCCAGGCTGGAATTTGCCGGGCCGGATGAACATCTGCTGAATTTGCAGAAAGCAAAAGAGAGTTTATCTATTCCGCTTATTGCCAGCCTGAATGCAGTAAATACTGAAACCTGGATCAATTATGCCAAATTAATAGCCGAAACCGGGGTTGATGCCATTGAGCTGAATTTCTACCAGACTCCTTCGGATTTTCAAAGAGAAGCAAAAGAAATAGAGGACGAACAGATCAATATTGTAAAAGAGATCAGGAAAAACAGCCCGGTACCGGTGAGCGTGAAATTAAGTCCCGACTACTCCAATATCCTGAATTTCATTCAAAAGCTCGACAAAGCGGGAATGGATGGAGTTGTTTTGTTTAATTCCTTTTACCAGCCTGATATTGATATAAATACTGAGAAACACGTTAAGTTCTATAATTTCAGTAATGAAGGCGACTACAGGAAATCATTACGATTCGCGGGTTTATTATCCGGAAACATTAAAGCCGACATCTGCAGCAGCCACGGTGTATTTACCGGTGCTGATGTTATCAGGCTGATTTTAGCCGGATCTACCTGCGTGCAGGTGGTGAGCACTTTATATAAACATGGACTGCTTCAGATTGAAAAAATCAAGAAAGAACTGTCTGACTGGATGGCTGAAAAAAACTATAAAAGCCTCGATGAATTCAGAGGCAAACTCTCGAAAACTAGTCTCAGTAATGATCCGTTTGTTTATAAAAGAGCCCAGTATGTCGATCTGCTTCTGAATTCAGAGGAAATATTTGGTGTACCGAAGTAAAGTGTGAATATCTACAACGGATTCTCCGAAGTTGTTAAATCGTTCTGGTCAAGATGAAAAACATGCTTATCCTTTCGTGGTTTGATAAAAGCACCGTTAAACATTTGCGGTTGCCATTTTCGTTCTTTTTAATGCCGGTTTTTCTGTTTGCGGTAAGCCAGGCAAGTACCATAAACTGGCAAACCACGGCAATTGCATTCGTTATTCTGCACTTGTTCGTTTTCCCGTCGAGCAACGGGTATAACAGTTTCCAGGACCGGGATACAGGAAGTATCGGCGGACTAAAACATCCGCCGAAAGTTTCGCGAAATTTGTTCAAGGCAACACTGCTGATGGATATTGTGGCTGTGATAGGAGGATTGTTGATTTCCTATAGTTTTTCACTTTTGGTATTTATTTTCATATTGATTTCCAGGGCATACAGCTACAGGAATGTTAGATTAAAACAATACGCAGTGATCGGATTTTTAACCGTTTTTCTTTTCCAGGGAGCTTTTGTTTATTTAATGGCTTCTTCAGCAATTTCCACGTTTTCGTTAACGACCTTTTTTACGCTCAATACCATCATTTGCATGAGTGTGGCAAGTTTTTTTATTGGCAGCGTTTACCCGCTTACGCAGATTTATCAACACGAAGCAGATAAAAAGGACGGTGTAATTAGCATAAGTTATAAACTCGGATACAATGGGACCTTTGTTTTTTCAGGAATTCTATTCATAATTGCAACCTTGTTCCTCTACTATTATTTCAATCTGAAGAATCAGCAAATAGCTGTTTTGCTGTTCATCTTCCTGATGTTGCCCGTGATCATTGATTTGTCGGTTTGGTTTTCCAAAGTGAGGAAGAACACAGATAATGCGAATTTTGAAAATACAATGACAATGAACCTCCTTACATCAACCTGCATGAATCTGTACTTTCTGGTACTGATTTTAAACAATCATTATACTTGGTTTTAACATGAGTACAATTATTTCAATAGGAACAGCCGTGCCACAATATAGCGCAAAACAAGGTACTATACTGGAGTTTATGAAAAGCGCTTACAACGACGATACTGCCTCGCGGAAACTGAATATTTTATTCCACAACAGCGGCATAAACACCCGTTATTCAGTTGTGCCCGATTTTGGTAACACTCAGTCAATACACAACTTATTTGTTGTAAATCAACCAGTTCCGGATGTTCGGGATAGGTTAAATGTATTTAAAGAAAATGCAACTCCACTCGCTATCAATGCCATGCAGAATGCATTTCAAAAACTTAATACAAGCATTGCAGATTTTAAGATCACGCACCTTATTACTGTTACCTGCACAGGAATATATGCACCCGGAATTGGAGCTGCATTAATCGAGCAATTAGATTTACCCGAAAATATTTTTCATACCGCGATAAATTTTATGGGTTGCAATGCCGCGTTTCCGGCATTAAACCTTGCGGATATGATAATCAAAACCGACGAAAATGCAAAAGTGCTGGTTGTTTGTGTGGAGTTGTGTACCCTGCATTTCCAGGCTGTCGACAATAGCGATAATTTGCTGGCTAACACTATTTTCGGCGATGGTGCCGCGGCTGTGGTGGTGGTATCCGATGCAGCTGCAAAAAAGGATCAGCAGGCAGGTTTATCCATAAACGGATTCTATTCGTTGCTTCTTAATAAAGGCAAAAATTTAATGGGATGGAACATCACGCCTCTGAATTTCGAAATGGTTCTCGATACCGGAATACCTGAATTTATTGGCAATGAAGTGAATGAAATAGTACAGAAAGCCAGCGAAAAGTTAAAAATTGATCCTTCAGCTATTGATAAATGGGCCATACATCCCGGCGGAAAAAAAATACTTGATTCCATAAAAAAACAAACCCAACTGAGTGATGCGGATATGCAGTATTCCTATAAAGTGCTGGCGGATTATGGAAATATGTCGTCGCCAACCATTCTTTTTGTCCTAAACGAAATCATGCAGGCTGACCACCCGGAAGGTGAAACCATATTCTCAATTGGGTTTGGCCCGGGATTGAGTATTGAAACTGCCTTGCTAACCTATAAATCGAACGTATCCGAAAGATCTGACACAAATGAAATTGAGATTACAACAAAGCTAAACTCTCAGGTGAGCAGTAAAAAGGAATTTGTTTCCATCCGATAAAACAGAATTTTAGGATCAAAACTCGTTAATATTTTTCATTGGCCTAAGTATCAAAAATATGTAAATCGACGCCTGATATGCTTATAATTTGCGATTTATTTCTTTGCGTCTTTGCGGTAAAAAACCTAACGTTGAATGAAGTATGATTTCTAAATTCAAATACCGCTCCGAAGAAAAGGAATTGCTTGATGATACAAACATTCAGCAGGATTTGCTTTTTAAAAATCTCAGGGAACTCGGTATTCTGAACAGGTTTACCGGCGGGCATGCCATTTCGTTGAACGGGATAAAACAATTAATAACGGATCATACTAAAATCTATCATGTTGTTGACCTTGGATGCGGAAGCGGCGATTCGTTGCGGGCCATTGCTGACTGGGCCCGTGATAACAATTTTAATGTTCAGTTAATTGGTGTTGATATGAATGCCGATGTAATTGAATATTTGCAAAATCATTGCCGTAGCTATCCGGAAATCAGCGGCATAACGACAGATTACCAGGAATTTCTTGATCGTAATACTTCCGTTGATATTGTGCATTGTTCTTTGTTTTGTCATCATTTAAGCGATGATGAACTTATACGATTGTTCACTTATTTCAGCGAAAAAGTAACTACTGGATTTGTAATCAACGATTTGCAGAGGAATTGGCCGGCATATTACAGCGCCTGGTTTTTTACGCGTTTATTAAACGGAACAGCCCTCGCTAAAAATGACGGCCCTGTATCAGTTCTTCGTGCATTTATACCCAGCGAATTAAGGGATTTGCTTGAAAAAGCAAACATGAGGAACTTTACGATTCAGAAAAAACGACTATTCCGCATTCTCGTAGTTGGAAAAACAGGTGATTATGGAACATTCGCATAACAGTACTACCGAAGTTCTGATTGTCGGTGCCGGCCCGACTGGGCTCATGCTGGCATGCCAGTTATCCGTTCACCAGGTTTCGTTTCGTATAATTGATAAAAGAGACTTCCCTTCATCCAATTCCGGGGCTTTGATTGTGCAGGCCCGGACTCTTGAAATTTTCGAACAGTTAGGGATTGCGGGTGAAGCAATAAACGAAGGAGTAGTAGCCGATGGAATTGATATTTTATACGATGCAAAAAAAATTGCAGGTACTTTAATAAAAAATATTGGCCGTAACCTCACTCAATTTCCTTTTTTACTCATGCTCGAACAATCGAAAACAGAAAAGTTATTATTGAAATTTCTCAGTGATCGCGGCCACTCTGTTGAAAGAAGAGTGGAATTTAAAAGCTTTGATCAGGACAAAAACAATGTAACAACGGATGTGATCATGAAGGATGGATCAGCACATACCATAGAATCAAAGTTTATTGTCGGAGCTGATGGAAGCAACAGTGCAATCAGGAGTTTTTTGAATATTCCTTTTAAGGGCAAAACCTACCCGAAACCAATTTTCATACTTGATTGCGGTGCAATTACAGAAATCAGGACAGGCGTTATTTCCTTTGCTTTTACAAGAAATTCAGTTGCCGGGTTTTTCCCCTTAGGGAACGAAAGGTGGAGGGTCGACGGTAGTTTCCCTAAAAGAGTCAAAAAATCAGAAACTATAACGCTCGAAGCCATTACAAAGGGCCTACAGCGATGGAATAACCTGAATTTTATTATGCATGATACCGAATGGTTTTCAGTATCTCACTCTCAGCAGAGATATGCCCGTACTATACGAGTGGGAAGTTGCTTTTTAACAGGCGATTCGGCACATGTACATACACCGGTTGGCGCACAGGGAATGAATACAGGTATTCAGGATGCTCACAACCTGGCGTGGAAACTGGCTTTTGTACTAAAACAAAGAGCAAAACCTGAGCTTCTCAATTCCTACTCATCGGAAAGATTAGGTGTTTCAAAAGGATTTGCGCGATACAGCGATATGGTTTTTAGAATGGTTACAAGTACAAATCTGGCTGTTAAACTTTACAGAACTTTTGTTTTAAAGATTTTCTTCAAAAAGGTATTTCCCAAACTGGATAGCAAAGAGAATTCCCGTCAAAAATTTTTTAAATCCATTTCGCAGATCGACATTCATTATAAACCGGCTTTTGGTTCAAACAAAGATTTGGAGAAACTATTTTTACGTGGAACTCCAAAGCCCGGTTATCGGTTCCCTTACCTGGATTTTATTTATAACAACAAAAAAACAAACAGCCACCAACTCCTTGATGCATCCCGATTTACTCTTTTAGTGCTGGCCGTGGAGTTAAGCCCCGAAATAAAATCAATCTCTGAAAAGTATAAACTGGCAGTTGTCCTGCTAAAACACCAGCCTGACACAAGTAAAATATACACAAGTCTGGGGATTAGTAACACGGGGTATTACCTTATTCGTCCTGATATGTTTGTTGCATTTCGGTCCGCTACATCAGATGCCGAACCTTTGAATGCTTATTTGAACAAATTACTGATTACTGATCAAGAAAACGGGTTACTTCCGTAAATCACGCACAAAGACCTAAAATCCAAGTCCCAAGACCAAAGTCCCAAATTTTGCATCCCAAGAGATACGTTTCAACTCTAACTGGAATTTGAGACTTATTAGATGTGATGAATTTATCGGGTTCGCAAGATAACAGTTGATACCCTATTGAGGTTGGAATAATTGAGCTAAAATCATCAGGCTGCACTTTTTGGTTTTAACACTTCAAAACAATAATTTTAAACACAATGAAATCCTTTATTTTCTGGCAACGATGGTTATTCTACAGCAGTTTGGGATTCGCCATGTTTGGGATTGCTTTCGCAGTTTATGGCAGTAATCCGCTCTTTTTGCCTTATAATAATGCGCTTGCGCAGGTTTTTGGATTTGGTAATTCTATTCCTGCTTCCATTGAACCATTCCGGGCTTTTATCTGGGGCCCTTTAGGCGCTACCATAGCTTGTTGTTATATTTTACTCGCTTTTATCGCTTGGTACCCGTTTCAACATAAAGAAAGGTGGGCCCGCAACGCAATACTGGTTGCTTTCGGGGTGTGGGTAATGTTGGATTCAGCTGTCTGTCTTAAATCTGGAGTATATTTTCAGATATACCTGATCAACGGATTCTCTATATTGATAAAGGCTTTGCCACTGATCTTTACCTGGAAGGAATTTCGAAAAGGTGCCAGAATATGAAACTAAGGGATTTTCTGTTCGAATTTGAAGACCAGGCTTGGTTTCCCGACACTATACGGGAAAGCATGACTGACTACCTGCGTTACCTGATTACCAAAGTAGACTTTTATCGGCCCATAGTTCCTTTAATTATCGAAGGGATGAATAAATCAGATGCCAGCCAGGTAATTGATTTATGTTCCGGCGGTGGTGGTGCGATTGAGCAGATTCAAAATGACCTGAAGCAACTTTCTGATACTGAAATAAAAATTATCCTCACTGATAAATATCCCAACACAAGCGCATATCAATACCTGTCGGCCAAAACAAAGGGTGGCATTTCATTTATTGATACTTCTATTGATGCTGCTGATGTGCCGTTAACATTGAAAGGATTCAGGACAATTTTCTCGGGTTTTCATCATTTCGATAAGAGTATAGCAAAAGCTGTATTAAAAAATGCAGTTGATGCCAGGTCAGGGATTGGTATTTTTGACGGCGGAAATAAAAATATTCTTGCAATTTTAGCCATTCTGATTGTCCATCCGATTGTATTCTTCTTTTTCACACCATTCTTTAAACCATTCCGTTTTTCAAGATTATTCTTTACATATATTGTTCCCATTATTCCGTTTTGTACGGTTTGGGATGGCATAGTTTCCATTCTCCGCTTATACAAGCCAAACGAGCTTCTGCAAATTGCCAAAGAAGTTGAACCTGATATGTATTATTGGCATTCAGGAAAAAAGAAAAGCAAATTTGGTTTGAATGTAACTTTTCTGACTGGATATCCTGTTGAATAAATCCATTCTACAAATTTCGAATGTGTGAATTATGTAATTCTTTTCAGAAGTTGTGTAACATGCTCATTGGTAAAAAGTTGCACATTTACACACGAAACTGATTTTTGTAATCCAATGGTTTGCAAATCAACTTAATTCGCTTTTGGCAGATGAATCAGTTTCCAATAAAACACGCGGTTCATTTGACAAAATCTTTCCTAATTCACTATCTTTGTTTATCTTCCTTCTTTACAACATAATTCAGCATGGAGCATAATAATAAAAAATCTAAATCCGGGGTCCTACGCCAAAAAGCTGAAGATGTATTAAAAAATGATAATTCAGATTCCAGTAATCTTTATCAGGAAGTTGATGACATGAAACTTATTCATGAGCTGCATGTGCACCAGATAGAACTTGAACTGCAGAACGAAGAACTTACACATGCAATTGAACGGGCCGAAACAGCCTCTGATAAGTACAGCGAACTGTACGATTTTGCGCCGATCGGTTATTTTACACTCACAAAAAATGGGTACATTAATGAGCTAAACTTTATGGGAGCATCCATGTTGCATAAGGACCGCTCCCAATTGATTAACAGGATGTTTGCCGTTTTTGTTACCGACGAATCAAAACCGGTTTTCAATCTTTTTCGTGAAAAAATATTCAGCAGTCTTGCGCTCCAATCCTGCGAAGTCATTCTTACAACAGATGGCCATTTACCATTATATGTAAATCTTACCGGGATAGTTACTAAAGACGGGGAAAATCTCCTGCTGACTGTTGCTGATATTACATGGCAAAAACTGGCTGAAGCAAATCTGATTCTAAAAAACCAGGAACTTGAAAAACTAAATATTCAAAAAGATAAATTCTTTTCAATTATAGCCCATGACCTTCGCGGGCCATTTAATGGATTTCTTGGTTTAACACAAATTATTGCCCATGAATCAACCTCACTGCAATTAAGCGAGGTTCAGGCTATGGGCGAAACTATGTGGCGATCTGCAACATAACCTCTTCAAATTATTGGAAAACCTGTTGCAATGGTCCCACATGGAACAAGGATTAATTCCTTATAGTCCTGGCGTATTCCGCTTACTTTCATTTGTGGAAGAAAGTCTGAAACCGGAGTTTCAAACAACTGAAAACAAAGAGATTGACGTGATTATTGATATTCCTTTAGATATTTTTGTAATGGCTGATGCCAAAATGCTGCGGTCGATACTCAGCAATTTATTCTCCAATGCAACGAAATTTACACCAAAGGGAGGACAAATAACCGTTTCAGCCAGGTATTCAGGAATTGACAGGGTAGAAATAGCTGTAAAAGATACAGGTATCGGGATGAGCGCAGAAATAATGAACAAACTTTTCCATCTCAATGAGCAGATAAACCGAAAAGGCACTGACGGAGAATTGAGTACAGGTTTGGGGTTATTCCTATGTAAAGAGTTTATTGATAAGCATAATGGCACGATAAGGGTAGTAAGCCAGGAAGGTAAAGGAAGCACATTTATATTTACCGTTCCCTGCATCCCTTAGTCTATATTAGGCTTATTCAAACAGTCAGCTTTTTGTCAGTTCCCCTTTTGGGAATTAAAAACTGAGCCCACTTCCAAAAGTAATACTAACCCTACGATCCCTAAAAAAATGGTTTAATAAAATGCTGATTTTTAACACTTCTCTCTCGGGGGCAGGGGGTTGAAAAGTGTTAAAAATCAGCATTTGAGGCTTTTCGGAGTGGAGTCAAAATTCGATAAAATATACTTCTGATTCAACCTGAGTCATCTACAGAATAAAATAATCCTATCCTAACATGGATATAATTGTGATTTATTTTGACAACTATTTCTTAGTGTCAGCTAACACAATCCGCTTAATTTCCAAGGCAATATCCTCCGGTGAAAGAACAAAATCTACGCATCCGCTTGCAATGGCACTCTCAGGCATATCCGGCTGATTGGCTGTGTCGGGTTTTTGGGCAATGGTAATACCGCCAACCTCTTTAATTCCTCTTAGCGCATCGGCTCCATCGCCATCATATCCTGAAACAATTACAGCAATAAGTTTGCCATCCCAGTTCTTAGTGAGCGAACGCATAAAAACAGTAATCACGTCCGGCCATCCACGGGGTTTTGAAATTGGCTTCAGGCGAAATTCTTTTTTAAGAACGTGCAGGTCCCTCTTCTCCGGGATTATAAATACATGGTTAGGCTTTACATCCAGTTTTTCCGTAATCAATTCTACAGGCATCTTGGTGTATTTAGGGAGTATCTCGTGCAAAAAGGTTGCTACTGTCCTCAGGTGATTAACGATAACAACAGCTGCTCCGGTATCAGCAGGCAGATTCCGTAGTAACCTGATATAGGCATCAAGTCCGCCTGCCGAGCCACCCACGCAGACTATGGGGAAGTTCCTGACATTGCTCTGAGTTTTCATTTCTTTCAGTTTTTCCTGATTTTCGGAGTATTAAGTTAACTGCATTGCCCAAGCAAGAGCCAGATAATTATAAAAACCACAATAGTGCCGAAACAGCCGCCACCTAATTTCATAGCTCCATATCCTGACAATAGTCCTCTGAATAAATTATTCATACATGTTGTTTTTAATCAACGTTTTTAAAATGCTCTTTAGCTACCTTTTCCATTTTGGCAAGCCTGGTATAATAATCAGGAAACTCCTTTAAATGAGCCCAGGCTATTTCGCCGGTCAATTTGCCATCATTGTCGGTGACATTGGTTTCCGGATCTTTTGATCCATGCTCAAGTTCAACATTTAGTCCTTTGGTAAACTGGTCAAGGCTAACTTCTTTCCAGTCAATTTTGAGCGCATTACCAATTTTTCTTGCTTCAATTTCATTGAATTTTTTCATCACTTTTGTTTTATTAAAATCTGGTTTACGGTCTAAGCTTTATTTTTTCTGACCTTTACATATATCCCGATCAGTATAACGAGAACAGCAATGCCCAGTATTAAGCCCCAGCCCATTCCCCAACTAAATCCTTCAAATCCGTTCATCATACTATCAGTCTTTTACGTTATTTATATCCGTTTGTTTAACAGGAGTTATTCAACATGAATCTTAGGTTCATCAATACCTGTTACAACCAGTTGCATAGTACAAAACGGGCATTCTCCTGGCTGATTATATGTTTTACTTCCTTCACATTTCATAGGACATTGATATTTAGTCTCTTGCGGCTCTTTGTTTTTATATTAATTATCCTCCCCTAATTCTGGGGTAGAATTTTTGATATGTCCTTCCGAAAAATTCTCCTGTCCGTTTTGATATTTGCTTTCTGCTATCATAGTATTAGTTTTAAAAAAAATGTTCCCCTGAATTTTATACCTGTCAGGATTAATTCGTGAACAAAATTGAATGTATTTGAGGTGATTAGTATTACATAGTTCTGGAAAGATATTACATAATTATCAGGTTTTTTATCGCACTATATTTTTCTTCAAACTTTTGAATCATGGACAAAAAAAACCGCCTTGCGATAAGACAAGACGGCTTTGAAAACACTAAAGAAGATTTACTTTTTTACTGCATTGGTTTTTAACCCCCATATTTCCACATGGGCTTTCTCATCTTTACTGTTAGGCAGTGTTTTGTAAACAAAAATAATTTTCTTAATGCTACGTTCTGCACCTCCTTTTAAATCGATGGTACGGCTTTCGCCAACTGCTTTGATTGGTTGATTAATACTTACATCTTGTTTGTCGCCACTTTCGTAAGTTATTTCAAGGGAAACCAGGTTAATGGCAGCTTCCGTAACTTTGAATTTGATAGTTGAGAACCTGTCGGATCCGATAACGGCAATTTCATCACGTTCTGTTTTGAAGTCAACTGTTTTTTCACCGATTTTGTGCCAACCTGCTGCGTCACTTACCATAACTGCTGGTGTCTGTGCACTTGCTATCCCAAAGCCTCCGGCTATGGCAAGCAACATAATAATTAATGATTTTTTCATTTTCATAGTTCTTGAATTAATTTGGTTTTTATAAATACAAAGGTCACCTGCATCAGACCAATCTTTGTTATATAATTCTGTGAATGATTTATATAATTACAGCATTGTTTCTAAGACAATCCCATGTTTAAATTTATCTATCGGTTCATTGGTAGCTACTCCGGATTGATCTTTATTCCATTGTGAACTCCTAAACTCCCATATCAGTTAATTCTATATAGACCATAGCTACCATTTATAGCTGAAAATAATATCAATATTGAAAACGAGATTCTTCATGAATGACAATGCATTATTGCAAAAACCAATGACAATCTGTAAAATATTCAACATATAATTTATGATTCCTTGGCGGGGTCACAAGGTGAAACTCAATGAAATCAAGGCTTCCGACATCGGAAGCCTCTTTTATTCTAAGGAATGTTTAGTTTAAAGAAAGCTGGAAATGAGTTGAACAGTCATTCTGCTCCATGCCATATCCAAGTTCTAATTTATTGACTATCTTATGATTGTGGTGGAATTGGAGTATGGCTGTCGGAAGCTTTTAATCGTTTTTTTTGTTGTTCAAAGCTATGCCTGATTAAAAGCCTTTGCATTTCATAAAATTCATCATCCGTTACTTTGGAAGGTTTTTGTAAAATTTCATCATATGTGTAAGATAAGCCTGTTATTCTGAAAAATAAATCATTATAAATTTTAATCGCAACTCCTTCTTTCTCAAAGACAACATTCTCAAGATTCCGCCTCCTGTATAATTTCCCAAAGCGATATTCGTTAATTTCTTCGTAGTCTTCGTGAAATGAAAATCCTTCAGAAGCTAAATCGGAAATTAATTTCTTTACAGATGTGCTTTGCAGGTCGGTCATTTTGTTTTTAAAAATATTTCGAAAATAAGAAATTATTGAATATAAGCTTCATTACAGCTTTTGGATAGCCTTTTTTTTAGCGATATTATTGATTTTATTATAATATACGGAATATGTAAGAAAAAAATATTACCTTTAGCTTTTTGAGAAACATGGCAATACATACTGCCCAATTAAAATTATTTCTATGAGTGAAAAAAGAGGCCATAATTGCGAATCGCCCAATTTAGGCAAACTGCAAGCTGTTACAATTGATAATAAGACAACTATCTATATTGCTTTGGATGCTGATCCTGTTGAAGCAAAAAGTCGTTACTTAAAACGGATTAACCGTAAAGATATAGTACTATCGTAAACTAAGTTACGGATATGTTGCAGGTGAATGAATAAGAAATGCACTTGCTGAATTCCTATTTATTCAAATCCCGGAATTAAAATATAAAGGTCTCTGGTTTGTCACTCCAAACCGCTTACCTGTTGATGCTGTCAGGCTTACCAGTCCTGATCGGTTGTCCTTTGATATTTGGCAGTAAGTAAATCATATTCTTGTCGCGTTTATACTGATTATTGTTACCAATTAATACAATAGAAATAAGCTTAAACCGGATATTCGAAGCTGTAATATTACCTGTTAACCGGCGAGGATGGAAGCCTATGTAGCTTTTAATCTTACTTTTGCCTCAAATTTCAGGAATGAGTTTATCGCTTCACCAGCAAAAACTATATAAGACTGGCCTTTTATATGCCTTGCTTAGCTATGGAATATGGGGTGTTTTCCCGCTCTACTGGAAATTGTTGCTGCTCGTTCCGCCACAACAGATACTGGCTCACCGTATTGTTTGGTCTCTGCTTTTCCTTGCGCTAATTCTTGCCTGGCGCCATGATAAGATATTTCTTCAATATCTCGCATCCCCTCCTAAACTTGGGATATTAATCCTCACCGCCGCATTGATTGGTGGAAACTGGTTTGTCTATATCTACGCAGTGAATAATAATCATATTGTCGATGCGAGCCTGGGCTACTATATCAATCCGATGGTGAATGTTTTGCGGGGAGTGGTTTTCTGAAGGAACGGTTGTCGCGGATACAGCTTATAGCTGTCACATTTGCATTTGCAGTTGTGGGCTACCTTACTTTTCACTATGGCAGGATTCCGATAATCTCTCTCTTCTTGGCATTTTCATTCGGATGCTACGGTTTATTGCGAAAGAAAGCTAACCTGCAGTCGATGCCTGGATTAATGGTCGAAACGCTATTGCTTGCACCGGTCGCCCTTTGGTTCCTGTGGCATGTTAATTCATTGGGAACAGGCTCATTTGGCCATTATTCTCTACTTTCCGATGTACTGTTAATTCTGGGCGGACCTGTAACTGCATTGCCATTATTCTGGTTTGGGATTGCTGCAACGAGGATTCCTTTGTCGACCCTTGGATTTATTCAATACCTGTCGCCAACACTCCAGTTGCTTATTGGTATTATTGTTTTCAGGGAGCCATTCAGCACAGCTTACCTGGTTAGTTTCGGATTGGTTTGGATTGGACTCGGGATATATACCTACAGCATTATCCGGAATATGCGGAGTAAAGCAGCCTGAAAAGATATTTAGCAGAAACCGACGTAAAATCTTCTTAATAAATTACAAAATACATAGCGGCACCCGGCTCTCCGTAACTCCTGCACCCGGAATTTTATCTTTTCCGTTTAAAATTTATATAATAATAAGGGAGCTCTTCTTCCGTATGATCTTCGCGTTCAATTGTTTCCCATTCGGTATGGTCAATTTCAAGAAAGGTATCCGCATCGAAATCTTTTTGCACAATAGTAAGGTAAAGTTGATCGGCCAGTGGCAAGAATTGCCTGTAAACTGAGCCTCCGCCAATAATAAAATTTTCCTCTTCAGTATCCATTTTATTAATGGCATCCTCAATGGAATAAGCCATGGTGCATCCTTCGATAATTTCGCCGGGGATATTGGTAATTACAACACTCCTGCGATTTGGTAAGGGCCTGATTGGCAATGACTCATAAGTACGTTTTCCCATCACAATGGTATGCCCGGTTGTGAGTTTTTTAAACCGTTTCAGGTCAGCCGGAATATGCCAGAGTAATTGGTTGTCTTTTCCTATAGCGTTATTTTGGGCGATGGCGACTATGATGGAGATGGTTGGTTTCATGGAATGAAGGGTTTGATGAGATTGATGAGATTAATGAGATTGTATGGATTGATTGGATTAACGGTAGTAGTGAGATGGATGAGATTGAAGTGATTGAAAATACATCCGATGTCACACATTCACTATCCGACATTATTAAACAGCAACCGGAGCTTTTATTGCCGGATGCGGATCGTAACCCGTGAGTTCAAAATCTTCATACCTGAAGCTGAAAATATCTTTCACATCAGGGTTTATTTTCATTACCGGAAGCGGACGAAAATCTCGCGATAGCTGAAGATTAACCTGGTCCATATGATTTATATAGATGTGCGCATCTCCAAATGTATGAACAAAATCGCCGGGCTGTAACCCAGTCACCTGTGCTATCATCATGGTAAGCAAGGCGTACGAAGCAATGTTGAACGGAACACCAAGAAAAATATCAGCGCTGCGCTGGTACAACTGGCACGAGAGTTTTCCGTCGGCAACATAAAACTGGAAAAGTAAATGGCAGGGTGGAAGTGCCATATCTTTAATCATTCCAACGTTCCAGGCACTGATAATAATGCGTCGCGAATCAGGATTTTTACGGATGGTTTCAATTACCTCGCTCACCTGGTCAATATATGTTCCATCGGCAGCAGGCCACGAACGCCATTGGTAACCGTATACCGGTCCGAGGTTGCCATCTGTATCGGCCCATTCATCCCATATAGAAACCTTATTGTCGTGAAGGTATTTTATGTTGGTATCTCCTTTCAGGAACCACAATAATTCATGAATAATGGAGCGAAGGTGAAGTTTTTTTGTTGTAACGGCCGGAAATCCTTCTGCCAGATTGAAACGCATCTGGTAACCAAACACACTAATAGTTCCTGTGCCAGTGCGGTCCTCCTTTTTTACACCGGTTTCAAGAACGTGTTTTAAAAGCTCGTGGTATTGTTTCATTGCGGGTATTTTTCATACTATCACCTTTTGTAAAAGGATGATCATTTCGATATTTTATTCTAATTAATTAGGTTGAATTCCCAAAAGAGAAGTAACCTAATGAAATTCTAATGAGCGAGGTTGCCAACTGACTCCGGATCATGCTTGTGCTTGAAGAAAAGAGCAAAAAGGACAGCAACCACCAATGAATATCCTGCAAATGCAAGCCAAATTCCCTGCCAGTCGAAATTATCTCCTATTTTAAAGAATTTGTCTATCACAATGCCGCTGATCCTGCTTCCTAATACTGCACCAAAACCGTTTGTCATCATCATGAAAAGCCCTTGCGAACTTGCCCTGATAGCCGGATCGCTCTGCGTTTCGACAAATAAGGAGCCCGAAATATTGAAAAAGTCGAACGCCATTCCATAGATAATGCAGGATAAAACAATCATCCATAATCCACCGGCAGGGTCCCCGTAAGCAAAAAGTCCGAATCGCAGCACCCAGGCAATCATGCTGAACAGCATTACTTTTTTAATGCCGAACCTTTTCAGAAAGAATGGAATAGTAAGTATAAACAGCGTTTCGGAAATCTGAGAAATCGACATGATTATTGCCGGGAATTTTACGGCTATAAGATCCTTGTATTCAGGTACTTTGGCAAAATCGTGCAGAAAAGTATCCCCGTAAGCATTGGTAAGTTGCAATGCTGCACCCAGTAACATGGCAAAAATGAAAAATAATGCCATTTTTAAATTCTTAAAGAGCGCAAATGCCTTAAGTCCAAGCGAATCAACAAACGACCGTTTGTGCCCTTTATCCAGTGGAAGGCACTTTGGCAATGTAAATGCGTAGATTCCCAATATAAAAGAAGCAATTGCTGCAACGTAAAATTGAAGAGCTGATGTTTCGAAACCCAAAAGACTTACTATCCATAAAGCAACAATGAATCCGATGGTTCCAAACACCCGAATGGGCGGGTATTCTTTGATAACGTCGATTCCTTTATTTTTTAAAGCAGAGTAGGCAATTGTTATCGATAAGGCAATTGTAGGCATGTAAAAAATCATATTCACCAGCATCACCCAGAACATGGTCGATGGATCGTTAACCATTGGCACAGTTAAGAGTACAATTCCTCCGCAAATGTGAAAAATACCGTACAACTTTTCTGCATTAATCCAGCGGTCTGCAATAATACCGGCTATGGCAGGCATAAACAAAGAGGCAATTCCCATAGTAGAGAAAATGGCCCCGAATTCGGTTCCTGACCATTGTTTGTTTTGAAACCAGTATGCGCCGATTGTCAGAAGCCACGATCCCCAAACAAAGAACTGAAGAAAATTCATCAGGATTAAGCGATTCTTGATAGTCATGGTAGTCCGATTAAGTTTTGATTTCGATAATATATATTTTACTGCTTTTCAACTGATTTGACAATTTTCTTCAAAACTGAGCACGAAAAAACCATTCCTTCAAAAATCAGGTGTCTTTTGAATTGTTTCTGATTGTCTGAATTTATTCTCTTTTTCTGATTTCATCCCTGATCAATGACGCTTTCTCATAATCCTCATCTTCAATAGCTTGCTGTAATTCCACCTCAAGTTCAGCTAAGCTTAAACTCCGGAATGAAGATCGGATGTCGTCAACTGATAAATCATCAATGCTTTCTTTATTATGTTCCTCTTCTTCGAACAGTATACCGGCCTGTGCCATAATTTCTTCCGTTGTGTATATCGGGCAATGAAACCTTATTGAGAGAGCAACAGCATCCGAAGTACGCGAATCAATTTCCTGTATTATTATTCCATTGTCGCAAAGAAGTGTCGCATAAAAGATACCTTCATGAAATTTCGTGATCTGCACCTCTGTAATATTTATTCCGAATGTTTTGGCGAAATTAAAAAACAAATCATGAGTTAACGGGCGCGAAGGCTTCATCTTCTCGAGTTCCAGTGCTATTGCCTGCGCTTCATAATGACCTATAACAATGGGCAACCTGCGTTTGCCATTGGCTTCGCCCAGAACAAGGGCGTAAGAATTGGACTGAGCCTGACTATAGCTAAGACCTACAATTATTAGTTCGATTTTTTTCAAGGCAGGTTTGTCAGTAATTGCAAATCAACATTTTAACAGTTCGTGATTAACATATTGACCCCAATTAATTAAGTTAGGTAAAAATAGAAATAAAAGTTGAAACTCAAATAGAAAGGTTAATATTTTAGATTTGGCATGATTCTATTGCTAATGGATTAAAAACTTCGATACAATCCTTTTGCCTGAACCAGATACAATGGCTAAATAAAATCCTGGTTTCAGCTCTTTAATGTCGGTCACTATCCTGGAAGAATTTTGTTTTATTTCCTTGGAGATAACAATTTTACCATCAGGTGCAACAATAGAAATAACTGAACCCGAAAGAAAACCTGGTGATTCTAAAACCAGGAGATTTCCACTGGCAGGATTCGGATATACCAATATTTTATAATGTGATAGTTGATTTATCCCGGTTGTTAGTTCAAGTGAGAACCTGCTTACAAATTTCCAAATCTCCCCGCTTGCCGAAATATCACGGTTGGTGATGCCAATTCCCGTTACACCAACTGATCCGGGCCAGGTATGCCCTCCATTGATAATTTTAAGCAACATAACTTCGCTTGATTCATCACATGGCGACCATGTATAGCGTTTAACTGTAGAGCCTTCTGCAACCAGATCGGGCAAATCTTCAACTAACGGAATCCCGGGACAATTGTTATAATTATTCCAGAACCCGAGCACCTGGTCGACTGATTTGTTTCCAAAACCTCCATTATAACTCACTACAAAATCATTTGTGCCATGGATATGAAGCACAGGCATTTGTCGTTCAGGTGAGCATAAATTGTAAGCTCCATCAGTCATGGTACCTGCAACCGGTGCAATTGCGGCAATGCGGTTCCCGAGCTCACATGCCAGCCGGTAGCTCAGAAATCCTCCGTTCGAAAATCCGGTTAAATATACGCGGTTCAGATCGATATTGTAAGTTTGATGAAGTGTATCAATCAATGCAGAAATGAAGCCTACATCATCAGCGGTCGATCCTCCTGAAAACCCGACATTCCATGCATTTCCAACTCCGTCAGGATAGACAACAATAAAGTTCGCGGTATCTGCAATTGAGTTAAAGCCGGAGAATCCCATAATCGTTTGCCCTGTCTGAGTCAGGCCATGCAAGGCGAGCAAAAGCGGAAAGGAATCACCGGTATTATAATTTTGTGGAAGGTAAACAATCCAGGAGCGGCTTATTCCATCGAAAACGAAGCTGCCATTTACCTGGGATTTAACAGAACCTGAAAGAAGGAACAATAATAAGAGGGAAATAAACAGCTTTTTCATAAACAGAATTTTATTAGATACCGGAAAGTTAAATTTATTTTGCGAGATTAACAAAACCTGCGCACAAAAGTTATCTGATGATCAAAATAGAATAATTGAATCTTATGTCCCGGAAGCAGAAGGTGGATATGTTTAAAGATCGTTGATCAGACACTAATAAACAGGCCGATTATAAAGTTAACAGTTTTTTAACATTTATTCATGAACCATTTTGACTTAATTGTGTTAGCTTTTTTCTGATTAACAATTTAGAGTGCTTATCCTGTTAACAAGCCTGGATACCGGAAAGATGCAGTTTACGACGCCTCAAAAAGTTCAGTGAAAAATTGATAATTTCCGGCTAATAACACAAAAACACAAATAACTTTGAATGGGGTTAATTTAGTAGTTAGTAGTAATTTAAAATCAACAAAAATGAAAAGACTCAACTCCATAATTTTGATAATGTTTTTTACACCGATATCATTCGGTCAAGTTTCAAATGAAACCGACAAAACACGTATTAAAAATTTAGTAATTGAATCTTTTGACGAAATATGGTCTAAATTAAATTCTAAAAACATTGATAAATACTACACAAAAGACTTCCTGCTTTTGGAAAACGGAGAAGTTTGGAATAACGATTCTATTGCAAATTATTTGGATAATGCCATACTTCGGAAACCGAATCCAAAACGAATGAATACAATTGAAATTATTGAAATTAAAGTCGTAAACAGTATGGCATGGGTTGCATACCAAAACTATGCGACATTCTCCGTTGATAATAAAATCATTAGAAAAGCTCACTGGTTAGAAAGCGCAACGGCAATTTTAACAGAGAATGGATGGAAACTAGAAATGCTTCACTCAACTCGAATTAAAAATGAATAAAAACTTACTGTCAACAATAGTTTAGCGGCAGCTTAGTTCCTCAGCCAAACGCCAGGTTGCAAAACGATGTGCGTCAGCTTGAAAATCGAATAGTTTAACTAAATAAAACTTGCAATGACAAATACGAAAGAAAATGTTGTTTGGATAACAGGTGCTTCTTCTGGTATTGGCAAAGCTATGGCCTTTGAGTGGGCAAGATTAGGATATAAAGTAGTGCTTTCAGCTAGACGTAAAGAATTATTAGAAAAGATTGCTCTCGAGATTGAGAATTCTGGTGGAGAAGCGATGGTAGTTCCGGTTGATATTATGGAAGAAAAATCAATAGAAAATGCTGTTCAAAGTATCATAACCAAATGGGGGCGTTTAGATGTTGCTGTGGCCAATGCCGGATTTGGTGTTTTTGGAAGCATAGATAAGTTGACTGCAAAAGATTGGAATAGGCAATTACAAGGTAATGTCACCGGGTTAGCCTTGACGATAAAATACGCTCTGCCACATTTGAAGCAAAACCAGGGCCGCATTGGTTTAGTGGGCAGTGTAGGGGCTTAT